>JAGDZP010000004.1:0-645340 GCA_049115735.1 Cyclobacteriaceae bacterium | reverse complement strand
CAATAGATTCGTTTCGGCAAACCGTAGTATTAATAGTAAAGGAGGAACTCGGCTGAGCTAATATTTCGTGAAATAAAAAAGAGAAAAAAATATAAATGCCATATCTCATGATTTAAAATAGGATATTTGTTGTTTTATAATTTGACTTTCCATGAAAACAGAATTAGCACCAATTTGCTTATTTGTTTTTAATAGACCAATTCATACAAAGCTAACGTTAGATTCATTAGCTCACAATTATCTTTCCGATCAGAGTGAACTGATAGTGTTTTCTGACGGACCAAGAAATCATAATATCTCAGATGTTCAATTAATTGATCAAGTAAGGTCAATGGTTCGAAGTGAAGACAGATTCAGAAAAGTAACATTAGTTGAAAGGCAAGATAATCACGGGCTCGCTTGCTCTGTTGAACTGGGGGTCAGCAGTGTATTAGAGAAGTTTGATAAAATTATTGTACTAGAGGATGATCTTCTTACGAGTGTTGGCTTTTTAACTTTCATGAATGAAGCATTGGATTTATACGAAAACGAAAATAGGGTTTATCATATTGCTGCAAATATTTTTCCTTCGGTAATACCATTAAGAAAAAATTTGTTTTATGATGAAGCTTCTTGCTGGGGGTGGGGAACTTGGAGAAGAGCTTGGAAACATTATATAACGGACACAAAACATCTCATCCAGAAGTTGCAAGAATCTCCTCGTTTTGACAAATTCGACAGGCGCAGAGGGTATATCAGTCAACTTGAAGCAAATCGCGAGGGAAGATTAAGAACTTGGGCGATTAAGTGGCATACCAGTATATTTCTCAAGCAAGGATTGTGTCTGCATCCTAATAAACGTCTTGTTAAAAATATAGGATTCGGTGAAAATTCAACCCATACCAAACGGGTACCAGCTGGGTACAAACCTAAATTAGCAGAAAGAATTGAAGTTGTCAGAATTCCTTTAAGAGAGTCTAAGCGAGTTTATTTGGCATTAAGACTTCACTTTGTAATACTCAAAATGAAAATGAAGATAATGAGACTGATAAAGGTATATAGTCGTATTCTGGCGTTTCTTGTTCGGAAAAAAAGTGAGATTACATATATTTTTAGAAACGGCTTGGATTCACATAAATATGTTAAGCATATTCATATTGGTGGCTGGCTTACTGATCACGAAGCGAAAACCTTGTATGAAACAATGAAATTGATATCCAGTGGAATTTCAAATATCCGAGCAGTTGAAATCGGTTCATGGTTGGGAAAAAGTACCTATATTCTTGCAAAATCCATGAAAGATAACGCCGGGAAGGGAGAAATTTTAGCGATTGATCCTTTCAATGCTGAAGGGGACTTAGAATCAGAAATCCAATATTCGAGAATAGCCAGTACTGTAAGTAAGAAACTGGATTTGTATTCAAAGTTTAAGGACAATATGACCGACCTGGGCGTTTGGGATTTGATTACTGTCAAAAGAGGATTTAGCTATGAAATAAGGTTACAGCTAGAGTTGAAACTTGATTTAGTATTTATTGATGGGAACCACAATTTTGATGCTGTTGAAAAAGACTGGCTGGATTGGTCTGTGTTAGTTAAAAAAGGAGGTATTGTTATGTTTCATGATGTTGAATTTGAGAAAAAAAGCGAAATTACTGGAGAGATTTTTTACGGCCCTGGGCAAGTAATTCAGAAATATGTTATTGACAATAGGGAGTGGGAAAAAGTTCAGCATACCGATGGGCTATACGTCGTAAGAAAGTTGGTTAACTAGAAAATCCAATTTAGAAAGGAAGCAATGAATCGTTTTCATATAGTTGTTGCCAACTGCAATCGAGCGGAAATTTTTGCAGAGTCTTTTAATTTGATCAATGGTTTTGACCCAAGTCTTGACCAAGTTATCGTAATGGACTGTTCTGAGAATCCAGAAGCAGAACTAATGAAGCTCACAAGTGTAAGCAGAAGCATCAGTGAAGATGCCATGCATTTTTTTTGTAGAAGAAACTGGAACCTGAATCATGGAGCACAGCTCGATTATATACGTCTAATTGTAGAAAACCAAATTGATGAGCCTGAAATAGTATTTTTTTTGCAAGATCATTATTTGAACACTTCGACATTAGTAAATGACGATACAATTCCTGACGAATTTGTCATTGATTTGGACTCCATTCATCGACTGTTTCATGATAATGAAGTAGGTTGTGCTTATGCATCTAGAAACGGAATTAGAGTAAGTTGCATTAGCAGTTGGAATAATTCTAAGAATATATGGGGGGACAACTTTGATGAAATTCGAGATATACTACAGCCACGCTGTTTTTGTGTAGACGGAGGCAATTTTTTTGTGAAAATTCAATTGTATTTAAACTACTTCAACAATTACAAAAATCGCCTGTTTGAGGGTGATGGATCGTATGAATTCTGCCATGTGTGGGAAGTAAGACTTGGGTCCATTCTCTATGATCAAAATATTCTTTGGTTTGATTTATACAACAATGTTTGTTTTAAAAACATATCAGAACTTAGATCGTTGGAGGCCCAGAAGAAAAGGGTTTTATCGAAAATATGGGTAGAGAATAGAGTTTGGATGTTCTTTTATGGACAGGACCTTTCTTTTCTCTGGCCTTTTCCCTTCTTCAAAATTGTACTTCAGCTATTAAAAATAGTATGTAAGAAAAAATGGACCTTGGCAAGAAAAGATGCTCCTGCCGTTAAAAGGTTTGAGGGTCAATCTGAACCCTAAATTTTTTAGGTTTTGGCTAATGCATCATTCGGAGAGATATACTTGTTAATTCCTAGATCAATTCTTTCTTTTTCACTTAAGTAATTAAAATGAATTAGTGCTGGAAGTTCTATTTTTCTTACCATTTCCTTGAGTTTGGGGTCCCAATCTACCATTGAGGAAGCCGTCTTTGATACATTTACCGCTTCAGACTTCAATAATTGATCCCTGCTAATCCTTAAATCAAGAATTGATATTACCTTCAAAAAGTCGCTCACCAGGTTTTCTTTTTTTCCAATAAACGATATTCCTGGTTTGGTATAGCTAAAATATAACTCTGAAACATATCCGGGCCTTTTTTTTAAAACATTCCAAACGAATTCATTGAAATCATCGCTTCCCAAACCATTTAGTATAGAATTTGGATGCCAATATCTCTTAGAGTTAATTTTCCCCCAGTGATTCCAATCTTCTCCTTTCATATATTTCCACCATGATTCATACCAGGAAATTGGATTTCGTACAAAACAGAATCTAAATGGTGGTGGTTGATATGGTTCTCCCTTTCTAAAAAGCCTTTGTCTAAAGAATTCCATAGAGTACAAAAAATGCTTGTGATAACTCATGCTTAGATTCGGTTGAAATAAATTACAATCGTAATCTGCATGTTCATGACTCAGTTTTTTTAAAATTAAGTTGTTCGATTCCAAAATTGATATCACCCAACTTCCACCTGTCTTTGGAATGTGAAGAAATTCAGCCCCATTGCGTAATCTGTAAGCCATAATCAAAGATAAGGATCAAGTATGCACTGTTTGTCAAAAGAATGAGATTAATTTGAATTGATTGTTGGCGTATTATAAAATCATGTGTCTCATGGCAATTGTAATCAAATGAACTTAATATAGACTATTAATTATGTAATATTGTTGCATGGTAAGACGTGAGGAAATATAATGTAGTGTCTCACCCTTTTGTTTTAAATATTTTAACATTTGGTTTTCCTAAAAAATGAATAATCATCAAGTTGACGTCATTGAGTACAATGGAACAAAGTATGCAGAGATAATCTGGGCAAATACAACCGTCGAAACGACGACTTTCTTTTCTCCGGAAGAATCTTCGTTTCAATTTGGTCTCCTTGCTCACAAGTCAGGCTTTGAAGAGCCCCCGCACTTTCACAAACCATTCAAACGAGAAATATCTGATTTACAACAAATGTTCCTGGTTCAAAAAGGAAAAGTTATTGTTGAACTTTATACCGATATGGGAGATTTATTGAAGGAAATTACTTTATCTGTTGGTGATGCGGTCGTTTTGATTCATGGCTGTCATGCCTTGAGGGTCATTGAAGATATGCAATGCATAAGTGTGAAGCAGGGACCATTTTTGGGTGATGAAAATGACAAAGTATTTGTAACTATCAATAAATGATTCCTGTATTCGAACCTTCTATAGATAATAGCGACATTCAATCTGTACTGAGAGCTCTAAAAAGTGGAGAGATATCTGGCACCTATGGATCTTCTATTTCCGATTTTGAAAATCAGTTTGCGAAATACTGTGGCTGCAAACATGGAGTTTCTGTTAGCAGCGGTACCACTGCTCTACATCTGTCGATTTCAGCGTTGAACATCGGGCCAGGTGATGAAGTAATAATAAGTTCATCCACGAACATCGCAACTGCCTTGGCAGTATACCATAATGGAGCAGTTGTTGTGCCCATCGATTCAGAAAAGGAAACTTGGAATATGGATGTGGACTTAATTGAGAAAGCCATTTCTCCTAATACGAAAGCCATAATACCTGTTCATCTTTTTGGTCATCCTGTCGATATGCCACGACTAATGGCAATCGCCGAGAAGTATGATCTCAAAGTTATTGAGGATGCTGCTGAGGCACATGGTGCTCAAATTAATGGAAAAACAGTAGGTAGTTTTGGAGACATGGCTTGCTTTAGTTTTTATGCGAATAAGATCATTTCAACCGGTGAAGGAGGAATGATTGTTACAGATGACGATCATCTCGCTGCAAGATTAAGAAAGCTGAAAAACCTGGCGTTTGAACAGCCAAGGTTTTATCACAAGGAGGCTGGTTATAATTTTAGAATGTCGGGGATGCAGGCCGCTCTAGGGCTTTCTCAATTAGGTAAAATTGAAGATTTCATAAGACGCAAAAGACGATTAGCTCAAGCATATAATTCAATGCTTAGAGAAGTCGATTTTATTGAGACACCCATAGAAAGGTCATGGGCCAAAAATGTATATTGGATGTACGCCGTGACAATTAGATCAGAAAACCGAATTAATAGAGATGCTTTGTGTTATTATCTGAGGGAAAAAGGAATTGATACCAGAACTTTCTTTTGTCCTATGAATCGCCAGCCATTTCTTTTGAACAGTCATCTGATGTTAGAAACAGATTGTCCAATTGCTGAGTATATATGGGAAAATGGATTTTATCTCCCATCTTCCACAAATTTAAAATCTTCAGAGATTGAACATATATGTGAAACGATCAAAGATTATATCTAATGAGATGGTTCGCTCGTTTAATTCCACCAATTATAGTAGATGCTGTCTGCGCGCTTCAAAGAATCGGTCAGAAGCTTAAAAAGTATTCTAGTTTTGATGCTACAAAAAACATAGCAGAAGGGTATTCGAACGAGTCGATTGCACAAATAGTTTTGAAGAAAACTGTTATTGCCAAAAAGAACATCAATAGAGAAATCGAATCTAAATCAGATTTGCAAAATTTGTTTTTTTTTCAGCTTATGTGGAATGATTATTCCCAAAAAGTAGAAATCCTTGAGATTGGTGGTGCTTGTGGTATGCTTTATTTTTTTGCTGACTATCACTTTCCTGAATGGATAAATAAATATAGCGTCGTTGAGACTCCCGAAATGGTAAAATATGCCAAGCAAGAGTTTTTAGGGGAACGTCTATTTTTTTTTTATGATCTCAATGAAGCGTTTAGCCACAAAAAAAAACCAGATATATTGATTCTGTCCGGATCACTACAGTATCTGCCCAATTCTATGCAAGTTTTTAATCGATTGCTGGACCAAGGAATTCCGTTCATTTACCTGACTCGATTACCATTGTTAATTCAATCAATTTCTGAAGAATATGGTTTTCAAACGAGCAGGTTAAAGCATCATGGTCCGGGTGAAATGCAAATAGAAAACGATAAAGAAATCAAAACTCCGGTGACCTATTTGCCCTTATCGGTCATCAAGGAATCAATACATAAACATAATTATGAAATTGAATATCACTTTTATGAATCTTCAAAGTATGTCTTGAATTTCGAAGGTTCGAATCAAATTTTGCGAGTTTTTGGATTCATATTAAGTAAGAATGGAAAATCAAAATTACAGGGACGTCCACGCCGAACTTTATGATATCTTTTATGCTTCCAAAGATTATCAATCAGAAGTCTTTTTTTTGGAGAAATGCATTGAAACATTTTTGGCGAAGAGATGCAAACGAATGTTGGAGCTGGCAGGCGGTACTGGCAATCATGCCGTTTTTCTTGCCAATTTTATTGAGGAATTAGTAGTGACTGACAATTCTGATGCCATGCTCACTGAAGCACGCGGAAAACTGATTGACTACAGCAATGTTAGTGTATGTAAAATGAATATGCTTAATTTCTTGGATTTTGACTTCAAGTTCGATGTAGTCATCTCATTATTCGATTCCATAGGTTATGTACAGACCAATGATAATATTCTAAAAGTGTTTATGAATGTCGTAAATTGCTTATCAAAAAACGGATTGTTCATTTTCGAATTTTGGAACGCTGGAGCTTTTTTGAGACACTTTGATCCAATCAGAGAAAAATTCTTTAATAATCAGAAGTTTCAGATCCGTAGAATTTCCGAAACAAGCATTGATTATGTTAACCAACTCGGAATTGTCAATTATAAAATCACGATGGAAAACAAGGATAATGGGACGATAGACTCTTTCTCCGAGACTCAAAAAAATAGATTTTTTCTCATCAAAGAAATGGAATTGCTTTTAAGAACTAGCGGCCTTGACCCAGTTCAGTTTTACAATGGGTATCAAAGGGATTCTCAAATTGATGAGGACTCATGGCATACCTTGTGCATTGCTAGGAAAATATGAAAGTAGGGATATTTATAGGAGATATTTCAAAGGAGGAAGGTGGCGGTTTTACTTTCCAAAAGTCTATCCTTAACCATCTTTCTTTATTTTCTGAGGTATACAGATTTTACCTTTTTTATTATTCCAAGAAGAACTTTTTAAATGCTCCCAGCTCAGATTCTGTACGGCATGTGAAACTTGAAGATTTGAATCTTGTGCAAAGAGTTAAGCGGAAAATTCGAAATTTTGGTAAGTCAGTTAAGGATACAAATGGGGCGTTGCACAATACTGCAACTCAACTTGATATTTCAATTATCTGGTTTCCCACATACAGATTTGAAAAGACTGACATCCCCTATATTTATACAATTTGGGATCTTCAGCACAGACTTCAACCTGTGTTTCCCGAATTACTTGATAACTCTACATGGGAAAAGCGTGAGCTCCATTATGATCATATACTTAAAAAAGCCGCTTATATTCTTACCGGAACCAAAGCAGGTAAGAATGAGATAATTAATTTCTATGATGTTGATTCATCCAGAATCAAGCTATTACCACACCCAATTCCTCAGTTAAATGCTGTAGCCAAAGAGCTGAGCTTTGAGATAATTGAAAAATTAGGTATTGAATCTCCTTATATTCTATATCCAAGTCAATTTTGGCCCCATAAGAATCACATTAGATTATTAAAAGCCTTGAAAATTTTGATCCACGAAAAAGGATTAAAGATGTGTTTGGTTTTAACCGGATCAAATCAGGGCAATCAAAACTTTATCGAAGAGAAGATACGGGAATATGGATTGGATGAATACGTTCACATTCTAGGTTTTATTGGTTCTGAAGAGTTGTCTGCTTTGTACCAAAACGCCTTGGCACTTACATATGTGACATTATTTGGCCCTGAAAATTTGCCTCCACTTGAAGCTATGAGTCTTGGTTGTCCGGCGATTGTTTCTAACGTAAGTGGGTCGATGGAGCAATACGGCGACAATGTTTTGTATTTTGATAAACTAGATCATGTTGATCTATCCAGGAAAATAATAGAATTGCATCAAAATCAAGAACTTCGAAACCAACTCATTCAAAAAGGCCATAGGAGAGCGTCTAGCTATACTCCAAGGGAATATGTTTTAGACATGGAAAAAATATTCGAAGAGTTTAGGGAATTTTCCATTTGCTGGAGCTAAGTGTCAACCTCCTTATAAACCTTCCTATACTCAGCTACGCAATTGTTCAACCAAAATTCTTCAATTATTGAAGACTGTCTATCACTTATTTTATCTAGATGATCCAAATTTTTTCTGCAATTTTCAAATTGATTCAAATCAATACTTACTCCATTGCCATACTTTTGTACCAAGTCATCTCCATCCCCTACACCTTTGTTTGTTACAAAAGGTAATCCCATAGCCATCATTTCTCCCATTTTTGTAGCTGAGGAGGCCTTCTTAGAATAGACGGGTTTGATAAAAAAGATGCCCAGGTCCGCCATCATTAAGAGCTCCGGTACTTCTGTTCTACTAGCACTTTTGGACAAAATCTTTGTTGGATCTAAGCCAAGCCTCTCTGCTAACCAGAACGCCTCGGACATCTCATCTTTCGTCACAAAAAGAAATTTGTATCCTGGTTGATGCTCAATTAGTTCCTTGAAGTAAATCAACATCTCCTCTAACATATACCAAGTCCCCAGGGAACCCAGATAGATCAAAACCTTGTCCTCAACCGTAATGTTCAGCCTCTCTTTCCATTGATTTACAGCTTCCTGCGATACTGCTTCCGGATCAAATAATTCTGTGTCTACTGCACATGGAATTACTGTAATTTTTTCTTCAGAGATCTTAACATTGTTATTTCTGAAAAGCCTGCCAGAGGTCATTTCCTCTTTGCCTGCATAAGTTAGAGATATGATATGATCAGCCTGTGTGGTAAATTGAATTTCCTTTCTTTTGAAGTATTTATAAATCCAATTGAAAATGGGATTTTTTAGGTTCCATATCCTACCGTCGACTCGTTCATCCGCCCAAAATCCTCTCATGTCGAATAACAGTTTGATCCTAAATCGTGTTTTCAACATCAATCCAATAAGCATAGGTAGGTAACTTCGGCAATGCACAATTATAATTTTTTTTTCTTTACACAACTTGGTAGCTTTTCGGTGCATCAAGTACAGATCAAACAATGTGGAAAACACAGGAGGCCATTTATGATATCGACAGGGAATCCATACAATGTTAAAACCCCTAATCTCATTTCGAATTGTGATACCTTCTTGTTTATATGCTTGCTTTTTTTCAAACCCAAGCATAAAAAAAGTATACCCGTATTGACAAAGTCTCTTCAGATAAGGAAGAATTTGTGATTGACCAAGCGGATCGGTAATTCCGTCATAAGACAAATAGAGGACCTTTCTATTTTCACTTAGGCTCTCGGGCATGTATATAGGTGTTCCAAGTCTTTTGCCATGGCTTCAAAGTCGAATTGTTTGGTTACATCTCTCACACCCTGCTCACTTATTTTCTGTCTGAGAGTTGGCTCTTGAGATAGTTGAATCAGAGCTTCATTTATGGCATCATGGTTTTTAGGTTCTACTATCATGGCGTTTGATTTGTGCTCGATGAACTCATGTGCGATTCCTGAAATGGTGAAAACAGAAGGTATACCCAGTGCTAAAGCCTCGACATATACTTGCCCAAATGCCTCGACTTTTGAATCTACCGGCACATGTACAAAGTAGTCAAATGTCTGCATCAAGGTAAAAATGTCATTTTCAAATGGAATAAGACGATAACTATCTGGCTCTAAACCTTTGAGTTTTGCTAATATATCGGGTTCGTAAGGACCTCTGGCATTTACCAAAATCAATATCGCATCTGGAAATTTTTCTAGGTATTTCTTGAATGCAGGGATAATATATTGCACACCTTTCCACTCAATGAATCGAGAAATGACCCCAACAATAGAAGTGCTATTCAAAGAGTACTTATCTTTCATGGCATTAATACGGTCAGGATATACCCTTCTAAGCACTTGAAAATTGAAACCATGGTTGATCATGACAATCTTATTGTTTCTAACACCTTCGTATTCGATGAGAACTTGTTTAACGACCTTGCTGATAGCCACAATTTCGCTGGCGAGGTAATTACAATATTTATCTATAAAAACACCTTTTTTAGCGAATAAATGATGAAAAGTACTGTGATGGCGGGTATATATTCTTTGCTTTATTCCGCTCATTCTTGCGGCAGTAAGACCACAAATTGAGGCATTCAGAAAGTGGCAGTGAACTACATCAAATCTGTATTTTATAAAATGAGCCCATAAAATAATTATCGCCTTGATGATATGTAGTTTCCCTTTACATCTAATCCAATGATGGGGGCTATTTGTCTCCGCGAGATAGTTGTCAAAAAAACCTCGATTTGATGATAAGGTGTAAAAATAGATATCGACATTTTGGGCGCTTAAATTTTCTCTTATCCACTCAAAAGACATCCAACGATCAACGTCTGATATAACATAGGCAACTTTTGATTTCATAGTTCTCGTCCTGTGTACAAACTACCTAAACTTGTGATAGTGAGGTCATATATTTTGTATTTGAACACATCTGGTAAAGACCTAAATAAAGAAGACTCTGTGAATCGTATCCAATGATTTTTACCGAAAAAAGAAAATATTGGAGATTTAATATTATTTAATTTTAGCTCTCTTTTTTTAATCCAGCTATTGGATACACCCATTTTCCTTAGCTTCCTATGCGACGCAACATATTCTCTTTTTCGAATTATGTACTCTTTGAGGTTTATAAAATCATTATGCCATCCTATGATTTCTGGATCGAAAAAGACTCGCATATTATTATCCATCGCTTTGAATGCTAAATGAATATCTTCTGCGTCTGTCAGAGATTCTTCGAAACCGCCAATTTTAAAGAAATTTTTTTTAGTGATTGAAAAATTTGCTGCGGTAAGGTGAATATTCTCCTGTTTGAGTTCTGTCAATTGAGTGAAATGGCTATTCCAGTTTTTTCTAAGTTCACACCTATATCGATCAAAATCTGTCTTGGCCCAGGCAGGATTTTCGAGCTGATTCCCTCCACATAATGAATTTTCATTTATTTGATGAAATAATTGATGTTTTTGTACAAGGTCGGGTTCAGCGATCATATCATCATCCAAAAAGATCAAGACGTCTCCTTTGGCAATTTCTGCACCTGAGTTCCTGGTTTTTGCTCTCCCTGCGTTTTCTTGTTCAATAAATTTGACCTCTGGCTTTTTGAAATTTAGGCTAGTTAAGACATTAATTGTATTGTCCGTTGAGCCGTCTATGACTACTATAATTTCTGAGATATAATTGGCTTGACTTTCTAAAGCATTCAGAGTTTTCAGAATTCGGGTTTCCCCGTTGAAGGACGGAATGATAATAGATGTCGAGTTATCCAATATTCCTAAAATATTGAATGACAGATTTAGGAAGTTTCAATCGATATTTCAACCTGGAATATAGTTTTCGATCTTCAGATTCAAGACCTTTCATTCCAACTAGTTTAAGATAAGAGCGTGCTTCTTCATGTAGACCCTGCGCGTAAAGCTGGTCGGTTGTTTTCAAAAGATAGTAGTTAAAGATGTCAGAGCATAGAGGAAGGTTTTCCCAATCACTGATTTGGGTATTAAGATCCTTATCTAGTTCAAATATCTCTGCCATTGTATCACATGCTGTTGAATCACTGATTTTTTTACCTAGTTTATAAAAAATAGAATGATGCTCTGAAGTAAAGGCAGACTCAGCAGTTGATGTTTTTGATTTATCGTGAATTCTAAAATCAACCCAACACTCTTTTGACTCAACAATGCCTGATAATCCAAATTTGTATAAATATCTCATCCACCATTCCCTATCCATACAGTAGTGTAGGTTTTCATTCAATGGACCGACAATTTCCCAGGCAGTTTTAGTAAAAAAAGTTTCAGGTTGGTCAATTCGGGCCCAGCCAATTGTTTTTGCAAGGTTATTAGGGAATATGTCAGACCCATTAGAATACTTTATTGTTCCATTCTCACCAAAGAGTCTTGACGTTCCGCATACCGCTGTTACATTAGGCTTATTAAACAGAGCTTTAATTTGATTGAGTGCTCCTTCACGATATTTATCATCACCATTTAGCCAATTGATAACTTTCCCATCGGCATAATTTAACCCTTTATTTATAGCATGCGATTGCCCTTGATCGGGCTCACTCACCCAATAGGATAGCTTGTTCTGATAAGTTGTGATTATACGAATTGTGTCGTCTTTGCTGCCACCATCAATTATGATATGTTGCGAGTCATTCTTTTGATTCATAACTGACAAAATAGTATCCTCAATATATGGAGCGGCATTGTAACATGGAGTGATTATGGAGAAAAAGGGAACCTTCACACCTTTATTGGCATAACCTAAATTGGACTCTTTTTATCCAAGAAAAAACATGTCGAAATTCTGGGAAGAATATAATTCTTTGCCACAAATTCATAACCCAGTTCTTTTAAGAATAAATAGGTCTCACTATTTAAAATATCTTGAATGCTGAACCCATCTATTTCAACACAGATTACCCTTGGCCTATACTTGACCCAATTGTTGGATTGAAGTACCTTGAGGTCATGACCTTCAACATCAATATTAAGAAGGTCAAAATTTTCTCCATCCAAGTATTTATCAAATAAAGTATCCAACCGGCAACAAGGCACTTTAACTTCTCTTGTTATTTTATCTCGAATGTTAAGTTGGTCAAAGCGCTCCAAACTTATGCTATTTAGACTTGGCGCAATTTCAGTCTCATAATATTTAGCCTCTCCATCCAACGAGGATATAGCCATTTCCAGGTTTACATCTTTTTTTCTTTTTGAATCAAATAGATTTTTCGTGCCTTCCCGGGGATCAATATTTATACCTGTCCATCCTTCCAGGGACAGTAGCTGTGTAACAGAACTATAATAGGGATGAAACGATCCTACATCGACGTAGAAACCTTTCTCTTCTTTTTTTATTTTTTCGTAAAAAATTCTCCGCAGTATTGAATCCTCACCGCATTCAGAAAATGTATGTTTAAATCCATAATATCCGTATAAGAAGTTCTTAATTCGGTCTTTTATGTTCATCTGAATAAGCTAAGAGCTCTTTTTTTATAATATTTTGACTGAATTCTAATGTCGCGCCATCGATCCTCAGACGTCATTACCTTCATGGCTTTTTTAGAGTCGATATTCTTTCTATCTAAATAACCCATCCTATAGTGGGTCATAAGCTCTGTATTGAATCCATATTTATTATAGACTACAGGTTTTGCTTTACCGCACCAGTGTAATACAACATTCTCCCTACTTGAAGGTTGAATGTGCTTAGGGCTGAAACGTTTCTCAATTTCTGAAGGGTCATAATCAGGAACTATTACCTGGGTTTCAGCCAGTTTTATTCTTATTTTTTCACGATCAACATATTGCTGAATCAGGAAATTCAGCATTCCCATTTCCCCATACTTAAAGAGCGATGGATTTTCTATGGACAGTGACATAATTTGCTTATAGTCATCAATGTCAAATATCCCTTTTCTGGCCGGAATTACTCCTGTGCAAAAATATGGTCTGCCTAAGGGGTTAAACTCAGGATAGAACTTTAGTAAAAGTGAAGTTTCGAAAAAGTACTCATCTATGTCCTCCTTACGGTAGTCCTTTAAGGGTTTATCAATTATGATATCGAAATTTTCAAAATCAAGAAACGACATTATATTACCCCAAATGCAAGTATCGGCATCCAAAAGAAGAAAGGTATCAAACGGGCTCTCCCAGAATGCCACCATTTTTGTTAGGCCCCACCCATAACTTTGTTCTCTTAAAAATTTGTTTGAGACTTCTTTGCGTCGAATTACATTTGCATTATATCTATTTTCTACTCCATCAAGTTCAAAATTTCCATCTACAAGCAGGCAGATAGGTATGGTCGGGTATTTTTGATAAATGTTTTCAATGAGCCCTTTAGCAAACAAAAAGTCGTTTCTGGCAGTAGTAACAATGAAGCCAAAATTATTTGACCGCCCTTGCATAAATAGATTCATTTTTTCTTGCTTCCAAATCTAATCCTGGTTTGAATGACCTGGAATGAACAGATGAATAACCAGCTGATTTGATAATTTCAAGAAGATTTTCGTTATCGAACATTATCTTGTGTTGTCCCCCCATGTAGGCGATGTAGTTTACCACATCAATTTTAGAATAAAATTGAAAGGCAGGTTTATATGCACATAATTTGTCCGCTTGATTCTTGTCGAAATTGTTATATAGATCAAAAAAGAGTTCTGCATTTGGTACACATACAATTAATTCTCCTTCTTTTTTTAATACACGTCGGATTTCAGATAAAATGAATTTCAGTTCTGAGTTATTGAAATGTTCAAACACGTGAGAAGTGTATATTAAATCCACAGAATTATCTAGAAATGGAAATGGTTTCAAAAAATCAAAAACCAATTCAGCTTCATTATTTAAATCTGCAGTCAGAAAACCTTCCCGGGGTTCGGTTGAACCCAAGTCAATTTTTAAATCATCATGACTTTCACAATGACGCACTAAAGCCAGGGAATTTTTCTTTTTGTAAATACGATTTAATTTGAGTTCAACTCTGGTCTTGTTGATGCTCACTGTATACTCCCTAATTCCTGAAGGAAGCTTTTTGACCAAACTCTTAACAAAAGACTTCAATTCAAAAATTCTCGATTAAGCTCAACTTTAAAATACTTACTTCTTGTACACGCATACGTCAAAAATCTTATTCACTTCAAATTCAATGATGTAATAGTCGAAATGGCGTTTATCAACCTGGATTATTGAAAAAAACAAAAAAGAAAAAATACTTTCGAATGGAACTCTCTTGCCAGTGGCTATATCCAGATCAGTCAAATTATATCCTGCACTTAGTTTAGTAAGCAGACTATTAAAAAAAGCAACTATTTTTCCTTTGGTCTTGAAGGACGTTTTGTTCTTGTCTTCGATTTTAATCCTAATAGCACTATCTCTTGAGAGATTCCATAGTGTATTACTGAATTTAGAGAATGACATTTCATATGGGTATTCAAATTCAAATCTAGGCAGACTATCGATATCATTTCCTTCTACAATATTAAGAATGGCCCTATTCGATTTTTTGAAATTGACTCCTGAAAATATCGGTGGTTCTTTGAACGACATGTAATAATCAAACCAGCCATTTGGGAGGGTTTTGTGTGAATTCAAATGCCACTGATGATAGGTAATTGTAGATTCTAGCCATTGATTTTCCCTGGTCTTATACCGACCAAATCTTTTGCTCAGTTCAATATCTTCCCCGCCCCAGATACAAAATGCTTCATTAAATCCACCAACATCAATGAGGTCTTGTCTTGGATAAATAGCCAAACCTTTAGCGTCATCTGTGGAAACAGGTCTTTTGGATAAATCCAGATCTGCTAAATTCTCTACTTGGTCATTTTCATCAAGATAAATTGTACGATAGTGGAAGTATTTATTTTGGCTTCTATTAATTGACGAAATGACTTGACTAAGAAAATCACTGGGATAAATAATATCTATATCAACGATTACAACATAATCAGCAGTGGACTTTTTTACACCAATATTTAAAGCATGACTTCTATTCCAAAAGTGACCTTGAGAATAAGAATAGACGTACTGAACATTTGTGATTGAGTTAAGATATTCTTCAACTTCTGATTGAACATCTATTGAACTGCCGTAATCAACGAATATGATTTTTTTGAACTCAGCTTCTTGCTGTTGTATTGACTCAATGCAATTCATAACTCTTGCAATTTCGCGATCCCTAAATGGGACTATAAAGTCAATTCTCATTAACTAATATATCAAATAACTGTTGTTGGCCAGTGATTTTAGACAATTCGGATATTCTTTTTTTGGCCTTTATTCCCATATTTTCCCACTCGAATATATGGTTCCATGCGTTTTCCATGGCCATTTCGAAATGGCGCTTTGTTGGAGCTTCAGAAATAAACGCAGTAGCATTATGTTTTGCTATTTCAGAATTCCCGCCTACATCATTTATGACAGCTGGGCGCCCGTGAGACATAGCCTCAATGAGTACTAGAGGGGTTCCTTCATAAAATGAGGGCAATAACAGTATATGGTTTTTGTCCCAGATTTCTTTTTTTGATTCAACCTGACCATGAATTACAACTCTGTCTTTAAGTCCTAAAAACAATATTAATTCCCTTACAAATGGTTCATCACTACCTTGTCCGAATATATTTAGTTTCCAATTTCTTTTTGCCCAATTACGACCTGATAAGATTTCCAACAAAATATGGTGTCCTTTATGATTACATTGAATTCGCCCGACCAATGCAAATTGGATACATTCTTTGTCTTTAGGCGGTAATGAAAGGACACTAGCTCCTGGAGATTCAAAAATGTTGTAAATGACTTTGGCATTAGACAGTTTCTGGCATATTTGGAGTTCTGTTAAGTTTTTATTTCTCTTCGAGACAAATACACAAGAATGGATTTTCGGGTAGTATTTCTTGGCTAAAGTGATTATAGTATCATCGGGGATATAATTTTCCTGAGACCCATTTGATATTAAAACACATTTCTTGAAGCTTAATAGGTTCTGTAACCCTTTAAATGAAAAGAGATCATGAGTAGCACCTTGACTGATGCATATTACGTCGGGCTCCATTTCCTGAACCTCCTGGATTTCCCTTAAGAAAAGAGGAGGTGGCTTCCTAAGTCGTCTGACTACCCTTTTTGCTAAGCTTAGGGATTGACCGTTGGTTCGAAAAGGATGGTGTCTGTAATGGACTTGAGTACCCTTTTCTCTTAATTCAGCAATTTGAGGAACCTCATCAGGCCATTCAAATACAGAAATAATTACCTCATGACCATGGCCTAGTGCTAGTAAGGCGGTTCTATACCAGAGTTCTTCACTACCTCCCCAAGGAGTTCCGCCCATTACAGAAACAAAACATATCCTCATGCTTCGATTAACCTATTAAAAGACTGGACCCATTTTTCAGCTGCCAAAGGCATGATATATTCGGAAATATTATATGATTCTTTATCGTTTTTATTATAGCTTTCGATTTTGTCTGCGTATTCAGATATTGTTTTGCTGCATACCAACTCTTTTCCATTTTCACGCAAGAATTCTCCAGCACCACCTGAGTCATGACTTACGATTGGTTTGCCTAAATAGGCTGCTTCAAGCATTACAGTGGGAAAGGAATCATAAAATGAGGTTAGCACAAAACCATCAATCCTTCTTAACAATGAATAGTATTCTGCTGGAGGTAAATTTTCCATGAGTTTTATATTAGGCAAACCTTGGCTCCTAATCAGGGCTTTGCAGTATTGTGTAAATCCACTAGAATTATTAGCACCCAGCCAGATAAAATATACTTTATGGTTTCGCTTAAGAAGTTCTTTGTACAATTGAATAAAGAATATGGGGTCTTTGTTAAAATCACTATAACCGGACATTGCCCATACTTTTTGATCGTTGCTCAGGTCATCTAGATTAAAAATTCCTGTATTGTCACAATGGCTATCAATTTCACTAGCATCAATACCAGGATAAGATATAGTGGGTTCATAGCAAAATAACACCTTGAGCATATGAGCGGAAGTCAGAGAACAAGCCATAAACTTCCCTACAGTTGATTTAACAAGATCAATATATAGACTGTCAATACTATTTAGTGCAACAAATGTTTCATGGGAGTACAAAACAATTTTCTCTTTAGAAAACCTAGCGTTTAATAGGTACGAGAGCAATTTGGTGTTTGCAACATTTAGCCCATTGATGTACACAACGTCAGGAGAAAAATCGCTAAAAACTCGATCATAAAAGATTAATTGATAATCCTTATTTTTTTCAAATTTGTGTTTGATCTTTTGTATGACTTTTGCTTGCTGAGCATAAAAATCTTCATATACTACAATTTCACATTTTGACTGAATCTTATCTATTAATGCACCTCGCTTTAAGGATACAAGCTTTATAGTATAGAACTGTTCAATTCCTGAATACAATAAAAAATTAACGAAAACAATTTCAGACCCGGTACGGTCGAGGGAAGGTGTAAATAGTAATAGATTGCCTCTCACAAAAACATCAAAATTTATATCTGAAACACATAGCTTGCTTTACCGGATATCATATTTTGATTAGGCTTTTTACTAAGAGTTTTAATTTGAAAAAAATGGATAACTGGCTCCATTCTGTTAATGACGAATTCTTGAAGAGTTGATAAAAGTTCAACCCGAATCGAGTTGATCCATAAGTTAGCCTTTGCCATGTCTCTTGAATGTAATCTCGAATAAACAGGTCGTTGAAATAGTTAGTTGACTGATTGGCATAAGCAAACTCTGATAATAACTTTTCTGCTTGCCTAACAAATGATAATTCCAAACGGTAGGTTTTGTCAACTATATTTTTCAAGATAGCATTCTTTTCTTCTGTATAAGGAACGCCTAATTTATCAAAGCTTCTAGACTTAATTTTTTTGACAGAATTTGTTTGTAAGGTATTTTTAATAATACTCTCTGCTTGATCATGTCGTCGATGTTTTAATAAAACATTCCGAATGTTTGCAACAGTGCATTTTTCGCTGATTCTAACCCATAAATCATAATCTTCCGCGGCTGGATAGTCCGAACTATAAAAGAATGAATAATCATCGAAAATACTTTTTTTAATCATTACTGTAGGGTGTGCAAATTCACTGTTGAGTAATAGCCTAAGTTTAATATGATTGTGATCTGTTGCATAAAAGTGATTTCTGGATTCATTGGCATCAAATATTTCTATAGCGGATCCACATAAACAGATTTCCGGGTGCATTTCCATAAAGTCTAATTGTGTCTCCAACCTTGTTGGTAAGGATATATCATCACTATCCATCCTGGCTATATATTTTCCATTGCTTTTTTTGAGACCAAAATTTAAACATTTGACCAGTCCCTGATTTATCTTATGAAGATGTGGCTTAATTCTCATATCCACATCTGCATATTCCTTAATAATCTCTTTAGAGTTATCAGTAGACCCATCATCAATGATGATAAATTCGAAATTATCATGGCTCTGGTGAAGTATACTTTCGATAGACTCGCTGAGGTATTGAGCATTATTATAATTGCTCATTAATACGGTTATCAAAGGTTGAAAGTCAGCCACCATACATCAAGTAGAAGACAGAATAGTATAATAACAGAAAATCAAAAATTACTCCAAAGAGTATAATACTCCCCTTCAGGAGCCGTATATCCAGTTTTACTTTGTTTTTGATTTATTTTTCTGAAAGATTGAGCCCATTGGAATGCTTCAGCGACCACATTATCATTCAAAACAAGAGGTTCGGTGATCGTTGGGGAATGATAATGTAAATGAAACCTGAGATTACCATCTTTTTTAAGAACTCTATTAATCTCGTTAGCAGTACTTTTGAAATCATCAACATGATCAAGCGCATTTACTGAAATAACCACATCAAAGAAATTTTCAGGGAAGGGCATGTTTTCGGCATGTCCATATGCGAATCGTACATTCTGGTCATAAATGTGCATCGGATAACCGGCTTCCAGATATTTCGGAATTAGCGGGTCAAGGCAGTATAACTCACAACCTTCAAACACCTGCGCACTTGGTAATGGCCCGGAACCAACATCCAATACTCGTTTACCTCTAAAAACCTCAGAATCTAATTCCAGATCGAGAATATATTTTTTTTCCTGATGCAATTTCAACCAGGTCAGTATTGCAGCATAATCGGGATTTGTATCACGGATTTTTTCAGAATCAGTCGGAGGTTTTGTTTCATAAAGTTCCACCTCTCCCTTATACCATAGTCGATAATCTTTAATACACCCTTTCCAAAAATTTAGTTCATGGTCGTATTTAGACACGTTTTTTCGCTCAACGGGTATTCTTTTGAAAATGCTCATTATTTTATAAGGTAATCCAACCTCTTGGTAACAGATCGTTAATGCTTTTTGTTGTGTCTTTAAACCAGCTTTGTGGAGCAATTACTACTTTTTCGACATTTTTGTTAAGCCATGCGGCCCACCAACTAAAAGAACTATTAGCTATAATTTGATGATCACACTGACTCATAAGGTTTAGATCTTTAATTGGGTCTCCCGAATTAATAAATTCATGACCATGTAGAAAAGTGAATGCTTGCTTACACCAATCTAAATCATCACTGAAAACCTTTATCCTCATTGATTCTTTTGGAATATTAAGTGCTTTTTCAAGCCGGTTGAGCCCCTTTATATAGTATTCAATATCCAATGGTCCTAGTACGTTATATGCTATTGTATTTGTTAGGTAGTCTCCCCTTCTAACATGTACACCAATACTAGGGCTTTCTAATTGACCATTTGCCTCATATAAAGAATTAATGGAATTACAAATGGCTGCTGTATTATGAGCAAAGTACTTTTCAGATTGGAAATAACCATTTAAAGTCACATTATCAGGCACGTTGTTTATCTGAGGGGAATAGCCAAAGTCCTTTTCAATGTAATCCTGGTAACGGTTTATACTTTTATGTAACCTCACTCTCCAATTATGGCTATATATGATTGGTGAGTTTATTATCTTGTCTAAAAGAAAAGAACGATTTGTAATGCTTTGATTATGACGTTGTTTGTAGTGCGATATATCTAAAATAAGGGGTACTTTTTTATTCAGGCTTAAACTCTTGGCGGCAGCAAATTGAAATAATTGATTTCCTAAACCTCCTTGAATTTTAGAAATTACCAATAGAATCGATTTATGATTTGATTGGAGCTCAACTCGCCTTTATTGCCATAACATGAATCCCAAAACAAAGCATTTCTTGTGAGGATGTATCTTTAGCGGAATAGCGGGATAGGGCCGCTTTCATTACTTCTCTGGAAGCGAATTCTTTTGTGTCAAGGAAGTCGTCAGAGTATTGTTGTGCCATGGCAGGCAGTCGATCCAATTCTTGAATGAGATAATCGAAATAATTGCCGTTAAACTCCATTTCTTTGATCTCAAATCCAAAATCCGACAAGTGTTTCTCATAATAGTACTTTGAAAAACCGGTACTGAAATGATAAGGCGCAAAATGCGTAATACTGCAAAACGGGGCTGTCAATATAAGTTGACCATCTTTCTTGAGTAGCCGGCTAAACTCCCTTAAGGCCAGCACTGGATTGGGGATATGTTCGAATACTTCGGAACATAAAATTACATCAAATGAGTCATCTGGTTCTGGTATCATAGATATATCACTAACAATATCCAGTTTCCCATAGTCCCAGTCACCCATTTGTAGGCCATGATCATTTCCCTTCCCATCATATTCGGCAAAATCCTGAGAAACATACGCTAAGTGACTGCAATCAGAACGATAACGTTGTTCTCCAGCACCAGCGTCTAATATCCTTAAACCCGATTGAAGATCCTGTAATTTTTGAACTACCCACCTCACACGATTTTGCTCATTCGCTGGGATATTATGTTCATCAACCTGTTTTGTGGCTAATAGTTTTTTAACTATAAAATTAAATAGCCTCTTTTTCATTCTTTTCTAAATAGAAAACAACCACATCCATAATCTTCAGCATCTGCTTGCTCTTCAGAAGCATGGCTTATTAAATGTCCTTTATTCTCATTTTCGGGAATTAGGGTAAATTCAATTAATTTCAATTCGCTAAAATATTTTTTAATTTGTCTATAGCTATAGATTCTATGAGCATTGAAAATTATTTTGGGTTTCCCAATTGGTACAACAAATAGCATATGCCCTTTTAACTTCAAAACACGAATAAGCTCACTCATTGCCTTAAGATCACCATCATAATCGATAGGATCTCCGTACCTCCCAAGACCGACATGCTCAACAACATGCATACATGAAATCGATTCGACTGAATTTGATTCAAATGGGAGATCGCACAGATCTCCAGATTTTGCAGTAAAATTATCCAAAATTAGATTTGGTGGTCTGTAGTCATAAAACTCTACTTGGGTGTGTGCTGAAGCTAATGCAGAAAAATAAAGTGAAGAAGATATGTCTACATGCTTTTTCGGAGTAATTTCTATTAGTTTGCGATTTGCCCAGGCTGTATGATAAATATAATGCCTGTCAAAATAGGTCTTCTTCGTATTTTCGTTTGGAATGATATGAAGAGATTCTCCTTTAAAATAGAACCTGTTTTCAGTATTTTTTTGTTGATTCAGGAGTTCCTTTAGGTCAGGTGTTAAACTCTTTGATATTGAGAGTCGTTTAAATCTGAACATATGAGCTACACAAAAACTTTAAGTATTCGAGACTTGATTCTAGACATTACCGAACGGTTGATTTTCTGATTTGTCTTGATGGTAGTTAATTCATTTATTAGAAGTTGAAAGTCCTCTGAATAGCAAAGATTGGTTAATGTGTTTGTTCTTTCAGTTTTGAGTGTGTCAGACCATTCGAACCCCTCGAATAAGTATTCTTTGAGTTCTAGTACCAATGAATGATAGTTTTTGTCCAACGACTGAAAGAAAAATGATTGAATAGGTTTGAATACTTCCAAACGACTCTCGTTTTTTGGCATCCAAAAAATTGAACTTCCATTCTTTTTGAGGAAAGTGACATGTACATCAAAGTTGTAAATGTAATCATAGTAAATCAATGGATATTCGATATAACCTCGACACGCTACACGCTGTAGTTCAGAACAAAATGAATCTATATCCTCTACATGCTCCAAAACATGAGAACAAATTACATAGTCAAATTCTTTATCGGAAAAAGGAAATTTATCGCCATCGTAATAAAAAACAGGTTTAGATGTTTCAAGTTTAGGCGTGTACCCACGCTGAAAAGCATGCTCATCCTCAGTTTCATATTTTTTTTCCAAATAAATATCAGACCGATGGTGAGGAGTTCCTCCAGGTCCAACTTCTAGGACACGATCATTTGGTTCTATTGATGATATTCTATTGGGGAAAAACATAACTCAATTTGCTCTTAAATTGGTTCAATATCAGGCCACCTTTGCTGCTTTGAACTTGTTTGGACACACTACTGGCTGTATCTAATATTTCTATTGTAGCTATGTTTTCTATGAAGTATAGAGGTCGTTCAAAAGAAGACAATCCTAAGCTAAGCGAATAATACCCAGGTCTAAAATGAATCCCAGAAATTTCGAAATCGACAGTCAAAGTTCCTTTTGGTACGGATTGAGGTTTTGACCAAGAAGTATTAACTGGAGTATCGTGATGAGAAATTCCTATTGCGGCAACAAAATGATCAATTTTTCTGTGAGTTTTTATTTCAAGATGAATCAACCATTTGTCATTATAGGAAAATGTCGAAGAGGGAGATTGATTGCAATCTAAAATTTGGATTTTACTCACATATGCTTCTTCAAACTGTGAGTTGTCTATCTTGCCTATTTCTTGTGGCCTAATTTTATTTACGTATTCTCCAACTACTTCTTCTACTGACCCAATCATATTGACTTTTCCCATCTCCAATAATATGGCCCTCTTGCATAACTTCTGGACGGCTCCCATACTGTGACTAACAAATAAAACGGTTCGTCCTTCTGATTGAGAAGACTCTCTCATTTTTCCTATGGCCTTTTTTTGAAACTCGACATCACCGACGGCTAAAACTTCATCAACAATAAGAATATCTGGCTCTAAATGCGCAGCAACTGCAAAGGCCAAACGAACAAACATTCCAGAAGAGTATCTTTTAACCGGAGTATCAAGATACTTTTCAATTCCAGCAAAGGTTACTATTTCATCCAATCTGGTTTTGATTTCATGCTTTTTCATTCCCAAAATTGCACCGTTGAGAAATATATTTTCACGCCCGGTAAGTTCTGGATGAAATCCTGTTCCCACTTCCAATAAAGAGGCTATTCTACCATTTACATAGATCTTTCCTTTGGTGGGTGCGGTCACTTTAGAGAGGATTTTTAGAAGTGTTGATTTCCCTGCTCCGTTTTTACCAATAACCCCTAATACTTCTCCTTGATTTACTTCAAAATTGATATTTTGGAGTGCCCAGACATAATCATCACCCGCTAGATCTAACTTATTTTCAGCGCCAATTTTTAGGAGAGGATCTTCCTTACCTCTCATAGCTGCCCACCAACGCTGCATGTCAGCCTGAAGCGTTTTGGAGTCTACCAATCCCAGTCTATATTGTTTCCACAAATCCTCTACACGTAAGACTATATCACTCATACGGTATCCATAAATGTTTTTTCTACTCGATGAAAAATAGACAGTCCAATGAAAAACAATCCAACAGCCACGCTAAAACTATACATAATCATCGTCCAGTCAAGTAATCCTTGACCAAGAAAGATGAATCGAAAACCCTCAATCACTGGAGCAACCGGATTAAAAAAGGCAAAGCGTTGTAACTCAGGATCAAGTACGGACATAGGGTAAATGATCGGAGAAGCGTACATCCATAGCTGAACACCGAATGCCATTAGAAAAGTAAGGTCACGATACTTAGTGGTCAATGAGGATAAAATCACACCAAGAGAAAGTCCCAATAATGACATTATGATAACAAATAAAGGAAACAACAAAATTTCCATTCTCAACTGGGTTGCACCATCAAACACATAATAAAAATATACAACAAGCAATAAAAGGACTTGAATACCAAAGGCCAATAGTGCTGAAAGTACAATTGAAACGGGTATCACCATCCTTGGGAAATACACTTTTCCAAATATGCCAGCATTGCTGACAAAAGTGTTTGAGGTATTATTAAGACATCTGGAAAAAAAATTCCACAAGGTGATTCCCGTGAGATAGAATAAAAATGGTGGAATACCGTCTGTAGGAATTTTAGCAACTCTACCAAATATTATAGTAAAAATGAGTGTTGTAAACAAAGGTTGAATAAAATGCCAGAGTGGCCCTAGGATGGTTTGCTTATACACCGCCACAAAATCCCTTCGAACAAATAGTAATACTAAATCGCGATACTCCCAAAGCTCGACCAGATTGAGGTCGAACCATTTGGTCTTAGGCTGTATGACTTCTGTCCAGACTTGTCTTTCTTCCATTTTTTAGTAACAACAATCCCATTATTAAAAAGGGGAGCATAGGTATTTTATATCTCATTAGCGACCCAAAATTATAGGTAGTGACTCCAATAGCAAAACCGAAGAAAAGCGAAAACACCAGGCATAGAACTATGATTGGTTCTGTCGATAGGAGTTGCCAATTGCCTACTTTCAAAGCAATCGACAGGAATAACCAGGCAATAATCATATTTTCTAGTGCCGATAATAGCATCACTGGATTTCTGACTTCCCAAAGAAATGGTCTAAAAAAGGCAGTTACAACAGCGGGGACAAATTTTCTTACAAGCCCTGAAGTTGTGAAGTCATAGTCGCCTAACGTATATCCCGAGCCAGCATCGCGCTGGCTTACAAAGTAATTCCATTTTGCCGTTTGCTCGGCTGTGTAAAGCACGTTATCTACTGAATAACGATAATGTCCTGCACTTACTAATAGTGTTGTGTAATAGGCGGACAAAATCCCAAGGCTAATTAATATAGGTGCCAAAAGATAACGAACAAGTGTATTATTGATTCTTCCTTGATATTGAAAGTAGAGATAAAATGCCAAGGCAGGTAAAAAACAAATGATTATATATATTTTAACTGTATATAGCGTGTAAAATCCCAATAGAAAAAGGATTGACCCGATGATGAGATTTCTTCTAAAAATCAAGACTTGGGCAAAACCATAAAACAACCATCCTAACGCTCCTAAAGTTAACGTATCTTTCATTAGGCCCGATCCCCAAAAAAACACGGAGGGGACGAAGAGAACTGCAATCGCTATTTGTTTGTTTAGACGAGGGTAGAAATTGTAAAAGACAAGGAAAATCATCCAAATCCCTGAAAAACTAAGGGTAGCAAAAAGTAGAGCAGTAGCTGTATAAGTGCTGAATGTAAATAGGTCTAAAAAGCCTGCCACCCTTACCACAAAATATGAGGCATCATCACCATAGGTGTATATCCTGCTTGCATATTCAAAATTTTCTGAAGTATAGGTCATATCCCCAAATATCATTTGAAATGCGGTAGAAGGACTATCCAAAAAGGCATTCCAAACGTAGCGACTTCCTAAATGAAAATATGTAAACGTATCACCTCCGCCATAGTAGAATTGGTAAATCAGACCGAGAGCAATAGCTCCAAAGAACTTTACAGATAGAGCTGGAATGAAGTATTTTCTATTAACCTCATCTGTTACATATGGCCTGATTGCGTAAGCCAAAATGTATAGTACAATCAGGTAAAAAGGGGTTACTATGAGATCCTTAATCTCCAATATTTATTGCCTTTCGACTTCCATTGTGTTAGCTTTCTTTCACACGCTTTCGCCATGTCATTCCCGGTATTTTGGGATGACCACAAGCTCAAAATTGTGAAGAATTTTTGTCTTCTTCTCATGCTTTGAGCAATAATGTTGCAAGCTAACGAACAACATGTTTGCATTAGACGACAAGTGGACAAATTCTACTTATTCGTATGTTTGCACACCAAGAGTAATCGATGAAAATACTATTTCTGGCTCCATACCCTCTCAAAGCGGCTCCCTCACAACGATTTAGGTTTGAGCAATATTTTGATCTGCTGCAAGCTAATGGAATGGAATACTCCTTCCAATCATTCTATGATCAGATTACATGGGAGGTATTGTATAAAAAAGGCAATTCATTGAAAAAGGGCTGGGGTTTAATAAGCGGATTTCTGAGAAGATTAAAATTACTTTTTTCCATTTTCCGATACGATAGAGTATTTATTCATCGTGAAGTAGCTCCAATAGGGCCTCCGGTGTTTGAATGGTTGATTGCGAATGTTTTTAATAAAAAGATCATTTATGATTTCGATGATGCGATATGGTTACCAAATACAAGCACTGAAAATACAATGATTTCAGGACTTAAGTGGCATAATAAAGTAGCAAGCATATGTAAATGGAGCCATGTTGTATCAGTGGGCAATGCCTACTTGGGAGAATATTCATCGCAGTTTAACAGAAATACATTTGTCAATCCAACAACAATAGATATACAATCAGTTCATGTGCCCAGCCAGAAAAGTAATGATTTACCGATTATAGGCTGGACAGGGACACATTCCACCGGAAAATATCTTGAACAGATTATTGAGGTACTTAAGGAAATCGCACAAGAGGTGGAATATCATTTCATCTACATCTCGAACAAGCCATCAGAATTAGATATTCCTAATATGGAATTCGTTCAGTGGTCAGCAACTTCAGAAATAGAGGATTTGAATAGAATAGATATTGGTTTAATGCCGCTTGAAGATGACGAGTGGGCCAAAGGAAAATGTGGGTTTAAGGCGCTTCAGTATATGGCACTTGAGATTCCAGCACTGGTGTCCCCTGTCGGAGTGAATGTAGAAATAGTTGATGATGGAGTCAATGGTTTCTTATGCTCCAATTCTGAGCAATGGAAAAATTGTATTAATCAACTACTGAAGGATGAAAGCCTAAGGAGACAGTTAGGCAAAGAAGGCCGGAGAAAAGTAATAGAAAAGTATTCAGTTCAGTCAAATCAAGAGAATTTTCTCAGCATCATTAAAGCCTGAGCTAGATCTTTTTCATCTCTTTCATGTATCGGCTGGCGAGTTTATTGGCAGGATGTTTTCCCTTTGCCAATTTTCTCACCTCTTTGAAATATTCTTTAGCAAGCTCTCTTTCTTTCTGTTGAAAAGCGATTTTTCCTAAGTTCAATAGGGAATACAGATGGTAGCCTTTTTTCTCGGCATTGGCTTCCAAACCAAATTTGATGGCTCTCTCGTAATATTTTTTTGCTTCTTCCTTTTGTCCTTGCTTCATTTTGATCTCTCCCAGGAAAAAAGAAGCATAACGCCCATTATTGCTTTCATAGCCCACATAGCCACTATCCAGTTTGTTCAAGATAGATTTTGCTTCGATTTCGGCTTCATCCAATCGTCGAATTCTGTAAAGGGTCTGCGTATAGAATCTGTGGAAGTAAGGATTGTTAGGGAAAGTTTTGGATAAGTACCTTGCCGTATTAAGCGCCTCGTGTGGTTTATTCTCCTCATTGGCCATAATGCGCATCAGAAAGTATTGGGCCTCTGTACGCGTAAAGAAGGCATTATTGGCCACTTGCTTCAGTTGATTGATGCCTAATTCTTTGTCTCCACCTCTGAAGAAAATCATGATAGGTTTTAGCAGGGGATAGTTCTCAGGAATCCATTCGGAGTAGTAATTATATAAAGCATCCCCAAATAATATTTCTGCGCCGTATTCTTCCTTTTCCCTGCAATAGTCCAGATACTTTAGAGCGTTTTTCCCTGCAGCCGCTGCTTTTGTCCAGTTGCTGCGCTCGGCATGTACACGACCGATGAAAGCGTAGGTTGCTGCCAGGAAAAAGCCTCCTTCTACAGTGCTGCCTTTTTCAAATATGTTTTCAGATGCGACCAAAGAGCTGTCCATATAAATGAAAAACTCCTCGTCATATTGGGTGTCTTCGATGTTTGGCACCATCCTCCACCACTGACTAAGCCCCAACATAAAATATGGTAATGGATGCCAGCTATATTTTTTTTTCAGCCACCTGAATTGTCCATCGGCCCTCTGAAAATCAAAGTTGTACATATTGTTGATCCCTTCGGTAGCCTCTATTTGGATGTTCATATCCATCAATAACAGTGGGATGCTATCATTCTTGGCGGCACTCAGATTGAGGCTCAAAAAGAAAAAAGAGGATATGACGAGAAATTTTTTCACTTATGGACAAGTTACACGAGTGGAATATAATAACCCACTAGCGTTATTAATTATTCTAAAATATTCAATGAATTTGAAATCTGTATAATTTTAAACCTACTTCAATTTATTAATGAAATCTATATTAATATTTCTTTTGGCATTTTTTGTCAGCCTGCAGCTGTTGGCCGAAGAACCTCAACCCTCCGGCGAATTTCAAATAACAGAAATCAAAATTATTGCAAGAGATATCATTGAGTCAGCCAAGTGGTACATCAAGCACATGGGTTTCAAATTGAAAAAAAACAAATCTGGAGAATACGCCATCATCGAAAATCGACAATTCAGGATGAATATTGTTACGGCCAAGCGAACGGTCAATTTCAATCAGTTGAGCATGCCTGATAACCGCGAGCGGATCAATGGGTTTCATGAGATAGGGTTCCTGTGTAGTGATATTGATAGCCTAATGTATCAATATGAAGGAAGGAGTATTAAAATTTTGGAGCAACCAAGGCTCGACTTAAAATATAAAGTGAAGACTGTTGTGCTAGCGGATGCAGATGGCAACCGGATCAGGCTTTTTCAAGCCAATCAAGAGCAGAAATCATCATTTCATTACTTTAGGCCTTACTATCTGTGCATCACAACCTCTGATATCGAGACGGGAGCCAGGTGGTATGAGAAAGATATGGGATTTGCCCAACTGACCAATAACTATTCTGAACGAGAACGAATATCATTTGCAATATTAACTAAAGGTACGATGTTGCTCGAACTACAGGAACTTTCCGGAAGAACTATGGAAATCACAGAACTGCTTAGTGATCAGATAGAATTGACACGATTCGATGAAATTACGTTTTCACCTCCAAAAAGTGAGCAAGCCATCAATATGACCGATAATGATGGTAATAAGCTCAAATTTGTAGGAAAAACCCCATGACATTAGCTTGAAAATCTGCCATGGAGTTTTTGTTTTTATTCTAAAGTATCTTCTATGTCATCAGTTGCCAATTCATCAAGCGTCATTTGATAATACACGGCCATATATGAGCTTATCCACATCAGTGCTGGGAATATGCCCACAATAAACAGCAGCAATCCACCAATACAAATAAATATTGCGGCTAGATATAGCCCGAAAATATGCCAGCCACGGCCAGACGTCATTTTCCAGCTTTGCTCTACCGCTTCTATCGGGTTCAGGCCTTTGTCCATCACAAGGTAGGATACAAATGCCAGGCGGCATGCCACAACAATACCTGGTATTATCAAAGCAACCAGAGCTATCGCCACTAGGCCAAATTTGAGAAGATTGGCCAATACTATGTTTACATAGTTGTTGAAACCAATTGTAACGTCTTTGACCTCCGGGTTTTCGTTTCTAATTCCTCTGAGAAAAATAAGGTCAATCCCATATTGAAACACAGGCAATAGAAATAGCCAATAGGCGAAACCAAAAACCTGCAAAAAGGCTATACCAATACTGAAGCTATTTTCCTCCACAATATCGTCAATGGCACCCATAGGTATTTCCAGCACGCCAGCCAGGAGCACCATTAAAAAGAATACTAGAAAGTTTTCTTTCATTTTTTGCCAACCAATGGTCATTTCCCCTTCCTTGGGGTTTTTGTTATAGTGTTGATATGATTTAGAATTTTCCATTTTGATTTAATTTGATTGTGGTTCAAATGTAGCGGGCGGTACTTTGAAGGGCTACATACTAAAGTAGTGTTTCATATTTCACTACTTTAGTATGGATAAATAATTGGTAGGGCTACTTTTCTTTGGACAACTAAAAAAAGTAAGTATGTCAAAGGAAAAGAAAGTAGAAGCTATTCTAATACGGGACAAACCACTTAAATGTCCTATATGTAACCATGAAAAATTTTGGACTAGAAAAACGCTTATGAATACTGCTGGAATGACATTTTTTAATTTGGATTGGGCAAATAAATCAGCAACAAATTTTGTATGTGATTCCTGTGGTCATATCCAATGGTTTATGATATAAAATGAATTATCAAGAGCTTGTTATATGGATTGCTTTTGCACTCTGTCTTTCACTGACAGCTGGTGGGGTACTTTCAATTTTTCGCTTCGAAAAATTGAAGTTACTTGTGGCTTTCAGGAATTTGCAGATTGCCCTTATCCTCAATTACACTTTTGGATACTATGTGCTGTGGAGCGAAATCTTTTTTAATTTTTTCCCAGAGGAATACCAGCTAGCTAAATACTCTCAGATTGCTTCTTTCATGGGCATGCCATTTCTATTTGTAGGTATGTTGATGATTTTGATATGGGCAAAGAATGTGGTAAGTAAAAAAATTTCAGTCTGGTTGATGGTGGCTTCTCAGCTACTTCTCATTGCTGCTATATTCTATTTCTATTTAGGGTTTGAGCCTGCAGTTCTATCTTCTACTTCTGATATTTGGAATGCTTATTCCCTTGGCATATGGTTAACAGTGCTGGTGCTTCTCTTTCTATTTAAGTCTTCCATTGTTGATACAAAGGCGAAAAGAATTCTGATCGGAATAATGTTCCTTTCTGTTCTGCTGCATGCCACATTTTTGATCGAATGGGACTTCAACCAGTTTAAGCCACTTATTTACAATTTTCTGTTTTTCCTAGTCAACACCGCCTTGGTAATAGTATTTGTCTATAAGGCAAAAGTACCACTAGATCCTGAAGCGATGATGTTGAGTATTTCCCTTGAAAAATTTGTAGCGAAACATGAAATAACTGCTCGTGAAATAGAAATCATAAAAGAGATGGTCAAGGGGAAAACCAATCAACAAATAGCTGATACCTTATTCATCTCACTTCAGACAGTCAAGGATCATACTTCGCGCATTTATCTCAAGTCGCACTTGAAAAACAGGGCACAATTGATAAGTACTCTGCGATCAAGCACCGTCTAATTTGCTCATTTCAGAATAAGAATTTGCTTGATGGACAGCACGTGCATATAGTAGGCAATCGGTACAAGGATGCCCGGTAGAAATATGATTGGAAATTGTGTCACCTGGGTGTTGGCTGGTTCGTTCATGAAATACCTGAATGGGGTAGGGAACGAGAGAATAGCGATTGTCAAAATATTCATAAGGAGGATCATTCCAAAAACATTCCAGCCTATAGCCCATTTCCAATTGAGATTTCCTTTTTGGAAGAAAAGTGGAGCGGCTAATAATGCGGTAATCCCGACAAGAATATCAAAATTTCTTCCTTCAAAAGTCATCTGAACTGGAGTGAGGTTGTCTAAAAAAAGGAGCCAGAGTAAAATTTCCACAGGAATTCTAAAAGACTGAATGTAAACCAACTTCCTCGGATCAAGATGGGAAAGGATATCCGTTGTTGATGAACTCCTTGTAAGAAAGATCAAGAATATTACTGGTGGAATAAGTACTCCCATCATGTTAAAAGGGAAGGCTGAAAAATTTGATGAGAAACCACTTAAGGAAAGAACTGAAAGAACCCCTATCCACAGCAACATTCCAAGGGTAAATCTTCGCATTACTTTATTTCTTGTTTCTGGAGAACAGTTTTGCAATCCTGACTTTAGGCCAAAATATATCAGCACGAGACAAACTGCGGATAGTACGATAAAGGAGACCTGAGTAAATAAATAGTATTTCATGTGTTTAACTGTTTTTGTTGGTCACATGGAACTCGCAAAAAATTCAATCATTACTTTGGATGAAAATTGCAACTTAGAATTGCATGCTAGTTTCATGACTTATTTAATTTCAAAGAAAAAAGTCAAGGCGCAAAGTGAGATGACCAAAATTGCTAATTTATCAACCGCATCGTCTGAGGGTACTTACCAGTGGATTTGTATAGAAGCCGGCTTAAAGAACTTCCGTTTTCCAGACCAACTTCTAGGGCAATCGTAGAGACTCGCTTATCCGTTTGTCTGATCAATTCTTTTGCCTTTTGAATTCGAAGTTTCTTGATGTATTGATGTGGGGAAACTTTGAAAACCTGCTTGAACAGCCTTAGAAAATGAAATTTTGAAAGATTGGCTTGTGTAGCAATGTCATCCAGGTTTATGTCACAATGAAAGTTACCATGCATGTAATCACGTCCTAAGTAAAGCCTTTGTAGAAGTTCATTCCTGGTGGACAACTTAACCGCATCCAGATTGCTTTCAAGTTTTACTTCTTTGGAATTTAGTGAACAAACATAGTTGAAGAGCTCGAGCAATAGTTCCTCATTTTCGGCTTGGTCATCAGAGTAGCCATATTGGATTTTCTTAACTAAAGCATTGAAGGTTTCGTCTCTTGGCAATGACCGAAAATAAAAGTGATCCATGTCAGAGTTGGAGCCGGGATCATCCAATAATGTACCGTCATCCTTTCTCAAGCTTGTCCAGGCTTGCTGGCAAAAATCATTTCCCAAATGAATGTTGAATGTTTCGGTTTTTCCAGAGTTGTTGATCAATAAATCATAGTATTGCTCGTTGTTTGACACCACAAAACAGGCATCATTGACAGTTACCCTACGATTCTCCACACCTATTTTACTGGAGCCACTGATATTGGTGAAGATCGAAAATGGGCCAAGAATATCTGTCCTTTCAGCATCCTTGGCTTTGGTATTTAATACTACAGTTGGCCAGCCATCCGTAGAAAGTCTACGATTTCCCCAACCTTTTTTATTCTCAAAATTGTTCTTGATCTGGTTCTTCAACCATTGGATATCGGGAAATTCCTTGAGTAGCATTTCTTGGTTTTTCTACTACAATCTTACGGATTTCTGGTTAAATGGATAAACGACCTCATTCAGGTGCGAAAGTCTCTAGCATCTTCGGGACTATACGCGCATGTGTGGCCTGTTCGAATGCAAATGCCATAGATATCAACTTTGGTTCCTCGTATGCCCTAGAAAAAAATGAAATACCGACTGGCAAGCCTTGAACATTTCCAGCGGGCACAGTGATGTTGGGATACCCGGATCTTGCTGCAGGGCTTGAACTATAGATGTCATATTTATCTCCATTCAAGAGATCAATTGGCCAGCTGGGGTTGTTGGTAGGAGCTACGATTGCATCCAATTGGTAGCGATCCAAAGTAGCAACCAACCCATCTTTCCTGGACATGGTCAACATACTTTCGAGGATATCTTGATATTCCTTTGAATCCAGTCCTGATTTTTCTTCTGATAGCTTTAGAATTTCCTGTTCGAAATAAGGCATGCACATTTCTCTGTTTTCTTCATTAAAAGCGATAAGTTCTTCTAGGGATTTTATTGTTCCTCCTTTCAAATTCTGTAGATACTTATTTAGGCCATCTTTAAATTCATATTGCAGTAAGCTAAAGGCCATCCCATCATAATTTTCTCCGATAGCTATTTCAACAGAATCGATAATTATTGCACCATGTTCCTTCATAGTGCGAATCGACCTGTTCATGATCGAGTCAACTTTTTCGTTGATACCAAATTTCTCGCGCAACACCCCGATGCGTTTATCCTTCATTCCATTCTTATCGAGAAATTGAGTGTAATCATCAAACGCTCTACCCACACTTTCAAAAGAGATGGAATCCCTTGGGTCGCTTCCAAGAAGCTCACCTAATAGGATGACGGCATCAGTGACAGTTCGAGCCATTGGACCCGCTGTGTCCTGAGTTTCAGATATTGGAATGATCCCACTTCTTGACCACAAGCCGACCGTTGGTTTGATGCCAACCACTCCATTGACAGATGATGGACAAACAATGGAGCCGTTCGTTTCCGTGCCAATCGCAATAGCACATAAATTGGCAGAAACGGCTACCCCCGATCCTGAACTGGAGCCACATGGATTTCTATCCAGATAATACGGATTTTTGGTTTGACCACCTCTGCTGCTCCAACCGCTAGATGATCGGAATGATCTGAAATTCGCCCATTCACTCAAGTTTGTTTTACCAAGCAAAACGGCTCCCGCTTCTCTTAATTTACTAACTATGAATGCATCATTCTCAGCTTTGGAATCTTTCAGAGCAATAGAACCAGCACTTGTAGACATTTTATCTCCTGTGTCAATATTGTCTTTAATCAACACAGGAATTCCATGAAGTGGACCCCTGGTGTCACCTTCTGCTCTTTCTGTATCCAGCTTTCTGGCGATATCCAAGGCCTCAGGATTCAACTCAATGACAGCATTCAATCCTGATTTGCCTCTATCTATCTTTTCAATCCTATCAATGTATAGATGAGTGATTTGCTCTGAAGAAAGGTCCCCACTGGTCATCAACTCCTGAAGTTCCGAGATCGTTTTTTCTAGTAGAACAAATTCTTTTTGATTGGGTGCCTCCTTTTTGGTGGCGTTATTGCACCCTAGAAGTAAAAGGGACACAATAGAAAGGATAAATAGGGAGTTCTTGATGGGAGGGTTCATGGGTCTGTTGTTAATTGTTAATGTAAAATAATCACAAAAACGGATAGATAAGAACTCAGCTGTTGTCCGTCCATCACATCATCACTGGTCAATTGTTGATTTTGGGTTAAATTGCCCCTCGTTGTTTAACAGGTAATTTATGCTGTCTCATAAGGGCATTTTAAGAATCAGTGTCATCCTTGGGGTTTTGTTTTGGTCGCTTTTGCTGATCATAGACATGCTGGAGCTATTTAGTGCTTCCAACCAAATAGCTCTTGGGATGCCGGACTATGCCGGTAAAATACTACTAGCCCTTTTTGCCCTGTCACTGGTTGTCTTCTATCGCTTCAATATTGGCAAAGCTGAAAGCATCAACTTTGTCGACTTGCTATGGCGTGTGTTTGTTACCGGTCTCATCGCAACAATAGCATCGCTCGGCATAGAGTTTATTTTCACCGTATTTGGGTCGAATAAATTTGCAACCCACGCCCTAACGATCAATTTTTTCTATCATATTTTACTGGGGTTAATATTGGCGTTCCTTATTTCCACTTTCATTGTTTGGAAGCGCCTGATTTTGTACCAAAAATCAAAATCCCTCTTATCCGCCTGGCAGATATATGAGTATGCGTTGATAGCTACTTTGGTGTTTGATCTTTTTGGAAATGAAAAAACCGATCCGGCATTTATAGCAGTCTACATCGTATTGCTGATTCTAGGCCTTATCCTTTCTTTCAACCTCAAATGGATAGCCTATTTGAATTTTAAGCAGAAGTGGAAAAGTATTCTCTTCATAGTATTGGTGATCATTTACCTCTGGTATTTCTTCAATACCCTCATGAATTTTTCAGAGAAAAATGTCTTGCTTCGGGATTTGCTGGATAGTTCGTTTGCCCTTTCTCTTTTCTCTTTTATTCTTCTTTACAGCGGAATATCCGTATTGGTGATACTTTTCAATTTGCCAACTACATCAGTTTTTGAAAAGAAGCTGGAAGAGGCTGTAAACTTTCAGCGCTTGAGTCAATCCATACCCGCGGGAGAAAGTGAAGATAAAGTGTACGAAATTCTGTTGGATAGTGCCGTCAGTGCTGTGTATTCCGAGGCAGCCTGGTTGGAGATTGATGATGAGCAGGAAGGAGTTAGTGTCACGCTTACGCACAACCTGGATGCGAAGAAAATTCCATTGATCAAAGATGCCATACAGACCAGTAGATTTAAGAAAATACTGAACTCGGATTTCGATAGAAATCCGAAAAATCAAAAACTGTCTGCGAAAATTAAGGATGTACAGTTTAGTTCTATTCTTTCATATCCCGTTACCGTCAAGAATGAAAAAATAGGTAGTCTGGTCCTTTTGAAGGAAGTAGACGATGGTTTCAACAAAGAGATGATAGATATCATCGAGACTTTTGTCAACCAGGCGAGCATTTCAGTTGAGAATTTCAGGCTTCTCAACGAAGCAATCAAAAATGAGCGCTACAAAGAGGAATTGAATATTGCGACCAAAGTTCAAAATAGTCTGTTGCCGAATTCTCTCGACCAAAACCCTGCGTTTCAAATCGCTGCATTTACGAGAGCTGCTGATGAAGTGGGGGGAGACTATTACGATACCTACAACCTGGATGACAATCGTACGGTGATCATTATAGGGGATGTTTCCGGAAAGGGTACTTCTGCGGCCTTTCACATGGCCCAGATGAAAGGAGTATTTCAAAGCCTAGTACAGCTGGATTCAGATCCGAAAGAATTTATGGTCAGGGCGAATACGGCATTGAGTAGATGTCTGGAAAAGACATCCTTCATAACAGTATCATATTTCATTATAGACAGATCAAAAGGCAAAGTAAGCTTCGCTCGTGCAGGTCATTGTCCGACACTTTACTATAATGCTGTGAACAATGAAACTAAATATTTTAAAAATAAAGGATTGGGTCTAGGTATTTTGAGAAACTCAAACTTCCATAAATACGTTCAAGTCAACGAGTTTGATTTTAACAGCGGTGACATCATTATTTTGTATACTGATGGGATCACGGAAGCTTGCAACGATCGAAAAGAACAATTCGGTTATGACAAACTGCAATCTTCCTTAATCAAATACTCCAACCTCGCACCTGAAAGTATCCAGGAAAAAATTATCAACGACCTTTATGAATTTTGTGGTAAGGAGTCTCTAGAGGACGACTATACCCTATTGATAGTGAAGTTTAATTAAACCAAAATGATAAATATAGAAAGTAGCACGGAAGAAGGAATATGTGAAATGAAAGTGAGCGGTGAAGTAGACGCTTCTTCTTCTATTCATCTTGACAATTCGCTCAGCGAAGTGTTGAGTAATAACAAGAAGGTGATTGTAGATCTGAGCAGCCTTGATTATATTTCTTCTGCAGGATTGGGTGTTTTTATGTCCTACCTTCAGCAAATAGAAAATGACAATATACAAATGGTTCTTTTTGGGCTCAGCGAAAAGGTACTTGAGGTATTTCAGATCCTGGGATTGGATCAATTGCTAATAATGACGAATGATAGGGCATCAGCCCTTGAGAAAATTGGAGATGCATAAGTTTAGAACATCTTGTCAGCGAGAAAAGCTAAAAGAGATCAGGGAGTTTATTTCTGATGTGCTTTTAGATATTGGCTTTTCCGAAAAGGAAGCCCATAAAGTCATCCTGGCTGTAGACGAGGTATGTGCCAATTTGATCATTCATTCCAACAAGTGTAATCCCGCTGAATGTCTTGAAATTTTCATTGAAGATGACAAGCAAGGCAAAGTCACGTTCGACATAGTTGATTACGGTATTGGATTCAACTACAACAATTACAAAGAGCCCAATCTGGAGGAAATTGTCAGGAGAAGGAAAAAAGGTGGTTTGGGAATTATGCTCGTCAAAAAAATCATGGATTCTGTGGAATTCTCCCAGGAAAAAAATAAAAATGTCTGCAGACTAATGAAAAAGTTCCACGCTAAAGATTAGTCCGATCGATTAGGTACTTTTGCCAGAATTTTATCCACGGCAAATAATTCAAAATAATTCATGCATAAGGTTCGTGTTGTAATAAAACTTCTTCCTGTTCTAGGGATTCTTGCTTTGGTGTTAGGTCTGGGAACGGCTGACGCTGCTAAAGACAAGCCCAAATACTTGTTTAAGCTGGGCGAGCAGGAGTTTTTCGAAGATGAATTCAGATACTATTTCTTCAAGAATAATAGTGAGCTAAAAAAGGACAGTGTAAAGTATGAAGTTGAGACCTATATGGACTTGTACATCAAGTTCAGGCTGAAAGTTCTCGAGGCGATTAAATTGGGCCGTGATAAAGACCCAGAATTTCTGGAAGAATATAATGGCTACAAGGAGCAATTGGTGAAGCCATATTTGATGGAATCGAAAATCACCGAAGAGCTGGTGAAGGAAACCTACAACAGGATGAAAGAGGAGCGTTCGGCATCTCATATCCTGTTAAAACTGGATGAAGATGCCCTGCCATCTGATACCCTAACAGTCTACAACAGGCTACTAGATCTAAAAAAGAGGGTTCAGGCAGGCGAAAACTTCGACTCTCTGGCCTTTCAGTATTCTGATGATCCGTCGGCCAAATCCAACAAAGGGAATCTCGGGTATTTTTCAGCCATGCAAATGGTATATCCATTTGAAGATGCTGTATTCAATGCATCAGTGGGTGATTTGGCAGGACCGGTGAGGACAAAATTTGGCTACCATCTCATACATGTAAAAGACATACGAAAAGCCCTTGGAAAGATCCAGGTAGCACACATCATGATAAAGACGGCTCAGGGCCAGGACGCAGAAAAAGACAAAGCTGCTCACAATAAGGCAAAGAGTGTACATGAGAAATTAATGTCTGGGGAAGAATGGAATACGCTTTGTGCCTTGCACTCAGATGATGTACAGACCAAAAAAAGAGGCGGTGCGCTCAATTGGTTTGGTACAGGACAGATCTTAAAGGAATTTGAGCAGGCGGCATTTGCACTGAAAGAAATAGGCAGTATTTCCGAGCCAGTGAAAACAAGGTTTGGCTGGCATATCATCAAGCTTATGGGCAAGCGGGGCTTGGAACCTTTTGATAAGGTGAAGCCTGAACTGGAGAAAAGCCTGTCCCGTGACGCAAGATCCAGGGTGAAAAAGGCAAAGGCTATTGAAGCTATCAAATCGAAATACGGTTTTACAGCCAACGCTCAAAACAAGACCAGTGCCCTGTTAAAATTGGATTCCACTTTGCTGCAAGGGTCATGGACTTTTGACAGTCTATCCGCGGATCTTGATAAGCCGTTGGCAAATATTGGAGGCAAGAATATTTTGACAAGAAATTTTTTTCAATTCGTCAAAGAACAACAGAAAAAGAGAGGAGACAAAAATCTCCACTCCTATAAGAATACCTTATACAACCGATTCGAAGAAAAAAGCATTTTCGATTACGAAGAGGAGCAGCTTGCCAACACGAATTTTGACTATCGAATGATTTTGCAAGAGTACAAGAGTGGAATTTTACTTTTTGCCCTCATGGAAGAAAAAGTTTGGCAGAAGGCGATGAAGGATACTGTGGGGCTGAAATCATATTATGAAAAAACCAAATCCGATTACAAGGCGGAAGAAAGTGCCGACGTTAGAGTTTTTATTTCAGAAAAAGCAGAATCTTTGGAAAGGACCAGGCAATATTTGACGGCAGAAAAAGACGAAATTGATAAAGTTTTTAACAAAGAAAACCCTTTGAACGTTGAGGTGCAGGATAAGACTGTCGTCAAAGGAGAAGATAACATCGTGGATAAGTATTGGTCTGAGGGCACTCATACGCACACGGAGAATGGACGTCATTATCTTATCAGTGTGAAGAAAATCAATCCTGAAAGACTAAAAAAGTATGATGAGACGCGGGGAGCTGTGATATCTGCTTATCAGGATAAACTTGAAAATGACTGGATCAACGAGTTGAAGACGAAATATCCGGTGAAAGTAAACAAAGGGACATTGAAAAGAATCATTGCTAAAATCGAAGATGAACTTTAGAATATTACTTCTCGGCTGTTTGATTTTATCGTCTTGCGAATACATCAACTTTTGGAGTACAAAATCCAAAGAAGGGACAGAGAAAAGTGCTAAAGCTGTGGCCAGGGTGAATGACGTGCAATTGTATGAAAAAGATATTATAGGGCTGGTTCCCGATAATTCCTCTACTCAGGATAGCGCTTTGATTGTCTCGCAATTCATAGATGCCTGGATTAAAAAGCAGCTGATGATATCACGCGCTACAAAGGAAATAGAGTTTAACCAGGCGGATATTGAAAGAAAGGTATTGGATTATCGTTATGCTCTGATGGCGCACGATTTTCAAAAATATTACATCAGCAAAAACCTGAATAAGGAAATATCAGAAAAGGAAATAGAGGCCTACTACAAAGAGAAATTTGAGAATTTTGTCTTGAGACAGAACATTGTGCGCTGTTTGTATACGCAGATTCCCAAGCAAGCACCACAGATAAATACGTTTAGGTCGCAGATAAGAGCTTTTCCAAAATCAAATTTGGAAGAGATACAATCTTATTGTTATAGATTTGCGACCAAGTCTTCGCTGGAGACTGATCTATGGTTGAATTTCGACGAAGTGATATCCAACACGCCGCTAGCGAATATTCAGGATCGGGTGACCTTCTTAAAGAATAATAGCTTTATTGAGACATCTGATGATGAATATTACTATTACATACGGCTAATGGATTACAAGATTTCAAACCAAATTTCTCCTTTGGAATTTGTTAGGGATGATATTGAGAATATTCTCATCAATAAGAAGAAGGTAGAGTTGAGGAAGCAGTTGGAAGAAGAGGTGTATAATGAAGGAAAAGAAAAAAATGAATTTGAAATATATTAAACTGAAAGTTTTGCTGGTTGGCATTTTCACCATCCTCTTCTCAGGGAGTAGTATTGCCCAGGAGGAAGAAGGGGTTTTAATTGACAAGATAGTAGCCAAGGTTGATGACTATATAGTGTTAAAGTCTGAACTAGAAAAAGGTTATCTGGACATGCTCTCCAGGGGTCAGGTAACCCAGGGGAATGCTAAATGCCAGATGCTGGAAACATTGGTGATCAACAAATTGATGGTAGCCAAGGCAGAGATAGATTCGGTGGAGGTACCGGACGATCAGGTTAATCAAAACCTTGAACAGAGAATATCCTATATCGTTTCTCAAATAGGATCGGTCGAGGCGTTGGAAGACCACTTTGGCAAAACGATGGATCAGTTTCGCTTAGAGCTTTTTGATCAGATCAAGGAACAATTGGTGGTTCAAAAAATGCAGGGAGAGATCACTGCGGATGTAGAAGTGACGCCTGCGGAGGTAAAGCGATTTTTCAAGAAAATCCCACGGGACAGTCTTCCCTTCTTTTCCAGTGAGGTAGGCATTTCTCAGATCGTGAAAAAACCGGAAATAAACAAGGCACAAAAAGCTGAAGTAAGAGCTCGGCTGAATGAAATCCGAGATAGAATCCTTGCAGGAGAAAGCTTTAGCACACTAGCAAAGCAATACTCTATGGATCCTGGGTCTGGATCAAAGGGCGGTGGTTTAGGATTTTTCAATAGAGGGGAGTTGGCGCCAGAGTTTGAGGCTACAGCGCTTAAGCTGAAACCAGGAGAAATTTCTGAACCAGTAGAAACACAGTTTGGTTTCCATATTATACAATTGGTAGAAAGAAGAGGAAATACTTTCAATTCCAATCATATATTGATAATACCAGAATCTTCCAGCTCGGACATTGATGATGCGAGAAACTATTTAGACAGCTTGCGCAACGTGATTTTGCTCGATAGTATCACCTTCGAAAAAGCAGCTAAGGAATATTCAGATGACCAGCAAACCGCAGGTAGCGGAGGTTTCTTTTTAGATGCGACAGGTGCTTCTAGAATATCTGTTGAGGAGCTTGATCCAACGGTATTTTTTACGCTTGATACCATGAAAACCGAGACGATCACAAAGCCAATGGATTTTACCATGGCTGATGGGACAGATGCTGTGAGGCTGCTTTATTATAAGGAAAAAATAGCACCGCACCAAGCCAACTTATTGACGGACTATCAAAAAATAAGACAGGCTACTCTGGCGAGCAAGCGAAACACGAAGTTGTCAGAATGGTTTGTAGAGGCCAAGGGGGATGTGTACATCTATCTTGAGCCGGAGTATCAATATTGCCAAATTTTACAAGACTGACCTAAAGCGAAAACTAAGACACAAACTATGAGTGCATTTACCGATGATGTGGCGGCAGCCGATGGATTACACAAGGCTTATTCGAGTCTAAAAGATGAAATATCCAAGGTGATAATTGGGCAGGATGAAGTAGTGAAGCTGCTCCTGACTTCTATCTTTTGCGAAGGACACTCGCTGCTTGTCGGGGTTCCGGGTTTGGCTAAAACGTTACTGATCAGGACAATTTCAGAAGCACTTCACTTAGACTTCAGCAGGATACAGTTTACACCCGACCTAATGCCATCTGATATATTGGGTGCAGAAACATTAGACAAGGACAGAAATTTCAAATTCATTAGAGGGCCAATATTTTCCAACATTATTTTGGCCGATGAAATCAACAGAACGCCTCCCAAAACTCAGGCGGCCTTGCTGGAATCCATGCAAGAATATTCGGTGACGATTGCAGGGGAACATCGTCCGTTGGACAAGCCATTTTTCGTATTGGCTACTCAAAATCCCATCGAGCAAGAAGGAACTTACCCATTGCCTGAGGCACAGCTGGACAGGTTTATGTTTATGATCAAACTGGATTACCCTTCGTACGAGTCTGAAATAGAAATCATCAAAAGAACTACAGGAGAGGAAACCAATGACGTAAAGCCTGTACTCTCTGGTGAAGACATTATGGAATTTCAAAACCTCATAAGGAAGGTGCCGGTAGCTGATAATGTGGTAGAGTATGCCGTAGAACTTGTGCACAAAACCCGTCCGGATTCTCCTAAGACTTCTGACATGGCTAAAAGCTATCTGGAGTGGGGGGCTGGGCCAAGGGCATCTCAATACTTGATCAAGGGAGCCAAATGCAATGCGCTGATTAATGGTAAATACTCACCGGATATTGAAGATGTTCAAGCTTTAGCAAGTGCTGTCCTAAGACACAGAATAGTACGAAACTTCAAAGCCGAAGCGGAAGGCATTACAGTTGATAAGATTATAGAGAGTATTCTGTAGGTGGTTGGGATAGCTTCTTACAGTGTGCGCTGTAGTGACCGTACTAATTTACAAACACTTTTCTCACCTGAGTTGACTTCCCTCGACTGACTCTTACTAAATAGGTGCCTTGGAGGAGTGCTTCTGTAGACAATTCAAATGTCCCTTTGTAGCCTGCAGTTTTTTGCAAAATTTTTCCAGATAGATCTGCAAGCTCGATTCTGACAAGGTCATCTTGAAGTAGGTTTTCGACTTGAATTTTGATCAATTTGTTTTGTACTGGGTTTGGATAAATGCTCACGCCTGACGCTCCGGCATTCAAGACCATAATAATATTGAAATATTCAAATTTCCCATCATAGTCGACTTGCTTAAGCCGATAAAAATTTTGTACACCACGAACATTTTCATCTGTGTAGGAATAGTTGATCACTTCATTACTATCACCATTCCCGGGAACTTCTCCAATTTTTGCAAACTTTGTTCCGTCAGGAGATTTTTCAATTTCGAAATAATCATTGTCTATTTCAGTAGCTGTGGCCCAGGTTAATTCTATTTTGCTGTCATTAGAATTTCCCTTAAAGTATAATAGCTCTACGGGAAGAACAGAAGCTCCACTTTCGCTACAAACTTTAACTGAACTTGTTTCAATATTAAACTCTGTATGATCGTCCGGGTCATAGCCAGGATCTAGAAGTAAATCCTCATAAGAGGTATCTCCTAACGCTGTTTCGAATTGAGGGTTGGCACTATCTGCATCTGAATCACAGCTTCCAGGTCCAGAACCAATGAAGCTTTGATTGGAAAGAGTAGCACCGTCTGGCTGTGCTGCACCTCCATCCCCTCCTCCCTGAGACACCTCAAATCTAGCACTACTCATAGTACCTCCTCCTTTTACCACAGCACCATGTAGCTTTATTTCAGCATTGGCGCCTGAGGCATAAACATACCCTGTATTACATATTGTTCCATCGACATGGTAGGCGTCATTGCCTCCTTCAGTAGTGCCAAAAGTTCCGTTGTTAATTAGTATCCCTGCACCACTGTTACTCCCTATTTTTATAGTACCACCAGCAGTGATTGTACCATCATTCGTAATCGTAGGGCCATTTCCTACTGCCGGAGCTGTCAAGCAGTCACATCCTTTAGCATCAATTTTTCCAGATACAGTAACAGTTGCACTTTCAACGGTGAAAAATGAATCTTCATTAGTCTTGCCTATGTCCAGATTGCCACCGCTTACTACCAACGTTCCCCCTGTCTTTACCGTAAGTCCGCCTTCAAGATCAAGTTGATTAGCTTCCGCATTGCATCCTGACGGAATTTCTACATTGGTAAATGCTGCTGGTATAGATACTACATCTGTATTGCCTGGAACATTATCATCATCCCAATTGTCTGCATCGCACCAATTAGTACCATCTCCATCTCCATTCCAAGTTTGTCCATAAACCCAAAAAACCTGGCATAAAATCAATATGGTGACGAATACGTGCTTCATAACAATTGGATAACTTTATCAAAGATAAAAAAAAAATGAAACCTGCTTTGAATGGGAATATGCATGAATGCTTGAGTCAGCGTTCCTTTGGCATGTCACAGTGCGAATTAGGATTGCTTAGCACCTTTCTTCAAAGTAACCACCAACATTATTATTCCGATGGTTACCATGGGGATGCTGAGCAACTGACCCATGTTGAGTGCCATGCCTTCCTCGAAAGCTTCCTGGTTTTCTTTAAACATCTCATCTACAAACCTGGCTGACCACAGGGTAATCATCATAACACTGAAGATGAAACCATCTGCAAACTGGTGACGATGGTGGTACCAGATGTGCAATAATCCCAGGAATATCAGCAGGCAGTAAAATGACTCGTATAGCTGTGCGGGATGCCGTGGTACTCCGAGTGTATTGATCTCGGCATATTGAATATTTTTCTTTTTATAAAGCTTGTAATCAAGCGGTTTGATTGGATCTTGATAGAAATGGTCGCTTAAGGAAGAATAACTGGTAATCGAGTTCTTAAGGGTTGATCCCAGGAACATGGCTGCTTGTTGCTCGTTCATTTCCCTGCCCTTTTCGAAAGTCAGTGTAATGATCACCGGAGTATGACCAGGATCATCACTGACAGCCGATCCGCCTTTTGAGAAATCAACGGCTTCTATGCCCTGGTTAGAATCCAGCAGCATTTCTTCCATGTTTCTGCCGAATACTACTCCATTATCAGAGCCTGTAGGTACTCCGACAATTTCGGAATTCATGAAATTTCCAAAACGAATAAAAAGACCCACAAGACAAACCACTAGCCCTACTTTGTCCAAAATCCATATATAGCTTTGATCGGCTTTCTTCCGGCTATATAAATACAAGGCAATAATAATTCCCAGGGCACCTCCATGGCTTGCCAGTCCTCCTTCCCATATTTTGATTATTTCTATTGGATTGGAGAGATAATGGCTGGGGTTGTAAAATAGGCAATGACCTAGTCGCGCACCTACTACAACAGCGATTACCATATACATGGTCAGCTGGTCTACATCTTTCGGATCTCTGCCTTCTGCCTTGAAGAACCAAAGCATAAACTGCTGGCTGACGATAAATCCCAAGGCGAATAAAAGACCATACCAGACAATAGGATGCTCACCTCCATTGGGAAGCGGTATTTTGAATATAGCCGGATTAGGACTCCAGATGATATAGCTCAATAAGGTCATGGTAATTTAAAGTTTGCGCCAAAAATAAGGAGTAATTAACATTAACACGGTAAATAATTCAAGTCTTCCCAAGAGCATCAAAAAAGATAAAAACCACTTACCGCCCATGGGCATATGAGCAAAATTGTCAACAGGCCCAACACTGCCAATGCCCGGTCCGATATTTCCTAGTGAAGTAGCTACAGAACCCATAGCAGTTTCCAGGTTCACCCCCAAGCTGGCCATCACCACCGACCCAATGGCAAAAATGGAAATGTATATCATAATGAATGCAAGGATGTTGAAAGTGATATCTCTGGGGACGGCCACTTTGTTAAACCTCACCGGAATAATGGCAGATGGATGTAGCTGACGCTTCAACTCCAGGATACTATTTTTCAACAATATCACATGGCGCACGATTTTTACACCTCCGGCAGTCGATCCTGCAGACGCACCAATAAACATCATAACAAAAAATAAAATTGTGATAAACGAAGACCATTGCGTATAGTCAGCCGACACATAGCCGGTGGTTGTGATGATCGATACCACCTGGAACAGGCCTTCTCGAAATGACTTTTCAAAACCTTCTCCAGCAGTAAAAAATATAGCCAGTGAGATAATGGCCGTAAGAAACACACATGTACCCAGGTAAAAACGAAATTCTTCATTCTGGATCACTTTTTTAAATTGGCCATGAAATCCAAAATAAGTCATAGTGAAGTTGGTGCCGGCCAGGAACATGAAGATAGCCATGATGTACTGGATGGCGGGGGAAAAGTGTGCAGCACTGGCATTCTTGGTTGAAAAGCCCCCGGTAGCCATTGTGGTAAGCCCATGATTAATGGCATCAAAAAAGGTCATACCACTGATCCAAAGCAGTCCTGTTTCCAAAGCGGTCAAAGACACATAAATAAGCCAAAGTCTCTTGGCCGTCTCTTTTATCCTTGGCTGTAGTTTATCTGGAGAAATGCCTGGTGCTTCAGCGACAAAGAGCTGCATACCCCCAATTCCCAGTATGGGAAGGATGGCCACAGCGAGTACGATGATTCCCATACCCCCTATCCACTGAGTGAGGCTTCTCCAAAACAAGATGCCACGATGTACTCCTTCTATATCTGTAAGAATGGTAGCACCTGTTGTCGTAAACCCAGAGATAGTTTCGAAAAATGCATCTGTGAAATTGGGAATAGCACCACTGAAAATGTAAGGCAGTGCCCCAAAACAAGACATGGATACCCAGCCAAGCGTCACTATCAGGTAACCGTCTTTTTTCTTCAGATCTTTGTTGCTTAGGTTTTTGGTGGAGAACCACAACCCACCTCCACAACTCAGCGTGATCAGTCCGGAAAGTGAAATGGCCAGCAGGTCTCCTTCGCCAAAGTAGAGGCTGAAAGGAATGCACAGCATCATAAAAATTCCGTTGATCAACAACAGAATCCCAATGATATTGGCGATTACCTGGTAGTTAAACTTCATTTGAAGAATCCTTCTACAGTATGGATACACTCAGGTTTGGATAGCACAACAACCCTGTCTTTTTCCTGGAAAACGAAATTGCCTCTTACGGTAATTCCCTTGTTGTTTCGAATAACACCTCCAATGATTGCTGCTCTTGGAAACTGCAAATCCTTAATGGCCACATCCAATATTTTCGATTTTGGTTTCACTTCAAACTCCAGGATTTCACCATCTACACCGTGAACATTAGTGAGGTTCAATACTTCACCTTTTCTAATGTGCCTGAATATGAAGCTTGCTGCAATCAGTTTCTTGTTGATCATTGTATCTACCCCGATGTTTTGAGAGAGGTGGATGTAGTCAATATTTTCAACAAGGGCAATTGTCTTTTTTACATTATTGTCTTTAGCCACCAGGGAGGAAATAATATTCGTTTCCGAGTTACCCGTTACGGCGATGAACGCATCCATATTTTGAATGCCTTCTTCTTGCAGCAGATCTAAATCACGCCCATCACCATTGATGATCAGGGTATTCTCTAGCTTGTCCGCCAGCTCGAAGCATTTTTCCTTGTCCTGCTCTATCAGCTTGATTTTGTATTTGTTGCTGAGTTGCATAGCCGTCTGAATACCTATCTTACTACCCCCAAGAATCATCATATTCTTGACATCAGTTCGGGTCTTTCCGGATAGGCTCCTCACCCGTTCCATACCGTCTGGTTGTGTAATGAAATAGGCATGGTCATTTAGCTTAAAGATGTTTTCACCATGGGGGATGATGGTCTCATTATCCCGCAAGATGGCCACCGTATTGAAATTTCTTTCAGGGTTCAGGTAGGCAGTATCTGCCAATGATTGGTTGAGTAATTCAGAATCTTCGTCTATGGTCACCCCCACCAGTGACAGTATACCTTTTTCAAATTCAAAGGCATCCGTCAAGGCCGTATCTTTCAGCAGCCTTTTTATCTCTTTTGCAGCCAGGGATTCTGGGGAAATAATTTCGTCAATTCCAATATCCTTCAGATTTAGAACATCTTTTTTGTGTAAAAATTCAGTATTGGATATCCTGGCAATGGTTTTCTTAGCACCGAGGTTTTTGCCAATAATTGCTGTAGATATATTGGTGCTCTCAGACTCAGTCACTGTGATAAGCAAGTCCACTTTGCTGATTTTAGCCTCTTCCAGTATTTTGAATGAAGTAGAATTACCCCTGATTGTGTTCACATCCAAATGATTGGATATGTATTGCAATTTTTCAGTATCAATATCAATGATATTGATGTCGTGTTCTTCAATGGCCAGCAGTTTTGCCAAATGAAACCCCACATCACCTGCGCCGGCAATTATTATTCTCATGTAGCTGTTCGAATTACAGTTGCAAATATAACCAACTCTACCTCCAGACAAATATGAAAGGTTTATTAATAGGATGGTTGTGATTGTAATTTTGAAGAAGCCAAACTTTCCATTTTAGCCATATTTTGAGTTTATGAAACTAAATTTGAATCTCAGGTATTTGAAAAACTTTTAGTAAATAGCCGAATGGATTGGTTTGAAGTTAAAAACGCACACGAAATAGCATCACCATCGCTATTGGTTTTTCCAGAGAGAATTGAGAAAAATATTGATACGATGGTCAAGATGGCTGGAGTAGCAGAGAGGTTACGACCACATGTCAAAACATATAAGTGTCCACAAGTGGTGAAAATGCAACTTGAAAAGGGCATCAATAAATTCAAGTGCTCAACCATTGCTGAGGCCGAAATGCTTGCTAATTGCGGGGTGAAAGATATACTCCTAGCATATCAGCCAGTTGGGCCGAATATCCAGCGCTTTTCCCGGCTATCCACCTCTTTTTCAGAAGTACTTTTTTCAGCCATTGTTGACCATGGAACAATAGCCTCACAGCTCTCGAAAGAAGCAATGAAGTACGACATTTCCATTCCCGTATATATAGATATTGATAGCGGGATGCACCGCACGGGGATCGCAGCTACTAAGGCTCCTGAACTTTACAATCAGATTAAGAAATTGCCGGGAGTAAAGTATGCTGGTTTACATATCTATGACGGCCACATCAGGGACGATGATTTTGACATCAGAAAAACAAGAAGCGATGATCAATTTGAAGCTGTTAACGATTTAATTGAAGAACTAAAAAATAAAGGAGAGAGCGTACCAACCATCATTGCAGGTGGGACTCCTTCCTTTCCAATACATGCTCAACATGACGATAGAATTTTAAGCCCTGGAACAGCCCTGTTTTGGGATGCAGGATATGCTTCAAAATTCAAAGAGATGGATTTTCTGTTTGCGGCAGTATTGATGTGCAGGGTTGCCAGCAAACCGGGACAAGGATTGATTTGTCTGGATTTAGGCCATAAGGCCATAGCCTCAGAAATGCTCCACCCCAGAGCCAAAATATTTGGGATTGATGATTATGAACTAATTACCCATAGTGAAGAACACATGGTTATAAAATCGAATGTGTCTGCCAATATTGGGGAAATTCTCTACGCCATTCCTACGCACATTTGTCCCACGGTAGCACTGCATGAAGAAGTGCAGGTTGTAGTGAACAATGAGATTGTAGATCAGTGGCAAGTGGTGGCCAGGAAAAGAAAACTGGAGTATTAAAAAAAGAATATGGTACATGGAACGCACAATGCTGTAGACAACCCAAGAAACGAGAATATAAAAATTCTTGTGAATGGAGAACTGCTCGCCCGTCAAGATGCTAAAATATCAGTGTTTGACAGTGGATATTTGGTAGGTGATGGCATTTGGGAAGCTCTGCGCTTTCACGATGGGGTACTCGTATTTTTGGATAACCACCTACAGCGCCTTTGGCAAGCGGCTGCCACCATTGGCCTAAAACTTGATTTTTCGAAAAAGGAACTCGAAGAAGAAATTTGGAAGACACTTCGAGCCAATGAAATGACAACTGATGTTCATGTGAGAATAATGGTAACCAGGGGAATAAAGAAAACCCCCTCGCAGGATCCAAGACTTACGATCTCAGGTCCCAATGTGGTGATTATAGCTGAACATAAAGTAGCCTCTATAGAGAGTAAGGAAAATGGAGTAACGCTATTCACCAGCACAATCAGGCGCGGATCACCCGACTACCTGGACCCCAGGCTTAACTGTCACAGCAAGCTGCATGAGGTGCAGGCACTCATACAGGCGATAGAAGCTGGAGCGGACGAAGCACTAATGTTGGATATAAATGGTTTCGTTGCGACCTGCAATGCCACTAATTTTTTTATAGTGAAAGGTGATGAGGTTTGGACTTCTACTGGTCAGTACTGTATGAATGGAATTACACGAGCCAAAGTAATTGACGTCTGCCGAAAAAAAGGCATCCCATGTTTTCAAAAGAATTTCTCTTTGTTTGATGTTTATGGCGCAGATGAGGCGTTTGTGACCGGAACTTTTGGTGGTCTGACACCAGTCACTAAGATTGATGGCAGAGTCATTGGCACTGGGAAATATGGCGAAATGACAAAAAAGTTAAGTGCCCTTTATGATGAACTAATTCTGAATGAGGTGAAAACCAAAAAGAACAATGAATAAGGGTGGGATTACCAGGATTTGCCTATGGTCAGGCCCGAGGAATATTTCAACCACGCTGATGTATTCCTTTGCCCAACGACCAGAGACCAAGGTCGTTGATGAACCATTCTATGCCCACTACTTAAAAAACTCTAGCGCGCACACTTATCACCCTGGTGCAGAGGACATTTTGGATTTAATGGAAAACGACGGTAGAAAAGTGGTCGAAATGATGATGGGGAACCATGACAAGCCGGTAGTATTCTTCAAAAACATGACGCATCACCTTTTGGGTCTAAACAGATCATTTATGAAAGAGGTGCATAATGTAATTTTGACCCGTGACCCAAACGAAATGTTACCCTCATTTACCAAGGTGATTGAAAACCCAACAATGACTGATGTGGGTTATGCCCAGCACACAGAGCTTCTCGATTTTTTGGTGGCTCACCAAATTGAACCTATTGTTTTGGACTCAAAGAGAATCCTCTTGAATCCTGAAAAAGCACTAAAGGAGTTATGTCAGAAACTAGGCATTCACTTCGATAAGTCTATGTTGTCATGGGAGAAAGGCGCAAGACCGGAAGATGGCTCATGGGCGAAATATTGGTATGCTAATATTCATAATTCGACCGGATTCTTGACCTATAAGAAAAAGACTGCAGCTTTTCCTGAGAAGCTAAAGCCACTATTGGAAGAATGTATTCCGCATTATCAGAGATTGCTTAATTTGGCTTTATAATACAAATTAGAATTTAGACCATTCATGATTATCAAATCAAATTTTTACGGCCCCATCATAAAACTCACGACACTCCTATTGGTGATTATAGTCACTTCTTGTTCGACTCGTCAGGAGAAAGCGAAAGAAAGAAACAGACCCAACATCATACTAATCATGAGTGATGACCAGGGCTGGGGCGATGTAGGGTACAATGGCCATCCTCATCTAAAAACACCTGCACTGGACGAGATGGCCAAAAATGGAGCGGTATTTACTCGCTTTTATTCCGCATCTGCGGTTTGCTCGCCTACACGAGGAAGTGTGCTTACTGGTAGACAGCCAGACCGCTACGGTATTTGCCATGCCAACTGTGGGCATATGCCTCAGGAAGAGATAACACTAGCGGAACTTGTCAAGGAAAAAGGTTATGCTACTGGTCATTTTGGCAAATGGCATCTCGGTACACTCACCAAAGACACTCTGGATGCCAATCGGGGAGGACGACCTAAAAATGACGCCCACTACTCCCCACCATGGCAAAATGGTTATGATGAATGCTTTGTGACTGAATCCAAAGTGCCGACCTGGGACCCAATGGTAGTACCACCTCGTTCTGCGGGGGACGTAAGCGGTAAATTGACACCCGGAGGCCACTTTGGTACATTCTATTGGAATGGGGCTGGGAAGATAGTAACCACCAATCTGGATGGTGATGACTCACGCGTCATTATGGATCGAGTTATTCCATTCATCGATAAATCTATAAACGATAACAAACCATTTCTCAGCGTTATCTGGTTTCATACACCTCACTTGCCTACCCTTACCGGGGAGAAATACAAAAACCTATACCCAGGGCTGTCTGAAGATCAGCAGCACTTCTATGGTGCACTATCGGCTATGGATGAGCAAATAGGTCGTTTGAGAGATCATTTAAAAAAATCGGGAGTATCAGATAACACAATTCTCTTCTTCACCAGCGACAATGGCCCGGAAGGTAAACAGACGAAGGGCAGAACACAAGGCTTGACTAAAGGACTTCAAGGAAGGAAAAGAAGCCTGCTGGAAGGAGGTATCAGGGTGCCCGGCATTGTAGAATGGCCGGATAGGATAAAGAAAGGAACAATTGAGGGTTTTCCGGCTTTCACCACCGATTACTTCCCAACGGTCGCTTCAATTATTGGCACAGACATTTCTCAATTCAACAGAACTTATGATGGAGTTGACTTGATGCCTGTATTACAAGGAAAGGTAAAATCACGGAATAAAGAAATGATCTTTCAATTAAGAAAACAGGTAGCCTTGATGAACGGCAACTACAAAATATACAGCGATGACAAAGGTGAATCTTTTAACCTATTCAATTTAGAAGAAGACCCTTCAGAGGAAACTAACCTGGCCAGTGAACAACCTGATAAGCTTGAATCTCTCATCAATATGTATAGACTTTGGAAACAGGCTATGGAAGAAGAGATATTATAAGGTTAAAAGTAAGGTTTGTTTATCCAGTCGTGTTTATTTGCCTATAAAGCCCAATGTATCTAAAACTTGGCTAGCGCTGTTTATCACTTCTGACTTATGTGGTGTTTCAAAGAAAACCTCTACTGAGCATAATTCCATAGAGAGTTTTTATGTGGAATAATCTGCAAACTTGATCAGAAACCACTTACCACCTAACAACTCAAAGTGGTATTCAATTCGTATTCCATTTTCAATCCCATGATAGACAAAAAGTCTTTGATTTGTTTTAGCTAGTCTGGCTTCCCAATTGTCATAGACTTGAATTCGGTATTGCTTGTTGGCAAACAAATAGGACATTTCCCAGTCTTTGCCCTCAATTTGTCTCGATTCCGTTTCAAATTCATCATTGACTATTTCAGCTGCCAGAGGGAATTGAATCCGTTGGAATTGAAACGCACTATCTGTTGCAAATTGCCATATGAAATTTTGAAAATCCTCACTGGATTCACTTTGCATTGGCGTATCAATATTGTGCAGATTCAATGTTTTGGTATCTGCTATAACCCCATTAGCGAATCTATTCATTTCACTAAGCCAGTAACCAGCAGTCATTGAACTAGCAATCACTATTCCATATAGTATTGATTTTTTCATGATGAAATTAATCCAGGAGTTATTCTATCACTTCTACAACCAAGTTATGGTTGGTGTAGATGCAGATATCAGCAGCGATATTGAGACTTTCCCTTACCATATCTTCCGCTGAGAGAGTTTCTCCGGCATGTTTTTTCATAGCCAGGGCTGCTGATTGAGCGTACATACTTCCCGAGCCTATTACCGCAATGTCATTGTCAGGTTCCAGTACATCCCCAGTTCCGGAAACTATCAGAATCTCTTCCTTGTCCGCTACAATAAGCATGGCCTCAAGCCTTCTGAGATAGCGGTCCATCCGCCAGTCTTTGGCCAGCTCAATGGCTGCTCTTTTCATATTGCCACCGTATGTACTTAGCTTTTCATCAAAGCGCTCTAGTAGTGTAAAAGCATCCGCTGTGGAGCCAGCAAAGCCGGTTACTATTTTTCCCTCTTGTAGCTTTCGGATTTTCTTTACGTTGCTTTTGGCTACTGTATTCCCAAGTGTGGCCTGACCGTCAGCTCCTATGGCTACTTGTCCATTGTGCTTGATAGCGCAGACTGTTGTTGATTTTATTTTTGACATGAGTTTGGTTACGTGAAGATCCAGGTTCGAGTTGCTAACGAGTTTCAGCAAATTCCGATTATTCGCTTTGAGAGACCAGCTACTAGAAACTAGCGACTAGTCACTAAATCAAAATACGAACTGGATCTTCAATTAATCCTTTCAAGGTTTGTAAGAATGCTGATCCTACAGCACCGTCAACCGTTCTGTGATCACAAGTCAATGTCACTTTCATTACATTGCCTGGTACGATCTCGCCATTTTTAACTACTGGAGTTTGTTTGATCGCACCAACCGCCAGGATACAAGACTCTGGCGCATTGATGATAGAAGTAAATTCTTCAATACCAAACATTCCAAGGTTAGACACGGTGAAGGTATTGCCTTGCATTTCATCCAGCCCTAATTTTTTAGCTTTTGCCTTCCCTGCAAATTCTTTTACTTCAGCTGAGATCTGAGCTAAAGATTTGTTGTCAGCAAATTTCACAACAGGGACAACCAAGCCATCTTCGATCGCCATAGCAACTCCTACACTTATGTGGTGATTCATTCTGATGCTATTAGTTTCGCTGATCCAGTAAGTATTCACCGCAGGATGCTGACGAAGTGCTGCAGCTACTGCTTTTACAACTATATCATTGAAAGATATTTTGACAGGCGAAACTTCGTTGATGCTTCTTCTTGCCTCCATGGTTTTGTCCATGTCAATCTCCATTGTCAGGTAGAAGTGAGGCGCACCAAATTGGCTTGCGTTTAGGCCCTTGGTGATAGCTTTTCTCATTTGAGAAGCTGGCACATCTTCATAACTTTCTTCACCTACTACGGCAGGTAATACAACTTGTGTTCCACCTGTTGCTGCAGATGGTTGCGCACTAGGTACAAATGACTCTACATCTCTTTTGATAATTCGACCACCGTCACCTGTTCCTTGTATTTGAGCTAGATCTATTCCTTTTTCCTTCGCCAGACTTTTTGCCAAAGGCGAAGCAATTATTCTCCCGTTTGATGAAGTCTGAACAGCAGGAGCCGAAGCTGTGGGTGCCGGAGTGGCAGCAGGTGCAGCGGCCTTTTGTTCCACTGGAGCAGGTGCTGCTTCCGGAGCGGCAGCCGGTGCACTGACTTTAGCAGCTTGTGCTTTTAATAATGTCTCATAATCAGCTCCTTTCTCACCGATGATCGCTATTACCCCATCCACTGGCACGCCGTTTCCAGCTTCTACAGCCTGGTAAAGCATCACGCCATCCTCGTAAGATTCCAGCTCCATGGTAGCCTTATCGGTTTCCACTTCCGCCAGGATATCCCCTGACTTAACAGTATCGCCAATTTTCACGAGCCATGAGGCGATTACCCCCTCTTCCATGGTGTCACTCATTTTTGGCATGGTGATCACCTGGGCATTTATACCAGATGTATCAATATTTTCTGTCGCTACTGGTGGCACAGGAGCTTCTTCCACAGCAGGTGTGGCTTCAGCAGGTGCAGCAGCTGCACCACTTGAAATATCAGCCAATAAAGCATCTATATTTTCACCTTTGCTTCCGATTATGGCAATCACGCCATCCACCGGCACAGAGGCCTTTTCTTCTATTCCTATGTGCAACAAAACGCCATCCTCGTAGGATTCCAACTCCATTGTCGCCTTATCCGTCTCCACTTCCGCCAGGATATCACCCGATTTCACCTCGTCTCCAACTTTCTTCAACCAAGAAGCGATAACTCCCTCTTCCATGGTGTCGCTCATTTTGGGCATTTTGATAACTTCAGCCATATATTTTTAGTGTTTTTAAATCAAACCGCTAAATTAGTTTTATTTCGATCTTTATTCAAATTAAATAGTAGAGTTAATATATTTTTGAATCGTGCGTATACTGGTACTATTCGTAAGTCTCAGTGCATTCAACGCACATTTGTACATGCCAGTTATATCTCCTTCTTCTTACCAGAGACCTTTCTTTCTCTTCAACGGGCACTTAGAAACGGTGTACCCAGCTATTTTCAGAAACGTAAATAGTATTCCTCCTTTTGAACGGGAAAGAATCAGTACCCCTGATGATGATTTTTTGGATTTAGACTGGCTCAGAGCTGACAGCAAGAAATTGCTGGTCATCTCCCATGGCTTGGAAGGGGATTCCCAACGTCCTTATATGAGAGGAATGGCCAGCACATTCTTTAACGACAATTGGGATGTATTGGCCTGGAACTTTAGAACTTGCAGCGGGGAAATGAACCTGAGCAAGACCATGTATCACAGTGGATTTACCGCCGATCTTGAAACTGTGGTGAAACACGCTATTGGGAAAGGATATGAAGAAATTACCTTGGTTGGTTTTAGTCTGGGTGGAAATCTGACTCTGAAATATCTCGGAGAAGAACAGTCTCATAAGCATCCTGAAATAAAATCTGCGGTCGTTATTTCTGTACCTTTTCATTTAAACTCCAGTGGTAAGATGTTGGCCCAACCGGAGAATATTCTATATGTTCGACGCTTTCTAAAGTCCTTAAAGAAAAAGGCATTAGAAAAGGAAAAGCAGTTCCCGGGAATGATCAATATAGATGCACTCAACTCTATTCATTCAATTTTTGACTTTGATGATATGATTACTGCTCCACTGAATGGCTTTGAAGGGGCAGAAGATTACTATACTCGCTGTAGTGGTCGAAATTTTTTAAATTCGATAAAAATTAGAACCTTAGTGGTGAATGCCATGAATGATTCATTTCTTTCCACAGAATGTTTGGATCATTCTTTATTCGAAAATCTTGAAAATGTATATATCGAGACACCAGAGCATGGAGGTCATGTAGGTTTTAGTATGTTTGATGGTACAGAGCAATATTGGTCAGAAAAAAGAGCGATTGAATTTGTAAATGACGAAAGAGAATGATTGATAGATATGCGATATATTCAGTGCCTGAGGAAGTTTCCGCTCATTTTGGAATTCATGTAGATGAAGGGCTTAAATCGCAATATAATGCGGCTCCAACCAAAAGACTTCCCGTAATAGCCAATGCAGCCAAGGATGGACTTTCATATTTTTACTGGGGCATCATAGCCAAATGGTCAAATAAGAAGTCGATTTCATCGAAATGGATACATGCCAAAAAAGAGGATATTCTGAAGAAATCTACTTTGAAAACAGGACTGGAACAACGGAGGTGCATCATTCCGGCCAATGGCTTATATTTATGGAAGACCGTAGGTAAAAGGAGTAAGCGTCCATACTTTTTCAAACTAAATGACAGATCCTTGTTTGGTTTTGCAGGTATCTGGGAAGACTATGACGATCTGGATGGTAAAATGCTACACACCTTCAAGATCATTACCACAGAAAACAAACTAGGTTTGCCCGAATTTGGTGATCAAATGCCGGCGATTCTTACTAAAACAGATGAGGTTGAATGGCTCAAACCAAACCAATCGATTGAAACGTTGTTGCAAATGGTAAAACCGTTAGATTCAATATCAAATATTCACTTTCACCCCGTGGCTCCATTCATCACCAAGATCGACAATGACTTTCCGGAAATGATCAATATTCAGCCTTCCATTGATCAGAAGGGAAATTATACATTGTTTGAGTAAAGCGCCCGTATTTTTGTTTTTGAATCATTTCCAGTTATTTTTGAAATATTATCAGCTGAAATACATAGTATTATGACGAAGAGATTTGCACTACTCGCCCTTGGACTGATAATTAGTTTTTCACCTTTATATGCTCAAAGTCAAAAATTTGAAAAAAAGAAACTGAAAGCTGAAAGTTTCTTTTACACTGAGAAATTTGAAAAGGCACGCGTGGCTTATGAAGAAATTCTCGCCACTTATCCCAATGACAATCTAAGCAAATACCGCGTAGAAATTTGCTCTTTGCTAACCATTGCCAAGAACAAGCCACTGACTAAGCTTGAAAGCTATTCAAAGACCCAGGGGAGGAAAGATAAGTTTTACTACTATTGGATGTCTAAGCTGTATTTCCAGCAGAATCATTTCAAAAAAGCAATAGAGGCTTCCGATAAATTCATCAGAATTAAGCAATACAAAAGCAAGGAGATAGTTCAGGAGATTAAAGACCTGAAAGAGCGGGCAGAATCGATCTATGAGTATTACAATAGTCCTGCTGGGTATGAGGTAGAACATTTGCCTAGTACGGTTAACTCCAACTACCATGAGTCAAGTCCTGTTTATTTCAGAGAGAAAGACGAGTTGCTTTTTCTTTCTTCAAGACCGGTAGATGGTTCGGCCTCCAAATCTGAGACCTACTATATCTATGAATCGAAAAGAAAAGATGGCGAATGGTTGCGTCCAAGATTGTTGGACAACCTGGGAAGCTACAAATTTGAAAACGCCAATATAGAGGTGGTAAGAAACGACGGTAGGTTATTTGTATACTCAGACAAAAGCGGGGGAGACCTCTTTTATAGCGAGCTGAGCAATGGAAGGTGGAGTGCTTTGAAGGAATTTGATGCAAAGATTACTGAAACCAAGATGGAGTCTCATTTTTTCCTCAATGAAAAGGAAAACAGGATAATCTTTGCCGACAGAAAAAAAGGCGGTAGCAAGGACCTAGACCTTTACCAGTCAATCAAAGATGCCTCAAGTGGGCAATGGAGTACTCCGACACCCGTCAGTACTAATATCAATTCTGATAAGGATGAGGATTATCCATTCTTATCAGCCGATGAAAAGACACTTTATTTCTCGTCTCGTGGACATGGCTCAATAGGCAACTATGATATTTTCAAATCGACACTCGATGAGGGTTCGAATTCCTGGTCTGCACCGGAAAAACTGAGTTATCCAATGAATACCCCTGATGACGACATTCAGTTCAAGATTGATGAAGAGTTGAATTCTGGATACTTCGTATCTAATCGCTATGAGTCGAGGGGACGCTATGATATTTTCTTTTTTCATGAGGCCGATAAGGTATTTGTAGAAGGTAGTGTCTTTGATGGAAAAGGGATGAAAATTAACAATGCAGAAATCAAGTTTACTCCAAAAAGAAGCACAGGTCTTCTGGCTAAAACCATGACAGACGAATCTGGTCATTTCAAAGTGACTTTGGGTGCGAATGATGAAATTTCTACCGAAATAAAATACAACCAGGAAATTATCCATAACGAAACTTTTAGTACTCCGGGAGCAAACGGAAGCGGTGGTGCATTCAATGTTGATTTCAAGCTCACACTGCATAAGGAGGCTCTGGCACCAGAAGAGGAGGATGTCGAGCACTTTGATCCTAAATATTCAAAGGTCGAAGAAATCGGCACTAAGTTTAGGAGAACAAATAAGGCAAGAATCGGGAATATTTACTTTGCAGTAAATGACTACAAACTTCCTACAGGAGGTAATGAAAGGCTGGATGCTCTTTTAGAAACACTACAGCACAACCCGGAATTGCGATTCGAAGTTTCAGGGCATACGGACAACCAGGGAGCAGCTGACGCTAATCTGGTGCTTTCTCATAAAAGGGCCGAATCGGTGGTTGAGTATCTCGTGAAAAACGGTATAGATGCTAAGCGTTTGGAGGCAAAGGGATACGGTGAAACGAAACCATTGGCTTCTAACGATGATGAAGAAAATGGGCGCGAACTGAATCGCAGGATAGAGGTTTCCGTACTGGAATAGAAGCTTCTTTTCTTATTACAACTATATTTTTTGGGTAATTAGAATAAGCGCAATATATTTTGCTCGGAGTTCCTATTGCCTAGTGGTTAATTGCGTTATTGTTGTTAAAAAGGGCAATAACTTTTAGGCAATTTCTCTTAAATTGCTACATTATAAAACCAACGATATGTTCAATTCAAAAATAATCGGAACGGGCCATTACGTGCCGGACAGGGTTGTCAAAAACGAAGAGCTGGAAAGCATGATGGAAACCAGCAATGAGTGGATTGTGGAGAGAACAGGAATCCATGAAAGGAGACATATCACCCCAGGAGGTGAGGACACAACCTCCAGTATGGGTACAAAAGCAGCTCAGATGGCCATTGACAATGCAGGACTAAAAGTTGATGATATTGATTTTATTGTTTTTGCTACACTTAGCCCTGACTATTATTTCCCCGGACCTGGGGTTCTTGTTCAACAGCAGCTTGGATTGAAAGCAGAGGTAGGTGCGCTCGATGTAAGAAATCAATGTTCCGGATTTGTCTATAGTTTGTCAGTGGCGGATCAATTCATCAAAACCGGGATGTACAAGAATGTACTGGTTATTGGTAGTGAGGTGCATAGTGGAGGACTGGACATGACCACACGAGGCAGAGGTGTTTCTGTGATATTTGGTGATGGCGCGGGAGCAGTAGTGCTTCAAGGAACGGAAGATAATGACCAAGGGATATTGTCCTCACATTTACATTCTGAAGGTCAGCATGCCGAAGAGTTATCATTATTAGCTCCAAGTACTACCGATTGGGTACCCAATTTTATTGAACGAAATGATCCGGAAGACACGAGGTATTACCCATATATGAATGGAAATTTCGTTTTTAAAAACGCAGTGGTTCGCTTTCAGCAAGTGATCATGGAAGCGCTGAATCAGAACGGTTTTCAGCCAACAGATATTGATATGCTTATTCCACATCAGGCCAACCTTCGAATAAGTCAGTTCATTCAAAAGCAGATGAAACTTCCAGATGACAAAGTCTTCAACAACATTCAAAAATATGGCAATACGACTGCAGCATCTATACCCTTAGCGCTGAGCGAGGCTGTAGAACAAGGAAAAGTAAATAAAGGAGACCTTGTATGTTTGGCCGCTTTTGGAAGTGGTTTTACTTGGGCTTCAGCTTTAATTCGCTGGTAATACGAATAGTCAATGGCCATTGCTAAAAGGTTCCTAACAACATTCATTCTAACAAGCCTGTTTGTCATTCCAGAGGCTCAAGGACAGGACTTCCACCTCAAACTTGATGAGGCTGAAATTGTAGCCTTTGGTGATTCTATAGATGGCAAGCGCCATGGAAAATGGCTTTTCAATAATCAGTACAAAAGAAAGATAGCTGATGGTTTTTATACTCATGGTGTACAGGATAGTATTTGGACTAGATACATGAATGGCAGAATAAGAGAAATAGTAAGACTGAGGAAAGGAAAGAGGCATGGAACGTATACCAATTACGATTCAAATGGAGCTATCATATCTGAGGCTAACTATAAGGAAGATCAATTAAACGGGCTCTACCGAGAATATTATGATTCAGGGCCTGTGGCGTTGGAGGGCCATTATATTAAAGGAGAAAAGGATAGTACCTGGACTGAGTACTCACCTTTTAAAATAGCCAACTATATCAAAAGATATTCTCTAGGTAAAGCACATGGCACCTGGGAGTTTTTTCATTCGACAGGCAGGCTGAATAGAAAGGAAAATTACTATTACGGACTGGAAAATGGTGAATGGACTGAGTACTACAAAAACAAAGTTCTTGGGCGCAGGTACTACTATAAGAATGGACTATTGGATAGCCTGTATCAGGAGTTTTTTGATAATGGCTTTCTAAGTGTTGAGGGAAAATATGCCTTTGGCCTCAAGATTGGAACATGGCTAAGCATGACCCTTAACGGAGCGCTGTTTTCAATAGGGGACTATGATAAAGGTGTAAAAACAGGACTCTGGAAATATTTTCATGAAAATGGGTCCCTTGAATCAGAAGGTAAATTCAAATCGGACTTAAGAACCGGGCAGTGGATATACTATTATCAATCCGGCAAACTACAAAGCATTGGCTCCTACCTTCATGGAGAAAAAATGGATTTGTGGGGGCACTTCTATGAAAATGAGCAGGTAATACAAGATGAGAATTGGAAAAACGGAAGGCTCATGGAAGTTGGCGACTATTATACTATTCAGGGGGAAAAGCGATCTAAAGGAAACCTATCTTCTGGCAATGGTATCCGAAATACCTACTATCCTACTGGTGAACTTAAATCTGTTGAGAAATATGTCGACGGCTATGCCCATGGCCTCTGGGTAAACTATCACATCAACGGAAAGAGGGAATCTCAAGGCCACTATGTAAAGAATGAAAAAGCAGGAATGTGGCTTTACTTCAACAGAAAAGGAAAGGAAGTCGGAAACAGAAATTTCGACTAACAGATATTTCCCAAAGACCATCTTACCTTAAGCGATGGAAATCAAATTCAAGCATTTCTCAGAATTATCTAACGAAGAACTTTACGGTTTACTAAGGTTACGTGCTGAAGTATTTGTAGTAGAGCAAAATTGTAACTATCTCGATATGGATAACCTCGACCAAAAGGCTATTCATGTTATGGGAACAGTGGATGGTCAAATCGTAGCTACTACAAGAATACTTGCAGCCGGGGACTCTTTTATAGGGTACGCTTCAATAGGCAGAATCGCAACATCACCAAACCACAGGGCAAAGGGGATGGGTAAGGAAATTGTACGAGAAAGCTTGAAAAAGCTGTATGAATTATACGGTAAGTCTTGCCCAGTGAAAATCGGAGCTCAGGCCTATTTGCTGAAATTTTACCAATCTTTTGGGTTCGTAAGTACTGGTCATCATTATTTGGAAGATGATATTCCCCACGTAATTATGGTCAAGGAATGAAACCACAATATATATTCTTTTATGGCACCTTGATGAACCCCGACGTTTACCGCGCTGTAACCGGCAAAGAATTAATAGCGGAAGATGCCAGGTTGGAGGGGTATCAGATTTACACCTTAAAGGAACGGGTATATCCAGGTATAATGCCCTCTCCATCTGCTTCGGTGATGGGCTTTTTCAAAAAAATTGTTGAGTCTGAACTAGATAGATTGGATTGGTTTGAAGGAAATGAATACGAAAGAAGAATAGTAAAGATTATAGACCATAAGGAGCATAAATTAGCCAGCTGGGTGTATGTACTAAAGGAAGAATGCCAAGACATCCTGGACGGGGAAGGCTGGGATTATGAGTTTTTTGCCTCTAATCATTTGAAAGACTATTTGGGCTTGTAATCTATAGATAGCTGAGCCACCATTTGTCCTTGTTAGCACCTTTGTATAGGTGGTACTTTTTACAAACTGGAAATAAAACTACCATGACAACTGCCCAAACCAAGTACACCACCCACAGTGAGAATCCATAGTCTATGGTACTTGACTCTAAAAAAGCTTCAGCATTCCAAATCCAATCGGTCCATGAACGTCCAGTGAAGTTTATAGCTATCATGGTAAGTAAATGGATAAGATAAATATGAACGACATAAAAGAAAAGCGGCACTCTTCCGATAATCACCAGCATATCTGTTAACAGGTTTTTGATATTTTCTAAAAGTAAAAGAACAATTATGGAAGGGCCAATTGTCATTAATATGAAGAGCAGTGAAGGTGGGTATTTAGTTGTATTTAAAAATGACATGAACGTAAATAGACTATTTTCCTGCTCACCCCATGCCGAAGGATCCCCATAAACATTTTGTAATCTGATCACGACAAATAGCAACGTGGATATCAGACCAATTTGGAGCAACCATTTCCTTCTTTTTTCAGCAGAATAATCATTGTGATATAGAGCGCCAAATAAATAACCCAGGATCATCAGCCCGGCCCAGGGCATAGCCGGATAATATAAGAACATCACATGATTATTATCTGTGACAAGGATGTTTTGCTGATGAAACACGTACCATATTATGTCTACCAATCCTGAACCGGATAAGGTAAAGTCATCAAGTAAGTTGTGCCCGACCACCAACAATATACCAACGGCTGCAAGGAAGTTTTTGGGCAAAAAGATAAGTACAGATAAAATGACCATACTAATTCCTATAGCCCAAATCACCTGAAAAATGGTAATGGAAAAACTTGGATCGAATGTCCAGGCAAAATTTATCACAGTCAATTCCAGAAAAATCAGCCACAGTCCACGGGTGAGCAGGAATTTGGCCACTTCGGTTTTTGACTCTTTTCTGGTGCTGGAAAGAAAAGCAGAAGTCCCAGCGAGGAACACGAACACCGGAGCACAGAAATGGGTTATCCATCGGGTAAAGAATATGGCCGGAGTTGTTGTTTCTAAGTCTGTCGGGTGCGCGTACATATTCCCATAGTGGAAATATGTCCTCACGTGATCGAGGGCCATTATGACCATCACTATTCCCCTTAGGATATCGATGGACTCAATTCGGTGGCTTTTCATTATTAGTTAGGTGTTGTTTGCCCAAATATAGCTAATCGTGAAACACCTTGATAAACTCAAACTTTTCTCCATCGAAAAACCCCAGATCACTCATTTTGACTTTGGGAATTACCAACAGTGCCATAAAGGACAATGTCATAAACGGAGAGTTTAGTCGAGAACCCAGGGATTTGGCGAACTGATCAATTTCGTGATATACTTTGGCTACTTCATACCCATCTTTTTCACTCATAATTCCAGCTACCGGAAGTGGCAATATTTTCGCACCTTTTTTACCAACAGCAGATACACCACCCTTTTGTTCAATAATTAAATTTACTGCTCTAGATATTGATTCTGAGTCTACACCTATAGCTACAATATTGTGAGAATCATGCCCTACCGAGGAGGCTATTGCCCCTTCCTTCAATCCAATATTCTGAATATATCCCACGGCCGCTGGAGCATCCTTATACCTGTTGACAACCGCAATTTTTAGGAAGTCTTCGTCGGTATTCGTTTGATGTGGGTTATCTAACAGAGCACTAGGGTAGGATTCCAGATTTGTGATGAGCTGTCCTTCGAGCGCCTGCATTACTCTTACCTTTGCCCCGGTCAGTACGACTTGAAAGTCCTCCGCTTTTTTTTGAGGGGTGTGAAAATTATTGATCACCATATTTTCAACGGGACTTATTCTAGTCTTACCATATTCAGCCACGATCTCTCCATTTATCCAGGTTTGTAATACGTTGAAATCTTTAGGATTGTCAATGACGATGAAATCGGCTGGATCACCAGATCTCAATTGTCCCACATTCATGTTGTAATGTTCTACGGGATTAACGCAGGCCATTTGTAGTACTTTGAATAAATCATCTCCTCGTTGGATGGCTCTTTTAACAAGTTCGTTAATATGACCTTCAACCAAATTGTCTGGGTGTTTATCATCGGAACAGAACATCATTCGTTTCCAGAATTCATCAAGTAGTGGAATAAGTGCGTCAAAATTTTTGGCAGCACTGCCTTCCCTGATCAGGATTTTCATTCCATATCTTAGTTTGTCCAGGGCTTCTTCTTTAGTGAAGCACTCATGATCGGTCGAGATACCAGCTTGACTGTATTTTTGGGCTTCATCACCTTTCAAGCCCGGAGCATGACCGTCTACGGGTTTTCCTATTTTTTGAGCAATAGCCAATTTCTCATAGACAGTTTCATCTTGGAATAGCACCCCCGGCCAATTCATCATTTCAGCCAAATACGTTATTTCTGGTTTCTCCAATAAATACTTTACATCATCGACACTGATTTCTGCTCCGGCAGTTTCGAACGTAGTGGCCGGTACACAGGAGGGAACTCCGAAATAAAATTTGAAGTTTACCTGCTTTCCATTGTCTATCATGTATTCTACACCGCTCACTCCCATCACATTGCCGATCTCATGGGGATCTGAAACGGTTGCCACTGTGCCATGCACCACCGCTAGCCGGGCAAATTCGGACGGTACAAGCATAGAGCTTTCGATGTGTACATGGGCATCCACAAACCCGGGCAATATGAATTGATTTTCAGCATTCTGTATTTTCTCTATGCCCTTAATCTTTGAGCCTTCAATAATTACTTTGGCGGGATAAATCGTTTGACTTGGAATGTCTATAAGTTGACCGGAAACTACTTTCATGGAGGTGTTGGCTTGAAACTTTAATCTAAAATATAAAGAGTGCTTTACTTTCCTATAAATGATTGACTTATATATTTTTGCGCCACCATAATCGGATGCTTGCTAGTTGCAGTCGGTCGAGCAGTCCAATTTTGATTTTATGAGCTTAAAAATTAAATATCTAACCAAAGAAGCTGTCCTACGATTTGTCGATAGGGCACTAAAAGAAGATATTGGTGATGGAGACCACAGTTCCTTATCCTCTATTCCTCAAGACCTGGAGCAGAAGGCCAAGCTTATTTCAAAAGATGAGGGAGTATTGGCAGGTGTGCAATTGGCGGAATGGATTTTTGCCCGGTATGACAAGACGGTTGCCATTGATGTAAAAATCAAAGATGGTGAGGAGATTTCAACTGGCGATACAGTGCTTCTGCTAGAGGGGAAAGCTCGAAGTATTTTATCTGCGGAGAGGTTGATACTGAATTGTATTCAGAGGATGAGCGGCATAGCCACTTACACCAAGAAAATGACGGAATTGATTCGTGGAACTGGTGTTCAGATTTTAGATACGCGGAAAACCACTCCGAATTTTAGAATATGTGAAAAATGGGCTGTCAAGATCGGTGGTGCAGAGAATCATCGGTTCGGCCTATACGATATGATCATGCTAAAGGATAATCACATAGATTATGCCGGGGGGATAGAAAAGGCAGTAACCTCTACAAAGAAATACCTCAAAGACAACAAGAAAGACCTGAAGATTGAGGTTGAAACACGGACGCTTTCGGAGGTGACTGAAGCAATTGAATCAGGAGGTGTGGACGTGATTATGCTTGACAATATGCTGCCCTCGATGATGAAGGAAGCGCTTCAGATAATAGATGGAAGGTGCAAGACTGAAGCATCCGGAGGCATTACAGAAAAAAATATTAGGGAAATAGCGCAGACTGGTGTGGACTACATTTCAGTGGGAGCGCTTACACATTCTTACAGAAGTTTGGATTTAAGCTTAAAAGCGATAAAAGAGAAGTAGATGATAGTAAAGACGAAAAAGTATCAATTAGCAAATAAAACATTTATCTGGCTGGCCTTTAAAAACCTGGTTAAGGATCAATGGTGGGTCGCTTTGATCTATCTGGGTATATGTGCCGGATTTTTTTGGATTCCGAATATGTGGTGGATAATTGGTGCGACAATAGCACTGGTTTTGTATTTGTTGTTTTGGTTAATTCAATTCGCCGGTATTTCCCAGCTGGAACAAGGGAAATTTATGTTTGAAAAACTGGCTTATGAAATTACCAGTCAGCAAATCCTTATCAGATTAGACTCCAAAAGAGGGATGCCTATGAAGTGGGAAAATATTAAAAGAGCCACTGTTGGTAAAGACCACTTTGCGTTGATTATCAGCAAAGCGCAATTAATCCATCTTCCCCATAAAATTTTCAAATCTCACAATGAAGTCAAATTCATTGAAACCATACTAAAAAGAAAAGGGCTTATTCAATAAGCCCTTTTTTTGTGTTCGATTTTTTTCCTTGTCTAATAAAAATCAGGGATATCAAGTTTCTTGGCAATTCTGTGAGCAGTGTTGAGTAGTCCGACGTGGCTATATGCCTGCGGAAAATTACCCCACTGACTTCCGTCATGTTCATTCACATCCTCGCTTAATAGCCCAACGTGATTACTGAAGCTCTCCAATTTCTTAAACTCTTCGACAGCTTCATCTAAACGACCAACGCAAGCCAGTGCTTCTACATACCAGAATCCACAGATTAAGAAAGTAGTTTCAGGCTCGCCAAAGTCATCCTGATGTTTGTATCTGTAGAACAATCCATTAGATGCTTTCAATTCTTCTTCAAGCGCTTTCAGGTGATCCTTCGCTCTTTGGCTATCACCATCCAGGTAGTTCATGTTGATCAACTGCAGACAACTTGCGTCCATCCTATCCACACCCATGGCCTGGGCATAACCTTTCTTCTCTTCAGAATAGCATGCTTCAATTTTTTCACTGGCTATATCTTTTAACTTAACGGCCAGCTCTTTCATTTCTTTGTTTTGTAGCACATCAGCCATTTTTTCTGCGGCCTTGCTTCCCGCCCAGTGAAAGAGATATGTATAGCAGTGGTACTGCTTTAAGTTTCTAAACTCCCAAAGCCCGGCATCTGGCTCTTCCATTGTTTTTTCGATCATTCTCAGTGCCTTGAAAATAATCTCGGTGGAATCGTAACGCTCGGTAAAAATGATACGCTTGTCTGAGTATAATGGCAACAATGAAATCAATACCTGTCCATAGACATCATTTTGAATGTGGGTATAGGCCTGGTTACCGACCCTTACTGGTTTGTTGCCTTCATAGCCGTTAAGACTGGTTTCTATTTCTGTTAATTTTTTCTGACCAGAAATACCATATAAGGGCTGAAAACGATCTTCTTCCACAGAAATAATATTCATGATATAGTGGAAGTATTGCTCGAGTTCCTCAAAGTGCCCAATGTTGTTGAAAGCATTGAGGGTATAATAAGTGTCCCGCATCCAGCAGTATCGATAGTCCCAGTTTCTACCTGCTCCCGGAGATTCGGGCAAACTGGTTGTTGTTGCGGCGATAATTGCACCGGTATCTTCATACTGGTGGATTTTTAATATCAATGCAGAGCGAATGGCTGCTCGCTGATAGAAGTTGACAATACTCGCTGTTTTGATCCATTTGCGCCAGTATTGAATCGTCTTGCTTAGGAACCGTTCGGCAGTTTCTTCCAAAGAATCTTCTAATGGGGGACCATAAGACAGCACCAGATATTTGGGTTCATTGAGGACGAAAGTCTGATCATCCATTATATAGTTCAGAGAAATATTGGTCGTTAGTCTTACCTGTGAATCAAGTCCTAAATACCTGATATGGCTACTGCCCAGGCTTGTTGTTGGAATGGTGTCACCATAGTCTCCAACCGGATGGCATTTTACATTAATTGAAGGATAACCTTCTACTGGCTCAATCTTTCTTACCAGCATGAGTGGCTTGTAATACCTTTCAAATTGATGGAACCTTGGGGCAAAATCAGTCACTTTATATTTTCCCGTGCTACACGTTACCTCAGTGCAAAGCACGTTGGTATTTTCTACATAATATTGTTCCGACTGAATGTCCTTATCATCGGGCATAGCAGAAAATTCTCCTCCTTTTTCATTGTCGAGGAGGCCACCAAAAATAAAACTGCTGTCAAACCTGGGCCAGCACATCCAGGAGACATTAGTGTCCTTCTTTATATGAGCTGTGAAAGCACAGTTACCAATTACTCCAAAATCATAAGTATGTTTTGCCATTCTAGTTGTTTTAATAAAACACTCTAATCATTGTTGATTGATCAATGAAATGGTGTTAATGTTAGAAAAGTGTAAAATATTTGATTAATTCTTTAGAATCAAAATATTTGCTCGACTTACTGAGACAAGCACTGATTTATTAAAAATATCAAATTAATTACCCTCAAAAAATGTCAATTTATTATCAATATCAAAGATATACCGCAATCTGCAATATATATTTGCCGAAAATTTAAACCGAATTTAAGATGAGAAAAAATATAGTTGCAGGCAACTGGAAAATGAACAAAACACTGGGTGAGGGAACAGCATTAGCGCAAGAGATTTCCGATTCTGGCCAGATCAATTCGGATGTTCAGGTGGTGTTAGGTACACCATTTATTCACCTTTCAGAGGTGAGCAAATTGGTTGATGGTGTGGCTAATTTGAGTGTGTCTGCACAGAATTGTAGTGATAAGACGAGCGGTGCATATACCGGTGAAATATCCGTTGACATGATTAAGTCTACCGGAGCTGATTATGTGATCATTGGTCATAGTGAGAGAAGGGAATACTTTGGTGAATCAAATGCTTTGTTGGCTGAGAAACTGAACCTTGTACTAGCTGCTGGTCTGACTCCAATTTTTTGCTGTGGTGAGCCACTTGAAATAAGAGAAGCAGATACTCATTTTGATTTCGTTTGCAACCAGCTAACAGAAAGTCTTTTTCACCTAAGCGATGAAGACTTCAAAAAGGTTGTGCTCGCCTATGAACCAATTTGGGCTATTGGAACTGGAAAGACTGCCAGCTCTGAACAAGCTCAGGAAATGCATGCATGTCTAAGAGCGCACTTGGCGGGAAAATTTGGAGCGGACAATGCTGACAATCTTTCACTTCTTTATGGTGGTAGTTGCAAGCCTGACAATGCTCAGGAACTATTTGCCTGTCCTGATGTAGACGGTGGCCTGATTGGAGGCGCATCATTAAAATCTCAAGACTTTTTGGCAATAGTAAATTCATTTTAGAGTTTTACCTGTATCTGTCAAAAGTAAAGCACTTGATATGAGGATACTTTTCTACGCAATTGCACTGGTAGGAGTGATATTTAGCTCCGCTTCCAAGAAGCCGGTTTACGATCCATGTAAGCTTTTTGGGATAGTGTATGTAGAAAAAAATCCAAACTATGCCCACTTTAGGGTGTTTGAAGAAGAGACAGAAGCTTTTGCAGATGTTCATGTATTCGAGGAGGACAATAGACTATATGCTGATAAAAAAGGCATTTGGTATTTCACTGACAAAAAAGAGTTTGCGGATTTCTACATCTACTGGGAACCTCAAAGAGGGCTGGCAGACTTTACTGTGTACTTTACAGAATATGAGTCCTTTGCTGGCTGCAACAAATAGCACTTGTCCTTCATAGAAGTAAATATTGTCACTCCTGACACTACAACTCAGGAAATATTCACCGCTGAACTGGCGGAATTAGGTTTTGACACTTTCGAGGAAACATCCGAAGGCCTGTATGCCTACATCTCAAAAGATGCATTTGATCAGGCGTCATTAGGTGAATTGGCTGAACGCTACGCTACAGCCTTCACTTTCGATGTACACACCAGACAAGTAGAAAAAGAAAACTGGAATAAGAAGTGGGAGGAAAACTATGATCCAATAGCTGTTGGTGATAGATGCATCGTAAGGGCTACTTTTCATAACATCGAAAAGAAGTATCCCTATGAAATTGTTATCAGTCCCAAAATGTCCTTTGGTACGGGGCATCACGCCACTACCTGGCAAATGCTTCTCCTACAGATGGATATTGACTTTGCCAATAAGAGTGTCTTGGATGTTGGGTCTGGAACGGGCGTTTTGGCAATCATGGCACATAAACTGCGAGCCGAAAGAATAGTGGTTACTGATGTAGACGACTGGTGTATCGAAAACAGCAATGATAATTTTGCCCTGAACGGTATGACTGAGGTAGAATCTCATAAAGGAAAGATCGCAGACCTCAGCATTCAAGGCAAATTCGATATCATTTTGGCCAATATAAATAAGAATGTATTGTTGGACGAAATACCGGAATATGCAAGTCTTGTAAAGGATAAAGGAATGCTGCTGTTGAGTGGTTTTTATGACAAAGACATGGATGACATCAAAAAAATGGCTTCAAACTATAATCTGAAGCCTGTTAAAGCAGTTACTAAAGATAGCTGGACAGCAGGTGTATTTGTTAAATCCTAGGCATCTTTTAGATTATAAATTCTCGTTTGCCTATCTTTATTCGAATTTGTGTTATTGAGTTTGAACGGTCGGTCAAAATATTTCCCCATTGTATTTCTTCTATTACTTTTCTCCCTAAAAAGTAATGCGCAATACTTTAGATTCTCCGAAGAACCGGACGTATTTGTCAATGACGTAGTAGCCGGAATATCCAAAATAGGTACAGAATCTGCATCCAAGGTTGCCTACGATTTTAGGGGAATTTGGGGTTCAAAAATTTCTACCGAGCAACAGAAGATCATAATTTCTACTGCAAAGAAAATGCAAAAGGAGCGTCTCCAGACGCGACCTTTCTTCCAGTACTATTTTAGCCTCGTCACCTATGCCGTTACACAAGCGGGACTTGGCGGAGAGAAATTAACCAATGTATTAAAGATTACTGAAACAGCTGTAGAGAGCTACGGGCATAAAAAGCTAGACGAATATCTTCGGACCATGAGCCTGTTTTTTGCAAGGGGAATGCTCTATTCTTCCAGATTCAACGCGGTGAAATTTACAGGCGGTAGCTATAGTTTCGAAATCATGGAAGGACCCAAAAGCTTTCTTGAACGAGTGGAAGAGGAAGAGCAGGAATTGGAGAAGAGAATAGAAGAGGAGGACTTGACTATGACCGATGATGAACCCATAGAAGATACTACCGAAGATGATGATGGTGGATGGGACGGCTCTGATGACAGCTGGGGTGATGACGACAGTTGGGGAGATGATGAAGATGACGACTGGGGTGATGACGATGGCTGGGGCGAAGAAGAAGATGACGGTTGGGGTAGCGATGATAACTGGGGTAATGAAGAAACGTATGAGGAGGAGGTTCCTGAAAAGCCGTCATATCATAGACCAGAAGTTGAGTTAAGAACCATAGATAGAGTTGCCAATTATCAAGCAGAGGATATTGATCCGCCATTGACTGGTGCTATTATCAAATTAGAAAATGTCACCCTTACTATCACAACACCCTTTGACACAGTCGATATAAAAAATACTACAGGCTCATTCCTAATCAATGACTTGATGTTTATTGGTGAAGGAGGTGTATTTGACTGGCCGAACAGTTTGCAAGGAACAGATGGTGCGGAGGTCATATTGAAAGGATATCATTTTAAAACAAGTGTACCTTATATAAAAACAACAAGGGCGCAGATGCGCTTCCCAAAATTGTTTTCTGATTCCTTGGATGGCGCATTCATATTCAAGAGTGCCAGAAGGACACATAACAGGAACAGAAATTATCCATATTTTATATCTAACTATTCTAAGACAGAGTTGAAGTTGCCCTTTGACAATCTGACCTACAATGGCGGTTTTTCTTTGGTGGGAGATAAGATGTATGGAACCTCCATTTCACAAAATCCATCAACAATCAATGTGAAATTGGATATCGGAAGGGGTTTCAGAACGGAGGCAGTAAAGTTCGCTTTTGAAGATTCGGTAATACGTTCTAAAAGGGCATACCAGGCAATTTTTCATGGCTCTGATTCTATCGTCCATCCTGGAGTACAATTCGCATATTATGGCTCGGTACCCAAATTGACCTTAGTAAAGGACAAAGGAGATTATAAGAACACATACTATTTTTCTTCTTTCTTCAAAATGGATTTCAAGGCGGACTTGTTGCAATGGGATCTAAACTCTGACAGTCTGGACATATCGATCATGAATGGCAGGCATATTATACCTGCTGTATTTGAGTCTGAAGAATACTTTAATCCCATTCGATATGATAAGATGACTGGTCTTTTTGGATTTCATCCGATAGTTGCAGTAGTGAAATATGCCCGTAAGATCAACGACTCAAATTATAACGTATCCGAACTTATTTACAATTACAATAAGGTTGAGCCGAAGCTAATCAAAGCTGCTATGCTTTATTTGAAACAAAATCAGTTCATAGAGTATAATGAAATCAATGGCCAGATACGAGTGTTGAGAAAGGCCTACCACAATATTTTATCATATACCAAGAAGAAAGATTATGATAATATCCTTGTGTCCTCTCTTTCTCCAGGCAAGCCAAACGCCTCTTTAAATTTTGAGGATGAGCAGATGACGGTTCGTGGTGTTCGTCGAATTTTCCTTACACCGGATAACCAAAACGTAATCACGCCAAAGGATGAAGAGATAAAACTCTTGAAGAATAAGGATATGCTTTTTGATGGTACGGTAGTATCTGGTGGCTTGAGATACATAGGAAAGGAATTCGCCTTTGACTACAATGATTTCCTCATAGACATGCCCACTGTTGACTCCATCAAAATCGAAATAGAAATTCATGATTCGCTGAAGACAGAAGAGCATCATGCCAAGGAAGCACTGCACAACCAAATTACGGAAACCTCTGGAGTACTGTATGTAAGTCACCCTAAAAACAAGGCTGGATTGAGACAATATGAAAAGTATCCATACTTCATTTCTAATTCTGAGGCAGCCGTGTACTTTGATAGCCAGGAGATATTGGATGGGGCTTATGATAGGACTGTCAAATTCTTAATTCCGCCATTTGAAGTGGATAGTTTGGCACGGCCTGATTTGAGTGGCGTTGGGTTTGATGGAACATTTGTGGCAGGGGGAATCGTCCCGGATTTTAAGACCAAACTGAAGATAATGCCTGATAAGTCCTTAGGATTTGTTCATCAAATACCTCAGGATGGATACTCGCTGTACGGCGGTGAAGGTGTGGTGTACAATGAATTGAAGCTTGATTATGATGGATTGAGGGCCAATGGTAAGATTGACTACAGAACAACAACTGTTAACTCTGATGATTTCATTTTCTATATGGACTCAGTATCGGCGATAGGTGATCAAGGTGTCATACGAGAAGGGGACTATAGAGGAGCATCGTATCCGGAAGCTGTCTTGGGGGCATACAAGATGAAATGGCTACCGAAAAAGGATAGTATGTACATTGCAAATATCGGAGAACCGTTCAATTTTTATAACTCTACTGCATCTCTTGATGGGGAAGCGAATATTACAGCTAAAGGCGTATTTGGTTCAGGGGTGATGATGTCAAGAGGTTCACGCTCAGAATCTGAGGAGTTTTCATTTAGCCAGTATGCGTACTCTGCGCGACATGCCAAATTTGAAATTCTAACAGACATTCCAGAAAAACCTGCAATGGCCGGTGACGATATTGCACTGGATTTTGACCTGATAGAAAATACAGCTGATGTGCATCCTGAACAGACCGGGGTAGCTGCCATCAGTTTCCCTTATGCCCAGATGAAAACATCAATTACCAATGCAACCTGGGATTTGGATTCGGCAAAGATTACAATGTCCAAACCACCGGATATAGATATTCATTCTTCCTATTTCTATACGACTCGAGAGGAGTTGGACTCTTTGGCTTTCAATGCTACAGATGCGATTTATGACATCAATACTTATGAATTAAATATCAAAGGAATTCCATACATCATTGTGGCTGATGCCGAGATTATCCCGGATAATAATGAGACTACCATTCTTGAGAATTCAGAGCTTCAGCAGTTCGAAAACGCTCAGTTGAAAATTGATACTCTGAATGAATTTCATTATTTGAACGAGGGTAATATTAAGATCCTATCCAGGAATAAATTTGAAGGAAATGCCATGTATGAGTTGGTCACAGCGGCACAGGATACATTCTCAATCAAGTTTGAAAGCTTTGAGCTAATGGATGTTCCAACAGGGAAGAAGGATGAGTTCAAGAAAATGACAGTATCTGGTGGAACAGTGCCAGAAGAAAGTAAGCTTCAGATTGCTCCCGGATTTTTCTTCAAAGGAGATGCGACTATGTATGCCGATAAAGAATCCCTGGAGTTGAGTGGGCTGGTCAAATTGGATTTGCAGAGTGTCAAGGGATACGATTATTGGATGGAATATTATAACTCGGGAGATTCCACCGAATTAAATTTGAATGTGGCCACCACACAAACGGAAGACGGTGCGCCTGTTAATGCAGGACTGCTCTATGATAATATTAATTACAAAGTTTATTCACTTTTTGTGGATAACAAGAAAAGAATGGAAGATGAATATATCTTCAAAGCTGACGGTTTGATTACTCATGATTTTGAAAAGAAAACTTTCAAGATTGAGCCGGCTCTCAAATCTTCTAATGAGTCATACGCAGGTAAAACATTCATATATGACGATAAGACCAGAAATGTAATTTTTGAAGGGCCTCTGACTTTCACTAAGAACACCGATAACTTCTCCCTTGAAGCATCAGGTCTGGGAGTTGCTAAGCCAGATTCAGGCAAGTATTTTATAGATGCTTTCCTGATGTTCAACATGGCCATTCACCCTACTATTGAAAACGCATTTATATATGACCTGCAGGATATCATTGAGAGGCTTGGGGCTGATGTGGCACACGACAATGAAATTGAACTGATTTACAAGGTGTCTGATATCATAGGCGATCGGGCGGCAAAAAATTATGAAGACAACTCACAGAGAGATTATGTGCCGTTGGTAGATGCATCACCAGCTTTGGTAAAGACGCTGGTACTTTCGAATGTGGACTTAAAGTGGAACAACAATCATCGGGCCTGGTATAATGCATCTAAGTTTGGTTTGTCCAATGTTGGTAGAGCCGATATCAATGCATCCATGGGTGGCTTCCTTGAAATAAAGAAAAATGACCAGGGGGCTGATGTTGTCAATCTATTCTTGCAGGTTGCTGAGTCCACATGGTATTACTTCAGCTATGATGACAACAGGTTGTTCCTGTATTCGTCTAATGAAGACTTCAACGATGCAGTGGTGAAAAACTCGAATATGGCGAAAGCGGGCTTTGGTCAGTTTGTGGTAGGCATAGGTGACGAAGAGGAGACAATGAAGTTCATTAATGAGTTTAGAAAAAATTATTATGGAAAGACAGATACTTATAATCTTGCATTTCCTGAAGATGATATTATTGAGGACACAGAATCATTTGACACAATAGAAAAAGTAGAAGAAGAGGAAGAAGAGCCGGCATACACTGAAGAAGAAGAGGAGGATGATGGATTCTAATCTATTTATTAAATTTCTGATAAAATAAATGATGAAGGCCAGATACAGCTGTATAGCAATTGATGATGATCCATTATTCTTAGAGATATTCGAATACATGGCGCATAAGGTAAATTCTTTGCACCTTATCAATACCTATAGCAACTCGGTAGAGGGTGCAATGGCGGCTGTAAAATACAAGCCAGACATTGTCTTTCTGGATATTGAGATGCCCTACCTGGATGGCTTTGAGGCCATGTCAGCATTAACTCATCGCCCAAAGGTCATCATTGTATCGGCACATATCCGTTATGATACTGACAGTCTGGATTTGGATGTGGCCAAGTTCGTAAGCAAGCCTATCAAAGATCCTCAACAACTGGAGGAAATTGTCAAAGAAGTAATGCAGGACTGATTTCTCCTTTCCCATATTACCCTTTTGACTAGCTTTGCAAAACTTTAAATTACAATTATGGATGTGAAGAAAGTCACCTTAAATGATGTGCATGAATCATTGGGTGCCAAAATGGTTCCTTTTGCAGGATTCAATATGCCAGTAAGATACTCCTCGGATATTGAAGAGCATAAATGCGTGCGAAATGCTGTAGGTGTATTTGATGTCTCTCATATGGGTGAGTTTATGGTTCTGGGGCCCAACGCTTTGAATCTGATACAAAAAATATCCAGTAACGAGGCTTCAACTCTGGTCGATGGGCAAGCCCAATATGGCTACATGCCGAATGGTACAGGGGGCATTGTGGACGATTTGATTACTTACAAGTTTCATGATGAGAAGTATTTATTGGTGGTGAATGCCTCTAATATTGAAAAGGATTGGAATTGGATAAATGCAAACAACGAAGTAGGAGCGGATTTGGAGAATATTTCTGATGACATCTCCCTATTTGCCGTTCAGGGGCCAAAAGCTGAAGAAGTATTGCAGAAAATCACTGGAGTTGATCTGTCTGTTATCAATTACTATCACTTTGTGGAGGGATCCATGGCAGGAATAAACGACCTGATTATTTCAGCTACGGGATATACAGGTGCAGGTGGGTTTGAGCTCTATGTGAGAAACGAGCATGCACAGGAACTGTGGGAAAAGATTTTTGAAGCTGGGAAAGATGAGGGAATTCAACCAATAGGATTGGGAGCTCGGGATACACTTAGACTGGAAATGGGCTACTGCCTATATGGCAATGATATTGATGATGCGACATCACCACTAGAAGCTGGTTTGGGCTGGGTGACCAAGTTCACCAAGGATTTTATTAATTCATCTGAGCTGCTGAATGAAAAGGAGCAAGGTATCAAGAATAAACTTGTTGGCTTTATACTGGAAGACAGGGGTATCCCAAGAGCCGGCTATGATATTGCGGATGCTGATGGAAACATTGTCGGACGGGTAACTTCAGGGTCAATGTCTCCGATGCTGGAGAAAGGCATAGGACTAGGCTATGTGAAAAAAGGGTTTCATCTTTCAGATACTGAGATATTTATCCAGGTTAGAAATAAGAGCCTAAAGGCAAAAGTTACCAAATTACCACTCTATAAAAAATGAGTAAGGAATCCAGAACAATCGATGTTTGTTTATCTCCTGACTTAATCGAATCATTTGATTTACAGGAAAAAATAGTAGTTGTAGTAGATATCCTCAGAGCGACCTCTTGCATGGTGAGTGGGTTGGCCAATGGGGTGTCCGGCATAATTCCGGTTGCCACTATCGAGGAATGCAAGGCATATCAAAACGAAGGCTACACCTGTGCAGCTGAAAGAGGTGGCAAGCCTGTTGAAGGGTTTGAATTGGATAATTCTCCATTCAGCTATATGCAAGATGGGTTGAAAGGTAAAACCATAAGCGCGACCACCACGAATGGCACCCTGGCCATCACCAAATCCCTTGACGCAGAGCAAATCATCATTGGAGCATTTCTTAATATCACTGCTGTTGCGCGCTACCTCGAACGGCAGCCAAATGATGTCATCATACATTGCGCAGGGTGGAAGGGCAAGGTAAATATGGAAGATAGCCTCTTTGCCGGAGCATTGATTGACATGCTGAGGGATACACATGCTCCCGGATGTGATGCACCATTGATGGCAAGGAACTACTACTTGTCAGTAAAAGAAGATTTGCTAGCCACCGTCAAAAATTCTGCTCATGCCAAACGACTGGCTAAAATAGGTATTGAAAAGGACACAGAATTCTGCATGACTTTCGATTACTATGATGTAATTCCGGTATTGAAAGGAAATACCCTTGTCGCTGTGTCTTAGATTTTAGCCAGCGTCCTCTCCAATCGAATATCCGAAACCTGCACTTTTTCTTTTCTGTAGTTCTTGAAATGATGCTCATGAACTTCAAGCAATTCATCATAAGGGCCCTTGTTAGAAATCAACTTAGTAAGAATAGGTGCTAGTTCTATAGCAATGAACAGTAGAACAATGAACCAGTTGGCTATGGCAATACTAGAGTATTTATTTCCAAGTCTGGACAGGGCGGTCAACTGAAATGAAAGTCCTCTCACATCGGGTTTTCCGAGCTTTGTTATATCCGTAGATTTCTCTTGTTCAAGACTTTGAATTTCATCTGTTAAAAGTGCCATTGCTTGTTTGCTTTCTAATTCCAATACTTCAAGCTCTTGCTGCACCCTCAATGCTTCCTCTTTTTTGATTTTGTAAATCGGACCAGGGTTAACTTTTCCCGAACCTCCCGTTCCATCTGCCTCCCTTCTGGCAACCTCCATCAGTTCATCTCTTTTCTCTTGTTTCGCTAAAATTTCAGACTTGAGTATTGAGATTTGATTTTTCAACGAATCCTGTCTATTGGAAAATCTTGAGGTAACTGCTTGATGCTGACTTTGTGTTATTTCTTCTTTCAAGAGCTCCAGTTCAGTAACTATCTCCTTTTCGAAAATTTTCAGCTCTAAGGGTTTTGAGATTACTAAGGCAATCAATATGGCCAGGACAACCCTGGGCATTACCTGCAAGTACTCTTTGTACCATACATCCCCCTTTCTCATACTCAACACTATGTACCTATCAAGGTTGAAGATCATGAGCCCCCAAAACAGTCCAAATACAATGGGAGGATAGATGGTTTGAAATATTGAAAAAAGGGCATAGCCGGAGGAAATGGCGGCCATTAGTCCCGTAAAGAATATGGTAGCACCTATGCCTACATACTTAGATTTTTCACTTGGAGCACGTTTTATTAGACTAAAGGACGCACCAGCACAATAAATGAAGAAAGATTCCATTTTATTCATAACACAAAGAGGATTGGGTGATAATTGATAACGGGATTCTGTCCATTATGTTGTATACAATAGTTCCTTCCAATACAAGGTAGTGCCGCAAATTTTTTTTAAGATAATATCCTAGATGGCAACATAAACAGGGCCTTAATAAAAGATAAAACTCCCTCTACAGCAAATCCAAGAATTCTAAAAGGCAGCAAAATCAACCAGATAAGAGGATACAGGAACAAAATAATCAATGCGAGTGGCCAGCATATAATGAGTAAAATCAGCCAAAGTAAAAATTTCATAAGCAAATTGTTTTTATTAAAATACGAAGAACCGTAATCAAAGTTGAGTTCTGATGGACAGTCTTTATTTTTCTAAATTTATTCTTGAATTGGCACAATATTTGGCAAATGAGGCAAATAAGAAATAACTTTAAAAAATGAGGTATTTGCTATTCATACTATTCTTTTCACTGAGCTTAGCTGGATATGGCCAATCAACGATTGATAATGTGGCCGTTGCTCTAAAGACGGGCAGTTCTAGGGAGCTTATCAAATATTTCAACAATGTTACCGAGGTTGGTATTGAAGAGAAAGAGGCCAACTATAGTAAAGTACAGGCCGAGTCTATCATTAAAGATTTCTTCACTAAATATCCTGCAAAGAATTTCAGCTACATACACAAGGGCTCATCTCCAGAGGGGCTCAAATACAGTATTGGTTTTTATACTACAGACGAGGGCAGATTCAGGGTAGTGATGTACCTCAAGCAAGTGAATGGTGCATACGTGATTGACAGAATCAGTTTCAAGAAACAGTAGTCTAACTTTTTTAATTAAGCAGGTTCGCCTCATGGTAGAGCATTAATCAAAATCCATGAATTGCCTCGATTTGTCCTAGCTTAATGGCCTATTCTTTGCTCAATGGGTTGGAAATTGTCAAAAGGAGAACATTACCTCAAGCTAATTAGTTTTTTTGACTATCATTCGTAAAATTTGGCGACTTTATTTCTAAACTATCTATGCAATTCAAAGTTGGGCTGATTTTTTCCCTCGCTATTCTGGCTTCATGCCAACCGTCGTTTGATGAGTACATACCCGACCTGAGCGAATATCAAATTGAGAAAGGGTTTGAAGTATCAATCATAGCAGCTGAACCGCTAATAGAAGCTCCAGTGGTTATCGATTTTGATAACCAAGGAAGGATCTGGGCGGTTGAAATGCGCGGATATATGCGGGATATCGATGGTAGCACAGAAAATGAACCTTCTGGTGTCATCAGTATTCTCGAAGATCGTGATGAGGACGGGATTATCGATAATTCAAAAGTATTTCTGGATAGCCTTGTCATGCCCAGGGCTATGGCATTGGTTTATGGAGGATTGTTGTATGTTGAATCCCCTAACCTTTGGTTTGTAGAAATCAATGAGGACAAACCAGGTAAAAAGACTTTGATTGATTCTTTGTATTCGGCTGGAGGAAACCCCGAGCATCAGCCCAATGGCCTTATGATGGGTATTGATAACTGGATCTACAATGCTAACTCCAAATCTCGTTACCAATTTAAGGACGGCATTTGGTATAGGGAAGCCACTTCCTCCAGAGGACAGTGGGGAATAACTAAAGACGATTTTGGCCGCTTGTACACTAATAATAACTCAACGTTGCTGAAAGGTGATTATGTCTTGCCCAATCTTCTAATTAGAAATCGAAACTTCAAGCCAAACAATGGAATTAACAAGACGCTTGATAAAAATCAGAAGGTATATCCTTTGCAGCCAAACCCTGTTAACCGCGGCTATATTCCTGGCGTTTTGAACGAAGATAGCATTCTTGTGCGGACGACATCTGCTTGCGGCCCTCTGGTGTACAGGGGAGGGCAATTTCCTAATGAGTACGATCAAAATGCCTTTATATGCGTCCCGGAAGGCAACCTGATCAAAAGGAACACCCTGAGCTTTGATGCTGACATAGTTAAAGCAGATCAGCCTTGGGATGACAAAGAATTTTTGACAAGTACCGATAAGGCCTTCAGGCCGGTCAGTCTTTACAACAGTCCAGATGGTGCGATATATATATTAGATATGCATCGCGGGGTTATTCAACACAACGCTTTTCTTAGCCCATACTTAAGGGAGCAAATCAAGAAGCAATCACTTGACACAATTTTGGGTATGGGTCGGATATTAAAAGTTAAAAAGCAAGGCCAGCTTGAGGCAGAAGTTTCAAATTTTGATCGGCTTTCTGTGACCGATTTGGTTGCTCTGTTACAGGATCAGAATGGCTGGATCAGGGATCGTGCACAACATTACCTGGTTTATAAAAAGCAAATTGGAGCTGTTGAAGAATTGCAAGCACTTGCTAAGGATGGTTCCTTGCCCTTTTCTCAAATACATGCACTTCACTCACTCAATGGGCTTGAGTCACTTTCATTCGAATTGCTATCTAAGGTAGCGGAAAATGGCGCACCTGAGGTTTGTGCTCATGCCTTGGTTTTATTGACAGATTTTGTAGATGAAACTAGAAAAGAGCAAGCTTTGCAACTGGCTCAAAATTTATTAAACAGAAATGATCCAACTATTGACCTTTATCTGAGTGCCACTTTGGGGTCATGGTCTAGAATAGCGGCTAATCAGATATTTTCTTTGCTTAATCAACTCTCAGACAAATATTCAGTCAAGCCTCTCTACCAAGATGCAATATTGAGTGGACTGGCGAACTACGAAGAGCAGTATATGGCGTTTGTACAAAACAATGACGGACCTGTTGAGGACTATCTTTCGGAGCAACTAGCCTTGACTGTTGACAATAGAGCCAATGGAAAGGAAAACTCAATTTATGCACCTGTTATAAATCGGGAAGGAGGCAGAACCAAGGGAATGAAGTTGTATAAAAGTATTTGCTCGGCATGTCATGGGATTGATGGTCTTGGAATCGATGGACTGGCGCCTCCGCTCATGAAATCAGAGTATGTCACCATAGGTGCAGAGCGTCTAGGCTTGGTAATTTTACATGGGCTGCACGGACCGATCACCGTTAAGGGTAAGAGATATGAGCTCAATACCGTAATGCCTGGTCTGATTCACAATGAATCTATGACGGATAAAGATATTTCAGCCATAATCTCTTTTGTGACCAATGCATTTTCGGAGATACCAAAGGGTTTAAAAGCGGATAAAGTCAAGGAATTGAGGGCAATGAAACCGAAGGATTCAGCAGGCTACACTGAGGAGGAGTTGAATGGTTTAAAATTTGATTAACGCGTAGCTCCGTCAGTTATCCCTAAAATCTTATGACACTCAGGGCAGCAGATCACCCTGGTAATATCAAAAAAAGTACGTTTCACTTCTACCAGCCTAGTCACTTTTTTCTCGCAATAAGGACATACTGGTTCTATATCCTCTCTTTCTATTTTTAGTTTCATAGCGTTTTATTTCTTTGATGATCAAAATACTCATTTTATGAATGAGATATTCCTTTTTAAACCAGAAAACTTGGTTCTCTTGACCGCTGATTTTTTGAAGATTTTTTGAAATACCTCTTCAGTTATTTCTTCCCAGTCCCGTTTGACCATACCATTCATATCAGGATGAGGGCTAAACTCAGGTTCTGAATTGGGTTGTGAAAAACGGTTCCATGGACAGACGTCCTGGCAGATGTCGCAACCAAAAATCCAGTCTTCATACATTCCCTTGAATTCAGTTGGAATTTGCTCTTTTAGCTCTATCGTAAAGTACGAGATACATTTGCTGCCATCCACGACATAAGGTTCGGGGATTGCATCTGTTGGGCAAGCGTCAAGACATGCCGTGCACGTACCGCAGTGATCAGATACTGGAATATCATACTCCAATTCCAGATCGAGAATTATTTCCGCAAGGAAGAAAAACGATCCCTGATCCTTGTTCAACAACAAACTGTTTTTACCAATCCAACCAAGCCCAGCCTTAGCCGCCCAGGCCCGCTCATGCACCGGGGCAGAGTCTACAAATACTCGCCCATTGATTTCACCAAACTCTTCTGATATTTGATTGAACAGAGTTTTGAGTTTGTCCTTGATCACAAAGTGATAGTCCTTACCATAGGCGTATTTGGCGATTTTGTAAGAACCATCTTTGGCCAAATCCTTTTCAGGGTAGTAGTTGTAGATCACTGATATGACGGACTTAGCCCCGTCTACTAGTTTGATTGGATCAAGCCGTTTGTCGAAGTGATTGGCCATGTAGTGCATTTGGCCATGCATGTTTTGATTTAGCCACTCCTCCAGCCTCGGTGCTTCATCCTCTAAAAACTCAGCTTTTGCAATACCACAATAATCAAAACCTAAATCAGCGGCAGATTGTTTGATGAATCGGGTGGTATTGATTCGAGCGGAAGGCTTCATTGTGGAATCTTTATTCAAACAATGTCCCCGTTCTGGAAGGCGGCACCACGTTCAGGTGTTTGTAAGCACGCTCCGTTGCTTCTCTTCCTCTGCTTGTTCGCTTGATGAAACCCTCCATAATGAGAAAAGGTTCGTAAACTTCCTCAATAGTATCTGCCTCTTCTCCACATGCGGTGGCGATGGTCGACAAACCAACCGGGCCGCCTTTGAACTTAGATATAATTGTGGACAAGATCCTATTGTCCATTTCATCCAATCCATTTTCATCAACGTCAAGAGCCTTCAGGGCCATTTTAGAAATATCTTTGGTAATGGTACCATCACCTTTTATCTGAGCGAAATCCCTTGTTCTCCGTAGCAGATTGTTGGCGATTCTCGGGGTGCCCCTGCTCCTTCTGGCCAATTCTACCGATGCATCTTGTTCTATCGGAGTGCTCAATATTGATGAAGATCTTTTGATTATGGTAGATAAGAGTTGTGCATCGTAATACTCCAGACGGGCGTTTATGCCAAAGCGTGCCCTAAGTGGAGATGTTAGCAGTCCTGACCGGGTGGTAGCCCCGATCAAAGTAAATGGATTCAAAGCTATTTGTACAGATCTGGCATTAGGACCAGAGTCGAGCATGATATCAATTTTGTAATCCTCCATGGCCGAATACAAATATTCTTCCACTACGGGATTTAGTCTATGTATCTCATCGATAAACAAGACATCATTTTCTTCCAGGTTGGTGAGCAAGCCTGCCAGGTCGCCAGGTTTATCCAGAACCGGTCCAGAGGAAACCTTGATGCTAGAACCTAATTCATTGGCTATGATGAATGACAAGGTAGTCTTGCCAAGCCCTGGAGGGCCATGCAACAAGACATGATCTAAAGGTTCGGATCTTTGGCTGGCTGCCTGCACGAAAATCTTGACATTTTCTACTACTTTTGACTGACCCGTGAAATCGTCAAAGCTCAAGGGGCGAAGTGCTTTTTCAAACTCCTTTTCCTCAGGTATCATCCCATCGTCACTGGCATCTAGGTAGTCTTCTCTCATTTATTTTGTACTGATCAATTGTTTTCAAAAATAAAGCTTTCCATTAAAAGCATCCTGTCGGATTACTTATTTCATCTAAAGATTCTTATAACAATTAGATTAAATTGCGCCAAAATCAAGAAAGATGAAAAAAGGGGGCATAATCAAGGCAGTAATTATCATCCTGCTCTTCGCTGTATACAGGTTAATTTTTTCAAATGACCGAGCCGATCTACAGGTTATGCATTTGACTGGTACTACGATGGGGCCAATTCCATACTCTATAAAATACATGGATGAGGATGGTAGAGATTTCCAAATAGAAGTGGATTCGGTATTGGAATACTTCAACAACTCTATGTCGACCTACATACCAACCTCCGAAGTGTCCCGATTCAACAAAATGGATTTTTTCGAATATGAAACAGATTTGTTTTACCCTATTCTTGAGGCAAGCCAAGAAGTGTTTTCAAATTCCAAAGGAGCGTTTGATCCTACCGTGGGTCCTTTGGTGAATGCATGGGGTTTTGGCCCCACGAAACAACTGGATATGGACAGTGCCCGTGTGGATTCCATAATGTCTATTGTTGGATTTGATAAAGTGCAATTTGATAAATCGCAGGTAACGAAGACAAAAGGAATGTACCTTGATTTTAGTGCCATTGCCAAAGGAAACGGGATTGATATAGTAGCAGACTTTTTAAGGCAAAAGGGGATAGAAGACTACATGGTGGAAATAGGAGGAGAAGTAGCTTGTAAGGGCTACTCATCCAAGGATACGCTTTGGGCAATAGGTGTACAGAGACCAGCTATGAAAGGAGGCCCAAGTGAACTCTTTGCTAAAGTATGGATTGAAGATAGGTCGATTGCTACCTCGGGCAATTACCGCAACTACTATGAAAAGGATGGTAAGATCATAGCCCATACGATCAACCCATTCGACGGTTTCACAGTATCACACAATTTGTTGAGTGCATCTGTCTTTGCTGAAAACTGTACCTTGGCTGATGGCTATGCCACTGCCTGTATGGTGTTGGGGCTTGAGAAGTCTATGGAAATGATCAATAGCATTGATGGTCTCGATGCTTTTTTTATTTACTCCGATGAGGATGGAGCCTATAAGTCCTGGACATCTGACGGGGTGAAAGAATACATTGAGATTGTGGAGCGATAAGTTCGTTAGTGGGCTAATCTCATTTCTTATTTATTTACTTTCTTTGCACACCTAAATTTTCATTACCCAAAATAGTTTTCATGCAACAAAAGGAATGGTTTGACGAATGGTTTGATTCGCTGTATTATCACATTCTGTATAAGCATAGGGACTATGAAGAAGCTGCTTTCTTTATCGACCGGCTGGTGGATTACCTGGGCATTCATCCCGGAGAGAAAATATTGGATCTCGCATGTGGAAAAGGAAGGCATTCCGTTTACCTGAGCAAGAAGGGTTTTGATGTAACGGGGGTAGACTTATCGGTGCAGAATATTGAGTTGGCCAAACGGCATCAGGCTGATAATGTACATTTTGAGGTACATGACATGCGGGATGTATATAAGCCAGATGGATTTCACTATATTTTCAATCTGTTTACAAGCTTCGGTTATCTCGATACGAAGGAGGCCAACCTCAATGTGATCAAAAGTACGGTGGAGTCTCTGAAGGTTGGAGGAAAGTTGTTGATTGATTTTATGAATCCTTATGTTGTGATCAATCACCTGGTAGAAGCAGAGGAAAGGGTCATTGACAACATCCATTTCAAAATCACGCGAGAATTTACTGAAGACGAATACCTGGTGAAGCATATTGACATTGTGGATCATGGCCAACAGTATCATTTTTATGAAAAAGTAAAAGCAATCAGACGTGTGGAGTTTTTAGAATACTTTGAGAGAACTAATTTGAAGGTGGTCGATGTTTTTGGAGATTACGAACTCAGCCCCTATCAAATGGATAAATCACTACGTCTGATATTTTTAGTGGAAAAGCTACCATGATTATAAATAGCATCATATTGTTTTTGAGTGCCATATTTGGTGGCTTTCTTGTCTATAAGTTTGATAAGAGCGACAGTGCTAACTTCAAGCTTGTATTGATATTTGGTGGTGCCTATTTGTTTTCAATTACGATAATTCACATTTTGCCAGAGCTATATCACGCCTCTGAGCATGGGCTTTCGGTTGGTCTATTTGTATTGCTTGGATTCTTTTTCCAGAATTTCCTTGAGTATTTCACTTCAGGAGTAGAGCATGGACACATGCATGCACACAAGCATTCGCATACTTCTATGTCCGGTTATTCTTTGATGATAGCACTTTGTCTGCACGCATTTTTAGAAGGCACTTTTTTGGCATATCCGGAAGTATTTCACGGGCATGGAAGCAAATCAGGTTCACTAATGGTAGGAGTCGTGCTACACAAAGTACCCGCAGCACTGGCTCTCATGTCTGTTCTCACCTGTCAGTTTGATAAGCGTAATATCCAAATAGCTTTATTGGTTATATTCGCTTTGGCCTCTCCTTTTGGTCTGGTGGCTGGTAATTATATTTTGCCAAGTGGCCTGATGGAAGCTGAAAGCATTCTGCTACTCTTCGCTTTTGTAGGTGGAAATTTTCTACACATTTCTACCACCATTTTTATCGAGTCAAGTCCGGAACACAATTGGAACCTGAAGCGATTGTTGGTGAGTATTGCCGGGGCTGCTGTGGCTGTGCTGGCCGAGATGTATATCTAACCTATCCATTGAAACTTTCAGAATACCCTCTATCCTTTCGAATCTCAGAATGATGTGATTTCCCTGTTTTGTAAGTTTCAGGTTAAATATATTTGAATCACGCAATGAGAACACTTCAATGAAAACATCAGCCACATTCTTTTTGATCGCTCTTCCTTTTTTTGTTTTCTCCCAAAAACAAATAACCGTAGAAGACATTTACAAGGATAAGAATTTCACTCAGAAGAGCCTAAAAAGCCTGAATTGGATGAATGATGGTCAATTCTATACTGCATTGATTGCCAACAAGATTGAGAAGTTTGATGTCAAAACGGGTGAGAAGGTAGGAACCATTGTCAATGGGGTTAACCTTGGAATCAACATTAATGACTACACTTTCAGCAGCGACGAAAAGAAGTTGATCTTGTTGACGGAAAAACAAAAGATTTACAGGAGATCATATACTGGGGAATATTACATCTATCAAATAGATAAAAAAGCGCTGAAAAAAGTGTCGCAAAACGGAAGGCAGTCCTATGTCACTTTTTCACCAGCAAATGATAAAGTGGCCTTCGCCAGAGACAACAATTTGTTCTATGTCAACTTAAAGGACATGGCAGAATATGCGGTGACTGTTGATGGAGAATCTGGAAAGATCATCAACGGAAGTTCCGACTGGGTATATGAGGAGGAGCTACGATTGACAAAAGCGTTTGCCTGGTCGCCGGATGGCAAGAAGTTGGCATACATCAAATTTGATGAGTCGCGTGTAAGGGAGTACAATTTGCAGTATTGGGACAAGGGCTCAAAGTACCCGAGGGACTATAGGTTTAAGTACCCTAAAGCAGGCGAAAAGGTCTCTGACGTTAGTGTGCACATATATCACCTGGATACAAAAAAGGGAGTGGTAGTGGACGTAGGCAAAGGGGAGGATTTTTATATTCCAAAAATCCAATGGACCAAAAATCCAAACCTCCTTTCAGTGATGAGACTCAATAGATTGCAGAAACGTTTGGACGTTTTTCATTCCAATGCAAACAATGGAAGTTCTCTGCTATTGTTTTATGAAAGGGCGGAAAAGTATCTGAACGTGTATGAAGCGCATGACCTGATCTATCTTGACAATGGCAGCCAGTTCATTTTTTCCGCTACGGAACGTGATGGCTACAAACATTTTTACTTGCATAATATAGATGGCCAACACATTGGTGCTATCACAAAGGGCGGCTGGGAGGTCGACAAATTCATTGCTCTGGATCAATCGAAGAAGACGCCTGTAATGTATTACACTTCTACAGAGGTATCTCCGCTGGAGAGACACGTGTACAAGGTTGATATCAACGGAAAGGGAAAGACAAAGCTGAGTGAAACCCCCGGTATGAACACCATGGACATTAGCAAGGATTTCAAATATTACATCCTGTTTAATGAATCTGCCACCAGACCTAAAAGTGTTGCCCTTAAAAAGGGCAACAAGTTGATTGATACTTTGGTCTATAATAATAAACTGATTGAGAAGGCGGAAGAGTATGACATCAGGCAGAGAGAGTTTCACACTTTTGAAGCTACCGACGGCACACCCTTGAATGGTTACTTTTTGAAACCTGCAGATTTTGATAGCACCAGGCAGTACCCGGTATTGATCTACCAATATAGCGGGCCGGGCAAACAAAAAATTCTAAACGAATGGGAAGGCAAACATTTTTACTGGCATCAATTGTTGGTGCAGAAAGGTTATGTTGTAGCCGCAATTTCAACACGCGGCACCAACGGTCGAGGTGAGGCATTTAAAAAGCAGACCTATCGTCAGATGGGTACTTTGGAAACATCGGATCTCATCACATCTGCGAAATACCTGGGAGGCTTGCCTTATTTTGATAAAGACAGAATTGGCATTTGGGGATGGAGCTATGGAGGTTACATATCTACTGTGGCAATGATGAAAGGTAGTAGTGTTTTCAAAGCTTGTATCTCAGTGGCCCCCTTTTCGTGGGAACATTATGATGCCATCTATTCCGAGCGATATATGCAGCGACCAGAAGACAACCCCGATGGTTATGAGGAAAGCTCACTATTCAGATATGCTGAAAAGCTGCGGGGGAAGTATCTTCTCATCCATGGTACCGGAGATGACAATGTGCATTATCAGGTCTCCATGAATCTGGTCGATAAATTAGTTCAGGAGGGCAAACAGTTTCAAACGTTCTTTTATCCTGACAAAGACCATGGGATTGCAGGTACAGAAACCAAGGTTCATCTATACAAGATGATGACGGAGTTCATTGAGAGCAATTTATAAACACTCTCTCCATCGTGAAAAGAAAGGCTTTTATTGTTTTCAATGCCAATTCCGGAAAAGGGAATTCCCTATCCATTGTAGAAAGACTGAAAGAGCGATATCGTCAAGAAGGAATAGATTTTTCAATTGTGGAGACGAAAGCCTCATCTTGGAACAATATTGACGCAGCTCTGGATTCTGATACAACTGATATAGTAGCTATCGGTGGTGATGGCACACTGAACGCGGTAGTGAATGCTATGAGAAATCATAGGGCCGTCTTAAATATTATACCTGCCGGTTCAGGCAATGACTATGTGAAGAACGTTGACATTGGGAGGGGCTTGAATGAAAACATTGAGACCGTAATATCTGGAATCGAGCAGGAAGTTGACATTGGAGACTGCAATGGAAGGCTTTTTATCAATGGAGTAGGGTTGGGGTTCGATGGACAAATTGTGGCCGACATGATCAACAAAAAAACCTGGCTTCAAGGTCATGTAAAATATTATTATCATGTACTGAAGATACTGGCTACTTATCAAGTCATTCCGTTGGAATATTCTATTTCAGGCGATACCATGCACAGTGATGTGTTACTTATGACCATCGCTAAGGGTACCACCTTTGGTGGAGGCTTCAAACTGACACCCAATGCTGACCTTGCAGACGGCTTTCTCCAAGTATGCACGATAAGCCACATTGCTCCTCTCAGTCGCTTTCTGAATATTTACAAACTAAGCAATGGCTCACATGGAGATCTAGATGCAGTGTCTTTTGAAAAAACAGAAAAGTTGGAAATTTCGCCTAATGATTCTATTGTAGGCCATATCGATGGAGAATACCTTGGTCACCCACCATTCAAAATACGAGTAATCCCGAAAGCGCTTAAGTTGAGGGTAAGAAAATAGCCTTACTCGGCAAGTACCTTGTCCAATAGCTGTAACAGATCTTGTTTTCCTTCCAGGTTGGATTTTAGAATATTCCCCAAATAGCTTGGGAGCTCATCTCCTTCGGCTATCCTTTTCTTTACGTCCTTGAGCATTTCTGATAACTCTTTATTGGAAGAGAGTTCTTTGTCTTCTTGGACCGCAGTGATCAGTTGGTCTATCTCGGCTGTATCAGGTACGTACACTATCTCCTCTACAATATCTCCAGGTTTTATTGTCTGAACCCCAGGAATGCAATCATTGTATTCATCAATTATTTCATCCAACTGTTTACGAGTAAATTCCTGATTTTCAATTTTCGCTTGAACTTCTTCACAGTCCTCTAAAAAATTCATCATTTGTTTTCTAAAGCCAAGGTTCGGAACGATCTGATACCTGCTGTCTTTAGTGATCAAAACAGAACCTTGAAACATTTGTAGTGATTGCTGATCCTTTGGAGTATATCTGTATAGGCTCAGGTATCCTTCTTTCACCAGCTGTACAAATTGGTACCTGCCTTCTACTTTGGCCACATGATAAATATTTTCACTCTTGTACAGCTTGGATATTCTATAGCAGGGATAGGATTGTTTTTTCTTATTGACTTTTACGACCAGGCTTTGGACGGAAACAGGGTTGTCTATGATACTTAATTTGCCTCGAAGAGTATCCCCTCTCACTGTCAATGCATAGTCTTCATCTTGGCAAAGTGCAGGTAAAGCGATCAGAATGCCTGCGAATAATAGGTAAGCTACTTTTTTCATAGGGCTAAAAATAGTCAATGTAATCAATTCTAGTATAGCCTTGGGGATGGAGTATATTTTATTTCACGCTTATTTTTTTAAAAATAAGCACAGTTAATTGGCAGATTGTTAAAAATCATCTAATAATTTGAAGCATATATTGAATGACCGTAGGAATTTCTTTTTGAATAAAAAAATTGGAAGTTACTTTGTATTCTGCTTCAAAATAAAGCGGAGAATAATCGAATTAAACTAAAAAGTAGCAAACAGTATGTGTGGAATAGTGGGAGTGTTTGAATTGAAAAAAAGTTCTCAGGAAATGAGGCCGCAAGCACTCGAAATGTCTAAAAAAATTCGTCACCGCGGGCCGGATTGGTCTGGTATATTTAGCTGTGATAAGGCTATTTTGGCTCACGAGCGGTTGACCATTGTGGATCCTAAATCTGGTAAGCAACCTTTGTACAGCAAAGATGGCCAACTTGTATTGGCTGCTAATGGTGAAATATATAATCATCAGGATTTGAGAAAACGCCTGAATGGTGATTTTGAGTTTCAAACCCAATCTGATTGTGAAGTAATTCTTGCTCTCTATGCAAAAATGGGAGTTGATTTCATTGATGAGATGAACGGAATTTTCGCATTTGCACTATATGATCAAAACAAGGATGAGTATCTAATAGCAAGGGATCACATGGGAATTATTCCGTTATACATGGGATGGGACGATGACGGTCAATTCTATGTAGCATCTGAGTTGAAGGCGCTAGAAGGTGTTTGCGCTAAGATTGAAGAATTTCCTCCAGGAAAGTTTTGGTCAAGCAAATATGGTGAGTTAAAACAATGGTATGAGCGCGATTGGACTGAGTATTCTGATGTAAAGGACAATGAGTCTGATGTGGTGAAGTTGAGAAGAGCATTGGAGGATGCGGTGCACCGTCAGCTGATGTCTGATGTGCCTTATGGTGTATTGCTTTCAGGTGGCTTGGACTCGTCCATCGTTTCGGCTGTGGCTAAAAAATTTGCCGCATTGAGAGTAGAAACTCTAGATTCAAAAGAAGCCTGGTGGCCTCAGCTGCACTCTTTTGCAGTAGGCTTAGAAGGTTCTCCGGATCTGGCAGCAGCTCAGAAAGTTGCTGATCACATTGGTACTGTACACCATGAAATATTATTTTCAATTCAAGAAGGCTTGGATGCAGTGAAGGATGTAATTTATCATTTGGAGACTTATGATGTTACTACCATCAGAGCGTCTACGCCAATGTATCTGTTGGCTCGAGTGATTAAATCCATGGGTATAAAAATGGTATTGTCTGGCGAAGGTGCTGACGAAATATTTGGTGGATACCTGTATTTTCACAAGGCACCCAATGCTCAGGAATTCCATGAAGAAACAATTAGAAAATTAGACAAGCTTCACTTATACGATTGCTTAAGGGCAAACAAATCTCTGGCTGCCTGGGGAATTGAAGGACGTGTGCCATTCCTGGATAAAGAATTTATGGATGTGGCCATGACCTTGAATCCTAAAGATAAAATGGCGGGGAGCAATGGTAGAATGGAAAAATGGATTTTGAGAAAAGCATTTGAAGACTATTTGCCCGAAAGTGTCGCCTGGAGGCAAAAAGAACAATTCTCAGACGGTGTTGGCTACAACTGGATTGACACCTTGAAGGAAGTTGTTGCAGAAGCTGTGTCAGATGAAGATTTGGCTAGTGCTGCTAAGAAGTTTCCCGTAAACCCTCCACAGAGCAAGGAAGAGTATTACTACAGAACAATATTTGAAGGTCATTTTCCTTCAGAGTCAGCTGCCAAGACTGTACCATCAGTGAAGTCTGTGGCATGTAGCACCGCTGAAGCATTGGCATGGGATGAATCATTCCAAAACATGGCAGACCCATCTGGAAGGGCTGTGTTGTCTGTACATGAAGACAGTTATTAGGTAGTTATAAACTCTATTAGAAAAAGCTTCATCAACTGGTTGGTGAAGCTTTTTCTATTTTTGACCCTTTAGGTGCTTGACAAATTCTGCCGTAAGCTCTGGATTGGATTTTTGTTTGTTGGCAATCAAGGAAAGCTCACGGTATTCTACGGATTTTAGTTCACAAACCTGGAGTTTTCCATCCTTTACAAATGATTTCACCGAGCTGTCAAAAGCTACAGATACTCCAGAGCCGTTCGATTGCTGAAAAAGCACTTCATACTCATTTGGTATGATGTAATTGGGAATGATGGCTGGTCTCGTTTTATCAAAAACTGTTAGCCAATAGATCTTGATGAAACTCGAATTGATGTCATGAGCGTACCATGTTTGCTTGCTCAACCAGCGCTGTGCCGCCTTCTTGTTCTTGGCATATAGCAGCTTCAATTCTGAGAAATTGATATCCGGTGTTCCAGCCAAAACCACCTTTTGTTTGGTAATTGGGAAACAGAGTGTATCGAAAGTGTTGATCTTATCAGGTATGATGGCATAAAGCAAGTTGCCTTGCTCAACATCTTTTATCAGGTCTGCCTTCTTACCAAATTTCACATGAACGTGGCTACCCAGTTTTACTATTCGATTGCATAATAATGTCTTATATAGGTGCTCTGATATGCCAATGGTGACAATATTTTTTATCTGAGAATCCTTTTGAGTCAGCATAGATTCCGCATTTTCGAGGGATTCCATAGAGCCGGCAACCAGGGTATTGAGCATCCTGCCTTCATCCGTTTCTGACACCCCTTTGGATTTGCGGACAAAAAGTTTTTTACCCATTCGAGCTTCGAGTGCTACGAGATGCTGGCTGACAGTAGGCTGACTGATTTTAAGCATTTCGGATGCTTTGCTCAGCGATTTAGTTTTGTATACAGCGCGAAACGTTCTAAGCCATTCCAGATTAATCATGCTATTGAAATATTTATATCAGAATGATAAATATACAATAAAAATTTATAGCCATGAATTGCTCTTCATCGTTAGCACACGCAGTAATTTCTAAAACTTAAAAACCTAAGAAATGTCAGAAGTAAAAATTAATGTAAAAGGAAAAGTAGTATTGATCAGTGGTGCCAACAGGGGAATCGGAAGGGCATTGGTAGTTGAGGCGCTTAATAGAGGTGCCGAAAAAGTGTATGCAGGAGCAAGAAATGTCGAAACGCTTTCATCTCTGGCTCAAGAATTTGGAGATCAACTGGTACCGGTGCATTTGGATGTAACGGATGAAAATTCCGTTAAGAATGTAGCTAAGGCGGCAGGTGATGTGGAAATATTGATCAACAATGCTGGAGTATTAGCAGGAGGTGGATTTGCTGTGCCGGGAGCACTTGAGTCACTTCAAAACCACCTTGACGTGAATGTGTTTGGGTTGGTTAGGCTGACAAGTGCGTTTGTCGATATCATAAAGGCGAAAGATTCAGGAGCCATTGTAAATGTGTCATCAGCTGCAGGATTAGCAAATATGCCTTCCATAGGTACTTATTCTTCCACCAAAGCCATGGTGCACAGCATTACGCAAGGGTTGCGCGGTGAGCTGGCCAATGAAAATGTGCTGGTGGCAGGTGTTTATCCTGGGCCAATAGATACAGATATGGCGAAAGGCTTTGAGATGGATAAGGACTCACCTGAGAATGTGGCTAAGAATACGTACGATGCATTGGACAGTGGAGTTGAAGATATATTCCCGGATACCATGTCTGCTCAAGTAGGTGCGGGATATGCCCAAAATCCCAAGGCCATTGAAAAAGAATTTGGAGCCTATGTAGGCTAAAGTTTTATTAGGAGGTTTAGGTGAAGGACAAAAGCCAGAGCGATAAGTTCTGGCTTTTTCTATTTATTGAAATGCTGCCTTTCAAGCTCCAGCATCCATTGCTTGCGCCAGACACCCCCTCCGTAACCAACCATCTCTCCATTTGACCCTACCACTCTATGGCAGGGAATAATTATGGCAATTCGGTTATCTCCATTAGCTTTTGCTACAGCTCGTATGGCTTTAAGGTTTCCTACCGCAAAGGCTTGCTCCTTATAAGATCTGGTTTCACCATAAGTGATATCGCAGAGCACCTTCCATACTTTCTTTTGAAACTCAGAACCAGGAAAAACCAAAGGGATATCGAACGCTTTTCTTTTACCTTCAAAATATTCGCTTAGTTGCTTTTGAAGTGATTCAAACAATTCACTTTTACCTGGTACTAGTTCGGCCTTCAGGTATTTTCTGAGCCTTTCAATCTGAGTTTCCAACATTCTGCGGTCCGTAAATTCCAACAAACACAATCCCTCATCTGTTGCTCCGGCTAGCATCGGGCCGAGGGGAGTAGGAATTCTCGTCACGGTAATTACCTGTTTGTATTTACTTTCTTTCGGAGAAAAACCTGTAGAACTCTTGAAGCCATCTAAAAAACCACTTAACGAGTCGTATCCATTCTCATAGGCAGATTGTATTACTTTCTCACCATGCCTGATTTGACCAAAGGCATTATTTATTCTATGCGACCGAAGAAATGATTGAAAAGTGATCCCATGGTTTTTTTTGAACCAACGTCTGACCCTGGCTGGATCAAGTCCTCTTTGTCTCAGATCATAATCCTTGATTTTGGTTTCTGAGTTCTTTTCAACGTCTTCCAATAAATTTTTTAACCACTCAGGCACAGCTCCTTTCAATTCCATGGGATGGCAAACCCTACAGGGCCTGTATCCATTATTTAAGGCGTCACTCGTTGAGCCAAAGTATTCTACATTCTCTTTTTTAGGTTTTTTGGCGTGACACGTTGGTCTGCAGAATATTCCTGTAGTTTTGATTGCCGCATAAAATACACCTTCGAATGAACTGTCCTTTTCGATCAAGGCTTGATACATTGTATCTTCTGCGGGGAGAATAGAAAGCTGCATGGCACTTCAATTTAGTTCTAATAGGACAAAATTAGAAGGACAATGTTTGAACTTCAACCGAAAAATGAACAAGCAATTTTCCGGCTATCAGCCGACCTTGTTTATAAAGACTTGATTTGGTTTATCTCCTTTATTACCACCTTGCTTAGATTGGTGTCTTTTATAAGCCAGATTGAGAATAACACTGAACAAAATAGCACTCCCAACCACGATTGGTAAAACTACCATATCTGGATATTTCCTTAGGGAAAAAACCAAAATAAGGAAAGCCAATTTAATGGAAATGAGGATAATAGTGGCTTGCTTGTGGTCATTTCCCAGGGACAGTAAAACATGGTGAATGTGGTTGTTATCTGGTTTCATAAAGGACTTACCGGCAAACGTTCTTTTAATAAAAATTCTAAAAGTGTCAAGCAATGGAATAATCAGCAGACCTACAGGAGTACCTATGTTTGCTTTGAATTTTAATGTAGCAGAACTGGGAAGATGAGCATTTGAGCTGATAAAATAGATTGTGTAAAAGGCAATTAATAGACCAATAATTGACGATCCGGAATCGCCCATAAATATTTTTGACGGACTCCAATTGTATATAAGAAAAGCCAGAATAGCACCGGCAAATGCTAGCCCTATAAAGCTAAAATGCTCTTCACCGGTTATTAAAAACCAAGTGCCCAGAAATAATAACGTGATTAAGCCGACAGATCCGGCCAGACCGTCTATACCATCAATCAAATTGTAAGCATTTGTAATTACAATAATTGTGAACACGGTGGCGAAATAGCTTAGCCAGAGAGGCATCTGATATAGACCAAAAAGGCCATAAAATGATTCTATTCTTATATCGCAGAGAAAGAATAGTAAAGATGCCGCTGCAATCTGACCTATTAGTTTTTGAATTGCCTTGACTGGGCTTAAGTCATCTCTAAGGCCTAAAATGAAAATAAACACTATGGCCACAATGAAGAATTTGTAATTGGCTATCATTCCTATTGGCAGCCATACCGAAAGTGAAAGTATTACGCCTAAAAAAATTGGAATGCCGCCTAAAGCAGGCGTCTCTGATGTATGTATTTTTCTACCTCCAGGATTGTCAACAAGGCCAAAATTGTAAAAAGCCTTGATAGCAGGAGGAAAAATCAGATAGCTGATTGCAAATGCGGTAACAAAAGAAAGTATGGCCCTTTCCATATTTAAAAACTTTTCTCAAAGGTAATGGATTTAGAAAGAAAGTAGGAATAATCGAATCTGAACTGGGATTAATACAATATGAAGTATGTTTGAGAGCTGACTTACCCATAAATATCATTCAGGATTCCGGCCAACCTAATTCCTGCCTGAAGAAGCCTTAGATTAACCGTTTCAATATTATCAAAGGTGTATTTATAGGTCAAAAACTTATCTTCTGGGATCTCATAAACCTGCTCTCTGTACGATTTTGACTCCAATGCCCACTCCCTTACACCTACTTTTTGCCATTGCTCTACCTGAGAAGGCGTTGCGAAATCTATAGTAGCTGTGTATTCTGTGAAACTCAGCTGCTGGTGATCTATCATGCCACTATCCCAGACCCTGTGAAGGTTTGAGTTTTGGTACATATATTTCAATTTAAGGTCATTTCCTCCTCTATCCTTGCCATTTCCTACATGAAGGGGTTGATGGATATCTGCTATTAGATGAGCGAGGCATCTAATCGCCCAAAGCTCATTTTCAGAGAAGTTTTTAGACTTCAGCTCACCGATTATTTTTTCTAAAGCAATAATAACATCACCTTCTTCAGGAGCGCCTGCTTCTTCATAAGTAAGGCTGTCAGGTATGGTGCAATAATGCCAGGGTGTTTGGTGGTCATAATCTTTGTCTGAGCGTATGAAGTCCATCCAATTTCCGGCATTGGCGAGTGACTCATTACCTAGAAATTTCTGAATGTTTTTACGCGCTTTTTTAGTCATATGATTGTAGGCAATTTGGCCTACCACTCTGTGTCCGGTTTTACCCCAGCCACTAGATGTTTGTGGCAAGACTAAAGATATGAAAACAAGAATTAAAAGGGTTTTTCTCATGGAATCTGAAGTTTATGTAAACATATAGGATTGATATCAAAATTGATAATAATCAACTTTTCTTCCATGTTAAGTTTATTGTGATCGCTAAAATGCTCGTATGTATATGAGCCTGTCATGAACAACTTTTTGCTAAAAAACTACGTATCCAAACCGTTAATTTCCATTAATCTACTAATCCGATAGACTAAAAGGAGTAATTTCCTTGTAGATTAAATATTTATTCATCTACTTTGCCCGCTCGAAACCAGAAACTCTCGAAAAGGCAAGGTTTCAATACCCAAATTACAATGGACAGCAGAGTAAGACATATTGCAAAAAGCATAACCTGGAGGGTCATCGCCTCCGGTACAACTTTTTCGTTGGCACTGATATTCTTTGGAAGAGCTGAAGTCGGAAGGGTGTCCTTGCTTGTTGTTTTTGAGACAACCATAAAAATGCTTATTTATTACCTTCATGAAAGGATTTGGTTTAAGGTAAACCTTGGATTAGGCCACAAAATGAGACACATAGCCAAGGCAATTACATGGAGGATTTTGGCAAGTGGAACTACTTTTATTTTGGCCTTATTATTTTTCAGCGGACACGAGGGGGCAATGGAAAAAGCCACTTTTGTTGCCCTGATCGAATCAGTGCTAAAGCTATTGTTTTATTATGGTCATGAAGAGGCCTGGTATAGAATAAACCTTGGACTTGATAGCCGGAACAAAAGCAAATCAACATCATGACAGAGAATATTATTCCACACAGCCATGCGGTATCAGTAGCAGATAGAATCAAGAAACTGGGTTATAAACCACAGTTGATTTGGTTTGTAGGATTGTCTGGTTCAGGCAAATCAACCCTGGCAAGTAGTCTGGAAGAAAGGTTGTTTGCAGATGGCTTAAATACATATATTCTTGATGGTGATAACATTAGATCGGGTTTAAATAACGACTTGAATTTTACTGATGAAAGCCGAAAAGAAAATATTAGAAGAATCGCTGAGGTGTCTAAGCTGTTTTTGGATGCTGGTGTCGTTGTTCTTACAGCATTCATCACACCTTTCTCAGAGGAAAGAGAGAAAGTAAAATCCTTAGTTGGCGAAGAAAATTATACAGAAGTATTCGTGGATTGTCCGTTGGAGGAATGCGAAAAGAGAGATGTGAAAGGATTATATGCAAAGGCTAGAAGAGGAGAAATAAAAAACTTTACTGGCATAGATTCTCCATTTGAGGAGCCAACAGATGCAGACATTAACATTCCTTCTCATCAATTAAGTGTTGAAGACGGAGTGAACAGAATATATGAAATAGTAAAAAAGAAAATCAAAGCTTAATATGAATAATTATTATCTCACCCATTTAAAGGAGCTAGAAGCAGAATCAATCTACGTTTTACGTGAGGTATTTGCTCAATTTGAGAATCCTGCAATATTGTTTTCTGGAGGAAAGGACTCAATTGTTGTAACTCATTTGGCGAAAAAGGCTTTTCATCCCGCGAAAATCCCATTTCCACTTTTCCACATTGACACAGGACATAATTTCCCGGAAACAATCAAATTCAGAGATGATCTTGTTGATGAACTAGGGGTGAAATTGATTGTGGGTTCTGTGCAAAAGTCAATAGATGATGGTAAAGTAGCTGAAGAGACTGGCAAAAATGCTAGTAGGAATGTTGCTCAGATCACAACATTATTAGATGCTATTGAAGAACATGGATTTGATGCCTGTATAGGAGGTGCCAGAAGAGACGAGGAAAAAGCAAGGGCAAAGGAAAGGTTCTTTTCACATAGAGATGAATTTGGTCAGTGGGATCCAAAAAACCAGCGCCCGGAATTGTGGAATATATTTAACGGAAAGCATCACCATGGAGAGCACTTCAGGGTATTCCCAATCAGCAACTGGACTGAGATGGATATTTGGATGTATATCCTGTCTGAAAATATTGCCATTCCTTCATTGTATATAGCTCACGAAAGAGAAGTCGTAAGAAGGGATGGTACCTGGTTGCCAAATAATCCTTTAATGAAGTTAAGGGATGGAGAGAAAATCGAGAAAAAGCGAATAAGGTTTAGGACATTGGGTGACATCACGATAACTGGAGGTATAGAATCTGAAGCAGACAATTTAGAAAAGATTGTTGCTGAAGTGTCTGCCGTTAGAGAAACCGAAAGAGGAAATCGCTCAGATGACAAGCGCTCGGAAACATCAATGGAAGACAGAAAAAAAGAAGGATATTTTTGAAGGTCTTTGGCATTTGGAATTAGGCTTTAGGTAACAATGAGAAATTTTAGGGAATTAGAAGTTTGGAAAATTGGAATGGAGCTTTCAGTTTCTATTTACAAACTTGGAAGTTTGTTTCCAAAAAACGAAACCTATAGTTTACAAAGCCAAGTGCAAAGATCAGCAGCTTCGATTCCAGCAAATATTGCCGAAGGATGTAGCAGGTCCTCCAACAAAGAGTTCATTCGATTTCTGGAAATAGCTCTAGGATCGGCATTTGAATTAGAAACTCACTTAATGATAATCCGAGAAATACAGTTATTCGAGACAGATTTTGAAGCTCTCATTTCAAAAATCCATGAGCTTCAATCCAAATTAAACGCATTTAGAAATTCAGTTAAAAAATTTGATCAATGACTATAGCAAACCAAAACCCAAAACCCTATTCCGAAAACCAATATCACAACATGGAGCTACTTCGTTTTACTACAGCGGGTAGCGTGGATGATGGAAAAAGTACTTTAATAGGCCGATTACTTTTCGATTCAAAATCAATATTTGCAGATCAGCTGGAAGCCGTAAAAGTATCTAGCGAGAGAAAGGGACTTGAGCACGTTGATTTGGCTTTGTTAACTGACGGCTTAAAAGATGAAAGGGAGCAAGGAATAACCATCGATGTGGCATACAGATATTTTGCCACGCCAAAAAGAAAATTCATTATAGCCGATACACCAGGTCATATTCAGTATACCCGTAATATGGTTACCGGAGCATCTACAGCTAATCTGGCTCTGATTTTAGTTGATGCACGTAATGGCATAGTTGAACAGACCAGAAGGCATTCTTTTATCGCATCTTTACTTCAAATACCTCACTTGGTAGTGTGCGTAAACAAAATGGATTTGGTTGATTACAGCCAGGATGTATTCAACGACTTAGTGGAAGAATTCAGGCAGTTTGCAGCTAAACTCGATGTAAAAGATGTGAGGTTCGTACCAATTTCAGCTCTTAAAGGGGACAATATTGTAAACCGTTCGGAACATACACCCTGGTATCAAGGTTCGACACTGTTGAATACCTTGGAAACCATTCATATCGGTAGCGACCACAATCACATTGATTGCCGCTTTCCAGTCCAGACTGTGATCCGACCAAAAAATGACAAATTCCATGATTTCAGAGGATATGCAGGCAGGATTGCAGGAGGTATTTTCAAACCTGGTGATGAGGTGACTGTATTGCCTTCAGGACTTGAGTCAAAAGTAAAAACCATAAGTACCTACGATGGAGATCTTGATGAGGCTTTTGCACCAATGTCGGTAACGATTACGCTGGAAGATGAAATCGATATAAGCAGAGGGGATATGATAGTGAGGAGTCAAAATCAACCTAAAGTGATGCAGGATGTAGATACGATGGTTTGTTGGTTGAATCCTCAGGGGCCAAAACCAAGGGCAAAGTATTTAGTTAGACATACGTCAAATGAGGTTAAAGGCATTATCAAAGAAATTCAATACAAACTTGATATCAACTCGCTTCACAGGAATGAGGAGGACACGGACATCAAGATGAATGACATTGCCAGAATTCAAATGAGGGTAGCCAAACCGATTCTGGTTGACTCTTATAGAAAAAATAGAAACACAGGAAGCATCATCATTGTCGATGAAGCCACAAATGAAACGGTGGCCGCCGGAATGATTATATAGGAGGTAGTTTAAATTACCTGCATGTTTTTTTATTAACAGAAATGCCAAATTCCCCTCCTTGGAGGGGCTAGGGGTGGGTTGAACTATCGTCGATAGCCATGAAGAGAAGAAAAATCATACCCTACAACCCCAAGCTAAAATCCTTGGCAAAGAGCCTCAGAAAAAATATGACATTTTACGAGGTTCTGTTATGGAATGAATTGAAACAAAAGAAAATGTTGGACTTTGATTTTGACAGACAAAGGCCAATTGATAATTTCATTGTAAAGATTTAATGCTCGCTATAGAGGTTGATGGTTCAAGTCACTATCATGAAGAGTCTTTTAAATTAGATAAAGACAGACAAATAATTCTGGAAAATCTTGGAGTAAAATTTCTAAGATTTGATGATTTGGAAGTCAAAGAAAATATTTCAAACGTCTTAAGGACAATACAATATTGGATTGAAGAAAAAATGGAAGAAAAACCCACCCCCAACCCCTCCAAGGAGGGGAGCGCTGAAGCATTAAACAAAACTACCAAAACTATGTCATCTGGAAATCCAATTTACGCAAGAAAGTGATATGAAAGGCACATCAATTGAACAATCAAATGCTCATGCCAAAAGCAATGAATTCCCCTCCTCGGAGGGGCTAGGGGTGGGTAATTATCAAAACCTAATTGAAATTGCAAAAGATGCCGCTGTAGAAGCAGGCAAGGCAATCCTTGAAGTCTACAACAGTGATGATTTCAATGTTGAGCTTAAAGGAGATGATTCCCCCTTAACTCGCGCGGATAAGCAAGCCCACAATGTGATAGTTTCTCATTTGGAAAATACTGATTTGCCGATTTTGAGTGAAGAAGGAAAAAGTATTCCCTTCGAGGAGAGAAAAAGCTGGGATCATTTCTGGATGGTAGATCCTTTGGATGGAACGAAAGAATTTATCAAGCGAAATGGTGAATATACTGTCAATATTGCGCTGATTCATGATGGGAAAGCAATAGCAGGAGTCGTATTCGTTCCTGTAACGCAAAAGCTCTATTGGTCCGTCAAAGGCGAAGGGGCGTTTGTAAAAAGTAAAGAGGGGGTAGGTGAGCTAAGGTCTAACAAGATCACCTTGCAAGACGAGGGGCTGAAGGTAGTTGCTTCAAGGTCTCACCTCAATGACGACACCCAACAATTTTTAGATAGTCTTAACAAACCGGAAGTCGTGAGTATGGGTAGTTCCCTTAAACTACTTGCAATAGCTGAAGGAACAGCGGATGTCTATCCTCGTTTTGCTCCAACCATGGAGTGGGATACTGCGGCAGCCAACGCTATTGTAGAAGAATCTGGGGCAAAAGTATACCAGAAAGAAATGAAAGAGGAGTTGCTCTACAACAAGGAAGACTTACTCAATCCACATTTCATTGTGCTCAACCATTGATGTTTCGAATTAAATAATCTTATATTTGCACTCGTTTTTAAAAAGGATGTTTTCCATCCTTATAAAACAACAAGTTAAATGGTCAAAAAACTGCTTCTCGTTACCGTATTAGCAATTTTTTCTTCCAACTTCATTCATGCACAGGATGTCAATTCGATCTCGAATTTGAGCAAAGTAAATGTGGATGACTTGTCGGAAGACCAAATTGCCGCGTACTTAAAAAGGGCCCAGGAAAGTGGGTTGTCTGAACAGCAACTCTTGCTATTGGCCAAACAAAGGGGCATGTCCGACCTTCAAATCCAAAAGCTTCGCAATAGAATAAATTCCTTGGGTGATAGCAGTGGACAAAACACAGGAACGGCTGATGGTATCAGCAGAATCCGAGAGGACAATCAGGCTATTCTCGAAACAGAGTTAAGCTTGGGAATTTTTGATGACCTTGTTGAGCTAGACTCGATTGCACTTCTCGAAGAGCTACTGCTGGAAAAGGAACTAAAAATATTCGGATCTGAAATATTCAAAGACAGGAAGTTAAATTTTGAACCGAGCATAAATACCCCTACACCAAAGAATTACCAGATTGGACCCGGCGATGAGGTGATCATTGACATTTGGGGAGCATCAGAGCAGTCTTATATGCTAACTGTAAGCCCGGAAGGGTCAATTTTAGTGAGTAACTTGGGTCCAATATATATTAACGGCTTGACTGTGGAACGGGCGTCTGCAAAAGTCAAAAGCAGGCTGTCAAAGATATACTCGGGACTAATGTCTAGAAATGACCAAAGTCCAAACACCTTTTTTCAAATGTCCTTAGGTGCTACACGAAGTATAAAGGTGAATGTAATCGGAGAAATTACCAATCCCGGGACCTATACCCTATCCTCATTTTCCACAGCTTTCAATGCCCTCTACTATGCTGGAGGGCCAACTGAAAATGGTTCCATGCGAGACATACAACTTGTTAGAAATAATAAAGTAGTAGGGACACTTGATATTTACAAATACTTGCTGCAAGGTCAACTATCCAATGATCTTAAATTAGAAGATCAGGATGTAGTACTGGTCAAAACCTATATCAATCGAGTAACCGTGGACGGAGAGGTGAAAAGGCCGGGTATATATGAGCCAATGGATAATGAAAGCCTTTATTCAGTACTGGAATTCGCAGGAGGATTTACAGAGAATGCTTATACTTCCAGCATTCAAATCAAAAGAAATGGAGAGAAGCAGAAAGAATTGTTGACAGTTGATAAGGAGGCTTATAAGAATACAACAATTAGCAATGGTGATATAATCAATGTTAATCAACTTATTGATCGTTATACCAATCGAGTAAGGATCGAAGGGGCAGTTAATATGCCTGGGGAATATGAATTGACCGAAGGGTTGACGGCCAAACAATTGATTGCTAATGCAGAAGGCCTACGTGGTGATGCGTTTACAGGCAGGGGGTTGATCATCAGGCTAAACGATGATTACACTATTTCCAACCTATCTTTTGAGGTAAGCGATTTACTAAGTGGAAAAGCTGAAGACATCATCCTTAAAAACGAAGACCTAATCAAAATAAGTTCTATTTTTGACTTAGGTGAGGATAAAACTCTGACAATCAAGGGAGAGGTCATGAATCCTGGAATATTTCCCTTCGTATCGAAGATGACGGTAGAGGATTTAATCATTCTGTCAGACGGTATGCGGGAATCTGCGTCAGCCAAAATTATTGAGGTAGCTAGACGACCTGAAAAAACGGATGGGGTTAGTTCAGTGGTCTCTGAAACATTCGAGTTTACGATCAGTGCCAATGCAGCCCTATCTCAAGACGCCTCTCATTTTGAATTAGAGCCATTTGACATTGTTACAATAAGAAAATCGCCTGGCTACTCTGAGCAGGTGTCAGTCGAGATTGAGGGCGAAGTTAAGTACCCTGGTATTTATACACTTAAAGTTCGAAATGAGCGCATTTCTGAATTGATTTCTAGAGCAGGTGGCATAACAGCCTATGGTTATCCTAGAGGTGCTCAATTGATCCGAAGAACGGAATTCTATGAAGCAGACAAAGCAGACAATGATGCCGCAGTTGCTCAAAAGAAGGAGGCTCTAGAAGCACTCCAGGAGCAGGACTCACTGGTTGATGCGGTTGAGATTAAACAATTTGAAACTGTAGGAATTGATCTTGAAAAAATACTTCAAAACCCTAGATCAAAATTTGATCTAATTCTTCAAGAAGGAGATGTCTTGAGTATTCCTAGGCAACTTGAGACAGTCAGAGTTAAAGGCGAAGTACTCTACCCATTGACCATAAAACATGGAGATCAATTGTCTTTTAAGGACTATATTGCGGCATCTGGAGGAACAAATGAAAGAGCGAGATTGGCAAAATCCTTCGTGATATATCCAAACGGAACAGCTGCGAAGACAAAAAGGTTTTTATGGTTTAAGAACTACCCGGTGGTAGAACCAGGATCAGAAATCATTGTACCAAGACGCCCAACCAGAAGCCGTATGAGTATTCAGGAGATATTGGCGATAACTACTACATTGAGTACTCTTACTTTGTTGATTGATAGACTTGGAAACTGATGTTCAATTAGAAAATTTATTGCATTCTTTAAAATGGATTACCAAAATGATATTTTATATGAGGTTGGAATAATACTATAATGACTCGAGCTACTTTGTTTTTAAACCCATAAGAATAATCAATCTTCAAGCAATAACATTAAATCAATTCGTTTCTAAAATGTTACTCCATGACCAAACAAAAATTACCTAATGATCTACTTGGAGAGTATCGTTTGGTTCCTATCCAAGAAGAACATGAATTTGATAACGAAGGAAGGATTGACATAAAAGATTTTTTTTCTTTTATAAGTCAAAAATTAAAATTGCTATTTGTTGCGTCGATTGTTGGAATTTTGCTGGGCGTGTTTATTGCACTGACTATATCTAAAGAGTATGATGCTAGGGCTCTATTAATCCCAGAAAGCGGAGGAACATCTACAAGTGGAGCAAGCAGCTTATTGAGACAGTATGGGGGCTTAATTGGAATTGGCGGAGGTATTTCTGCAAATCAAGAGAATTCTATACCTCCTTTATTGTTTCCAGAAATTGTAAAAAGTGTTCCATTTCAGGTTGAATTATTAACATCGGTTATCAGGTTTTCTAACATAAATAAAGAAGTTTCTACATACAGCTACTTTAGGGATTTCCACAGACCGTCAATCCTTTATTCTGTAAAAGAATACACTATAGGACTACCACAGAAAATACTTTCAGCAGCTAAAAGCGAGAAAAAGGATGAATATGAGTTATTAAGCTTTTCAGGCAAGGATTCTCTTATTACTTTCTCGGTAGGGCAATTGAAATTGATAAATGATATGCAAGAAAGGATTCGATTAGTAATAAGTCAGGAGACCGGAATAGTTGAATTGAAAGTTACCTTGCCAGATCCACAAGCAGCGGCTGATTTGGCTAGTATTAGTATTCAGTTGCTGACAAAATATGTGGTGGGTTATAAGATCGGTATGGCAAAGGCGAACTTAGCCTTTATCGAACAAAGGTTGAATGAGGCGAGGCATAGATTCGAACAAATTCAACTTGAATATGCAAGGTTCGGTGATAGAAATATGAACATAAATTCTAGTGAATTTAAAATTAGAGAATCAAAGCTCCAGACCGAACATGACTTAGCTTTCGAAATTTTTAAGACTTTGCTAAAGGAATTTGAACAAGCTAAAATAAAGGTTCAAGAAGACACGCCGGTTGTTACTGTGTTAGAGCCGGTAATAGTGCCAATTGAAGACAATGTTAGTGGCTTGATAATTCTTATTAGGACAGTCTTTGTAGTTTTGTTTCTATCTTTTATGGGCTTAGTTATAATGTATTTTTATAAGCGTATAAATCATACTTTGTAGTGCAAAATTTCTATACAGCAGCATTCTATTACTTTTTGTTAATGTAATTCGAGTAAAATTAATGTTAAACAATAAATCAATTTTAATAACTGGCGGAACGGGTTCATTAGGGAAAGCGTTGACTAAGCATATCCTTACAGAATTTCCAGAAGTAAGAAGGTTAATCATATATTCAAGAGATGAGCAAAAGCAATTTCAAATGGCTCAGGATTACCCATCAAGCAGTTTTCCGCAATTGAGATTTTTCATAGGTGATGTAAGAGATAAAGAAAGGTTGGTAAGGGCATTTCAGGATGTAAATTACGTCATACATGCTGCGGCTATGAAACACGTTCCGATAGCCGAGTATAACCCTGAAGAGTGTATAAAAACCAATATAGGCGGAGCTCAAAATGTAGTACATGCATGTCTCAAAACAGATGTTGAACGTGTGGTGGCCTTATCAACAGACAAAGCATGTGCACCGATTAATCTGTATGGAGCAACAAAACTTACCTCAGACAAGTTATTTGTTGCAGCGAATAATATCAAAGGAGGGAATCCAATTCGTTTCTCTGTAGTTAGGTATGGAAATGTTATGGGGTCCAACGGGTCCGTCATTCCGTTTTTCATAAAAAAGAAAACGGATGGAGTACTTCCAATTACAGACAGAAGTATGACAAGGTTCAATATTTCTCTTCAAGGAGGTGTAGACATGGTGATGCATGCATTAGAGCATGCTTGGGGAGGAGAGCTGTTCGTTCCCAAAATACCTTCTTATAAAATTCTGGACATTGCCGAAGCTATTGGTCCGGAGTGCGAAAAACCAATTGTAGGAATACGCCCAGGAGAAAAAGTTCATGAAGAAATGATAACTTCTTCAGATTCATTTTACACCTACGATTTGGGCAAGTATTATGCTATTTTGCCTGCTACTCGTGGTTGGGAGCTTGATGAGTTTATTAAAGAATTTGATGCTAGGAAAGTACCTTCTGGGTTCAATTATAATTCAGGTGAAAATACAGAGTGGGAAACGGTAGATGGTTTACGGCGGCTCATTAAAGAGCATGTAGACGAGACGTTCGAAGTTTAACTTTATGAAAGTAATTCCATACGGAAGACAGAATATCACAAAAGAAGATATTGAGGCTGTTGTAGAAACGCTTCAAAGTGATTATTTGACACAAGGGCCTAAGGTTAATGAATTTGAAAAGGCCTTTGCTGATTATGCGGGTTCAAAATATGCAGTAGCTGTCGCCAATGGTACTGCGGCGTTGCACCTTTGTGCACTGGCTGTTAATGTTCAAGAGGGTCAGAAAGTAATAACTACACCAATTACTTTTGCCGCTTCTGCTAATTGTGTTAGATATTGCGGAGGGGAGATCGTTTTTGCCGACATAGACCCAGAAACATATCTTCTCGATATTGTCAAAGTGAAAGAGCTTCTTACGACTCATCCGAAAGGCACCTTCAAAGGTATTATCCCTGTGGATTTTGCAGGAAGAGGAGTAGAACTTGAAGATTTCAAGGCCCTTGCTGATGAACACGAATTATGGATAATTGAAGATTCATGCCATGCGCCAGGTGGATACTATATTGATTCTCAGGGTGTCTCGCAACAATGCGGTAACGGGAAGCACGCTGACTTGGCTATTTTTTCTTTTCATCCAGTTAAACATATAGCTGCGGGCGAAGGAGGAATGATTACAACGAATAACGAAGGGTATTACAAAAGGCTGTTGACATTAAGAACTCATGGTATAACAAAGGAAGCTTCGTCTTTTAGAAATAGCAAATCAACAGCTTTTGGGAATAATGTGCTCCAAGTAGATTGGCCCGGCTGGTACATGGAAATGCAGGAGCTGGGGTTTAATTATCGATTAACGGATATTCAAGCGGCTTTAGGCAAGAGTCAGTTGAATAGGGCAGACATATGTCTTAAACGGAGAAGAGAGATTGCGACTACATACTTTGAGGCTTTTAAAGATTTGGAGAAAATCAAAGGTCAATCTGGAATTATTGAGGGCCATGCTTATCATCTCTATGTTATTGAAGTAGATGATCGATTAGGCCTATATAATCACCTAAGAAGTCAAAATATTTTTTCTCAGATACATTATTTTCCAACTCATTTAATGCCTTATTATAAGCAGTTTGGGTGGAAGGAAGGAGATTTTCCTAATGCTGAAAAGTATTATAGCAGATGTTTGAGTTTACCTATGTTTCCATCTCTTTCCGGACAGGACCAGGAATACGTAATTGAGCAAGTAGTTAAATTTGTCGGATGAAAAGATTAGCATTGATTCCGGCAAGGGGAGGCAGTAAACGTATTAAAAAGAAGAACATACGTAATTTTCTGGGTAAACCAATCATTGCATACAGTATTGATATTGCAATTAGATCTAACTTGTTTGATACCGTGATGGTGTCAACTGATGATTCAGAAATAGAAAAAATTGCAAAAAACTTCGGAGCAGATGTGCCGTTTAGGAGGTCATCCAAGAATGCAGATGATCATGCCACTACACCAGATGTAATTGAGGAAGTACTAACCAGCTATATCAATACAGGAGAGCTATATGATCAAATATGCTGCATATATCCAACTGCCCCGTTAATTAGTATAGAATCGTTGAGAGAGGGGGAAAAGATACTTAACCAGGGTCGGTACGACTCAGTATTTCCAGTAGTTCAGTACAGCTACCCAATTCAAAGAAGTTTGAAGTTTTCAAACGAGGAAAAGATAATAATGGCTTGGCCAGAATATCTGGAATCCAGGTCTCAAGATCTCGAGAATCACTATCACGATGCGGGTCAGTTTTATTGGCTTAAAGTGAAAGAATTTATGAAATCAAAAAAAGTCTTTTCCGAAAATGCATCAGGAATAGTACTTAATGAACTAAACGTTCAGGATATAGATAATTTATCCGATTGGGAGATAGCAGAGTTTAAATATCAATTCCTTAATAGTGGAAAAGCGGAAAAGAGTTTTACTCAGGGCTGATGGGAATTCCAAAATAGGATTGGGACATATTACCCGATCCATAGTGCTGGGTACAATCTTAAAAGAAGATTTTGAATGTATTTTGTGTACTAGGTTTGTAAGTGCACATGTTCGATCTGTTGCGGCGGAAAATGATATAGCGTTGATTAAATTGTCGGAAGGTGACGATCATTATGTACAGTTTAGCGGTTTTGTGGATTTTGAAGATATTGTAGTTTTAGATAATTATTATTTCAACACTGAATATCAAAAAAAACTAAAGGAGAAGGGATGCCAGCTCGTATGTATTGACGATTTACACGCACAGTTGTTCGTTTCAGACATTGTCATCAATCATTCTCCATCAGTTACTGTGAGTGACTATTTGGTTCATAATCGAACTAACCTTCTTTTGGGTTTAGACTATGTCCTCCTTAGAAAGCCATTTTTGAAACCAGAATACAGAAAGACTAATAATCAAACTGACAACATTCTGATTTGTTTTGGAGGATCGGACTATTATAATTTATCATTGAAAACGGCAAAAGAAGTCCTGGAGGTTAATCAAAATATTAGATTAACGATTGTCATTGGATCATCTTATGCATACAAAAGTGAATTACATTCATTTGTTTACAAAAAATCTAATATTTCAGTATTAGAAAATATTGACGAGAATGGCATGATAAAACATATTAGTAATGCGTCGATGGCTATAGTACCTTGTAGTACAATTTTATTCGAGGTAATTGCTTTGAAAACTCCTTTCATAACAGGCTATTACGCCGATAATCAAAAGGAAATAAGTGATTACTTTGAACGACAAGGGGATGTCGTAAAAGGAGATTTCAGACTTACTAAAATAACCGTAGGGGATTTTGACATGGCTTTGTCAAAAAAATCTAATTTCAGCTACATTGATGGTCAGTCGCATGATAGGCTTCTAAATGCTTTCAGAAATATAACTAATTAAGATTAATATGAGATGTGACGTGCAATTGAACTCATTGGGATATTACGAATTAACTCAGAAACCAAATGAAAAGGAGTTGAGAGATTATTATGCCAACAAATATTATCAAAATGAAGAAGGGGCATATTCAAAAGAATACACTACGGAGGAACTAAAATATTTTTCAAACAAAATAGAACAAAAATATGAAATAATTAAAGCCTACTTCTCATCAAAAAAAACAAATACTAAATCACTCTTAGACATTGGTTGTGGAGAGGGGTTTGGGATGAATTTTTTTTGGGATAAAGGTTGGAATGTTCAAGGCTTAGATTTTTCCAAATATGGTTGTGAACATATGAATCCTGAGATGTCTAAATATTTGACAACAGGTAATATCTATGAAAACATGGAAAAACTGATTCAATCAAACGAGAAGTTTTCAGTCTTGTGGATGATTAATGTTCTGGAGCATGTAACAGATCCGCTAAGTCTCTTAGAAAAATGTAAAAAGCTAATTGAAGATGATGGAATTATGGTAATTGAAGTGCCCAATGATTTCTCGAGTATTCAGATGGAGCTTCTTGAAAAAAGTAAAATTTCAGAACCTTTTTGGGTTGTTGTACCTGACCACATTTCCTATTTTAACGTGAACGGGCTGAGGAACCTGTTGCACAAGACAGGTTGGGATACACATGATGTGATTACAGATTTTCCAATTGATTTTGCATTACATAATGTTGATACAAATTACATAAAGGACAACACGAAGGGCAAAAATGTTCATTTCAGTAGAGTAGGGATAGAGAATCACTTACATCAAATCTCAATTGAGAAGACTAATGCACTTTATAGAGCTTATGCGGATTTAGGACTAGGCAGGCAGATTAACGGTTTTTTCACTAAAGCTAAAACATGAATATACAAGGTCAAATCGAAATAGAGGGAATTCAACTAATCAACTTCAATTGTTTAAGTATTGACGAAATCGATATGGTATTATCCTGGAGAAACAATATTGAGATACGTCAGTGGATGATAAATTCCGATGAAATACCAATTCAAGAACACATCTCCTTCATTGAAAGTTTGAAAACATCTGAAAACAAGGTCTATTTCTTAGCTAAGCGAAACGAGAAAAACTTGGGAGTAATATACTTTAATGATTACAATAACGAGACGAAACAAGCTGAGTTTGGGCTTTATTTAAATCCCAGTTATTTGGGTTCAGGGCTAGGGTTTGAACTTTTTTTCTGTATTATCCAAATTGCTTTTATAAAGCTAAAGCTCGATAAAATATACAGTCAAAGCAAAGTGGAAAATACAAACACTTTAATGCTTCATGAATTTTTTGGCATTAAAGAACAACGAATAATTTCGCAGCGTGTTGGAGGTGTGGACATGAATTTATCCTACCGTTTAATAACCAAATCAGAATTTGAAAAAATGCCTTCAAATTTAAAAGAAGTCAAAAAACATTTGAGGCAATTTCTGTTGCAGAATTTATCACAGATGGAATGAAAACATTTAACGAGTTACAACGAAATAACCAAAGGAATTTTGGTGATTATAAGCAGGTAAAAGTGGCTATATTGGGAGATTCTGCAACTCAATTGCTTTCACAAATGGTGAGAGCCCAAGGGTTTGAAAATCAGCTCCACATTAGACTATATGAGGCAGATTATGATCAAATTGACTTTCAAATTCTTAATTCTAAATCAGAATTATATGAATTCAACCCAGAGTACATTATTCTATTTTTAGGAGTAGATAAGTTCAAAAAGTCATTTTATAAGTGCACTGAAATTTCAGAACGTAAGAAATTTGCTGTTACTCAAATTGAGCTGCTTAGAAACTATTTGCATTGTTTAGACACCTTATCGTCAAAGATTATTATACTAAACCTTCAGGAAAGAGATGATTCAACTTTTGGCAACTATGCGAATAATATTCAATCATCCTTGTTATACCAAATCAGAAAATATAATCTTGAGCTAATGGATATGGCCTGTGAGTCATCTAATGTTTTTATTAATGATTTATGTGCGATGACCAGTCGCGTTGGGCATTCCTTTGCACGTGATCCTAAAATGTATGTGACTGCAGACATTACTATTAGTATAAAATTTTTGCCAGCTGTAGCTCAGTCCTTAGTTGGCACGATCTCAGCATCGGAAGGTAGAATTGCAAAATGTATAATTCTTGATTTAGATAACACCCTATGGGGCGGGGTTATTGGTGATGACGGTATTGAAAAAATTCAGATAGGTAATCTTGGAATAGGAAAAGCATTTTCAGAATTTCAACTCTGGCTGAAAGAGTTGAAAATGCGTGGGATAATTTTAGCAATTTGTAGTAAGAATAATGAAGAAAACGCCAAACTTCCTTTTGAAAAACATAAGGAAATGGTACTAAGGCTGGATGATATCGCCGTGTTTGTTGCTAATTGGAACAACAAAGCTGACAACATAAGGCGCATTCAGGAAGTTCTTAATATCGGTTTTGATTCTATGGTATTTTTGGATGACAATCCAGCTGAAAGAGAAATAGTAAGACAGAACATTCCTGATGTCATAATCCCAAATTTACCATCTGACCCGGCAAAGTATCTGGATTATTTAGAATCCTTAAACCTTTTTGAAACAACTTCATTCTCGATCAACGACTCTAATCGTACGAATCAATATCAAGTAGAATCAAGAAGAATAAATTCAAAATCAAATTTTACCGATGAAGGTGCCTTTTTGAAAAGCTTAGAAATGTGTTGTGAGGTCTCTTCTTTTAATAAATTTAATATTCCAAGGGTGACGCAATTGATCCAAAGATCCAATCAATTCAACTTAAGAACGATTAGATATTCAGAAAAGGCAATAGAAGAGATTGCTACTTCAGAGGAATATTTGCCATTAACATTTTCTTTAAATGATAAATTTGGGGATAATGGACTGGTGTCTGTTGTCGTATTGAAAAAGGGAATCGATCACCTTTTCGTTGATTCATGGGTAATGAGTTGTAGGGTTTTAAAAAGAGGGCTGGAAGAGTTTATATTGAATTATATACTGGGGGAGGCAATATCTATGGGTTACGATAGGATAATTGGCCAGTATTTGCCAACTAACAAAAACAGCTTGGTGGCAGACTTATATAAAAAGCTTAATTTTGCCGACTCACAAGGCAAATGGATATTGAATGTGAGTGAAGCTCAGAAATACAATTGTTTCATTGATATAGTTGAAAAGAATGAATAAGGACGAGATTCTAGAAAGGCTTAATTCGATCGTCAGCTCAGTATTAAATATTGAGTCGATAGGTCTTCAAATGGAAACCAAAGCGTCAGACGTTGAAAATTGGGATTCTTTGCGTCATCTAATTATCATAAGTACGATTGAGGATGAATTTGACATTGAAATTTCATCAGATGACGTGCTCGACATTAAAAACGTTAGAGATATTTGCAGGCTTATTAAAAAATCGATTTAATGTTGAAATTTCATCATGTAGGTGTTATTACGCAGAATATGGCTTTTTCAATAGAAACCTATTCTAAACTTTTTGGCAAGAATTCTATATCTGATGTTTATGAAATTTCAAGTCAAGGAGTCGAAGTATGTTTTGTAGAAACCGGAAAAGGTAGTTATCTCGAACTTGTTCAGTCATTGTCAGAAAAATCGATTATTAATAGTATGTCAAAAAAAGGAACTACATATTATCATACTGGATATTTGGTGCCTGATATAGAAGAAGCCATATCATTTCTTAAATCCAATAAATTTAGACATATCGAAACCTTCAAGTCGGAGGCATTTGATAACTCATTCTGTGCATTCTTAATTTCTAGAGAGGCACATTTGATTGAATTAATTGAAAAGAATTAGAATGACAAAAAATATTCTTGATATCTCAAAAAAGAAACGGCCGTTTATAATAGCCGAAATGTCTGGTAATCATAATCAGTCTCTAGATAGAGCAATTGAAATTGTAGATTTAGCTGCCGCGGCAGGTGCAGATGCAATTAAACTTCAGACGTATACTGCTGATACAATGACCATGAAAGGGGTACATACTATTGATGATCCCAATTCGCTTTGGAATGGCAAGGAATTACATAGTCTCTATCAAGAAGCGCATACTCCTTGGGAGTGGCATGAGGAGATATTTATTCATGCTAAGAAAAGAGGTTTAGTTGCATTTAGTTCTCCATTTGATGAGACTGCTGTGGATTTTTTAGAATCATTGGATTGCCAAATTTATAAAGTCGCTTCTTTTGAGAACACTGACATTCCCCTGTTAAAAAAAATAGCTTCTACAAAAAAACCTGTGATTATGTCCACAGGTGCAGCAACAGTAGCACAGCTTGATGAGGCTGTTGCTACGCTCAAAGAAAACGGTTCTACCGATATTACTTTGCTCAAATGTACTAGTACTTACCCTTCTTCTGCTGAAAACACAAATTTGCTAACCATCCCGCATTTAAAGGAACTGTTTGGTTGCAGGGTTGGATTATCAGACCACACAATGGGTATTGGGGTATCTGTGGCATCTGTGGCTCTGGGTGCCGAAGTAATAGAAAAACATTTTACCATACGCAGATCTGATGGGGGTGTGGACAGTGAATTTAGCATGGAACCTCATGAGTTGAGTGCTTTAGTAATTGAATCGGAACGTGCTTTTAGGGCGATAGGTAAGGTGCAGTATGGCATTCAAAAAGCTGAATCTAAAAATTCTATGCATAAGAGATCGATTTATATCTCAGATGATATAGAACCTGGTGATGTATTGAGTCAAGATAATCTGAGAGTCATTAGGCCAGCGGACGGACTCCCTCCGAAATTTTACGATTTATTTTTAGGACGTAAAATTAACAAGTCAATAAAAGCAGGAACCCCTCTTTCTTGGGACTTATTGATATGAATTATCTTATTGTCTCAGAAAAAAATTGGAATAAAGGCCTGTCTCAAAAACTGTCTCACTTGGGTAAGATTTCACTAATTAACTCAAAGCGTGATTTTTCTATTGATAGATTACATCAATTAAAACCAGACAAGATTTTTTTTGCACACTGGAGTTACATAATTCCGAAGGACATTCTTGAAGAATTTGAATGTATTGTGTTTCATATGACTGACCTTCCATTTGGTAGAGGGGGTAGTCCACTGCAAAACCTTATTGCTAGGGGGATAGATAAGACAAAACTTTCTGCACTAAGGGTGAGTGAAGGGTTGGATGAGGGACCAATTTATCTTAAGAAAGAATTGTCACTATATGGAACCGCAGAGGAGATTTTCATAAGAGCGAATGATCTAATATCCATAATGATTGAAGAGATCATTTTAAATAATTTAAGTCCTAGTGCTCAGGTTGGTGAAGCAGTTCTTTTCAAAAGAAGGACTCCAGATATGAGTTCAATTAATAGTATTGATGAGTTGAATGAGTTGTTCAATCATATCAGAATGCTTGACGCCAGCGGATACCCCCACGCATATTTAAATACCCCAAATTTTAGGTTGGAGTTTACTAGGGCATCTTTGAAAGCGGACAATTCAATTATAGCAGATGTTAGAATTACTAAGAAATAAGAAAATCCTGGTGGTGGTAGCTCATCCCGATGATGAGTTATTAGGTTGTGGTGCAACAATGAATAAATTGATAACAGATTTTAATTGCACTATTAGAACTGTTATTCTAGGAGAAGGAATCACATCCAGAGCTGAACATAGAGACCCTGAATTGTGGAAAGAGGAACTGGAGATACATAAAAACAATATTGAAAAAGCAAGGGAAGTAATAGGTTATGAATCCACTGGCATTTACGATTTTCCAGATAATAGATTTGATACAATAGCACTTTTAGACATCATAAAGGTTGTTGAGAAAGAAAAAGAATCTTTTCAACCTGAGGTCATATTTAGCCATCACGGAGGAGATGTCAATATTGATCATCAACGAACATTCGAGGCTGTAATTACTGCTTGTAGACCGATGAAAGAGGAAATGGTCAAAACTATCATTACGTTTGAAACACCATCAGGTACAGAGTGGAGAGCGTCATCTGATCCAAAACATTTTATTCCAAATTTATTTATTTCTATTTCGGAAGAAAACTTGAGCACGAAGATCAAAGGAATGGAATGTTATGAGTTTGAAAAAAGGAACTACCCACACCCCAGATCTCCTAAATCACTAGAAGTTCTAGCCATGAATAGGGGTATACAAGTAGGTGTTGAATTTGCGGAAGCTTTTCATCTCGTTAGATCCATTAATGCGAATTAGTCTTACAAATTCAATATACTAATCTCGAATTACAAATTGATTAATACTGTCAGATATATTAAGGTTATATTAATCGGGTTGATAACTGTGCTAGTTCTTGCAAAATGTGGAGACTTTGCAGTATTAGAGGATATAGAAAATAGGGTTGAGTATCCATTGCTACTTTTTAGGGAAGAAGGAAGTCATCACGCTTTTACTGATTTGGCATTTTTCAATAACAAATGGTATTTGACTTTCAGAAAATCTGATAAACATGTTAGGGGCAAGGATGGTTCAATTTTGATTTACAGCTCAGATAATTTTATTCAATGGAATAACGAAAAGGAATACTTTGTGCCTGGAGTTGACCTTAGAGATCCTGATTTTTTCGTTTGGAATGATCAATTAAAAATAAAGTTGCATGGGTCAATATACGACGCTGATAAATTAGTTGGATTTCGTGAGTATGTTTCAAACTTGAGTCTAGAAGGGAATTGGGGTAATGCCCAGCTTGTTGAGGCGCCACATGAGTCTTGGCTTTGGAAATTTTTTACCATTGAGAATAGGCTATTAAGTTTGGGGTATAATCCAGATATTAGTTCCATCCCAATTAATTCAGTCGTATCATTATTTGAAATTCATGATCAGGAAGCCGTTAGGTTATGTGACTTGCCCCTAACAGGATATCATAATGAAGGAATAATCCGAGAAATCAACGGAAAATCTATTGCCGTTATTAGAAATGAATATGGTAACCTTTTTGTCGGGGAAATAAATTTAGAAAATTGCGAGCTGACTTCTTACAATTTCCCTATGGATATCAAAGGAGGAATGAATATTGCAATTTTGAACAGTAATAGCATAAAGATAGTTGGTCGAGTAAATCAAAAAACCAAACCAAGTATTATTTCAGTCGATTACAGCTTCACAGATCAAGCAATAGTTAATATTGACTCAATCGAAAGTGGAGGAGATTGTGGTTATCCGGGTATTGTACATACCGATTCTGTTACATATTTAAGCTACTATTCAACACATTACGGTAATGCAATTTTTTTGAACAAGTTGTTCCCTAAATAATTAAAGTGCTATCAATTCTTTTTAAAAAAGCACTTTTTTTAAAACTTGATATTTTATTTGACAATAACCAAATCGGTTGACCCAACTATGGTGGTTACATTTCTGAGAGCCTAATATGCTACTAAAAAAAGTATTTGTAAACACTACTCCTGTACTCTCACAGCTCATTATAAATATTGTTTCTGTCCCCCTCTTTGTAGGTATCTTGGGTGAAAATAAATATGGAGTTTACCTTCTATTCGTTTCTATTATTGCTGGGTTATCCATTTTTCAAATTGGCATTCCTAAAATAGTAATTCGAGGCATAGCTGGAGCTAAAAACAAAGGTGATTATTCAGGTATTCTATTGAATGGAACGATTTCTAGTCTAATTACAGCTTGTTTTGGTTCAGCCGTGTTGTTGTTTGTAGAATTACTTTTTGGTATTTTCTTAAAATCCTATCCTGACATCCCATTTTGGTTTCTAGTTGCATTTTCCCCTGTATATTATGCTTTCAGTATAATCAGTAGCTATCTAATAGGTCGCGAGAGATATAAAACAAACGGGTATCTCCTCATAATTATAAACACAACAAGTGTAGTTATGGCTCTCTGCCTTGCATGGTTAAAAGTTGATTTAACTTATATAATAATCTGTTCATGGAGCGTTAAGCTTTTCATATTTGTTCTTTTCTGGATACTAGAATTCAAAGAATTGAGATTAAATTCAAATCTTGAATTTAATCTTTTAAAAGATAACAGAAGCACCTCTTTATGGATATCTTTTGGTATGATTTCTTCTGTACTAATTATTCATTTTGATCAAATCATAATATCTAGCATAGGCATTGCTTCATTAATGACAATCTACAAAGTTATCATTACACCATATGATGTTCTTCAGAACATTTCTAGGGGAGTATTGGGTGTGACGTTACCTAGAATCTCTAAAGCATCTATTAAGGGGCCTAGAGTTAGATTTAAGTATGTTCTTCTCCTTCAGAAACGAATTAGTTTTTTTCTGTATTCATTGTCACTTGTCGCAGCAATCATGTCTAAATCCTTTATTAAATTCTGGATGCCTCAGTACAGTGATTTTTCAGAGATGACAGTGATACTTTGTTTGTTCTTTGGTTTGGTTTCTTCTTCTGCTGTCTTTTACAATTTTTTTATTTCAATAGATCGACTCAAAACTGTGAGTATTTTCCAACTAGTTCTAGCTATGGTTAATGTTTCTATTGGATACTTGACAACTGACATATTTTCTTGGAAAAGCGTGATTTATGCTAATTTCTTAACATTTTCGATTTCATTTTATTGCTTTGCATATTACTACTTCTACATTGAGAAGAGTATAAGGTTTTTCAAAAATTGGTTACTTCTAAATTTTAAATATTTATTTATAGCTACGTTTGCGTTTTTTTTATCAACCATAATATCATTGAGCAATATTTTCTCATTTCTAGCTGTATCTTTTGTGATTTCTATTATAGTACTACTCTTGTTGGATTTATTGTTATATAATTTGAAGACGACAGTATTTGCGCTCAGAAAATCAGGTCTATTCAAAAATAAAAGGACGTGTTAAAGAAAAGCTTATGGGGTAAGCGAGTCGACCCTCTTCAAGGATTGAAGCCAGAAGGAATTTCTTATGTTTTAAAGACTAAGCGTAACTTTTTTAAGTTGCCTCAGATGTTTTGGACATCAGAGATATATTCACTTGGAAAAGCATATAGAAAGGTGCTCGGTATTCCAAGGTGGCTTTATTTGCCCTTCTACTCTGATCATGGTTATTCTGCTTTAGGCCATATGCAACCACATGAGCAAGAAAACAAGAGTAACATCCATATTACTTTCAATAAATACCGATATGATAAAATTAGAAGCCAGACCAGCAAGAAAGTAATTTATTATACCCATCCCTATATTGGTTATCGTAAGAATAATGGGATAGAATTAAATCCTAATGCTAAGGGGACACTGGTTTTCTATTCGCACACAATCAAAAAAGTCAAGTTATGTGGCTTTGACTTGGAAGAATATTTAAATAGATTGGAGAGTCTTCCTGATAAGTATAAACCTTTTGTTTTTATATTTCATGTTAATGACATCCTCAAAGGAAGCCATGAGTCGTTTTTGAAAAAGGGGCTTCCTATTTTAACTGCTGGAAATCAGAGTAACCCATATTTTATAGATCGGTTTTATGATATCATTAGGCATTTCAAATATGCCACCTCAAATTCAGGTGGAAGCGAGCTCTTTTATTGTACAGAAATGGGAATCGAATACTTTATATATGGCAAATCCCCTAAGCTCATCAATGAAGGGCATGAGCAAAACGAAATAGGAGACATTACAGAAGTTGATGAGCTTTGTAAAAACTTGAACGATGAAAAAAGGAGACTGTTTTGTATTAATAGTCAATCCACGAGTGAAGAAAAGATTAAGTTCATCAATCAATCGTTAGGGATTGACTCAGAGCTTGAAAGTCAGCAGTTCAGAAGATTGATCTATAGAGAATACCCAAAAACATTTTTAAGATATATTAGAATAATCTATTCCAGAATAATTTCAGATGGTAAGTAAGATTAATATTTATGCATATTTCCTTCCCCAATTCTATCCCACGCCAGAGAATGACAAACATTGGGGGAAAGGATTTACAGAATGGAATAATGTGAAGAAAGCCAAGCCGCTTTTTCGGAATCATCAACAGCCTATATGCCCCACCAAGTTTGGGTATTACGACCTTTCCGATTTGGGTTCATTTAAAAGCATCTGTGAATATGCACAAAACTATGATGTCAATGGATTTGCCTATTGGCATTATTGGTTTGGAGATGACTTTCAAACTTTGGAAAAAATCCCAGAAAGTCACTTGGCAGATTCGAGTATCGAACAAAATTTTTTCCTTTCTTGGGCTAATTCAAATTGGACTAAGTCATGGGTGGGTCGGGATGACACAGTGATTTTCAAACAGAAATATATTCTAAAAGATGTAGACAAGCACTTTAATTACATTCGAAAGTTTTTTGAGGATGAAAGGTATATTCGTTTGGACGGTAAGCCTTTATTCCAAGTATTAAAGCCATTTGATTCAGCGTGCATTCAATACATAAGGAAGCTTGAAGAATTGATGCAAAAAACGTATAATTCTGGTATTTATTGGATATTCCCGTCCGCGGATAACGAATTATTCAATGATTTGAATTATAAAATAGCAGGGTTTCCTCCAGGAGATGTCTTAGAGAATCTATTTATGTACAGAGTCAAGAGAAAGGCGCAGGTAAGCGGATTTTCCAAACTACCAGCTAAATGCACTGACCAAGAGTACCTTAAGGGGTTTTTGAAGGAAAATAAAAAACAAATTCAAACAATAGGCGAAAAGTATATTGTGACTTTGCTATCTGGCTGGGATAATACACCAAGATACGGTCAAAATGGATACATCATGGGGGATTCGATTAACGGAATGCTTGAAGGGCAAGTTAAGGTGTTCAACCAAAAGATAAGGCCTCACTACAAAAATGACTTTATTTTGATAAAAGCATGGAATGAGTGGGCAGAAGGAAACATACTTGAACCTTATTCTACCCCTTCGGATCAATTCAATCCCGTCGAATTATTAAGGCACTTAAATGTATGAAAATTGTTTTTTTGAGCCACACCATACGCTCTTCAATATTTAAGGTTGGTAGTTATCACTTATCCAAGCACATGGCGTCATTAGGACATGAGGTGCTTTACATCTCATCTCCCCTTAGCGTTCTACATCTATTAGACTATTACTTTCTCAAAAGAACTAAAGAGTTGAAGAAAAGGATCGGATTGATGAGACCAAAGAGTGATAATGATGGCGTGATTAATTTTATTCCATTACTACTCTTTCCTTATTTAAATAAAAGAGGTCTGGATTCTTATAAGTTTTACAAAAATTTCAATTTGGATCTCTCAAATACAAAAAAGTTGATTGCAAGCTTGGGCTTTACTGATGTAGATTTAGTAGTTCAGGATAGTGTTAAGTTAAACTATATAAAAAAAAAAATAACAAGTTTAAAGTGGATTTATAGAGCAACAGATTTATACACTCACATGCCAGAAGCCCCATCTACACTTGAAGAAGCTGAGCGTGAAACAATCAGTTTTTCAGACTTCATTTTCTGCACTTCTGGCCCGCTACAGCAATATTTGGAAAAAAAATATGAAGTGAGTGTGTCAGTTTTGATTAACGGGGTGGCATTCGATTTTTTTACTGGTGCACACACCAAACCCCCTCTGTATGATAAGTTGAATGATATAAAGTGTGTCTATGTAGGAAGCATGGATGCACGGTTCGACTATAACCTCATAGAAAATTTAAGTACGAAATCAAAAATTAGCATAATATTGATTGGACCCGTAGACAAGTCTAGATTCGCTAGGTTCAATAATATTCATTGTTTGGGTGAAATAGAGAACCATCAATTACCACCATATTTAAAGCACGCAGATGTTGGATTGCTTCCACTTAAGGTAATAGATGCCAATCACAGTAGGTCTCCTATGAAAATATATGAATACGGAGCTGCTGGATTACCTGTAATTTCGACTGGATTAATGGAAATTATGAGGCGAGATAATAAGGCTGTTTTGGTTTCCCATAATAATGATGAGTTCTACGATTTCATTGTCAGAGCCTACAAGGAAAGAGAAACGCTTAAGAAGATTGCTGTTTCCGAAGCGAGTACTTATAGCTGGGAATCAATTACAAAGGATTTCCTTTCAAGGGTTTTGTAAACGAATTTTAAATGTATAGAAAAACAATTAGGTATTGGTGGTACTCCCCTCAGAAGTTAATTCTGCTTTACTTGTGTCCGCTGTATCTTTTTTTTTGTACATATCCACTTGATGACTTGCAAGAAAAAGGCATGTACGATGGTCATTATTACATCGATTCTTATATTCTCTTTTTGGGACTTTATTTTCTATTATTGATGGCCGGAAGTTCTTATTTAATTATTAGTTCGAAGAATTTTATCGATTCTTTCAAAAAAAGGGAGGCCTATTATATAGATGCTAAGTTTCTAGAGTTTATATTTCTTATATCAGTATTGAGTTATCTAATCTGGTTTAGATGGCTATTTTCTAACCCACTTATTCTACTTCAAGTCATCTATGGCAGTGCCAATTTCATAAAGCATAATTATGATACAATTCCTGGAGTAACTACTCTATCTCAGCTGGGGGTATTATATGTGATTATTTATTATTGGGATATTCGAAAAGGCAGAATTTTTACCACTCGATTTAAGGCTTACTTCTTGATCTCTATATTTCTAGCAATTGCAAGAACAATTTTATGGAGTGAGCGATTGGCTTTTGTAGAGGTGGTGGTTCCGATAGGACTCATCTTTATTGTGACCAAAAGAATCAAGAGTCAACTAATAAGAACAGTGATAAATTTTGGTCCTTTACTTGCAATAGGTGGTTTATTTATCGTTTTCGGATTGTTTGAATATGTGAGATCATGGGGGAGGTATCAATATTCTTACAATTCTTACATTGTTTTTATTGTAGACAGAATCAGCTTATATTATTTCACTGCAATTAATAACGTTGCGGCTATAATTCAGGAGACCAATTGGCCTTCTTACTCTTTTGGCAGTATTCTTACATGGATCTATAAATTTCCTGGAATAGGAACTTTTTTTGCTCAAATCAAGCCTGAGGAAGCATTTGGTAATTGGGGAAATTTTCTCTCGAACTACTTAGACCCGGAATTTAATAACAGATCAGGTGTTTTGATTGCTTTTACAGATTCAGGTTTATTAGGAGCTACATTATTTGCGATTGCGATTGGTGCACTTACGGGTGTTGCTTATCTTAGCTTTGTATACAATAGAGGCATTTCTAGGTACTTATTTCCTATATTATTCATCAATCTTTTAGACATATTGAGAATATCATATATATCTGACGTCAGGGTTTTTCCTATTATTTTGTTCTTATTTTTTGCATACGTGTTCTTTAAAAAAAGCATGTCTTCTTATGATGTTCTGATTCAACGATTTTCGAGTTAAAGTCTTCATATGATTTATATATTTCTAATTTTTAACTACTGAGGACTTAAACTATTTCGACATATTTGAGTAGTAAAATACCATTCCTGTTACATTACTATTTCTGGTTTTGCAAATGAAAACCTTAAGACTACTTTAGTTCTTCGTTTATTCAAGTTTTAGAAGGTCTTTTTTTGATATGATCGAGCAAATAGTTTAACGCTATCAATAATGCTGGGGTGTTAAATGGTAAAGGAGATATCATATAATTGACTTTATGTACTTACTAAATAATACATCTGCCTTACTTCTGAAGGTGGATTTATTGTAGGTTGATTAAATTCTATTTCTGAGTGGGGAATAGTCTTTAGGTGGTTGCAATGAAGTATACAGATAGCTATGGCAGGATGTACTTATTTCATCAATGAAATTGACTCAAAATATTTAATTGGAATAGGTGTTTTGAAAATGTCTTGTGAGAGTTGTATAATTTCGGATTTTTGTAGTATGCAAAATAACGCTAAAGGTAGATATTAAAGAAAAATCATAAGGAATTGTGACTTCAGGACATAACACATTGTACATAAATGGTAGATTTCTTACTCAAAAGGTCACCGGTGTGCAGCGCTTTTGTATAGAGGTAGTAACACGATTAATACGGGTTATACCAAATACAGTAATCCTATCTCCCAGACATATAGATAACAAAGAATTAGCGAAAAGAGTAAATGCAAGAGTGATTGGAAAATATTCGGGATACCTGTGGGAACAGGTAGAGTTACCTATATATCTTAAAAAACTTGGAAGCCCCTTATTATTAAACTTGGCCAATACAGGGCCTTTGCTTTATAACAACCAAGTTACTACTATTCATGACCTTGCATTCAAAAGACATCCGGAATGGTTTTCAAAGAAAGTGGCGATTACTTATAATTTTCTTATCCCTAAGCTTGCTCAAAAATCTAGGCACATTTTTACAGTAAGTGAGTTCTCTAAGCAGGAAATCAATGAGTTACTTGAAATTAACCATAATAAAATAACGGTTGTTGCAAATGCGGTACCAATATTGGTGTCTAAATATCACGACGACATACATAGTTCCGATTTGCTTTTTGAGGAAAGAAATTATGTTCTGGCAGTAGGGTCGTTGGATCCTCGAAAAAACATGATCATTCTGATAAAAGCGTTCGATAGAATTAGGGAGAAGCACGGCTCAGAGTTGATTCTTATAGGAAGTGAGAGCAAAATCTTTAGGAGTTCAAAGGAACTAAGAAAACTCTTGAATAAGACTGGCGTCTCGTTTACCGGTTATCTTTCGGATGAACGATTAAGAGCAGCATATAAGAATGCAAGGGCGTTTATTTATCCAAGTCTTTATGAAGGTTTTGGGATTCCTCCTTTGGAAGCTATGACATTTGGTTGTCCAACTTGTGTTTCAGATATTGAAGTATTGAGAGAAACGTGTGGTGACGCATCGCTGTATTTTGACCCCAAAAATGTTGAATCAATAACGTCCGCTTTAGACAAAATATTGGGAGACAAAGAACTTAGCAGTACCCTCAAAACCAAGGGGCAATATCAAGTAGAGAAATATGATTGGGATAATTCTGCTAAACTATTGAAAAGTTCCATTCATGACCTCATTTAGACTTTCAAACAAGGGATTCAAATGAAATCGAGTATTGAAAAAATCGCTCTAGCCCATCATTGGTTGGTTTCGCAAAGAGGTGGCGAAAATGTTTTTGCTGAATTTTGCAGAATTTTTCCAAAAGCCCCAATTTATACTTTGTTAAAGGCAAAAAATATGAATGCATTAGATCCTGCTATTGCAAAAAGAAATATTCACACTTCATTTTTGGGGCGTCTCCCTCTTGGACATAAGATTTATAAGTTACTGTTACCATTGTATCCGTCATTTGTTGGGTCAATAGATGTAAAGGATAAATTTGATATATTATTATCTTCCGACGCGAGTGTTTTAAAAGGTATGAGAAAAGCCAAGAATGTTAAGCAGATTTGCTATTGTCATTCTCCACCTAGATATATTTGGGATTTATCTGAAGAATATATTAATTCATTCAACTGGTTAAAGGCAAGTTTGTTTAAGGCGTGCATCCCATATTTGCGTAGATTCGATCTTTTAGCTGCGAAGAACGTAGATTATTTTATAGCTAATTCCACGTATGTGCAAAAGCGAATCAAAGAGACATATGATAGAGAAAGCGTTGTGATTTATCCCCCTGTGGATTTGAAGGATTTTACACGTTCAAATGAATCTGATGATTATTTTTTAATAGTTTCAGCTCTCGTTCCTTATAAACGAATAGACTTAGCTGTTGATGCTTTTTCTAAAGCAGACAGAAAATTAGTGATAATAGGTGATGGTAGTGAGTTGCAAAAACTAAAAAAAAGAGCTCCTGATAATGTCAAATTTCTTGGTAGGCAGCCAAAATCAGTCTTAGTAGATCATTACAAAAAGTGCAAGGCCTTTGTTTTTCCTGGAGTAGAAGACTTTGGCATCACACCACTTGAAGCACAGGCATGTGGAAAGCCGGTTATAGCATACGCAGAAGGAGGAGCCCTGGAGACTGTAATAGACAACAAGACTGGAATATTTTTTGAAAATCAGACAGTAGAGAGTCTAGTAGATGCATTGAGAAAATTTGATGAGACGAATTTTGACCCGATACATTGTAGACGGAATGCTGAGAGGTTTGGTACTGAAAGGTTTAGGGCTGAAATTCTCGACTTTGTAAAATCCAAGTGCATAGGGAAATTGATTCAGGAAATTGAGAAAACATGAGATATTTGATAACAGGTGGTTCAGGTTTTGTTGGTACACACTTGATTAGCCAACTGCTAAATGAAGATAATGAAAGCCAAATCCTAAATATTGACTTAGTTCAATCAAACATAAAGGATAAAAGGGTTCAAACAATTATTGCAGATATTAGAAATTTGGATCTTATCAAATTAGTTGACGCTCATGAACAAATTCATGTTTGCATTCATCTGGCTGCACTTTGTAAGGAGCCAGGCTTTGACTGGGATGAGTATTTCGAAACAAACTATGCGGGAACAAAAAATGTTCTCAATTTATGTAGTCATCTAAATATTAAAAAGGTGCTTTTTACTAGCACAATGATGGTCTATAGGGCTGGTGAAGAAAGGCGTAATGAAAGAAGCCTTACTTCTCCTGATACAGCGTATGGAATTAGTAAATTATTGGCTGAAAAGGAATTACAAAAGTGGGCTGCTGGGATGTCCGAAAGGTATTATTGCACCTTGAGACCTTCTGTTGTCTTTGGAAAGTATGAAAAAGGTAACTTTACAAGACTCTATTATGCTCTAAAAGGAAATCGCTTTGCTTTTGTAGGTAGAAAGTCGACTGTCAAAAGTTGTGTATATGTCAAGGACCTTTGTAATGCGTTGATATTCTTTATGGAAAATAAAAAACCAAGAACCTATAACTTTGCATTTATTCAGGATTATTCAATTGGACAAATAGTATTGGTCTTCAAAGAAGTTTTTAACCTCAAAAGTTATACTCCCGTTATACCGATACAAATACTACTTCCAGTGGCCAGGATCTTCAAAATTTTTGATTCTATTGGAATAAAAAATCCAATTCACCCAAGGAGGATTCAAAAATTATATTATTCTACTAATATTGATTCAAATTCAATAATCAATGACGGTTTTGTCTTTACTAATGACTTACATTCGGCTCTTTTAGATTGGAAACACGACTGTAATGACAATAAGATTTTCTAATACCTAATTATGAAAAAAGCATTAATTACAGGAATTACAGGTCAGGATGGTGCCTATTTAACCGAATTACTTTTGAGGAATAATTATGAGGTGCATGGTATTAAGAGACGTGCTTCATTATTTAATACTCAAAGAATTGATCATCTTTATGAAGATCCACATGTTGATAGCGCAAGGCTTAGGTTGCACTATGGAGACCTTTCGGATGCAATGAACATCACAAAAATAATACAGGAAGTTAAGCCAGATGAGATATACAATTTGGGGGCTATGTCTCATGTAAGAGTAAGTTTCGACACTCCTGAATATACGGCCGATGTGGATGGTTTGGGCACGCTTCGCTTATTAGAGGCCGTTCGTTTGTTGGGAATGTCTGAAAAGACAAGAATATACCAAGCCTCTACGTCAGAATTATATGGTTTGGTGCAGGAGGTGCCGCAATCAGAAAAAACACCTTTTTATCCCAGGAGTCCGTATGCAGTGGCAAAGATGTATGCTTATTGGATTACAGTAAATTACAGAGAGGCCTATAATATGTATGCCTGTAATGGTATTTTGTTTAACCATGAATCCCCTCTTCGAGGAGAAACTTTTGTAACCAGGAAAATTACCAGAGCGGTGGCTAAGATGGCCTTGGGTTTGCAATCGTGCGTATATATGGGCAATTTGGATTCTAAGCGTGATTGGGGACACGCCAAAGATTATGTGAGAGGAATGTGGTTGATGCTTCAGCAGGATCAACCAGAAGATTATGTTTTGGCGACAGGAGTGACCACTTCGATCAGGGATTTTATGATCATGGCCTTTGAAGAGGTAGGAGTAGAACTTGAATTCAAAGGTACTGGTGTCAAGGAGATGGGTTATGTAAAATCTACAGATAATAATCAGCATAATTTTATTGTGGGTCAAGAAGTGATTAGGATTGATCAAAAATATTTCCGACCAACGGAAGTAGACTTGCTTATTGGAGAACCCTCCAAGGCAAAGAACAATCTGGGCTGGGAACCAGATTATGATCTCAAAGCACTGGTAAAGGAAATGGTTCAGGCAGACTTGAAATTATTTGAAAAAGACAAGTATCTTTTAGATGGAGGGCATGATATATTAAATCAAGCCGAATAGATTAAACCAAGAAAGCACCGCTTTGATGGAGAAAACTTCTAAAATATATATTGCAGGACATAGAGGAATGGTTGGCTCAGCTATAATTAGAAAGTTAAATCAGGAAGGCTACCAAAACCTTATCTTCAAAACATCCAAAGAGCTTAATCTCATTAATCAGGCACAAGTTGCTGAATTCTTTGAAACAGAAAAACCAGATTATGTTTTTTTGGCAGCTGCCAAAGTTGGTGGTATTCATGCTAATAATACTTACAGGGGGCAGTTTTTGTATGATAATCTTATGATAGAGTCAAATGTGATTCATCAATCTTATTTACATGGAGTGAAGAAATTACTTTTTCTAGGTAGCTCATGCATATATCCGAAATTTGCAGAGCAGCCTATTAAGGAAGACAGTTTGTTGACGGGTGTATTGGAACATACCAATGAACCTTATGCAATTGCTAAAATAGCCGGGATTAAATTGTGTGAGACATATAGAGATCAATATGGTGTGGATTTTATTAGTGCCATGCCCACGAATCTTTATGGTCCTAATGATAATTATGACTTGAACAACTCACATGTGCTTCCCGCGTTGATAAGGAAATTTCATACCGCCGAAATTAATCAGGACTTAACGGTCCAAATTTGGGGCTCAGGAACTCCCCTAAGAGAATTTCTACATGTTGACGACTTGGCCGACGCATGTTTATTCTTAATGGAAAACTATTCATCCGAAGCTACAATCAATGTGGGTTACGGAAAAGACATTACTATCAGGGAATTGGCAATGCTCATAAAAAGAGTCGTCGGATTTCAAGGAGAAATTAAGTTTGATACTAATAAACCTGATGGCACACCGAGAAAATTAATGGATAGTTCAAAGCTTCGAAATATGGGTTGGTCTCCAAAAATAGCCTTGGAATCGGGAATCCAAAGCACATATCATATAGCAAATAAATTGGATTGGCACCTTAATTGATCAATTTGCTTGTTTCAAGGTGCGATAGTTCAACGTGAACAGAAGGCATAAATGTCTTATAATGTATCATTTGTATTAAATTAATTAAATTGCGCGTTGATAAAGAATGAGCAAAATGGCTAATCGCAGGTATTCCAAATATTTTCCAATAGTATTTCTCTTGGCCGATTTATTCTTTTTGAATTTCGGTTTTTTGGTTGCCAATCAGTTAAGATTCAGTTCCTGGTGGTATGAATCTAACGCCTACCCCTTCTTATTTACGTTTCTAAATATTACTTGGGTTGGAATCTTTATAGCTACTCGTTTACATCACTTAGAAAGGGAAAAGAGCGTTGTGGACAATATCTCACAAGTTCTTCTAGGCCTCACCATCAATTTAGCAGTGGTGTTTTCGATGTGGGCTGTAACGAGATCCTATTTCTATTCACGAGAACATCTTTTTTACACCTATCTAACATTTTCATTTTTTGCAGTTTCCTGGAGGATACTGTTCATGTATCTCATTAGGTACTATCGTAGAAAAGGATTTAACATAAGGAACATCGTAATTGTAGGTTATGGTCCTATTGGAAGGACCTTAGAAAGACACTTTGTCAAAAACCCAGGTATAGGATATGTTATTCAAGGGTTCTTTGATCACGATATTAGCCACCACAAAGTAAATGGTAATATTGATGATGCCATAGAATATTCGAGATCAAACCAAATAGATATCATGTTTTGCTGTTTGCCCAAACTGTATAAATCTGATATAAAAAGGTTGATTGATTTTGCCGAGAATAACCTAATCAAAGTGAAGTTACTGGACAACTTGGGAGTTGTTGGGGATAAAAATTTGAGCATTCAGAAATACGGTAACATTCCAGTCATTGATGTAAATTCCATACCCTTAGACAAAAGAATGAACAGGTTCTTTAAGAGAGTATTTGATATTGTCTTTTCTTCTTTGGTTATGATATTTATTCTTTCCTGGTTAATTCCGTTAATTGGAATTCTCATAAAATTAGAGTCAAATGGTTCTATTTTTTATAGGCAAAGTAGACACGGTAAAAATAACGAACTTTTTCTCTGCTGGAAATTTAGGACAATGGTGGAAAACGATGAAGCTGACTCGAAACAGGCAGTAAAAAACGATCCTAGAGTAACCAAGATAGGAAATATTCTTAGAAAGACGAGTATTGATGAATTACCACAATTTATAAACGTTTTTTTAGGAGATATGTCAGTGGTAGGGCCTAGGCCTCATCCTGTTAATCTTAATAACATGTTTTCTCCCAAGATTGACAGATTTATACAAAGGCATGCCGTAAAGCCTGGAGTAACCGGTTTGGCTCAAGCCAAGGGCTATAGAGGTGAAACCAGTAGGTTTAGCCAAATGTATGGTAGGGTTAAACTCGATAGGTTTTATGTCAAAAACTGGAGTTTGATACTTGATTTGAAGATAATACTCATGACCATCTACACAATTCTGTGGAAAACAGATAATGCCTATTAAATTCCGGTTCCTTTCTCCTAATTTTTAGTTCAGTTGTAAGTTTGTCAACTATCATAGATGAAACTCAGCGCTCGGATAAAGAAATATTTATACTGGCTCGTTTCCATTATTTCATTGGTGATCATTACACTTTCAATCTATCAATACCTCGGTGGATTTGATGAAATAAGAGTCGTACAATCTTCGAATAATACCTACAGCGTAGCAGGCAAAGAATTCAAAGGCCGGCAAAGAAGTGATTCCCTGAACTTATTATTTCGCGAGATAAAGAGCTTGATCCTGAATAAAGAATTAAATGGGGATTTGTGCATAATCAATTATCCTAAGTCTGATGACGAAAATGAAATTCATCAGTTTGTGGGTGTACTAATGTCCGATGACATTGCAGAGATACCTACCGGTCTCAAGGTTATAGAGTACGAAAGTGAAACGACCTTTAAAGTAGGACTTGGAATGCACCCATTAGTTATGCCCAATTCGGATAAAGTAGAAGAAATAATTACCCAGTATGCTGCGGGCAAAGGATTTGAACTCGAAAATTATTCGATGGAAATCTTATTTTCTGATAACTCAATAATGGTAGAAATGTTCGCACGATAGTTTTCTTCCTTTCATTATACACATTCCCTCATAAGCCACCCGTCTCATTTCCTCTTATCTCAGCACCCTCAAAATACCCACTCCCAACTCTAATTTACTCCCCCACTAGTTTTAATAACTAAACCTTAATATATTATTCCTTGAATTAGCACTCAGCTAAGCTACATTGCATAATATATTGTATGACCTTTTCAGCTTCTGATCGACAAGATATTATCCATTCCCTTTCACAAGAATACCATGATATTGTGATTATTGGCGGTGGTATTACGGGAGCAGGAATAGCCCTGGATGCTGCTTCTAGAGGTCTCAAAGTGGCCTTGGTAGAGAAAGGTGATTTTGCGAGTGGCACTAGTAGCAAGTCCACAAAGCTGATCCATGGGGGATTGCGCTATCTCAAGCAGATGGAGTTCGGACTGGTAAGAGAAGTGGGTAAAGAACGCGCTATTGTACATAACCTTGCTCCACACCTCGTACGCCCAGAAAAAATGTTGTTGCCATTGATTCAAGGGGGTAACTACGGCAATATAATCACTTCAGTGGGGCTGATGGTATATGATGTACTCGCGAATGTAGGAGAAGAGGATCAGCGTAAAATGCTCTCCAAGGAGGAAACTCTAGATTTAGAACCTCTCCTAAAAAAAGATGTAGTCGAAGGAGGCGGACTATATGCAGAATACCAAACGGATGATTTTCGCCTGGTGCTCGAAATCATTAAGGCAGCCAAAGACTTTGGTGCTTCTGCAATCAATTATGTCCAAGTGGATGAGGTACTTGAAAATGGTGGTATAGCCTGCGGGGTGAAATGCAGCGATCAGGTATCTGGGGAAGAATTTAGTATTTACTCAGATTACGTCATCAACGCTACAGGGCCATGGGTAGATGTGGTTAGGCAAAAAACTGAAGAAGTAAGAGGTAAGAGTCTGCACCTCACTAAGGGAATACATGTTGTAGTTCCAAATGAGAGATTGCCAGTTTCACATGCTGTGTATTTCGACATATCAGATGGAAGAATGGCTTTTGCTATTCCAAAAGGAGAGGTAACCTACATTGGCACTACAGATACAGACTACAACGGTAGGCCTGAGGAAGTACAGGCTAATAAGCAAGACGTACAATACTTGATTGACGCTGTTAATGATATGTTTCCTACTGTCGCTTTAGCATTCGCTGACGTCAAATCTTCATGGGCGGGCATAAGACCCCTGATAGCGGAAGAGGGTAAATCTGCTTCCGAAATTTCACGAAAGGACGAAATTTTCATAGCCAAGAATAAAATGATTTCCATTGCCGGAGGGAAACTTACCGGATATCGCCAGATGGCTAAAAAGGCGGTTATGGAGGTGATCAAAATGAAACAAGAAAAGACCGGGATAAAGAAAAAGCTGAAATGCAAGACAAGAAAGATCTTGTTACCCGGAAATGGGTTTAAAAACTACAAAGCAGTCGGAAAGTACAAAAAAGAACTCTCAAAAAGATATGCCGAGCTAGATCCTCAAATGTTGGGATATTTGGTGGATTTGTATGGTATGCAGACTGAGGAGATCATCTCCAGAATTACAGTTAATGAATTGAGTGGTATTACTCTATTAAAAGCAGAGGTGGCTTTTAGCCTTGAGGCGGAAATGACTTTATCGTTGCTTGATTTTTATGAACGAAGAACAGGAAGGTTGTATTTTGATATTGAAAGTATCGCCAAGACACAAGACGTAGTGGCTTCAGTGTTTACTGAATTTCATGGATGGAGTGAAGCCAAGAAGGAACAAGAGCTTGATTCATTGGAGAGAGCTGTGCGCAAAGCCACGTCATTTGAATAATAAATGCTGCAATTTTTATTTCTTATATTTATGCATACAATGAACCTTACATGATTCGAAGTAAGCTTAAAGAAGGCAATATCGGAAATACACACGGGCAGTTTAGGTTTAGAGGAACTACCAACACCAGGATAGAAGCTTTGTCCGATGGTGTATTCGCCATTGCCACTGCATTGCTTATCATATCATCTTCTATACCCGAAACCTTCGATCAATTATTGGTTTTTCTTGATGACCTGGTGCCTTTCGCTATTTGCATCACAATGCTCATCCTAATCTGGTTTCAGCATTATCTTTTTTTCATACGCTATGGATTCAAAGATGCCAAGATTGTGGCCATAAATACCCTGCTACTATTCTTGATATTGTTCTATGTCTATCCGCTTAAGTTCTTATTCAAAGTACTTTATGAAATGTTTCCGGCATTGTTTTCCGGCAACCAAGAAAAACTGAATTACCTGTTCATTGAGGTAATGCCCATTGCTGATGCACCGACATTGATGGTCATCTATGGCATAGGCGCAATGGGTATATTCCTTACATTGACACTTATGTATTGGATGGCCTATAAACGCCGAGCTAGTTTAGACTTAAATGAAATTGAAATTTTTGATACCATAGCAAGTATGCGATCAAACCTGCTGATGGGGCTAATTCCGGCTATTTCGGTATTGGTAAGCTTGTTTAGAATTTTTGGTAGTCTTTCCTTCACTATATCAGGGATGATCTACATGAGCTATGCCTTTATTATGCCTACATTTGGAATATTTGCTGAGAGAAAAAGAAATAAAATTCTTCAAAACGAAACAGAACCTGACAACCAAACAACAGAATGAAATACAATTTAATATCCTGGAACCTCAATGGTATTCGAGCTGCTATCAAAAAGGGTTTTCTAAATTCACTGCAAAGATTGAACCCCGATGTTATATGCATTCAGGAAACAAAAGCACAAGACGATCAGGTGCAGGCGGCTCTTTTTGGATTGGAAGGGTACAGAATCTATAGTAATTCAGCAGTGAAAAAAGGCTATTCCGGTACAGCAATCCTTAGTAAAGAAGAGCCCATACAAGTGACGAATGATATGGGTATATCTGACCATGACCTGGAAGGGCGTGTGATTTGTGCCGAATATGGGAAGTTCTTTTTAGTTACTGTGTATGTGCCAAACAGTAAGCAAGACTTGTCACGACTGGAGTATCGCTCACAATGGGATGCTGATTTTTTGAAATATCTAAAGTATTTGGAGAAAACCAAGCCTGTCATTGTCTGTGGTGATTTTAATGTAGCACACAAGGAAATTGACTTGGCCAGACCAAAGCCAAACTACAACAAGTCTGCTGGATTTACCCAGGTTGAAATAGACGGGATGGACAATTTCACAGGAGCTGGCCTCAGGGATACGTTTAGACATTTTTATCCGGAAGAGGTAAAATATTCATGGTGGAGCTACCGAGCGGGAGCAAGAGAGAAGAATGTGGGCTGGAGAATCGATTATTTTCTCACAAGTGAGTCGCTTATTCCTGGCCTGAAGGATGCATCAATTTATACTGAATATATGGAATCCGACCACTGTCCTGTTGGTTTGAAATTAGAAATATAAATAATGGCTAAAATTTAATTTGTAGTATTTTACAATAAATTCTTTCGCGAAAAAACCTAAACGATGAATGTATATATAGCCGAACTCATTGGAACTGCAGTGCTCATCTATTTTGGAGGAGGTGTAAATGCAGCCGTGAGTCTAAATAGATCCTATGCTCAAGGAGCAGGTTGGATAGTTATTGCCTTGGGTTGGGGCATGGCTGTGACCTTTGGAATTTATGCAGTTGGAGCCATTAGTGGAGCACATATCAATCCGGCGGTTACTGTTGGCTTGGCCTCAGCTGGAGAGTTTCCATGGGCCCAGGTTCCCGGCTACCTGGTTTGTCAACTATTAGGTGCAATGGCTGGAGCTACCTTGGTGTGGCTACAGTATTTGCCTCACTGGAAGAAGACCGGCGACCAATCCACTAAACTGGGTGTGTTCTCCACAAGTCCCGCCATAAAGTCCAAGTATGCAAATCTATTGAGTGAGCTTATGGGTACTTTCATTTTGGTATTCGCTCTTATGTTTATTGGGGCGAATGAATTCACAGAAGGCTTGAACCCAATCGTTGTGGGAATCTTAATTGTTGCCATAGGCATGTCAATGGGAGGATCGACAGGTTATGCTATAAATCCGGCAAGAGACCTGGGACCCAGAATTGCTCACTATATTTTGCCTATTGCCGAGAAGGGCAAATCCAATTGGGAATATTCCTGGATACCGGTGGCAGGGCCAATTATCGGAGGAGTCTTTGGAGCCACACTATTCAATGCCCTTTTTGGTCAAAAAGTAAGCATGCTATTTTGGACAGTTCTTGTAGTTGTATTGGCAATAGTGACCGCCGCAATTTTAGAACAAAAAAAATCTAGAGAATGACAAAAATATTTTTTCCTCTTCTGTGTCTATCCGTTTTAGGAATCATAAGTTTAAATTCATGTAGTCAAAAAAAAGAGCCAGTGAAACCAAAATCTGTAGATATTCAGGGTCACCGCGGGGCACGTGGATTAATGCCTGAGAATACAATACCTTCTTTTTTGGAGGCACTAAAGGTTGGGGTAAACACTTTGGAATTGGATTTGGCAGTGACGAAAGATATGGAGCTATTGGTAAGCCATGAGCCATATATGAACTCAACTTTTTGCCTTGACCCAGAAGGCAATGAAATAGCAAAAGAGGACGAATTGTCCTACAACATCTATCAAATGAGCTATCAGGAGATTAAGTCCTTTGATTGTGGTACCAAAGCGCATACGAGGTTTCCTGAGCAGCAAAAATTCAAAGTGAAAAAACCATTGCTTAAAAAAGTAGTAGACGCTGTAGATATTTTTCTTGAGGAAGAAGAAGGTAGGAAGGTGAAATACAATATAGAGATAAAAAGTAGCCCCAAAGGTGACAACACTTATCACCCGATCCCCTCCGAGTATTCTGATTTGGTCTATGACTTCATTCAGGAAAATATGAAGTCTAAATCGCTCAATGTGCAGTCGTTTGATTTTAGAATTCTTCAGTATTTTCACTCCACTTATCCTGATATTGAGTTGGCCGTACTAATTGGAAATGACAAATCAATAAATGAGAATCTAAACGAATTGGGTTTTATTCCAGAAATATATAGTTGTGATTATAAGCTGCTAACCGAATCGGACGTTAGCTTGCTTCATGAAAAGGGCATGAAGGTCATCCCCTGGACTATCAACGAATCAATGGACATGAAAAAGATGCTAGACTGGGGAGTAGACGGGATAATAACTGACTATCCCAATAGAGCCATGGAGTTGATGAAAAAATAGTCTGTATTACATACTTTTGCTGCGATTAATTACAAGCAGCATGTACGATAACATTCCCAAATTCAGTGATATAAAAAGGGCTCACCAAAAGATTGACAAATACATACGTCAGACCCCTGTACTCACTTCAATATCAATCAATGAAATAGTTGGTGCCAACGTTTTTTTGAAATGTGAAAACTTTCAGAAGGTAGGGGCATTTAAAATGAGAGGAGCCACCAATGTGGTTATGTCCTATTTGCCTGAGAAAAGGGTAAACGGGTTTGCCACCCACTCATCCGGTAACCATGCCCAGGCTGTGGCACAAGCAGCCAGAGTAGCCGGGGCAAAGGCCTACATTGTGATGCCGGAAAATGCGGCCAATGTTAAGAAAAGTGCGGTAAAGGATTATGGAGCTGAAGTCACCTTTTGCAAGCCCAATGAAAAGGCGAGAGTGGAGACTTGTAATAAAATTCTAGAGGAAACAAATGCCATATTCGTCCCTCCATTTGATGACAGCAGAATCATTGCTGGGCAAGCCACAGCGGCTAAAGAGCTGATAGAATATGAGCCGGATTTGGATTATATGATTACGCCAGTCGGCGGTGGTGGATTGGCAGCAGGCACAGCCTTGATAGCCAACTATGTAAGCCCGACTACCAAAGTTATTCTCGGTGAACCTGCCAATGTAAATGACACATACAAATCATTCAAGACTGGAAAATTGACTGGTGTCGGAAAAAAGAAGTCCATTGCAGATGGCTTGCTTGTATCTCTTGGTGAATTGAATTTTGAAATCATTCGAAAGTATGTTGAAGATGTAGTTACAGTAAAAGAAGAAGAAATAGTTTTTGCCATGCGATTGATCTGGGAGCGAATGAAGATCATCATTGAGCCCTCCAGTGCAGTGGCCATAGCAACCATCATTAAGGACAGAAAACGCCTGGCAGGGAAGAATGTAGGGGTGATCATTACTGGAGGCAATGTTGACCTTAGTGAATTGCCATTTTGATCTCCCAACTTTGCAATCCAACACCACAAGTTGAGTCGCTCATTAAAATATATCGATTTTCTTTCATTAGATGTAGTAGCGGGAGCGGTCTTGATGACATTATCAATCTCTAAAATATTACAGGTTGAGCTGCCCATTTCGATTACCATTTGTCTGGGTATTTCAATTTGGACCATCTATACATTAGACCATCTGCTGGATGCTTTTCGAGCCAACCAAAAGCCAACGATAGCAAGGCATTTATTTCATAAAGAGAATGCCAGATGGATCATCCCTGTTTGGTTGTTAGTTGTCCTTTTCGGAGCGTATACCGCTTTGTCACTACCGGCAGTCACTTTTCTTTATGGTATTGGCATGGTGCTTACGGTGCTCATATACTTCACGCTTATATACTTTTTCAGAACTTTTTATTTTAAAGAGGTCGTCGTTGCGATTGTTTATTCCTGTGGAATTTTTGTTGGCCCCATGAGCCTGCTGCATGGTTCTATCAGCACAAATTCATTAGTCCTATTGCTTGAGGTGTTTTTGTTGGCATTGGTTAATTTGATACTGTTCTCAAGGTTTGAGAGCAAGTTTGACGATCATGATAAGCACCCCTCCATTGTTCTGGCTTTGGGTGCTGTTCAGACCCAAAAGTTGCTTGATGGCTTATTTCTGACCATTGGCGTGGTTCAATGCTATTTCCTCATATCTAATTATAATATTCAGTCTTTGGCATACTTTCAGGGGTTATTCATAGTAATGGCTTTGGTTCTGTTTTCGATGAAAACCTGTCCTTCTTTTTTTACTAAAAATGACAGATACCGTCTGATTGGGGATGGTATTTTCTTCATACCTGCCCTAGTGCTGCTTTGAGATGGAAGCCAATAATTTCGACAAGGTAGCTCCTTACTACGATGCATTAGTCAACCTTATTTTTGGCAAAACCCTCAAAAGAGCGCAATCCACATATTTGGAACAAATCGAGAAGGGATCCTCTGTTTTAATTTTGGGTGGCGGAACTGGATGGATACTCAAAGAAATTCTGACCATACAAAGTGATGCCCAAATTAGCTATCTGGAAAAATCCAAAAAGATGCTTCGCTTGTCTAAATCAAAAGTCAACGATGTGTTGTTGCATAAAGTGGAGTTCATTCATGCTGATTTCGAACAATGGCAAACAACAGGTAAATATGATTACATCGTGTGTAATTTTTTTCTTGATGTGTTTAAGGAAGAAAAACTCACCGACATCATTATACCCAAAATACAAAGTGCATTAAAACAGGAAGGGAAATTATTGGTTTCTGACTTTGAACAAAACGAAACTGCAACCCATCGGTTGCTTCTTAGAACCATGCATTGGTTCTTCTGGGTAGTAGCCAAATTAGAGTCAAATAAACTTGCAAACATTGACGCGGCACTCACCTCGCAATATTTTGCAAAAGATATGGAATCAAGCTTCAGAAAAGGCAGTGTTTTTTCTTGCGTCTACTCTATTACTTCTTAAACCTCTCTAAAATCCTTTTTCTCATAAATCGGATTTGGTTTTTGTAATGGAATTTTTTGATAGATGTTTTCTCCTCCTTTTCTGTCTCCTTCTTCAAGCTTGCTGTCTCCTTTTTTCTTTCTTCCAATAATGAAGTTGATTCCAAACCTCAAGTCTAGTCCGTTCAGTTTGGTGGCATCCCCAAGACCCAATATTTTGTCAGTAGCCATATAAAATTGGAAGGCACCCAGATCCACAGTATAACCCAGGCCAAGGTCAAAACCTGTCTGCGGAGCTTTTACCACGTTACCTGATACAGTTAAAATTTGGCCAAATTTCCTTGTGTATCCTACGCCGTACAACATCCTCAACCTTCTGGATACGCCATGGTTCGCGATTGTGGCTGTTACTTTAGAGTTTGGATCCAGCTGGTAGCTCATACTAGAATAAAATCGGGTATTGAGAGCTGTCCTATAAGAATTAGCAGTCTCAAAATCCTGAAATCGTCCTGACAGTGAGTCTTCCAGAGTCTGCTCAAAATCATCAATATCCTTCAATGTGATTCCGCTATAATTAAATGTAGTGTCCTGGATAGAGTAATTTTTTGTATCTACCTTCCAGTTGATGAAACCAAAATCATTTAAAGCTACTGCAGCAGATATTTCCTTAGTTATTTTCCAATTGGCACCTAAATCTAAACCAAAGCCCGTGTTGCCATTGCCAATGAGATGTGATTGAATGGCTGCTCCTGACCCGTCACTGAAAAGGTCGACTCCCGAGGTATTGAAGGTTGCATTGCTAAAATCGAAATTCGTGTTGAAGTTATCATTTGTAAAAGTGACTTTGCCATCAAAATTATTGCTGGATGAGGCATTCAAGAAGCCTACTATGTATTTTAGTCTTGCCCCTACCGTGAAGTTTTGTTTTGGAAAATCTTTCCAATAACCCAGGCCTATTTCCCTATAATACCTAGCATCTCCTGCTATTTTGCTCAGGTCAATTTCCTTTCCTACCAGATCTCTATTTCCCTCGAGGGCCAGATCTATGATGTCTTTCGAGAAAAATGATCGAATACCAAATTTGTCATTTACAAAAAGTGAATAGGCAGTCGTTTCATTCGCTCGTACCCCAAGATAGAAAGTGCTCACCTCAGCCTCTATGCTCACATAATTTCTGTTCTTCATTCGACTCGCAAAGCCGTCTGTATTCCACAGTTTTTTTCCACCCTCCTTGATTACTACATCACTATAGCTGATCCTGCTATTGTAATCGAAGGATATCCCGGAAAGCACCGGAACACCAAAGAACAATTTTCCTTCAGGGATAAAGGAAGGGTTGAAATGGCTGCCTTGAATGGTAGCATTTCCCATATGATACAATGAAATACCTGATTGCCCTTTGCTTAATAGGGGAATCAACATCATCAATACTACGCCCGCTGCTTGTAGTAGTCTTCTCATCAGTCCAGGGTATAGTTTAGGTTGATAATAGCACCAAGTTTTATGACCAGAGTATAATCAGAATATATCCGAACGAAATCCCCACTGGCTGCATCAAAGCTTTCAACATTCAAAACAAAGACCACTTTGCTGGTATTGTTCATGGCGACTATACCGTCAGCATTAAGTGTTACATCTTCTACTGAAGTAATGGCCTCCTCTACTTTGCTGCTCGATTCCAGCTCGGGAGACTGCAATACCAAATTGTCAGGAACCTGATGAAGAACAATACTATCAGCATCGAGCAAGTACAGATCAAAGGTGCCATTAAAAGGAAGCTGATTTACGGTTGTCACTCTTAGCGTGACTGAATCAGCATCGTTGAAATCGATACTATCCAGTTCGAAATCAAATGTTTGTGTGTAGCCATCTAGTTTTACTTCCAAAGGCATCCTTACCTCTACAATTGTTTCCACCTGACTAACATCTGTATAGAAGTTTGCTTCCTGGTCAGTGTTTTCAAAATTGGTGGTAGCCGTGATGGGCAAAGTGATGTTGGTTGGTGAGATCGCCAACAATTCTGATATGTTGGAATTCTCAGGTGATATTGAAAAACTGGAACCGAGAGTCTCCCCAAAATCTGATACACCAGGAGCTCTCATTTTTTGTGTGTTAAGCACGACATCTCCTGACAAAATCCTTACATCTCCCTGATCATTTGATGTGGCAAGACCATCGAGTGTTATCCCAATTGGCACCCCAAATGAGTTTTGAAAATTAACAATAATTTCCGGTTCTCTAAATTCCAATCCATTTGGCTCAATATCCTTGAAGAATTCTATATCTATGGATTGATCTTGAACCACAATATCGTCTTCCCCAAAGTATCCAATAACCGCAGAAAATGAGGTGTTGGTCGTACTGAGTGTAGCTAAAATGAAATCGGTAGGAGCAATAGACTGCCCGGCTTTTAGTGAAATTGTTGCATTTACTTCAACATCAAATAGGTTCAGATCATTTTCCATTCTCAGTTTTGTTCTGTATCCACTCAGGTCTTGTGTTTGCGACCCGGAAACAGCAGAAGACCCGTTATAGGGTAAGTTGTAATTCAAAACAATTGTATCCCTGGTTTCAATGTTCTCAAAGTCAATCATCCGAACTTCTAACTCTACATCAGCTTTGATTTGGGAATTAAATTCTAACAAAAGTTCTCCGGATGAGTACATGATCGAATCGATCTGCTCTAGGTTTTCAGCGCTATATTCAAATGAAATAATTGTGCTGAATGATTCATTTACGGCAACAGGGGAGTTAGTGATGGACAAGCTGTGTTCCACCACTTTCTGTTCAGAGATATCAGGCACATTGATAAGCTCTTGAGGAGTATTATAGATTGAGGTGTCACGATAGATGATGGTAATAAATTGATTTTTTGCCTGATCTATTTCAATGGAAGGATCATTAATTTCCTCAATTAACTCCTTGATTGTATACGTGACTTCTCCAATCGGGGCAACCACCACTGGAGTGAAGGTTGGGTCTTCGATATTATCAAAATCAATTCCTGCGATATTGCAGGATAGCACCAGAAAAGCCAATACACCGAATAGCACCCAAGAGTGCATCCATTTTGTTTTATTCATCAAACGGAACATTTTGATCACCTGTTTTCAGTTCCAAAGCTGGCTGACGAAAGTCTAAAATACTAATAATTGGGCTATAAAATCCCAATAATGATCAACAACGATCAATTTTCTTACTTGTTGTATGGGTGAGGTGAGGTCAATAACTGACTGAATAACCAAATTGAATTAGTTCAATCAAATTTATTTTGAAATATTTGCCCCTATCTTATGCCCAAATGAGAAAATGTTTTCAAATTGTTTTAGCGGTCATAATCATTATAGGCCTGATTCAGTATTCATATGCTCAAAGTAGCTATGTCCCTCTGAACGCAGACTACTATCATTTGATTGACAGATTATTGGTGCTGAATCCCGAAATTGATCAAAACCAGGTTCATTCATCTTTCAAGCCATACCAAAGAAAGCACCTCTCTACACTGATTGATTCTTTAAATGGCCTGGCCAGATTCGACGAGGCTAATTTAAAATACTTGAGGATTGATAACTGGGAGTTTTTTCAGAATGGTGAAGAACGGAGTAAGAAGCCATTTGTTAATAATTTTTATAAAGCCAAACCAGACTTCTTTTTTGTCAATACTCCTTCTTTTGATTTACATGTAAAGCCAGTGCTATACCTTGGCATGGGACGTGACGCGAACAGCGAATCAGGCCCATATATCAATTCTCGTGGGGTAGAAATAAGAGGAAGGATAGACAACAAAGTATCGTTTTACACTTTCTTGACTGAAAATCAAGCAGTCTTTCCTCATTACGTTCAAGACTTTTCTGCGCAAAGAGGCATGGTGCCGGGTGAAGGATTTTGGAAGTTATTTGGAAATAATGGCTTTGATTTTTTCACCGCAAGAGGATACATTCAGTTTAACATCACAAAACACATTGGTGTTCAATTTGGTCATGACCAGAATGTTATTGGCAATGGATATCGTTCAATGCTGTTTTCCAACAACTCAGCGCCATATCCTTTTATCAAACTGCAAACTAAAATTTGGAAGCTGCAATACACAAACTTGTATGCAGAGCTAACCGCCGATGCTCCATATACTGCCACGGGATCGCTGGGGATCAAGGAATTTCCCAAAAAGTTTATGACGCTTCATCACCTTAGCCTGAATGTTTCTAAAAAGCTCAATATAGCTGTGTTCGAGGCAGTAGTCTTCCATAGAGGAGACAGCACAGGTACTGCCGTTGAATTCAACTACCTCAATCCTATTATTTTTTACAGCTCCATCGAGCAGCAAACGGGCAGTCCCGACAATGCCTTGCTTGGACTGGACTTCCGGTGGAATGCTTTTAAGGGCGCTTCGTTCTACGGCCAATTTATCCTCGATGAAATAATAGTAAGCGAATTGACCGCTGGTACGGGATGGTGGGGAAACAAATATGCTTACCAACTTGGAGGCAAATATTATGACGCTTTTAATCTGGATCATTTGGATTTGCAACTTGAGTATAATTACTCGCGACCATTTACCTACTCTCATGAATCAATATTTACCAATTTCGCTCACTATCGCCAGCCACTGGCTCATCCACTCGGAGCGAATTTCAAAGAATTGGTTTTTATAGGAAGGTATCAGCCCATGGAGAGACTATTTTTGACATTGAAAATGATAAAAGCCGATTCAGGAAGTGACCCTGATGGGGAGAATTTTGGAGGTGATGTTTTGAAATCTTACGATACGAGATTTGATAATAATAGAACCAATACGGACTATGGTTATAGTACTGGAGACGGTATACCCAATAAATTATTTCTTACAGATATTACTGCGTCATACAGGCTAAGGCATAATTTGTTTTTAGACCTGAAACATACTTATCGGAAATTGAGTACACATCAAGTAAACAATTCTGCTAAAACTCAATTTTCATCGCTTTCGGTACGTTTGAATATAGCAGCCAGGGATCACAGCTTTTGATCCTTGCAAATAGTATTTCTATTTGTTCTTCCGAACAACTAGATTTGTGACTGGCTTGGACTAATTTGGTTTTAGAAGCATTCCAATTGAATTGACAGCCTTGTAGGTAAAATTTCATGAAGAAAAGAACACGATATATTCTCTTATTTACTTCATTAAGCCTGTTGCTAGGTTTGTTTTCGTTTACGACAACAGACGACAGGTATTTCAAGATTGCTAAGAATCTGGACGTTTTTGCTTCTTTATACAAGGAGGTGAATACCTACTATGTAGACGATATCAACCCCAACAAGCTTCTGAAAACTGGAGTGAAGGCCATGCTGAAGAAGCTTGACCCCTATACAGTTTACATTCCCGAGGATGATATTGAAGATTATCGAACCATGGCCACCGGTGAATATGGTGGGATTGGCATTCAGTCCAACAAAGTAAAAGGAAAGCATGTAGTCCTCATGATATATGAAGGGTCTCCTGCCTTTGCAATGGGGCTGAAAATTTCCGATGAGATTGTCTCTCTGGATGGCATAAATGTCGAAGACAAAACAGATGGTGAGTTTGGTAGGTTGCTGAAAGGCCAGGCCGGAACCGAGGTTGAATTACAAGTTAGGCGCACGAACGAGGACGACTTACTCACAGTCAAACTAAAGCGGGAAAAAATTGAAATACCCAATATCAGTTACAATGGTATGCTGACTGATGACATTGGGTATTTGCGATTAAGTGAGTTTACACGAGATGCGGGACAGGAAGTAAGAAAGACTGTGAAGAACCTAAAAGAATCAGGTGCTGAGAAAATCGTTTTGGACCTTCGAGGAAACCCAGGTGGTTTGCTCCATGAAGCTGTAAACATTTGCAATGTATTTATTCCAAAAGGCAAAAAAGTTGTACACACCAAAGGAAAGACCAAAAAACAAAGCTTTGAGTACAATACCAAGTCTGAACCATTGGACTTAGATATACCATTGGCAGTATTGATAAATAGCAGTAGCGCTTCAGCCTCTGAAATTGTTTCCGGAGTGGTGCAAGATTACGACAGAGGTGTAGTGATTGGGCAAAAGTCTTATGGCAAGGGGTTGGTGCAAATGACTCGGCCATTGTCCTATAATTCTCAACTAAAACTTACTACAGCAAAGTATTACGTGCCGAGCGGACGATGCATTCAAGCTTTGGACTATTCAAATAGGCGGCCCGATGGTAGTGTTGGGAAAATCCCAGACACACTGAAGTCTAGCTTCAAAACCAGGAATGGAAGAGTGGTTTACGATGGTGGTGGTGTTGATCCGGATGTGGAGACGGAATTAGAAACTTTGAGTTCATATGCAGCCAATTTATCTGAAAGCGGTTTGCTATTCGAGTATGCTACCAAATACTACTATTCACATGCTGAGATTGCAGAGCCAAAATCATTTAGACTCAGCAATGCCGAATATGCTGAATTTAAAGAATGGATGTCTACAAAGGAGTTTGATAATAAGTCCCTGGCAGAAGAAACAATATCAGAATTAAAGAAGGCATCTAAAAGCGACAAGGTCTATCAAAACCTACTGGAAGAAATCAACGAACTGCAAACAACTGTTGCAACCCTGAAGTCTAACGGCCTCAATACATTCGAAGACGAAATCAAAAGACTCTTAGAGCAGGAAATCGTATCGAGATATTACTTGAGAAAGGGAGTTGTCGAAGCATCACTTTCCCAGGATGTGGAAGTAAACAAGGCCATTGATGTACTCAACAACAGTAATCAGTACAATGAATTGCTGGCCCGGGTTAAGTAGATTAAATGTATCTACTCGAAGTGAAAACCAAGAATTGATTATCTTCGGCTATCACCTATAGCCACTCACTTGAAACAATCCCTCGATCATGTTGTTCTGAATTTTAACCAGGACGCTCTGATTGTATTAAACATATGCCTTGCATTCATCATGTTCGGCGTGGCGTTAGAGCTGAAGATTAGCCATTTCCAACAAGTACTAAAGACACCTGTTCCAATTATCACAGGTCTTATCTCACAGTTTTTGCTGTTGCCAGCCGTAACATACATTTTGATCATTATTTTCAATCCTTCTCCCAGTGTGGCCATGGGTATGATCATGGTGGCGGCCTGTCCCGGAGGTAATGTTTCCAATTTTTTCTCAATGATGTCTAGAGGGAATGTGGCACTTTCGGTGAGCATAACGGCAATATCTACTTTGTTATGCTTCCTGATGACTCCATTCACTTTGAGCTTTTGGGGCGGCATGTATTCACCAACTCAAGAACTCCTAAAAGGGGTGAATCTGGATTTTCTTGCGCTGATGGTAACAATTTTCACGGTGCTAATCATACCTCTTGTCCTTGGTATGCTGGTGTCTGCTAAAAAAGCTCCGCTGGCAGAGTGCATTAAATCGCCTATTCGAAAATTATCACTACTGATTTTTGCTGCATTCGTAATAGGAGCACTTGCTGCCAACCGCGAAAATTTCATCAACTATGTTGGAGCAGTAGTGGGACTAGTAGCCCTACATAATGCAATGGCTCTATTGACTGGATATTTTACGGCTTCAGTCGTTAAGCTGCCACTTCCTGATCGAAGGTCTATCTCCATAGAAATAGGTATTCAAAATTCCGGTTTAGGGCTGGTCTTAATTTTTGATTTCTTCAACGGCCTTGGAGGAATGGCCATAGTAGCAGCATGGTGGGGCGTGTGGCATTTGATTTCTGGCATGCTCCTGTCGTTTTATTGGTCTAAGAAAAAGACACCCATTATTTCTGCATAGGCAAACCATTCATCGATAGTTTATAGGCTTTCATCTAATTGACGAAAAATGTCCATAGGCCATCGAAGCATTCCACCCCCTTGTCGAGTTTATCATTTCGCTACACAATAAAATTATACTATTGTACAGTGAATTAGATACAACACATTTCTTAGCTTAATATAGATTAGAGCCACAAGGTCTTAAATGCTATGGATACTGGATTGTATGAATGAAATTTGTAGACATCCCGTTCGCGGGATGTTTTTTTATGCCCTAAGAATTTGAGCGGCTTCCTTTGCAAAATATGTGAGTATAATCTTAGCTCCCGCTCTTTTGATACTCAATAATGACTCCATCATTACCCTATCGGCATCCAACCAACCTTTTTGCCCCGCTGCTTTAATCATAGAATATTCTCCAGAAACATTGTAGGCGGCAATAGGTAGATCATAATTATCCTTCAACAATTTGATTACATCCAAATAAGCCAAAGCCGGTTTCACCATCAAAATATCTGCTCCCTCTTCCTCATCCAAATCCGCTTCTATAATAGCCTCTCTTTGATTGGCCGGATTCATTTGATAGGTCTTTTTGTCGCCAAACTTTGGTGCTGAATCCAGCGCATCTCTGAAAGGGCCATAAAAAGCACTTGCGTACTTAGCAGTGTAAGACATAATCAAAGTTTCTTCAAAACCATTTTCATCCAGAATATCCCGAATGTATTCAACCCTGCCATCCATCATGTCTGATGGGCCAATAATGTCAATACCGGTTTCTGCTTGGGTAAGTGCCATGGCTCCAAGTATTTCCAAGGACTCATCATTGAGAATATTTCCATTTTCATCAACAATCCCGTCATGCCCATCGCTGCTATATGGATCCATGGCCACATCCGTCATAATACACGCTTCAGGGAAGTGCTCTTTTATAGTCGCCAAAGCAGTGTTGTAGAAAAAGTCTGGATTGTGACTATGGCTAGCCGTTTTGTCTTTGTATTGTTCTGAAACCACTGGGAAAACATCAAATCCATTTATCCCCAACGCCAGACATTCTTCGATTTCCTTCAACATCAAGTCGAGTGAATAGCGAAATATTCCAGGCATAGATTCGACCTCTGTCTTTTTATTATTTCCTTCCAAAAGAAACAATGGCAGTATGAAATCATCCACTGACAATTTCGTTTCTTCTACCATTTGCCTAATACTAGCTGATTTACGGTTTCTCCTTGGTCTTCTTAGCATAACTGTGATTTTGGACAAAAATAGCGGCTATGCACTCTCAAACAAAACATTACAATTCTTAAGTTGATCAAGATTATAATCCGATGCTTCAGCCAGGCCTCTTTACTATTTTATACATCAGTATCAAAATCAAAGCAGTTAGTCCAATTGACCAATAAAGATTCGGTGTGTTTTCAAAAGCCAGGTCCAGGCTTGCAGCTTGTTTTCCTACCCAAATAAAAAATAGTGTTCTTGGCAGCATACCAACCAGGCCTCCCCAGAAAAAATGGAACAATCTTATTTTAGATACCGACAAGACTACATTCATTATCGCAAAAGGTAATGCTGGAGAGAGCCTAGCAAGGAAAGTTAGCCAAAACTGATTTCGGTTTACATTTTCGATGATGTCTTTCGACTTTGGGTATTTATCTAAAATCGACTGTAGAATGCTATCGTCCAGCTGTGAAGCCAAATAATATCCTAAAACTGAAGCGGTTTGATACGAGAGAATGATCGCCAACACACCTTCAAAACCCAGAAAGTACCCACTAACCAATGCAACAAACGTAGTTGGCGTAATGGCCAGTGCCATAGTGATTGTGGCGATGGTATAAAAAAATACCCAATGCAACAAAGGAAAATCCGCAATGACACCCTCATTGGTGATGATAGCCAAGGCAATGGATGCAGAAGATACCAACGGCACAATACTCATCCAGGCGAGCAGGCCATACATTCTAATATGATGCTTGACTTTATTCAATGTGGCGAAATTGGTGATACCAATTATGCCCTGCAACTCAAAGGGGATTTATTCTGGTTGATCAGGTCAGTTGCAGAAATAGATATTTACTAATATCTTAGTTTGATTACATTTGTTTCACAGAGCTAATCCTGTCAGTTGGGATAAAAGAAAGGTTGAAAATAAAATTACGAATATGAAATTTGGGACTAAGGCCATACATGCAGGAATAAAACCTGATCCAAGCACAGGAGCTATAATGACTCCTATATATCAAACTTCTACTTACGCTCAACCCTCTCCTGGAAAACACAAGGGCTTTGAATATTCCAGATCGCAAAACCCAACAAGGTCAGCTTTACAAGAAAGTTTGGCAGCTTTGGAAAATGGAAAACATGGGCTTTGTTTCGCATCGGGCGTAGCAGCTACTGATGCTGTGTTGAAATTGCTCAAGCCAGGAGATGAAGTACTTTGCTGCAATGATTTGTATGGTGGAACATATAGACTCTTCACTGAAGTTTTTGCTGATTTTGGCATCAAGTTCAATTTCGTTGAGATGGAAGATCTCAATAGGATTTCCCAACAATTCAACAAAAAAGTAAAGCTCGTATGGATAGAAACTCCGACCAACCCATTGATGAACGTCATTGACATCAAAGGGCTTGCAGGGGTTTGTCGAGACTGGGGATCTATGCTTGTGGTGGATAATACCTTCGCAACGCCATACATCCAAAACCCACTTGACCTGGGTGCTGATATTGTGATGCATTCTGTCACGAAATATCTTTCAGGTCATTCGGATGTATTGATGGGAGCTTTAGTGCTAAACAAAGATAGTATCCAGGAAAGGCTGGAGTTTATACAAAACACTAGTGGAGCCGTGCCTGGTCCGATGGACTGCTTTCTTGTACTCAGAGGATTGAAAACACTTCACGTCCGCATGCAACGCCATTGTGAGAACGGAAGAAGAATAGCTTTCTTCCTCAAATCTCACCCCAAAGTTGAACATGTTTATTGGCCTGGCTTTGAAGAACATCCTAACCACGAAATTGCCAAGAAGCAAATGAGGGATTTTGGAGGCATGTTGTCCTTCGAATTGATCGAGGATGGCATAGATGACGCTATTGAACTCATGGAGAAATTTAAACTCTTCACTTTGGCAGAATCATTGGGAGGTGTAGAATCTTTGATAGGGCACCCGGCTAGCATGTCGCACTCCAGTGTACCACGAGAGGAAAGGGTGAAAAATGGCCTGAAAGACTCATTGATTAGATTGAGCGTGGGTATCGAGGATGTGGAAGACCTCATAGAAGATCTGGAAACGGCCTTAAGCTAGAAAATTACCGCATCAACCTTTTCCCAAAGGTTGTTCAGAAAAGTAGTTGGTACCAGGGATCCATCAGGGCTATTCCCCATTCTTATCACTACCAATTCTTCACTAGGAACAATACACACAAATTGACCGTTTTTTCCAAGCCCTGAAATCATGTCTGCGGGAGCACTCGGGCATATTTGCTTGTTAATGTTGAGTTGAAGACCTGGCAGCATATGAGATTCTTTTCCATTTAACCACCATAGATATCCATAGGATGGATTAATATCCTGAGAAGAATTGATCATTTCATGAAAATAGTTGGTATCAGACATTATTACCTCATCTCCCCATTTGCCGTCATTCATGACAAGCAAACCAAACCTGGCCATTGATCGCGCTGTGCTAAAATAAACGTGATTGTAGCCTAAATATGTCCAGTATCCATCCATTCCGATTTTATTGGTCAGTTGACTTTTGAAGTAGGTGTCAAAGTCAGTACCCGTGGCAGATTCCACAACATTGCTCAGAAGAGTGTATGGAGCATTATGGTATGCCCAGCGATTTCCAGGTTCAGTTCTGAATTCCAAACATTCCGGATTAGTACAATCAGAATCAATGCCAACGTCGTTCAGACCTGATGTCATAGTCAGTTGGTTCCTTACGGTTATTTGATCCTCCTGATCTTTCGCCAAAGAAGTCCACCCCTCACCCAGGTAATCTGAGGTTTTATCATCCAGGGATAACAAGCCTTCTTCTTTGGCCTTGCCTATCAAAAATGAAGTAAGCGTCTTTCCCGCTGACGCCCAATACCATATACTTCTATTTGTAAATGTGCCTCCTAGCGCACCTTCACCATTGTAATGCTCGAAAGCAATTCTTCCGTTTTTGAGAATGATAAGGGCTCTGGTGTCAGCGTCATCTACAAATGATTCCAAATCGTCAAGTGCGGTGGTGTTCCATCCTAGTGTGGCTGTGTCTACTGTTTCCCAAGAGGTAGAACCTGCCGGTGGAAAATATGTCGTATCAGGATTTGGTTCAGGATGAGAGCTATCCTGGCATGATAGGAAGACAATAGTGAAAATCAATATGGTCAGAGCCTTCATCCTATTCATAAGGCATCAGCTTACCGTTGAATACTCCTGTTGCTCAACTTCTCTCAAATCTTCCGAATGAAATTTTTCAAGTTCCTGAAAATGAAACTCTTTTAATATTCGAGCCTTCAATTCCGGATCAAGGTTTTCATATCGATTCGTTTTAAACCTCTTGGTTGAGTTAAGATATTTTTTGATGCTTCTTCGAGCAGCTAAGTAATGAGGCAGGTCAAGTTCTTTGTAGATTCGCTCTACTTCTTCAAAGGGATTGCTTTTCAATTTGTGATAACTCAATTCGATCAAATTGCCCTTAGGTATATTGTCTCTATCTCTCAAGTACTTCCCTATAACAGATTTGTAATAATCAAAGATCAACTCTTCGATAGCCTCCGGTGATGTTTCATTCAGGAACTGGCTACTTACCATCGACAAATACAAATGCCTTGTAGAAATAAATACCTCCACAGGATCTCTATGTATAAAGACAAATTTTGAATCAGGGAAAAGCTCCAGCAACTCATTTACTCTGCCGGTGTTATGAGGGTTTTTTAAAACCAGTTGTTTGCCATTATTAAAAAATGAAATATTCTGCAGGCAGAAAGTATAAGCCCTTTGCCAGGCTCGTTTTTCCTTTGGACTTATCCCTTCGAATAGATTGTATTTTCTAAAATAGCTCTGATTTTTTGGGAAATGCCATGAATGAAAACCGGTTCTGGTAGACATTGTGCAAAAAGGTTGTTCCTCCTCTGCTGGCTTGTTCAGATCAAACGCTGTATTGTCCTGTGGCCTGGTTGGTGGCATAAGTGGCCCCAAAATCCACTTGAGGGAAGTCCTGCTGAGAAGGGCTACATTGAACAGGAATGCCTGGTAGTTGCTAAGGGTGCCAAATTGAGGATCCTGATGTAAGATGTAGTGTAAATGGGTAGTACCACTCCTCCAATGCCCCAGTATAAAAACAGGAGGTTTTTCATTCAAATCAATCGCTTTTACTTTCTTTTTGTAAAGAAGCTTTTGGATTAACTGAAGTGGATAAGTAAGCAGTGTGATCAGGTAAATCAGGAAGGCCTTATGCCAGTATCTTAGGTCGATGCTATTTCTTCCGAGCAACGCAAACCAAACACTTGGTTTGGCGAAGAACAACTGGTGGCCGATGATTTTTGTAATTTCCTTTCCCATATACCAGATACAAAATAAAGCAAGAATCACTAAAAGAAGGGCATTTCAAGGATTATATAGCAATATCTCTGTAATTATCCTTTAAAGTCTTAAGCAGGATGTGTTTGATGCTTGATCAATCTAGTCTCCACTTAAATAAAGTCAATAAATCATTACAATAATTATACTGAATTTGTTAGTTTGTAACAGCATTCACAAAACAATGGCCCAGGGAAGCGATTGGTATTATAGTCAGCACGAACCGGAACGAGAGCGGAACAATAAATTCGTAGGTTTTCTGGTATTAGTAGCGTTTATATTGGGCTGTATTTTTGGGCTCACATTCCTGGCGGAAACCTATGGTCTCAAGCAACCTCCACCGAAGAAAAGCACTAGCTCAATCATTCTGAAAACGGGGTTATCAGAGCTCCCTCATCAAAACCTTGTATAAGTCTACCATTGAATCAATATCTGATTTATTCACGATCTCATCTGGTGAATGGACATTTTCTTCAGGAGCACCAATAAAGCACCAATCTATCGGGTATGGTGATGATTGTAGCTCTCGGGCATCACTGCCACCGGCTCCCTCTACCTCCAACTGATACTTGACTCCAGATGCCTCTGCGAAATCAATGATTTTATTCAAATATTCTTTCCGAGGAAGCCCGCTATCCCTCATTGAAATCACTACGCCATCTCCTGGAAATACCCCGTCCGTTACCCAGGTGATATCAGAGATCAGAGTCTGCTGAACATTACATTCTTCATACATGTACTTGGCCAGAAATGATACAGACCCTCCGCGATGCTCCTCACGGCATGAGAAAATGATCAGACCGTCTTTCAGGTCTTCGGCCACTTTTAGTGCATTGAAAACACCAAGTCTGTTATCCATATAGCAAGACTGAATACTTTCTTTTGTTTCACGAAAATCACTTTTGAAAACCAAATCTGTACCCCGATCTATGGCCCTTCCAAACTGGTATGAGAGCCTATTATCTTCATCTACTTCCAGTGTGCATTCTATTTCTCCCAGAGAATCTTCGCCCACAAGTTTATATCCACTTTCTGTATACGGACCGCCTATTGGCACAAGCTGATCTTTGTATCGCACGGTGAAGCCTATAGAATCTATATGCGCATAAATGGCCGTACGCGGCTTTCCGAACTTGAGTATCACACAGTCCTCAAATTGCCTTCCATGAATGACCTCCGGCTGGGATTTCCACTTGGCTTGATGTTTTTCAACATACTCCAGTATGAAGTTATTCATGGCGGATTCATTCGCCGATGGGGCGAAAACTCCACACAATGTCTTGATCAGGGTTATATCTGATTTTTTCATCTGAAGTAGCAAACTATTTTCCACAAAGATGTCTTTAGAAATGATAAAAACGTAAGCTATTAGATAATTTTGAAGGTGAATTGTTGTCGTAAAAATTAACATGCCAGAGGAGCTTCTAAAATATCTTACCATTTATTCTTCAAGTACCGTGAAGTTCATATTTGGTCCCCTGATCGGGGCGGCCAACGGCTACAGTGTATTCGTCACCGGCACACTGACGCTGCTTGGTACAATGACGAGTGTCTACATATTCACTTTGTTTGGGGATAGGATTAGAACTCTGGCCAATCGCTTGCTTAAATCACGAAAGAAAAGAGTTTTTACGAAAAGAAACCGACAATTCGTAACAATTTGGAATAAGTATGGCATCATGGGAATTGCTTTTCTTACACCTATTCTGCTCACACCAATCGGTGGTACCATAGCCGCCAATGCATTGGGATGTAGAAAGCAAGACATCTTCAGATACATGTGGATGAGTGCTGTATTCTGGTCCTACACGCTGACTTGGGTAGTCAAATTTGCAAGAGATCTCTTGTTCTTTGTGTAGATATTCGAATACACATTGTTCGATTACGAACAAAAAATGACCTCTTTTAGCATAAAACAAAATTCAATTTATGGATAACTATCTGGTTTTCTGTAAATTGAGCATTTGGGCATTCTCTTTGTAAATAAGATGCCAAACACAATCCCATGTTTAGAAATTACATCAAAGTAGCAATAAGGAATATCATGCGTCACCCGACGTATGCTGTAATCAACATCGTAGGGCTCTCCATAGGAATAGTCTTCAGTTTGCTGCTGCTATTATATATTTTGGATGAAACAACTTATGACAAGTTCCACACCAAGGCCGAAAGAATCTATAGAGTAGCTGCCGATGTAAAGGTTCAAAACACGGAAGTCAATGTTCCCACGACGATGGCACCTCTGGGCCCGGCTATCGCAGAAGAGTATCCAGAAATAGAGAACTTCCTCAGAATAAGTGCACATAGTGAAGTATTGTTTATTTCAAATGAAGATGAATATTATGAAGACGACATTTACACAGTCGATTCTAGTTTTTTTAGCATATTCGATTTTGAATTGGCAATAGGTGATCCCAAAAAATGCCTTGCAGAGCCAAATAGCCTTGTAATCACGGAAACACTTTCAAAGAAATACTTCGGCGAAGAAGACCCTATTGGTAAAATCATCAAAACTGGAGGATCGGAAACAGCAAGGATTATTACCGGAGTGATGAAAGAGCCTCCGTCCAATTCTCATTTGACACCAAATGGATTGATATCCTATAGCTCGCTTCCGTCACTGAGCAAAGAAGACTGGGGAAGCTTGAACGACTATACCTATTTGCTCTTGCAGGAGGGTTTGAATAAAAGCGAGGTAGATCCCATGTTGAACCACATGTTGGAAAAATATGTAAAGCCCATGTTTGAGGAGTTTAAAGCAGAAGCTGTTTTCTACCTTCAACCCGTCACAGACATCCATTTGTACTCGCATTTACATGGTGAAATATCACCCAATGGCGATATCTCCTACATCTATATATTTGCTGCTATTGCCATTTTTATGCTGCTCATTGCTAGTATTAATTACATGAACCTGGCTACAGCACGTTCAACCAACCGATCGAAAGAGGTAGGTATTCGCAAGGCAATGGGATCCTATAGAATACAGCTAATGTGGCAATTCTTAGCGGAATCTATAGTGATCACTTTTATAGCCGTTGTGATCAGCTCTATTTTGGTCTTCTTTCTCCTACCACTTTTCAATGAACTTTCGGATAAATCCATTTCTCTCAACTTTCTTTCAGACCCAGTAGTTGTCATAGGTTTATTAGGGATAATTCTTTTCGTTGGGATTGTTGGGGGAAGTTATCCTTCATTTTTTCTCTCTCATTTCAGACCTTCAGAAGTCCTGAAAGGAAAAGGTATTGCAAATAGTGGCAGTCCGAAATTGAGAAAGGTTTTGGTAGTTACTCAGTTTTCCATCTCATTGATAATGGTTATTTGCACCTGGGTAGTATTTGATCAATTGAATTTTGTAAGCAACAAAAACCTTGGTTTTAATAAAGACCAGGTTGTGAAAATACCTCTCAATGGAGCAGAAGTACAAAAGAAGTATGATGTGATAAGAAACAAACTGCTCAGTGACCCTAGGGTTGAAGCCGTGGCATCAGGTAATTCTACTCCGGGAGGAGCCAACCTATCGATGAGTGGAATTCAGGTGGAATCAGAAGACGGGGAAATGATGGATAAGGTATTTCAGAATATTAGAGTAGATAATGAGTACTTCAATACCCTGGATATTCCGATCGTTGAGGGCAGAAATTTCTCTGACAATATTGTAAATGATACCGCGCGTTCCATTATCGTCAATGAAGAAATGGTCAAGCATATGGGATGGGAAAATCCTATAGGTAAAAAGTTTCAAATCATAGATGGAAAGCACGAAGGTAAACCTTCCATAGTAGTGGGGGTGGTTAGAAATTATCATATCCTGCCGCTTCAAGAGCCTATTGCTCCCCTGATCGTGCACAACGATCTTAACAACCAAAATATGTTGGTGAGAATAAAGACAAAGGATATTAAGGAGACTATTGCCGACATTGAGTTGATCTGGGGTGATATTATCCCTAACAGGCCTTTTGAGTATACTTTCATTGAACAGGAATTTTCAAAGCAGTACGAAGCAGAACAAAGGCGTGGAGAGGTGTTCGGCGTGTTCTCAATTTTCACCATCCTTATTTCTTGCTTGGGCCTTTTTGGTTTGGCATCTTTTACTGCCGAAAGCCGAAGAAAGGAAATAGGTATACGAAAGGTAGTGGGTGCCGGAATCCCTAGTATTGTCTTTATGATGTCAATAGAATTCCTGAAATTGGTCTTAATTTCGGTGCTAATAGCATTTCCAGTTTCTTATGTCATCATGAACCAGTGGCTGGATGAGTTTGCCTACCGAACGGATATAAGCCCTGTATCATTTGTCCTTTCGGCATTATTGACTGTTTTGATTGCTTTCTTAACGGTGAGTTATCATTCAATTTCATCTGCCACCTCTAATCCCTCAACATCACTTAGGGAGTGAAGATTGACAAGAATCACCTATTAGCACCTAAAATGTCATGAAGCTTGGTTTGGCTTTAGTCTAATTTTAACATCACGAACCAAATACCAAAGCCATGCAAGTAAAAAACATTTTAGTCCCGTTGGATTTTTCTCCTTGCGCAAAGAATGCCCTAAAAATGGCCATTGGATTGGCAAGAGGAACTGGAGCCAAGTTGCATTTGATGAATGCTATTCATATACCAACACCCCATGTAGACGTCACTGGAGGGCACTCTTTGGTAGACCCTGTCATTGAAGATTATGAAGAGCGGGTTGAAACAGAATTTGAACATCTAAAAACGGAGTTCGCACAACTCAATGATATAGACTATGTCACCAAAAAGTTTGTTTCAATGGTGTCTGATGCCATTCATACCTGCACGATGAATGACAATATCGACCTGATCGTAATGGGTACAAAGGGTAGTCATAGTACACTGGAAAAACTCATAGGAGGGGTAAGCGCAGATGTCATTCGCTATTCTTCTGTTCCTGTCCTTCTTATCCCAGAAAATATTTCTTCCCTGGATTTTAAGAAGATAGGCTATGCGGCAGACTTTGAAGAAATAGAAGATATTGGCAAGCTAGAGTCCATCATATTTTTTGCCCAACTGACTAAGTCAGAAATCCAGGTATTTAATGTGGTGAAAAGTATAGAAGAAGTGTCCTTCGAAAAGAGTAGACAAAGTCTGAAAATTTCTAATTACCTCAAGGATGTAGACCACTCTTTTCATACCATTGAAGATGACAAAGTGATACATGGAATTTTCGAATTTATCCAGGAACATCAACTGGGTATGCTGGCAATATACCCCAGGAAGCACGGCCTGCTGGACAGGATACTTAAAGGCAGTGTGACTAAGAAAATTGCGATGAACATTGATATCCCATTGCTGGCCATCCATGAGTAGATAAAAAGTAACAGCCCATATTGAATTTTCCATTGCTTATTTTATAAATTGAAAAATACTATTCAATTTATTCATGAGTGAAAAATATATTGTTGCCCTGGATCAGGGTACTACAAGTTCCCGGTCAGTTCTGTTTAATGCACAAGGACAGATATGTGGAATTGCCCAAAAGGAGTTTACACAGCATTTCCCAAAATCTGGATGGGTTGAGCATGACCCAAAAGAAATTCTTTCATCACAGCTGGAGGTATTTACCGCGGTATTAAAAGATAACTCCGTTCAACCCAATCAGGTGGCTGCTATTGGCATTACAAACCAAAGAGAAACGACTCTTGTTTGGAACAAGTTGACTGGAGAGCCTGTATATAATGCCATTGTATGGCAAGACACTCGAACCTCAGAATATTGTAGCTCGCTCAAGGCAGAAGGCATGGAGGACTATGTCCGAGAGAAAACCGGACTAGTCATTGATTCTTATTTTTCAGGAACCAAAGTGAATTGGATACTGGAAAACGTGGAAGGAGCAAGCAAAAGTGCTGAATCAGGTGACCTGCTTTTTGGTACGGTAGATACATGGCTGATTTGGAATATGACGGGCAGAAAATCACATGTTACAGACTATACTAACGCATCAAGAACGCTGATGTATGACATTGGTGCACTACAGTGGGATGACAAGTTGCTTGACAAATTGGGCGTTCCAACAAGTATGTTGCCGCAAGTGAATCCGTCAGGATCCGAGTTTGGCATATTCGAATATGAAGGAGCAGAAATACCCATCCTCGGTGTAGCTGGCGACCAACAATCTGCACTATTCGGACAGGCATGTTTTGAGCCTGGCATGGCCAAAAATACCTATGGTACAGGCTGTTTTATGTTGATGAATACCGGCACAAAACTACAGCACTCTGAAAACGGACTACTCACCACCATCGCCTGGGGACTAGACGGAGAAGTACACTATGCTCTGGAAGGCAGCATCTTCATTGCCGGAGCTGCTATTCAATGGTTGAGAGATGGTTTGGAGATAATCCAGTCAGCCCCTGAGTCTGAAGCTTTGGCAGCAAAGGCCCAGGGAAATGATGAAGTATATGTGGTACCAGCATTCGCAGGATTGGGTGCCCCCTATTGGGACATGTACGCCCGAGGAGCGATTTACGGATTGACTCGGGATACCGGGAAAAATCACATCGCCAAAGCGACTCTGGAATCTTTGGCCTACCAAACCAGAGATGTATTGGATGCCATGCAGGCAGATGCCGGTATAAAGCTCGCTGAACTGAAAGTGGATGGTGGCGCTTGCGCCAACAATTTGCTCATGCAATTTCAAGCCGACATCCTTAACACTCCTGTCGAACGACCTGAAGTGATAGAATCCACAGCACTAGGTGCCGCTTATTTGGCTGGCATTACTGCAGGTCTTTGGAAAAAAGAGGACATTATCAACAACAGAATCGTAGAAGCCACCTTCCAACCTAAAATTGATGATGATAAAAGATCATCTCTCTACAGTGGTTGGAAAAAAGCTGTGAAAAGGACAATGGGGTGGGGAAAGGAGGAATATTGAGAGGGTTGCTTTTAAATAATTAGAATAGCTCAGTTCTTAGTAAGAAGTTACTCTTAATTGAAATCTAAGTCATGAATGGTTCTTTTTTGTGTATTTTAGTCTGAAAGTCAGCTACTTAAATAATTATGAAAAAGCTACTAGTGATTCTACTGTTTCTCGGATTAGAAAAAGTAAATGCGCAATTGTTATCACCTCATGAGTTCTTGGGTTATCAACTTGGAGACAAATTTACTCAGCATTATCGGGTAGTAGATTATTTCGAACATGTGGATGCCGAATCTTCCTTAGTCAAATTGGAATTATATGGAAAGACATATGAAGGCCGTCCACTTCTATTGGCACAAATAGCATCAGAAGAAAATTTAAGACGGTTAGAGACCATAAGAAAGGATAACTTGAAACGTGCCGGAATTTTGGAGGGTACACCAGAAACAGCCGTAAGCATAGTATGGATGAGTTATAACGTGCACGGAAATGAGTCCAGTTCTACTGAGGCCGCCATGTTGACTATGTATAAACTGTTAACAGAGAATAAAGATTGGCTTGAAGATATTGTGGTAATAATTGACCCATGTGTCAACCCAGATGGAAGGGAGCGGTATGTGAATTTTTACAACCCAATAGCTCAAATGCCATTTAACCCTGATGTTCAAGCTTCAGAACATCAGGAACTATGGCCTGGAGGCCGATTCAATCATTACCTGTTTGACCTCAATAGAGATTGGGCATGGCAGACTCAATTAGAATCACAACAAAGGCTTTCGGAGTTCAACAAATGGATGCCCCAGGTGCATGTAGATTTTCATGAAATGAGACACAACAATCCCTACTATTTTGCACCTGCAGCAAAACCATATCATGAGCTGATCACAGATTGGCAAATTGATTTTCAAACCAAGCTTGGACGAAATCATGCCAAATATTTTGATGAAAACAACTGGTTTTACTTTACAAAAGAAAAATTCGATTTACTATATCCTAGCTATGGAGATACCTATCCCACATATAATGGCGCAATAGGAATGACATATGAACAGGGAGGGCATAGTAGAGCTGGATTAGGAGTAATCAAAAATGAAGGCGACACGCTTACATTGCTTGACCGCTTGACACATCACACAACGACTGGACTTTCTACAATCGAAATTTCTGCTGAGCTAAATGAGAAGTTACTTTCGGAATTTAAAAGTTTTTTTGATCAACCCGTTGAGGGAGTTTATAAGACTTTCGTGCTCAAGTCAGAAAATGATGACAAAATGAACGACCTTAAATTATGGCTTGATAGAAACAAGATAAAATACGGTTCTACAAGTGAAACTAAAAAACTCAATGGGTTTAATTATCAATCCAGGCGTGATGAGTCATTTTCAATAAGTTCTAAAGATTTGGTCGTAAGTGTGGATCAACCCAAAGGGATATTGGCGAAAATCCTTTTTGAGCCTCAAACCAAATATTCAGATTCCCTTACTTATGACCTTACAGCCTGGGCAGTGCCCTATTTCTATGGTATGCAGGCTTATGCCACTAGTACTGTCATTAAGGTCAATGAGCAAACTTTGTCTGTTGATTTTCAACCATCTGAAGTGCCGGAAAAAGCATATTCATTTTTCTTTAAATGGAACAGTTTTAATGATGCCAAGTTGCTGGCTAAATTCTTAAATGAAAAAATCAAAGCACGTTTCACCAAAGAAAGGCTTACCCTTAACGGAAAGTCTTTTGAACCTGGAACAATAATCATAGCCAAAAGGGACAACAGTAAATTGGGAGATAAGTTTGAATCCAGAGTTACAGAAATTAGCAACACCTTCAAGAAGAAATTTGAAATAGTCAAAACTGGCTTTATGGATGGTGGACCAGATCTGGGTTCACAAAAAGTGAGTTATATTAAAAAACCAAAGATTGCCGTACTACGGGGCAATGGAGTTGTTCCGATGGATTATGGGGAGACCTGGTTTTATTTGGAACAAGAACTGAAATATCCATATAGTGCTATAAATACTTCATCTATAAACTCCATAGATTTATCAAAATATGACATCTTGATCATGCCCAATGGTAATTATAGAGATTTCAAGAAACCTCAATTGGATAACATCTCCAACTGGGTAAGGGCAGGAGGTAGGTTAATTGTCACAGGAAACGGAATTACTAAATTTGCCGATAGCGAATATTCCAGTGTAAGTAAATTTAACTCCGAGGAGGAAAAAAAGGCATTCAAGAAAAAAGAAGATGAAAAGAAGGAGGAAGTGAAGCTGTTGCCATATGATAAAGGAAGACGTGAAGGGCTTAAGAGATCCGTGGCAGGAGCCATTTTTAAAATAACTTTGGATAATACACATCCACTTGCTTATGGATATGGCAATACACTGTACTCGTTAAAACGATCTTCAAATCGCTTTGGCTATTTGAAAAGTCAAAATGTAGGTGTTATCAAATCGAAAGAAGATCATATGAGCGGATTTGCTGGTCAATATGTGAAAGAGGCTGTAGGAAAGTCTATGGTGTTTGGGGTTGAGAATAAAGGAAAGGGTAAAATCATTTTCTTAGTGGACAATCCACTTTTTAGAGCATTTTGGTATGACAGTAAGCTCATGATGGCCAACGCCTTGTTTCTGGTTGGGCAGAAATAGTTTTTCATAAATGGCCACTTTTAAAATCAAAAAAGAATAGTTTATTCCTGCCTAGGATTTAAAATATCCCTTATCCGCAAATCGAAAATATTTGCAAAGGCCACCTTCCTGCCTGAGGCAGATGAAAACAAAAGGTTATCTCTCTAAAATGTCTGGAAAAAAGCTGTGCAAACGACAATGTTTGGAGCATATAACTCCGCTTTACTAAACTTTGAAGGTTTGGTAAAGCTCAAATCATCCCTTGACACAAGGAACATCGTATTCCAAAATTCTCTTATCCCGTGTAATAAAGGTAATTCCTTCAATAAGAGCCTGCGCTATTTGAATTCTATCAAAAGGGTCTACATGGTGATTGGGTAGCTGCTCGAGTCCCATAACATGTTGACCCGTAATGGGCAAAGAAATAAATCCTTCCTCTTTTAGAATATCCAACAATCCATCGGGCACCTGAAGTTTCCCGATGCTTTTTTTGATTGTGATTTCCCAAATCACCGCAGAACTGACAAAAACATTATTCTTGATATCCTCAATGCATAGTCGTGCTTGAGATGACAGCTTTGCAGGAACGTCCAGCCACCAAAGAAGGATATGGGTATCGATTAATACATTCATTCCTTACCGGCAAAAACATCGGAAATTTCTGAAGGAAGAGTGTCAAATTCATCATCTATCACAACTTTCCCATTCCATTGACCCCCTGCTCTTTTTTTTCCACTTGGCTTAACCGGAGTAAGCTGAACAACAAGATTACCCCGTTTACTGATATACACTGGCTCCCCTGCCAATGCTTTTTCCACAAGCTTTGAAAGGTTTGTTTTTGCCTCATGCATATTAATCACTTCCATAATATTCAATTTTAGCTAAGTTAGCTAAATCATGCATATTAACCTAACTAGAAGCAAGGATTTAAATACCTAGAAAAGTGTAACCCCTGTAAAAGGAAAATCAAAATATTGTTAATAACCTCATAAATTAATCATTGTCGGTTTTTTTGAGAAACTACTTTGAAACAAGCGACTAATAAAATTAGTGTCTGCTGTACCATCATTCTGAATCATTGACTATTTTAGTCTTATCAAAACTTAAACACTGTATAATTAAAATAATATGACAACACAAGAAATAGTAGACAGACTGAAAGAAGGAAATGCAAGATTCGTTTCCGATCAGTTGGAAGGAAATCAACAAGATGGAGAAAGAAGAGATTCTCTTACAGGCGGACAAGCCCCGTGGGCTATTGTACTCAGCTGTGCTGACAGCCGGGTTGTTCCAGAGCTGGCATTTGATACCGGGTTAGGAGAGTTATTCGTAGTGCGGGTAGCAGGTAATGTTGCCAATACCTCCTCCATAGCAAGTATAGAATATGCGGTAGCGAACCTTGGCACCAAAGTAATTGTGGTTTTAGGTCACCAGAGCTGTGGTGCTGTAACGGCAGCAGTTGGTGGTGGAGACAATGGCTACAACCTCAACCACTTACTTTCTCATGTATCTCCTGCCATAGCAGCTTGTGGCGATGGTGCTTCACTTGCAGATGTGGTGAAGAAAAATGCGGAACTAAACGGCAGTGAATTGTCAGGAAGATCTTCGATTATCAAAGACGCTGTAGAGAACGGTGGTGTGAGCATTGTGCCTGCTTATTACAATCTGGACACTGGAAAAGTAGACTTTTTATAAAATAATTCCGACAGTCTCTGAGGCTGATGATCTGCCAATAAGATTCTGAAATAAAATTCAGAATGACAGGTTGACTTAGCTCCAGAGACTGTTTTTTATTTTACGGTTTGTAAGGCCAGACCTCTTTAGAATGTATGGAATAACCCTTTTCATTCACATCATTGCCGCCACCGTGTGGACTGGAGGTCATCTGGTACTTAGCTGCTCGGTATTACCAAGGGTTCTCCGGACAAAAGATTTAAACTACCTCTCCACTTTCGAAAATGGATTCGAAAAGATTGGAATCCCATCTTTGATTTTACAAGTCATCTCGGGGCTTTATCTCGCCTATCGATTACTCCCCGACTTTTCACTATGGTTTGACTTTTACGATCCCGTTTCACGGGTTATCAGCTTCAAACTTATTCTTCTAGCCATTACGCTTGGATTGGCTATGGACGCTCGATTGAGAATTATTCCAAAACTATCGGAAGACAACCTCCGCTCATTGGTTTGGCATATCGTTCCCGTGACTATCGTGTCGGTATTGTTTGTGCTGGTTGGGGTCTCTTTTAAAACAGGGTGGTTTTATTGAAGACCTTATGAAGAAGATTATTGTCATACTCATCATCCTGGTTGCCTTTGTTTACATTTTTAAAGATGAACATGGCGGCCCAAATACGAGCCAAAATGGTATTAGTACCAACCAGCTAACTGAAAACATTATGCTGAAATATGACAAGGATTCAAGTGGTACGCTTGATGTGGCGGCTGAGTCTTTTTTAACTAGTGATATTGAAGGGTTGATCAAAGTTGAGTCCAGAGGATTACTCTTCACAGATGCAGATGAATTTGGAAATAATGATGGTACTGTATCAAAAGATGAACTAGAAAAGTACCTAGGCCAATTTGACACGGATGGAGATGGTGAGATTACAAGCTACAAAAACATCATTCACTCAATATTTAGTGGCGAAAATGAATGGTCAGTATTTGCCAGCAAATACCAGGAAAAGTATAAATATACTGAAAAGTGATCCTGTTCTCAATTCAGTTCCCCTTATTCGCCAACTGTCCGCAAGCAGCATCAATGTCTTTGCCGCGGCTTCTTCTGACATGTACATTCACTCCCTTCTTTTCCAGGTAGGTTGAAAAGTTTTCAAGGGTTTTAGGATCAGTGTTTTTGAACTTGGCCTCTGAGATGGGATTATATTCAATGATGTTGATGCGAGCGGGTACTCGCTTCCAAAATTCGTACAATTCTCTGGCATCTTCTAGTGAATCGTTGAAGTTGTAGAAAAGGATGTACTCGAACGTTATTCGGTTGCCCGTTTTTTTGTAGAAATATTGGAGTGCCTTAGATAGCACATCCAAAGTGTTTGTTTCATTAATTGGCATGATGGTATCACGCTTCTTGTCGTTGGCAGCATGGAGGGATAGTGCCAGATTGAACTTCACCTCATCATCAGCCAATTTAGTAATCATTTTTGCTATGCCGGCTGTGGATACAGTAACCCTTTTCGGTGACATATTCAGTCCGTTTGGAGAAGTGATGTACTCGATAGATTCCAATACATTTTTATAATTGAGCAAGGGCTCACCCATACCCATGTATACAATATTGCTCAGCGGCATTTGATAATTTGATTCCGCCTGGCCCTTGATGGCCACAACCTGATCGTATATTTCTGATGCATCCAAATTGCGCAACCTATCCATATAACCCGTTGCACAAAAAGTACAGCTCAACGAACAACCAACTTGAGAGGATACACATGCCGTCATTCTATCATCTGTGGGAATTAGCACACCTTCCACTAAATGATTGTCATGGAGCTTGAAGGCAGACTTTATTGTACGATCCTGACTTATTTGCTCCTTAGCTGTGGTCACTGGAAAAATAGAATAGGCCTCTTTGAGTTTCTCCCTTGTGTTCAATGACAGGTTGGTCATCTCATCGATGGAAACTGCTGATTTCTTCCAGAGCCACTCATTGATTTGCTTAGCCCGAAAAGCTTTCTCCCCAATAGATTCCAGAAAACTTTTAAGTTCCTTGTTGCTCGCCTTTCGTAGGTCTTTTAATTTCACTGCTGTCTCCACGGTGCAAATGTAGGGGCAAAATCACAAACAATCTGCTCAATGACTTCAAGGTGAAAAAATTAAGCCTACCAACCCTCTTCTAATTGAAACTCAACAGGTTCGTATTTATCAATAACCATAAATTCATCTGAAAAAAAGGCCCAAATCATCATCGTTTCTCTATTTCCATTTTCATCAATTGGGTTCTTAACAGAAGCTTCAAGTTTATAACCCAGTTTCTCGGGAATCTTGCCACTTGCTACGTTTTCACTATTACAATGAATAACAACCTTATCTACCTTGATATGATGGAAACATAATTTGGTCATAACATAGCTTGACTCAGTTGCATAACCTTTACCTGCCTGCAGATGATCAATGATATAGCCTATCTCCAGGATACCATCTCCTTGTCTTGTAAAAAGAAAGACCAAACCGACCATTGTCTCTTGACCATCAAACAATCCATAACTATAGGTTTGATCCAGCAGAAACTTGCCATTCCAGTTTCTAATCTTTTCTTTTTTGGTTTCTATAGATTCCGGTTCATCCTTGGCCCAGGGTATCCATGGCAACATATAAGTTTTGTTCCGTTCAAGTAATTGCTGCATCTCAGTAGCATCCGAGAGTTTAAGCTTTCTGATTAGCAGGTTTTTTGAATGTATTTGATCGACAAGGTTTTTCATATTCAACACTTTATGAATAAATATAGTGAAGCCATAATTACTCTACATAGCTGGCATCAAGATTTCGTATTTCACAACGGTTAGCCAACAAGGCTTGGCATCACATAAAGCTGATTCGATTCAATTTTTGCAGGTTGTCATACTCGTTTGTCATAGCGTATAAATTGATATTGGTCATTGCATATCTTTGCTTCATACCAAAATATCACTTACGATGATTATGGAAATGACAAGTCAGGAAGCCATTGAATTGGAAGATAAATATGGAGCTCATAACTATCACCCACTACCAGTCGTGCTTTCAAGAGGAGTGGGTGTGTATGTATGGGATGTGGAAGGAAAGAAGTATTTTGATTTTCTTTCGGCTTATTCTGCGATCAACCAAGGACACTGCCATCCTAAAATAGTTGAGGCCCTTAAATCACAAGCAGAAATTTTGACATTGACCTCCAGGGCTTTTTACAATGATGTGCTTGGTGTGTACGAGAAGTATCTTACCGAATACTTTGGCTTTGACAAAGTGTTGCCAATGAATACCGGTGCTGAGGCAGTAGAGACAGCCATCAAATTGACTCGGAAGTGGGCCTACGAGGTAAAGGGAATTCCTGAAAATGAAGCCAAGATAATTGTGTGTGAAAATAATTTTCATGGTAGGACGACCACCATTGTCTCCTTTTCCAATGACCCTGATGCGCGGGAAAATTTTGGGCCGTTTACCAAGGGGTTTCTTCGCATTCCTTACAACGATATTGATGCGCTCAAAGAAGCATTGAAAGAAGATAATGTAGCTGGCATGTTGGTAGAGCCAATTCAAGGAGAAGCTGGTGTTTTTGTTCCGTATGATGGCTACCTCAAAGAAGCTTATGAAGCATGTCATAAAGCCAATGCACTTTTTGTCGCAGATGAAGTACAAACAGGAATAGCAAGGACTGGGAAGCTACTAGCCTGTGATCATGAAAATGTAAAACCAGATGTGCTAATTCTTGGCAAAGCAATAAGCGGAGGAGTTTACCCGGTATCTGCGGTGTTGGCGGATAACGCAATAATGAATGTAATTCGTCCCGGTCAGCACGGGTCTACCTTTGGTGGTAATCCTTTGGCTGGGAAAGTAGCTATGGCTGCTCTGGCCGTTGTTAATGAAGAGCAGCTATCAGAGAATGCGGAAAAACTAGGTATATTATTCAGACAAAGAATGGATGAAATGATCAAAAAATCGGATTTGGTAGCCAAGGTAAGAGGCAAAGGATTACTCAATGCGATTGTGGTTAATGACTCTCCAAACAGTACAACTGCCTGGAACATTTGTGTAAAATTGAAGGAAAACGGACTCCTTGCCAAACCAACTCACGGCAATATAATCCGCTTTGCCCCACCTCTGGTAATGACAGAGGAACAACTGCATGAGTGCTGTGATATTATTGAAAAGACTATTTTGGAATTCTAAATGTTGCCGGGATTCTAGTTAAGAAAAGATCTTCTTTCCGGCCTCTGGGCCTTGGCTCCTTTGATATTACCTCCACTCCATTCAAGGCCTGACTTTCTTTTGCGGAAAGGTGAATTATTCATACCCCAACCCTTAAACGCTACCTCTTTCTTATCAATTGGCTCCTCTTTGTTAGTACTTTTATATGATCTGATAATTCGGTCTATCCTTTTACTTTCTTGAAATTTCCGAAACACCATGAATGGTAAGTGTACAAATAATAGCAATACCAATCCAACTATCAGAAGCACTTGATCCATTGGGAAGCCGTACGGAATACTCAGTAGCCAACTAACTATAGAAAGAGCTCCTAATATCCCCGAAGAATAGATCAGAACTTTCATTTTAAGTCACGAAACTTTGAGCTCTTCAATAAAATATTTGAGGATATCTGTTGTAGTAAGTATACCCACCAGCTCATTGTCTCGGGTGACGGGAAGTGCATGAAATTCATTGTTGGCAAAAATCTTGGCTGCACCCAAAATAGTTTGGTCCGCTGATACGGTCACTGGGCTATGCTTCATTACTTGATTGACTGAAAGCATATCAAAAATAGCTTCATCGGCATCAAGCTGGTCTTCCCCGAAGGAACTGCCAAAGCTGATACGCAATATGTCGGTCTGGCTTATTATCCCAATCAGCGTGTTTTGAGCCATAACCGGAATATGACGAATTTTAACCTGACGAAATACATTATTTACCTCCTGCAATGAGTCGTTGATATCAACCGTGATGACATCTTCAGTCATTATTTTAGATACTTTATCTTCCTTTTTCATTTTTCCTGTATTTAAAGTTCCAAAACTCCTGTCTGGCAATTATCACAACCAGCGCTCGATTCAAGCCCTTACCTGATGATCGGTTAAATAAAGCTACTTATCTAATTGGGAGATTAGGCACGACAAAGTCAGGATTGAAATTGATTTTCGTCAGTCCAGCTAGTTTTTGAGAGTGCTCTTGTCAAAAGCCAAAGGAAGGAGATCCGACGCTCCAACCTTCATTATTTTATCATCAGGCTGAACGAGAAGAAGTTGAAAAGAAGCATTTTGTTTGTTGTAATACTCGAACATAACCTGGCGGCAACTCCCACAAGGGCTTGCATGGACATAGTGTGTAGCACCAATAGGCTTAGCTGCTATGGCAAGCATCAGAATCTTCTGGTCAGGATAATTTGATCCGGCATGAAATAAGGTCACTCTCTCTGCGCATAGTCCCGATGGATAAGCTGCATTTTCCTGGTTGTTACCAAGAACTATACTGTCATTATCCAACAATAAAGCGGCTCCAACCTGAAAGGTGGAATATGGAGCATAAGCCTTATCAGATGCTGTCTTTGCCTTTTTAATGAGTTCGATTTCTATTTCAGACAGCTCTTGGTTGGTTAAGATTTGCACCTCGAAGTTGAACGTGATCTTTTCAGCCATAGGATGAAAGTTATAGAAAATACGTCCACTCTGCAATTCACAATATTTCACTTTATTGTTTTGAACGATGGCTACAGAACTCATAACTTGCCAAAAGATTTAGAATTGAGATGAAGGAAGTAATAATACTAGGGGCGGGGCGGTCAGCATCAACACTGATCAGTTTTATGCTTGAAAATGCAGCTAAGCTTAGTTGGCATGTGACGGTTGCTGATAAAGATGAAAGTGTAGCCGCCCAAAAAGTGCAGGGTTTTGAACTGGGCAGAGCACTCCGATTTGATATTCAGTGTGACTCCATTGAAGAGGCATTTGAAGGAAAGGACCTGGTTATCTCTATGCTGCCCGCCAGGTTTCATGCTGAGGTAGCAAAGGCTTGTGCTGACAAAGGCATCAACATGTTAACCGCTTCATATCTATCCAAAGAAATCAAGGCCCTTAATGAAATTTTTGAAGCTAGTGGAGCTGGACTGATTATGGAAATGGGACTCGATCCGGGAATTGACCATATGTCGGCCATGCATGTTTTGGATCAAATCAGGGAAGATGGGCATCAGCTTTTATCTTTCGAAACATTCACTGGGGGACTGCTCGCTCCCACTGAGGAAGACAACCCCTGGGAGTATAAGTTTACCTGGAACCCACGCAATGTGGTGATGGCCGGGCAAGGCAATGTGCAGTTTATACAGGAAGGAAAGTATAAATACATCCCCTATCAAAAGCTATTCAAAAGAACTGAGATCATCCACATTCCAGAGTACGGTTATTTTGAAGGATATGCAAACCGGGACTCGCTCAAGTATTTGGAGGCCTACCAATTGGGGGACATCCACACATTATATCGAGGCACACTAAGAAGACCTGGATTCTGCAAAGCCTGGAATGTATTTGTGCAGCTGGGTGCCACTGACGACAGCTACGAAATGAAGAATGTGGGGGCCATGACGCATAGGCAGTTTATCAATTCTTTTCTATCCTACAACCCAAATGACTCAATTGAGTTGAAACTGGCCCATTACATGAACCTGGAGCTGGATTCTGAAATCATGTACAAACTCAAATGGCTCGGGGTATTTTCTGACGAATTAGTCGGTATATCTAAGGGCACTCCGGCTCAAATTCTGGAGCATATTCTGAAGAAAAAATGGACCATGGCTCCAGACGACAAAGACATGATTGTGATGTGGCACAAATTTCAGTACCTGCAGGGTGGAATAAGGAAAGAAATCCAATCTCATATGGTGATAGAAGGTACGGATGCTACCAACACTGCTATGTCTAAAACTGTAGGACTGCCACTGGCAGTGACAGCCAAACTGATTCTAACCGGGCAATTAACGGTGATGGGAGTGAAAATTCCAACAGAAAAAATTATATATGAACCTGTCTTGTCAGAACTGCGGTCCTATGGCATCAATTTTGCCGAGCGGGAGGTGAATATTGAGAATTGACAAAACACTACCACTAAAACTAATTCAACATTGAAAAAATTTACTTTTCTATCCCTACTTCTTGGCTTGTTCGTTTCTTCTGCACATGCCCAGTCAACAACAGATTCCACTGGAGTCAGCAGCGAAATATTACTTGGAGAAATTGAAATTGTTTCGGATCTATTTGAAACCAAGAAAAAGAATTTCGCAGGATCGGTAACTGGCATTCAACCTAAAATCATAGAAAGTGCCAACAACTTATACCTTCAGCCAATTTTAAATTCTGTTCCCGGAGTGTATATGCAATCCGGAGCACTCAATACCAATAGGATTACCATTCGGGGCATGGGTTCAAGATCGCCCTTTGCCACTAACAAAATCAAGGCTTATCTAGATGAAATCCCCCTATCCACCGGAGAGGGAGAAACCACCCTCGAAGATATTGACTTTTCAACATTAGGAGGAATAGAAGTCTACAGAGGACCTGTTTCCACCATGTATGGAGCGGGTCTGGGAGGGGCAATTCACATGATCACCAATAAGGTGGCAACCTCAAATTCCGGTTCGAGTGAATTTTCAATGGGATCGTTTGGTCTATCGAAATACAACCTAAAAATAGATATGGGCAATCAAGATCGAGGGATGAGCTTGTATTATCAGAATGTAGGTAGTGACGGCTACCGTGACAACAATGAATATGATCGCATGTCCATTTCTGCCATTGGAAGAACGAAAATCTGGAAAAAATCCAACCTCACTACTTATTTCAACAATACAAATTTGAAGGCTTTCATTCCGAGTTCTCTGGATCTGGATGACTACCAAAACCAGCCTACAAATGCGGCCTTCGTCTGGGGTGATGCCCAGGGATTTGAAGACAACAAACGCTCAAGGCTTGGATTATCATTAAAAACGCTTCACAACGAAACATTGGAAAGCACATTTGCACTTTTCGGAAATATTGGTAATTCCAGAGAAGTAACACCTTTCGGCAATGAAGATATCACTACTACCAACTTTGGATTAAGGGCCAAAATAAGAAAGAGCGTTTTGCCTGATGAAAAGCTAAATCTAGTATTTGGAACAGAGGTCTTTAGAGAGTCATTCGGCATAGAGAGCTTTGAAAATAATAATTCTCAAAATGGTGTAATGACTGGAGATCTGAATCAGGATCGGAACTACAGCAATATATTTTTAGCTTCCGAATTTCGCCCATCGGACAAGTGGGTAATGACTATCGGTGGAAATTTGAACCTCTCAAAATACGAAAATACGGATAGAATGAGTGGTGGAGCGTCAGCCGAGCAGAAGTTCGATCCTGTCTTTTCCCCCAAACTTGGAATCACCTATCTGACCAGTGAAAACCTATCAGTGTATGCCACCGTGGCTCATGGCTTTTCTCTTCCAACATTCAATGAAACACTCAATCCCAATGGGGATATTAATGAAGACATCAGGTCTGAACAAGGCCTCAATTATGAGCTGGGCATAAAGGGCTCTTTGGCGGACGACAAATTATATTATGAGGTGGCTGCCTATACCATGCACATCAATGACCTATTGGTTGCAAGAAGAAATTCAGAATTGGATTATTCAGGATTCAACGCGGGAAAGAGCACACACAATGGAATTGAGCTTTTGTTAAATCATAAAGTGATCAAAACCTCACAAATCAATCTCAATCAAAGCCTGAGTTATACTAAAATGGATTATAGTTTTGATACCTTCATGGATGATGATCGGGGTGATTTTTCAGGAAACCAGTTGACAGGAGTGCCGTCCTATACCTTAGACTACAGACTAAATCTAGAAACTGCTATTGGAATTTATGGCATTATCAACTGGCAAGGCTCTGGGGCCATGCCTATCCTCGATGACAACTCTGTTTATTCTGAAGCTTATAATCTAGTGAACCTCAAACTAGGCTTCCAGAAAGAAATCGGTAAGATGGATTTCAACTTTTATGTTGGCATCAACAACATATTGGATGAGAAGTATGCTTCAATGGTACAGATCAATCCTCGCTTCAACCAGCGCTACTATTATCCTGGTTTGCCAATCAACTACTTTGGTGGTGTGAAAGTCGGGTGGAGGTTTTAAATCACTCATTCGTTTTCTTGTCGATTGATTAATATCGTAAGTATTCTAATTACATCGTCTTCGATTTGATAAATTACCGAATTGTGCTTAGAAATAACTGCCTTCCTTGTGTTAGGGTATTTTAGTGATCTAGGGTACAGATAAGGATACTTAAAAACGATTTTTTCAAATTTCCTTAAACGACCGAGGAATAGGTTTACTTCTTTTTCAGACCAATTCACTAAAATATTTTCCTTGATGTGTTGTATTTGGGTGCTCGATTCTAAAGACCAGATGATCCGTCTATCAGCCATGCTTTCTCCAGAATTCATCGCTGCTCAAGGTTCGCCCTTTTTCATGATCGACTATACCTCGTTGAATAGATTGATGTTGTTTTGCTGAAAGACTATCATACCAATCTTCGAGAGTACTGTTGTCCTTAATCAACTTTAGAGTAGTAAGTAACTCTTCGTCTTCGAGGTTTTGCACCCAACCAATTAACTCATTTCTAACTTCAGCTGTCATTTCTTTTTTTAATAAAGATACGAATTTTTCCTAGTTAGGATAGACTCAATCCCCTCAAATAAACAAAACATCCTTCACCACTCGCTTACCATAATGCTTCTCGATAAGGCTCATTACCTTCTCTTTGGAGTTGTTTAGTTCGTGCTTCAGTGGCGCTGATGAGAGGGTGACGACCATCACATTGTCGCGGATATAGATTTTGGAGGTTCTGTTTGAGATCGCTTTGCCCATGATTTTCTCCCAGTCAGAAACCAGGCTTGCCTCATCGAACTTAACATCCAGGTTATAAGACTTGAGCATGGCTCCCATGGCGTCCTTCAAAGTAACGGTGGATTGATTGCGAATGCCGGCTGGGTGTGGTTTCTTTTTCATTGAAGGACAAATTTATACTTAGCACTTCAAACGTGAGGATATATCCTTCGATATCTCTTTTCAAAGTGGAAATAAGTTAGACCTCTTTATGGATCATCTTGTATGGGTCTTGCCTTAGCAACTTTGTCAAGACGTAATATAAATTTGGCATCAACTCTTTGAAATCCTTTGGACGTTCAAAAAAGTTTTCAACAGCAATGGCAAAAAACTCATCCTGATCAGTGGCCGCATAGTCACGGAACATCCGACTTTTCCCCTGGGCTATCCTCTCGATTTCCTGCTCAGCCAGTCCATGCCACTCGTCCACAACATAAGGCTCAAAAAAACCAATTTCGTTGTTTTGAATGAGGTTTTCCAACCTCAGGGCATGCGCCATTTCATGCAACCCCAGATTGATACCATCATCGGGAATCATGTATCCCTGAAGGAAGTTTTTCCAGCCCAGGACAATGGCTTGTAGCCTTGGGTTCACTTCCCCTTTATGGTAGGCCTGATTAATTGTTGAGTAGTAATCATCAGGGTAAACCAGGATTCTCTTGAAGTGCGAAAGCACCACCCTTGGGTAACCAAACGTAAGCTGCACTGCGCTGGCCGATATGAGCACTTTCATCTCGGCTGTTACTCTCTTTATTTTCCTTGGGATAAACTCTTTCGTATCGATAAAGTATTGAACCTTTCGCTCAAAATGTTTCTTTTCCTCCGGGTTTAGGTCGTTGTAATAAGAAAAATGTTGCTTTAGAATCTGTTTGTATTTTCTACCTAAAGGTCTGGATACTCCAGGAACCTTGAAGCCCATATCCACACGGCCCGTCAGTGAAGGAACTAGGATAATAAAGACGGCAATCAAGAAAAGAAAGAACATTCCCATTCGATAAACTTAAATCAATTTGAATTCCCTGTTCAGGATCTCGCTTACTTCTTCCACTCTATTGCCTATCATAAAATGACCTGCATTTTTTAATTCGATATACTCTACTCCTAATGGTACAGGCAGCAGCCTGTCTTTATCTCCATGAATTCTTAGTGTATTTTCGGCTTCCTGATCATTTTGCCATTCCAATATCTTTTTCACCGATAGCTTGGTAAATTTTTTGTCCGTTCCTTCTATAATTTCCGTGATCAGTCGTTTTCCTTCTTCTGTATCAATTCCAAAAAAAAGGAAAATGATAAATGGTGGTGCGGTGAAAAATAATGATGGCACCAGGTTGATTATTTTCGTCTTTCCCAAGAACCTGAGAATCCATGGCAATTCGGTGTGTTTGGCTAGCGAGGAAATAAGGATAGTTTTTTTTGGCTGAATAATTTTATTCATCTCAGTAGACAACATTCCCCCATAAGAAACTCCAATCAGTACAAAATCCTCCGACGTATCTACCTGCTCACAAAGTTTCCTTGCATAGTCCTGTAAAGTTTCAGAAGTATCGGTTGGAACCCATTTGATGGGCTGATAGTCAAAGTCTAACTTCAATTGATGAAACACTTTTTCATTTGCCCCGATACCACTTATGCAATATGCTTTCATAGTTAAATTCACCTCACCTAAGTCCTCTCCTCAAGGAGAGGACTTAGGTGAGGTGTTTTTTTATTTCTTCCAGAACAATATGCAATGAATCTTTCACTTCTTCATTAGTAAACCTTACGACTGTAATGCCCAATTCATCGTTCTACCTGCATCGTAATCTTTTTGATCTTTTTCTTTGTGGTACCCTCCATCAACTTCTACAACCAACCTGGCCTCATAACAATAAAAGTCTACAATAAAGCTTCCTATAGGATATTGCCTTCTAAACTTGAATCCATCAAGGTTTCGGTTTCTTACTTTATCCCAAAGTATTTTTTCAGCTTCAGTCTGGTGCTTCCGGTTTTCTTTAGCAAACTCGAAGGTATTTCTAGAGGCTCCTTTGTGTAGTTCGCTAGTCATTTTTTTCTTCATCCCCAGCCCTTCTCCTCAAGGAGAGGAATGCAACTAACTACTACAAAAAGTCCTCTCTAATTGGAGAAAAGCTATCGACTAATCGAACGTTTTTGGTTAGCAGCTTGACTGTGTGTTTTTTGCCACTAGGCACAACAAACATATCTCCGGCCTTTAGGTGTTCATCTGGTTCACCTTCACAAAAGAAAATGATTTCGCCTTCAGCAACATATGAAGTCTGCACATGAGGGTGGGAATGAGGAGGTTCTTTTTCTTCCCAAGGGCCATCCGTAAAGTCTATTAAGACGGTCATCAAGTCTCCTGTGTGAACAATTTTTCTTTCCAGCCCTTCGCGAACTTTTTCTGCTGGTGTTTCATCAAATTTTAGTACTCCCATTTTAGTCTACTATATTTATTGTTTGTTTTAATACGATTGCATGGGCCTGTTCTCTCCAAAAAGCCCGATGTAAATATTTTTTTCTGATAAAATCACCAAGTTCTTCATCCTTGATGTTCGCACTAAGCAAAGCCAATGTGATTTTACTTTCTACGTTTTCCTTGATCATTTCCATATCTGGGTTCACCCAAAAAGAATCCTGAAAGTCGATTTTGAATTCACACTCATAATCGAGCTTTATGTCATTTTCCTCAATGCCCTGGATACTCACCTTGTAAACTTTATCTACATTGTCAAGTGCTTCTTGTACATCTTTTTGGGCAAGGTTCAGTAAGAGCAAAGTATTGAAGGATACTTCTTTGCCACTTGCTTTGATCTTTTCAAGCCCTGATTTCAATTTAGACAAATCACCACCCGCAAGATGATAATCAGCCAATGCACCGATATAAACATTTCTGTCCAGCTTTCTTAAATCTGCCGCCGTATTGAGAAACTCTTCCGGTAAATCAGGAATGTTAGATATGGCATGTGCCTCCTTCAGGTTCAGTTTTACCCCTGACTTTTTAGCCTTCATTTTTGACTTTAGTACTGGAGCAGCCATCATGATGAGTATCGCCAGCAAAACTACTAAGGCCAATAAAATAAGAAGAATTGGAAGGCTCATTGAAAAAAGTTTAGAGCCTTAAATTAAGTAAAAAATACTTCTGTAAGGTTATCGCTGGTTTATTTCTGAGCCCCGATGTGGATCAGGTTTTCTTAAGTAGCTCTTTTATTGAAACAGCAGATTCAATTTCATTCACTACCTCCTCAATGGACACTCGTTTCTGTTCCATGCTGTCCCTTTCCCTGATGGTCACCGTAGAGTCTTCCAAAGTCTGATGGTCAACTGTCACGCAGTATGGCGTACCAATCGCATCCTGACGCCTGTACCTTCGGCCAATTGCATCCTTGCCATCATACTGTACATTTAATGACATTTTCAACTCATCCATAATTTCACGAGCTTTTTCCGGCAAGCCATCTTTGTTTACCAACGGCAGAACGGCTGCCTTCACAGGAGCCAATACCGGCGGAATACGCATAACCGTGCGGCTACTGCCATCTTCCAAAGTCTCTTCCTGATAAGCTGAAGTCAGTACCGCCAAGAACATTCTGTCAAGACCGATGGAGGTTTCCACCACATATGGCACGTAAGACTTCTCTTCTTCTGAGTCAAAAAACTGTAGCTTCTTGCCTGAATATTCTTCATGAGCCTTGAGATCAAAGTCCGTTCTTGAGTGGATGCCTTCTAGTTCCTTGAAACCCATTGGGAAATCAAATTCTATATCACTTGCCGCATTGGCGTAGTGAGCCGGATTCAAATGATCATGGAATCTGTAGCTGTCTTCACCGAGTCCCAGCGATTTGTGCCAAGCCAGTCTTTTTGCTTTCCAATGCTCGTACCATTCCATCTCAGTACCGGGCTTCACGAAGAATTGCATTTCCATTTGCTCAAACTCACGCATACGGAAAATAAACTGTCGGGCGATAATTTCATTCCTGAAAGCCTTACCCGTCTGGGCAATTCCAAATGGCAACTTCATTCTGCCAGTCTTTTGTACATTCAGGTAGTTTACAAAAATACCTTGAGCAGTCTCAGGTCTGAGATATATTGTGCTCGCACCGTCAGCTACTGAACCTAGCTCCGTAGAAAACATTAAGTTAAACTGACGCACCTCTGTCCAATTCTTAGAGCCACTCATCGGGTCAGCAATGCCCAGCTCCTCAATCAGTAATTTGAGGTCTTCAAAATTTTCCTCCTCAAGATCTTTTTTAAACCTGGCATTGATCGTGTCAATTTTCTCAACATTTGCCAGCACTCTTGGGTTATTTTCACGGAATTGCTGCTCATCAAAAGCATCCCCAAAACGTTTGGCCGCTTTAGTGACTTCCTTTTTTATTTTCGCTTCAATCTTTGCCACATGATCCTCAATCAACACATCTGCTCGATATCTTTTTTTTGAGTCCTTATTATCGATCAATGGATCATTGAAAGCATCAACGTGACCCGACGCTTTCCAGGTGGTAGGATGCATAAAAATCGACGCATCCAGCCCGACGATATTTTCATTCATCTGCACCATGGCCTTCCACCAATAGCTGCGAATATTATTCTTTAACTCAACGCCATACTGCCCATAATCATAAGCCGCACTCAGCCCGTCGTAGATCTCGCTCGACGGAAACACATAACCATACTCCTTAGCGTGAGCAATGATCTTTTTCAACAGGTTTGGATCGTCCATTTTTGCCATAGCCGCAAAGATATACCAATCCTCAAATTCTAAAATAAAAACATAAGCTATTAAGCATCCTCTATCTATCTCTGGTAGGCAGTCAGGTTAATTCACTGATAACTCACACGTTAAGCGGTTGTTTTTTATTTCTCATTTGGCATTATTCATGTATATTCATGCCACGAAAAATTATACTAAACACAATCATTTATGAAAAGAAGAAACTTTGTTAAAAATAGCCTTTTAGCAGGCACAGGAATAGCCACCATGGCCTCATCAGTATCCTCAATGGCAGAGGCTTCTCCAGCCAAGAACAACTTCAAAATGAAATATGCCCCCCACTTCGGGATGTTTAAAAACCATGCCGGTGAAGACCTCATTGATCAGCTAAACTTTATGGCCGATCAAGGGTTTACCGCCTTGGAGGATAATCGCATGATGAAAAGAGATGTTGCCATGCAAAACAAAATAGGAGAAACCCTCGCCAAGAGGAATATGACTATGGGTGTCTTTGTTATCGACAAAGGTGGTAATATGGCCAATACGTTGGCAGCTGGAAAGAAAGAATTTATTGATATATTTTTAGATGGATGTAAGAGAGCGGTCGAAGTAGCTAAGCGAACGAATGCCAAATGGATGACGGTTGTTCCAGGCGGATTTCAAAGAAAGCTGCCTATTGGAATTCAGGATGCAAACGTTATTGAAGCACTAAGAAGAGGCGCTGAAATTTTTGAGCCGCATGGTTTGGTTATGGTGCTAGAGCCCTTGTCTGATTCTCCCGATCTTTACCTACAAAATTCAGATCAGACCTACATGATTTGCAAAGCTGTAAATAGCCCTTCGTGCAAAATTCTTTTTGATATTTATCACATGCAAAAAACTGAAGGGCATCTCATCCGAAATATTGATTTGACCTGGGATGAGATCGACTACTTCCAGATTGGGGATAACCCAGGCAGAAAAGAGCCAACAACCGGGGAGATCAATTACAAGAATGTATTCAAACACATTCATGAAAAAGGCTTTAAAGGCGTGATGGGTATGGAGCATGGCAACTCAATGAAAGGCAAAGAAGGTGAGCTTGCTCTTATCAAGGCTTATCAGGAAAGCGATAGCTTCTAGTAGCTAATTTTCGGGCTGTTATGATGCGCACAAGTCCCGGATTTATTCCGGGATCCTTAGCCAATACTCACATCTCATACAGATACCGGAACAGGTCCGGTAATTGGTCCTTCGTTTCATAACATCCCTTCTTTTTAAAAAGCAGTCGTCTTTCCTCCATCTACAGGAATGCTTGTACCGTTGACATAAGCTGCTGCTGGAGAAGCTAAAAATGCAGCCATAGCGGCAACTTCTTTTGCATCTCCGATTCTTCTGGCTGGAATTTCAGCCTCGAAACCAGCCTTCACTTCCTCTCTGGATTTTCCTGTCTTCTCTGAAATATTATTGATCACATAATCCAGACGGCCGGTCTGTGTAAATCCAGGCAATACATTGTTTACAGTGATGCCAAATTGTGCCAGTTCGAAAGACATGGTCTTGGCCCAACTGGATACTGCCCCCCTCACAGTATTGGATACCCCCAAACCGGGAATAGGCTGCTTCACGGAAGTTGAAATTATGTTGACGATGCGCCCGTATTTCTTTACCTTCATACCTGGTGCCAAAGCCTGTACGAGCAAGTGATTGCACTGCAGATGAGCGGTCATAGTCTCGGAAAATTTATCATAAGCTTCTTCGAATATCTGACCACCAGAGGGCCCTCCGGTATTGTTGATAAGGATTTCTGGTTGATTCCCTGCAGCAACAAATTCTTCAATCTTTGTCTGCAATTCCTTTGGCTTTGAAAAGTCTGCAACTATATAATGATGCTGATCACTCTCTGGTAGTGACATCACCGCCTTTTTGAGACTGTCTTCATTACGGGCTATTAGGACGACAGAAGCACCGATTTCAGCCAGCTCTTCAGCAATAGCCAGTCCTATTCCCTGGGTACTGCCACAAACAACAGCTTGTTTTCCTGATAAATCTATGTTCATGATATTTAAATTTATTCTTAGTAAAAATAAGAGTATTTACCCCTTCGCCCTCAATCCCAATTCAATTACTTGAAGATTTTTGATCTTTCCCTGTTCCAAATCAAATCTCATGATGGTCCTCATCTTGTGAAAACCGTGCCTTCCAGCTGCTCCTGGATTGATATATAATACGTTTTTTCTTTTTGGATCGTGCATTACAGCACAGATGTGAGAGTGGCCACAAATAAATATGTCAGGCTGCAGCGTCTCTATCATTGGTCGGGTCAGAGTGTTGTATTTAGGCGGTTTGCCACCTATATGTGTCATCCAGATCTTTACGCCTTCTCGCATGAGTTTCTGGTCTTCTGGAAATACTGATCGCACCTGATGGCCATCGATATTGCCATATACGCCGTACAGCGGTTTGAATTGTTCCAATTGTTCGATCACATCGAAGGAGCCGACATCACCCGCATGCCAGATTTCATCAACTTCTTTGAGGAATTTGAACACCTTAGGATCGAGGTAACTATGCGTGTCTGAAATCAGTCCGATTTTCATAAGAAACTTGGAGGACTTTAGGAATGAAGGTCTGGACGAATAATCACCAGCCACAGACTGATCTTGACTATTTCTCCCATGTTTCGACAGTTTAAGAAGCGAGGCTCATTGTAGTATTTGGCGAGATCTTTTTTTAGTGAGTCAACATTCCTGGGAAATGAAATCGTGTCGCTCATCATGGTCTTCATCAGATCCATTACCCTGCGTCTGGCGACTTTCAATCGGCTGGCGATCATCGAACGTTCTTCCTTTTGATACTGACGTGCCGTCTCTGGTGTCATCATCTGAAGCCCTAGATCAATCAGTGGATTGTTCTGCTTAAAATATTGAGGGAGGTAAATATTTTTTCTGCCCTCAAAAGATTGCTGATCAAAATCAATAGATCGGATCCGGTAGGTGATTTCTTCAAAATCGGGCACGACATTCACTACGAAATTGCTGGAATGCATATCACCCAAGAGCCGGACAAAGCAGCGCTCATTGAATTTTACAAACTCCTTCGCCAGACGAATCTTATTCAGGTTCTTACTTTTCATGTGATGGAGAATGAACTTATCACCAGGGATGCCAATGATGTGCTCTTCTATAAGTGACTCTTTATGCACGACATAGTTGATCCGATTGGGTGACAGGAGGTGCTCCAACTCCAGGCCATATATTCTCGAAGCATCGGCCAACTTTATATAGAAATAGTCAAAATTATCATTGATCCGATTGACTATTCTGATTCGAAAGGGTTTGGTATTACCATAAACACAAAGGTCAACCCTATCGATGCTCAAGTGCTTCATCACATTCACATCCCCGGCTGACTTTATTTCAGAATAGATTTTTTTCAGTGCCAGATGGATGTCTTTCATTTCATCCTGGGGATAAAAAACCGTTTCCCATAAGGTGTCCTTTCCATCCATATCGTAAAGCGGGATGGAATTGTCGTATCGGAGGAGGTCATTATACTCCACAGGAATCTTAACCTCACGTTTGTATTTCTTCAAATATCCACGTAGGTCCTGACTAATCTTAAAAGGTATTTTTTTCTTACTAATTATTGCCATCTCACAGCACGATCCTTGAGTTAGTAAATATTAACGCAATCTAGAAAATAATGGTAAGGACGAAAAGCCGGTTTCACAGGGATGAGTCTTCAAAATTCTTTGATGTGTTTTTATCGGTCTGAGGGAGAGAATACTTTATGATATAATTCAGTTTTGTTAGCGAAACTTGCCCATAAATCTTTCTTGCACACGATGCTTAAAACACTTACTTTTACGCATTATTTATAATTAATCTAAATAAGGAAAGTGCTATGTGCTCATTGGCAGATTTGAAACCTGGAGAGTCGGGAGTGGTAAAGAGCTTTAATGATGAATACATCTCGTTGAAGTTGCTGGAAATGGGCGTATTGCCTGGCACTCAAGTACAAATGAAATTTGCCGCCCCGCTTGGCGATCCGATATGCATAAAAGTAGCGGGCTACAACCTGTCCTTGCGCCTTGATGAGGCCAAGACCATCACCCTGGCTTAATTAATTTCGAATGAGCGGAAATCAGGGTTTGAAAATTGCACTTGTAGGTAATCCCAATGCCGGAAAGACTTCACTTTTCAATCAGCTAACCGGGCTGAAACAGAAAGTTGGGAATTTTCCTGGTGTAACGATGGACAAAAATCTGGGCTTCTTCAAGCTTCCTGATGGTAACTCAGCCTTAATATTAGACCTTCCCGGAACATACAGTATTTATCCACGCTCTATGGATGAGCGCGTGGTTTTTGATGTGCTGAGCGATAAGTCATCAAAAGATTTTCCCGACGTTATTGTAGTGATTGCTGATGCTTCAAGCCTGGAGAGAAATCTACTTTTGTTTACCGAAGTACGCGACCTGGGCATCCCCACGTTGCTGGCACTTAATATGGTGGATGTTGCTAAGAAAGAGCATAAAACCTTTAGTGTAGATGCGTTGGAAGAGGAGTTTGGCATACAGGTCGTATCTATCAATGCCAGAAATGGCGAGGGAATTGAGGAACTGAAAAAAGCACTCACTGAAAAACAGGACATTCCTGCAGAGCCATTCTTTGACGCCTCTTCCCTTTCTCCAGAGATTATTCCAATAATCAAGGACAACTTCAATCTTGAGAATGATTACCTGGCTTACCAGTATGCTCAGCAAACATACAGTAAGGCATTTTTATCGAATGATGAGAAGAAATTCATAGCTGATGCGAAAGTCAGATACAACTTCTGCGATCGTCAATTTCAAACCAGCGAAACGGTTGAGCGCTACAAAAAAATTAGGTCAAAGCTGAAGAACGTAGTAACAGAGAACGGGCAGGACACATTCGAGACCCGCTCAAATAAAGTAGACAGAATCCTCACCCACAAGGTGTATGGCTATATGATATTTATGGCGATTCTTTTTGTCCTGTTTCAAAGCATATTCAAATGGGCAGAACCCGTGATGGATATTATTGATTTTAGTTTTGCCAAACTAAGCCTTTTGACAAAGGAATATCTACCGGAAGGAGTTTTAGCTAACCTCATTGCGGAGGGCATTATTCCTGGATTAGGAGGAGTGTTAATTTTCATTCCACAGATTGCTCTTCTTTTTTGCTTCATCTCCATTTTAGAAGAATCCGGTTACATGGCAAGGGTTGTGTTTCTTATGGATAAAATCATGCGGCGCTTCGGTCTGAATGGGAAAAGTGTCGTTCCATTGATTTCTGGAATGGCTTGTGCTATCCCGGCCATCATGGCCACCAGAAATATCGAAAGCTGGAAGGATAGGCTGATTACCATCTTTGTTACTCCATTTATGAGCTGTTCAGCACGCCTGCCAGTTTATGCTATTCTGATTGCCTTAGTCATTCCAAATGAAAGTGTGCTGGGCTTTCTAAACATCCAGGGATTGGTACTGATGGGAATGTATTTGCTTGGCTTTTTTGCTGCCATATTCTCGGCCCTCATGATGAAATATATTTTGAAGGCCAAAGACCGCAGCTATTTCATCATGGAGCTACCCATTTACAGGAGACCAAAATGGAAGAATGTATGGTACACCATTTATGGAAAGAGCAAAACATTTGTATTGGAAGCTGGTAAAATTATCCTGGCTATTTCCATTATTCTTTGGGTATTGGCTTCTTATGGTCCTGGAGAAAAATTCAATAACGCAGAGGAAATTGTAAAGAGTCAAACCGGTCAAACATTGACCGAAGTAGAATTTCAAAACAAATTGTCTGCCTATAAACTTGAGCATTCCTATGCAGGTGTTCTAGGAAAGTCCATCGAACCGGCAATAAGACCACTGGGCTATGATTGGAAAATAGGAATTGCCTTGATCACCTCCTTTGCAGCACGTGAGGTTTTTGTTGGAACCATAGCCACTATTTACAGTGTAGGCGGTGATGTAGCAGATGAGTCTACTATTAAAGAGAAACTGCGAGCGGAGGTAAACCCAATTACAGGTCACCCTATGTATTCCTTGGCGCTAGGTGTATCCCTGTTGATTTTTTATGCCTTTGCCATGCAATGCATGAGTACGCTTGCAGTAGTGTATCGAGAAACCAAAAGCTGGAAATGGCCAACACTTCAGCTTATTTATATGTCCGCAGTGGCATACTTAGCAGCACTGCTGGCCTATCAGATTTTAAAATAGAACGGGTAATACGGGAACACAAAGAGGTTCACCATGCCGGATCACAGAGAAGATGTCTCATACTAAACTTAAAGATTTTTTTCAGGGGAAAATAGATAGATTTCAAAGTGAGTTTGAGCAATTGAGTGCTGCACACAAACAATTATCATTCATTCGAGTGATAGTTTTTTTAGTGGGCATCTCACTGATGGTGTATGCTGCCAATGCCAGAAACCCATATTTGCTTATTTCAACTGCCGTTCTTTTTACTGTTTCGTTCATCTATCTGATTAAAAAACACAATGCGGTCAGTTTCAAAAGGAAAACGGCTAAGTATCTTATTCTATTAAACAAAGAAGAGATTCAAAGAATAGATGGAAACTTATCCGGATTATTTGATGGTGATGTATACAAAGATTCAAGTCATCCATATGTCGCAGATTTGGACATTTTCGGATCGAATTCACTGTACCAATTGGTAGTAAGGTCAAGGTTAAGGGATACGAGGGACTTGGCAGCAGATTGGCTCAGCACGCATGCTGGTAAAGACGAAATACTATCTAGACAGCAAGCTAGTGAGGAGCTTAAGAATGAGGATGATTGGAGGCAGTTGTTTACAGCCTTGGGCATGCATTCTGAAAAGGAGCAACTTTCTGCCGGGGAGTCATTAGATGACTTTCTTTCATGGGCTCAAGAAAAAAGTCAGTTTCTTGAAAACCCAATTTGGAAACTGCTAAGCTATGTAATGCCGATGGTAGGTCTTGTTATCAGCATCCTGTTTATTGGTTCAGTTATTGGCTTTGACATACCCTATCAAGTTATTTTTATCCCTGTAATAATCAATGCATTTCTACTGAAGGTAATTTTCGCTCCATTATTACAAGTCACTGAAAATTTTGATACAACGGCTAAAATTCTGAGGTCGTTTGAAACCATGATTTTGTCCATTGAGGAAAGGGATTTTGAAAGCCAAAAACTCATGGGTTTACGGAGCACATTTTTGACGGACGGGGTAAAAGCATCAAAGGCAATTGGTAGGCTGCAGGGGATACTACATCAACTACTCAATAGAATCAATCAACTCTATGCCCCTCTAAATTTTGTTTTTTTGCTGGACCTAGTTTGGCTCATGCAGGCTGAAAAATGGAAAACAAAATATGGAGAAAAAGTTAAAGATTGGCTTGATGCACTTTATCACATAGACTTGCTCAATGACATGGCTTCCATGTCCAGAGCCAATCCGGATTTTGTAAATCCCGTAATTTCAGACGAGCAAAGCCTGCTGGAAACGAAAACTTTAGGGCACCCTCTTATCAGGCGACAAGAGCGTATCTTCAACGATTTTAAAATATCTGGAGCAGGTCAGGTTGGTCTTGTCACCGGCTCGAATATGTCAGGTAAAAGTACTTTTTTGAGAACTGTAGGAATCAACCTCGTCATGGCACAGGCAGGACTGCCTGTTTGTGCTGCCAAATTCTCCTTCTCGCCGGTTGCAGTTTTTACTAGTATGAGAACCCAGGATAATCTGGAGGAGCATATCAGCTCTTTTTATGCCGAGTTAGATCGAATTAAACAGCTATTAGATTCAATTGGACGTCAACCAATTTTCTTCCTTTTGGATGAAATATTAAAAGGAACAAACTCTGAAGACAGGCATAAGGGGTCGGTGGCACTGATTGAACAATTAACAACAAAAAATGCATCAGGACTAATATCCACCCACGATCTTACTTTGTCGAACCTTAAAAATGATAACATGAAAAATTACAGTTTCAACAGCGAAATTGTAGATGACGAGATCATTTTTGACTACAAGATTACCAATGGCCATTGTAAGAGCTTTAACGCGAGTAAACTGATGGAGAAGATGGGTATAATTAAGCATCAATAACAAGGCAGCAGATTTTATTTGGCTGGGTTACTTTTCTGTGAACCATTGTCTATCAAATATGGACTATTCCCTACTTTTGCCACTTCATTAAAATTAGATTGCAATATGGATTTTGATCCTGGAATAAAAATAGGAGTACTAGGTGGAGGCCAACTTGGTAGAATGATGATACAGTCTGGCATTGATTTCAATTTGGATATTTCTGTCCTTGATCCCGATCCGAATGCCTCATGTAAAAATCTGGTTGAAAACTTTCAGGTCGGTAGCCTCACGGATTTTGATACTGTGTATAAGTTTGGGCAGTCGTTTGACCTCATCACTATTGAGATTGAAAATGTAAATACCGAAGCGTTGAAAAAGCTTCAAGAGGAAGGAAAAAGAGTATTCCCTCAACCAGAAGTAATCGAGATTATCAAGGATAAGGGAACGCAAAAGGATTTTTATAGAAAAAACGATATTCCAACGTCGGAATATTTTCTGCTTGAAAATAAAGAACAGCTAAATGATCATTTGGACTTTCTACCTGCGGTGCACAAGCTTCGGACTGAAGGCTATGACGGAAGGGGCGTCCAAGTTCTCAAAACCGCTGATTCGCTAGTTAATGGATTTGATGCACCGGGTGTACTCGAAAAGTTTGTGGACTATGAGAAGGAGATTTCAGTAGTGGTAGCGAGAAACCTAAACGGAGAGACAAAGGCATTCCCTGTTGTTGAACTGGAGTATCATCCTGAAGCTAACCTGGTAGAGTTCCTTTTTTCACCTTCTGAAGTCGGTGAAGTAATAGAAAACAAGGCTCAAGAGGTAGCTATTGATGTGATCGAAAAGCTGGGTATGGTTGGTCTATTGGCAGTGGAAATGTTTGTGACTAAATCCGGCAATATACTAGTAAACGAATCAGCGCCAAGGACGCATAATAGCGGGCACCATTCTATTGAAGCAAATGTCACATCGCAATTTGAGCAGCATATTCGTGCGATTATGAACTTGCCACTAGGAGACACGCATACCAAAGATTGTGCAGTAATGATTAACCTCTTAGGAGCTGAAGGCTTTACGGGAGATGCTGTATATGAGGGTGCAGAAATTGTTATGGCTATGGATAATGTGCATTTGCACCTTTATGGAAAGAAAATTACCAAGCCATTTCGTAAGATGGGGCATGCTACTATTTTGGGTAGTGATATGGAGCAAGTAAAGAGAAAAGCCAAGCTCGTTAAGGAGACATTGGTGATAAAGGCATGAAACTATTAGATCCAGAGATGCTTAGGTGGTATCACGATACAATAAACTTGTTCTTTCAAATTCGTATATTTGAAAAGTATGTGCACCACTATAGAATCAAATATTGATAATATTCAACGACTGTGTGAAACTCATGGTGTTGAATCTTTTTCGCTTTTTGGCTCTACTGTCAAGGGAGATCATACAACTGAAAGTGACTATGATTTCTTGGTTCGTTTTTCTTCATCAGTTGCTCTCTTAGACTATGCAGACAACTATTTTGACTTGTTGGATAAACTTGAGTCCCTTTTAAATAAAAAGGTAGATTTGGTCTCGGAAAAATCGCTAAAGAACCCTGTCTTGATTGAGGAAATCAATAAGACAAAAGTCTCCATATATGAATCCTAAAGTACTCAAATACCTTCTGGATATTGAGAGTGTGATTAGTGAGATAGAGTCTATCAAAGAGCGCATTAATAACAATTTTTCTAACTTCCAATCTGACTTTTTGGTGAAGCGAGCAACCGAACGTGATCTGGAAATTATTGGGGAAGCGATGAACAAGTTGATACAATTGGAGCCTACACTCGAAATCAGCGGATCAAAAAAGATTGTGGGCTTACGAAACCTAATAATCCATGCCTATGATTCAATTGATGACGAACTATTATGGGCTATTATTCAAAGGGATATACCCAAACTATCCAAAGAAATCAATGAACTGAATGGCTAGCAAAGAGACTTTGGGTTGCCTATTAAAATAATAAGTTTGAAATTGCTTTTAATCTTTCATCTAAAATTCTAATACTCTAAACAATGGTAGGAATAATAATGGGCAGCAAATCTGACCTGAACGTCATGCAAGACGCAGCTGATGTGCTAAATGAACTAAACGTACCTTTTGAGATGACGATAGTTTCTGCACATCGCACACCACATAGAATGGTGAGCTATGCAGAAGAAGCCAGAAGCAAAGGACTGAAAGTAATCATCGCTGGAGCTGGCGGGGCTGCTCACCTTCCTGGAATGGTCGCCTCAATTACCACCCTACCCGTCATTGGAGTTCCTGTTAAGTCCAGCAATTCGATAGATGGATGGGATTCGGTACTGTCAATTCTACAAATGCCGGGAGGTGTTCCCGTGGCTACAGTAGCACTAAACGGTGCAAAAAATGCTGGAATTTTAGCTGCTCAGATTATTGGAAGCAGCGATGAGAAAATAGCTTCCAATCTGCAATCTTTCAAAGATGCCATGAGGGAAAAAGTCGAAGCGTCGATTAAAGAATTGTGAATGTTCATGTCAAATTTTCTCTTTCCTTTGTATTTAGATTCAAAAATTCTACCTTTGCAATCCTTTTAAAAACGGGGACTAAATAAAACATCAGGAAAGATGAAGAAAGACATACATCCAGAATATAAAGAAGTTGTTTTCCTTGACACATCAAGCGATTTCAAATTTTTGACCAAATCCACCATGACTTCAAGTGAGTCCATCAAGTGGGAAGACGGAAACGAATATCCTTTGGTAAAAGTAGAGGTTAGCTCAGCTTCTCATCCTTTTTATACGGGCAAAAAATTATTTGTTGATACTGCTGGTAGAGTGGAGAAATTCAACAAAAGATACAAGAAGAAATAATCCGTTTATTTCCGGATATAAAGGTCTTCAGGAAGTCTTATTCTTGAAGACTTTTTTATTTTTGCCCGATGAATGTTTTCCTGCTCGACTTAGCTGAAACAAGACTTCAACTATTACCGCTTACCTACACCCGATCTATTGGAGACATTAGGGTAGGAATTCTAAAAATACATGAAAAATGGTCGCTTAGGTTGACCAAAAAAGTCAGTATTCTCACAGAAGGATACCTGGGAGAAAGCCCAGCCAAATCGGATTCCGATTCTTTCATAGTCATAAATTCTTCCCTTTGTCCCGATGAGAATACCATCGAACAAATCAATCAGCTGCAGTGCGGACAACTCCTTCAAGATAAGGGTAAATTTTTGGCGTTAAATTCAAACATAGTTCCCGAATATGGCGACAAGGAACTTCAGCATAATGAAGTTGTGGAATTTGAAGGAAGTCCTGTGCTTATAGAAAGACCCTGGCATATTTTTCAGCAAAACGGGGAGCAGATAAGACAAGATTTTGATTTGCTGACTGAAGGCAGGCAATCCCAATCTATTGACGATCCACATACAAAAATCTATAACGAGGAAGCAATTTTCTTAGAGTCAGGTGCGCAAGTAAAGGCATGTATACTCAATGCTGAGAACGGCCCTATATACATAGGTAAAAACGCTGTGATAGAAGAGGGTGCTATCATTAGAGGTCCATTTGCTCTTTGCGACAATGCTAAGGTAAACCTGGGAGCTAAAATAAAAGGGGACTCTACATTTGGTCCTTATTGTAAAGTTGGAGGAGAAGTTGGCAATTCTGTGCTCTTTGGATATAGTAACAAAGGCCATGAGGGATATCTAGGCAATTCAGTCATTGGAGAGTGGTGTAACATAGGGGCGGACACCAACACATCTAATCTAAAAAATAATTATGCCCAGATAAAATTGTGGGATTATTCCAAAGATAGATTCAGTAATACAGGTTTGCAGTTTTGTGGTCTCATCATGGGTGATTACTCAAAAAGTGGTATCAATACCATGTTTAACACAGGTACTGTAGTAGGCTTGAGCGCCAATATATTTGGGTCTGGATTTCCCAGAACAATCATACCATCGTTTGGATGGGGAGGCGCTACTGGTTTTGGCACATACGATCTGACAAGAGCTAAAGAGGCGGCTAAGATTGCCAAGTCAAGGAAGCATTCTGAATGGTCGGATGCTGATGATAGAATTTTCGATGAAGTATTCAGATTATCCCAGAAGTACAGGATATGGGAAAATGAGAAAGACGCATGAGATTCAGTGATATTATTGGCCTGGACGATATTAAAGCTGAGCTCATCACGGCTGTAAAAAATAACCATGTAGCTCATGCACAACTTTTTTTTGGAAAAGAAGGTGGGGCAAATTTAGCCCTTGCCCTTGCATTTGCTACCTATATCAATTGCCATAACAGGTCAGAACATGATTCTTGTGGAGAATGCCCTTCTTGTCAAAAATCAGACAAGCTGGTTCATCCCGACCTCCAGTTCGTTTTTCCTGTTAGTCCAACTAAAAAAGTAACCGGCAAAAATGTGGTTAGCTCCAGCTATCTGAATGAATGGAGAAGCTTTGTATTGAACAATCCATACAACGGTATAGAGGAGTGGTCTTCATCATATGGGGCAGAAAACAAACAGGCTAATATCTCCAAAGAAGAAAGTCGAAATATTATTAAGAGCCTCTCGCTTAAATCTTTTGAAGCTGAATATAAAATCATGTTGATTTGGCTGCCGGAATATATGCATGTGAGTGCAGCCAATGGCATTCTGAAAATTTTGGAAGAGCCACCGGAGAAGACCATATTCCTTCTGGTCACCAATGACTATGAACGCCTACTCACAACCATTTTATCTAGATGTCAGCTTCTGAAAATTCGCTCCTTTAATGAAGACGAAGTAGCCCAATATCTGGTAGAAGATAAATTCATAGGTTCAGAAAAGTCAATTAAGATTGCAGGATTAGCTGAAGGAAGCCTGACTAAAGCAGTCGAGCTCATGGAAGACGTAGAGAATGACGCGCACAAATTATTTAGAGACTGGATGAGATTGTGTTGGGTGAAGAATTTCACGGAACTCACAGCAATGAATGACCTGTTTTCATCACTTAATAAAACATCACAAATGATGCTGCTCCAATACGGTTTGAATATGATGCGTGAGGCGTTGATTTCCAAACTGTCTACTACTGATTTTGCAAAACTCAATGAGGAAGAAGCACAATTCGTTCAGAATTTTGGCAAAGTTTTGAGTATGGCAGTATTAGAGAATATATCAGAAGAACTTAATAAGGGATACTATCACCTGAGTAGAAATGCCAGTCCCAAAATCCTTTTCATGGATATGTCATTATCTATAGGAAAAATGATGGCATCCAAATAGAATCCGAAGTAGATGAAGATAAAAATAGGAACTAGGGGAAGTAAGTTGGCACTTTGGCAGGCTTATCATGTAGAGGATATTTTGAAGAAAAATGGTGCCGATACTGAGATGGTCATCATCGAAACCAAAGGGGATAAGATACTAGACGTGAGTATCTCGAAGATAGGCAGCAAGGGAGTGTTTACGGAAGAGATTGAGGAGCAGCTAGCCTCAGGTATGATAGATATTGCTGTGCACAGTGCCAAAGATATGCAGTCAGAGTTGCCTGAAGGATTTGAGTTGATCGCAATAGGAGAGCGCGAAAAAGTTAATGATGTTTTGATATCCAGCAACAGAGAATTTAACATTGACAAACAAGGCTTGAAAATAGGTACTTCCTCGACAAGGCGAATAGCCTTTCTCAAAAAAACCCATCCTAACGTTCAGACCGTACCGATCCGAGGAAACCTTCAGACAAGGATAAGGAAGATGGAAGAAGGGCAATGTGATGCCTTGTTCCTGGCCTATGCAGGTGTTAACCGAATGGGATATAATGATAAGATCGTGATGGAAATGGATCCTGAAACATTTATTCCGGCGGTTGGTCAGGGCAGTATAGCAGTTGAAGTTTTTGAATCAATTGATCAGGAGAAGAAGGACTTTGTTAGACAGCACATTAATCATATCGAATCCGAGACAGCTATTCTTGCTGAACGAGCCTATCTGAAAACAATGCAGGGTGGTTGCAGTATTCCAATCTTTGGCCGTGCAATAATGGCAGGTGATGAAGTAAAACTAAAAGGTGGGATAATCAGCCTGGATGGTAAGGAGTCAGTTATATCGGAAACGTCCGCTACAGTGGCTTCTCCGAAAGAAGCCGGGATTGAGCTAGGCAAGTATGTTTTGGAAAACGGTGGAGCTGAAATTTTGCGGAAAATAAAAGAAGAACAATCCTAATTACCGGAGGATAGTAAATGATCCCCGGAGGAATTGCTCCTTCGCACGAGGCTCATTCAATTCTACCGTGAAGTAATAAACTCCGCTGGCTATTAGACTACCTCCACCTGTGGTTCCAGCCCAATCATTCTGATAGCCGATAGCTGAATAAACAGTTTTTCCATATCTATTTACAACCGTCAAGACCGAACCCATAAAATTTTCTATGCCTTGAATTTCGAAGTAATCGTTTTTGAAATCCCCGTTGGGTGAAAATACATTGTAGAAAGTTAGTTCAGGTACAAAACTGGTGCAAGCATCGTTTGACCATGCAATTGTTTGGTTGCCTCCCAGCTCAACAGCCTTAACTCTGTAACAGTGGTCAAACCCGTTGTTCTCATAGGGAATTTCAAGGCTTGGGGCTGGCATTTCACCGATCAACTCATAAGCTTCATCATCAATGCTTCTCCATACTTCATAATGAGAGACGCCATTGTTCCAGTTATTGTAGTTGTTCCTATCCAATACACTCTGCACGATTCCAATGGAGTCTTTCTCAACCTCCAACAACAGATTATTATGCTCTATTGATAAATATTCTTGATTGCATGCCGTGCTGGCCTGTAGCCTATACTCATAGACATATTCATCTGTCAGTAAATTTTCATCGAGATGTGCATTGCTGCTGAAGGACGCAAAGGCTGTCCAGGAAGTGGGCATTGGTTCTACCAGTCTCTTTTCCCAAAGAATTGGCCTGGAATAAAAATTAGTATTCCTATGAGCACCATCTATTTCAAGAGTATTGGGCATGCTTTCGTGATTTGAGACGTATAAAGTTTCCAAAATCGGATCAAGAATATTGATTTCAGCGGTTCCGGATCCAATATTCTGGCAGACCGTTCCCGTGTATGCTGAGAGCTCAAGTTTGTATTGGCCTGGGCACTTAAGAAAATGTTCCACGGGAGTTTCTCTTGCGATACTATCGATACCTGCACCGTCACCAAATTTCCATGAAATGAAATTGAAATTCTCGTCACCTTCAAAATTGAAGTTTATTGGTTCCTCTATTTGATACTCGCCTTTGTCCAGGACTATGGTCAGGTTTTCATCAGGCTCCCTTTCAATGAAAATATTTAGCGTATCTGAAATTCCACTGCACACATCATCAAGTGTACTACTTTCTTCATACCAAATTTTTGCTGTACCCGGTCCATCCCAAGTAGCTGTAATTTCATTGCTGCCATCAGCCGAGGTAATATTACCATTCTCGGTTTTCCAATCATAAACAGATGTAGGAGTAGGATATACAAAATAGGGAACGTCATTGATTTCGCTGGAGCATAAGCTGTCCAGGCCCAATGGAGCGCTGGGATCGAGCTGGATGTTAATTTTAACTGGAAAGTCAATGGTGTCACCAAAACAACCCAGTGCATTTCTTGTAAGGAGCCTAACCCTTGCCATATCGTTTGTATCACCCCAGTCGACCTTTATGGTCTTGCTGCCTTGGCCTGAGTTCAAAGTTCCTCCTTCTACAAACCATTCTCTGGTATTGTTTGGGCTTTCATCATCTGCTATGTATTCTACTCCTGGACTAAATGGGCAAACTGACCTTGGACCCAGCACCTCAATATCAGGCTGGAGCACCTTTATTAGTTTAACAGCTGTTTCTTGATCCGCACAGCCGCTCGTAAATCCATTTACACCGGTAACAGTAATGAAGTAATCCCCACCTTCGTCAAATGTATATTCTACCGAATTTCCTATGATTTTTTCACCTCTAAAATTCCACTCAAACTCTGCGAAAGAACGTTTGGAGGTAACCTCGAATGTCACCTTATCTCCACGGCAAACTTCACCAGTAAACTGACCTGATGTTTCGTTAAAAGAAGAAACAACCAGGTTGAGGTTATCCAATCTAGCACCGGTGGCATAGCCAAAAGATTCTATCTGTCCATATCCATATATGTAGGCATTAAAACCTGATAGGGATTCGATGGTGTGATTTCCCACAGACACTAATAGCCTCGCATACGAGTAGGTAGAATCGTATTTGTAGGGCAAAAAATTGGGAGAAATATCAAAACCATCAAAAAGTAAATCGGCTACAGCATCCGTTCGGGTGATGATATTGGTGAAATAATTTTGTATCTGCGTAACATTCGGGGCGTTGTAGGTTATTTTCTTGAGTGATTGTTCTAGCGGGCTTAATACTATCATGAATGGATCTGCCAACTGATTGTCACAACTTTGGCTTCTGCTAAACTGGGTTACCTGAATAGGTTTGTCAGCAGAAATGAAGGAAGCTGAATCCAGTAATCTAAGTACCGACTGACCCTCATTGAGGACAAAGGGTTCTCTACCAGAAATTTCAATTGTTGTTTCATCATTCGCAGCTAGTATTGTAAATTCATCGCCACCTATTCTGGTGCGATAAGGTACAGTACCGAATTTCTTTCCCCAGGCACCTACTGGAAACATTTGTTCGTAGAGGTGATCCTGTGCCCCCTGACAACCGCCGACTCTTGTCCATTCGTTACCACCGAAAGCTGCAAAGGGTTTGCAACTTCCTGAAGCCCGGAGTTTGGTTCCAGTCAAATCTCCTCTGGCCTGAACCTGCACAACCTGCCCTGAGTCAAGCGTGACAGTATATGTAGAACCGGCCGTGTGACCATCTCGTGTAGTACTAGCCGGAGTGATGTCGATCTGACTATCGTCTTCCACAGCCACCAGTAAAAACTCCGAGTCGGACCAATTGGTGCCGCCATAGTATGAAGAAACATAATAGGTTCTTCCTAATGCTGGTTTAGGTAACACAACGGTTGCATCGGCACTCACTCTAACCTTATTCAAAGCATACACGCTGACATTATCATTGGCCTGAACATGAATGCCCATATTTTGAATGTTCCCTGAACCTTCTGCCATTGCCAAGTCTGTCGGTACCGTAACTAGCACTGTGGAATTGTCCTCAACAGAGAAATCCTGAGACCAGCCACCAAGAGGTAGGGTTACCGTTCCACCTGTAGAGTCCGCTGCACTAATGTAGATTTCCAGGATGATTTCTCCATTTTGCTCTCTATTTTCCATAAAGCCCAGCCAGAAGTCCTTCCCTTCAGTGGTGATATCCTGAGCAAAAACGTCCGTAATACTGGCCAACACCAAAAGTGATGTAATGGAAACTAAATTTAGAAAATTTGACCTGACGCGTAAAAATGGATTCATAGAATCTAATTGAAAAAAAGAGCTAATGGCTTAGATGCCATTAGACCTGAAAAATTGCTCAAGGTTTAAAATTAATATGCAATTTCTTTTTTAAGGTGATTGCGGTCCGCAAGATAGTTTGCTGTGGCTAAATATGTTTCTACATTTTGCCAATGATTTTATATTTTTGCCGCCGTTTAAAACTAATAAATGTGATGTTTAAAAAACTCCTGATCCTCCTGGTAATGTGTGCTGCTCTAGTCTCATGCGATAAGAATTCAGACTTAGTGGTGATCATTCATACACCCTATGGTGATATGAAGGCCATTTTATATGATGAGACTCCTTTGCACAAAAAGAATTTTTTAGACTTGGCCAAATCAGGCAGGTACGACAGTACAATTTTTCACAGAGTCATTAAAAATTTCATGATTCAAGCAGGAGACATTGATGCTAAAGAGGGAACCAGAAATGATGATAGAATTGAGGCTGAATTTGTGGATAAATTTTTTCACGAAAAAGGGGCACTTTCTGCGGCACGTCAGGGCGATCGATCAAACCCCGAGAAGAAATCAAGTTGGTGCCAATTTTACATAGTTCATGGAAATACATTCACAGAAAAACAATGCGAGCAGTTTTCGATAGATCAGCGAGTACTCAATCAAGCCATCAATCAGCTCATTCAATACGAAAGCCATGCAGACCTGAGAGACAAACTCCTTGAATTGCAGAAAAACGGTGATCGCGATGGTATGCAACAACTATTTAATGAAAACATTGATATGGCAGAAAAAGAGCTAAATGTGAAAATAAGAAAGAAACAACTGACCCCAGAACAAATAAGCACTTACACCACAACTGGTGGAGCGCCGCATTTAGATGGCGATTATACGGTGTTTGGAAAAGTGGTTGAAGGTCTTGAGGTCATTGACAAAGTAGCCAACCAAAAAACGGCAGGTCGAGATAAGCCTGTCGAGGATATTCCACTGACCATGGAAGTGGTAGAAATGAAGAAAAAGGAAATTACCGAAAAGTACGGCTATATCTATCCGGAAGAATACTGATTGCAAAACAAAGCCCCAATAGGACTAACTACCGGGGCTTTGTTTTGGTCATGTTTTGATATCAATAGTTCTCTACACACCTGCAGCTATTAAAATTTGATCTTCTAATCATCACATCCGAGAGTTCATCATGTGATCCATGAATTGAGATCATTGGTGCAGTGTTTTTTTCAACTTCGCCCAACTGCCAATAATTTGAGCTTTTTCCTACATCGCTAAAAGCGCCGACACCATCTCCAAATCCTCCCATTAGCATATTTAAATTGCTTGCACCATCTTTTTTAAGTGCTTTACCAGCATCGTACATACCGCCAAATGTGGATATTACCTCTTTCCATTCCTTGGCTGTAGCCAGATGCCAGCCTTCAGGACATACTGTCTGCGCATCAGCCCAGTTGTATAGCCTTCCAAATGCATCGCAATATGCGGGCTCGTCTTTATAGCATTTAGAGTTTTCAGAAGCAAAGCTCAGGTTATCAGCCATCCAGACACGATGTACATATATGCCTCCCTCCAGAGTGATTTTGAGATCAACTGTATTATAGATCTTCCCATCCCTCGGATCAGTCATCTTGCTCATTTCCTGTGCGAACACGTTCAATGACATTAAACAAATAAAAATTAAAGTAAAGGAAGTCTTCATATCAAGCGTATTTAAAATTGTTAGAAATGTGACATTATGATATTTTTATTATCACCAATCAAATTAATTATTTTTTCTAAAAAATCATCTGAAAAAGCTTATTATTTATTATAGAAACCAATTCATTTTGCTTATTGTAGGCAAATAGTTAGCTTTATATAACTAAACAATCCCCAAAATGGAAGGCACAGATAGACCACAATGGTACGCTATCACCTATGTAATCTTCATCATTCTCTTTGTTTATCTGTTGTCTCTCATTAACTCTGGTATCAATCACCGGCGACCGAACAAAAAGTACGTTGATAGGGCGTACAGCTATAGTAATCCAGAGAAGAAGGAGTTGGCGGTAGAAACGAAAAAGAAGAAATCAGAACCAAAAGAAAAAGAGACTATACCAACTGAATTAGAGTCTAAAGAGGAAAAAGCACCGGATACTGAACCTGTTAAAGAGGAGGAATTTGTGTCCATATCGGAGGACTTAAGTGATGCTGAATATTTCAAGAAGCTGATAAAAAACTATCAATCAACTACCTTGGCTAACTTAGAAAGACCCGAATCAAGGAAGGATGTTGTGTTGAGGTACTATACTAAAACAAAGGATGAAGAAAAAGTGTATAATCTCCGCAAGTATGGGTTTTATATTCATGAGCGACCTTCAGATTCTATATATGAAAACTACAGTACCAACACATTGTATTTTGGGGATGACGTTTCCAATAGCGACATTCAGTTGGTGGCTTATCTACTCGCTAAGAACGGTATTCAATTGAAAAAAATAGCCCCTTCGAAGCTACATGACGATTGGAAATCCAATGCTCTCGAACTGGGAACGGATACATTGGTAAATGACCTTAAGCCCCTTTTGCTTTCTGATTTTAGGAAAAACTGGCACTAAGACTTTTGTCCTAAAAAACACCTTCTTAGGGTGCTATATATCCCATTGAAATAGCAGTATCTTTGGGTTATGGTCAGGGTTCTAACATTTCATTCCTTTCTGGAAGTGCTCAAATTATCACGGGTACCCAACCTGGTCATCATTGTTTTTACCCAATATTTGGCAGCCCTTTTCTTAACCGAATATGATGCTTCGAGGTGGTTGATATTATTTGATGTCAGGCTCTTTCTGATTGTTTTGAGTACTGTACTAATCGCAGCTGCCGGATATTACATCAATGACTACTATGACATAAAAATTGACATGATCAACAAGCCTGAAAAGGTGATAGTCGGAAATAAGCTGGATAGGAGACCGGTGCTAATTTGGCACCTCATCTTCAATGGAATAGGAATTATTCTTGGAACCTATGTGTCCATTTGGATTGGGTTAGTAAACCTGCTCGCCTCTTTCCTGCTCTGGATTTATTCCAACCAGTTGAAACGACTGCCACTAATAGGAAATGTCAGCGTGGCATTTCTTACAGGTCTTTCTCTGCTGGTACTCGCTCTTTATTACCGGTCGAGTGAATTTTTAATATTCATTTATGCCTTCTTTGCTTTTGGCATCACCCTAATAAGAGAAATAATCAAGGACATGGAGGATATGAAGGGCGATGAAGCTTTTGGTTGTAAGTCATTGCCTATTGTGCTGGGGATTAGGAAGACCAAATGGATACTTTATGTTTTAATTTTGGGCTTTACCCTATCTCTTTTTTATTTCGCCACTCAGATGCGAAGTATCACAATGACAGGCTATTTTTTGTTGCTGCTTATCCCTTCAATATTTCTGATCTATAAACTGATAAACGCAGATACCAAACACCATTTTTACGAGCTCAGTCAGTATTGTAAGTGGCTGATGGTTGGTGGTGTATTGAGTATGACACTTGTAAATTAAAGTATATTGAAAACCAGGATTGCAATTTTCGCTTCAGGTAGCGGCTCCAACGCGGAGAATTTTTTCAAGTATTTTCAGTCTTCCAAGGACATAGAGATTAGTCTGGTATTGACTAACAACCCTAAAGCCTACGTGTTGGAAAGGGCAAAAAATCACAATGTTGAAAGAGGTGTCTTTTCTAAGAATGAACTCAACAATACCGATACTGTGATTTCCTTTTTGAAGAAAAAGCAAATAGATGTCATCGTTCTTGCGGGATTTTTACTGTTGATACCTAAGAAAATGATAGATGCTTTTCCAGAGAGAATCATCAATATTCACCCTGCCTTGTTACCCAAATACGGAGGAAAAGGAATGTATGGTCTGAATGTGCATGAAGCTGTAAAATCAAACAAGGAAACCGAAAGTGGAATCACCATTCATCTGGTAAATCAGATATATGATGATGGGAAGATTCTTTTTCAAAAAAGCACCGCTGTTTCCCCCATAGACACGCCCGAAGATATCGCCAACAAAATCCATCAATTGGAATATCAGTATTTCCCTTCTGTTGTAGAGGAGTATATTCAAAAAGTGAGTTGATTTAGATCCTTCTAGGTGTTGTCACCTGAGAACTTCGTTTTATTGGACACAAGTCCAACAAAGGCGAGAGTATTAAAATCAACTTGGTTTTCAATTCTTCCCTTTCAATATCCCCTTAATCTCATTCAGCTTTAACAACGCCTCAATGGGGGAAATCGTGTTGATGTCTAGTTTATTGAGGATGCCGAGTACCTCTTCGTAGTGAGGATCTGACTCAAACATGCTAAGTTGGAAGTTGTTTTTGGGTAGGCTTTCGATCTTTTGCTCGTGTTCTTCTTTGATTTTGTCTTTTTCGAGATGGTGAAGGATTTCATTGGCACGGATCACCACTTCATTAGGCATGCCAGCCATTTGTGCTACATGAATACCGAAGCTGTGTTCACTGCCACCTTCTTTTAGCTTGCGCATAAAGATCACTCGATTGTCAAGTTCCTTTACTGATACGTTGAAATTCTTAACACGAGGAAAGTCCTCAGCAATTTGGTTAAGCTCATGGTAATGAGTAGCGAACATAGTTTTGGCCTTATGCTTCGGGTGATTGTGCAAGTGCTCCACAATTGACCAGGCAATGGAGACTCCATCATAAGTACTGGTGCCACGACCAATCTCATCCATCAGGATCAGGCTTTTGCCACTCAGGTTGTTCAGAATGCTAGCGGTTTCGGTCATCTCCACCATGAAAGTAGACTCCCCTTTGGAAAGGTTATCAGACGCACCCACACGGGTGAATACTTTGTCAACTATACCAACCTTGGCATAGCTGGCAGGTACGAAAGATCCCATCTGCGCCATAAGTACGATCAAAGCTGTTTGCCGGAGCAAAGCTGACTTACCAGCCATATTGGGTCCTGTGATTACCATGATTTGCTGAGAAATATCATCGAGAAAAACATTGTTTGGAATGTATTGCTCTCCTGTCGGTAATTGCTGTTCGATTACTGCATGTCGACCTTCTTTTATGTCAATCAGGTTTTCATCGGTTATACCAGGTCGACAATAGTTGTTTTTCACAGCTATTTCTGCAAATGAAGCCAGACAATCGATCATACCCACGGTCTTGGCGTTTTGCTGCACTTCGGTCACATAGTCCGTAGTGAATAGCACCAAATCCCGAAACAAGCCCTGTTCGATCACATGTATTTTGTCCTCTGCGTTGAGGATTTTTTCCTCGTAAGTTTTTAGCTCCTCAGTGATATAGCGTTCGGCATTGACCAGCGTCTGCTTTCTGATCCATTCACCGGGCACCTTGTCTTTGTGCGCATTGCTTACTTCCAGGTAATAACCGAAAACCTTGTTATAGGCGATTTTCAAAGATGAGATGCCTGTATTTTCGATTTCCCTTTTTTGTATTTGGAGTAGAAAATCTTTTCCTGAATAGGCGATTTTCCGAAGTTCATCCAGTTCCTCATTCACGCCATCCTTCATCACGTTTCCTAGGTTGCTCAGAATGGGAGCGTCTTCCTTCAACTCAGCCTCTATCTTGTCGAGTAAATGCTGACAGGGGTTGAGGAGATCAGAATATTTTTCCAGCGTTTGATTGCCCGAGGCTTTCAACTCGGAGATCATCGGACCTATATGTATGAGTGCTTTTTTGAGCTGAATCAATTCACGTGGATTGATTCTCAAGACGGACACTTTTGATATCAATCGCTCCAGGTCTCCAATGTTTTTCAGCGATTCAAGCAGTTTCTCCTGTAGTCCTGGGTTTTCTACAAAAGCCTCAACCACAGACAATCGTTCTTCAATAACCGCTTTGTCCTTCAAAGGCAACACCAGCCATTTCTTAAGCATTCGTGCACCCATTGGTGTGAGCGTTTTATCAAGAATATCAATGAGCGGTGTGCCATCTGGTTGCTGGGTAAACAACAGTTCGAGATTTCGAATGGTGAATTTATCAAGCCAAACGTATTTGTCGGCTTCTATTCTGGAGACGGATGAAATATGCCCAACTTCTTTGTGTTCAGTTTCTTCAAGATAGAACAGCACAGAACCTGCAGCACATATTGCCTCTGTTAATTCTTCTATCCCAAAACCTTTTAGGTTGGCAGTCTTGAAATGAGAAGTAAGCTTTTCATAACCATAGTCCAGTCCGAATATCCATTCCTCTAAACTGTAGGTATTATATTTTTCCTGAAATCTGGACTCAAACTTTTCCTTGTGTTTTTTACAAAAAATGACTTCAGAAGGGTTGAAGCCTTGTAGCAACTTGTCGATATAGTCTTCATTGCCTTGAGAAACCATAAATTCTCCAGTGCTCAAATCCAATAAGGAAATGCCGATGGTGTTCTTTCCAAAAGACAGTGCCGCCAAATAATTATTGCTTCGCTGGTCCAGGACATTGTCATTCATGGAAAGGCCAGGCGTTACCAGTTCGGTCACTCCTCGCTTCACTATCCCTTTTACCGATTTTGGGTCTTCGAGCTGATCGCAAATGGCCACACGATTGCCGGCCCGTACAAGCTTTGGAAGGTAAGTATCGAGGGAATGGTGAGGAAAACCGGCCAGCTCAATATGTGAGGCTGATCCATTAGCACGTTTAGTCAGAACAATATCCAGTACTTTACTCGCCCTGACAGCATCCTCACCAAAGGTTTCATAAAAATCCCCAACCCGAAACAAAAGCAGCGCACCTGGGTGCTTCGCCTTGATGGCGTTGTACTGTTTCATTAGTGGGGTTTCCTTGGTAGCTGCTTTGGCCATAGTTTCCAAATGTATAGGAAGCGAATTTAAGAAGTCCGATTGTCACGTCACAGTGCGATCGATTTCTTTTTTCCACACATTATCATTTCTCCAATTCTAGTTTTCAGAAAGCTCCTAAATAGCATTACACAGAAGCCGTTACCTGAGCCAGGAGTTTCTTGATTAAAGGTGCACCTGAGAGTTTATGGAACATTGAATTTGGCGTTTGATCTTATTGTTCGGTTTTCATTGACAATTGACAATTGCCATCGTTTCTTTGTACTCCAATGCGAAAACTCAAAAACGAAGAACTAAACAGGCTAAGCACTGATGAATTCAAGACATCAAAAAAGAACCCGGTTATTCTTGTCCTTGATAATGTGAGGAGCCTTAACAATGTTGGGTCAGCCTTTCGTACTTCTGATGCATTCTTGATTGAGAAAATTTATCTTTGCGGTATTACAGGCACACCACCGCATCGCGATATCCACAAAACTGCTCTTGGCGCCACTGATTCTGTTGAGTGGGAATATGCTGAGCATACCGTTGATGTAATCAATAAACTCAAGAAGGAAGGATGCAAAGTTTATAGTGTGGAGCAGGCTGAAGACAGTTTGTTTCTGGAAAGATTTAGTCCTGAAAAAGAAGAAAAATACTGCTTTGTTTTTGGGAATGAGGTATTTGGTGTGGAGCAGGACGTAGTGGATGCTTCTGATGCTTGTTTGGAGATTCCACAGTTCGGCACAAAACACTCTCTAAATATTTCCGTGAGTATTGGGGTTGTGTTGTGGCATTATATCAATCATAAATTTGAGTAAATACTTTTTGGCGGTGATTAGGTTCATCGCGATGATTCACCCCTTAACCCCCTCAAGGTGGAATTGAAGTTGCCAAACGTCTATCCCTGTACGATATAAGGTGAGCGTAGAAGTAATTCCTAGCCGGGATCGAATAGATATCCCCAGGCGGAGACGGCTGGGATGAAGAGGAGAGCCCGAGCAGCATATCTATACCCAAAGCTGTCATTGCTCCATATTAAATTTTGTCCAGTTTTCAGACAAAAGTAAACGCTCAGCTCATGTCTCGTTATGCCATTCTGACAATATGTCACGGAAAAAGGCGTGAAATCCAATTGGCACAGGCATTGATAAAAGGATTGGCACAAGAGAAACAAAAAATTAAAATATAAACGATAATCATGGGAAAAATTATAGGAATCGATTTGGGTACAACCAATTCCTGCGTAGCTGTGATGGAAGGTAATGAGCCGGTAGTAATCCCGAACAGCGAGGGTAGAAGGACCACTCCATCCATTGTGGCATTTTTAGATGGTGGAAAAGGGGAGCGAAAAGTGGGTGATCCGGCTAAAAGGCAGGCGATCACTAATCCTGAAAATACTGTAAGCTCTGTGAAGAGATTTATGGGTAAGAAGTTCAAAGACATCTCAGAAGAGAAAAAGAGTGCTTCTTATAAAATAGAAAGTGGAAACAATGACACCATCAGAATTTTGATTGGTGACAGAAAATATACAGCCCAAGAGTTGTCAGCAATGGTTCTTCAGAAAATGAAATCAACGGCTGAGGATTACCTGGGTACTGAAGTGAAGGAGGCAGTGATTACCGTGCCGGCGTACTTCAATGACGCTGAGCGTCAGGCTACCAAAGAAGCTGGAGCTATTGCTGGTCTAGAAGTAAAAAGGATTATCAATGAGCCTACTGCTGCTGCTTTGGCCTATGGTCTTGATAAGAAAAACCAAGACATGAAAATAGCGGTGTATGACCTTGGTGGTGGTACTTTCGATATTTCCATCCTTGAGTTGGGTGACGGTGTATTCGAAGTAAAATCTACTAACGGTGATGTACACCTGGGTGGTGATGATTTTGATGCAGTGATCATCAGCTGGTTGGCGGAAGAATTTTTAGCTGACGAGAATATCGATTTGAGAAAAGACCCAATGGCGCTTCAGAGATTAAAGGAAGCTGCTGAGAAAGCTAAGATAGAATTGTCCAGCTCTACGGAGACGGAGGTGAACTTGCCATATATCATGCCCGTTGACGGTGTGCCTAAGCACTTGGTAAGAAAATTATCAAGATCGAAGTTTGAGCAATTGGCGGACAGCCTTGTAAAAAGATCGATGGAACCAGTGAAAGCTGCCTTGAAAGATTCGGGTCTTTCTCTATCTGATATTGATGAAGTGATCTTGGTTGGTGGATCTACAAGGATTCCAATTATCCAGGAAGAAGTTGAAAAATTCTTCAACAAGAAGCCTTCTAAGGGAGTAAATCCTGATGAAGTCGTTGCGGTTGGAGCTGCCATCCAAGGTGGAGTATTGACTGGTGAAGTAAAAGATGTACTACTTCTTGATGTGACACCTTTGTCACTAGGTATCGAGACTATGGGTGGTGTATTCACCAAGTTGATCGAATCCAATACGACCATTCCTACTAAGAAGTCGGAGACATTCTCTACGGCAGCTGATAATCAGCCTTCTGTTGAAATACACGTGCTGCAAGGTGAAAGGCCAATGGCTAAGGACAACCGAACCTTGGGAAGGTTTCACCTTGACGGTGTGCCTCCGGCACCAAGGGGAGTTCCTCAGATCGAAGTGACTTTCGATATAGATGCCAATGGTATTATGAAAGTGACTTCTAAAGACAAAGGAACAAACAAGGAGCAGAGTATCCGTATCGAAGCTTCTTCAGGATTGACTGATGAGGAAATCGAAAAAATGAAGCAGGAAGCTGAAGCTAACGCAGAAGCGGATAAGGCAGAAAAGGAGAAAATAGAGAAGTTGAATGCTGCTGATTCTATGATCTTCCAAACTGAGAAACAATTGAAAGAGTTTGGCGACAAGCTTTCTGAAGGCAACAAGTCTGGCATAGAGACTGCTTTGGAAGGTTTGAAAGAAGCTCACAAAGGTGGAGACTTAACTGCTATTGATGCCGCGATGGAAGGCATGAATAAAGCCTGGGAAGCTGCTTCTCAGGAGATGTATGCTGCCTCGCAAGCTGCAGGTGCACAGCCGGGCGCTGATCCTGGTGCTGCTGGAGGAGCTGGTCCTGAAGCGAACGCTGGTGGAGCCGCTGATGATGTTTCGGATGTTGAATTCGAAGAGGTAGAGGACAAGAAGTAATCTACCCTGTACATATAGTTAAACAGAAGCCCCTGGGGATTTACCTTGGGGCTTTTTTGTGCCCTTTGGAATTGGAATTTCATTGACTTTTTATTTTCGGTATAATTGTTGAAATTGGTCTGTCGTGAAGCTGACCAGACTAAGGGAAATAGTAAAGTATTGTACCCTTGACAGTGGACCTAAACTTAAAAAGACGGCTTATGAAAAAGTATTTGATTTATATATTGGCGGCATTCGTTCTGGCTTCTTGTTCTTCGGGAAAGAAAATGCTGGAAAAGGGACAGTATTATGATGCAGTTGTAAAATCTGTTGATAGACTTAGGAGTAGTCCTGGAAATAAAAAGGCTAGACAAACCCTGAAGCAAGCCTACCCTTTAGCCAAGGACTACTATTTATCCGGGATAGAAAATCTGCGTGTTTCAAATCATCCGTTTCAATGGTCGGAAACGGTCTATACATACAACAGGCTAAACAACATGTATGAAGAAATTCAACGTTCTCCCGCTGCGAAAGAAATAATCCCGAATGCCGAAAACTATTATCATCTGGTGGAGGGAGCGAAGCAAAATGCTGCTGAGGAGCAATATCAGGCTGGTACAGCCGCGTTAAATAACAATTCGAGGGAGAGTGCCAAGAAGGCCTATTTCCATTTCCTGGATGCTGATGGCTTTGTGCAGGACTATAAAGATGTAAAGAACAAAATAGGTCAGGCGAAGTATGAAGCTACCCTGAAAGTAGTAGTAAATCAGGTGGCTGTGCCCTCACGTACTTACAACCAACCTGCGGAACAATTTCACGATAAAGTGGCCGATTTCCTGAGAAGATTGGAGACTAGTGAATTCGTCAGGTTTTACTCCTACAGCCAGGCCAAAAAAGAAGGTATAGACTACCCCGATCAAATTGTGAAAATGCAGTTTGATGACTTCATAGTGGGAGAGACACATACACTACAACAGATCAGAGAAGTAAAAAGCGATACGATAAAAGTAGGTGAAGTCACGCTGGATGACGGGACTAAAAAGGACGCCATGGGAGTGGTAAAAGCAAAGATGACCGTCAACCGGATGGAGATTATTTCCAAGGGGATATTAAGTTTGGAAATAGTAAAGGGCAATGGCGACTCCAGGGTGTTGCTTCAAAACTTCCCGGGGGAATTTGTCTGGTTCAACGAATGGGGCAACTTCAACGGAGACGAAAGGGCCTTGACCAAAGAGGACAAGCTCATAATCAAAAATGCACAAGTACCTCCACCGCCTCCAAGGCAACTATTTTTGGAATTCACCAAGCCGATCTATGTGCAGTTGACGAATCGACTGAGAGGGTTTTATAAGAATTATTAAGGTATTAAAAAAGCGAGAATGAAAGTTCTCGCTTTTCATTTTTTACAAGGTGTTTTTCTTAGCAGTATTCGGCAAATACTCCAACTAAATGATCACCAATCATCTCAGCACTGCGGCCTTCGATGTGGTGTCTTTCTACAAAGTGTACCAATTCACCGTCTTTGAATAATGCGATAGAAGGAGATGACGGAGGGTAAGGAAGTGTATACTCTCTTGCCTTTTGCACTGCCTCAGCATCCACACCAGCAAATACTGTCGTCAAATTATCTGGCTTTTTCTCACTATGTTGCACGGCCATTTTCACACCTGGTCGAGCGGCACCTGCCGCACATCCGCATACAGAGTTGATCACCATCAAGGAGGTTCCTTTGTGGTCGGTCAAATGGTTATCTACTTCATTTGCTGTTTTAAATTCTTGAAAGCCAACTGAGGTCAAATCTGCTCTCATTGGGGCTACTAATTCTTCAGGATACATATTTTTATTTTTTGTGGTATTTAAGTTTTATTTCAATTTCTTACGCTATTGCTTCAACAAAGTTCCTCAGCTGATAATCAGTTTCATACATCAACTAATTTACATGAAGCCAAGTTCTAACTTCGCCTCTTCCGACATCATGTCTGTAGCATAGGGAGGATCAAAAGTCACCTCCACTTCTACCTCGTTCACCTCTTCTATCTGCTGAATATTCTGCTTGATCTCGTCCGGAATGGCCTCTGCAGAAGGACAGGCCGGGGATGTCAAAGTCATCAGTACAAATACATTGTTTACTGGAAACACGCTGATTTCATAGATTAATCCAAGCTCATATACGTCCACAGGAATCTCAGGGTCATAAACCCTTTTTATAGCTTCCAGCACTTTGTCTCTTAAGTTTTCTTCTGCCATGATTATTCAATTAATTCCCTTTCTACAAAATTGCCTTTTTTTAAATCTTCAATACTCTTCAGCAATCGTTCTGCATTTTTTGGGCTTTGCATTAAAAATAAAGTCTCTTTTAAACCCTCATATTCTGATTTAGGAACTAACACAAGTTCTTGTCCATCAGAATGTCTGATATAAAGAGGCTCTTGTGTGGAAACAACTTCATCAATCTTCCTATCAATATTTTTTTTTAACTCTTTGGTCGTTGTAGGTTTCATTTTTCAAAGTATCTAGTTTTTTACCCCACCTGAGCCTTCATCTTCAAAGCCAAAGCATAATTTTTCATCTGCTTGATCATCGCCGCAAAGCCATTCGAACGCTGCGTGCCGATGAATCGGTTCATCCCGATTTTTTCCTTGAAGAACAAATCCGCATTCATGATATCGTCCGGCGTTTGTCCCGATAGTACTCTCACTAATAAACTCACCAAGCCCTTTGTTATAGCCGTATTGCTGTCTGCCCTGAAATGCACTTTTCCATTTTCTTCATTTGCCAGTAACCACACTTTCGACTGACATCCTTTTACAATGTTCGTCTCGGTCTTTTCAGCATCGTTCATCTCTGGCAATTTCTCACCCAATTCCATCAGGTAACCAATGGCCATTTCCATGTCGCCATCCAGCATCGAAAAATCTTCGATTATTTCTTCCTGTATTTCGCTAATCGAACTCATTTGAACATTTTTACTATTGACTTCAACGAATCTACAAAGTACTTGATTTCTTCTTTGGTATTATAAACAGAAAAAGACGCCCTCACCGTTCCCTCAATTTCATAAAAATCCATTAGTGGTTGTGTACAGTGATGACCCGTTCTTACTGCAATCCCTTTAGCATCCAGCAACTGTCCCAGGTCAAATGGGTGCACATTGTCAATCAAAAACGAGATAACGCTGGCTTTCTTTTCGGCCGTTCCGATAAGCCTTATCCCCTCTACTTCTTGAATCAATTCTGTTCCATATTTTAAGAGATCATCCTCATGTGCTGCTATATTTTCCTTCCCAATTTCATTGACGAATTGAAGGGCTTCCTTAAAAGCGATCACCTCACCTATGTTGGGGGTACCCGCCTCAAACTTGTATGGAATGTCGTTAAAGGTCGTGCCGGAGAAATGAACTTCCTTGATCATCTCACCACCTCCTTGATAGGGTGGCATGGCCTCAAGGACTTCTCGTTTTCCATACAATACACCCGTACCCGTTGGCCCATAAACCTTGTGGGCAGAGAGGGCATAAAATTCACAGTCCAATCCTTGCACATCTATATCCACATGTGGAGCAGCTTGTGCACCGTCTATCAGCACTTTGGCACCAAACTTATGAGCTTCCTCAATTATTTCTTTTACAGGATTGATGGTACCCAGAGAATTTGAAATATGATTGACGCTAACAAACTTTGTTTTCTCGCTGAGTAAGTTTAAATACTCCTCAAAGATCAACTCACCTCGATCATTAACCGGGATCACTTTGAGTACACAATCCTTCTCCTCGCACAACAGCTGCCAGGGAACGATATTGGAGTGGTGTTCTAATTCTGAGATAATAATTTCATCACCAGCACCTATAAATTTTCTACCAAAAGATGATGCCACCAGGTTGATTCCTTCTGTAGTTCCTTTGGTAAAAATTACCTCCTCAACTTCTCTTGCTTTGATAAAATCCCTTGCAGCTTCACGGGTCTCTTCGTATGCCGCTGTAGCCCGCTCGGCCAAGGTGTGAATTCCACGATGAATATTTGCATTATCCCGATTGTAGTATTCGTTCAGCGCATTAATCACTCGCTGTGGTTTCTGAGAAGTGGCAGCATTGTCAAAATACACCAATGGTTTTCCATTCACCTGCTGGTGTAAAATTGGAAACTGCTTCCTCAATTCCTCAACATCAAATGCTGTATCTACCATCACTTTTATTTCTTTTCTGACGCTAGCGCCTCGCTTGCGCCCCCAACTTATTACAACTCCAATCTTTTAGCGATCTCCTTCTCCACATATTCCTTCAGTCCTTCATACTCGATTTTGTCAATGACTTCTCTCGCAAATGCTCGAAGTATCATCGCTCTTGCCTTTTCTTCTCCAATACCGCGCGACCTCAGGTAGAATATTGCCTCATCATCCAACTGCCCGGTTGTGCATCCATGCGAACATTTTACATCATCTGCCCAAATTTCTAACTGGGGCTTGGTATTGATAGTTGCCTTATCAGATAGCAAAACGTTATTGTTTGACTGAAAGGCATTTGTTTTTTGTGCTTCCTGTCGCACAAATATTTTTCCGTTGAAAACCCCCCGTGAGTTGTCATCCATGATGCCCTTATATAACTCATTGCTCACCGAGTTTGGTTTGATGTGATCAACCTCTGTCTGATTGTCAACATGTGTTTTTCCCTTGGTCAAATAAAGGCCAAACATATTGGCCTCACAGCCCTCACCGTCTACATCTATATTCAGATTGTTTCGGATGACAGCTCCATTCAAAGTAACTGTTATGGCCGAAAACCTGCTGTTATTCGGTTGATATACCTTGGTTTCTCCAACAGAGAAAGAAACATCAGAATCGTCTTGTATTTTGTACAATGAACCTTGAGCATTTTCCTCCAAGATAATTTCATCAACCTGATTCTTGAGCGTTTTCTGCTCGCCAATAGATTTTGTGAAGTGAACGAAATCTGCTTTCGAATTTCTACAAATTGCATAGAGTGTTCTTGGGAAACTGACGTTTTCACTTTCAGATGCGTCACAGATAAAATAAGTAATTACCGGCAACTTCAGTTCGGTGTTTTTTGGAATTTCAACTAATACGCCATCATTGGTAAATGCGGTATTCAATGCGGTAAAAGCATCCTTGCTCACCTTGGCATACTTTCCAAATAACGACTTTAGCTTTGCTGGGTCATTTTCAGCTAATTCCTTAAAAGACGAAATCTTTATTTCTGATTCGTCAGAATTGATTTCTGACAAACCGGCATCATAAATACCGTTTACATAAACCAAGTGGTTTGCTTCTATTTCCCAGTTGAATAAGCCTTTGATCTCTTCTGTTGATAAACCAGGTGACTTTGCTTTCGCCAAAAAGTCAAAGTTTTGAGCTATTTCCTTGGATAGGTTGGTGTACTTATATGCTTCTGCCTTTCTTCCAGGAAAACCATTTGTCTTTAGAAAATCCAGCGCCTCTGCGCGAACAGCTTTCAATTCACTAATGGCACTTCCATTTAATGAAGCCTCAAATTGTTCAGCCTTAGCGACCAAGTCCTGATCCAATATATTTTTGAATTTAGAATCCATTCAATAGAATAAGTTTGGGAATATTAAGCCGTTTCCAGATTAGCTTCGGCTTTGATCCAGTCGTACCCTTTTTCTTCCAGTTCCAAAGCCAGCTCTTTAGTGCCAGACTTCACAATCTTTCCATTCCATAGTACATGAACAAAATCAGGAACGATGTAGTCAAGTAACCTTTGGTAGTGTGTCACAACAATGGTGGCATTGTCTGCTGACTTCAATGAGTTAACTCCATTGGCCACAATTCTGAGTGCATCTATATCCAGACCAGAGTCTGTCTCGTCCAGTATTGCAAGCTTAGGTTCCAGCATAGCCATTTGGAAAATTTCATTCCTCTTCTTCTCTCCTCCCGAAAATCCTTCGTTCAGTGATCGACTCAGCAAAGATTGGTCAATCTCAACCAGCTTCATTTTCTCCTTCATTCTCTTCAAGAAACCAACCGCATCCAATTTCTCCAATCCTCTGTGCTCCCTGATTTGGTTCAAGGCAGTTTTCATGAAGTTTGTAGTGGATACTCCCGGTATTTCCACAGGGTATTGAAAAGCAAGAAATATTCCTTCACGTGCTCGTTCTTCTGCTGATAGATCAAGCAGATTGCTGTCCATAAATTCTACTTCACCGCCATCCACTTCAAATTCATCTCTTCCGGCTAAAACCGACGCAAGAGTACTCTTTCCGGAACCATTCGGCCCCATGATAGCATGAACTTCGCCGGCATTTACTTCAAGGGTTAACCCTTTTAGAATTTGCTTGTCTTCTACACTTGCCTGTAGGTTATTAATTTTTAACATCCCTTTGTTTAATGTTTGAGGCTCAAAGTTTAAGGTTCATTTTTACTTAAACTTGTCACCTTTATATTCTGACTTTTTTAAATAATTAATAAAAGAAGAAATCCTTTTACTTAGTTCAGTACAATCTGCTATTAATCTCTCAAATTCCGAACTATTAATAAAATTCTTATCAAGAGCTCTATGACATTGAGATCTTGTTTCGCCAATTGATCCTTTCGAAATGTATAGAAATTGAATAAACTCTTTATTTCCACCTCTTTCAAATCCTTCGGCTATATTATCCATACACGATCCCACCGTCCGTTTTATTTGTCTTACCAATTCAAAATCCTTACTAAAATCAGCACGGCAAGTAAGTTCATACACCAGTTTGTCCACCATTTTTGCTTTTTGCCAAATTTCCAAGTCTTCAAACTGTTGTATTGTTGCCACATCCTAAACTTTGAACTTGAAATCTTAAACCTGAAACAACCTACCCTACACTTCCCTCGAGCGTAAGCGCCAATAACTTCTGAGCTTCCACCGCAAATTCCATTGGTAATTGATTTAATACTTCCTTGGCATAACCATTCACAATAAGTGCCACAGCGCTTTCCTCATCTATTCCTCTCTGCATACAATAGAAAATCTGATCCTCACCAATTTTGGATGTTGTAGCTTCATGTTCCACGTGAGCAGACTTATTTTCAATATCTATATATGGGAATGTATGTGCCCCGCAATTGTTGCCCATGAGCAGTGAGTCGCATTGCGAGTGGTTCCTTGCGTTTTCAGCACGCTTCATCACTTGCACCTGACCTCTGTAGCTGTTTTGAGATTTCCCGGCAGAGATACCTTTTGATACAATCCTTGACTTGGTATTTTTACCAATATGGATCATTTTAGTACCAGTATCAGCTTGTTGATAATTGTTGGTTACTGCTACTGAATAAAACTCACCAACTGAATTGTCTCCTTTTAGAATACACGACGGATATTTCCAGGTCACGGCAGAACCAGTCTCTACCTGAGTCCAGGATATTTTCGAATTGTCCCCAAAGCAAATACCCCTCTTGGTAACGAAATTGTAAATTCCTCCTTTTCCCTCTTTGTCTCCAGGATACCAGTTTTGAACAGTTGAGTATTTTACTTCTGCATCCTTGGCTGCATAGATTTCTACCACCGCGGCATGGAGTTGATTCTCATCCCGTTGAGGTGCTGTACATCCTTCCAAATAACTCACATAAGACCCTTCTTCCGCCACGATCAAAGTCCTTTCGAATTGGCCCGTATTGGCGGCATTGATCCTAAAGTATGTGGAAAGCTCCATTGGGCATCTTACTCCTTTCGGGATGTAGCAGAAAGAGCCATCTGAGAATACGGCAGAGTTTAGAGCGGCATAATAGTTATCCGCTACAGGCACTACAGATCCTAGGTATTTTTTTACTAGCTCAGGGTGTTCCTGAACAGCTTCACTGAATGAACAGAAAATAATTCCTAATTCCCCTAAGGTCTCCTTGAAGGTGGTTGCCACCGACACTGAATCAATTACCGCATCTACGGCCACTCCAGTGAGCCTTTTTTGCTCCTGAAGAGAGATTCCCAGCTTCTCAAATGTCTCGATCAATTCAGGATCGACATCATCGAGGCTTTCAGGGGTTTTCTTTTGTTTTGGAGCCGAATAGTATTTTATGTCTTGAAAGTCAATTTCAGGATAATGGACATTTGGCCATTTTGGCTCCTTCATGCCTTTCCAGGTTTCAAAAGCCTTGAGCCTCCATTCCAATAGCCATTCAGGCTCATTCTTTTTATGAGAAATAAACTTGACAATATCCTCATTTAGCCCAAAGGGAGCCTCATCCGCTTCAAAGTCAACCGACCAGCCATGCTCGTATTCTTTGTTGGTTAATTCCTCTAAAATCTGCTCGTCAGTACTCATATTCGAAACCCGTAATTTAGACTAATTATAAATAGGCTCAAAGATACTACGAATGCCCCATTTTAAAGATTCATCCTATAGTTTTTTTCGATTTGCCAATAGATGGACTCAGTCAAAAGACCTTTTACTTAAGAAAGTTTAAATTTTTTCATTGGGCATTAAACCTTTTGTCCCAACCTGTATCTAAGAGGTCAAAATTCAAATAAAAAGGGTTAAACAGAGGTTGTTTGATTGATGTGCAAAGGGCTGTCATAGAGGAGGCAGTCCTTTCACTTTTTCTAGTTTGAGGTAAATGCGTAAGACATAATGTTGGCTCCCATTTTCAAAGCTTGTAGCCGCTTCTTTTCCGGGTCATTGTAAATCGACTGATCTTCCCAGCCATTCGCTAAGTCACATTCGTAGGAATAAAAACAGACAAGCCGGCCTTCATATACTAACCCAAAGCCTTGAGGTGGTTTTCCATCATGCTGATGAATTTTTGGAAGGCCATTCGCAAACTTGAATTTCTGATTATAGATTTTATGATTGAAAGGCAGTTCAACAAACTCGAGCTCGGGAAATACTTTTTTCATTTCCATTCGGATAAATTGATCCATACCATAGTTGTCATCGATGTGGAGAAAACCTCCTGAAATCAGGTAATTTCGAAGGTTTTGTGCTTGGTTGGCGGAAAAGTCAACATTCCCGTGTCCGGTCATGTGAATGAATGGATATAGATATATTTCAGCACTTCCTACTTCTACCACTTCCTCCTGAGCAGCAAGATTTGTCATCAGATTTTTATTGCAAAATGAGATCAGATTGGGTAGGGAAGTTTTATTTGCATACCAGTCTCCACCACCGTCGTATTTGAGCTTTGCAATTTTTATCTTGGGTTGCCCCACCACGCCAAAAGCGACTGAAAGGGCAAGGGCAAGAAGGAATATTTGTTTGGTCATCTTCTTCATCAATTGAAGCATAAACGTAATATATTTGTCAAAGATTTTGTGAATTCTCTGACATTATTTAATGATTCCCTGTTACAAATCGGTAAAATCTTTAACGGATAAAATTTTGGCACTGATCCTGTTGGTGCTGTTGACACCTTTAATGGTGGTTATTGCTATCGTATTATATTTTGTGGAAGGTCAGGTATTTTTCATTCAGTCCAGACCGGGTTTTCTTGAGAAGCCTTTTAATATGTACAAGTTCATTACAATGAGAAAAGGTGAGTACATTACCCCATTGGGAACCTATTTGCGAAAGTGGTCATTGGATGAATTGCCACAACTATGGAATGTCCTTCGCGGAGATATGAGCTTTATTGGCCCAAGACCATTCTTGTCAGAATATTTGCCACTTTATTCCGAAGAGCACAAAAGGCGACATTATGTAATGCCCGGAATAACAGGTCTAGCGCAGGTGAAAGGTAAAAATCGGGTTTCCTGGTCAGAAAAATTGGATTTGGATATATACTATTCTGACAATGTGAACCTGATACTTGATTTCAAAATCATATTGCTGACTGTGAAATATTTTTGGATGGGATGTCCCGGAAGCTACCCGGCTTCAAAATTCACGGGATATAGCTTAGAGCGTGTAAGTGAATGAAAAGAAAGAGAGTGTTTATATCACCCCCTGACCTTACAGGAGAGGAAAGCAGATTTGTCGAGGATATCTTCAGTTCAAATTGGGTTGCTCCAGTGGGGCCGCACCTGGCAGAGTTTGAAGCGGAAATAGCTCGATTTACCGGATTTAAACATGCCTTAGCAGTGAATTCAGGTACATCGGCCATTCATCTTGCGCTATTATGCCATGGCATTCAGGCTGACGATTTAGTGATTTCCAGTTCCTTGACTTTTTGTGGAGCAGTCAACCCTGTTTTGTACCTTAAAGCAAGGCCAATTCTAATTGATAGCAATCCTGACGACTGGAATATTGATATCGAATTGCTGGAAAAGGCAATCGTGCAATCCCAGAAGAAACCAAAGGCGATTCTAATTACCCATCTCTTTGGTATGCCAGCAGATTTTGATGCTATTAAAGGACTTTCTGAGAAATATGAAATACCAGTCATTCACGATTTGGCAGAGGCCTTAGGGTGCAAAACACAAAACACCTTGCCTGGAAAAGTTTGTGATACAGCTATCGCTTCTTTCAACGGTAACAAGCTAGTAACGACCAGCGGTGGAGGAGCTTTGCTCACAAACAACGAAGCACATTACACCAAAGGGTTGTCCCTTTCTACTCAGGCAAAAGCTGCAGGCAAAAGTTATAACCACATTGAGTTGGGATATAACTATAGAATGAGCAATGTGCTGGCAGGAATCGGACTAGGTCAATTCACAAAGATTGAGGAGAAGGTTCAAAGAAAAAGGGAGATTTTTGATTACTACAAAAAGTGTCTGGGCGGTATTCCCGGTCTAAAATTTCAAAAAGAAGCAGAGGGGTTATTTTCAGACAGATGGCTGTCCGCAATTTATTTTGACCCGAAGGTTTTTTTAAACAGCCCTGTAGAGAGCATCATCAATGCCCTGGAGGAGGAGAATATTGAATCCAGGCATGTTTGGAAACCGATGCACCTTCAACCCTTGTATTCACCATATGAAATGTACGGTGGCAAGGTAGCAGAATCACTTTATGAAAATGGGATTTGTCTGCCTAGCGGCACTAGCCTTAGACAAGAAGACCAGGATCAGGCCATTGAAATTCTAATCAATACGCTGAAGGCTTTCCAATAATTTTCTCCTTTCGGGTTTTTCCTCCTCGACTTTTGAATAGATCTCTTGGAGCATAAATCTCCACACTAAAGTTTATGAAGAAGTATTTGTCTTTGGTGGTTGGGTTGCCCCTTGCATTGCCGGTGATGAGCTGTTCGTAAACCGCGTCATTGACTTGTGGAATTTCATCCTTTCGGTTAGACAATCTCGATGGAATACTGCCATCGGGATAAGGACCGCCATAGACCCCTGATACGTCATCTAAGTAATCGGTGAAGATAATTCTGTAGCCTAAATCCAAATTGAGGTTCATAAACTCATTCAACTTGGCTTTGACCCCCAGGCTGATAGGAAAAACGATTCCTGATTTAGCATAATCCTGATTTTCTGTTCGGTAATCAGATAATGTATATTCAACGCCATCCAATGTTGTTTTTGGGTTGAATGTATTATACCCGACACCCAGACCTATATATGGTTCATAAGTCCGTCTTGTATGATATTTTCCAGTGTAGGGGAAAAGGTAGTAAATCGCCTGAAGAGAAATTTCATAATTCTTCGAAAAGAAGGATAGATTTCTTTGACGATTTGCCGAACTATCAGCTGCGTTTTCATCAGACCCCTCAAGTCTGTATTTAGCTATTTGAACTTTAGCGCCAAGCTGCGAAAGTAGCCTTGCCTCTACACCAAAATTGACCAAGGACAATCCTGAAGCTAACGGTTTGCCATTGGTGAGTTCGCCTAAATAGCCGGCACGCCCCGTACCGATGTATGCAGAAAAAAATCTATCGTTGTATTCCCAGCCCATAAAGCTCTGCGCCATCAGCGCAGGTGCTGAGCATATAAGGAATAATATCGGAAGTAGCGTTTTTTTCATTTCTACCAAAAGAGCAGGGTAAAATTAGTACTAATTGAACAATTGCCAGTTTTTATGGACTTTTAATCATTATTCCGTCGGCTTAGTTCATTTGACTTGAAAATTAACGAACAACCATTAAATGCATTGTACTAAGTGTCAGCTGATATTTGAGTAGCACTAATTCTTTCTAAATACCAAAGTTGTCATATGCCGCTGATTATTGACGTTGGTCGTTTTGATAGGTTCAATGAATTCAAGATTATGTTTTTCCATTAATTCTTGAATGACTTTCTCGGTTATAAGGTATCTCATGCTACCATCGGGCAAATGAAACCTACCATAATCATCCTCAGGGGTTAAATTGTTCAATCCTATATCTGACGTCATTCTAATGAAAAACTGACCAGACCTTTTCAGAACCCTAACATGCTCTGAAAAAATTGCTTCAAAATGTTGATGGTCTTTGGCAAAGTGCATTACAGCGCTGCTAATCACTAAATCGAAAGTGCTGTTATTGAAGGGCATAGAATCTACTGATCCGATTGAAAATCTCTCTTTTGGAATAGTTGGATACTTACTGCCTAAAATGAAATGCAACATTCGAATGGCATCAGGATTTTCGTCGATTCCAAAAACTTCATATCCATTATTCAGAAAATAGATGATGTTTCTTCCCTCACCACAACCAGCATCAAGTATCCTGGTCTTCTTGGGGTATCTGCCTTTCAGTATTTGATCCAATAAATAGATGTCTATGTTCCCAAGTTCCTTATTTAATTCCTGGATGGTCATTGATCGATATTTGAGGATTGGTTGTATTTTTCAAATGCACTTTCAAAGGCTTTCTTTCCCGTTTCTATTAATTCCTCCGCCCGATAAAACTCGAACGTAGAGCATGCATCTTTTGAAATGTTCACTAATATTTCCGGGTTATATTTATTAATGGTGAATTCTGTCATTTTATCCTGCATCAGGTCGATGGATCTATTCATGAGGTCGAAGTAACCGAGCTTTTTCTCAACATTGGCAGAACCCGGAAGGTATTTGCTCCACTTGTCTAAAAACTCGTTTACCGAATTTAAATAGGAGCTTTCTTGAGACTGGCTTTTTTTGGGTGGAGAAAATCCTTCTTTCGCACTCACATTTACTACAACTAAAATATCATCGGGCGTTCTTTTTATCCTATCGATTGGAAGGGGATTGATTACTGCTCCATCTATCAACTCCATATTATCTGCGGAAACAGGTTTCAGCACTGTGGGAACAGAAACAGAAGCCCTGACCGCCTCATACATGCTGCCAGAGTCGAAAACAACCTCTTTCTGATTCCTTATGTCTGTTGAGACAGCAGAAAAGGGTATGGGTAGATTTTCAATTTTTTGATCCGGTATAAACTTTTTTAGCTCATTGAATACTTTCTCTCCTTTGATAAACCCTTGAGTACTAAAAGTGAAATCGAATAATTTGAACAAGTCAAATTTGTCCAGCTTCAAAATCCAATCCTTATATGCAGTTAGATCACCAGAAGCATGGAAAGCCCCTACAAGCGCACCAATAGAAGAACCAGAGATGGAGGTGATCTCAAAACCATTAGCGACCAGTGACTCCACTACGCCAATATGTGCCATTCCCCTTGCCCCTCCGCTGGATAGTACCAATGCTACTTTTTTGTTCATAAATAATTTGTTCTAACCGTTTTCGTTGCTGACGATACTAATATATCCATCTAAGTTGTTCTTATTGAATATTGTAGAATTAAATTTGCAGTCAAAACTGCATTTCTCTTTTAGTAGAATTATCCAATGAATTCTAAAATTGTCGTAGGACAATTAGAGTTTGGTATTCAATTTGAAACAGGTAGCAAAGAATTTTGGTAGTAAAGAAATACAATTTGAATAGTCACTCACTAAAAGGCCTTGTTCAATACCTTCTTGCATTTGGTTTGTTTACCATGTTGGGTTTGAATATTTCCCTGGCGGATAAAACAAAGTCAGCTTTCAAGGCTTTGGAAAAAGGAGAATTTGATAAGGTCGAGGAGATACTGCAAAAATCCCTTGAGAAGGAAAAAGTAAACCCAGCTTCAAAGTATGTTTATTCTATTTTGTATTGTGTTGATTCTTTTGCTAGGTATAATATCGATACAGCCCATTTCTACATTCAACAAGCAGAGCAGGATTTCTCCTCTTTGGATGAAAAAGAAGTGGACGCACTGGCGAAAGATGAAGTTACTTTGGAGGTGCTGGGTGCTCAACACGAGAGGATAGATAGTTTGGGTTTTGGAGAAGCACAGGCCGCTAATACCCTCCAGTCCTACGACTATTTCATAGAAAAATTTCAACGCTCAATTCAATTCAACGCCGCTGTAGAAGCAAGAAATTCCGTAGCATTTCACCATGCCCAACAGGAGGCATCATGGCAATCTTATAAAGGATTTATCGATCAATATCCCGAGGCTGACCAAATAGAAACCGCAACGGAAGAATACAACAGGCTGATTTTTGAGGAGAAAACCCAGTCCGGAGGGCTTCAGGAATTGCAGGACTTTCTGGTAAGCCATCCCAATACACCTTATCGTGATATACTGGAAAAGAGAATATTTGGCTTAATGTCAGAATTTGGAGTGACAGGTCAAATTCTGGATTTTGTGAAGAAGTATGAAAATCCTGAGTTGCAAAAGAGAGGAATAAATGTAGCATACAGCATCGATCCCAATGCAAGGGACTTATTTGACCTTTTGAACCAATCTAAGTGGAGGCAGCTCAGGGATTCGATAGCTAGCATTAAGGCTATGGATTCGATTACATGGCTTCCTTTCTATGAAGATGATAAGTATACTTTCGCCAATTCTGCTGGTGATTTGGCTTTCGATTTTGTCTTTGACCAAATCTCAGAAAGGTACTACTGTGGAAATGTTAAGGACAGAGTCTTGGATGTAGCGATGGATAAGAAGCATCTTCTTGTCAATCGCAGCTTAGACACCATATATGCTGGGTCGTTCGATAGTCATGTTGAGTTGGAATACGGTCTACTGAAGATATCGAAAGGCAAAAAGGTCGGGGTAATTCACACCTCGGGATTTTCGGTTCTACCATTGGATTATGAGGATGTATCAGTACTAAACAAGAATTTTTTGATTACAAAAAGTGATGGTGAATACGGGATTGTTTCCCTGCTAGGTAAGGAAATTCTCAAACCTGAGTTTAATGATATATATCTGAGCGATGAATATCTGGTGATAGAGAAAGAAGATCGTATAGCCATTTACCTTACCTCAGAATTCCTTGAGCAGGCCCAAAAGGAAACTTTAAAGCCCGAATTCAAATATGACGATTTTGAAATATTGGAAGATTGGGTTATTGCATTTCTGGAAGACGGTGAAGAACTCCTCGACCAAAATCTTCAAGTTGTTATACCAATGGGTGAGCAGGAGATTAACACGAGATTTGATAATTGGCTTGTAAAGCAATCAGACGGCTACCGACTATTTGATAAAAGTACAAAAGTGCTTGGAGAAGATGTATATCAACAAGTTAGGCAGAACGATCAATGGCTGGCAGTGAAAGGTGCTAACAGCTGGTCGCTTTATAGCAAGTCCTTACCTGATGTGCCGATGGTAGGACTGGATTCAGTTAATTTACTCGGGGAGGATATTGCACTTGTATTTAGGAATGATGAGGGCACAGCTATATTTCCAAATAAGAAAACAGTGAACTTCCTAAAGGATGAAAAACTGAGATCAATTGGCTCAGGAAAAAATACCGACGTACATTATCTGGTCATTGGGAGGAATGGAAAGAACACGCTTTACAAAAATGGGGAAAGGATTATTGAGTCAGTTTATGAGATTGGATATATTTCCGATAGAGTATTTTCTGCAAAATCAAGGGGAGAATATGGAGCGATGGACACCAAAGCCAGACTCATTATGCGTATCAGGTATGATGTGATTGGCGAAGCGGAGAATGGTATATCCCCCGTACTCTACAACGGCCGCTTTGGAGCATACAACTTTAATGATCGTGTTTTGATAAGTCTGAAGTTTGATGAAAAGCTCAAGCCATTTAACGATCGTCTGCTGATCACCAAATTCAGAGGTAAAAAGGGATTGTGCACCATACTGAATGAGAACGTACTGGATACTGAGTATGACGAAATAATATATTGGTCTGATAGCACTGCGCTACTAAAGTTTGAGGGTGAATGGTTACTGAAAGGCGTATATACTGAAGATGAGATTCTCGGGGGCATGCAAGATTTTGAATTCATTTCGAAGGACAAAGAAAACATGATCATCAAGTACAGAACGGCTACTGGACTTGGCGTCTATAGCAGTAAATATGGAAAGTTGTTTGAGCCTACATTTCACGGCATTATGAATCTGGGTACCCCATCACAGCCGCTATATTTTTGTGAAAAATCAGTAAGGGAGGCTGGCTTTTATGTGGCTGTGTACATTGACCAAAAGGGCAATACCATACGGTCGCATGCCTATCGTGAAGAAGAATACGAGGGAATAGTCTGTGAGGACTTCTAGCGAGTTACTTTATTTTTTTGAGCTCGCCTTTCAGCGTTTGGGTGTTTTTTTGATAGGCAAACAGCTCCAATCTTAATTTTTCAATTTCCTTTTCATTCGAAGCTATTTTTTTGTCAATTGATCTCGGATTGGCGTTTTTTTTCTTTTTTGAGGAATTCAGCTTTGCAATACTTTTTTCGAGCTTTTCAACCTTAGTGCTCGTTCTTTCTGACTTTTTACCGACTTCATTGATTTTGCCTTGGATATACTTGGTGTAAAAATATACCTTGAAATCGAGCATTAAATCCTTCAGATATGTTCGGTAAAGCACAACATTAGTCTTCCCAGCATCATTTGGGTTTAGTGAAACGTAAAGTGTTGAATGATTCTCGCCTTTGTCGATGTATGAATAGAAATAAATATCTGTTGCTGACTGGCTCTTTTTTGCAGGAATCCGATTTTCGTAATAGATTCTTTTATTAGTTCTGATAGCATATCGTTTGATGTATCTCCACCACTCTTTTTTCACATAATCATAGGGTAAAGAAAACCTTGTATTAAAGGCCTTTTGTTTAATGCTTCCAAAGGCTGTTTCAGACTCGTCTATTTTTAGACTGTACACCTGGCCCTGTACACTTGTTCCGAGCAAGAAGAGGAGCAATATTGTTATGCTGTATTTGGTCATTTGTTAAGATAAATCTTCCCAAAAATGATATTTATGATATGGATTAAGAAGCAATTGAAATGAATTTTTATTTCAATCATATTATTGGATCATAAACCTAAGTTGAATCCTAATATTTATAAAGAATGCTATAGTTTTGGGGAATTATTATTGAATATATAATTGTGACACTAGCTACGGATTCATTACTTTTAACGGTTGTAGCATTATAGCCACTATAATTCATTTAAATGAAAAAAGAAGCATCGTTTAAGGAAAAGGCCAAGTATACATTTGACAATTTTGTTTCCCGAGGTACTGTAGCACTTATTTCCTGGCTTGGAATCCTTTCGCTCGTAGTGATTCTAATTTTCGCCCTTATTCTTATGCTTTTTGGTCAGAAGCCCAACAACTTTGAGACATTCGGTGTGCTGGACTCCATCTGGACCAACCTGAATTTGGTGCTCGATCCTGGAGTGCTTAGTGGTTATGACTCCAACTGGTTTCTGCGGATATATTTTCTCTTGGTTACAATAGTTGGTGTTGTTGTTCTATCCACATTGATTGGTCTTGTATCGAACGGTATCTTGACCAAACTTGAGGAGCTTAGGAAAGGTAGGTCTTTCGTAATTGAAGAGGAACATACGATTATACTTGGGTGGTCTTCCAAGATTTTTACAATTATATCAGAATTGATAATAGCCAATGAAAACCTAAAGGAAGGGGTAATTGTTATTTTGGCCAACAAGGATAAGGTCGAAATGGAAGACGAGATTCGACTGAAGGTGGGAGATACGGCCAATACAAGAGTAATATGCCGTACAGGAAATCCTATTGATGTCGATGATATTCACATCGCAAATCCATTTGATTCTAAATCAATTATCATTCTTGATAAGGATAATGAAAACTCAGATTCTCAAATTATTAAGACAATCGTAGCGATTGTAACCAATCCTAAAAGAGAAGAGGAAAGAGACGAACCGTACCATATTACCGCTGAAATTCAGGATAGCAAAAACTTTGAAGTGGCCAAAATGGTTGGGAAGGATGAAGTGGAGTTGATACTTTCTGATGACTTTATCAGTAGAATCATGGTTCAGACCAGCCGACAATCAGGACTGAGCGTGGTATATATTGAGTTGATGGATTATGGCGGGGATGAAATATACTTTATGGATGAGCCTACATTGGTGGGTAAGAATTTCAAAGAAGTCATTTTTGCTTATGAAGAATCTGCCATTATGGGTCTACAGTTTGCAGATGGTACCGTGGCGATTAATCCTCCAATGGAAACGATTTTCAACGAAGGGGATAAGGTTATCGGTATTACTGAAGATGATGACACTTTAATTCCTTCCGGAAAAACGGAATATTCCATTCAAGAAGATAGATTGAAGGAATCTGTTGAAGAAGAAGAAACGGAGGAGCAAATTCTCATCATCGGTTGGAATGACAGAGCAAAAAATATAATTCGTGAATTGGATCAGTATACACCAATGGGCTCGACTGTTAAAGTTGTATCAAAATTTGAAGATCCTATTCCAATATTACAACGCTTGAAACCAACCTTGAAGAATTTGTCAATAGAGTTTAAAAAGGCTGAAACTACCGAGCGGGAAACAATTGAAAAGCTGAATATTACGGATTACAACTATGTAATATTGTTATGTTATGAGCAGCACTTCCCCGTGCAAGAGGCTGATGCACAAACTTTGATTACCCTACTTCATATCAGAAGTATTACAGAAAGATCTGACAAGCACATCAAATTAGTCAGTGAAATGATTGATATGAAAAACAGGCAGCTTGCGGACATTACAAGTGCAGATGACTTCATTGTTAGTGATAAGCTATTAAGTTTATTGATGACACAAGTTTCAGAGAATAAGTATTTGATGAGGGTATTTGAGGATCTGTTTGATGCTGATGGCTCAGAGATATACATTAAGCCTGCAGTCGAATATGTGGAAATGGGAGAAAAGGTTAATTTCTATACCATACTTGAATCTGCTGCAAGGAAAAATGAGGTAGCCATTGGCTACAGAATTCAATCCAAGAGTAAGGATGTTAACTTCGACTATGGAGTAGTAGTCAATCCGAAGAAATCCGAATACTTCGAATTAACAGCCGAAGATGAAATAATCGTACTGTCTGAGGACTAAGAACGTTTGCTTCTCAAAGCAGCCCTTATTTCTCTGAGCGCCTTCTTTCTGTTAACGCTTTGCATCAGATTTTGCGATGAAATCTTCCTAATAAAACTGAGCACATCACTTCTCTGATTGTCATTCAGAGTTCTCAGACTTTCTAGTAATTCACTTTCAATTGCCTGGGTATTCATGATCTTTTTATTTTGGTGGTTTCCACAAATTAAACGTACAGATGTTAATTGAGGTTCAATTTCAGGTTATCACTATATTATAATCATCTTCAATTTGTGGCGTAATCGCGAATTGAAAGTATCTAAAATCCGAAAGCTGTATTAAAATTTTGCATTCCAATCGAGCAAGATTTATCTTTGGCTCTCTAAAAATTAAACGCTACAATTATGGCAATGCTTTTTATCATATTCGCACTTTTTATTTTGGCAATTATTTGTCCTATCATCCTGCCAAATAAGAAGGTAAGTGACCATGAAAAAGACTGGGATATCTAGTCTAGCTTCATTAAGCCATTTTTTGTTAGCTCCACTTTCTGGAAAGTTTTCTAGTCTATTTCTGACGTTTGGCGAATTTTTGGCCACAATGCTATTCCTGTTTGCTTATTTTAGCATCTTTATGGTAGTAGTGACGTATGTCCTATCTACGCATCATTTTGTCTATTATCTATGGAAATAAAAAATTCCAAATATATGATTCGCTTGCCATTATTGCTTTGTGTTGCAATAGCCGCAGGTATTCTCATTGGGGCAAACATGACCTCACCTATTGGAAGCAAAAGTGATGTTGTCAGCAGTATCTTCAAATTTCGTGAAATACTCAACTACGTGGATCGCAACTATGTAGATGAAGTAGAAACCGACGAACTGGTTGAAACAGCAATCTCATCAATGCTCGAAAAGCTTGATCCACATACGGTTTACCTTCCAGCCAAAGAGCATGAGTATTCCAAATCAGAGCTTGAAGGAAATTTTGACGGAATCGGTATAGAGTTTAATATTTTCAGAGATACAATTTACGTAGTTGCTCCATTGAGCGGCGGACCTTCGGAAGAAATAGGCCTGTTGTCTGGTGATAAAATAGTAAAAGTAGATGGTGAGAATGTAGCAGGTATTGGAATCAAGAATAGAGGTGTATTTGATCGCCTGAGGGGACCCAAGGGGAGTGAAGTAAAAGTTTCCATCAAAAGGAGAAATGTATCAGACCTGCTGAAGTTCAGTATAGTAAGGGATAAAATCCCGCAATTTTCGATGGATGCTGCTTATATGGTAGATCATGAAATTGGATATATCAAAATAAGTAGGTTTTCCGCCACAACTTATGATGAGTTTAAGGAAGGCTTGGATACGCTGACGGAAGTTGGAATGAAAAAACTTGTCCTTGATTTAACTGGAAATCCGGGAGGTTATATGGACAAGGCCATCAAAATGGCCGATGAGTTTTTGTCAGGCGATCCTATGATAGTATTTACTAAGGGCAAGGAATTACGCTATAACCAGGAGCATCGCGCTGGTAAGGATGGAAACTTTGAGAAAGGTGGATTGATTGTATTGATAGACGAAGGAAGTGCCTCAGCGTCAGAAATAGTTTCAGGGGCGGTACAGGATAACGACCGTGGTTTGATCGTTGGTCGGAGGTCGTTTGGAAAGGGGCTTGTGCAGCTGCCGATGGAATTGAGTGATGGATCGGAATTGAGATTGACCATTTCAAGATACTATACTCCAAGTGGACGATCAATTCAAAAATCGTATGAAAATGGTCAAAAAGACTACTATCAGGACGGATTTCACTCCAGGTATAGCAAAGGGGAAATGTTTAGTGCAGACAGCATCAAGTTAAACGATTCGTTAATATTTGAGACCGCCAAGGGTAGAACTGTCTATGGTGGTGGTGGAATTGTTCCCGATTATTTTGTCGCACTAGATACGGTTGGCAATAGCGCATATCTCAATCGATTGTTTACATCTAGTACAATTCGTGAGTATGCATTGGAGTACAGTCAGAACAACCGGGAAAAGCTGGAGAATAGAGGCTTTGAGAAGTTCAAGGACAACTTTTCAGTAACTAAAAATATGCTAAACGACTTGGTAGATCTGGGCAAAAGAAATGGATTGGACTTTAATGAAGAACAATTCAATCACTCTAAAAAGTTGATAAAAACATACGTGAAGGCTCAAATAGCCCGAGGTATATGGAAAAGTGATGGTTTCTATCCTATCTACAACGAGACCAATGAGATCTTCCAGCGGGCGCTGCAGCTGTTTGATGAAGCTGACCAATTGGCATCCAAATAATCAGGAAAATTACATTTCGAGTTTTAAGAATTCTGCAGTATAGCCTTTATTGGATTTAATTATTTCCTCTGGAGTACCGGCATTTATGATGATTCCCCCGGCATTTCCCCCTTCAGGTCCAAGATCAATGATATGATCAACAACTTTGATGACGTCCATGTTGTGCTCAATGATCAGCACAGTATTTCCTTTGTCCACAAGTTTGTTCAGTACGACCAATAGGTGCTGAATATCTTGAAAATGTAATCCTGTGGTAGGCTCATCCAACACGTAGAATGTTTTTCCAGTATCTTTTTTGGATAGTTCTGTAGCAAGCTTAACCCGTTGGGCCTCTCCACCAGAAAGGGTGGTAGCGTGCTGTCCTAGTGTAATGTATCCAAGCCCAACTTCGTTGAGTGTTTTAATCTTTCGTAGAATTTTTGGTTGGTTGTCAAAAAAATCAACAGCTTGCTCCACAGTCATTTCCAATACATCAGAAATAGACTTTCCTTTGAAACGAATTTCAAGTGTTTCCCTATTATATCGTCTTCCTTTACAGGTTTCACAAGGAACATAAACATCAGGAAGAAAATCCATCTCAACCAGTTTCATGCCTGCTCCTTCACACGTTTCGCACCGACCACCTTTTACATTAAATGAAAAACGCCCTGGTTTATATCCTCTGATTTTAGCCTCAGGGAGTTGAGTGAATAATGCGCGAATATCTGAAAATACACCGGTATAGGTTGCCGGATTTGAACGTGGAGTTCTCCCAATAGGAGATTGATCTACTTCAATTATTTTATCCAGTTGATCAATCCCTTTGATTTCCTTATATGCCAATGGCTCTTTTCTGGATCGGTAAAATTGCCTGTTGAGAATTGGTACCAGGGTCTCATGAATCAACGAAGACTTGCCACTACCTGATACCCCGGTGATGCAGATCATTTTGCCAAGGGGAATATCTAAGGATACATTTTTGAGATTGTGACCCTTTGCACCCTTAAGTAGTAGATGATTCCCACTGCCTTCTCTTCTCTTCTTTGGTATTTCAATTTTCTCGACACCATTCAAATAAGAAGCGGTCATGGTATCTGATTTCACAAACTTCTGTGGTGCTCCCGCTGAGACAATTTGTCCACCATGCCTACCTGCTCCAGGTCCAATGTCGATTACATAGTCGGCACGAAGCATCATGTCCTTATCATGCTCCACCACTATAACCGTGTTTCCAAGATCTCTTAAATCCTGTAAGGCCTTTATTAGTTTCATGTTATCTCGTTGATGTAGGCCGATACTTGGCTCATCAAGGATATATAGCACACCTACCAGCTGAGTTCCTATCTGAGTAGCCAGTCTAATTCTCTGGGCTTCACCGCCGGATAAGGTTTTCAGAGGACGGTTCAATTCCAAGTAACTCAGCCCCACATCCAAGAGAAAGCCAAGCCGTTTTCTTATCTCTTTCAAGATTTCTGCGGCTATAACATTCTGCCGTTCATTCAGTCTTTCTTCTATATTTTCAAACCAAGCAGTCAGGTCTTCTATATTCTTAGAAGCTAATTCTGAAATGTTCTTATCCGCTATCTTGAAGTGTAAGGATTCCTTTCTCAACCTTGCCCCGTCACATTCAGGGCAAGTTGTGATGTTTGTAAAGTCCTTGACCCATTTCTGAATTTTTTCAGAACCAGTGTCTTTTTGTTTTTCCAGAAAGCGGACGATTCCTTCAAACTTGGTTTGCCAGTCTTTCCCGGGGTACTTCACAGACTTTACTGCCACAGGTTCATTATCTCCGTAGAGTAGTACCTCCATTACCTCCTCCGGTATATCTGTGATTGGTGTGGTCAGGTTGACCTTATGTTTTTTGAGGATTGCCTCGATTTTCTTAAATATCCAGATATCTCGAAACTCTCCTAGAGGCAGGATGCCACCACGGCTGATACTGATCGATTCATCAGGAATTATGGAAGCCCTGCTGATTTCTTCTATTTGGCCCAATCCATTGCATTCTTGGCACGCTCCGTAAGGGGAGTTAAAAGAAAAAGAATTTGGTGCCGGTTCATCATAAGCCAATCCGGTTTTAGCATCCATCAGGTACTTGGAAAAATGGTGTTCCTTACCTTCTTCATCCAAAATCATAATCACCCCTTTGCCGTGTTGGAGCGCGGTTTTCAGCGACTGATTAATTCTGGATTTATCTTTATCATTTACGGCGACACGGTCGATCACCATTTCAATATCATGGGTCTTGTATCGATCCACTTGCATTTTCGGTACAAGATCCAGCATTTCACCATTGACCCTCACCTTGCCAAATCCGAGCTTGCTAATTTGGACAAAGAGCTCTCTGTAGTGACCTTTTCTTCCTTTGACAACCGGTGCAAGAATGGATATTTTTTTGCCATTGAAATAGGACAGAATATGAAATAGAATTTGCTCTTCTGTTTGCTTTTCCATTTTCTCACCTGTCAGGTAGGAGTAGGCAATACCCGCTCTGGCAAACAGCAGGCGCATAAAATCATAAACCTCGGTTACGGTACCTACAGTAGATCTTGGGTTTCGGCTGGTGGTTTTTTGTTCAATGGAGATTACAGGACTTAGGCCATTGATTTTGTCTACATCTGGCCGCTCCATGTCCCCTATAAAGGATCGTGCATAAGCCGAAAAACTCTCCATATAGCGCCTTTGCCCTTCAGCATAAATTGTATCGAATGCTAGTGAGGATTTTCCACTACCACTGATTCCAGTGATGACTACCAACTGGTTTCTCTTGAACTTGAGATCTATATTTTTGAGATTGTGCTCTCGCGCACCATAGACCTCAATGTACTCAGTGCCCTCATCTTCAATAGTCAGGGTATTTTCTACTTCTATTTCCTCAACTTCCATCAGAGTAGTTTGGTTGCGTTTGGTAATTTATTTTAGAAATTGGGTGAGAGTAGAAATTTGCTATAAAACTCATCGATCACATTTACTGCTTCTTCTGCATCATCCACAATGCTCACAAGGCTTAAATCGTCCTTGCTGATATTTTTCTCTTTCAGCATGATGTTTCTTATCCAGTCAAAAAGTCCTCCCCAATATTCGCTCCCCACGAGTACAATCGGAAACTTTCCAATCTTCAAGGTTTGAATAAGAGTAATTGCTTCGAATAATTCATCAAGGGTTCCGAATCCACCCGGCATAACAATGAAGCCCTGAGAATATCGGACAAACATGACCTTTCTTACAAAGAAGTAATCGAAATTTAGGAGTTTGTCCTGATCAATCCAGGGATTGTTGTTTTGTTCAAAAGGTAAGTCAATGTTCAAACCGACTGATTTTCCGTTTCGGTTGTTGGCTCCCTTATTTGCTGCCTCCATGATACCGGGCCCGCCACCAGTTATTACTCCGTATCCATGCTGCACCAGTTTTTCCCCTATCTCTACCGCCATTTTATAGTTCTTATGATCGGGTTTGGTCCTTGCCGATCCAAACACCGATACACAAGGGCCAATTTTCGCGAGCTTCTCAAATCCCTCGACCATCTCAGCCATCACTTTGAAAATAACCCAGGAGTCTGTGCTCTTGATTTCATTCCAGTCCTTATCCTTAAAGGCCTCTATGATTTTGCCTTTTTCCTCTTCGTTAAGCTGATGGTCTTCCATATTTTGCAAAAATTAAAAGAAGCCCGAAAATCGGGCTTGCAAAGTTATTCAAATAAGCACCAACACTCAATTAGTCTTCAAAATTTGGCTAAGTGTATCATGAAGGTTTTCATATTTATAGTTAAAGCCGGTAGCCTTTATTTTTTCATTCGAAACTTTGTTTCCACCAGTTACAATAGCCGCCATCTCCCCCAGAACCATATTTAGTACGAATCCTGGCACATTTGGAAGAAATAGTGGTTTCCCTAATGTTTTGGCTATGGCTTTAGTAAAGTCTGCATTGCTCGCCGGATTAGAAGAAACGGCATTATATACGCCGCTGATTTGTTCCTTTTCCATCGAGAAAACAATTTGATTGCAGAGGTCATCAATGTGAATCCAACTCATTTGCTGCGTTCCTTTTCCTAATGGAGAACCGACTCCAAATTTTACCGGGGTTATCATTTTGGATAATGCTCCGCCCTCTTGTGCTAGTACTACTCCAATTCGAAGCTTTACCACACGCATATCCAAAGAGTCAAATTTATCAGCAGATTGCTCCCACATGTCTACCACCTCAGCAAGAAAACCATCTCCCTTTTCATCATTCTCGTTCATCAGCCTTTCTCTGGTATCTACACCATAATACCCAACACCAGATGCGGAGATAAACACTGAAGGCTTTTTTTCTAACTTGGCAATCGCATCAAAAATTAGCCTAGCCGAATCTACTCTGCTGGAAATAATTTTTTTCTTTTGGGTATTTGTCCATCTGCCACCTGCTACATTTTCACCAGCCAGGTGAATCACAGCATCCAAATTGTCAAAGGCCTTGACGTCTACTGTATTGTTTCCAAGGTCCCATACGTAGGATTCAACCCTGTTTGTCTCTTTTTTGCTTCTGCTCAGCGTTCTAACGACATGCTCTTTTTTCAACAATAAATCAGTCAATTTTTTGCCAACAAGGCCGCTAGCTCCAGTAATCAAAACTTTCATAGATGCACTTCAAATGATATGTGATGAACTCATTATGTCCACTTGAATATATTGATTATTTTACAATTTGTTTCAATTGACAATTATTAATCAACAAGTACAATATGCCTTTGTTTTCAACTTCTGAAAAGGAATTTTTGATATTGGTACTAGGCTTCATTGTCATCACGGTTGCATCCAGTAGGATTGCTCGTGTTTTCAAGAAAATTAAACTCCCTTTTATTACGGGATTTCTGTTCACAGGTATTTTGTGCGGACCATATTTTTTAGGAATGGTGCCAGAAGTGTCTCGAATCAGACTGAACTTTATCAATGAGATGGCCCTTTCGTTCATTGCCTTTGCAGCCGGTTCTGAACTTTACCTTAGGGAATTGCGATCAAGGATCAACAGTATCAAGTGGAATACTATCGGTCAATTGACGTCCACCTTCCTGGTTGGTGGCGTGGCAGTATTTTTTCTGACAGACTACATTCCATTTATGAAAGATATGGATGTGCCATCCAGAATATCAGTAGCATTGCTGTCTGGGGTAATATTCGTCGCTCGCTCCCCGGCTTCAGCCATCGCCATTATCAATGAACTTCGTGCCAAAGGTCCATTCACCCAAACAACACTTGGGGTTACAGTCTTAAAGGATTTTATAGTAATAATACTCTTTGCTGTGTGTCTGTCAATGGCAAAGACGCTGATGGGCAATGGTGAATTCAAGTTCCTCCAAATAATAATACTTGTTGTTGAAGTAGCCTTATCACTGGGAATTGGGAAGGCGCTTGGGTATGTTTTAAAATTTGCCCTAGCTCGGAGACTAAAAACTGAATATAAATCTATAGTTATTATAGCAATTGGCTACTCGGTCTATTTAGTTGTGGCTCTTATTAGGCAATATTCTGAAGTCTATTTCGGCAAGGCCATTGTATTCGAACCATTGCTTATATGCATAGTTGCCAGCCTGTATGTTACCAATTACACGAGGTATAGGTCTGAGTTTCTAAAGATTCTAGGGCAGGCGGGACCGATGGTTTATGCTGGCTTTTTTACTCTGACTGGGGCTTCCCTTTCTATTGACATATTGTTGGGAGTATGGCCGATAGCTATAGTACTTTTTGGAGTGCGCTTGCTATCGCTTATAGGTGGTTCTTATTTTGGAGGCATCATGGCTGGAGATCCTTGGCGCTTTTGCCACTTGGGTTGGATGCCATATATTACTCAAGCTGGTGTAGCATTAGGCTTGTCTACTATTATTGCCAACGAGTTTCCGTCCTGGGGGCCAGAATTTGCAACTATTATTATTGCTATTATTGTGATTAATCAGGTGGTGGGCCCACCATTATTTAAGTGGGCCTTGGGCAAAGTAGGTGAAGATAGGAGCCGTGCCACTTTCGAATCAGATGGCATTATGGATGCTATTATATATGGATATGAGAGTCAATCCGTAACACTGGCAAATCAGCTGTTGAATAAGGGTTGGCAGGTGAAAATTGTGTCGAGACAAAAGAAGGGTGATTTTGATGAACCGGAGGGAATTGATATCAGATACATTAAGGATTTGTCACTTGAGAGTTTAAAAAGTGTGGATGCAGACAAGGCAGAAGCCATAGTATGCATGCTCTCTGATAAAAAGAACTATGAAATTTGCGAACTCTCTTTCCACCACTTTGGAACAAGGGACATGATTGTCAGGCTCAGTGATAGATACTATACAGAACGATTTCTGGCGCTCGGAGTGCGTGTTATCGATCCTTCCTTGGCCATTGTGAATTTGTTAGAGCATTTTGTAAGATCGCCGCAGGCAACTTCGTTGCTCCTCGGTATGGAGACGGGGCAGGATACGAGAGATCTGGAGGTTTCTAACAAAGATTTGCATGGTATAGCATTAAGAAATTTGAGATTACCAGCTGATATTATTATTCTATCCATAAAAAGAAGCGGACATATGATTATTTCCCATGGCTACACTCGTCTCAGATTGGGGGATATAGTTACTTTTGTCGGCTCGAATGAAAGTCTTGAACAATTAAGCTCTAAGTTTAGTGAGTAAATAGTCAGTATAATGAAGAAGTACGCCAATCAGTTTCTAATTATGTTGTGCCTTTTGTCAGCCACCAGGCTTGTCAGTGTTGCGCAGGTGGCTTCCGTTGATTCATTAGAGACGACTTTCCTAAACTGGCACAATCAGGATGTCGAATTGGACCGTGTTCCTGGTATTGCTACTGAAAGAGTATACCGTGAACTTCTGGTAAACAGAAAACCTCAGAAAGAGATAGTGGTAGCGATTATTGACAGTGGAATCGATATTTATCACGAGGACCTAGAAGGGAAGATATGGATGAATAAGGATGAAATCGCTGACAATGGTCAGGATGATGATGGGAACGGTTACGTTGATGACATATATGGCTGGAATTTTATTGGCAATAAGGACGGAGAGAATATTCAATTTGAAAATTTTGAATATACAAGGCTCTACAAACGATATAATGATCGGTTTGAGAATGTGCTGTCTTCATCAGACCTAGCCGAGGAACATAGGGATGAATACAGAACCTATAAGAAGAGCAAAGACCTTTACATCAAAAACCTGAGCAAGTACCAAAAGGAGAAGGAAGGGATTTCAATGTTTGAGGAGATATTTCAAACTGCGAAAGACATTGTAAAATCGGAGACCGGAGTGAATCCATCCTCAATCAAAGACTTAAAGTCGATTCGTACCAAATCAAAAAGAACATCTAGTGCCATCAGCTTTTTGATAGAAAAGTATAAAATGGGCTTGACCGAAGACAAACTGAATGAGTATAAGAGTCATAATGAAGAATGTCTTACGAAGCACCTCAATACCGATTTCAACCCCAGGGAGATTATTGGAGATGACCCTTTTGATATAGCAGATGTGAATTACGGCAATAACAATGTGAAAGGTCCCAGAGCAGATCATGGGACATTTGTTGCAGGGCTTGTTGCAGCCAATCGAAATAATGGCATTGGTATCAATGGAATTGCTGATCACGTGAAAGTGATGGCATTACGTACGATCCCAAAGGGCGATGAATACGACAAAGACGTAGCACTAGCGATTCGCTATGCCGTGGACAATGGTGCAGATATCATCAACATGAGTTTTGGGAAGCAGCTATCGCCCAACAAAGAATTTGTTGATGAAGCAATCAGGTATGCTGAGAGCAAAAATATTCTAATGGTTCACGCTTCTGGGAATAGCGGCATCAATGTGGACAAAGAATCTAGATTCCCAAGTGACGCTTGTACTGATGGTTATGAAGTGAAGCCTTGGTTAAACGTCGGGGCATCTACCAAATACAAAACTGTTTCTATAGCGGCAGAGTTTTCAAACTACGGAAAAAATAATGTGGATTTGTTCGCACCTGGAAAAGATATTATTTCACTAGAGCCTGAAAACAAATACAGTATGAATGATGGGACAAGCTGGTCAAGTCCGATTGTGGCTGGTGTTGCGGCATTAGTTTGGTCACACTACCCAGAACTATCTGCGACACAATTAAAAGAAATACTTCTCAAATCATCATATAAGGTTCAAAAACCAAAAGTGTACGTGCCTGCAGAGGATGTAGAAAAAAGGGACAAAGCGAAGTTCAATCAGCTTTCGGTAAGCGGGGGAATTGTAAATGCTTATAGGGCATTTAAATTGGCTGAGAAGACTACTAGCAAATAATTACCACCTTATTAGAAACAAAAAAACTTTCCCATTGCTGAGAAAGTTTAGTTTCTATTTTATTCCTTTCTAGATCACGTCTTCCAAGTAAGGATAGTCTTGCTGGGCATAAACATCCTTGTATGCTTCTGATGGATCAGGAAAAGCTGATTCTTCTGCAAATTTCACCGATTCTGCCACCTTGTCTTTGATTTGAGCATCAATAGCATCCAAATCTTTCTGAGTAGCTATTTTCCCATCCAATATCAGCTTTTTTACTTGCTCAATTGGGTCTCTCATTTTGTAAGCTTCAACTTCCTCTTTGGTCCTATATTTGGCTGGGTCAGACATTGAGTGACCTTTGTATCTATACGTTCTGAATTCCAACAGTGTAGGGCCATCTCCCTTTCTTGCTCGGTCAGCTGCTTCTGCTACTGCATGATGCACATCCACGACCGACATGCCATCTACTGATTTGGAAGGCATCTCGTAAGCATTTGCAAGATCAGATAGGTTGGTAACGTTAGAAGTCCTTTTCACAGAAGTACCCATGGCATACCCGTTGTTTTCTATACAGAATATCACAGGGATTTTCATAGTCATGGCAATATTCAGGGCCTCATGAAAAGCACCTTGTCTTACCGCACCGTCACCCATGTAGGTCATGCAAAGATTGTCTGTGCCTTTGTACATTTCAGCAAAACCAATACCTGCTCCTAGTGGAATCTGTCCCCCTACGATACCGTGCCCACCAAAGAAACCGTGTTCCTTATCAAACATATGCATCGATCCACCTTTGCCTTTGGAGATTCCGGTTTCCTTACCGAAAAGTTCGGCCATGATTTTATTAGGATCCGAACCCAAAGCTATTGGATGCGCATGATCCCTATATGCGGTGATATATTTATCACCTTCTTTCAACGCTGAAACTGCTCCCGCTACACATGCCTCCTGGCCAATGTATAAATGACAAAATCCTCTGATTTTCTGCTGTCCGTAAAGCTGTCCTGCTTTTTCCTCAAACTTCCGCATCAACATCATGTTTTCATACCAAAACATGTAGGTTGACTTTGGAAACTCACTTTTTGAAGCTGTAGCTTTTTTCTTTTTAGTTGCCATAAACTAGGTTTTAAATTTTTGCCGCCCTACGAGACATTTCTCTTCTTACCCGCAAACGAACTGCGAAAATAGTTAATTTCGTATTCTGGGCAAAAATATATGATACTCGAAAAAATCTCTCTTACGAATTTTAAAAATTACGAAAAAGCCGAATTAGAATTCTGTCCAGGCTTAAACTGTTTTACAGGACTAAATGGAAGTGGAAAAACCAACCTTCTGGATGCCATCCATTATCTGTCTATGACAAAGAGCGCATTCAATGCATCCGATAGCCAGAATATCAGGCACAATGAAAATTTCTTTGCTATTCGAGCTGATTTGGCAGTAAAAAAAAAGAACCATCAAATCCAATGTAGTATTAAGCAAGGAGGTAAGAAGTCGTTTAAAGTAGATGAAGATCCATATGAAAAACTGAGTGAACATATTGGAAAGTTTCCTGTAGTACTGATCGCTCCCAACGATGACGACTTGATACGGGACAGTAGCGATACCAGGCGCAAGTTTTTTGATAGTATTATTTCTCAGGCTGACAAAAAATACCTCGAACAACTTATTCAATACAATCACTTTCTGAAGCAAAGAAACTCTCTGCTGAAAAGGATAAACGAATCGGGTAAAAGAGACGATATCCTATTGGATAAGTATGACGAGCAACTCATCCAGCTAAGCCAGTCGATTGGAAGGTATAGACAGGAATTCATCGAGAAAATTTTGCCTATGGTGGTGTCTCAATATGAGGATATTGCCCAAAATCGCGAGAAAGTAAGTATTGAGTATCTCACTTCTGTACTCAGCGAAGGTTTCAAAAACACCTTCAAAAGGGCAATCGAAAAGGACATATTATTACAACGAACAACAGTGGGTGTTCACCGTGATGATTATTCTTTTCAAATAGAAAGCTATCCGTTGAAAAAGAATGGTTCACAAGGTCAGCAAAAGTCATTTCTAATTGCACTCAAAGTTTCTCAGTTTGAATATTTGAAAGAATTAAAGCAAGTCACACCCATCTTGCTCTTAGATGACATATTTGATAAGCTGGATGATGAACGAATCAAAAAGCTATTGGAAATGATCAGTAGAAATAAATTCAGGCAGATATTCATCACAGATGCAAGGCATGAAAGAACTGAACATATACTCAAGAGCCTGGATGTCGACAAGAAAATTTTCAACATTCAGGAAAACTGTGTTTTCTGCGATTGATTAAATTGAACTTAGATGAAATTGAGCTGGCTGTCCATATTGATTTTTCTGAACACTAATGTATTTGGGAGTGATATATCCGATGAGCTTATGGAATTGCCCGATAGCTCAAGGGTAGTTTATATCACTGAAAATTTTTATTCCTTATATAGTCAGGATTTTAAGAAAAGTGATTCTCTCATCAAGTGGGCTCTAAATGCAACGAAGAGAAATGGATGGCCAGAACGGGAAGCTTATGCCTCGCTTTACGGTGGAGTAATTACCTATTTGGCTGGTGATTACGAAAATGTTTTACCCCTATATCACAGATCTCTAAAGCTTTTTGATTCGCTGGATAATGACTCGGGTATTGCACGAGCAAACAATGAAATGGCAGTATTTTATTATCGGCAAAAGGAAATAGAACAAGCAAACTTATGTTTAGATCGAGCCGAAACAGCAGCTAGAAAGGTTAACAACCTAGAAATTCTTGGAACCACGCTCAGCCACAGAGGTTCTTTTTTGATGAGACAGGGTGAGTTCGAACAATCAAAACCATTTGTTCAAGAAGTGTATAAGATTAGAAAACAACTGAACGACAGTGTTGGTTTGGGCTATGTGCTAAATGACCTGGCTGAGCTGGCAATCAATGATGGGGATTTAGAATTATCTATTAAATATATTTCTCAATCGACTGAAATACGTAAAGCGATCAACGATAGACAGGGAGTAGCCGTTAACCTGGTAAATACTGGTGAAAAATATTTGAGTACAGAACAGTACGGCAGGGCTATAGGTTTTTTTGAACAAAGCCTGGAATTGTCGCTTGAATTGGCGTATTCAGAATTGATTAGATATACATATGACAAATTGGGTGAATGTCATGCTGGTTTGCGTAACTACAAGGAGGCACTGAAATACCAAACATTGAGCTATCAGCTCAAAGACAGCTTGTTTGAAATTGAAAAAGCAAAACACATCGCTCAATTGCAAACACAATTTGAGACGGAGAAGAAAGAACAACAGATAGCACATCAAAGGCTTGAAATTGCTGAGCAAGAGGCGATAAATGACAAAAATGATATACTTATAGCTTTTTTGATTCTGACGCTGATTCTCTTTTTTGTCATAGCTTTTCTTATTAGAAATAGGTTGCTTAAGAAGCAACAATTGGTTCTTCAGCGGAAGGATATTGAATTCAAAGAATTACAACTGAATGCTATTGTTGATAGCCAGGAAAAGGAGAGAAGAAGATTTGCTTCTGATTTGCATGATGGTTTTGGTCAGTTGATTTCAATATTAAAACTCAATGTAGAAAGTATTGATTCGCAAAATGATCGGGAGAAACGCCACTCCATTTATGAAAAGTCTATTTCCATCTTGAATGAAATGTATATTGAGCTTAGGAATATATGTTTCAACCTGATGCCACAAAGCCTGGTGAAGTTTGGATTGGTGCCATCCCTGAATGAGTTTGCTGAAAAGATTAATGCGACTGAAAAAATGGTTGTTGACGTCTTAGTCTATGATCTTGATGATCGATTGTCTGATTTGCAGGAAATTTCAATGTACAGAATAATTCAGGAATGGGTAAATAACATCTTGAAATACAGTGATGCCCGAAAAATTACAATCCAGTTTACTCGTGATCCGTCAGAATTAACACTTACTATTGAGGATGACGGATTGGGTTTTGAACTCGAAAAGCTTACACAAAGCCCGGGAAACGGGTGGAAAAACATTCGCACCAGAACCAACCTCATTCATGGGGATTTGGAGGTTGACACGACAGTCGGTCAAAGGGGCAATCTATTTTCCATTAATATCCCGATTGAGCAAGAAGTTCCAGAATTGGCAACAAAAGTGGAAGAGGAGTCTTAGCTTGATTTTTTTCTTTTGTTAATGAGCTCAACAATTACCTCAGCATGTATTCTGGAATTCTCAATAAACCACTTATTGGTTTGTAGGCCACCGCAGATTACTCCGGCCAGGAACACATTGTTGACATTCGTTTCCATCGTGTTCGGGTCATGGCTTGGCGTCATCATTTCATCAGTCCCAATTTCTATTCCCATAGACTTGAGAAAGCTGAAGTTGGGTTGATAGCCAGTCATGGCCAAAACAAAATCATTTTCAATTGTCATTGATCCATCGGGCGTCTCAATGTCCACTTCTAGCTCTCGTATTTCGGAAATGCTCGAGTTGAAATAAGCTTTGATAGAAGATTCTTTTATTCTGTTCTCAATATCCGGCCGTACCCAATACTTAACTCTGGGATTAATTTCCGGTTCTCGAACTACCATAGTTACTTCAGCTCCTTTACGATAAGTTTCCAACGCGACATCTACAGCTGAGTTGGCAGCCCCAACGACTATGATTTTTTGCCCATAATACGGGTGTGGTTCATCATAGTAGTGCTTCACCTTGGGTAGATCCTCACCCTTAACATTTAGCAAAAAGGGCAAGTCGTAAAATCCGGTGGATAAAATCAGATTATTGCAGGTGTACTCGCCTTTATTGGTTTTGATCTGAAAAACATCATTCTTTTCGACTTGTTGCACTTTTTCATACAGGTTCACATTCAGCTCCCAAGAGATAGCAACACGACGATAGTATTCTAAGGCCTCTGATCGGGTGGGTTTGTTGTTATGAGATATGAACGGCACACCCCCTATTTCCAGACGGTCTGAAGTGGAAAAAAAGGTCATGTTGTAGGGGTAGTTGTACAATGAATTTACCAAACATCCCTTTTCTATAATCAGGTAACTCAATCCGGCTTTCTTGGCTTCAATTCCACAAGCGAGCCCGATTGGTCCCCCGCCAATTATTATTATATCATATTTCATTTCAACTTCTTATATGTATTGAATGTGTGCAGACCCATGGGGGATATACAATAATCCAATTTGACGTCCATTTCCTCAATACACGGCAGTACATCAACTGGAGGTGCCAGGCTCAACCCGATAAATGTGCAGTCCGCTCTGCAATTGGTCAAAAAGCGATCATAATATCCCTTCCCATATCCAATTCGATTCCCCAATTTGTCGAAGATAACCAGAGGAACCAACACTATATCAATTTCGTTTGCTGAAATTCTTTTCCCCGACACGGGCTCAGGGATGCCCCACTTATTTGTTTCCAATCTATTTTTTCCTTCATACAAAAAGTGAGTCATTGTGTTATCTTCAGTATCGCTCCGGGATACGACTACTTTTCCATCACTTTGATCAAGGTATTCGATTATTGGATAAGTGTTTATTTCATTTTGTTTCTCAATGGGCAAAAAACAGTGAACGATTGACTTTGTATTTGATGGTAGCTTTTTCCTGAACGCTTCGGTGATGAGACTCTCCCTAGTCAGTTTTTTCTCATGACTTAACGACCTCCTCTTCCGAAGAAACACCTTTCTCAAATGTTTTTTCTGTTCTTTGACTTGACTGGTTATCTCCTTGTCGCTCATTCCAGGGGAAAAATACAGAAAGGTGTATTATTTCCCGCATGAATATTGCACTTGAATTGAAAAGAACGAGATAATTGTGACTTTTTCCCTACATCTGGATTATCCAACAAAAAACCGCCAATCATTGAGCAGCAGGGAAAATATTGACAAAGAAATCCAGTATGAGGAGGAAGTAATTGAAGCTTCAAAAAAGGATTTGAGTCAATTCGAATTTCTGTACAATAAGTACTACGAATCTATTTTTCGATATACGTTCAATAGAATTGGGGATGAAGATGAAACTTCGGATGTGGTATCCAGGATATTCATGAATGCGATGAATGCCATCCAGAAGTATGAATGCAGGGGTTTGCCATTTGGAGCATGGTTGTATCGGATTGCTTCTAATGAGATTAAGAAGCACTTCAGGACTGGTAAAAACCAGGTGCTTTGCCTGGAGGAAGAGAGGCTAATGGATGTGTGGACTTGCGGTGAAATGCCAGATGGGGAAGTGAGGTTAAGAATTCTTGGTGAGTTGGTGGATAAGCTCAACGATGAGGAGGTAACAATTCTTCAAATGAAATTTTTTGAGGACAAGGGGTTTAAAGAAATCGCTTTGCTAATGAATAAAAAAGAGAGTGCTGTAAAGATGAGAATGTACAGGTCATTGAATAAATTGAAGGCCTTATATGAGAAGATTGAGATAAAAAACAAATGACCAAATATGATATTAGGATAAAGCGGCAATCATTGTCGAAGGGTCAGATAGCAAGACATAAGGATTTTGGTAGCTTAAGAAAATTCGAAAGTAAACCTGCCAAGTCCGGAGGCTTGATCAGAATAATATTGATAATAATCGGAGTGGGTCTGATATTAGGCATGACAGTGATAGGAATCTTATACCTGAAAAAAGAAAAAGCAATACCTCAAGAAGATGGAATGGAGGTATTTGATGAATTTAAAGATAAGTAAGGACATCCCGGGACTACCTTATTTCCATAGGAAAGCACAATCGAACTGCTGACCGAACTATTTGTTTAACTAAAATTTATAATCATGGAATTAAGAAAGAAGCCCAAGCTAGACTTGGAGCGCAAAAGAGGTATGTTCTTTAACATCGGATTGGCTTTGAGCCTTGCTGTTGTACTGACTGCATTTGAATGGAGGTCGCATGAATCAGAATTAGTTGTTTTTGAGCCGATTGATGAAGAATTTGAATTCGTTATTGAAATACCACCCACAGTTATTCCACCACCGCCACCACCTCCGGTTCAACAGGTGACCATTGTAGAGGTACCAGATATTGAAGAGATAGAGGAGATTCCAGATATCGAAATTGATGTTGAGTTTGATGAGAGTAATATAATCGAGGTAATTGAAGCTGAGGAACCTCCGATAGAGGAAGCTGAAGAATATGTAGATTTTGCTTCTGAAATGCCTTCCCCAATGGCTGGGATGAGAGAATATTATAAATTCATTTCAAAATCAATCAAGTACCCCGATCACGCTCGCAGAATGGGTCTGGAAGGTAAAGTGTTTGTACAGTTCATTATCAATAAGGAAGGAGAGGTGACAGAAATACAAACGATAAAAGGAATCGGGGGTGGATGTGATGAAGAAGCTGAAAGGGTAATTGCTCTGTCACCAAAATGGAAGCCGGGTAAGCAGGGCTCCAAAAGGGTGAACGTAAGAATGATAATGCCAATAATATTTAAGTTGAATTAGGCTTTACCGATAGCGAGTAAAAAGAAACCCTGACAATCAACATTGTCAGGGTTTCTTTTGATTTTAAGTTCTTTTAGCTGTTATCTTATACCCACAGATCGCAGAATACTTAGAAGAACATCTTTAACAGATTCTGCAATTTCATTATCGGCACTTCTTCCAATTATATATAGGATAAATAAGAAGTAAATTCCGAGGAGAAGCAGTGCTTTTCCTTTGCCCATATATTTTCCAGTTGTATATATGAATACAGCTATTATTGTTAAAAGCAATAATAAGAATCGTAATTCAGCACTTAGGTCGATAAGTTCAATATCCATTTGGATTGGCCCATGAAGTATGGTGAACAAAAACAATGGGAAACCTAGAGCGAAACAAACGTCGAATATGTTACTACCTAAGGCATTTGATATGGCATCATCATATTTCCCTCTTTGGGCATCTTTAATAGATATAATTGTATCTGGGAAGCTTGATGCAGCTGAAGCCAATACTAATGCCACAAACATAAGAGGAATGCCTAATCCACTATAACTACCCAAATAAGGCACCTCATAAGATTCTGCACCCATCCATTCACAAGCGACAACTAATAGGTAGCAGACTAATGCGATGGAAACAGTCGAAAAGACAAGTAGTGACCAAGCTCTAGCACTATCAATTTTATTGGCACCTACAAATATTCTTTCGAGATCAAATGTTAAAAGGCCTTTAATAAATGAACCCTGTTCCTCATTACTCTCTTCCTCCTCCTCTTCTTCCTCTTCAATTACTTCACCATTTTGTTCTGCTTCGAACACAGCCTTCTTCTGTGATTTGTTCATAGATATGAACATGTAGGATATATAAACCACATAAACAAGCATAAGAATTAATCCATGCCACCAATCTAAGCTGGAACCACTTATAAGTATAAGGAAAATGGATTCGGTAATTATTAATGCGATTCCGTCTCTTAATAAGACTTTCTTAGATACTTCAATTCTTTTAGTAAGTCCAATTCCGATTACCGCTAATACAGATACGGCTGGTATCACCATGCCGTTGAAAATAGCACTACCTGCAGTTGTACCTACTCCCCCTGAAAAGCCTTCTGCGTCCGCTAAGACGAATAAAAAGAAAAGGGACGTAAATACTTCTGGCATTGAACTGGCCACAGCATTTATTGAAGCTCCCCTAACACCATCTGATAAATTCCTGCCAATGTATTCAGAAGCGGTCATGAAGCCATCTCCAGCTCTCCAAATAACCAGGCAAGCAAGAGAAATTAAAATCAATGGAATTAAGATGCCCATATTTTGTCGTAGAAGTTAGGGGTTAAAGATATCTAAAGATATAGAAACTGTAAAAATTAAAAGAATAATAGTTAAATATATAATTCTAATATTAGCTGATTGGAAACCTAAATTAAGTCATTTTTTGAATATCGGCCAACTCAAATTGTAATTATGTTGAACACTGCAAGATATTCCAAATTCTGTTAATCTTTTGAATAGATGGTTATTTTAGTTTAAAACAATTCAAAATAGATTGAATATTTTAAAAAGTATTTGAAAAATCACAAATAAATCATAGAGGTATACCTTATTCTCTTTAAGATCTTAACAGTCAATCACAACCATGTGACCTTTCTAATGAAAGTGCTTTTTGTCGGAGGCCAATTCTGGGGAAAACACAATAATTGGTTGGTTATCCAATGATTAAAAAATGACTATATTTAATTTTTTAACCGGTTACTTGAATTGTAGTATGGATTTTAATCCGCAGTTGAGCATTTTGATTCAGTTGTCCTTAATAGACAATAATTTGTCCCCAAAGGAACAAAGAATGATATATGCTTTGGGTAAGGCGAATAAAATTCCAGAAAAGGATATTGAAGATGTGTTTAACTACCATCTGGGACACGCAAGGCACGAGCTTCCAACGATCACAAATCTCACAGACGAAGACAAATTCGACTATCTGTTCAATATTGTTCAGCTGATGAAGGTGGATGCTCAGGTATATTTGAGTGAGATTAGGTTTTGTCAGGATTTGGCAGAAAAACTAGGTTTCAATAAAAAGGTCATTAAAGAGCTTTCAGCGAGTATTTTTAGTGACCCTACATTGACAGCAGACAAGGAGGTGCTCAAAGAAAGGGTTATGAAATATCGGATTTAATGCCAAGGATTTTGATATCAGATTTCTATCAAATTCTGTCGAATTTGTGGATTGTTAATAGCTTCAACAAAGTATTTAACAATTGATAATTGAATCTTTAAAAAATGACTATATTTATTTTTTGTAATAATAAAACACACTAAAAAAATGGATTTCAGCGCTCAATTAAGCTTATTGATACAGCTTTCTCTTGTAGATGGAGACATTTCCAATACGGAAAAAGATATGATTTTTAACATGGGAAAAGCTAACGGCATGTCCCATGAAGGTATAGAAAAAATCCTTCATCACCATCTGAGAAATTCAAGACATGAATTGCCGGATTTGTCCAATCTGACTGAAGATGACAAAATAACGTATCTGTATAATATCATCCGGTTAATGAAAGCCGACAAAGAGATTTACCTCACCGAGATCAAGTATTGTGAGAACATAGCCGAAAAGCTTGGATTCAAAAAGAAAGTGATACGTGAGATGTCTTCAAAAGTATTTAGTGATGGCACGGTAAACACCGATGTGGAACAACTCAAACAAATAGTAGATAAATACAGGGTGTGATCCCTTAATAACTGAACCTCGCTTAGTTTCGTACTATATTTAATTTTAGAATTCTGACAAAATGCCTATAAAAGCTCAGTTAAGTATGCTTATCAAACTAGCAAATATCGACAATGATTTTGCTGATGATGAGAGAGACATGATATACATGGTTGGCAAGGCCAATGGAGTAGCTGAAGAGGAGATAGATGATCTGCTTAACAACCCTGAGCCATTACCACCGGTAATCGAAATGTCGGATGACGAAAAGTTCGAATATCTTTATAATGTCGTTCAATTGATGAAGATTGACAAAGAGATATATCTGAGTGAAATCAAATACTGTGAAGAAGTTGCTGAGAAATTAGGGTTTAAAAAGGCCGTTATTGCTGAATTATCTTCTAAAATATATTCAGATCCATCCATTACAGCTAACAAAGATTCTCTTCGAAAAGCCGTCATGAAATATCAGAATTAGCAGCTAATAAAGAAAATATGACCAAGGGGTAATTGTTACCCCTTTTTTTGTATCTCAAGGAAATTGGAGTCGTGAGAAAGTGACATTTTTGAAGCGACAAATAGGTCAAATTGGGAATAAAAAAATACCGATCAAATCAAGACTAATTTAGTTACCTTTGCACTTTATTTTTCAGCATGTGGTCTAAACTCTCCCATTTCATTTTAAAATCCAGGTTGTTTCTTCTCGGCATATTGGTTGTGATAACAGCCTTTATGGGCTATCAGGCACAATTTGTGAAGTGGTCGTTCAACCTAGCCAACATCGTACCTGATGACGACCCGGAGATGGTCAACTTCAAGGAGTTTCAGAGCACCTTTGGTGAGGATGGCAATATACTGGCCATAGGAATCAAGGATAGCTCTATATACCAGCAGAAAAATTTCAGAAAGTTGAGCTACCTGACCAACGAGTTGGGAAAAATAGATGGTGTGAGCAACGTGCTCAGCCTTACGAACCTCCAGATGCTTGTAAAGGCCACAGTAAACAAAGGAGGAACCCAAAAGAAAAAATTTAAGCTTCAGCCTATATTTCCTGACATACCGGATGATCAATTAAAACTGGATAGTATGCTTCAGGAAGCCATGAAGCTGAAAGTTTATAGTGGTCAGCTCATCAATGTGGAAAATGGGGCCAATATGATCCTGGTATCAATTGATAAAAGCGTCCTGAATTCTGAAATAAGGAACGTAGTGGTGGCAGATGTTCTATTTGCCGGTGAAGTTTTTGTCGAGAATACAGGCGTGCAGCTCCACTATGCAGGCTTGCCTTATGTTCGTTATACCAACACGGTAAAAGTCAAAAAGGAACTGAACCTGTTTTTGATATTATCGCTGATCGTAACTGGGTTTATACTCTTTTTATTCTTCAGATCGTGGCAAGCAGTTCTTTTTCCGCTCATTATAATAGGCGTCATCGTAGTTTGGGTGATGGGTTGTCTTGCAATGTTTGATTATAAGATTACCCTGTTGACAGGACTTATTCCTCCCATTATAGTCGTTATCGGCATTCCTAATAGTGTTTACATGCTCAATAAATATCATCAGGAGTACATATCTCATGGGGATCAGAGAAAAGCGCTTGGTAGAATAATAAGGAGAATTGGCATAGTTACCCTCATCACAAATTTTACAACGGCAGTTGGGTTCTTGGTGCTTGGTTTCACTGATATTGTCATATTAAGGGAATTCGGTATTGTTGCTGGAATAAATATTCTTGCAACTTTTATAGTCAGTCTGATTATGATTCCGGTGGTATTTTCTTACCTCCCGGCCCCAACGAAGCGACATACAAAGCACCTTGAGTTTAAGGCCTTAGACAAAGTGCTAACAACATTTGATTTGTTGGTGCATAGACATAAGTATGCAATCTTTTTTGCGGCGGCAGTAGTTAGTGCAGTTTCCATCTATGGGGTGAGCAAAATTGAGGCAGTTTCTTACATGGTGGATGATTTGCCTGAAGACAGCCCGGTAAAACAGGACCTCTACTTTTTCGAAGAGAACTTCAGTGGAGTAATGCCTTTGGAAATCATTGTTGATACCGGAACCAAAAAGGGCGTTCAGAATCTGAAGAACCTTAGAAAGATTGATGAGTTTGAAAAGTTCTTAGGTTCTTTGGATTATGTTTCTCAGCCAATTTCAGTGGTAAGCTTTATCAAAGGAACCAGGCAAGCATTCTATAATAACAACCCTGCAAGATTTGATCTTCCAAACAACAGAGATAAGGCCTTTATATTAAGATATCTATCAGAGGACACAGACGAATCAGGCATTTCAAATTCATTTGTGGATTCAACGGGAAGAAAGCTACGTGTTTCTTTAAAAATGGCAGATATTGGCTCCAAAAAAATGGATTCTTTGGTTAACTACATCATCAAACCTAAGGTTGCTGAGATATTTGAGGATAGCAAAATGGAAGCCAGCGTAACAGGAACTACTTTGTTGTTTATCAAAGGCAACAAATTTCTCATTGAGAATTTGCTAACAAGCATGGCAATCGCATTTTTCATCATTGCCATAATTATGGCGATTCTGTTTGGCAATTTCAAGATGATAGTTATTTCTCTGATCCCAAACGTAATTCCACTATTGATTACTGGCGGCATGATGGGATATGCTGGGATACCGCTAAAACCTAGCACTGCATTAATATTCAGCATAGCTTTTGGAATATCTGTGGATGATTCGATACACTTTTTGGCCAAATACAGACAAGAATTGTTTTTGAATAGATTCTTTGTACCTGTAGCGGTAAGTAAAAGTTTGCGCGAAACTGGAGCCAGTATGATTTATACATCCATCATTTTGTTTTTCGGATTTGTAATTTTTTCGGCTTCAGAATTTGGTGGAACAGTAGCGTTAGGTGCGCTGACATCTACCACTTTGTTGATGGCGATGTTTACAAACCTAATCGTGTTGCCTGCTCTATTGTTGAGGTTTGATACAGGTAAACGAAACGTTCAGAACCATCCATTGATTGAAACGTTTCCGGAATTTTACCATGAGCATGAGGACGAGGAAATTGACGTGGCAAGAATTGAAGTGAACAAAAAATAAGTACTAAGCGTATTTTTAGAAAATTGAAATACAGAGAATATAAAAAAGTAGACTTTCCGGGAATAGCAGAAGAGGTACTCGGGGAATGGAAAGAAAAAAACATCTTTCAAAAGTCTGTTGATACTAAGCAGGAAGCAGAGTCATTTGTGTTTTATGAGGGGCCCCCTTCGGCAAATGGAACACCGGGTATTCACCATGTAATGGCCCGTGCGGTTAAAGATATTTTTTGCCGCTACAAGACTCTCAAAGGATATCAGGTAAAAAGGAAAGGCGGCTGGGATACTCATGGTCTTCCTGTGGAGTTGCAGGTAGAAAAGGAGCTTGGTATTACCAAAGAAGATATTGGAACAAAGATTTCTGTAGCCGAATACAATGCTAAGTGTAAGGAGGCAGTGATGAAGTTCAAAAATCAGTGGGATGACCTTACTGAAAAGATGGGTTACTGGGTTGACCTGGATGATCCATATATTACTTTCGAGAAGGACTACATGGAGAGCCTTTGGCACCTACTAAAGAAGTTCTATGACAAAGGATTGCTATATAAGGGCTATACCATTCAACCCTATTCACCTGCCGCAGGTACTGGATTGAGTTCTCATGAATTGAACCAACCGGGCACATACAAGGATGTGAAAGACACATCGGTAGTAGCTCAATTTAAGGTCACTGAAAATGCTGATTCAGCAAACCTATTCTCTGCTAAAGACGAGGAAGTATTCATTCTCGCATGGACTACCACTCCCTGGACTTTACCCTCAAATACGGCATTGGCCATTGGCGAGAAGATAAGCTATGTAAAGATTAGAACTTTTAATCCATATACTTTCAAGCCCATTTCTGTAATTCTCGCGAAAGACCTGGTTGGAAAATTTTTTAGCGAAAAGTCAAAGGATTCGGCCATTGAAGATTACAAAGAAGGAGATAAGCTGATTCCATGGAAAGTTGAAGAGGAGTTTACTGGAAAGGATTTGGTTGACATCAGATATGAGCAGTTGCTGCCATACGTAACCAGTGATGAGCTAAATGAGAAAGCATTTAAAGTTATCTCTGGGGATTATGTTTCTACTGAGGATGGTACCGGTATTGTTCATATTGCGCCTACTTTCGGAGCAGATGACTTCAGAGTAGCCAAGCAGGCGGGTGTACCGGGCCTTTTGGTTGATGATGGTCAGGGAGGACAAATGCCATTGGTGGACAAGCAAGGCAAATTCGTGTCTGAGGTCACAGATTTTGCAGGCCGCTTTGTAAAGGCAGAATATTACTCCAACGAAGAGCTTTCTGATCCGCAGTTTAGACCAACGGATGTGCTGATAGCCATAAAGCTAAAGGAAGACAACAGGGCATTCAAAGTTGAAAAATACGAACACTCATACCCGCACTGCTGGAGGACAGATAAACCTGTACTTTATTACCCACTTGACTCATGGTTTATCAAAACAACTGCCTACAAAGATCGATTGGTAGAACTGAACAATACGATAAACTGGAAACCCCAGTCTACAGGAACAGGACGTTTCGGCAACTGGCTTGAAAATCTGGTTGACTGGAACTTAAGCCGATCAAGATATTGGGGGACACCTCTACCAATTTGGGTATCCGAAGATAAAAAAGAGGAAAAATGCATAGGCTCCCTGGCGGAGTTGAAAGCAGAGGTAGAAAAGTCAATTGCAGCTGGGTTCATGAACGAACCTATTGGAGATGGTTTTGACCTCCATAGGCCTTATGTTGATGATGTCATATTGGTAAGTGATAGCGGTGAAAAGCTGTTCAGAGAACCGGATCTTATCGATGTTTGGTTCGATTCTGGCGCCATGCCCTATGCTCAATTCCATTTTATGGGGGATGACCCAAAGGCCAACACAAAGGCTGATGGAGGCTTAAGCGATGTGTATCCGGCAGACTTTATTGCGGAAGGGGTTGATCAAACCAGAGGCTGGTTTTTTACACTTCATGCCATAGCTGTCATGCTTTTCGATAGCGTTTCATTTAAAAATGTAATAGCTAACGGACTAGTGCTAGACAAGGCTGGAAACAAGATGTCCAAGCGTTTGGGCAATGCAATTGATCCATTTTCAACTATTTCTAAATATGGACCTGATGCTACAAGGTGGTACATGATATCTAATGCCAATCCCTGGGACAATCTGAAATTTGATATAGAAGGAGTAGCCGAAGTGCAAAGGAGATTTTTCGGCACACTATATAATACTTACTCATTTTTCGCCCTTTATGCCAATTTGGATGGATTCAAATATGAAGAAGCCGATGTGGCACAAAACAAGAGGACAGAAAGTGATCGGTGGATTATCAGTAAACTAAACTCGCTGGTAGGAAGAGTGGATAAAGCATACAACGACTATGAACCTACTCGAGCCGCTCGGGATATCCAGGAATTTGTTATTGACGATCTCAGCAACTGGTATGTTAGACTGAATAGAAAACGGTTCTGGAAGGGTGAGTACAATGAGGATAAGATTTCGGCTTACCAAACTTTGTACACTTGCCTGAATAAGGTAGCGCAATTGAGTGCTCCGATCGCTCCGTTCTATATGGATAGGTTGTTTGCCGATTTGAATGGCGTTTCAGGCCAGTTCTCTCGTGAGTCTATTCACCTTACTGATTTTCCCATTGTTGATGAGGACTTGGTGGATAAGGAATTGGAGACTAAAATGAACTTGGCGCAGAGAGTTTCTTCTTTGATTCATTCTTTGAGAAAAAGGGAAATGATAAAAGTGCGTCAGCCATTATCAAAAATCCTTATTCCAGTATTGAATGATGAAACCAAAGGCCATATCGCTGACGTTGAAGAATTGATATTGGGTGAGGTAAATGTGAAAGCCATAGAATTCATCGATGATACTTCAGGGATTTTGGTGAAAAAGATCAAGCCCAACTTCAAAAAATTGGGAAAAGAGTACGGGCCCAAAATGAAGGAGATTACAGGTCAGATAGCAAAGATGGATCAGGACCACATAGCGGTTTTTGAGAGAGAAGGCCGGTATGAAATTCAACTTTCCGATACAGCCATTAGTCTAACGTTGGAGGATGTGGAAATAAGCTCGGAAGACATTCCAGGTTGGTTAGTAGCTAATGAAAATGGGTTGACTGTAGCACTGGATGTCACTATCTCAGATGAATTGAAAAAAGAAGGGATAGCCAGAGACCTTGTGAATAGGATTCAGAATTTGAGAAAGGAAATGGGCTTGGAGGTACAGGACAAAATTGATATTATGGTGAGTAGTACTTCTGAGGAAGTTGTGTCTGCTTTGGAATCGAATAAGTCATACATCTGTGAGGAAACCCAGGCAATGGTTTTGGAAAGTGTTAGTGCTTTGGATGATGGCCAGTCACTGGATATGGATGACTATGACATCAAAATAAAACTGGAACAGGCTAGTTAAGAAAAAGAAAAGAATTTTAAACTGACGATAGCGTGAATAATTATCAGAAGTATTTTTTAATAAGCATTGGGGTCATCATTTTAGATCAAGTGGTGAAAATGTTGGTTCACTTCAATATGGAGATGGGCGTGCAAGGACAGATACAGATCATTGGGGATTTTTTCAAGTTACATTATTTGACCAATCCAGGGATGGCATTTGGCATGAAGCTGGGCACAGTTTATGGCAAATTGATTCTGACGATATTCAGGCTTTTCGCGATGGTTGGTATTGCCTACTATCTGTATATGTTGATAAAAAAAGAGGTACATCCCGGGCTGCTGTTTTGCGTGGCTTTGATTCTCGGGGGTGCAGTGGGTAATGTGATAGATAGTACCTTTTATGGAGTGCTATTGGACAATGCCCCTTATGATGCTCCATTGACTTGGTTTTATGGTCAGGTGATCGACATGTTCTACTTTGATATTTGGGAAGGAAGGCTGCCTGACTGGATTCCTATCCTGGGTGGGGATTATATGTCTCTTTGGCCGGTTTTCAATGTAGCTGATTCTAGTATTTTTGTTGGCGTATTTACTATCCTGGGATTTCAAAAGAAGTTCTTTAAGTCAACGGAAGAAGAGGAAAAAACAACTGCTGACCAAGAAGTTCTTGAGGCTTAATGCACGTAACGGGACTTACCATATATCCCATCAAATCCACAACGGGTCTTCACAGGGAACAATTCAAAGTACTAAAAACAGGGCTTCAGTATGACCGCCAATGGGTGGTAATTGATCAAGATGGAAAAGCCATTACAGGAAGACAAAATGCTAGCCTATTAGCCTTTTCGACTAATGTAGGAGCTGGGAAGCTTCAGATATCCCACAAGGACGGCAGTAAAGTAACCATACCGCTTAACCGAGCGCACAATGATGGTGAAGATGTACAGATTTTTAGCAGCGTGGGACATGGAGTAGAAGTATCGGCTGAAGCGAATAAATACCTTTCAGACAAACTGAATCAGCAATGTACACTTCTTGAATTTAATCCGCATAAGACAAGGATGGTACAAAAAAAGCATGGCGGACAGGAAAAAGACGAAGTGCTTTTTGCAGATATGAATCCAATTCTTTTGGTATCGGAAGGCTCTTTGAATGATTTGAATGCTCGACTGGATCTCCCCATCACCATGCAACATTTTCGGCCAAACATCGTCATTGATGGTTGTGCGTCTTTTGAAGAGGACCGATGGAAGAAAATTAGAATAGGAGAGTGTGAATTTAGAATAGTTCAAAAATGTGAACGGTGTGTTTTTACAACCATCGATCCCCTGACAGGTATCAAATCACCAAATGGAGAACCACTAAGAACATTGGCTAAATACCGCAGAACAAAATCAGGAGATGTAGCATTTGGCATGCATGCCATTCCGACTAAGCTTGGTACAATTAAAATCAATGATAAAGTAGAAGTACTGGGCTGAAATCAATTTACGCCCCAGCAATTTTCTTAATCATTCCACCGAAAATAATAGAATGAAGTGGCATCACTGCATACCAGTATAATCTTCCGAAAACGCCCTTTGGACGAAATGTGGCTGTTTGATGCAAAGTATTGCTGTCATCGATTCTGAACTCTAACCATGCCTCTCCGGGTAATTTCATTTCAGCAAATAGAAGCAATCTTTTCTGCCTTTTGTCTGCAAGTAATACCCTCCAAAAGTCAAGAGCATCTCCGGGATTTAGATAAGATTTGTGTGTCCTGCCTCGTCTCAATCCTACACCACCAACTAATTTGTCCATCAGTCCTCTTAGCTTCCACAGCCAGTTGGCATAATACCAGCCCTCATCTCCACCGATCGACCAAACCTTAGATTCTGCTTCCTTAATGTTTTCTACTGATGCACTTCTGGCATCCTTATAGCAACCAAACACAGGAACACGAATGTAATCAGACAGCTGGACATCAAAATCTCCACTTGTAAACGAATCTTTCCAACTTGATACAATGTCGTTTTGTTCTATATTGATAAAAGCACTTTTTATTGCTTCATCATAGGGGATGGCTTTAATACCAAGCATTTTCTGAAGATTATTAGGTTGGCAAATGATCTCAATCTTCATGCTGTTAACCAGGTTAACGGCTAGTTTGTATGAAGTAGAAGTAACAAAATAAAGCCAATACGATGATAATTTAGGGGTCATTACAGGCACTACCATAATCCACCTTTTCAATTTTCGAATAGCTGCAAACCGTAACAGCATTTGTTGATAAGACAATACATCCGGTCCTCCAATGTCATAACTGTTACCAAAAGTTTCATCATGATTCAACACACCAATCAGGTACTGAATAACATTGCGTATGGCAATGGGCTGAGATTTCGTCTCCAACCAACGCGGAGTAATCATGATCGGTAATTTCTCAACCAGGTCTCGGATAATCTCGAAGGATGCACTGCCAGATCCTACTACTATTCCTGCGCGAAGGGTAGTTAGATTAAAAGAACCTTTAGATAGAATTTGTTCTACATTCCTTCTGGAACTTAAATGTTTAGAAAGTTCTTTGCTGTTTACTATCCCGCTGAGATAAATAACTTGCCGCACGTCTGTCTTACCAATAGCAGTAAGGAAATTTTGTGCGGCTTTGGATTCCAAAACATCAAAGTCGTCTCCCGAAGTACTCATTGAGTGAATCAGATAGTAGGCGCAATCGATATCCGCTGGGAAATCGGATAGGGTCTTTGCTTTCAGAAAATCCGCTTCTATTACTTCAAGTTTTCCCAGGTCAGGGCCGCTGTAGATGAATCTATTTTTATCCCGAACACAACATACTACATGATGCCCTTTTTCCAATAGAACAGGAAGAAGTCGCTTTCCAATATACCCAGTAGCGCCGGTGAGTAAGATTTTCACGTGGCTAGGGTAGGGCTTCAATTTGTTTCATTACCTCATCTGCCTCGGCCAACTTTGCGTCACCTAGAGTTCTGTTGGAATGAGAAAGCTTAAAGGCCTCTTTTGTGAGCTTTTCGTATCTCTCTTGTAGTTTTTCCTTTTCGGATTTTTTCTTAAATATTGAAAACATTTGTTTGGGTTAAAATAGTCTGTTCAAAGTTTCTTGTCTGTATTCAAATATTTTTCGCAACTGCGCTCTAATGAATAGGGATTCAACTAATATGCCCAGAATGCCGAATGGGATTTTGTAGGAAACCTTGTCGGTCATCAGGGTACCATAATTTGTTTCTTCAAAGATATGCTCATGGTGCCACATGCTGTATGGGCCAAAGCGCTGCTCATCTACAAACATTTTCTTATCGTCTACATGACTTATCTCCGTCACCCAGTTCGACTTAAGCCCAGGCAAGATGTTCACTGTGTAGGAAATGATTTGTCCTGCATACATTTTTCCGGGTTCGCCTGATGTAATGCAAAAGTTCATATGGCTTGGTGTCATCTTTTCCAGGTTTTTGGGACTTGAAAAGAAATCCCAGGATTCTTTCAAAGTAAGCGGAAGTTGCTGTTGACATTCCAGGGTAAACATCCCAGAATGTTTCCTAATCTCAATCATGTGTTTAATATTTGTATTATTCTATTAAACACACTTAGTAGAATAATGTTACAACAAATAAGGTATTTATGAGCTGAGTGCTCTTTTGTAGGTGTCAATGGCTCTGTCTCGAGCCATTGAGTGTTTTACAATTGGTTCAGGATAGGATAATGAATTGAGCTCTGGAATCCAATTTTTTATGTACTTCATCTCCGGATCAAACTTTTTGACTTGAATGGTAGGATTGAAAACCCGAAAATAAGGCGCTGCATCGCATCCACAACCTGCCGCCCATTGCCAATTTCCATTGTTTGATGACAATTCAAAATCCAGCAGTTTTTCTGCAAAGTAGGCTTCTCCCCACCTCCAGTCAATTAGCAGGTGCTTGCACAGAAAGCTAGCAACAACCATTCTTACCCTGTTGTGCATAAACCCGGTCTTGTTCAACTGCCTCATGCCCGCATCCACCATAGGGTATCCCGTGGTACCCTCACACCATCGCTCAAAGTGCTCTTTGTTATTCAACCAATTGATATTGTCATATTTCGCTTTGAAACTTGAACCTACAACCTTTGGGAAATGGAATAATATCATCATGAAAAATTCCCTCCAGATCAGTTCATTCAAATATGTTTGATTTGTACTAGACGCTTTTCTCACGAGTTCTCTGACACTGATATTCCCAAAGCGAAGCATTAGTCCGGCTTTGGTCGTCTTGTCCAAATGAGGAATATCTCTGACCTCTTCATATCCATTGATAAACTCTTCCTTAAACGATGGAATTTGAATACCGGAAGTAGTGAAACCCAATGCTTTAAGTGTTGGAGCGTCAAATTCTTGTTGCAAGGTATTGGCTAACAGCTGCTCCGATGGATAAGCTCTGGCACGTAATTCAAGTGAAAAATTTTCACGCCACTTATTTTTGTAGGGTGTATATACGGTGTATGGTGATCCATCGGCTTTGGTGATTTCTGCTTTTTCAAAAATGACCTGATCTTTGAAAGTATGAAATCCTATCCCTTTTTGTTGTAGCAATTCGGTTACTTCCTGATCCCTTGAAATGCCATAAGGTTCATAATCGTGGTTTGTGAAAACAGCATTGATTTCATATCGCTCAATCAACTCTTGCCAAACAACCATAGGGGAGCCATGCTTTACTAAAATTGAACTTCCGTACTGCTGTAATTTCTCATTGAGTTTTATCAGCGTATCATAAATGAAGCCCACCCTTGCATCATTTTTAGGAAGCTCCTCTAAAATGTTCTTATCAAAAATAAAAATCGGTAAAACCGAATGGCCATCCTTGAGTGCCTCAAAAAGACCATGATTATCTTCTAACCTTAGGTCTCGACGAAACCAAAACACGTTTATTTTCATAGCCATCTAAACTGTCAATCCCTATTCAAGGTTTTCTATCAGGGCTGATAAATTGAGCTTACTATCCAAGTTTCTGAGTTTGTTTTGTGCATCGGAGATACTTTGCTGATAAGATTCACTTTGTGGATTGTATGGCGATGTGGTAATGTCTGCCAATACATCCTCTACTCTGGCAATTGTCTTTCGCTCATCTTCGTCCACATAGGCGTCAACAAATTTTCCAAAGATGTAGTCCATGGCCATTTGGCTAGGGTGAATCAGATCCTTCTCATAGAAGCGGTAGTCACGTAGATCACTCAGAAGAAATTCATAAGCAGGAAAATATTTTACATAAGGAAATTCTGCCATAATCTGATGACAGGCCAGTCGCAGTACAGATTTGCTCACTGCATTGAGCGTAATAGAGTCGTTAGTATGCATCACAGGGCTCACTAGTAGGATGATATTATCCACATTATTGAGTTGGCGATAGACCTTCCTGAAGTTATCTACTATTGCCTGAGGGGTCAACAGTTCCTTTTTAAAATCTGTAGTAGAGGACTTGTGGCAGTTTGCAACCACATGCTGGTTTTGAACCAATTTATAAACATAAGCGGACCCAAATGTGAGGATGAGGTAGTTTGTCTTTTTTAGCGCATCATGCGTATTGTTTATCCGCTGGGTCAGTTCCTCACGAAGGTCTTTCCTACTGGCAGCATTCGTTTGGATATTAAAGTCGTAGTGGTTCCATTGATCATTAGATTTAGAAATCAAATTCTCATTCACTACTTTGTTATGGGTAGTAATGTCTATGAGATTGAAAATGGAAATGGGATTATAAGTAGTGCCGTACGGATTGCTGTTTACATCAAAGCCATAGGATTCTAGGTGGCGAACTATTTCGTTTGAAAAGCCCGACCCGATGGACATGATTTTGGAGTCGTGTTTTATTTTATCCGGGTTTTTATCGATGTGAAGTTCTGTCCTGAAATGGCTCATATGAAATTGAGATATGAATAGCAGTAAGATAAAGTTATGAATTTCGACTGCATTTGAAAGGATAATTTGAACAATAACTATTGATAGAATTGGCAAATCCATAAACTGCAAAAGTTAGATTTGCACATGCTGGAAATTCTATATCAAGACGAACATATTGTGGCCATCAACAAGCCGTCGGGTTTGGTGGTGCATCGCTCTGCTATGGCCGCAAACACAGACGAATTTGCTCTTCAGATACTCAGAGATCAAATGGATCAAAAGGTGTATCCTGCGCATCGACTGGACAGGAAAACCTCCGGCGTATTGTTATTTGCACTCAATAAAGAAACATTGAGCCTGCTGATGAAGAATTTTGCTGAGAACAAAATACGTAAAGAATATTTGGCCATTGTCAGGGGTTATACTGAAGATTACAAGACCATCGACTATGCCCTAAAGGATGATAATGGTAAAGAAAAAGAGGCTGTCACGGACTATATCACTTTGGACAGGTGTGAGTTGGATGTTCCTTTTGGAAAGCACAATACATCCAGGTATTCATTGGTAAAGGCCTTGCCAAAAACGGGCAGAATGCATCAACTTCGAAAACACTTCGCCCATATTCTGCACCCAATAATTGGAGACAGACCTCATGGGTGCAATAAACAAAACAAGTTGTTTCTGGAGCGCTGGGGATTAAGAGAAATGCTACTACATGCGAGAAGCTTATATTTCGATCATCCTGTGACCAAGCAGGCAATAACACTCACGGCAGATTTACACCCGGAGTTTTTAAGAATGAAAAAGATGATGGGTTTTGATACTACTTCCTTTTAGCCCAGTTGTCTCGCAAGGTTACTGTTCTGTTGAAAATTAACTGATCATCTGTGCTGTCCTTGTCTACAATGAAATAGCCTTGACGTTCAAACTGCATTTGTTCTCCTGGCTTAGCGTTATGAAGTGACGGCTCCAGCTTGGCATTTTTCACTTCCAGGGAAGACGGGTTCAAATGATTTTTAAAATCATCAGCAATGGTATTTAGATTTTCTGTATTAAACAGTCTGTCATATAACCGAACTTCAGCATCAATAGCATGTTTCGCCGATACCCATCCCAAGGTGCCTTTCACTTTCTTTCCAGAAGTGTCTTGTCCACTTTTGGTTTGCGGATCATATTCACAATATACTTCGGTCAACTCTCCAGTACTTTCGTCTTTTTTGAAGCCTGTACATTTCACTATGTAGGCATATTTCAACCTCACTTCTCTATCAGGTCCAAGGCGGAAAAACTTTCTGGGAGGATCTTCCATGAAGTCCCCTCTTTCAATATAGACCTCATTGCTAAAAGGCAATTTCCTCTTGCCTTCCGATTCATCCTCTGGGTTGTTGACAGCATCCAGCTCTTCCGTTTTTTCAGTAGGGTAGTTGGTAATGATCAGCTTGATTGGGTCGAGTACACCTAAAACGCGATTGGCTTTTTTATTCAGGTCTTCCCGTACACTGTTTTCCAATAAGGCCACATCGGTAATGCCATTTCTATTCGTTACCCCAACTCTGTCTACAAAATTTCTGATCGAATCAGGAGTATAACCTCTTCTTCTTATTCCTGATAATGTTGGCATTCGTGGGTCGTCCCATCCGCTTACATAGTTTCCGTCCACCAGCTCCTTCAGCTTTCGTTTGCTTACCACAGTAAAGCTCAGGTTGAGACGGGCAAATTCCGTCTGTTCCGAAGGAAAAATTTCAAGTTCCTTGATCAGCCAGTCATATAGCGGTCGGTGTGCTGCAAACTCCAAAGTGCACAATGAGTGCGTAATTTTCTCAATAGAATCCGACTGACCATGTGCGAAATCATAGGTAGGATAGATACACCACTTGTCACCCGTGCGGTGATGTGCCATTTTTTTTGTCCTGTAAATCACAGGGTCGCGCATCTGCATTATTGGGGAAGACATGTCAATGTTGGCACGCAGTACTTTTTCACCTTCCTCATACTTTCCATCACGCATGCCCTCAAACATTTCGAGATTCTCTTCTACGCTTCTAGCTCTAAAACGACTTTCTACCCCTGGTTGGCTCGGAGTGCCTCTATCTGCGCTTATTTTTTCTGAAGGATCATCATCAATGTAAGCCTTGCCTTTTTTGATGAGTTTTACCGCATATTCGTAAAGTGTGTCGAAGTAATCTGAAGCGTAGTATTCTCTGTCATCCCAGTTAAAACCAAGCCACTTGATATTGTCTTTGATGGAATCAACATATTCTACTTCTTCCTTTTCCGGGTTGGTATCATCAAACCTGAGGTTGCATAGTCCGTTGTATTTTTCGGCAATACCGAAACTCACGCATATTGCTTTGGCATGGCCAATGTGTAAGTATCCATTAGGCTCGGGAGGAAATCGTGTATGCACCCTGCCTTCATGCTTGCCATTAGCAATGTCCTTTTCGATCATTTGCTCCAAAAAATTCAACGATTCTCTTTCCTCACTCATAGTCTATGGAATTAAAGCGCAATTTTAGTGAAAATACAAATGAGAACCACCTCAACCAATTGGCAATTGTTACGCTGGAACAAGATTATGCCCGATTGATTAAGGAGAGGATAAAAGTTTTCAGAGGCTACCAGCCCTTACTTTTCTTAACTTCCATAATGTGGGCATAGTGATGTTCGCAGTGCCAGGCATAAAGTGCAACATTCACATCTAATCGAACTTCCTGGCCGCTTTCAGGGTGAACGAAAGTTTTGTTTAGGTCGTCTTCTGACATATTCTTGAGCACCATGGCCCAACGGGCGTGTAGTGCCTCCAGAAGTTTTAATGACACCTCAATTGGCCCGGATGACGCATCAGGAAGATCAGCCCATAGTTTTTCGTCATAGGCCTTTATGGTGGGTTTATCTTCCGTCAGAGCCCACTTAAAGCGGATGTAGCTGTTCAAATGACTGTCTGCTAGGTGATGCACCACTTGCCTGATCGTCCAACCCTCAGGCCTATACTGCGTATCCAGCTGCTCTTCCATCATACCATACACAGCGTGTATTAATTTGTTTGGAAGTGCCTCAATGGTTTTTATGTAGCTATCGATATCTTCCTGTTTTATGGATTCTGGGCGGCTAAACTTACCGATAGGGTAGCGAAGTTGTTCTAATTCTTGTTCTTCCATAATATCAAATATAGACAGATATCAAAACAATGATGACAGCTTCATAGCAACCGACATGTCGCCATCCACTTTTATTTTTCCCATCATAAAGGCTCCCATGGCATTCATTTCCCCGTTCATCAGCTTCTCAAAATTGGACAGACTTACCTTCACTGTGCAATCACTCGGTGAATCTTCGTTGGAGACAACAGTTGGTGATACAGTATCATCAAGGCTGATTACACCTTCGTCAAATTGAAATTTTATTTTGGATCCTATAGCACCGCCTTTTTTAGCGGCCAGCTCTTTCACTTTGTTTGTGGTATCTTCTAAAATCATTGTATGGCTTATATTGTTGGTTGTTCTAAAGGTACTAATTCTATCTCATACAGTTTTGGCCACCACTTTCCAGTCACAAATATCCTGTCATTTTCCTCATCATATGCAATACCGTTGAGGACGTCAGTACGCCTGCTGTAATTCGACCTATTGAAGATGCCTTCGAGGTTTATGATGCCCGTTACTTTCCCGGATTTAGGATCAATGATCGCTATTTTCTCAGTTTGGTAAATATTGGCGTAGATCTGGCCATTGATGTACTCAAGCTCGTTCAAATTCTCTATTTTTCCCTCATTGTCATAAACTTGTAAGCGGCTGATCTCTGAAAAGGAATCCGAACTGTTGAATACTAAATTCTCAGAGCCATTGCTCATCACAAGGGTGTCACCCTTAGTAGTTAGTCCCCAACCCTCACCAGGATATTGGAATTCTCTTCTTTGAGTAAAATCTGTTTTGGAGTAAACAAATCCCTTGTTTGAGGTATAGGTTAGCATGAACAGCTCATCACCAATGCTTGCTATTCCCTCTCCAAAATACTCATCGCTGATATCTAGTTTTTTAATCACGTTACCGGAAGCTATGTCTACTTTCCTGATGCTGGAAGTTCCCCTTTGCCCGGTGCTCTCAAATAGATAACCATTCTCGACATACAAGCCCTGAGTGTAGGCATCTGGATCGTGGGTATAGGTATTAACTTTTCTATAGGTGTATTGTTTCGGGGCACTGTCAGAAACGAAGATAATGGTTTGCTTGTGTCTTTCTTGTTTGCCATTGCTCAGCTGGACAAGGTAAGAAAATGAATGTTTCCCTGTTTTGTTGCCAATATAGGTTTTGTTCTTTTTTGAATCGTAAACCTGCTGAGTGCCCATCGTTACAATGTAGGAATCAACTTTTACTGTATCCTGGGAGGGCTGCACATCAAATTCCATTTTTTGTCCAATTGGGATTTTCAACGCGCCGGAAGGAGAAACAACCCGAGTCAATTTTCTAATTCTCGGGCTCTTACGGGGTTCTTTATTGCCTCCGCAATTTATTAGCCAGATGCAGGACAGTATTGCCATGAAAAAACCAAGTTGCGTTATGCTTTTCTTAATCACTTTGTTGCTGCTCATTTTAATAACTGCACGAATATTCAACATTTTTGGATGAAGTAAAAATAACAACGCTCAATCCGTGAAAATCCATTGTGATTTAAATCACCCTTGGCTCTATCGCACATCATACAAATTGCTTATGGGGGTAATTACATTTACTTAAACAATTTCTCAAAATCATGAAACGAATATTAGTCCCAACTGATTTTTCTAAGGAAGCTAATAACGCATTCCTGGCGGCCTGTTCATTGGCGAGAGAGGTAACAGCAGATATTTTGCTGTTGCATGTGATAGAAGACCCACACGGTGATTCTTTCAGAACAATGGGTGTAGGTGGGTATGACCCAATGGACAATGTGTATATCATCAAATTGGTGGAAAAGACTAAGGAACGGCTTCAATCAATCGTGAATGATCCTCAGTTTTCAGATATCAATGTGACATATAAGATCGACATTGGTAATTCCTATTCTTCTATTATCGAACATATTTCTTCCCATAAGAGCAGTCTTATCGTGATGGGAACAAAAGGAGTGAGCGGACTGGAAGAAATTCTGGTAGGCTCAGTTACTGATAAAGTAGTGAGATATGCAACTTGTCCTGTAATCACTGTAAAGCATTGCAAGAATTTGGCAGGTATGAAGAATATTGTATTCGCTACTGATTTGAAAGAAGACCAACTCAGCATTATTGAGGACTTGAAAAAAATGCAGAAGTTCTACGGTGCTAAATTGCATATCATCAAAGTATATGACTCAATATGGCTAAGGGAGGATGAAGTTGAAAAACGCATTAAAGAATTCGCCGATCTTGTCCAACTGGAGAATTACACGATAGAAGTGGCGAAGGATTCGGACGAGGCAGAAGCCATCATGCACTACGCCCATAAAATTGATGCAGATATGATCGCCATGGGGGCACATGATCGTCATGGTTTGATGCACTTAATTGCCGCACATGTTATCAAGGAAGTTATCAATCAGGCACATCGACCTATTTGGACTAAGGCTATTCGCTAGAAACGAAAAAAGGAGAGCAATTGCTCTCCTTTTTCAAATCGTGATATTCTTGTTTGCTAGATATCTACGTTTGCATATTTGGCATTTTTTTCGATAAACTCTCTTCGAGGTGCTACTTCATCTCCCATTAAGACGGAGAAAAGGTGGTCTGCTTCAGCTGCAGATTCAACAGTAACTTGTTTTAGACTTCTGAACTCTGGGTTCATTGTTGTTGTCCAAAGCTGCTCAGGATTCATCTCACCAAGACCCTTGTATCGCTGCACGCCAACACTATCTTCCTTGCCATCTTTGGCCAATTCGCCAACTACACGCACTCGATCGTCTTCAGACCATGCATAGCGCTCTTGCTTTCCTTTCTTAAGGAGATATAGCGGAGGTAATGCTATGTACAAGTATCCATTGTCAATCAATGATCTCATATATCTAAAGAAGAATGTTAGGATCAATGTACGAATGTGACTTCCATCAATATCAGCATCCGTCATGATGATGATTTTATGATATCTAAGCTTTTGCATGTCCAGTGCCTTGGCATCTTCTTCCGTTCCAAACTTCACACCCAATGCCGTGATCATGTTTTTGATCTCATCGTTATCATAAATCCGGTGCTCTTGCGCCTTTTCTACATTTAATATTTTTCCTCTCAAAGGAAGAATTGCCTGGAATTTTCTGTCTCTGCCTTGCTTGGCAGACCCACCAGCGGAATCACCCTCTACAAGGTACAATTCGCAAAGGCTAGGATCTTTTTCCGAGCAGTCGGCCAGTTTACCGGGCAGACCAGTTCCAGATAGTACATTCTTTCGCTGCACCATCTCCCTTGCCTTTCGGGCAGCATGTCGCGCCTGAGCAGCAAGTATAACTTTCTGTACGATTTGCCTGGCATCTTTCGGGTTTTCCTCAAGGAAATTATTCAAGATCTCACTTACGGATGTATCTACAGCACCCATAGCGTCTGAGTTACCAAGCTTGGTCTTAGTCTGACCTTCAAATTGTGGTTCGGCAACCTTGATAGATATTACGGCCGTAAGGCCTTCACGAAAGTCATCTCCACTTATTTCTACTTTTACCTTTTCCAGTTGGCCCGACTTCTCAGCATAGCTTTTTAAAGTACGGGTTAAAGCTCTTCTGAATCCGGCTACATGAGTTCCTCCTTCTATGGTGTTAATATTATTCACATAAGACACCACATTCTCGGTAAATGACGTATTGTAGGTCATGGCTACCTGAACCGGTACGCCACCCTTTTCTCCTTCCATATAGACAGGAGTTGGAATCAATTTTTCTCTTGACCCATCAAGGTATTCTACAAATTCCACCAATCCCCCTTCGGAGAAAAACTCTTCAGATTTGAAACTGCCATCGTCTTCTTTTTCCCTTCTGTCAGTAAGATAGATTCTAATACCTGCATTCAGGAAAGATAACTCCCTAAGCCTTGTGGCAACAGTCTCATATTTATACTCTGATGTGATAAATATGCTCGTATCAGGCCAGAAGTGAATGGTAGTTCCGGTAATATCGGTTTTGCCTATTTCTTTTACAGGAGCCTCGGGTATGCCGATTTTGTAATTTTGCTCGAAAATTTTACCCCCACGGTGAACCGTAGCTTTCAAATCAGTGGAAAGCGCGTTTACACAAGACACACCCACACCATGCAGCCCGCCGGACACTTTATAAGTGTCTTTGTCAAACTTACCACCAGCGTGTAATACGGTCATTACTACCTCCAGGGCAGACTTCTTCTCTTTCTCATGGTAGTCTGTTGGGATACCACGACCATTGTCATTTACAGACACAGAATTGTCTTCGTGAATGGTCACTTTAATTGTATCGCAATGCCCTGCTAGTGCCTCATCAATGGAGTTGTCAACTACCTCCCAGACCATGTGATGCAGCCCTTTGGTGCTTACATCTCCGATATACATTGCTGGTCTTTTTCTTACGGCTTCCAGTCCCTCCAGAACCTGAATATTACTTGCAGAGTAATCTCCTTTGTTCGTCTTATTTTCCTCGCTCATGTAGTGATTTTAAAGTCGTGCAAAAATACAAAAATATGTGTCATGGCATAGGTCAAAAACCACATTTTTATCCACATTAAACAACTTGAAATCAGCCATATTAATGTTATAAATATTTAGCGTTAAGGTTTGTGAAATTTCCAGAAAAAATGAAACCTTGACACGTTTGGTTTCAGACCCTGAATTACTCCTGTGATCACCTATTTCTAAGGGCGGATTTTCAGGTGAGGAACCAAAATATTTTGGGGACGATTGGTAGGATATCCGAGCTACACGTTAGCTTGTTATGATCTCTCATGGAGTAGGACAATAGTGGACGGTAGGAGAAAGTCCAAGTCTTCGTACTACCATTACCATGCAGCGATTGAGGAAAAGAGGCTATCAGTCCCTAAGTGAATACTACTCGAAGATTTCCCCATTACTTAATGAACCGCTCAGTACGAGATCCGTACGCTGAGTGGGGTGGCCCGAAGGGATGCCTATGGCAAGAGGCACACCGTGGGTTTATAGCTCACGAGTGTTTGTTCGGTTGTCAACTGCATATACCTGAGTGTAGATGTGTTTAGGTGCTATTGTTAAGCCAAACCAAAGTAAAAACTGAGGATACCCAGAGTATTGAAAAAACCATGTAGCGTAATCATAAACCACAAATCGTATTTGCTCGCGTAGAATATCATGGAAAAGAGTGCTCCGGTAGACGCAGCAACAATTTGTCCGGTGATTCCTTGCTGCATGTGCATGTATCCGAAAAAGCTGCAAAAGATTAGAATATTAATAGCCAGACTGATTTTGCTGTCTCCAAAGAATTTGACGAACTGTCTCATAAAATAGCCGCGGAAAATAATCTCTTCTCCAAACGCGGCAGTTGCCCATACGATCAATAACCACATAATAGTCGTTGGAAGATCTCCTTTCAATTGGGCCATGCTTGAGTAATCAATAGGAACGCCCGTGAGCATCTCGATTCCAGGCACTATGGCAAGGACATAAAAAACGAAAAGTACAAATGCTGCTAAAGGAGCGAGGACCAAGAGGTTCTTGGTAGTGAATTTTTCACCTTGAAATCCAAGTGCTGAAAATGGTTTTCCCTTGTACTCCAAATAATTAGCTGCGATGATCAATAAGGAGATAATTACATTTTCAAAAACGGACCTTGTGAGAGGACCGAAGTACATGAAGCAAATAATGGCTAGAGTAGCTACTGGAACTATGATTTGTTTTGGAGTAAAATTTTTCATCTTTCTATGCTTTTAAAATTGATATGCGTGCAATATCAATTCATGCTACTTGCATAGAAAGCTGTTTCCTCTGTACCGTCGCTAAGGCTGGTTGAATTGTAATACCCAGATTACCCGTTCATCCAATGCTTGAATTCGCTGGTTTTTGGCCGGCTTACAATGAATTCCTGATCTCTTGGGTTAGTCACAGAAAGTATCACCCGATGGTTGAAATAAGGCTCCAGTTTCAAGATGGAAGTTTTAGCGACTATTTGTCCCCGATTGATTTTGAAGAATTTTGTGTGATCGAATGTAGAGATTAGCTCATCTATTGTCTCTTCAATTATAAAGCGTTTAGTAAGCGTTACACCAAACGTGATGCTATCCTCAGAATAGCAATAGAGTAAATCGGATATCTTAAGCTGTACAAATCCGTTTCCTGATTTAACTAATATGCCATCTCTTTCAGTAGGTACCCGCAAGTCACCGAGTAATTGCTTTAGAGTGGCTTTATCTAATTGATAAGATGTATTTGATTGGAGGAATTTGGCAAGTGCTCCCTGTAAATCTTCTTTTTGTATGGGCTTCAGTAGATAGTCGACACTGTTGACCTTGAAGGCCTGAATGGCATATTGGTCAAAGGCTGTCGTAAAGATAATTGGAGCCTTTACTCTTGTTTTCTGAAAAATTTCAAAGCTTAAGCCGTCGGCTAGTTGGATGTCCATGAATACGAGATCGGGAGATTCGCTTTGTTGAAACCACTGCACAGCATCTTCTACTGTATCGATAATTTCGAGCAATTCAAACTTAAATTCACAGGCTTTCAACATGGACTGCAACTGGCTAACCGCCCTAATTTCGTCTTCGATAATTAAGATTTTCATAGTCATTCTTTAAGTAGGCTATCATTTAACAGTGGAAGAGCAACGGAAAATTGATTGCCATCATTCACTATTTGAATTGATCTCTCTGAGATGAGCGCATAGCGCTTTTCAATATTTTTTAAACCCATTTTTGTGGAGGGTAGTAGCGTCGATTTTTTTTGAATTTCATTAGTTACTATTATAAAATCATTCTCTAAGTTAACGTTGATTTCCAGTGGTTTAGCTCTGGAAATCACATTGTGTTTAATAGCATTTTCTAATAGTAATTGGAGGCTCATCGGAGCTATCATCTTATCTTCCAGCGTTTCGGGAATGTTCCAATTCAGTTTTAGATTCTCCCCAAATCGTTCTGATTGTACGTGAATATATGCTTTGGCAAACTTCAACTCCGCCTTCAATGAAATCAGATTCGTGTTGCCTGATTCCAGTAAAAAGCGATAGATGTCCGATAGTTTGTCTACAAATTGCTTTGCATTCTCTTTGTGGCTTTGGTCTATTATATCTCTCAATGTGTTCAATGTATTGAAGAAAAAGTGAGGTTGAGCCTGATTGCGAAGCGTATCAAGTTCGGCTTGTATGATCGCTTGCTTAGCCTGTTCTTCTTCTCTCACTGATTTTTTGAGCAGAACAAAGAAGTAAATAGCTTCATAAATGGCCATTGTCATGATAGTAAGAAAAACGATGACTACCAGTGACCTGACTCGTTCCTGAAAATCATAGCTCACATTCTCTGCAAGTGAAGCAATTACTGTGACACCTATAAAATCAACTGAGATTACAGTGACTAAGGTGCCTATAAAAAGAAGGATTATCCGCTTGACACTATCCTTTAAGCTTGGATACATTTTTCTCAATCGGATTAAGATCAATCTATTGACCAACCAATCACATGTGGAAAAAAATAAAGAAGCCACAAAGGTGATGATGAGTTCAATGGTGGTGAGTTCCGCGTTGACCACATTAAAGACATACATCGCCGACAGGCCCAATAATAAAATACCCATGGCGGCAAACCACTTGTCATCGAACCCCAGGTACTTTATGCGTTTTTCTATATCAGTGATCATTCAGATCTCAATTACTACTTGTGCAGGCGTAAAACTTAATTCTTTAGTCAATTTATGAAACGACTTTGAGTTGAATCATCATTAATAGGACTTGAATTGCAAAATGTACACTTTGGGGAAACTTATTCCAGCATCCTTCAGAATAGCTGTTTTGAGCTTGTTGCCAACACCAAGAATGACGAGTGAATATCTTTCAAATTAATTATAATGTTATGGCTTCATTTTGAAATTTGATATCACTCAGTTTGCTCATTGCGCTTATCATTTGTTATATCCATTTTTTCTTGATAGGAGTTAATCAAAGCGCGTATGAAAGCCTCTTTATCTTGGCGAAGTAAGTCTATGCCCTGCCCTTTTTGAAGTGTCGGATGAACGTTTCTCAAGTTGTTATCACTCCACAAAGCCAATTCTACAAGGATGGGTGTAAGTTCCAGTCCTTTTGGAGTTAAGCTGTAGATGTTCGTCTTTTTGTTGTGAGGAATTTTTGCTTTGCTAATTAACCCCAATTCTTCAAGAAGTTTGAGTTTAATCGTAAGGATATTTGTTGCAATAGCTTCCTCACTTTCGGTAAAATCCTTGAAAGTTTCCTTACCCTCTACGAGCATTTGCTTGACAATAACAAGCATCCACTTGTCGCCCAGAATATCAATAGCTGAAGTAAATGGGCAATCACATCGAAATTTATAGTCCATTTCTGAATAGTTTAATATTACTTGCAAAAAACAATTAATAATTACTTGCTTTTTGCAATTAATAATATATTATTGCTTGCAATTTACAAGTTATAAATAAAAACAATGAAAAATCTATTTAAAATGATTGTTTTCGTGGGTTGTCTCTACTCCTGTGGTAATACACAGAAAAGTTCGACCGATGAGGAGGTCTCCAAAAGTTCACAATCAAACATTAAGACAATGAGTAAAAAAGAAATCGTAGGCACTTTTTTAGGAGCTGTACTGACAAGCGACACCACTACTATGCGTGAATTGGCTAATGCTGATTACATTCAGCACAATCCATTTATTCCTACTGGGCTTGAACCGTTTATTCAAATGCTGCCTATTCTGCAGGAAAACAGAACGACTGCTGAGAACATTAGGATGTTCCAGGATGGCAATTATGTGTTTATGCATAATATCTGGAAAAATGCAAAACCTTTCGGAGCTGATGAAATGGTTTCATTTGACATTATCAGATTAGATGATAATGGAAAAGTAGCCGAGCATTGGGATGCCATGACTCCTTTGGTAAAAGAAACGGCCAACGGAAGAACGCAGACCGATGGGCTCGCAACCGCAAATGACTTGGATAAAACTAAAGCGAATAAGGCTCTGGGCAAAGCCATGGTGGAAGATATTCTAATGGGCAAAAACCCGAGTAAGATTACCGAATACATCAGTTCGGAGCAGTATGACCAGCATAATCCGGGTGTTAAGGATGGCCTAACGGGTATTGTGGAAGCCGTGGAATACCTTACTTCACAAAACAATATGTTCAAGTATACCAAAATTCACAAAGTACTTGGTGAGGGCAATTTCGTACTTACTGTAAGTGAGGGAGAATGGAACGGCATCAACAATGTCTTTTACGATCTACTTCGCTTTGAAGATGGTAAAGCCGTGGAGCACTGGGATATCATTCAGCCTATTCCTACCGAGGGATTGGCCAATGAAAATGGAATGTTTGGATTTTGAGAAATCAAATCATAAGCATTGGAGGCGAGATTAAAAAGTTGAGCTCATATTAAGGGTTCAAATAATAGCCATTGCTAAAAAAATACCTATTGAAATCACAAAATCTTTTTCGGTTTTGTGATTTGTTTTTAATGGCTACTATGCTGCTATCAATTGAATTGGATATTACATCCAGATAAGAACAGTGAGCATATCCTTTTATATTGATACTAAATTAGTGTTTCGAGCTGAAATTTTTTAGCCTATGCTGCTCATTGAGCTTATTATTTGTTGTGAGTAGTTTTTCTCACTCTTTGTCAAAAATCCATTTCGCAAAAAGTTTGGTAATGTTCGGCATGATCAAATAAGTCATTAGTGATACCAGAATCATGGAAACCATAAGCATCCTTAGGAATAGTGGAAAATGGGGGAGGATTATTGCCGTGATCGTACTTAATGTTAAGACAGAAGGATAGATTACCAGCCAGGTTAGTAACGCCATTTTCCATTTTTTTGGCGGTACCGAGGCGTTTTCCCGTGGCATTGAAAACCAAAATTCAATTCCTTCTTCGTATCGTATTTTGCTTTCCTTATAAGTGTAGTCTTTTAGCTCTTGAAACCATCTGTTGCGCGGTTCCGATCTCTCCCAAACCTCATAATTAGCCTTTGTATCAAATCGAATTAACAAGATATACTCCTGTTCTGATTTATTCGCTGGCCTAATTATTTGTATGCCTTTATGGCCTTCATAAACTTTTGCTTGTTGAATGACATTTTTGAGTGCGCTCTCAAATGCCTCCTCAGCCCCTTCTTTAATAAAGTGGGAAACCACGATTGTAAATTGATTTTGCATTTTCTTAGTTATATAAATCAAAAATGATAGCCCAAGTGTATCGGAACTACCATTTTATCAAAACTGTTTTCTGAACTTAATTCAGTTTATTCAGTAACATCTCGGCAACCAATTCAGCGGAAGCGGGATTTTGTCCGGTAATTAAGAGACCGTCTTCCAGCGCATAAGCATCCCAGTCAGGTCCTTTAGAATAAATACCACCATTTTCTTTCAACATATCCTCGACTGAGAAAGGGACGATTCCCGTGAAATTGACAGCCTCCTCTTCCGAGTTTGAATAAGCGGTCACTTTCTTTCCTTGAACCAGCGGATGACCTTCTGCATCCTTAGTGTTTTTGAATATGGCCGGAGCATGGCATACGGATGCCACTGGCTTATCATTGTTATAAAATGATTGAATCAGATTGATGGAAGTTTCATTGTCCGCCAGGTCCCACATGGGTCCATAGCCTCCACTGTAAAAAATCGCCTCAAAATCCTCTTTATTGATTGATTCTAATTTTACTGTTCTAGACAGTATCTCTTGAGTTTCTTTGTCACTATCGAATCTGCGTGTGGACTCGGTCTGGAAATCTGACAACTCACTTTTAGGATCGACAGGTGGTCGACCTCCTTTAGGAGAAGCCAACGTGATCTCAACACCTCTGTCGGCTAAAAAGTAATAAGGGCCTGCAAATTCTTCAAGCCAAAATCCGGTTTTCTTACCTGTGTTGCCTAGTTTATCATGACTAGTAAGTACTAACAAAATCTTCATGGTTTTTTCTTTTTTAGGGTTTAATGCTTGTTTGGATTTATTTCCTTCCTGCATTTTTGCTTGAGAGTAAAAACAGTGAGGCCAGAAAGGTCTAAAATGTGTTTTTCATTGAGATAGATTTGATTTCGTTACAAACCTATTTCAAAGAATCAACCTAAAAATTGATGTATGGTAAGAAAGGATTATTGAGCGATTTCTTTTCTGATTCGACTTAGACTTTCCGTTGTTATCCCCAGGTAAGAGGCAATGTGATAGTTTTTTATCAGTTGCTCTATTTTCGGATACATCCTAATAAAAGAAAGATATCTTTCCTTTGCTGGCAGTGCAAGGTTGTTTAGTGTCCTTCTATGAAAAGCCTCCATTCTACGCTCAAGTTTTTTTCTAAAGAAGGTTTCAAAAGTTGGAACTTCAAGATATAATTCTTCCATTCGTTTTCTAGACAATCGGTATAGTTTTGCGTCCTGAATGCATTGAATGTTCATCATGGCCTTATCTCCGGAAAATATGGCGGTGTAGTCACTGATCCACCAGTCTTTTATTCCGAATTGTAAGGTATGATCCTTTCCCGACTCGTCAATAAAATAGCTTCTTAAACAGCCTTCATGTACATAATAGGTATGTAAAACAGCCTGTCCGCTTCTTAACAAAAAATCACCTTTTTTAAGTTCAATTTTGTGAAGTGAATTCGCAACTTTTCGTAGCTCTTCTAAGGAAAGAGAAGCTTCAGCAAATATTTCGGATAATTCTGAATTACTCATCTTAAATCAATTACTCACAAGAATGAGAATATTAAGTATAGCATCCCTCAGCGTGCTATGAATTCATATACATTTTTAGCTGCTTTTTACCATCTGCTTTCAACCTTAATTTCAGTTTTTGGGTTTTTATCATCATTGGGGTCAGTTGCTATATTTTCATTCACTTGTACTAGTATTGGAATACTGGATTGTTTTAAGCAAAGGTAAATGTTGTTTTCATTGTCACCTAAGTCCGCTAATTTAAAAGGTATGACCTTAATTCTGTCAGAGCCGTTAACTAAAGCGACTATAAAATCTTCTTTTTCATTCTTACCAAGTTCTTCGCCATTTACAGCCCTTACACCTCCAGACCAGACTGCTTTTACAACTATTTTTATTTCTTCTCTCGGACAGTCACAACCTCCCCCCGTTTCAACATAATGGTATTTTTCATCAAAGGTAAAATATTCAGCGTAACTCAAAACAGGTCCCTCTTCTAAGGGAATTACATTAACACTTTCACCCTTAAAAATTTGCCCTTTTCTTGCCATCAAGTCACCTACAACTTCAACTGAGACCGGTGGGTTCTCAGTATGATTCCCATATTCTCCTATTAAAAGCTAAGTTCTAAGTTCAAATTCTTCATTGGCAGGAAACAAACTGACTACTTCTACTTCGAAGACTGTTCCGTTTATTGTAGTTACGGCAAAGTCAACAGCTTCTATAGTGTTGGGATCAAGTTCATGAGAAAATACGAGAGGCATTCTATCCATACCTGGTGCATTGCTGTATATTGCTCTGGCTCGTTGCATTAAACCATTGTCCAACCCAAAAAAGGCTGTCAATATTTTGGTTTCCTGTGTCTTATATATTTCAGGAGCTGAAGCTGATAGATAGAGTTTTCGAGGATTACAACTATCCCAACTGGCGAAAAACCCTACAATTAATAATGATAGTAAAATTAATTGTATCAATGGGTTAAATCTTTTCATTCATCTCTTTTCTAATGTCACGTCCTGAAATATGGCTACAGGTTAAAAAATAATTTTAAGCTGTTTTCCTGTACACTTTTTCAGGTGTTTTAAGATTTAAAGATAAGTGTAATCTTTTATTGTTATAGATACTGATTGCAGATTTGGTTGCCTTCTTTGCGTGGTTTGTATTGGCAAAGTGATGGTCTAAATAGAACTCATCTTTGAGGATTCCATTCACTCTTTCAGCTACGGCATTTTCATAACAATGATTCTCTTCGGTCATGCTGATTTTCACCTTTTTCTTAGTCAGCTTTTCCACATATTGTTTGCTGCAATATTGTATACCTCGATCCGAATGATGAATCAATCCGACCGCAGGTCTGGCGTTTGCCAGGGCCTTTTGGAGGGCCCGCAAACAGCCAGCCAGCTCCAGTGAATCACTCAGGTCATATCCCACTATTTTCCTTGAATACAGATCTGTAATTAGTGCTAAATAACAGAAGCCTTTGACAGTTCTGATATAGGTAATGTCACTGACCCAGACTTGATTTGGTTTTGTGATTTTTAAGTCCTTGATCAGATTGTTATACTTATGAAAATGATGATACGAATTGGTGGTTTTGAAAGATGTTTTCTTTCGTCTGACCAACATGTCATTGGTACGTAAAACATCGAATAATCGATCTCTTCCCATCTTTATCCCCAGTTTAAAGAAGTCGTCAGCTAAGTGTTTTTGGAGTTTTACAGTGCCTACTCTTGGCTGTGTTTCTCGTTCTTTTTTGACTAGACTAATCACCTTTGCCTCGGTTCCTTTTTGCTTGATCAGACGCCCTTTTATTTTGTAGTAAGCATCTCTTTTGAGACGCAAACAACTACAAACCTTCTCTACGGTTGTAAGACCTATTCTTCTTGATTTTTCAACGGTTCTCATGAGCGCTTGATGTTTAAAGTTTTTTTTAATTCATCAACGCTTTTATAGCCCAAGTTCTCGGCTGCTATTTCCAAGTAGGAGTCAAGCATCAGGTTGTCTAAGTCTTTCTTTAAGAGCAAATCTCTGAGCTGTTGCACTTCTTTTTGTAGTGCTTTGATACGTCCTACTTCGTCGGTTGTTTCCACGGTTACTCTTGTGTTTTTAAGATCCTTTCGACCGTACTGATCAATCCAACTATTGAGTGTTGTTCTATTAATTCCGTAGATTTTACTCAGTTCAGTTTTGTTATACTTTCCTGTAGTAAGTTCGGCTAAAACTTTGAGTTTGTAACCCTCGCTATACCTGCGATTAATTCCATCATTATTATACATTTTGCTACGTGATGTGTAGCCTTATTTTAGGACGGGTCATAATGAAGTACAACGATCAGATATGGTGAGTGACCATTCTCTTTCTAAAAAACACTAATGTTGTGAAACTGCTCAATCTCCGCAATAGTTTCCACAATATACTGCGTACTAAAAGTCAAAATTAGAACCACCGAACACGCTATTGAATTTATACTGTGTTAGGTATTGGCTTTATTAAGTCATGAACTTTTAATCCAAATAGGTTTAAAATCTGATTTATGTTTCCTGCCGATTATATCTTTATATAATTCTGGTCGTCTTGCATTTTTATATCTAAAACCACCCGAAAGAGGAATCTTGTCTTTGCTAATAGTTGCTATTGTAATGGCATCCTTAAATGATTTTATTTCGGTTAGAACTTCACCATGTGGGTCAATTATCATAGAATTTCCATTTTTTAAGTGTTCTCCATCATACCCAATAGGATTTGTAAAAGCATAGTATACACCATTGTCATAAGCTCTTGCTGGTAACCATCGCATCAGCCATCCTCTCCCCTTAGGTCCATCAAATTCCAATCTTAGAGAAACTGGGTCTAATTCCCTATTTTGCCAATATTTGTCATCTACATAACCTCTACCTTGCATTGCTGATGGTGTACAACCAGTTACATGTGGTGCAAAAATTACTTCAGCACCTAGTAAAGTTGTTGCTCTTACGTTCTCAATGATATTATTGTCGTAACAAATCAAAATACCGCATTTCCAACCCTGCAAATCAAATACAACATAATTGCTACCAGAAGACATGTATTTGCTAATAAAGGGATGAAGTTTTCTGTACTTTGCTACTATCTGTCCTTCATTTACACATATATAAGTATTAAATATTTTACCATTTTCTTCTTCCACTAATCCGGCAAGAATTGGGATGTTGTATTTGTTGGATATTGCAATTAATTGTTTTGTGCTTTCTCCATTTGGGACATCTTCTGCCAGATCTTTTATTTCTGCTAGATTTAAGTCTTTTGTGAATGTATAAGCAGTAATCGACATTTCATGGAAACTAATTACCTCTGCTCCATTTAACTTGGCTTTTTGGGTTAGTGCTTCAATAACGGATAAGTTATATTTCTTATCTCCGTCTTTTGGTTCAAATTGAGCTACGGATAGTTTCATGTTGAATGTTATAAACTCTCTTCAAGCTTATGCCTAACATTTGAACAACAAGCATATGGTTGTTATCCTTCTTTCAAATATACTCTCATCGCGTCAAATGGAATGGCTACATCACTGAGTTTTTGATGTTGACATGTGCGTATATTTCTGTGGTTTACCACTGTTGTTGGATTATTTTGCTCGCCTGGGTAACAACGATGAATTCTGCTCTTGTGAACTTCGTAAAAACCTTGTTTTAGTAATAATGCACTGACAAAAACTGTAATTACGAGGAATTAATTGTTAGGTGTCAAATTGTACTTCAGAATATCCTTTTTGTAAATAAAAACAGAGTGTAGTTTCGTTGTTTTGGGCATAAAAAGAATTATGTTCGAGGGCTTTTAAGTGTTGAATTCTATTTAATGGTTTTCCATTTTTAAATTTAGCTGTATTAATGGATTTGTTTATTCGAACAGTAAAGTGTTCTGTATAAAACGGCGCATAGAATTGAATCGAATTTTTTTGAATCGATATTTTCGTTAGTTCTTTGGCTGCCCAATACCTTGAAATTTCAGCCAATTTCAGCCAAATCAGGTTGTCGTACTTTTGGTTTAATCTTGAAACTATTTCTTTAAATATATTGAACCCAAGTTTTTCTCCATTGTAATAAATGCCTGGCCAATGGCAAACCATAATCGCCGGTTCTCCGGAATCGATTACCTCCACCATTCTGCCGCTTTGCAAGTCCTCCGTTATAAACTTATTTACATCACCAGGTACCAGCCCGTCCCAACCGCCAAACCAATCGCCGGTGCAGCCAATAATCGAAACCACACATTTGGGATCATCAGTATTTAAATCTTTTGGATATCGAACAAGTGGTGCAACGCTATTGGACTTGTCGGTATACAAATCACGAAAGTAATGGGGTATTTCCGCATTGTACACATCTCTTACCGCCTCAAAAGTACTTTTTGCCAGGTTGTCTTTGTTCTTGCTTCCGTATCCTCCCGGAGTTGTAATGCCTTCACAGTTCAACCCGGCATCTTTCAAAATTTGCAAAGCATAAGCCTGGTATGACGCCAATTCATCCACACTTTTATTCTGGCTCCATTCCCAGTTTTCCATATAGTCGGGTGTTGCCGAATCATATGGGCGACCTGTTTTAATATCTATTACCCTGGTATGACTGATCATTTCTGGATGAATGTCCCAGTTGGGTACAATTACATCCCGAATTAAATCCAAACTATTTTGAAGTTCCTTTTTGGTCCAGCCTGGAATAAATTGGTTGACCCAGCCTGTGCATGCAGGGTATGGAACCACACTATACTTTCCTTTTACGCCGTTTTCGATGCACCATTCACCAAATTCCCGAACAAAAGAATCGGGAATTTCTCTGGGAAGTTTTCTCCAATCTTGTTTGTATCTGCCAGGAAAAACTTCTGCGAATTGCGGAATTCCAAAATGTGCCATATTCACCAGGGTGGTGGAATCGTCAATAATCATGCTCACAGGAACCCGATTTTTGGGATTCATTACTTCCACCATTTGATCGGTTGAATCATCAAGGGAAATTCTTGATGATACTGCTACACCCAAGCTGGCTTTGGCAGTGGATTTTATAAATGCTCTTCTGTCGTATTTCACACAATTAGGTTGTAAGGTTAATGTACGAAATTTTTGTGAAATTGTATTTGCAATATTTTCGAAACAATAGGGCCGTGGTATATTCAGAGAAGAGAATTTGTCTAATTAGCAATTTTCTTATCCAGAGCCATTTTTACGGCGGATGCGCGGGAATGCACATGCATTTTTTTATAAATGTTTTTGATATGTGTTTTGACGGTATGGGGGCTGATGATCAGCAGTTCTGAAATGTCATGGTAGTTCTTTCCCTGGACTAGCTGTTGAATTATCTGAACCTCCTTTTCGGAGAGGCCATAGAGCTCAATGTTTTTTGAACGAATCTCTTTTTCATCCAGGTCTTTCCTGCTGTCCTCAATATTCTGAACCAAGGTTCGCGCAATAGACTTGGACATTGGCGCCCCACCTTCCTTTAGCTCCTTGAGGGCCGCTACTACTTTTTGAGGACTTTCGTCCTTTAGCATATATCCGACTGCTCCAGCCTTCAAGGCACTCATAATTTTATCAGTCTGTTCAAAGACAGTGAACATCATAACTTCAATTTCCTGGTTGACCTCTCTGAGCTGTGCAGTCGCTTCAATGCCTGACATCCCTGGGAGTTCAATGTCCATAAGAATGATCTCGGGCATGGTGGTAGAATCCAGCGAATCTATTTTTCTATGAAATTCCTCCCCAGATGACGCAATAAGGGTAAGTTCAATGTCATTGAAGTATTTGAAGTTGTCAACAAATCTTTTACGAAGTGTTGGGTTATCTTCTACCAGACCGATTCTTATTGACATAGCTAGTTGGTTTTAAGCTTCAAATATTATGGTTTAATATCATCCGGACAATACCACCAATGGGGTAATCATAGAACTCATACAGTGATTTCTATTTCGGTACCCTTTTCTGGTTTTGAATTTATAAACAATACACCGCCAATACCCTCAATCCTTGATTTCATGTTGCTCAGGCCATAGTGTTCACCGTTTACCTTCTCATTTTCAAAGCCTTTACCGTCATCCTTTATACTCACTTTCAATCCACGTTTTATGGTGGTGATGTCTATGGTAATCAATTTGGCTTCTGCATGTTTCACCACATTTTGAATAGCTTCTTGGATAGTCCTGATCAATTGCAGCCCTTTTTTTGGGCCAATTTCCAAACCTTTATGACCATTAAACAGCACTTGGGATTTCAGTTGTTCATGGTACTTCAGTTGTGATTCCAGATAGAGTTCTATGTGCTCTACAAATTTGGCCACTGTAATGCTTTCATTTTTCAAGGTCCAAATGCTATCCCGAAGACTAATCATTGTTGTTTGTGCATCTTCTTTTAAAGAGCATATCAAGCCCTTCATCTGATCATTGGTTCGAAAGCCTTCTATTTCCTCGGTAATCTGCAACCCTGAAATAATGCTGGTTAATTGAGCCCCAACATGATCATGCAAATCACTGGATATGCGCTCTCGCTCTTGTTGAAGCTTCTGTTGCATCTCCAGTTCCTCTACTCTTAGCACTAATTTTCTTCTGGCGAAATATCGTGTGGTATAGAAGATGATAGACGAAAATACCAGTAGCACCAAGGTTATGAACCACCACATCCTATACCATGGCGGGCTTATAGCAAAGCTAAATGAAGCAGGTGTTGCTTCAACGCCATAAACAGATTTCCCAATCACTTCAAAAGTGTAACTGCCCTCAAAAAGGTCGATGTATTCCTTGGTGGTTTCGTCTGTCCAATCAGACCAGGTGTCGTCAAGACCAATCAAGCGGTATCGAAATTTGTTTGAGAAGTTGCTATCAAAAGAAGGCAAACCAAAGCTGAACCTGACGGAATTCTTCTCGTGACCTAACTTGCTCACTACCGACTGTTCTTTCGATGGATTGTAAGCCCCAATATTGCCACGAATAATTGAATCAGAATTCACCAATACAGAGTTGAGGTTGGTAAACACTTGTTCTTTTTTTCTCTGGAAATTGTTTGGTTGGAAATTTAACACTCCATCTGTCATTCCAAACCACAATGACCGATCTTCATCATCTTCATAAGCTACCCAAATACCGGGTGATTCGATACCCGACAGCTCCGGAATGTCTTTCGGAATGAATTGGTCCCTATCCTTTTGGAATGGTAAAACCTTCATAAAGGGTGGCTCGCCAAACAATAGATAAATGGAGTTTTCACTGGCCGGATAGATATAGTATACAATAGACCTCAACGGTGGGAAACGTGTGCTTTCAGCGAAATTTTTTCCATTAAACTCAAAGACTCCAAACTCTGAACTGAAAATAATATCTTCGTTTACTCTGTTGACCTGGATATGGCTTACTGGTAGGCCATCATTGTGGTCAAAAATCCTCACATCAGGTTCTTCAAGAGTGCCCTCATTGAAAAAATCCAATCGTACCAATTTGTTGTTATTCGTCCCAAGCCATAAAATACCAACTGTATCCTGGTTCATGTAGCGAATGTCATGAGGCATGAGTTCTTTGTAGGAACGGGTTAAATAATTATTTCCTTTCAGGACAACCAACCCCTCAGTTGTGCCCACAAATATGATATTGGGATCAACTACAGATTGCTGAAATTTATAAGCTATTTCATTGGAAACCCTTTGAAAGTTATTGCTTGAAGTTTGTTTATAAACACCCGTTATCGTACTAACCCACAACTGTCCATTGATTATTTCAAGAGCAAAAGATTCACCTATTGGATAACCAAAGTTCTCAAAACTATTTTGCTTTTTGATGTCAAACTGAAATAGGCCAGTGTGGGTTGATACGTAAAGAATGCTATCTTTTTTTATGATGTCGTTCACCGTATCGAAGATTCCATTCTTCTCATCAAACTTCTTAATGGGTAGATGAATACCAATTCTGGAAAGCCCGAAATTTGAAGAAACCCAAAGTGCACCTTCCCGATCCACAAAGGCACTTTTCAGATTATTGTCAGCAAGTCCTGAATTGCGATCCAAATGCAAAAGCAATTCACCTTGTGCTGAGATAAAATAGAGCCCCTTTTTTGAGACTAACAATATCTTGTCCTTTTCTAATTTCAAAACATCAGAAATGTCCATGCCCTCAAAACTTGAGTCGATATCGGTTTTAAAATCAAGAAACTGATTATTGTGAAAAAAGGACATTTTATCTTTGAATAGAAAGAGTAATGAATCACCCTGCCAATCCAGTATGAGGCTATATTGAGTTTTGAGAATATCTGATGGCTCATCGAAATTCAGCAACTTTCCATCTTTGTATATTCGGTATCCTTCTCCTACTGACTTAATCCAAATCTGGTCATTAATTTTCTGCAGTCGGTTGAATCGGATACTGGCCGGGTGAATCTCAAATTCCTGTTGGCTGATATCCCAGACCATAAGGTGGTCATAGGTCTGAAAAAAAACTTTACCATCTAGATAGAGTATTCCGTGAATTTGATCAAAGTCCTGAAGTTGGTCAGGTAATTTATTTTTTAGGGAAATAAAGTAGCTTGGTACTTGATCATTGGTTTCCAGGTATCCCAGGTCATTAGCACCTCCGCAGTACACTTTTCCGGATGGCGTAGTAGCCAAGGCTCTGACACGGGTTCTGTTGGGCAGCTTGATTGTTCTCCAATTGTTTCCGTCAAATTCCAATACTCCCTCACTGGTGCCAATATACATCAATCCACTCGGAGCTTGGGCAATATTCCAGGTCTGCGCATGCCCTTTGTACTCTTTGGGGCCAAAATTTTGAATTGACGGGAAACCATATTCAAATATTGACTTGTCAGTTTGTCCCTGGCAATAAAGTGACAATAGACATAAGGCAAGGATAGCAACGTTATATTTAATAATTTTCAGCAAAGACCCTATTTCGTTGAAATTCGTGGTAATGAAGTTAGTTCAATTTTCATGATTAACATAATTAAGACCCGTCGGCCGGTGCGCCTTTTTTATGCCGTTGAATGTATTTTATCTAAGTTTACAGCCCTAAATAATACGGTTTGATTTCATATCAATTCAGTCGAAAATTAGTATGTCAGTTCACAAGAGCAATATAAAGAGAGTCACCACCCACCAGCTTCAGGAAATGAAAAACCGTGGTGAAAAAATATCCATGTTAACCGCTTATGATTATTCCATGGCGCAAATTCTCGATGCAGCCGGCATAGACGTTTTGTTGGTTGGCGATTCAGCTTCCAATGTGATGGCTGGAAACGAGACCACACTTCCGATTACACTTGATCAAATGATCTACCATGCTACTTCAGTAGTGCGTGGTATTAAGAGATCTTTTGTAGTGGTGGATGTGCCATTCGGAAGCTATCAGGGCAATTCATCAGAAGCCCTTCGCTCTGCCATAAAAATCATGAAAGAGTCTGGAGCTCATGGTGTGAAAATGGAGGGGGGAATGGAAATCAAGGAAAGTGTGCTCCGGGTCTTAAGTGCAGGAGTACCTGTAATGGGACACCTTGGTTTGACACCTCAGTCTATTTATAAGTTCGGGACCTACTCCGTGCGGGCAAAGGAGGAAGAGGAAGCCAACAGACTGATTGAGGATGCCAAATGTCTCGAAGAATGCGGCTGTTTTGGGATTGTCCTTGAAAAAATTCCGATGGAACTGGCAAAGACTGTTTCGGAGGAAGTGAGTATTCCAATTATCGGCATTGGAGCCGGGCCATATGTAGATGGTCAGGTGCTTGTTGTGCATGATATGTTGGGCATTACTCAGGAATTCAAGCCCCGATTTCTCCGTCAATATGCCGACTTGAGCACGGCTATGAACAATGCCGTTGTAGAGTATATAAAAGATGTGAAGGCTGGCGATTTCCCTAGCGATAAAGAAAGCTACTAGTTACTTGTTTCGCCTTTTAGAAATCTTTTTCTTGAGAGATTAAATCCCTCTCTCAAATCCATTTGAAACTAATTATATTGCGACCGTCAATTAGGCCGTTATTATTGCCTGAAGACTTGATATATGAAACAAAAATTCTTTTGGGATAGCTGGGACGCTGAATATAGGCTCTACTACAAAGTTCTCTTGGCTACTTCGTTGGTGCTCATGCTAGCATATTGCTATCTGCTTTTCCTTGGTGGTCAAAATTCTATAGCGTGGAATGTGAATAGCAGCTTTCATTCTTTGGATATTCCTTTATTCGGAATTGATACACCTTCAGGATTGCTCGACCTGTCCACGCAATTTTACCTAGTTGATCAAAAATTTGTTGGTGGTGAAATAGACCTGAACCCCTGGAGCTCTTACATATATCTGATCTTAATATCTATAGGCATTCTGATATGCCTAACGATGGCGACATACCTAAGCAAATTCCTCTACACCATCTCCATCGGGCTGTTGATGGTGTTTATTATAGCCTTGAGAATTGATCAGCTCGGTCTGTTTGGTTTTTACGATCAGACCATCATGATAGGGATCTTCCTGCTTTATGCGGCACTTAGTTATTATTACAATGCCGTCAAAACCGAGATAGAACTCAAGCGGCGTTTTTTATCATTTGTAGGGCTTACTTCCATTGTTGCTTTGCTCGTCTCTTTTTCGGCAGAAGTATCTCAACCATTTTTATACATGGCCAGCTATAGTTTTATACCTCTGGTGGTCGTCAGCATTATTTTCATTTTCCTCGTTTCCCATGAAATAGTGTATGGCATACTGCGAATAACAACGGATAGCTCTACTGGATTGACATCCAGCAATACCAAGCATTTTGTGATCCTTTCTTTGATATACCTCTTGAATGTCGGCATGGTGCAAATGAAGAATTCTGGTTTTATAGACTGGGACATTTTTTATATCAATGCGTTTTTCTTACTAATTATTTCCTCGATTATTGGTTTTTGGGGCGTGAGGAGTAGAGAGGTTCTATATGGCAATATTTTGCCATTTTATCCATATACAGCCTATATGTATTGTGGTATGTTGCTGTTATGTTTTTCATTCATAGGCTATCATTCGTTTCAACAAAATGACGTGACACTTGAGGTAATAGAAGATACCATAGTATTCGGCCACCTAGGTTTTGGCTCTATGTTCTTCATTTATATCATAGCCAATTTTATAAACTATCTACTCAAGAATCTGCCAGTTTATAAAATAGCTTACAAGGAAGACAACTTTCCGTATTTCACTTCCCGATTAGCAGGACTTATCATAGTTGCCGCACTCTATTTTAGTTCCAATCAAGTAGCGAAGGATCAAGGTATTTCGGCGTTTTATAATTGTTTGGGTGATCTGTATATTCAAACTGATAGGCCAGACGCGGCAGAAAAAGTATATCATGAAAGCTTCCGCTATGTCAAGTGGAACCATAAGGCCAACTACAACCTCGGTTTCTTGCGCAACGAGGTTGCAGGAAGAATACAGGCATTTACACAGGCTACACTAAAGAATCCATCAGAACAGGCTTTTGTAAATCTTGGGCTGGAGTATGAAAGGAACAACCAGTTTTTTGATGCCATGTTTGCCTATCAGGATGGTTTGCTGAAGTACCCTGGGAGCGTTTCGCTCAAAAACAATTTAGCCATGTTGTACAGTAAAACGGATGTCATTGACTCGACACTGTATTACCTGAATTCTCTAGATGTGTCAGATTTCAGACGGGATGTAGTCACAGCCAATTTGCTTGGTATTTGTGCGGATAGAAATTTGAAAATTTCGGATCATCTAAATGAACAAGAGGTTATTGAAAATTATAGATATGATGTGCAGGCGAATATTTTGGCCAGTCTGCCAGCCAAGAATACTTCAACCCTAAACGTTCCTTCACGGCTTAATTTGATCACATACGCCTATGTAAATAACCTGGCGATAAGCACATATAACGATCCAAAACAGGAGATACTGGATATATTAACTTCTTTGGCGAACAATGAGGCCAATGCTGATTACAGCGAGCGGCTGACTTTTTTAAAGGCCATTACTATGTACTCCATAGGTCAGGTAGGAGGAGCCTTTGAACTTTTAGGCAATTTGTCTCATCATAGCAACGAACCAGAGTTTTATAGTACCCTGCTGAGTATTTGGAGTTTAGAGCAAGGCTCTCCAAAACTGTCGCTTGATTTCCTTGACCTTCCGAACGTTCAAAAACACCAACTAGGAGAATATTATAGGGCAATTTCCCATAGCCTATTGGAGGAAGAGGATGAAGTAGATAAACTAATCGCCGAACGTCTGGCAAATGGTGATACATTGATCAGTTCAGAAATGGTATCTCATTTAAAAAATTACCCTTTGAAGAACAAAGGCCTTTTGAACCGGCAAGAGGCTATAAGCAATCAAAAATTAAATAAGGCCAAAGAACTGTTGTCGCAATCAGATACCCTAACAGCTAGCTTATTGTATAGTAGTTTGGGCCTTGATAATCCTTTTTTAGAAGAATCAGTTGCTGCTTCTGTTGAGTTTTTCAACCTCCCCGGAAACGATGACTCCAAGGCTTATGATATTCTTTTGAAAGCCATTAACGCCAATAGGTATTCTGAGCGATTGATCAAGCTTTATATTGATCAGTGTTTCAGGATGAACCTAATGAGTTATGCAGAGAATGCCCTGCTTAGGCTACTGGATGTGCTGAGCCAGGAGGAATATAAGGCTTACGAGAGAGAATATGACAACAGGCGTTACAGCGCTGGGCCAGGCCTTTGGGAATAAAAAAACCTCCACGAGGGAGGCCTTTTTGGGTTAAGGTGTTACGCTCAACTTATTAATCAACATCATCTACTGCACAGGTTTTCATTCCAAAAACAGCATAGAGCGGGCAAAAACTGATAATGCTTGTTAAAGCAAAAACCACTGAAACTACCAGCAAGATTAGTCCTATCGTACCTGAGATATAACCCAGGAAGTACAGTGTGCTGAACAGAATGGCAATTACAAATCTTACTACCCGATCAATGTTTCCCATATTTTTTTTCATGGCACTAGCTTTTGGTGAATGAAGCCAATTGAAAACCTCAATTGACAATAACAAAGGTATGTCTAGTCAACCTTGATTTGAGTAACAATGGTTACACAAGGCAGGAAAGGGATGAAAGTGAAAATCAATTTGTGACCTGAGGAGTGCGGTCGATATCTTTTTCCCAGCGGGTTAAAGCATCGAGTAAATCGGCATACAAATTAGCATTTTTGTTCCGAAGATTTGCCTCTTCACTAATGTCCTCACTCAGATCGTATAAGGCACTATCTTTTTTGGTAATAAGTAGCTTCCAATTATCCCTACGTACAGATTTTTGACCTCTATATTTCCAGAATAGATCCCGCTCTGTAGAAATATCCTTTTCATCAAAAATTGAAGAAAAGTCTTGGCCTTCTAAACCCAAACCTTCTGGTTGATTAATACCACACAGGCTCAAAAAGGTTGGAAATAAATCGAAGGACATTAGAAGCGTCTCGACAGTTGATGGCATTATTTTCCCTTTCCAATAAGCAATAGCCGGCACTCGATGGCCTCCTTCATAAAGCTCAGTTTTGAAGCCCCTTAGTGCGCCATTGTCACCAAACCCTCTCAAACCACCATTATCTGATAAGAAGAATATAAGGGTATTCTCAGACAGCCCCTGCTCTTCCAGGCATTTCAGTGTCTTGCCAATCCCTTCATCCATCACCTCAACCATCTCTTTGTATGCTCTCTCCTTATCCTGAACCGAACCCCAATACTCGAAATCGGCACCAGGATAACGATCGCCTGGATCCTTACGCCCCTGAAAAGGGACATGGGGAGCCTCATGAGGCACATACAAGAAGAACGGGCTGTCTTTATTCTCTTTGATAAAATCAATAGAGTGTTCAGTGATCAAATCCGTGACATAACCAGGCTCATTTAGAGAGTCTAGATTGTGATACCAGTCGTATGTACCTGCATTATCATAATGGGAGTGGTAGTCGACATTGCCACTTCTATATCCATAAAATTCATCGAATCCGTGCTGCACCGGGTTATATTTTTGATCATACCCCAAATGCCACTTGCCCATTATTCCTGTCTTGTATCCATTTTGCTGAAAAACTTTTGCCAGTGTAGTGTGCTGAGTGTCCAATCCTACTTTTCTTGATTCACCTCGAACATAGATCACTCCCTCCAAACCGGAACGTTGCTGATATTTTCCTGTTAACAAAGCTGCTCGCGTGGGACTACAAACAGAACCATTGGAATGAAAGTCTGTAAAGCGTATGCCCTCTCTGGCCATAGCATCCAGGTGAGGGGTTTTTATTTCCTTGTTACCATAGCACCCAATCCCTCCATATCCCAAATCATCTGCCATAATCAATATGATATTCGGTTTCTTTTTGCTTTTCTGACAGCCAGGAGAAAATAAGGCAAGCAAGAAACACGCTAGCAATAAATAGGCCTTATGAGATGGGTGTTTCATTGATTTGAAGTTTGAAACGAACACAGTCAAATCTACATACTTCTTGTTAATGTTTAGCTTTGTCTCAAATAGATCCACTCAATTGGAACCAGCGACTTTTGAAAACATATCATTACTTAATTGAGATACAATATCTGGGTTTCAGGTATCATGGTTGGCAAAAGCAACCCGGGCTAAAGACTGTTCAAGGCATGCTCGAAAAGACCTTCACTTTCATCTTTGGACATAGTGAATTCAAAACCCTGGGAGCGGGGAGAACTGATGCGATGGTATCAACCAATAAAACTGCCTTTGAACTATTCTTAAGGCAACCAGTAGACACTACGCATTTGGTTCGTGATTTGAACTTCAATCTCCCTCCAGATATAAATATCCTGAGCGTTAAGGAGGTAGACGAAAAATTTAACATCCTTCAAAACGCTAAGGAAAAGGAATATTTGTACCTTTTTGCGTTTGGAAAAAGAAACCACCCCTTCGCTGCACCGTTCATGGCCTATGTACGAGAGGAATTGGATATTGGGCTTATGGAAAAAGGAGCGAGGTTATTTTTGGGGACCCATGATTTCAGAAGATACGCCTATAAACCGGGAAAGGGTAGAGTCTTCCAACGCGAAATCAAAACCAGTGAGATTGTAAAAAATGATCTGTTTTCAGCCAACTTCTTCCCTCAGGATAGCTACTTGTATCGGGTTTCTGGAAGTGGATTTATGCGCTACCAGGTACGTATTATGGCTGCAGCACTTATCAAGTTGGGGAAAGGTGAACTGACATTGGAAGAAATCAAAGACTCCTTGAAGGGAGAGGATTCGGGGCTAATGTGCCCTATGGCACCACCTTCCGGTTTGATATTAAATTCTGTAGATTTTGATTTTGGTAAAAAAGCCTAGTAGCGAGGTACGATCAACAAATCCATATCCTTGAATGGAAGCCCAAGTTTTTTGGATAAGTAGTAATTTGTTAAACAACCCTTATAGGCATACACTCCCTTCATAAACCACTTATGCTGAAAGATGACATCTTCGATTCCCCCACACTTTGAGGTTTCCATCAATATTGGGGTGAAAATGTTGCTTAAGGCGCGAGATGCAGTCCGCGGAACCCTGGATGCTATGTTTGGCACGCAATAATGGATTACATCAAATTTTGAAAATACCGGACTTCTCAGGTTAGTTGGCTCTGATGTTTCGAAGCACCCACCTTCATCTATGCTTACATCCAGGACAACAGCCCCGCTCTTCATTTTAGTCACCATTTCCTCAGACACTATATGCTGAATACTCCCTTTTTCTGATCTGATTGCCCCTATAGCCACATCTGCGTCCATCAGTGCCTTTTGCAGCGACGAGTGGTCTATGGTAGAAGTATAGATTTGAGAGTTCAATAAGTGTTTGAGTCGCCTTAGTTTGTAAATATGTGGGTCAAAAACTTTCACATCCGCTCCAAACCCCACTGCTGCCCTGGCCGCATATTCTGCCACGGTACCTGCTCCTAGAATTACCACTTTAGTTGGCGGCACTCCTGTAATGCCACCAAGAATGATTCCCTGCCCTTTATTCGTCGAACTTAGGTATTCAGAAGCGATTGGCATAATCGCACATCCAGCTATCTCACTCATAGCCCTTACAATAGGCAAGCCACCTACTTTATCCTCAATATATTCGTATCCTATTGCCGTGATTTTCTTCGAATTCATAAGCTGAATTCGCTCTTTTAAATCATCTCTCACATGAATGGTTGAGATCAACGTCTTACCATTTTTAATTTTTTTTAGCTCCTCCAGATTGGGGAAGGTCACTTTCATCACTATGTCCGAAGCATATACTTCATCAACATCATTTGAGATTTTGGCCCCTGCCTCACTATAATCGTGATCGTTAAAATTAGATGCCTTACCAGCACCTGACTGTATCGTTATGCTGTGGCCGTTTGCAGTGAGTAATTCCACTGCCTTTGGAGTAAGTGGTATTCTGTGTTCGTGTTCCGAACTTTCTTTGGGAATGCCAATAAAGAGCTGATGTCTGTCTTTTTTCACTTTCAACAAAACCTCCTGGGGGTAAAGCTGAGATTCTGAAGCCAAAGAGGAAATACTGCTCTTATATTGATCCGTCATGCCTGGTTATACTTATTTCCCGTTCATTTTCTTTGCCTAAATTAATACTAATTTTAGTGAATCTATCGGGAATTAAGGAAGGTATTTTTTCTGGCCATTCGATAAAACAGTGGTTGCCGGAATAGAAATATTCATCGCATCCTATGTCGACAGCCTCCATTTCATCCTTTATTCGGTAAAAATCAAAATGGTACATTTCCTCTGCTTTTTCAGTTTGGTAGACATTAAGCAATGAGAATGTGGGGCTGCTTACATTGTCAGCTACGCCCATTTGCCTGCAAATAGATTTGATAAGTGTCGTTTTACCTGCGCCCATTTGACCCTGGAAAATCCAGATGTCATATTCCGAGCAATGCTCTATCAATTTACCCGCCGCAACATTTACCTCATCAAGACCGGAATAAGTGAATGTCATCAAATATTTTTTGGTTGCAAATGTACAACCGGCAATATCATTTCTTCAAGTGAAATGCCTCCATGTTGGAAGGTGTCTTTGTAATAATTGACGTAATAATTGTAATTATTGGGATAGGCAAAGAAGTCATCATTAGTTGCAAATACATAAGAACTTGATACGTTGATTTTTGGCAAGAAAATATCCGCCGGGTTACGTGATACCAATACATTGTCCCCTTTTTTGAAATTCAGGTTTTTTCCAACCTTAAATCTCAAGTTGGTGTTCGTATTCTTGTCCCCCACGATTTTCAGAGGTCTTTTCACACGAATTGTTCCATGGTCGGTTGTTACTATCACATGAACGTCCTTCTGAGAAAGTAGCTTAAGCATCTCCAATAGAGTTGAATGCATGAACCATGAGTTGGTTAATGATCTATAAGCACTTTCGTCAGGAGCTAGCTCGCGGATCATCTTCATATCAGTTCGTGCATGTGAAAGCATATCCACAAAATTGTAGACAATTGCATTCAGGTCATTGTTCATCAAATTATTGAAATTTGATAGCAGCTGTTTGCCCTGATTCTTATGTACAATTTTATGATAGGAAAGCTTAACGTTGATATTGTTCTTGGCTAATTGTCTCTCTAGGAATTGCTGTTCAAAATTGTTCTTTCCTTCTTCTTCTGTCTCGTTCACCCAAAGATCGGGGTGATACCTTGCCATGTCTGAGGGGAGCATCCCACTGAAAATGGCATTTCTAGCATATGCCGTGGTAGTTGGCAGTATTGCAAATGCCGGGTTTTTGCTCTCAATGCGGAAATACTCTGTAATGATTGGCTCCAGCATTTCCCACTGATCTAATCTCAGGTTGTCAATGACAAAAAAGAAAACAGGTTTCTCATCATTCAACTTTGGAAAGACCTCCTTTTTCATTAGCTGATGGGATAGCATTGGCTTTTCTACATCTGCATCATTCAGCCAGGATTCATAGTTGTTGATGATATATTTGGTAAACTCCGCATTGGCCCCTTCCTTTTGCATGTTAAGCACTTCGGCCATATCTTTTTCCTGGGTCTTGTCTATTTCAAGTTCCCAGAAAACCATTTTCTTATATACATCGATCCACTCTTCGAAATTCAGGTCTTCATTAACTGCCAGGCTAATATTTGAAAAGTCTTGCTGATAGCTGAGGTTGGTCTTCTCCGACACCAATCTCTTATTATCCAAAATCTTCTTAATAGAAAGTAATATTTGATTTGGGTTGAGTGGCTTAATCAGGTAATCGGCAATTTTAGAGCCAATAGCTTCCTCCATTATATTTTCCTCCTCGCTCTTAGTGATCATCACCACCGGAAGGTTTGGTTTGATACTCTTTATCTCTGCCAATGTTTCTAGCCCGGTCAACCCTGGCATATTTTCATCAAGAAAGACCAAATCGTAAGAATTTTGCTCAATCATATCAAGGGCATCCCCTCCACTCAACACCGGATCAATGTCATATCCTTTTGCATTTAAAAATAGAATGTGAGGTCTCAACAATTCGATCTCATCATCAGCCCACAATATTTTATATTTCCGCATAATATCCTTTATTTTGAATTTTTAAACCTTGACCAATTTAGTCTTCGAAAGATGAGCAATAGTAATACCAACTTTGGGATAAACTCTCCGCTTTGCAAATAAACAAAAACAAGATACTTAACGACCCTGTATTTGGCTTTATTACAATCCCAAAGGATCTTATCTTCGATATTATTGAACATCCCTATTTCCAGCGTCTCAGGAGGATAAAACAATTGGGATTAACCAATCTCGTATATCCCGGGGCACTACATACCAGATTTCACCATGCGCTTGGAGCCATGCACCTAATGCATCTCACATTAGAGAATCTTAGATCCAAAGGAGTGGAGATTTCGGAAGAAGAATTCGAGGCATCATTAATCGCTATTCTACTTCATGATATCGGCCATGGGCCTTTTTCGCATACTCTGGAATTTAGTTTGCTCAATGGCATATCCCATGAGGAAATTTCATTGATCTTTCTTCAAAAGTTAAATGCTGTTTATGATCAAAAGTTGGATTTGGCTATCAAAATATTTCATAATAAATACGAGAGGGGCTTCTTTCACCAACTGGTATCCAGCCAGCTGGACATAGATAGGATAGATTATCTAAGAAGAGATAGTTTCTTCACAGGAGTATCCGAGGGTATGATTGGGTCTGAAAGGATCATTAAGATGCTAGATGTAAAGGACGATCAAATAGTAGTTGAGGAAAAGGGAGTCTACAGTATTGAGCACTTCTTAAGCGCCAGGCGACTTATGTACTGGCAAGTATATCTGCACAAGACTTCCGTGAGCGCGGAAGAAATGCTCATCCAACTTATTCGGAGAGCGCGTTATCTCACACAACAAGGGATGAAAGTAACCGCAACTCCTGCGTTGGCTATTTTTCTTGAACGCAATGTAACCAAAGAAGATTTTGAGCAAGACCCTGATATCATCAGCGTGTTTGCTTTATTGGATGATAGTGACATTTGGGGATCAATGAAGTTTTGGGTCAACCATGAGGATTTTGTGTTGTCGACATTGAGTAAGATGATATTGGGTAGAAAAATATTCAAGATTGATATGTCTAATGACCTGCATCCAGCCAAACTGACTAAAAGTATCAAATCAAAAATTATCAGTCATTATGACTTGTCATCTGAAGATGCTGAATACTTTTTGGGTCATGGGAAGATTAGCAATGAAGCATATATATCAAGCGGTCAAAAAATAAATATTCTCACAAAAAATGGCGAATTGGTTGATGTGGCTAAGGCTACCAAACTTCCGAATATCAAGGCCATGAGTAAAATTGTCACCAAGTACTATCTTTGCTGGCCAAAGGAGTTGGTAGTATAATCTAGTGTCTATTTCTCTGCATTGTAAATAACATATATGGAAATTAAAGTATCTCAAATAGCCCACATTCTCAACGGGCAGATAAAAGGAGATGAAAATAGGACAATAAACAATATTGGAAGCATTGAAACTGCTAAGGCGGGATCAATATCATTCCTGTCCAATCCTAAGTACGAAAGTTATATCTACTCTACAAAAGCAAGCGCGGTAATCGTAGCGAAAGATTTTGAGGCTAAACAGGAACTAGACACAACTTTAATATTTGTCGATGATCCCTATTTGAGCTTCACAGCTTTGCTTGAAGAATACCACAAAATGGTATCCTTTCAAAAGGAAGGTATTGAAGAGCCCACATACCTGGCTGAGGGAGCCCAGTGTGGTGAAAATATTTATCGAGGAGCTTTTTCATATATTGGCAAAGGTGTCATCATTGGTAAGAATTGCAAAATACATCCACATGTGTTCGTAGGAGATAATGTGTCCATTGGAGATAATACAATTGTCTATTCTGGAGCTAAAATTTACCCCAACTGTAAAATTGGGAACCATTGTGTAATTCACTCAGGAGCAGTAATTGGTAGTGATGGTTTTGGTTTTGCACCGCAAAAGGATGGCACTTATAAAACCATCCCTCAAGTAGGCAATGTGGTCATCGAAGATTATGTTGATATTGGCGCCAATACAACGATTGATTGTGGCACATTCGAATCAACAGTCATAAAATCCGGTGTTAAACTCGATAATCTCATTCAAGTAGCACACAACTCAGAAATTGGAGAAAACACGGTGATAGCGGCTCAGGCAGGTGTATCAGGTTCCACTACAGTTGGTAAGAATTGCATCATAGCAGGGCAGGCAGGAATAGTTGGGCATTTAACCATCGCTGATAAAACGACAGTTGCAGCACAATCGGGTGTATCAAAAAGTTATAAGAAAGAAGGTGGTGTTTTACTTGGTAGTCCGGCCTTTGAAATTGCTGACTACAGGAAGTCGTATGTGGTATTCCGAAGGCTACCAGAATTGCTAGACAGGATAAAAGAACTTGAGCAAAAAATACTAAATTTGCCGACTTAATTCCGGAAGGTACTCACAGGAATTACTCGAAATTGACTTATAATGAAAGTATACCAACACACAATAAAAGAACCTGTTACTATCTCCGGAGTTGGCTTGCACACTGGTGTGGTTTCAAACATGACCTTCGAGCCAGCACCTGCCAATCATGGGATCAAATTTCAAAGAATTGATCTTGAGCACCAACCAATTATTGATGCTGATGTCGATAATGTTGTCGATCTATCAAGAGGAACATCTATTGAGCAGGATGGTGGGAGAATAAATACTGTAGAGCACACACTGGCTGCCATTGCAGGGCTGGAAATAGATAATGTACTTATAAAGCTGGATGGACCTGAACCACCAATATTGGACGGTAGTTCGATTCTATTTATAGAGGCATTGGAAAAAGTTGGATTGGAAGAACAAGGTGCCCAAAGAAATTATTTCGAAGTACCCGAAAGTATTTATTATAGGGATCAAAGCAATGAAATAGATTTAGCTGCACTGCCATCTGATGACTACAGGGTAACCGTAATGGTGGATTACAAATCACCGGTTCTTGGGAGTCAGCATGCTTCGTTGAATAATATTGAAGATTTCAAAGAACAAATTGCTTCATGCAGAACTTTTTGTTTTCTACATGAACTTGAGGAACTTCATAACAGAGGTTTGATTAAAGGAGGTGACCTGAACAATGCCATAGTAATTGTCGATCGTGAAATTGCTGACGATGAATTGGACGAGTTGGCAAAGCTGTTCAATAAGCCTAAGGTAGAGGTAAAGAAAGAAGGCATTTTGAATAATGTTGAGCTTCGATATGCCAATGAACCGGCGCGTCATAAATTATTGGATGTGGTAGGAGACCTTGTTTTAGCAGGTCGACCACTAAAGGCGCAAATCTTAGCAGCACGTCCCGGTCATGCATCTAACATTGCATTTGCCAAGAAGATCAAGAAAATGATGCTGCAGGAGAAGAAAAGCGTGGTGCCTGATTATGATCCGACGCTACCTCCAGTTGTCAACATTAATCAGATAACAAAAATTCTTCCCCATAGGTATCCTTTTTTATTGATTGATAAAATCTTTCATCTTGACGATACAAATGTGGCGGGAATCAAGAATGTCACTTTCAATGAACCTTTTTTCCAGGGTCATTTTCCCGGAAATCCTGTAATGCCAGGTGTGCTACAAGTGGAGGCCATGGCCCAGATTGGAGGGATACTGGTACTTAACTCTGTTCCAGATCCTGAGAATTACTGGGCGTACTTTCTGGGCATAGAAAGCTTCAAATTTCGCAAGATGGTTTTACCAGGTGATACATTGGTTATCCGCTGTGAACTACTTGCTCCTATCAAAAGAGGAATAGCAAAAATGAAAGGAACCGCACACGTAGGTGGAAATTTGGCTTGTGAAGGAGTAATGACAGCTAGCATCGTTAAGAAGGATTCATGAATCAGCCATTAGCATATATTCACCCGCAGGCCAAAATTGCTCGTAATGTCGTTATTGAGCCATTTACAACAATTAGCCAAAATGTTGTAATTGAAGAAGGCACGTGGGTAGGCTCCAATGTTACCATAATGGAAGGGGCCCGCATTGGTAAAAATTGTAAGATATATCCCGGTGCGGTAGTGTCGTCCATACCACAAGATTTGAAATTTTCAGGTGAAGAAACAACCATGGAAATTGGTGACAATACTGTCATCCGAGAGTTTGTGACAATTAGCCGCGGTACTGTTGACAAACACAAAACGGTAATCGGTAGCAATTGCCTTTTGATGGCTTACGTCCATGTTGCTCATGACTGTATTATTGGAGACAACTGCATATTGGTGAATGCCGTACAGGTTGCTGGCCATTGCAATATTGATGACTATGCGATCATTGGTGGTGCGAGTGCTGTGCACCAATTCGTAAATATTGGTCAACACGCGATGGTTTCTGGTGGATCATTGGTTCGGAAAGATGTGCCCCCATTCACTACTGCTGGTCGCGAACCATTAGGCTACTGCGGCATCAACTCAATTGGATTGAGACGTAGAGGTTATTCCAATGATACCATCAACGAAATTCAGGAAATTTATAGATACATCTACTTGAATGGAATCAATAATTCCAAAGCCATAGATCTCATAAAAGTAGAAATGCCTTCCTCTACTGAGAGGGATGAAATTATTAAATTTGTTGGTAGTTCAAATCGAGGTATCATGAAGGGTTTTAATACCTAGACTGGATTTCAAAAATTCTTTCACTCTGTCTTCTTGACCAACTCAAATGAAGATCAAACTCAACAAGATCGGCAAAAGGTTTAACGAAAGAGAATGGGTGTTTAGAAACCTTGAATACACCTTTGACTATAATCAAACTTATGCCATTACCGGTAGCAACGGTAGCGGGAAGTCCACGTTGACTCAAATAATTTCAGGTATTATGCCTGCTACAACTGGCTCAATTGAATATGAATACAATTCAGCTCCTGTCCATTCCGATGATATTTTTCAACACATCAGTTATGCCGCTCCATACTTGGAGCTTATTGAAGAATTTACCCTCAAAGAGCTTCTAAATTTTCACTTTAAATTCAAAAAACTCTGTTATTATTCTTCAAAGGAAGATCTCATTGAAGCAATGTACTTGCAAGATAGTCATGGCAAATACGTAGGTAATTTTTCCTCCGGCATGAAACAGCGTCTGAAGTTGGGTCTGGCACTATTCTCTGAATCGGAAATAACTATACTGGACGAGCCTACTTCAAACATGGACGAACGAGGAGTTGAATGGTATCACGGCAATATTGGAAAGGTATTGGGAAAAAGGATGACCATAATCGCCTCAAATCAGCCGCAGGAGTACAAATTCACAAACAACATATTCAGTCTAAACACTAGAGGCAGAGAGCCTTAGCATGTACTTTTCTGAGAGATTAATTAGGTGTATATACTAAAAAGGTATATTTTTGACATTAAGGAAAAAAATAATCTTAAATCTTTACACAACATGAACAAGTTTTTAAATCTTACAACAACAGCACTGTTCTTGGCACTTGGTGTATTCATCAGCTGCGGCGGTGGCGGGACAGAACCCGAGCCACCCGAAGACCCGTGCGAAATTAATGCTGGCTTCTTAGTCAGTGGAACGGCGACAGTATCTTCTGTCACCAACCCATCAGGTACTATTGTAACTGATGACTGGTCAGGGTTTACTCTGACTTTTACAGGATCAAAAGATGGTGGTAGTTACTCAACCACAGTTTCGAGCCTGGCTGATGCTTCATTGCAAAACATTTGGGCTGCTTCTGGATCATGGTCATTCAGCGGAAGCGATACTACTTGTAAAACAGTAGACGTGAACGGTGGATTTTCTGCAGTAAGGCCAACAACACTTGCTATTACAAGCACACAAATGACGCTCACTTTTGATGTGCCAGAAGCAGATACAGGAAGAACTAGTGGAATCCCCGGAACCTGGGTTTTCAACTTTACTTTTTAATTAGAAGAGGAAATTTTGTATATAGAAAAGGGCTGCTGAAAAGTAGCCCTTTTTTTGTGCCTGTTTTAGCTTGCTTTACTCGGCTTTAGTATTTTCAATAAAGTAGTGAGCTTGGCTTTCAGGTTTCTTCGATCGACAATGAAGTCCAAGAAACCATGCTCCAATACAAATTCCGAACTTTGAAATCCTTTTGGCAGGTCTTTTCCTATTGTTTCACGAATAACCCTTGGCCCTGCGAAACCAATTAGTGCACCTGGCTCTGCAATATTGAAATCTCCGAGCATAGCGTAGGAAGCCGTAACACCTCCTGTGGTAGGGTCAGTTAGTAGGGAAATAAAAGGTATTTTAGCTTCTGAAAGAAGTGCCAGTTTAGCCGAAGTTTTAGCCATTTGCATCAGAGAAAACCCAGCCTCCATCATTCTTGCTCCACCAGATTTGGATATCATCAAGAATGGAATATTGTTCTTTAAAGAATGATCTATAGCCCTGGCTATTTTTTCTCCAACAACAGAACCCATCGATCCACCGATAAAACTAAAATCCATACAAGACACGACTAAGTCTTGCCCATTCGTTTTACCCACGGCACTACGCACGGCATCTTTTAGACCTGATTTCTTCTGAGAAGCTACTATTCTGTCCGGGTATGCTTTGGTATCCTGAAACTCTAAAGGGTCACCGGAGCTAAGGTTTTCATCGAGTTCTTTGAACTTATTGCTGTCAAAAATAATCTCGAAGTATTCCTGTGAGCCAATTCTAACATGATAGTCATCTTCAGGCGATACATACGCATTGTTTCTCAGCTCTCTCATGTGGACAATCTTACCACTTGGAGTTTTGTACCAAAGACCGTCAGGTGCTTCTTTTTTTGCTGCTGTAGGCGTCTGTATGCCTTTATCTTTTCGGTTGAACCAAGCCATGTTTAGAATGCTATTTGAAGGGCAAAGATATTCAGAAAAATTCCTTTAAGTCAACAATGATTTCTCTTATGTTGTCGAAGGGAAACGTATTGTACTATCTAATTCTATCCGCTGATCGTACAAGTTTTTCATCACGTCTGATGAATCTATTCGCGAGTGCATTAAAGAATAATGCTGCTGCAGTAAAGTAAAATCCGGGAAGATAGGCTACCGGAGCTTCAGGCGGGAGTAGTTTTTCTACCTCGAAAATGTAGTAAACAGAAACACCCATAGCGGCTGCAATCACCAATGAATTAAGTGCCCCCAGCTTCATCTGCGTTAAGCGGTTGTCATATTTGAAAATGGAAAATAGCGCTATTGCTGCGGCTAGAATACTAAGCCCTGCAATGGGGTAAAGAGGAGTTTCTTTGATTACTTCTGGTTCCTCGGTTTCGCTATTTTGTTTGTCATGTACAATGTTCAGTGCTGATACGGTAATGCGTTCTTTATTTTCTGTATCCACTTTTTGAAATAGAGGGAAGAATAGCATGGCTACCATTGTAATTGCTGCCAACAGTAGAAATATAGATTGAACTCTTTGAATCATAATTTAAATTTTCGCAAAAGTAAATAACCTCTCAATAGAAAAGGAGCATTGATCTTATATTCTGCGACTTGGCTAAAAAAGGATTTAGACTAGGCAGTCAATTCCACATTTTCGGAGGATTCTTTGGGCTTTCCTTTGAGACGTGCCAAAACTGATTTGGCTTTACCCTTAGGGCTTTTCTCCTGGTCGGATTCCTTGTTGTATAGGTATTCGTTGATCCTGTTCCTGAGTTCCTGGATGGATAAGTTATATTCCATGAAACCACTCCTGGCACAAGACAACTGACCTGTTTCCTCAGAAACGATGATAGTCAGGGTATCCGTTGCTTCTGACATACCTAAGGCAGCTCTGTGTCTTAGTCCATATTGGGCCGGGAGGTTGTCTTGCTCCGATACCGGTAAAATACAACGGGCAGCAACAACACTATTGTTATGGATCAATACAGCACCATCATGCAGAGGGCTGTGTCTATTGAAAATAGAAAGTAGTAATCGTTTAGAAACAAGTGCTTCTAACCTGTCACCAGAATTGGCATAAAATTTTAATTCCGAATCTCTCGAAAATACAATCAATGCCCCAGTGTTTGATCCACCCATTGATTTGATGGCATCAATGACGGGTGTCACATTTAAGTGTTCGTCATCATATTTTTCACGCCACATTTGCTTGAGACTCCTGATGATATTGCCTTCATCAAAAAGTGTCGTTTTGCCTAACAACAATAAGAATTTCCTGATTTCCTGCTGGAAAAGAACGATCATAGCTATCACACCAACGCCCATGAATTGTCCGAGAATGCCACTCAGCAATTCCATATTGGCTGCTTTTACAACCAGAAATAGGAGATAGAGAAATAGGAAGCCAAGGAAAATCTTGATGGCCACACTGCCCCGCATCAATTTGTAGATTTGATAGAGCAATACACTCAAAATCGCCACCTCGATGATATCGACTATTGTTATATCTAAAAATCCTATTTGAAATCCTAGTATCAATGTTTTGTTGTTAACTCAAATAATTTTATTGTCTCCATTGCTTCCTTCACATCATGCACACGCAAAATTGATGCCCCTTTCATTAGACATGTATTGTTGAGGGCAGTGGTTCCGTTTAGTGCTTCGTCTGCGGAAATGCCAAGTGATTTCCAGATCATTGATTTTCTGGAAACACCACATAACATTGGCCTTTCCAAAATAGACAGAAGTTGTAGCCGGTTTAAAAGTCGAAAATTTTGATCGAGGGTCTTTGCAAATCCGAATCCCGGATCGATAATGACATCCGATACACCTTTACTTTCTAACACTGTTATTCTGCCATTAAAATAATCAATTATTTCCGAAATGAGGTCATCATATTGAGTTAAATTCATCATAGTCTGCGGGTTACCTTTCATATGCATCATGATGTAGGGCACTCTCAACTCCGCAACAGTATCAAACATTTGATCATCAAGACTTCCCCCTGAGATGTCATTGATGATTGATGCGCCTTCCTCTATAGCAGCTTTCCCAACCTCAGCACGAAAGGAGTCAATGGAGATAATCGCCATTGGAAACTCTTGCAAAATGGTACGGATACCTTCCATCGCATTTTTTCTTTCTTGATCAATGGGAATATCAGTAGCTCCAGGGCGACTGGAATATGCTCCAACATCCAAGATCGTTGCTCCTTCTAACAGCATTTTTTCTGCTTTGTTCAGTAAATCGGCATCTGTTTTTATTTTTCCTCCATCATAAAAGGAGTCAGCGGTTAAGTTGATAATACCCATCGCAATTGGCCTGGAAATATCCAGAAGCTGGCCTTTGATATTGAGGGAGGTTTTTGTCATCGTCCGATTAGTTATTGCACCCGTTTTGGTTAATTTTGGATACCATAAATAGAGAAATTAGAAAGTGGAAGAAACTACAGTAGGCGAATATACCGAAGTTGTAAAGGCATGTAAAGATATTTTTGAAAAGAAAACAAAGGACTATGGTACGGCCTGGCGCGTGTTGAGACTTCCTTCAATTACGGATCAGATTTTTATCAAAGCACAACGCGTCAGATCGATACAAGAGAAGGGGAGGCAGAAAGTAGATGAAGGGGTATCAGGGGAATTTATCGCTATAATCAATTATTGCATTATGGCCATCATCCAGACCAGACTGGATGGAAATGATCAAATGGAAATTGAGTATTCGGAACTTGAACCTTTGTATGATGAGATAGCAGAGGATACATTGAATTTATTGCGCGATAAAAACCACGACTATGGAGAGGCCTGGCGGGATATGCGAGTTTCATCAATGACTGATATTATCCTGATGAAGCTGTACCGAACTAAGCAAATTGAAGACAATAACGGACAGACCCTGATATCGGAGGGAGTTGTGGCCAACTACCAGGATATGATCAACTATTCCGTGTTTTGCTTAATAAAACTAGGTCATGCCTAAAAGTTAATAACTTGTTAACCTTATTATTTTCACAGGCATTTTCGGCCGGATTTAATAATTTTCCAAAAACAAAAGAACTATGAATGTATTAGCTGCCATTGTAAGATTTTTAGTAGGAGGGTTGTTTATTTTTTCCGGACTGATAAAAATCAATGATCCGGTGGGTACGGCCATCAAAATGCAGGAATATTTTGAAGTATTCTCTACGGACTTTGGTTCATTCTTTCATGTTTTTGTACCCTTTTCACTACCAATAGCCATATTTATCTGTGTGCTGGAGGTGGTGCTGGGGCTAGCTATATTGCTGAATTATCGAACGAACATATCTTTTATTGTATTACTCTTTCTTTTAATATTCTTTACTTTCCTTACTTTTTATTCAGCCTACTACAACAAAGTAACAGACTGTGGTTGCTTTGGAGATGCCATTAAATTGACACCTTGGCAATCATTTTATAAAGACATCATACTCGTGGTACTTTCAGTGCTTTTGTTTTTCATTAGCACAACTCAGCAATCTGCCAAATTTCAAAAGATTTCCGATTATGTGATTTTGGTTTTTACTGCATTGAATATTGGGTTGGCGGTATATGCAGTTAAACATTTGCCCTATATCGATTTTCGTGCCTACAAGATTGGCAATGACATACCCACCGAGATGCAACCTTCTGGGGAATTGAAATATGAGTATGTGATGGAAAAGGACGGTCAGGAGTATCGTTTTGAAACTTATCCAACGGACAAGTCTTATAAATACAAAGAAATGATAACGCTTAACCCCGAGGTAAATCCAAAAATTACAGACTATGCAGTATGGAATGATGAAGGGGATTTTACGGAAAGCACCTTTGAGGGTAAAAAGCTATTTTTGACCTCTTATGATATCAGCAAGGCAAGCACGAAAAATGCAGAGGCAATAGGCCAGCTCAAAGCTCAACTTCAGGGGAAAGTAGAAGTAATTATTCTGACAGCTTCTGGTGAAGAAGAAGTGAGTGCGTTTCGTGAAGCATCACAATTGGATTTACCTTTCTACTATGCTGATGCGACAGTGCTCAAAACCATCGCCCGTTCCAATCCTGGCCTTTGGCTGCTCGACAATGGTACCGTAAAAGGCAAGTGGCATTTTAACGATGTGCCGGACTATTCTAAGGTTTTGGGCTTGGTGGGGATGTAAATTATTCGAAAGAATGAAAAGGCATCTCCTTGAAAATATGTATCGAAAAGTCAGGTAATTTAATTTGACTAAATAAAATTTAAGCAAGCCCTCTTAAGTATAAGAGGTTTAGGGGACTAAAGCTTTTAGGATTTAGAATACTAGAGTTTGCAGCTCAATAAATATTATTTGCTTAAATCAAATGACGACAAAATTACTTAGTATTGTAAAAGAAAAACCCGAAGATCAGCCTTCGGGTTCTCATTAAAATTACTGTTTGCTGGAATACGAAACCATTCAAACAGTCTTAGCAAAGAATATTCTGAAATACAAAATCAATAATATTCTTTTTTAAGATTTACTCAGCCTATATCACATGATATGGGCTGTTTGCATTTATTACAAATATACCAACGGTTATTGTAAAATCCTTGGCGGAAAATCCAGAAATACTGCAAGTCAATGAAGTGCGAATATTTAGCCTAATGTACTGACTAACAAGATAATAAAATACAAATATAAAATCAAAACTTCCTTCTGTATGGTAAGTATATGGGGATAAAAAAAAGAAGAAATTTATTTTATTTTTTATTTTCCCAATTTTACCAGTTGGTGCGTGGTATGGCTCCTATTTTTTAGTTTGAGCATTTTTTGCTCAATACTTGACCTAAGATGCTAGATTATTATTTGTGGCGCTAGAACCGGAAACTCCAGTACTTGGTATAAGAAAGCAGCTCTTCATAATCTCGAAATTTTCCTCAAATATGTATAGGCCTATTCTCTGTAGCGGCTAAACAGGCCTCTTTTACAGCTTCCATATAGGTTGGATGGGCGTGTGACATTCTGGAGACATCTTCGGCTGAAGCCCGATATTCCATAGCAGTTACCCCAGCGGCAATCATATCAGCAGCGCGAGCACCAATAATATGTATTCCAAGAATTTCGTCTGTACTCTTATCTGCCAATACTTTCACCAAACCATCTATGTCCATACTTGCTCTAGCCCTGCCGAGTGCCTTGAATGGAAATGAACCAACTTTATAAGCTGCTCCTCGTTCTTTCAATTGTTCCTCGGTAGCACCGACTCCTGCTACTTCTGGCCATGTATACACCACTCCTGGAATGAGATTGTAATTGATGTGAGGTTTTTGCCCGGCGAGTTGTTCGGCAACCAGCGTACCTTCCTCTTCTGCTTTGTGAGCTAACATCGCGCCTTTCACTACATCACCTATGGCATAAATATTATCTACATTCGTTTGTAGGTGGTCATTAGTCTCTATTCTACCTCCCTTGTCTGTAGTAATCCCTACATTTTCTAAGCCAAGACCATCAGTATAAGCTCTTCTTCCGATAGATACCAAACAATAATCTCCGCTCAGGTCAATGCTCTCTCCTTTCGGGGTTTCGGCAGTTACCTTTACATTTTTGCCTTTGGCTTCAACGCCAGTTACTTTATGTTTCAGAAAAAAATCAAAGCCAAGTTTTTTGAGCGATTTGGTCAATTCCTTACTCATGGTACCGTCCATTCCTGGAATGATTCTATCAAGGAATTCCACGACAGAAACTTTTGCTCCAAGCCTGGCATATACCGACCCAAGCTCAAGTCCAATCACCCCACCCCCAATGATTACCATATGTTTTGGTACTTCTTTTAGCGAAAGTGCTTCGGTACTGGTAATTACTCTTTTTTTGTCAATATTAATGAATGGTAATGACGAAGGTTTGGAACCTGTTGCAATGATCACTTTGTCAGAAGTAATTTGAGATTCCTTGCCTTTTGAGTCGGTAATCTTGATGGTATTTTTATCAACAAATGATCCGAGCCCGGTGTGTACGTCAATCTTGTTTTTCTTCATCAGGAAGTTGATGCCGTCACAGGTCTGACTTACCACTTCATTTTTGCGCGAGATCATTTGACCAAAATTTACTTTTGGCTTGGTGATGTCAATCCCATGTGTTTTGAAAGTATGCTCCGCATTGTGAAAATGCTCTGAAGAGTCCAGGAGAGCTTTGGAAGGGATACACCCTACATTTAGACAGGTACCACCCAATGTATTATATTTTTCAATGATTGCAGTTTTGAATCCCAATTGTGCACACCTGATTGCTGCCACATAGCCTCCAGGGCCGGATCCGATTACTGTAACGTCGTATTGCATGTTTTTTATTTTTGTATTCAAGTACTGAGTATTTAGTACAAAGTACTTTAGATTTTATTTATTCAATGTCTTTTTTAGACCAATGAGCATTGCATGAATTTGGGAAACCTCGTCAGTTATTTGATTGCGGTGTTCCTCGCTTAAGAATCCAACTCTGGCTGAAAGCAATATTTGAGTCTCCAATTCAAAAAGAGAACCGACCGATACATCTAGAAATCTGCTAAAGTCTTTATCAGTGTTTCTACCAGCACCTTCAGCAATATTGGAAGGGATAGACATTGCACACTTTCTAAGTTGACTCGTTAAACCATACTTTTCCTCTTTTGGAAAATCTTTTGTCATCTGATAAATCTGTTCAGCTAAATCCATTGATTTCTGCCAAACTTTCAATTCCTTATATCGATGCATCTCTATTTGTCTTAGTACTCCCTACTTTGTACTAAATCTATATCCCCAACATAAGTCTCGCCGGATCTTCCAATAATTCCTTCATCCGAACAAGGAAACTCACTGATTCCCTTCCATCAATAATTCTATGGTCATAAGAAAGGGCAACATACATCATCGGTCTGATCACTACTTCACCATTTACGGCCACTGGACGTTGTACGATATTGTGCATTCCTAAAATAGCAGATTGAGGAGCATTGATTATTGGAGTAGACATCATGGAGCCAAATACGCCACCATTGGTAATCGTAAAAGTTCCGCCCTGCATTTCCTCAATGCTCAATTTGTTATCTCGAGCCCTTGTCGCCAATCGAACTATTTCTTTTTCTATTTGATCGAAAGACATGGATTCTGCATTTCTAATCACAGGTACGACCAATCCTTTAGGAGCTGAAACAGCGATGGACACATCACAATAGTCATTGTACACAATTTCATTCTCATCGATCATTGCATTCACAGCTGGCCATTCCTGTAGGGTCTGACAACAAGCTTTTGTGAAGAATGACATAAAACCCAGTCCCACTTCATATTTTTCCTTGAATGAATCTTTATACTTTTTCCTCAAGTCCATAATCGGCTTCATGTCTACTTCATTGAATGTTGTAAGCATGGCCGTCTCGTTCTTCACCGATACCAACCTTCTTGCAACAGTCTTTCTCAAGGCGGACATTTTTTGCCTTCTTTGTTCCCTGCCAGCACCAAATACCGGAATAACCTGTTCTGCTACTGCTGGTTTGGACGGAGCTGCAGGAGTACTTTTTTGTGCACCCTGTGCATCTTCTTTGCTTATTCTTCCACCTACTCCCGTACCTTTCACCTCACTGGCAGAAATTCCTTTTTCAGCTAGTATTTTAGAAGCGGCAGGAGAGGGGTGTCCTGAGGCATACCCAGAGTCAGGTGAACTAGCAGGAGCAACTGCAGCAGCAGCCGGAGCTTCCACAGCTGCTGGCGGAGCATCAGTCACTTCTATTTTGCATATCAGGGAGCCTATTTCTAATGTTTCGCCTTCTTGAGCTACAATCGACAATTTTCCATTGGCTTCAGCGGTCAGTTCAAAGGTGGCTTTGTCAGATTCTATTTCTGCAATCGGCTCGTCAAGGGCTACTACATCTCCATCACCTTTCATCCAAGTAGAAATTGTCACTTCATTGATGGATTCACCAACGGTGGGTACTTTCATTTCCAAAACTTCACCGGTGGTAGTAGCTGGTGCTGCCTCCGGCGCAGGGGTTTCAGCTTTGACTTCAGTGGCTTTAGCCTTGGTCTCATCAATTTCGCAAATGACAGCACCTATCTCTAATGTGTCACCTTCGGCTGCCTTTAGATGCAATATGCCTGCGCTTTCGGCTGGTAATTCGAAGGTGGCCTTGTCCGATTCTAATTCACAGATCACATCGTCCATCTCCACATAGTCCCCTTCTTGTTTTATCAATTGAGAGACGGTCACTTCTGAAATGGACTCTCCAACGGCTGGTATTTTTACTTCAATCATTTTCTTAATTTTTTATCTAAAGGAAAATTATGGGCATTTCAACCCTCTTCCTATCAATTCATTTTATCAAATTGTGAGTATTTTAAGCAAAAGCTTTATCCACAATTTCCTGTTGTTCTTTGGCGTGTATTTTGGCAAAACCTGTTGCAGGGGATGCTGCTGCTTTCCTCGATATCACGTCTTTTTTCACTTCTCTGAATACGCGCAGCATAAACGACCAGGCACCCATATTTTCGGGCTCTTCCTGTACCCAAAGTACTTCATTCACTTTATATTTCTTCAATTCAGCCATTACCTGCTTTTTAGGGAATGGGTGAAGCTGCTCGAGGCGTACAATTGCTACATCTTTTCTTTTGTCTTTTTGCTGTCTTTCCAGCAAGTCGAAATATACTTTCCCGGTACATAGAAGCACTTTGGTCACTTTGGAGCGTATTACGTAATCATCACCAATTACTTCTTGAAATTTGCCTTCTGTGAATTCGGAAAGATCGGAGACAACAAGCGGATGTCTAAATAATGACTTTGGTGACATCACAACGCATGGCATCCTAAACGGCATAGCCAGCTGACGCCTCATCATGTGAAACAGATTAGATGGCTTGGTCATGTTGACAATGTACATGTTGTTACCTGAAGCAAGTTGTAGGTAGCGCTCAGGTCTAGCATTTGAGTGCTCAGGCCCCTGGCCTTCATAGCCATGAGGTAGCAGTAGTACTAGTCCATTCATTCTACGCCACTTAGTGTAACTACAACTGATGAACTGGTCGATCATCACCTGTGCTCCGTTGGCGAAATCGCCAAATTGTGCTTCCCAAATGGTAAGGGCGTTTGGATTGGCCATTGCATAACCGAATTCAAAACCTAATACACCAAATTCAGACAACAAAGAATTGAATATTCTAAATGTCTGCTGGTTGTCCTGAATGTGGTCGAGGTTGTTGTATGGTTCGTTGGTCACAGAATCTTTCAGTACAGCATGTCTGTGTGAAAAAGTACCCCTTTGACAATCCTGGCCAGTTAAGCGTACAATTCTATTCTCAACCAAAAGGGAACCATAAGCCAACAATTCAGCAGCTGCCCAGTTTAATTTTTTCTGGTCAAAGAACATTTCCTTCCGCTGCTTCAGCACTTTTTCGATCTGCTTGATTGGCTTGAATCCTTCTGGAATTTTTGTAAGGGCTTCTGCAATTTTATCAATAGTATCTTGCGAAACACTTGTATCAGGCGAAACATCAAAATCTTCAGGTTTTGAGATTCTCAATTCCTTCCACTCCTGTTCTACCTCCTGGTATTCATATGGCAAAGCTTTTTGCTTGACCAGGTTCAATCGATCCTGCAGCATGCTTTTAAATTCTTTATCCATAGAACCTGCCAATCCTGCATCTACATCACCCCTGTCAATCAGCATTTTGTTGTATACCTCTCGAGGGTTGGGGTGTTTGGAAATGATATTGTAAAGTGCAGGTTGGGTAAACTTTGGTTCGTCAGATTCGTTGTGACCATGCCTTCTATAGCATACCATATCCACAAAAATGTCTTTCTTAAATTTCTGACGGTACTCTATAGCAAGCTTAACGCAGAAAACTACTGTCTCTGGATTATCGCCGTTTACGTGTAATACGGGAGCATCAATGATTTTTGCAATGTCAGTACAGTATATACTGGATCGTGCATCAGCAAAGTCGGTAGTAAACCCTACCTGGTTGTTTATGACAAAATGGATTGTCCCACCTGTCGTATAGCCATCAAGTTTGGACATTTGTGCCATTTCATATACAATGCCCTGTCCAGCTGCGGCCGCATCTCCATGAATAATTACAGGCAATATTTTCGTATAATCATTGTCATATAATCGATCGGCTTTGGATCGTACAAATCCTTCTACAACTGGGTTCACAGCTTCAAGGTGCGAAGGGTTAGGAGCCAGCTTCAGATTGACCGTTTTACCGCTGGGCGTTTCAATCATACTGGAATATCCCATATGATATTTTACATCACCATCGCCCATTGTCTGGTCTGGTAGAGCACTTCCTTCAAACTCATTAAATATCTGTTCGTAGGTTTTACCCATGATATTAGCCAAAACGTTCAGCCTTCCTCTGTGGGCCATGCCTATCATCACCTCCTCAATGCCCAGATCCGCACCTGTGTTTATTATAGCATCAAGTGCTGGTATTGTCGTTTCACCACCTTCCAGGGAAAACCTTTTTTGTCCTAGATATTTAGTGTGCAGAAAATTCTCGAAAACAACAGCCTCATTCAGCTTGAGCAATATCCTTTTCTTTTCCTCTACTGAAGGATTGAAGTTAAGTGCCTCATACTCTGATTTCTTCTTGAACCACTCCAGGATAGACTGCCGGCGGATGTACATATATTCGAACCCTACTGACTTTTCGTAAATCCTCTTAAGAGACTCGATTATTTTTCTAAGAGTAGCGCGTCCAATACCAATGATTTTTCCTACCTCAAATTCCAGATCTAGATCAGCTTCGGTTAAGCCAAAGTCTTCCAAATCCAGAATGGCGAATCTTTCTTTTCTTTCACGTACCGGATTGGTTTTTGATCTAAGGTGTGCTCTTGTTCTATAGGCATGAATAAGGTCCCTAACCTTAAGCTCCTTTTCAGAATAACTGCCTTCCGTAGAACCAGTACTTTGACCATTTTCTCCAAACTTGGTTTGGTAGAATTCAAAACCTTCGAAAAACCTTTGCCACGAAACGTCCACCGAATTTGGATCGGATTGGTAAGCCGCGTACATGTCGTCTATAGCTGAGCTATGGGCATTGGCTATATAGCTGTATTTATCCATGAGGAAATTGTATTGAGTGTTATGCATGCAAATATATGTTAGCTATAGTTGTAATAAAAACTGTTATAGCGATTATACAAATATTGGCTTTTAATATATACATAGAGCGGTTTTTGGCTCATCAAAGGTGAAGAATACTTATGTCATGGAATTCCAATGCTGCAAAAGAATGGCTAAGCTATCGTCGAAGTTGTTTTTATGTTTTATAACCAGAATAGGTTTGTCAATAATTTTGCCTAAATTTGCGGACTTTTAAACCGTGGACGTGATCCACAAATAAGAAATTTTATAATAACTAATGGCAACAAAAATTAGATTAGCGCGTCGAGGACGCAAAAGAAAGGCGTTGTACGATGTAGTCGTAGCTGACGTCAGAGCACCACGAGATGGTCGCTTCATTGAGAAATTAGGAACATACAATCCTAATTCTAATCCAGCATCAATTGTTTTGGACGATGACAAAACCCTAAACTGGGTGATGACAGGAGCTCAACCAACCGATACTGTAAGGAATATTCTCTCTTATAGAGGTATCATGCTTAGAAAGCATTTACAAGTAGGTGTGAACAAAGGAGCTATTACACAGGAACAAGCGGATGCTAAATTCGAAGAATGGAAAGCAAGTAAGGATGCTCAGATTCAAGGAAAAGTCGACGTACTTACTAAGAAGAAAGAATCTGATGCTCAGGCCAGACTTGATGCGGAAGCGAAAGTTAACGCGGCAAGAGCAATAGCGATCCAGGAGAAAAATGTTGTAATAGAGCCGGAAGCCGAAACTGAAGAGGCTCCTGAAGCCACTGAGGAATCTACTGCATCAGTAGAAACTGCGGGGGCTACTGAAGAAGCACCAGCGGCTGAAGCTGCTCCTGAAGTAGAAGAGGTGAAAGAGGAGGTTCCTGCAGCTGAGGAAGTGAAAGAAGAAGCCCCGGCAGCGGAGGAAGCTCCAGCTGAAGAGCCTGCTAAAGAAGAAGCTCCTGCTGAAGAAAAGGTAGAAGAAGTAGCTGCTGAAGCAAAAGAGGAGGCTCCTGCAGAAGAAAAGGTAGAAGAAGTTGCCGCTGAAGCAAAAGAGGAAGCTCCTGCCGAAGAAGAGAAGAAAGAAGAGGAAAAATAATTAGGCAATGAGGGTAGAGGACTGCTACCAACTTGGTTATGTGACCAAGACTCATGGACTAAAAGGGGAACTCCAAATCTTTTTGGATGTGGATTTTCCTGAACAATACAAAAATCTGGAATCAATGTTTGTTTTAAGGAACAACGCATTGGTTCCATTTTTTTTGGAGTACATTCAAATCAATGGCAATAAGGCATTATTGAAGATAGATGAGATCAATGATATTGAAGAGGCAAGACCGTTGATTTCTTCAGAAGTATATCTTCCGCTTTCTTTTTTGCCTGAGCTGGAGAATGATCAGTTTTATTATCATGAATTGATTGGCTTTGAGCTTCTGGATGGGGATAAAACCATTGGCACAGTGAAGAATGTGTACGACCTACCAAATCAGGATTTGATTGAGGTTGATCATAATGGAAAGGAAGTTCTTGTTCCGTTGAATGATGAGGTGATTACTAAAGTAGACAAGCAGGCAATGCAGGTGATTGCAAAATTACCTGATGGCCTACTGGAAATATACTTATCTGATGAGGATTGATATCATTACATGTGTTCCGGAATTGCTGAAAAGCCCTTTTAGCCATAGCATTCTTAAGAGGGCTGAGGACAAAGGCCTGGCTCAGGTGGAAGTACATAACCTACGCGACTATGCAGTTGGTAAACACAAGAATGTAGATGACTATGCCTTTGGTGGAGGTGCCGGCATGGTTCTGATGATCGAGCCTATTGACAATTGCATCAGCAAACTGAAGAGTGAGAGGAGTTATGAGGAGGTGGTTTATCTTAGTCCAGATGGTGAATTGCTGAAACAAAGTATCTCCAACGAACTCAGCTTAAAAGAGAATATCATTCTGCTTTGCGGTCATTATAAAGGTGTAGACGAAAGAGTTCGCGAGCATCTGGTGACAAAGGAGGTTAGCATAGGAGATTATGTACTCTCCGGAGGTGAACTGGCAGCCGCAGTTCTGGCCGATTCAATCATTCGTTTAATTCCGGGTGTGTTGAACGACGAAACATCTGCATTGACAGATTCATTTCAGGATGACTTGGTTTCTCCTCCGGTCTATACAAGACCTGCGGACTATAATGGACTAAAAGTGCCGGAAGTACTTACCTCAGGGCATGATGCGAAAATCCAGGAATGGAGGTTTGATCAGGCGGTGAAACGCACTGAAGAGAGAAGGCCGGATTTGATATCAAAAAAAGACAAGTAGTTTATTTAAATATGAGGTATGGGATAATTAAAAATTATTCTATATTTGCACTCCGTTTTTGAGCGGGCATTAAAAACACCGAATAAGATGAGCGATTTAATCAAATTAATAGAAGAAGAATACAACGCTGCAAGAGAAGCTTTTCCTGCTTTTGGCGCTGGTGATACTGTAAACGTTCACGTTAAAATTAAGGAAGGAAACAAGGAGAGAATCCAGCAGTTTCAGGGAACAGTGATGCAGAGAAGAAACTCTGGCAACAGCGAAACCTTCACTGTAAGAAAAATTGCCAGTGGGATAGCCGTAGAGAGAATATTCCCAATTACTTCACCGAACATCGACAAAATTGAAGTACTGAGAAAAGGCAAAGTAAGGAGAGCAAGATTGTTCTACTTGAGAGGAAGAAAAGGTAAAGCAGCAAGAATCAAAGAGAAACTGTAAGGTTAGTCTTTATAAGATATTTGAAAAGCCATTCCTTACCGGGGATGGCTTTTTTGGTTTATATGATTTGCTAATGATTCTCCTCTGCTAAATTTGTGTTTATTCCATAACTATTATTCAACGATGAAAATAACATTTTTCAAGTATCAGGGAACAGGAAATGATTTCGTAATGATAGACAATCGCGAAAATCACTTTCCTGATGACATTAAGTATGTACAGCAGTTATGTGATCGTAGATTTGGGATTGGAGCTGATGGACTAATTCTCATTGAGAACCACGCTGATCTGGATTTTGAGATGGTGTACTTTAATGCCGATGGTAGCAAGAGTCTTTGTGGAAATGGCAGCCGTTGTGCAGTGAATTTTGCAAAGCAACTTGGAATAATTGAAAAAGAAACAAATTTCCTGACTATTGATGGTCCCTACCATGCTACTATAGATGGTAATCAAAATGTACATCTCAACATGAGGGATATTGAAGGTTTGGAGACAAAATCTGAGGCATTCTTTTTAGATAATGGGTCACCGCATCATATCATTTTCACAAAGGACAATTCCAAGACCAATGTATATACCGAGGGCAAAAGCATCCGAGAAAGTGAAGCGTACAAACCTGGAGGGACGAATGTAAATTTCGTTGAGATATTGGATGAAAACTCAATTGATGTACGAACTTTCGAGAGAGGAGTAGAAGATGAGACACTTTCATGTGGTACAGGAGTTACTGCATCATCTCTTGCCGCCTCTCATAAAGGAGTGAAAAGCCCGATTAAAATTAAGACTCTTGGAGGTGAACTGGGTGTGAGATTTACCCAAAGCGAAAATGGCAAGTTTGAAAATATTTGGCTTTCTGGCCCGGCTGAAATGGTTTTTGAAGGGCAGGTAGAAATTTAACGGACTACATATCATTTCCAGGTTTAGTAGGCGTTATGAATACCGTCGACCTACAATCAAAATGCCTAAACCTCTTATATTATCTCTGATTGCCATACTGGTAGCTATCGATATTAGTGTTGCACAAGTCATCAATGACAATATTGAAAATCGTTTGGAATTGTCGCTGAATGAGACACATCATTCTGAAACTACAGATTGTACAGTACAATGGGAATGCGTTGACGAAAGCCTTACCGGTAAGGAAGTAGAATATCACAATGACCAATGGTTTTATTTCAATACAAGTTCTCTGGACAACTACTTCATCAACATTTCTGACCAAAAATGTAGAGATCAGCGAGGTGTCCAGTTGATTGTAATTGATGGGCAACCGTGTCAACCAGAGACCTATGAAATTATATCTTGCGTTTCCCTGGCCACTCATGATGATATTTTTGTTGAGCTCAACAACCTGAAGAAAGAGCACTCATACTTAGTTAATATCGACGGCTACCTGAATGATTTTTGTTCATTTGACATCACAGTAAGTGATAGACCCACCGGACTTCCATTGAACGAAGACCCTATCTCAGATGCGACGTTTAGAGCCGACGCGGAAGTCATTACTATACATTGGAAAATTCCCGAAGAGGATGATAGAGGAATTCATTTATATCAAATTTTCAGAAAAGGCAAGGAGGAGAAAAAGCACAAACTTATCGGAGCAGTTGCGCATGAAAGGGATGTTTATGGCCATTTTAAGACAAAGTATTCCTACAAAGACAGTGTAATCAACCCCAGAACTTATGACTACAAGATTGTAGCACTTACACAGGATGCTAACAAAACCTTAATCGCGGAATTGAATGCTTATGTTAGGAATACCTACCCTTCAGCCGAAAACAACATAGAGCTACTTTTAACTTCTAGCAAAAAGACAAAATTTAAGGTATTGATATATGATGCCAAAAACGACAAACTGCTTCTATCGGATATTGTAGAATTGAAAGACGATCTTAAGACCATTAACTATTTCAAGACAGTTAAATATAACATCTCCGAATTCAAGGAGATAGGAATCAGCAGTTTTAAAGTGCTGATCATTAATCAACGAACAAAGGCTAGGAAAGAACAGCTGTTTTATAGGTAGAATTATCTCTATTTTAAGGCAATTAACAAGTACTTTGAAATGCATGTCAAGTGGTAGTAAAACTTATGGAAACAGGTACACATTGAATGCTTTCTTAAACTAAAAAAGCGACTACCTTTACAGCCAGTTAGGGCAATTCATGACATAATGTCCCAAATATATGCTTGGATCGAATGTTGTAATGAGCATGCCCTTAGCGACAAAGAATTAGAAAATTTAGTAATAGATATATGTTAAATTCGATTACAAAGGGCATAGCCAAAGTATTTGGTACCAAAGCAGATAAAGACTTGAAACTGCTGATGCCGTATGTAGACCTGGTGAATAAGGAGTACCAAAAACTTGGCCCCATCAGTGACGACCAGCTTCGTGGGAAAACAAAGGAACTGAAGGATGAAATAGGGGAGAGATTGAAGTCGATAGATGATCAGATAAGCGAACTCCATAAGAAAGTAGATGAAAATCCCGACCTGGATATTAATGACAAAGAAGAAATCTTTGGCAGCATAGATAAACTCGAAGAACAGAGAGATGAAGAGCTGGAAGTGATTCTGTTGGAACTGCTGCCACGGGCTTTCGCAGTAGTAAAAGAGACGGCAAGACGTCTGACGGAAGTTAAGAAACTTTCCGTAGTGGCCACTATGGAAGATAAGCAGTTGGCAGCTTCTTGTCCCCATATTGAAATAAGTGGTGAAACTGCCATCTGGCACAACAAATGGGTGGCACATGGTACGGAAGTAGAATGGAATATGATCCACTACGATGTGCAGATTGTCGGAGGAGTTGTTCTTCATCAGGGAAAAATAGCCGAGATGGCCACTGGTGAAGGAAAAACTCTTGTAGCCACACTGCCTGCCTATTTGAATGCGCTGGCAGGTAGAGGTGTTCATGTCGTAACGGTAAACGATTACCTCGCCAAAAGGGACTCTGAATGGAATGCTCCTATTTTTCAGTTTCATGGCCTGTCGGTAGACTGTGTTGACAACCATCAGCCGAATTCAACCGAAAGAAGAAAGGCATATCAGTGTGATATTATTTATGGAACCAACAATGAGTTTGGGTTTGATTACTTGAGAGACAATATGTCTCGCCACCCGGATGAACTGGTTCAGGGCAAGCACCACTTTGCGATGGTCGATGAGGTTGACTCTGTACTGGTGGATGATGCGAGAACGCCCTTGATTATATCCGGACCAATTCCAAAAGGAGATGAGCACGAGTTTTATGACCTGAAGCCGAGAATAGCCAAGTTGGTTGAAGCACAGAAAAAATTAGCTTCTCAATATCTCAATGAGGCCAAGAAATTTATCAAAGAAGGAAATGAGGATGAAGGAGGTTTACCCCTTTTCAGAGCTTACCGCGGGTTGCCGAAGTATAAACCGTTGATAAAATTCTTAAGTGAAACGGGAATTCGTCAAGCACTGCAAAAAACCGAGAATTTCTATCTTCAGGACAACCAAAAAAATATGCCTGAGGCCGATGCGCCTTTATATTTCACCATCGATGAAAAGCACAATAGCATTGACCTAACGGAAAAGGGTATTGACCTAATCACAGGTGAAGATGAAGATCCTAACTTCTTCATTTTACCAGATATAGGTATTGAAATTTCAAAACTGGAAGCAGATACATCTCTTTCTGATACTGAAATATTGGCTAAGAAAGAGGAGGTAATCAAGGATTACTCTATAAAAGCACAAAGGATACACTCTGTCAATCAGCTACTGAAATCATACACTTTGTTTGAGAAGGATGTTGAATACATCGTGGTTGATGATAAGGTGAAAATCGTTGATGAGCAGACTGGTCGTGTGATGGAGGGAAGAAGGTACTCCGACGGACTGCATCAGGCAATTGAGGCGAAGGAAAATGTGAAAGTGGAAGACGCTACGCAGACCTATGCGACTGTGACGTTGCAGAATTACTTCAGGATGTATCACAAGCTATGTGGTATGACCGGTACCGCGGAAACTGAAGCAGGGGAGCTTTGGGAGATCTACAAACTAGATGTAGTCGTTGTTCCCACTAATCGGCCGATCACCAGGGACGACCGTGAAGACAAGGTTTTTAAAACCATGCGTGAGAAGTTCAATGCTGTTGCAGATGAAATACTCGAACTGACACAGGCTGGAAGACCTGTTTTGGTGGGTACCACTTCAGTCGAGATTTCTGAGCTGGTCAGCAGGATGTTGGATATGAAACATATCAAGCACCAAGTGCTGAATGCTAAGCAACATGCCAAGGAAGCAGATGTGGTGGCGGTGGCCGGACAGCCTGGCACGGTTACTATTGCTACGAACATGGCTGGTAGAGGAACGGATATCAAGTTGACTCCAGAGTCTAAAGCTGCCGGTGGTCTGGCCATTATTGGTACAGAGCGCCACGAATCCCGACGAGTAGACCGTCAGTTAAGAGGACGTGCCGGACGACAAGGAGACGTTGGTTCTTCTCAGTTTTTTGTTTCGTTGGAGGACAACCTAATGAGGCTTTTCGGTTCGGACAGGATAGCCAAGATTATGGATAGGCTTGGATTGGAAGAAGGTGAAGTAATTCAGCATAGTATGATTACCAAGTCGATAGAGCGTGCTCAAAAGAAGGTGGAGGAAAACAACTTTGCCATGAGAAAGCGACTGCTTGAATATGACGATGTGATGAACTCCCAGCGTGATGTGATTTACACAAGGCGTAGAAATGCACTCTTTGGGGAGCGTTTGGATCTGGACATCCTGAACATGATGTATGACACCTCTGAGGATTTGGTGCTCAACGCAAAAGCCGCAGTGGACTACAATAGCTTCAAGCTTAACACGCTGAGCGTATTAGGTCTGGACGTAAATATTTCTGAAGAAGAATTTCAAAAGACAAACGAACAGGAACTGTCTGACAAACTTTATCATGAGATATTGTCACACTATACGAGCAAAAATGAGCGTGTATCCCAGCAGTCATTACCAGTACTCAAAAATATTCATCTGACCAGAGGTGCTACAGTGGAGGATATCATGATTCCATTTAGTGACGGCAAAAAGCAGGTGGGTGTGGTAGCCAATCTTGAAAAATGTATAGAGACAGAAGGTAGGGAGGTGATTAAGGCGATGGAAAAAATGATTGCTCTGGCAATTATAGACCAAAGCTGGAAGGAACATCTTCGGGAAATGGATGACCTGAAGCAATCAGTTCAAAATGCTGTCTATGAGCAAAAAGATCCGTTACTGATTTACAAGTTTGAGTCCTTCGAGCTATTCAAAAGATTCCTTGCCAAAGTAAATGAAGATACTTTGTCTTTCTTGATGAAAGCTGCCATACCGGTAGAAGATCCATCTGAAATGCATGAGGCTAAGCAACAACGATCGAAGCAAAACTATAGTGAATCGAAAGAAGAGTCTCGATCACTGCTTAGCGGAAAAGAAGGAAACAGGCCTCCGGTAGAAAGAAGTGCTCCTATAAAATCAGAAAAGATTTACGGAAGAAACGATCGGGTGAATGTTCAATATTCGAATGGATCGGTGAAGGAGAATGTTAAGTTCAAAACCGTAGAAGAAGATATCAAAAGCAACAACTGTGTCATCATTGAATAGATATTATCTTTTTGGGGCAATAGCAGTGCTGACATTGGTAGAGGCTTGTACTCCAGCCGCTACAGTCACTACTGCGACTACTTCGTACAGCGAAGACCTATCTGTGCACAGGGAGAAATATCCTGATCCAGATTATTCTGCATTAGAATCAACCGGTGACCAGTCAATGCCTGAGCTCAAAGAGATAAACGCGACGCATCACATCAAAAATGAGCTGGACAGTGTGCTTAGGAAGATTGAAAAAGCCAATGAGAAGATCAATTATATCAGTGGGCTCACGATTCAGTTGTACTCTGGGAGTGATCTAAAGTTGGCCAATGAGATCAAGAAGAAGATATATTCTATCTCTGATGACTATTCGCCGGAAGTGTACTACGATCAGCCTAACTATAAAGTGAGCGTAGGTGAATATTTTGATAGGCTGGAAGCCAATCAAGATTTTAACATGTTAAAGAAAGAATTCACACGGGCCTTACTGGTTCCAAAGAGAATTCCCATCGAATCAAAAAACTAATGTCCTTACTCGAAAAAATAAAGGAGCAATCTTCTGCCCTGTTTGAGGAAACAAGAAGCAATCGTAGACATCTGCACGCCAATCCTGAGTTGTCGTTTGAAGAGCATAAAACAAGTGCCTATGTTCAGGGGAAATTGAGTGAATGGGGCATACCGTTCAAAGCTGGAATAGCTGAGACGGGTATTGAGGCTCTGATTGAGGGTAAGAATCCAGAGAAAAAAGTAGTAGCCCTTAGAGGAGATATGGATGCCTTGCCGATAGTTGAGGAAAATCAGGACAAGCCTTACAGGTCTACCAATGAAGGAGTCATGCATGCTTGCGGGCATGATGTGCATACATCTTCTTTGCTTTCCACAGCCCAGATACTTAATCAGGTAAAAGATGAATTTGAAGGGACAGTAAAATTTATTTTTCAGCCAGGCGAAGAAAAAATCCCGGGAGGTGCATCACTGATGATGAAAGAGGGAATTCTCGAAAATCCAACCCCTGCCAGTATTGTGGGACAGCACGTGATGCCTTTGGTGCCTGTTGGGAAAGTAGGTTTCAGAAAAGGAATGTACATGGCCAGTGCAGATGAAATCTACATTACGGTTAAAGGTAAAGGTGGCCATGGAGCAATGCCCGATCAAAATATCGATCCGGTGTTAATCGCCTCGCACATTATTGTTGCGCTTCAGCAAATCGTGAGCCGAGCGGCAAATCCGAAGATACCGACGGTTTTATCATTTGGTAAGATAATCGCAAATGGTGCTACCAATGTCATTCCTGACAAGGTGGAAATTGAAGGTACTTTCAGGACTCTGGATGAACCCTGGAGAGCAGAAGCCCATAAGAAAATGAAAAAGCTCGGTGAAACTCTTGCCGATTCCATGGGTGGGTCATGTGAATTTGAAGTGAGGAGGGGATATCCTTATTTAAAGAATCATCCAGAACTTACCGAAAGAGCCATAGAAGCAGCCAAAGAATTTATGGGAGAGGAAAATGTGGTTGATCTGGATATCTGGATGGCTGCTGAAGATTTTTCCTACTACTCACAAGAGGTAGATGCCTGTTTTTACAGACTGGGTACCAGGAATGAAGAAAAGAATATTGTTTCTGGCGTGCATACCCCAGGATTTGATATTGATGAAGATGCTCTCTCATACAGCCCAGGTCTCATGGCCTGGATTGCAATAAGGGAGCTTGGTTCCTAATTCTATCAAATCGTTTTTTATCAAACCACCGAATGCCTTACCTTTATCTGTCATAAACGAATAGAAGGTTTTGGACTTGATAAATATAAATAAGCTTAAGGAAGCACTTGCAGGATATGTAAAGGTGAAGGTTGAGATGCTCAAATTGGATATCACTGAGCATTTGTCCAAAATCCTGTCGCAGCTCATAGCTTTCCTGATAATTTTTATCATTGCTACTTATGTTCTGGCTTTCGCAAGCTTTGCTTTGGCCAATTTTCTAAACGACCTCTGGGGCAATTCTTATGGTGGTTTTCTCGTGCTTTCCGGCATATACTTAGTCCTGCTTTTGACAATAGTGTATTTGCTCAAGTCTGGAAAAATGAAGAAGTATCTTGAGTCAATTCTTGTAAATATTGGGGAGGAAGAAGATGAGTGATGTGATAACCAACAAACGGCAGGAACTAAGCAAAAAAGAAGGTCGGCTTTTGACTGAAATTGAGGGAAGCACAACCGAACTCAATCAATCTATTAACAAGGCCCTACAAGTGACCATGCTTGTTGGAGGTGGACTACTCATTGGCTATACAGCATACAAAGTGATGTCTGGCGATAGCGGGAAGTCTTCAAAAAAGAAAGAGAAAAAACAAGGTATGACACAAGTAAAAGCTCAGAGTTCAGCAATGAACCCTATTGTAGCTTTTGCCATTGAAAGGGGCATAGCCTTTTTGATTGATAGGTTGAAAAACAAATTGGTCAAATGAAACCTACACATATACTTGACGATTTGGTTTTGAAGAAAAAGCGGGGATTGAAATCCTTTGCTGTACTGATCGATCCGGATAAAGTAGAAGAGTTAGGGGATGTTGTGAAGTTGGTTAACCTATGCGTGGAGAATAAGGTAGACTACATTTTTGTCGGTGGGAGCCTGATGGTCAATGACAATTTCAGCAATGTCATATCCACCATTAAATCTACCAGCACAATACCTACTGTAATATTTCCAGGGAACAATATTCAGATTGATCCGTCTGCTGATGCTATTTTGTTTTTATCCTTAATATCAGGACGGAATCCAGATATGCTTATTGGCCAGCATGTGCTGTCGGCTCCAATCCTTAAGCGCACCAAATTGGAAGTGATACCTACCGGATACATGCTTATTAATTCGAGCAATCACACTTCGGCTAGCTACATGAGTAATACCACACCTATTCCTGCTAATAAACCGGCAATTGCTTCAAGTACTGCCATGGCTGGTGAAATGCTAGGTCTTAGGTTGATTTATTTGGATGCGGGGAGTGGGGCTATTGAACCTGTGTCTCAGAAAATAATATCTAACGTAAAAAGGAACATCGATATCCCCTTAATTGTTGGTGGAGGCTTAAATTCGGTGAGTAAAGCAAACAACGCTATTGACGCTGGTGCCGACTTGATTGTAATTGGAAATGCTATTGAGAAAGATCAGGAACTTTTGATAAGTGTCTCTGATAAAATAAATGCGATGAACAAATCGCTAAACGTTCATTAGTGTTTCTCTTCTACGCATTTTTCCAGCAGGAATGCCGAACATCATTTTGAAACGACGACAGAAGTAAGCGGTATCCTTGTACCCCACTTCCTTTCCAATTTCCCGAATGCTTTTCTTCGATGTACGCAGCATATTTACTGCCATTTCCATGCGCTGATATTCAATGTAGTCCTGTGGGTTGATACCGGTCAGCATTTTGAAGTATTGGCCCACATAATCTTCAGAAACATTCGCTACATCGGCAAGGATTTTATTGGAAAGATCCTCATTCAGGTTGTTCTTAATGTAAGAGAAAATATCGATCAATCGAGGGTCCTTGAAGTATGTAGAATTGGTAGCAAACTGCTCAATAAACAGACCCTTGTTCAGAATATGTCGGATGATTTCTACTACCAGATGATCCGTTTCGAGCTTTACTATTCTACCCTTGCCTGCCAGTCCGGAATACATCTCCGAAACCACTTCTTTCACTATGGAAATAAGTTTGTGGTTATTCTTGATAACGAATGGTGGAATATCCAGTGAAGCGAAGAAATTGACCGTATCAAAGACTTTTGCCTCAAAATTGATAAAGCTCAGATTGTCGTTTTCAGGGCGTGCTTCTATTTGCTCAGTACTTTGGAAAAACTTCTCCCTATTGTTGATGAAATCATCGTTCGAAAGATTGACTGGTGCTCCTGTGCCGTAAGTAATCGATAGCATTTTGCCTCCAGGAATAAACAGAATTTCGTTCTCTCCAACGACCTGTTTGTCCTTTCCAAACCTCACCTCTCCCTTGTGTACAAACAGCACCACATTCTCCACATCATAATAGTTCTCAATCGTCACAGGCTGCAAAATATTAATATTCTTAGCACTGATAAATCGAACACCTAGAGATTCTATTATTTTGTTATAATCTTCCATCTTTCTGAGTATGATTAATCCCTGAATAATCAGGGATATCATGGCATTATATTGTATAAATCTAATATAATATTGAATCAATACAAAACTTAATACGGAAAATTATGCAGAGTAGTTTTTTGATTATTTCAATATTTCTCTGGCTATAACAAGCTTTTGTATCTCGGAAGTTCCTTCATAGATCTGGGTAATCTTCGCATCGCGCATCAATCTTTCAACGTGATACTCCTTTACATATCCATATCCGCCATGTATTTGAACCGCTTCCACTGTGGTGTCCATGGCTGTCTTTGATGCAAAAAGTTTCGCCATAGCAGCGGCTTTCACAAAGTCTTTGCCTTCATCTTTTAGCTTGGCTGCTTTGAGACATAACAGCCGTGCCGCGTCAATATTTGTGGCCATATCGGCTAATTTGAAGGAAATTCCCTGGTGTTGTGAGATTTCTTTGCCGAAGGCTTTTCGTTGCTTGGAGTATTTCAACGCAAGTTCATAAGCACCCGAAGCAATGCCCAGAGCTTGAGAGGCTATTCCTATTCTTCCTCCATTCAAGACGTTCATCGCCAGTCGAAATCCGAATCCTTCATCGCCGAGTCTATTTTCCTTTGGGACCTTCACATCCGAGAACATCAATGAGTGAGTGTCTGATCCCCTAATGCCTAATTTGTCTTCTTTCTTACCAACAACAAAACCATCCAGACCCTTTTCCACAATTAAACAATTGATGCCATTATGACGTTTTTCAACATCAGTCTGAGCCATCACTAGACACACGGAAGCACTATTTCCGTTTGTAATCCAATTCTTTGTGCCATTCAACAAATAGTGATCACCCATGTCTTCGGCTGTGGTGCTCTGCGATGTGGCATCAGAGCCGGCTTCCGGTTCGGAGAGACAGAATGCTCCAATGATCTCCCCTTTCGCAAGGGGCTTTAGGTACTTTTCTTTTTGCTCCTTAGTTCCATATTTTTCTAAGCCCCAACAAACCAGGGAATTGTTTACCGACATGATGACAGAGCAAGAAGCATCTACTTTAGATATTTCCTCCATGGCTAAAACATAGGATGTTGTGTCCATGCCGCCACCGCCATATTTTGGGTCTACCATCATACCCAAAAAACCCAATTCACCCATTTTTTTTACCTGCTCTTTAGGGAATTTTTGATAACTATCCCGGTCAATCACTCCTGGAAGAAGTTCCGTTTGAGCGAATTCCCTGGCAGCCTCTTGTACGGCTAATTGTTCTTCGTTGAGTTCAAATTTCATTTCGGATCGTGTTGTATGCGTATTAAAGGTAAAATAAAAAAGGGATTCAACGAATACAGCTGAACCCCTTTCAAATATTTTTTATGGTATGTTAATCTCTGGCACCCAGAAACATCATAACGAAATAGAGCAACTGTGTGACTGCAGCTAGTGCAGCTACTACATAAGTCATAGCTGCCCATTTCAGTGCATCCTTGGCCATGCCATGCTCCTGGCTATTCACTATGCCTCTTTGGTCGATCCAGGCTAATGCCCGCTTGCTCGCATCAAATTCTACCGGAAGTGTCACCAGAGAGAAAAGTGTGATTACAAACTGACATCCTACGACCACCAAAAAGATGGTGTCGAATCCCATCGAATAAATAAAACTCCCAAACAAGAACATGCCTATCAATACAAAATTGAGAATGTTGGCACTTACATTTTGAATAGGAACCATTGCAGACCTAAACTCTAGCATGGAGTAGGCTGTAGCATGCTGAACAGCATGTCCGCATTCATGTGACGCGACCGCTGCTGCTGCCGCATTCCTTCCTTGATATACCTCAGGGCTCAAATTAACAGTCTTGTTTCCTGGGTTATAATGATCTGAAAGATGTCCGGGAATAGAAACTACCTGAACATCATAGAGTCCATGATCTTTCAGCATCATCTCTGCGATTTCCCTTCCCGACAGCCCGGACTGAAGACCAATCTGAGAGTATTTCTTAAACTTTCGTTTTAATTTATTGCTGACGAATAGGCCAACAATAAAAAAGACAATAAATATTAATAACATGATTTATTCTTTTTTTAATGTTTTTATTTTTTCTACAATATTAGAGGTCGAATAACCTTTTACCAAAGGAATTGTTTCAACTCTTCCACCATTTTTCATTACGATATCAGCCCCAACAATGTTGTCGATAGAGTAATCATTTCCTTTAACCAATATATCAGGAAGAAGACTACTGATAAGTAGCCATGGAGTATCCTCATCAAAGGTTGTAACACAGTCCACAAATTCCAGTGCCGCGAGCACTCTCATTCGAGCATTTTCATCCACTAACGGCCGATTTTCACCTTTGATTCTTTTAACAGAACCATCAGTATTTACACCAATGATCAATTTCCCTCCTAATCTTCTGGCCTTTTCCAGATAGTCTACATGCCCGATGTGGAGGATGTCAAAACAGCCATTGGTGAAGACTATGTCATATCCTTCCTTTTTCCAGTCAGCTATTCGTTTTTTAGCTTCTATAGCGGATAATATTTTTTCCTTAGTTTGCATTCTCCAGTGAAATAGAGTTTTCTTTTTTAGCAATAAACAGAGAAGTCAATAAGCTCAACCCTCCAAAAACCAATATAGAAACGAACTGTGAGGAATGGAGTAATGTAGCAAAAAATAAACCCGTTTTGCTCTCAATACCATAGATAACCAAAATCCCAGATACTGTCAAATGATATGCGCCTACACCACCCGGTACAGGTACTACCATGGCCAGAGCTCCTGCTACTAGGATTGATAGCCCGGCAAGCATGCCCAGGTCTGATGTTTCCGCTATTGAAAAAACGATGACATAGCTCATAAAAAAATAGAGGACCCAAATGATGATTGTAGCAGCGATAAAGCCCCAAATGTTTTTGATTTTTCTTACGGAGAACAATCCCTGGATCAGTTCTTTGATAAAGGATTGTATTTTTCCAATCAGTCCTTGATTGTTATTGCTTGAAATATTGTTTCTTATAATCAACAACCCAATAATAAAAGCGAGCGTCAAGCTCAGGGCTACTCCAAATAGTAACAATTTATTTTCAAGCAGTTGTTCTATTCCTATGATTTTGTAAAAGAATTCAAAAATTTTGTCGAACTGCAGAATGAAGCCAAGTATGATAATGAATAAAAGGATCAAGAAATCAATGACCCTTTCTGTAATTACGGTTCCGAAAGAAAGTGATATTGAAACATTGTCATTTTTTTTTAGCACACCACACTTCGTTACTTCCCCGAGCCTTGGCACAGCCAGGTTGGCAAGGTATCCGGACATTACCGCCAAAAAAGTCCGACCTGTTTCGAGATGGTAGCCAAATGGCTCCAAAAGGATATTCCATCTATAGGCTCTCAGCCAGTGGCTAACGAGCGATAGAAATATTGAAAGTAGCACCCACATATACTCGACCTCAGATGCAGCAGTGAAAAACTCAGAAAGGTTTACTTTTTGGAAGGCCAAAAGGAGAAGTACCGCGCCAATTCCGAGCGAAATGAGATATGTTACAATTGAACGTATATTCACAGCGTGCTGTCTTTGAGGGGAAAACAAATATTATCTAGCAACCTTACATCTCCTACAAAACCAGCGACACATATTGCGATTTCGGTATCCGAAGATGGTTCGTCACCCAAGGCAGCCAAGTTTTGTCCATCAACAATTTCCAGGTATTCCAGTTCAAAATCCTCAACATCGGCGTAAAACTGTTTGCCCATTTTCTGAGCATCCTTTATTGATATACTGGTATTGAGCTTTTCGGCGACTAACTTTAATCCACTGTATATGTTTTTAGCAATTTCTAGCTGAGCGTCGCTGAGCCTTTTATTTCGTGATGACATGGCCAGGCCGCTTTCTTCCCTGACAATCGGTACACCCACAATTTGTGTTTGAAAGTTCAGCTCTTTCACAAGGTATTTGACTAAAATAAGTTGCTGCAAGTCCTTTTGTCCGAAATAGGCCTTTGCTGGTTCTATTATATTGAACAACTTGGCGACAACCAGGGCGACACCTGAAAAATGCCCTGGTCTGAATCTCCCCTCCATGATCGAATCCAAGTAGCCGACATTGAAACTGAGAATAGCTTCATGCGAATACATTTCCTCATTGCCTGGCGTGAATACTGCATCACATCCTAAGTTCTCGAGTTTACTCAAATCTTCCTCAACATTGCGCGGGTATTTTTGCAGGTCTTCAGGGTTGTTAAATTGAGCGGGGTTGACAAAAACGCTTACCACCGTAAGGTCGTTTTCAGATTGGGACCTTTTGATCAGCTCAAAATGTCCTGCATGAAGTGCCCCCATTGTAGGAACAAGGCCTATTTCCAAACCTTCTTGACGTTGGGCATCCAGATATAGCCTTAGCGAAGCAATGGAATTAAATTTTTTCATAAAAAAATGCGAGATGCTCAGGCAGCCTTCAAGCGGAATTAGGCATTATAGTTGAGAAAAAGCCAAAAATAGTGTAATTTTGTGGTCATTTTAAAATAACACATCTAAAATTCAAATTTTATGTCGAACTATAAAATTCTCTATGTTGCAAGCGAAATTAACCCCTTTTTACAGACTACCGAAGTTGCGGAATTCGTGAGGCAGCTGCCTCAGGCGATGCAAGAGAGGGGTATGGAAATTAGAATTTTAGTACCACGATTTGGATTGATTAATGAAAGAAAGAACAGACTACATGAAGTTGTTAGACTTTCAGGTATCAATATTTCTGTGGGTGACGAGGAGAAACCATTGATTATTAAGGTTGCTTCTATACCAAATGCGAAGTTACAAGTCTATTTTATTGACAATGAGGACTATTTCCACCGTAAGTCAGTTTTCTTTGATAAGCAGGAGAAATTTCACCCTGATAATGACGAGAGAGCGATATTCTTCTGCAAAGGAGTGCTTGAAACAGTGAAAAAATTAGGTTGGGCTCCAGACATCATTCACTGTAATGACTGGATGACAAGCTTGATTCCTCTGTATGTAAATACTACTTACAAGAACGACCCTATCTTCAAAAATGCTAAAACGGTTTTCACTGTATATGACAATTCATTCGAACACAAATTCGGAAATGATTTGATTGAGAAGGTGATGATGATGGATATTGAAGAAGGCATGCTTGATAACCTGAAATCAGCCGATTTCGAAGGATTTATGAGATTGGGTATGGAGTATGCTGATGCTGTGATCAAGGCCAAGGAAGACACAGGTGAGGTACTCAATAAACTGTTGTCAGATGTGTCAAAAGATAAAAAAGTTGACACTATAGAAAAAGACGAAAACTTCTTAGACTCTTATTATAATCTCTATAATGACCTTGTTGGATAAAATTTGTCGTTCACTAGTTCCTCTTGGATTAGTGATTGGCTTATTGTCGTGTGAAGATCCTAGTGAAGTTGGCTTATCCCTCAATACAGATGGCACTCAGATAGGTGTGTTTTATGAAGAGTTGGTGCTTCCCGCTACCAATTATTTCATTGATAGTTTAAGAACGAGTGCAAGTCCGCGTTTGCTTGTTGGAAAATATGCTGACCCCACTTTCGGTACTACTAATTCCACCGCTGTGACTCAAGTCGGCCTTAACAGGTTTACCTATATTGTCAGAGATACCACTCGGGATGACTCAGACGTTCATATTGAGGATTATGTACTTGACTCTGCAGTACTTCAGTTGAGACTGAATTACTACCATTCAGACAATGTGGGTCAACCGCAGACGATCAAAGTCGCTCAAATCAGTGATACTCTTTTTACAGGGGTTAGTTACTTTGCTCGTTTCCCAACACCTGTTGATGAATTGAGTACAGTCTATGGAGAGGAGACAGTAATAGTCAATCCTCAAGTGGATAGTATTGTCAGAATTCAGGTTCCAATATTTGGTGAGAATAGTTTGGGATTCATGAGAACGAAAAAACTAGGTGTTATTAGTGGCGATTCATTATTGAATCATCTCAAAGGGATAGCACTTATACCTGGGGATAATAATTCTGCTATTATGGGTTTTGATCCAAATAGCGCTGAAACAAAATTGGGGGTATACTATCATGTGAAACATGTTGCTAAAGATTCCGTGGTTGAGGATTCATTGTCTATCGTCTACAATTTGGCCGCCCTCAGTGAAGCCAATACAATTCGATATAATTCTATCCAAACTGATAGAAGTGGCTCAGCAATGAGTATAGTTCCGGAAAGTTTGAATTCTTTTGATCTGAACGATGGTAATGTATATCTCCAATCAGGTACAGGTATCTATCCTAGTGTTGATCTTACCCCGTTTAAGGAATTCTTAGATCGCACGGGAAATCTTATTATTAATAGGACGGATATCGAACTTAGTTTGTCATCTGATGCGGGCAATAGCGAATTCATCTCAAATGTGGGAGGTTCAAGGTTTTTCTTCCTTCGGGAGGGGGCAAATATTACCAACGCTTCCAGGTCAGTTATTCTTACGAACGCCAGTTATTTGTCTTCTTCCGCCAATACTTCGGCCATAGCTGAGTTAGACGAAAATGATATGACCTATAAAGTAGAGACTACACTATTCTCCCAGCTACTCAACAATCAAGAAGTCGATCCTGATAACTTGTTGCTCGTTCCAAGTGATATCACTACCATGAACCAGGGCATATTTGACAAAGAAGGGGTGAAACTCAAAATTTATTATACCATTCCAAAATAAATATTATGTGTGGGATTGTAGCCTATATAGGCGATAAGCAGGCATATCCTATTCTTTTAAGTGGCTTAAAACGGCTTGAGTATCGTGGTTACGATAGTGCTGGAGTTGCTTTAAACAATGGAAGTCTCAAGATTTACAAGAAAAAAGGGAAAGTTGCTGACCTGGATCAGTCGATAGCACTAGATGATCCAAAAGGCACAATTGGGATTGGCCACACGAGATGGGCGACCCACGGTGAACCAAATGATGTCAATGCGCATCCACATTTTTCTCAATCCCAAAGCCTGGCAATAATTCACAACGGAATTATAGAGAACTATGGGTCTATAAAACAAGAACTCCAAGATCAGGGGTATTCATTTAATAGTGATACGGACACAGAGGTTCTGGTCAATTTTATTGAATTTATCAAGAAAGAGAATAGTTGTAATCTTGAAGAAGCGGTTCGTGTTGCTTTGTCAAAAATCATTGGCGCATACGCAATAGTGATAATGGACAAAGAGAATCCGGATGTTCTAATCGCTGCACGAAAAGGAAGCCCGATGGTTATTGGGGTTGGTGAAGGAGAATATTTTATTGCTTCCGATGCAACTCCAATTATTGAGCATACTGATAAGGTTATTTACCTGAATGACTTAGAGATAGCCATTATTTCTCGAAAAGGATTGAATGTAAAAAGCATAGATGACCAAGAGTTGTCTCCTTATATTCAAAAGCTATACATGGATCTCGCCGAAATTGAAAAAGGTGGATATGACTACTTCATGCTAAAAGAGATTTTCGAACAGCCTGCCTCTATTACAGATTGTATGAGAGGAAGATTGGACGCTGCACAGGGCAGACTCGTGTTGGGTGGAATTACAAAATATGCAGACGAATTGACCAATGCCAATCGTATAGTGATTATCGCATGTGGCACTTCCTGGCATGCCGGACTAGTAGCCGAATACCTATTTGAGGAATATTGTAGAATTCCTGTGGAAGTAGAGTATGCCTCGGAATTTCGATATCGAAATCCTGTGATCAACAAGGGAGATGTTGTTATCGCTATATCTCAATCTGGAGAAACTGCAGATACCATGGCGGCATTAGAGCTAGCCAAGTCCAAAGGCGCAATTATCCTAGGAGTTGTAAACGCAGTTGGTTCTTCAATATCGAGAATCACTGACGAGGGAGCTTACTTGCATGCCGGTCCGGAAATTGGCGTGGCAAGCACTAAAGCATTTACTGCTCAGCTCACGCTACTGACAATGATAATGCTTCGTGTGGCAGACCGTAAGGGCACAATTACCAAGGAACTATACAACCAGCTATTGACTGAATTGTCCCAGATTCCGGGTAAGATTAAAAAAGTGCTGGAATCAAACGAGAAAATTGAGTTTATCTCTGATATGTTTAAGGATGCTGCCAATTTCCTTTATTTAGGAAGAGGGTATAACTTCCCAGTTGCACTCGAAGGGGCTCTCAAGCTTAAAGAAATTTCCTATATCCATGCTGAGGGATACCCTGCGGCCGAAATGAAGCATGGACCCATAGCATTGATTGATGAAAATATGCCGGTGGTAGTGATTGCTACAAGAGACAGCTCATACGACAAAATCATTTCTAATATACAGGAAGTGAAGGCCAGAAAAGGAGTGGTGATAGCGGTAGTGACTGAAGGAGATGCGCTAATTCCGCAGATGGCTGATTTTGTTGTGGAAGTACCTTCTTGCCATGAGGCCTTAATGCCACTTGTGTCAGTTATTCCATTGCAGCTGCTATCATATCATATAGCATTAATGCGAGGCTGTAATGTTGATCAACCTCGAAACCTGGCTAAGTCCGTAACAGTTGAATAAATGCATAAAATTATTAATTCGTCAAACGCTCCTGCTCCAATAGGCCCATACAGTCAGGCTACTCTCGCTGGAAATACTTTGTATGTTTCAGGTCAAATCCCTCTTGATTCTGAAACTGGAAAGCTTGTTTCTGGAACAATAGAAGAAGAAACTGACCAAGTGATGCTAAATATTGGGGCTATTGTAAAAGGAGCAGGTGGTGATTTTTCAAACATTGCTAAATGCTCCATTTTCGTCAAAGACATGGATGACTTTGGAAGGATTAATGAGACCTATGGCAAGTATTTCGAACAAAACCCTCCGGCAAGAGAAACGGTCGAAGTGAGCCGCCTACCAAAAGATGTACGAGTGGAAATCTCTTGCATTGCAATTCTATAATTATTCTTATCTCGTCGGCATAAAAGGCACGTTCTTCATAGCTTTGCGCCTCAATAAATAATTCTTATATGGACAGGGAAGTACGAGTAAGATTTGCGCCTAGCCCAACAGGTGTTCTGCATATTGGAGGTGTTAGAACAGCTCTTTATAATTATCTCTTTGCAAAAAAGAACAACGGAAAGTTCATTCTAAGAATAGAAGACACTGACCAATCTCGCTATGTAGCCGAGGCTGAGGGTTATATAACTGAATCCCTGAAATGGTGCGGAATTGAGCCGGATGAGAGCCCGGAGGTCGGTGGGGAATATGGTCCTTATGTACAATCTCAGAGAAAGGAGTTTTACAAGGAGCATGTAGATAGATTGATCAAAAAGGGAAAGGCTTATTATGCTTTTGATACTCCCGAAGAGCTGGATGCCATGCGCCAACGTTTAAAGGAAGCCAAGGCGAATTCTCTTAATTACAATAGTATTTCAAGGAATTCGATGAAAAACTCCATTACCCTGTCAGCCGAGGAGGTGCAACAGCGAATTGATAATGGAGAACCCTATGTTGTACGAATTAAAGTGCCTGCAAAAGACGAAATAAGATTGAATGATCTGGTTAGGGGGTGGGTTATGGTGCATTCATCAACATTGGATGATAAGGTGCTAATGAAGTCTGATGGTATGCCTACTTACCATCTGGCCAATGTGGTGGATGATTATTTAATGAAAATATCTCACGTGATACGAGGAGAGGAGTGGTTGCCTTCAGCTCCCCTACATGTGCTGCTATACGATTTTTTAGGATGGAAAGACCAGATGCCAAAATTTGCCCATTTGCCATTGCTCCTAAAACCGGATGGTAATGGTAAACTCAGCAAGAGAGATGCACAGAAGCATGGATTTCCAATATTTCCTTTGGAATGGAAGTCAGGCGGAGATGATGCAGACTTAAAAGGATTTAAGGAAGAAGGCTATTTGAATGACGCATTTGTGAACTTTTTAGCCTTTTTGGGATGGAACCCTGGCGGAGAGGAGGAAATTTTCAGTATTGATGAATTGATTGAGAAGTTTTCTCTTGACAGAATAAATAAGGCAGGGGCAAAATTCGATATCAACAAGGCCGTTTGGTTCAATCAGCAGTATTTGCGAAAACAACCAGTGGAAAGCATTGCGTCAGAATTGATTCACTTGACTGCTCAGGCAGGGTTCGATTGTGACCAACAAAAAGCCTATGAGATCGCTGGCTTGCTGCAAGAAAGAATAGAGTTGATTCCTGATTTGCTTGAAAAAGGAAAATTCTTCTTTCAATCACCAAGTCAATATGTGGAAAAAGTGGTCAGAAAAAGGTGGAAGGGAGAGGCCAAAAGTGTAATTAGCAGTTTTGTAGAAAACTTATCTTCTCTTGAAAATGTGAGTGCAGCAAACATTCAAGAAGCGCTTAACAGTGCCGCAGAGGCTAATGATGTTGGTGCTGGCTCTGTAATGCAACTGCTGAGGGTAGCTGTTTCCGGAGAACAGGGAGGACCTGATTTGATGAAAATAATGGAGATTCTCGGAACTCAAGAAACCATCAGTCGTATAAATTCAGGAATTACCGAGTTTGACAAAATAGTTGATCAATGAGCAAGCAAAAGAAAAAAAAGGCAAAAGTAAACCCCGACCTTGAGGGCTTTGAAGTTGGGGTAAATGCCTTTGGTGAGATCAATTCGTCCTTTGATATTGATAAGCTCAATGACTTTCTAAATAAGAATGTCGAAGACAAGAAGCTAATTGATCGCGATGATAGTCCAGACAAACAGTAGTCATGGACAGTATCGGATTTTAACGATCTGTTAGTCTAGATAGGTCAGGGAAAACTGCTGGCGTGGTTTTTTTATAATCCACATATTCTTTCCCAAATAGCTTTATTAGTTTTTTCTCCTCGATAGGAATAGCAATGACCAAATAGGCATATATCACTCCTATACTGATAAGGTTCAATGTGTTTGGAATATACAGCCAAAAACCTAGCGAAATAAGTATCATTCCTGAATAAAGCGGATGCCTTACGTATCTATATAGCCCGTCAATTACTAAATCTTCGTCAGGGTTTTCATCTTTGAATCCTAAGAATTTACCCAGGCTATAGTGTTTGAAGGATTGCTTAGTAACTATTATGCCCCATGTACATAGTGCCAAAGAAAAGTACTTCAAAAGATCTGACTTATCCAGTATGAAGGCCGATGGGGTGGAGGCTAGGTACAGAAATATCGGTAGTAGAGTTACAATGGAAATGATTGAATATATCAATCGGTAGACCTTTTTTGACACCAACCCATGCGCATGATTTTTTACGGATTCTGATGCCAGAAAACTATGCAAAAACAGATAGCTACTCCATAGTAGTATTGTGGTGATTATATTTGTGGCCATAGAATTTTAACAAGCATTAGCATGTCAAAGATAAGACTAGGTATTTTAATAGAGGGGAAAATTCCTGTAGATCAAAGGGTACCTATTGTGCCATATCAGGCACAACAAATAAAGGATCAATTTCCAGATGTAGAGGTAGTTTGCGAGAAAAGTGAAATACGCTGTTTCAATGATGATAATTATATCTCAGCTTCTGTGGAAATGGTTGATGATGTGTCCTCATGCGATATACTTTTTGGCGTAAAAGAGGTACCAATTCCAAATCTATTACCTGAAAAAACCTATTTCTTCTTTTCGCATACTATAAAAAAGCAAGATTATAATCGAGAATTGCTAAGGGAGGTTTTAAGAAAGAAAATCACGCTCATTGATTATGAGTGTTTGACAGATGCCAATGGTCAAAGGGTGATTGCATTTGGGCGCTATGCAGGAGTAGTTGGGGCTTATAATGCCATTTGGACGTTTGGCAAGCGGTACAATCTTTTTCATTTACGCAGAGCACATGAGTGTTTTGATCTGGAAGATTTAAAATCGGAATATGATAAAGTACAGCTCCCAAAAATAAAGATAGCATTGACTGGAGGAGGAAGAGTATCTAAAGGAGCGATGGAAGTACTTTTCGGCTTGGGCATCAGGCAAATAAGCCCGATGGAATTTATAGAAAAGAGTTTTGATGAACCGGTGTTCACCCAACTCAATAATAGGGATTACAATAAGCATAAAGATGATCTACCTTTCAATCGCGCTGAATTTTTTAATCACCCTGAAAACTTCCTTAGCGATTTTCAGCCGGTTTATCAAAACGCGGATATACTGATTGGTGGGGCATATTGGCATCCACAAGCTCCAGTTCTATTTTCAAGAGAAGACATGCTAAGGAGAGATTTCAAAATAAAGGTAATCGCGGATATCACATGCGATATCGAAGGATCAATTCCCAGTACGAAGCGCCCTTGTACTCTAGCAGATCCAATTTACGATTATGATCCTACCCAGGACAAAGTAGCCCCTTCACTATCCGATGAAGGAAATGTCACAGTTATGGCGGTGGATAATTTACCTTCTGAATTGCCGAGAAATGCTTCTGAAGACTTTGGGAAACAGCTCATATCTAATGTAATTCCTCATCTATTGGGAGAAGATAAAGATGGAATTATCGAAAGAGCTACCATTGCCAAAGATGGAAAATTAACTTCATATTTTAGCTACTTACAAGGCTATGTTGATGGTAAAGAATAGTTGCCATTTCTTGCGTTAAGAGCTGAATGGCGATCCTTTCTGAAGAGTTGTGGTGTATTTGAGAATAAGTGATAAAATATCTTATCAAAACATTGAAAATTTACTACCCCTACATATCTTTGCACTCCATTTAGCCAGAAGGGTTAAAAATGCGAAAGTAGCTCAGCTGGTAGAGCACGACCTTGCCAAGGTCGGGGTCGCGGGTTCGAATCCCGTCTTTCGCTCTAATTGAGTGTGAGAGTGTATGTGAGTGAGAAGGTGCAATAGCATCGCGCATACACTTTTTTTATGCACTTTGATGAAACCTGCCGGAGTGGTGGAATTGGTAGACACGCAAGACTTAAAATCTTGTGACCTTCGGGTCGTGCGGGTTCAAGTCCCGCCTCTGGTACTTAAAACCGAGCAAAAAGCTCGGTTTTTTTGTTGCCTGATCTTTCTTAGAGTTTAGAATTAGACCGTAAATGACCAGTTCTTTTCAAGTCAATTTGTTAATTTGTTGAGAAAATCAAATCGCTATGAATTCCAACCGAAGAAAATTTATTAAAGCGGCAGCAATGGCAGGCGGTGCTTCAGCATTTATGCCTTTGTCTTCCTGCGGAGCAAATAAGCAACAATCACAGCCTGTAAGCAATAGTGCAGAATACGCAAATGATTATTCTGCACTTGATGAGGTCCTGAAAAGGCCAGTATTCAAAAAGGGACTTTTCCCAGACCCTGTTATCATTGAGACATTGGAACTGCTGAAGGATAGGAATAACACAATCTGTCGAGTGCGATCAAAAGATGGGGCTGTAGGAGTAGCTGTTGGGCACCCATTTATTGCAAAGTCCAGTTACCCAATGTTTAATCTGAATTTGAAGAAACATTTCGTTGGTAAGGATGCGAGGGATTTGGATTTGTTAATTTTCAATGCTGCAGAAAGAAATGTGAAGTGTCAGGGGATACCACTTTGTGTACAAATAGCGGTCATAGAATTTGCCATTCTGGATATGATGGGGACCATCGCTGATAAGCCTGCTGGTCAACTGATTGGTGAGATAGAAAACCCGGAAGTAGCAATATACCTGGGACATCATCTGGCTGCACTTCGTAGAACCGAGCCAGAGGATTCTTTGGAATTGATGTACCAAGACTACCTCAAGACGAAGGCCAAGGCAGTGAAAATTCGGGCCGGGCGAGGTGACAATTTGGCTACCGATATAGACAATGCCCCAGGTAGAACGGAAAAGCTCATAAAAATGGCCAGAGAAAAGTTTGGTGATGATATGAACTTAATGATCGATGGGAATGGCTCTTATTCTGTTAAAGAAGCGATACGTCTTGGAAAAATTCTTCAAGATTACAACTACTACTTCTATGAAGAACCTGTTCCGTGGGATTGGTATGAGGAACAAAAACTTGTTGAGCAAGCCCTTGAAATTCCTATGGCTGGTGGCGAAGAAGAATTTGGTGTTCATGCCTTTAGGTATCTGATCGGGAATGAAGTATTTCAAATTCTTCAACCGGATCTGTTTTACAATGGAGGAATGATCCGCACCATGAAGGTTGCACAGATGGTAAAGGCCGCCGGCCTTCAAATAACACCACATATTTCCAGAGGTGGGCTTGGGTTTGTGTATCTACTACAAATGGTGTCGGTGTGTCCAGCGGCGGCTGAGTTTCACGAATTCAAAATGTTTGCAACTAAGGATGCCAATGGGACTACAGTGCCGATTGAAAGTAAGGCGGAACCTTTTGAGAGTATTGATGGCGTAATAAAAGTACCTTCAGGATCGGGATTGGGTATAAATATTGATCCTGATTATATAGATACGCATAAGCTCGTGAAGGACTAACCTTCATTTGTGAGTTGTTGAACTTACGGTTTGTTACTAAAGATGAAATGGATGAGAATTTGCAAGTCAAAGACGATCAGTTATTCAAAATTTTCTCCTCATGCAAGACCTCAGCCAGGTCATTAGTTAGTCTTACAGTGAAGAATTCCTCGTCTTTTTTGGCATGAAAGAATTTAAACCTTGCGGTTCTTTTAGAGCGCACCAACCTTCTGTTGGTGAAAATTTCCTCCACGAGATTTCCCTTTGAGTCATAAATGATCATTGAAACCGTTGCTGGCTTTCTTACTATGTATTCAAAGTTGACCTGTATGGTTTTTTGCTCGACTTCTTCATATGGCAGGCTTTGGTCTAGATCCATTTCAGCAAGCACCCCTCCTTTGTCATCTACAAGCTTTGCCTTAAAAATCTCTACTTCTTCCAGGATATCATTGACTCCTATAGTATATATGTGAACTCCCCGATTTAAGTTTTTGTTTTTGAAGTACTCACGGATCATATCTCCCGACTCATTATACAATGCCAAAGTTCCTCTCATATTTCTCGGTGCATGGTATGATAAATCATTGCGTGCGGAAAAGAGGATACGTGCTTGAGGTATAGGGCGTGAGAGAAACTCGTCCTTATCTGGCAGACTTTCTTTTTGATGGACGGCAACAATTTTCACTAGGTCCCATGTGATGTTTACATCGCGCCCTCCATGGATGTTGTTAATTGATCCACCATCTGTAATCCCCCATACCGCGGCTTGAGCGTTGACGTTGGAAAAATTGTTGTCTGAGACAATTTGTGCTACTTTCAACAACGGCCCAACGGCTATTTGCCCCAAATTATAACTTTCTCCTTTTTTCGGGGCGTAGTTAGACATTTGAGTGCAGGCTCCAGCTAATATTGTAGTACCCTCTTTTTTTGGAGGCAGTGATACAATTATTTCTTCAAGAACAATCAGATCCTGTGCATCGGCATCCGCCGAGTTTAAAATTTGTCCTGCAGGTATCAAGATCAACAGGCTGGATGATACATTGTTTCTAAGCGTAAGACTAACCGACTTTTCTCCAAGCCCACCATTGCCTTCTGCTATTAAGCTGATGCGTTTTTTAAGGACCGCATCAGAAATCTTCAATGTATCAATCGCCTTGACTGAATAAGTTGTAATGAAAAATAGGACGAGAATAGGGAGTAAGTGATGCTTGATCTTCATGTCGGCTGTTGTTTTGACTCAATATGACAACAACGGGTTTTATGACAAAATAATTCTGTGAGGGAGATAGTTTCTTATTCTGCCTGTTTGTCTATCCTTAGTCCGAAAGACATAATGCCAGGTAGATTCTCAACTCGCATAAATTGTTTTACCCTAAAACGATATTTTCCGGCGTAGGGGAAATCAAAATCTTTGAATATTAAAACCTCCCGATCTATAATGTCTCCGATTCCATCCCCGAGTGGTATTCCGGTCTTCTTGTCAAAAAGTAAAATTTCCTGAAGCTCAGACTTGATGATGTTCTTTGACGAATCCTCCAGGTAGTACTTTATATATATATTATAGTATGGATACATATCAGCGTATCTCACATTGTAAGATATGTCGTAGGCGTCAGATAAGTTGGGAATCTCAAAATCGTAAGTAGCCAGCGTGTCTACATTCCATACACTATTCTCCAAGTCAACATAGTCATCATAAATCTTATTGGGATTGCAACCAAAAAGTATAAGGGCAAGTGAAAACGAAATGAGTGCTGTTTTTATTAAAGAATGTTTCATCGGCATATACTCTTAACTAAGATGCTGCTAAATTATTTCTTTGAACCTGAAAAGGCCTCATTTTTTTCATTCATTATTAAAATAAGAAAAAAGGGCATACCTATCATGGGCGAAACAGCTGTGAGCGCAAGCAGTAACCACTGTTTGGGTAGTCCAAGCTTTTCCAGATCCCTGTAAATGAAATAGGCTGCTGCGAGATTGAATAAATAAGGATACACTATGCCTATGTCAATCGGGTGTGGAATTCCTAGTTCGTAATACAGTTCCGGAAATACTTGAATGACTAAGGCCACAATGGTGTACTTAATCATCAATCGCTTAAAATCTTCATTGCTTATTTGAGTCATTTTGAAACGGATTTGGTTTAAGTAAATATCGGAATTATTGCAAAGCTTTACCAAGTGCCCCTGTAGGCTTTCAATTAAAAATTGGATATATTGCTATAGTCACAAATCACTATATATATGCAATTGACGCGAGCCTTTGACTTTATATTTTACCAACAAGAAAACTATCCCTTGAGGGATAGTCTCAACTTGAAGGAAAATGGCATTTGGCGTAACTACTCTACCAATGATGTGATTGACACCATTAATTATCTAAGCCTTGGGCTTATAGAGTTAGGGATCGAAAGAGGGGACAAAATAGCAATAGTTTCTACGAACCGCCCGGAGTGGAATTTTATAGATCTGGCGGTGCAGCAGATTGGTGGCGTAAGTGTGCCAATGTACCCGACGATTACTGTCGAAGATTACAAATACATATTTGATCATGCGGAAGTCAAGCTTGTATTTGCCGGAACTGGCGAATTGGTTGGTAAGGTGAAAGAGGCTACTGAATCTTTAAGCATTCAAGGTGTCTTTTCTTTTGACGAAGTAGAAGGAGTAGACCATTGGACGAAAGTAAGAGACCTGAATAGATCCGGAGATGTCGAGTCACTTGAAAGTCTCCGAAATCAGATAGACGAAAATGATCTGTTGACTATTATATATACCTCGGGCACCACAGGCCGACCAAAGGGTGTCATGTTGAGCCATAAAAATATTGTAAGCAATACCTTAGCTGTTGCGCCTCGGTTTGGGCAATTGTTGGCTAGGGGAAATTCCAGAGCATTGAGCTTTCTACCTCTTTGCCATGTTTATGAAAGGACCGGCCTTTATTATTTTATGTATTGGGGAGTGTCTGTTTACTATGCAGAGAGCATGGAGACCATTGCTGACAATCTTCGTGAAATCAAACCACATACTTTTCACACTGTTCCGCGTCTTCTAGAAAAGGTATATGACAAAATCATTTCTAAAGGGTACGAGCTGTCAACGTTCGCCAGGAATATTTTCTTTTGGGCCGTTGATTTGGGTTTGAAGTACGATCCATCCAGGGACATGGGATGGTGGTATAATTTCCGTCTTGGGATTGCTGACAAAATAGTATTCAACAAGTGGCGTGCAGCATTGGGCGGTAATGTAAAAATGGTTGGCTCTGGTGCGGCAGCATTGCAGCCAAGGTTAGCCAGGATATTTTGGGCTGCTGATATTAGGGTGTGCGAAGGCTATGGGCTAACAGAAACTTCTCCAGTGATCTCAGCCAACGCTCCTGTGTACGAATCTATTCGGATAGGCTCGGTAGGTAAAGTACTTGAAGGTGTTGAGGTGAAAATAGCTGATGATGGTGAAATACTCTGTAGCGGGCCAAATGTTATGCAAGGTTATTTTAAGCAGCCAGATATAACTGCCGAAGTGATGACTGACCAATGGTTTCATACAGGGGATATAGGTGTGCTTGAAGATGGCTTTTTGAAAATTACCGATAGAAAGAAGGAGATGTTCAAAACATCAGGCGGGAAATATATAGCACCCCAGCCGATGGAGAATAAATTCAAAGAGTCTATATATATTGACCAAGTGATGGTATTGGGGGAAGGACGTAAGTTCCCGTCTGCCCTGGTTGTTCCCAATTTTGACTCCCTGAAAGAATGGGCAGACAAAGAGGGCATTCAGTATTCCAATGAGGAAGACCTTGTTTCTGCTGAAATGGTCTATCGGCTTTTTCAAAATGAAATAGATAAAAGGAATCAGGACTTTGGAAGTTGGGAGCAAATAAAGAAGTTTGAAATTGTTGCTGAGCCATGGGGTGTAGATAGCGGAGAGTTAACTCCCACCTTGAAATTAAAAAGGAGAATTCTAAATAAGAAATTCGAAAACTTAATAGAGAGCATATACAACTTTACCAGCTCCTAATAAAAGGCATCTTCAAAATGCTCTAATTGGTTTTGCCTATTTATGGCAATGATATCGAAGCGAATGTCTTTGACCCAATTGATGGCATGTATATAATCATCGGCTGCTTCTATAATTGACCGTTGTTGATTTGGGCTTACAAAGTCTTCCGGATTTCCATAGTTCATATTAGTTCTATACTTGACCTCAACAAAAACCAGTAATTGTGGTTTCATTATGATTAAGTCAATTTCTGCCCTACTCCATCTGTAATTTCGTTCTACTACTTCAAATCCTTTCGTTTCGTAATACTCTACTGCCAGTTGTTCGGCTTTTTCCCCTTTTATCTGTTTTTGAGTCTTTGCCAATAGATTTAAATATTTTTAATGAAAATGCAATATGATATTGGATTCATCAATAAAGTCTCTTTTTCTTTCGAAAACACTAAAAAAAGACTGTTTTGTATCAAAATATCAAAACGTTAAGAAATTTTCAATAGCCTACGCAATCATGAAAATACGTAAAAAATGTGTTTTTGGGGTAAAAATTTAACCGAAGACCATGATTTCTTCCATAATTGAGTGAGATGGGGTAAAAATTCATCCCATTTCCATATTCTGATTATAAAATTTATAAATCAAGGGTATTCAAAATGCCAAAAGTGAATTTATTTACGTATTTATTAATTTTTTAGGGTAAAATTTTGACCAGTATTGATTGATCAATATAGTTTTGCTAGCAAATGGGGTAAAAACCACCCCGGATTTTTATTTACTTAACAATTTAATAAGAGAAAGCATGAAAGAACTTTTGCTACGAATTACCACTGACGCACTGGGAGCAGAGACAATAGAGTCTGTGAGCAGTGTAGCTGCGGTTGCTCAGGATGCAGCATCCGAAGGAGCAGTTGCCCTTTTTACAACCAACAACGTATGGATGATGGTCGCTACGTTTTTGGTTTTTATTATGCACCTTGGTTTTGCTGGGGTTGAGGCTGGATTTGGACAGTCTAAAAACACTGTCAACATCCTTTTCAAAAACACAATCACGCCGATCATCGGGATCGTGACATATTGTTTGTGTGGATTCAACTTGATGTACCCTGGAGACTTTGGTGGTTTCTTTGGTTTCGCAGGTTTCGGAATTGGATTTGATCCTGCTACTGACGGTGCTTCTATTGAGTACGCCGGCGGAGGATACACTTACTGGACAGACTTCTTGTTCCAGGCGATGTTTGCTGCTACTGCTGCTACCATTGTATCTGGAGCAATCGCAGAGCGTGTTAAGCTTTCTGCTTACATGATTTTTACAGTTGTGTATGTAGGTATAGTTTACCCAATCCTAGGAAGCTGGAAATGGGGTGGTGGATTCCTTGACGGTATGGGATTCTATGATTTCGCTGGTTCTACTTTAGTTCACTCTGTAGGTGGCTGGGGCGCATTAGCTGGTATCATCGTTATAGGGCCAAGACTTGGAAAATATGTAGATGGCAAGGTAATCGATAAGCCTGGTACTTCTGTGCCGTTAGCTGTAATTGGTGTATTCTTACTATGGTTAGGATGGTTTGGATTTAACGGCGGTTCTGTACTGTCTGCTGATCCTGACTTAGTATCTTATGTATTGGTAACAACATGTCTTGCTGCATGTACTGGTGGATTATTTGGATTCTTTACTGCATACTTTGTATTCAAAAGAATGGACTTGGGTATGGTATTGAACGGCATCCTTGCAGGACTTGTAGGTATCACAGCTGGAGCTGATGTTGTTTCGATCAACGCTTCATTAATCATAGGTGCTGTAGCAGGTATACTCGTTGTACTTTCAGCTATCACACTAGATAAATTTAAACTGGATGACGTAGTAGGAGCAGTTTCTGTTCACTTGACTTGCGGTATCTGGGGTACTTTGGCGGTGGGTATCTTCGCTGCTGATTATTCATTTGTAACACAATTGATAGGTGTGGCTTGCTACGCAGCTGCCGCTTTCCCTCTCGCGTTCTTGTTATTCTTCATCCTTAAAGCAACTATTGGAGTTAGGGTTTCTGAAGAGCATGAAACAGAAGGTCTTGATAGCCATGAGCATGGTATCAGGGGTTACACCATCGTATACGATAACTAATTCTTAATTGAATTGTTAATTAAATACCTGCCCGGATGTAGTGGGATTTTCCGGGCAGGGTTTAATTCCCAATTTGAAAATTTGTTAAACAATTAATCATAAACTCATAATTTATTTTATCATGAAAAAATTACTAACAATTGCATTAATATACGCGCTTATGCTTGGACTTACTTCCGGAGCATTTGCACAAGATGAAGATTCATCAGCACCTGCTCTAAGTGTATCAGGTAGTATTGACGCTTACTATAGAGCAAACCTGACTAATTCTAATGATCCAAGTACAGGCGCTACTATGGCTCCAGGTTCTTCTTTTGCCAACCTTCCAGGTTTCTCCTTAGGTATGGCTAACGTTATATTGGGAATGGATGGAGAAAAAGCCGGATTTGTTGCTGATTTGGTATTCGGTCCTAGAGGAACAGACGCTGTTTTTGGTTCTACTACTGGATCTTCTAGTGTTGTAAACCAGTTGTATGCATACTGGAATGTAAGTGACGGAACTACCTTGACATTTGGTAACTGGAATACATTTTTAGGGTATGAGGTGATTTCTCCAACAGCTAATTACAACTACTCTACATCTTATATGTTCTCTTACGGACCTTTTTCACACAGTGGTTTGAAAGCAGACTTTACTTTGAGTGATGACGCTAGTTTGATGTTAGCTATTATGAACCCGACTGACGCGACAGACTTCAACCCTAGTGGCGATTATGTATTAGGAGCTCAACTAGGTGTAAGTGGCCAGTACTTGAACTTTATCTTAGACAGTGCTAATGACTTTTGGCAAATTGACTTTACCGGTGGTGTAGACTTAGGAGAAACTGTATTTCTTGGATTGAACGCTACTAAAGCAAAAGATACTTTTACTGGTGCTGCGCTTTACCTGCAGAACTCATTTACTGATTCATTCTCAATGGGTATAAGAGCAGAGTACTTCGATGATGAAGCAGGTGTTGCTTTGACTGCAGGTGAAAGTGTAATTGACTTTACGCTTACTGCAAATGCAAAAGTTGGCGACTTGACTTTGATTCCAGAAATTAGATTGGATAGCTTTTCTGCTGACGAAGTAGTTGCGGATGACGCCTCTGTCAGTTCTTCATTGTCTTCATTCGTACTAGCTGCTGTTTATAGCTTCTAAGAATAGAAAAAATTAAGATTGCCCGTTTTTTAAGATTAGTTAAAAAATTAGCTTCAAATCGTTGATTATTACGAGGTTGTTAGAAATACAGGTTCATTTTTAGCCACATTTCAAATTTAACTACAACCCTCATTAACAAACTGGTTCTAACTTGAACCACAAAGGTGATAGGAGCTTTGGATTAATCAATATAGGGTAAAGATTTTAAGTTTGGGTAATTATATTTGCTAGCTTCTGCAATCAGTAATATTTGTATGAAGCCGAGATATCCTCGATTAGCACATATAATTATCCAAATTTTTTCAGCTTAAAAACTGACCTAAAGAACAGAGCACTTAATAACTTTTAAATATTTTATCAATTAAAAATTAGTTAACATGTCTAAATCAAAATTAGAATACATTTGGTTGGATGGTTTATATCCAACTCAAGCACTTAGAAGTAAAACTAAAGTGGTATCGGACTTCAGCGGAAAACTCGAGGATTGTGACGATTGGGGATTTGATGGTTCTTCCACTGAACAAGCAGAAGGAGGTTCTTCTGATTGTATCATGAAGCCTGTATTTATCTGCCCTGATCCAGAAATAGAAAATGGTTATTTGGTAATGACTGAAGTATACAATGCTGATGGCACACCACATGCAACCAATGGAAGAGCTACTATCGAAGATGATGATAATGATTTCTGGTTTGGGTTTGAGCAAGAGTACTTCTTGATGGATCCTGCAACCAATCTTCCTATTGGATTTCCTGCAGGAGGATATCCAGCACCACAAGGGCCATACTATTGCGGAGTAGGTGGACAAAATGTTTTCGGAAGAGATTTCAAAGACGAGCACCTCGACCTTTGTATTGCAGCTGGATTGAATATAGAAGGAACGAATGGAGAAGTTGCTGCCGGTCAATGGGAATGGCAAGTATTCTCGAAAGGAGCGAAACTTGCAGGAGATGAAATCTGGATGGGAAGGTACTTGATGGAGCGTCTTTCAGAAAAATATGGATTATATGTTGAGTACCATCCTAAACCTCTTGGTGAAACTGATTGGAATGGTTCAGGAATGCATGCAAACTTTTCTAATACATACACAAGAACAGCTAACTCGAAAGAGAAAATCGAAAAAGTATGTGAAGCATTTAGAGGAGTTGTAGATGAGCATATTGCTGTTTATGGTGCGTACAATGATCAAAGATTAACCGGTAAGCACGAAACTGCAGCTATTACTGATTTCTCTTATGGAGTATCGGATAGAGGTGCGTCAATCAGAATACCAGTATTTACAGTTCAACATGATTGGAGTGGTTATTTGGAAGATAGAAGACCTGCTTCTAATGCTGATCCATATAAAGTTGCAGCTAGAATTATCAAAACAGTAAAATCTGTTTCTTAATAAAGAGAAAATTTAAGACCAAGTTTTAGATTTAATTTTGGGTAAAGGGAGTCGAAAGACTCCCTTTTTTTGTCTTAAATCAAGCTGTTAGGGGATCAATAAACCTGTTAAAAAGAAACAAGCTAATACTATTAGAGATATGGTTACGAAATGCTTCATAGTCCTTTTATCTTTTGTTTGACTGACTATAAGTCAATTATTTATTAGAATACCCCTAAAAAAATGAATATCTGGCTAATTATGAGGTCATAATCCCAGACCAATGCTGAATCCTATCTTGGGAAATATGCCTTTGTAATTCTCATCGAATATCCCATCATTATAATCAATGAACCCACTTTGACTATCTGAAACATTGGTTGTTCTGATGCCTCCTCCAACATATACATCAAGATAAAGCTTTTCAAAAAAGGTTTTTTGATAGCCTATTGTTACTCCAGGGTTGAAGGCGAGAATTTTGCGTTTATTCTCCATTGGTGTAGGATCAGGATTGTTATAATCATAGTATGGTGAGGATCTTACATTATAAGAATGATGTAGATAAATTGATGCATAAATTCCACCATGATATTTAGACCCTGCTTTGCGCCCTTCATTCTCGGTAAATTTTAGTGGGTAATATCGATATTGTATTTCAGCCTTATATCCCGACTCGCTGTATTCATTGTTTGTAGATGTTAGACCCAGGCCAAGCATAAAACTCTTGCCGTAATCCTTATTGAATTTTTCTAAAGCCAGGAAAAACGTATGATCAATGAACTGTTGCGGTTGAATTTTCATTACCGTCTTAGATGGCCCATCGGCAGAAGAGTCCTGAGATTGCGCATCAAACGCTGAGAAGATAATAAACAGAAGAGTAAAAAATCGTTTCATTGTACCTGGGTTGTGTTCAATGTAAAGACCAAAATCCTGATGCCAACCCTCAAATCTCCTTGCGTAATATTTCTAAAGGCGAGCTTTTAAGTATTGGGCGAATATTGCTCCATCCTAAGAGCACTGTCGCTGAAGAAACAATTAACAAAATTCCAAGGCTGGACAAATAGTGTACGGTGTATTCCGACTCAAACATGAATTTGGCAATCCCCCAGCCGAACGCATGGGCAATGACAAGTCCTGTGATCCCCGCCAGGGTTCCCAATACAAAGTATTCTATAGTGGTTATAGAGAAAATCTGTTTTCTCACAGCGCCCAAAGTTCTGAGTAGTACGCTTTCCTGAATTCTTTGAGATTTATTAAGAATTATTGATCCGGCCAACACTATCATTCCGGTAATGATGCTGAAGGCGGCCATAAAGTTGATGACAAAAGATATTTTGCCCAGTACATCATCCACAGTTTTGAGAATCAATTCTAAATCTATGATCGATACATTTGGGAAGCTCCTTACAACTGCCTGTTGATATCGCGCTGAGACGTCTGATTTGTCTACTTTAGTGATCAATACATGAAATTGGGGAGCATCTTCCAGTACTCCTGATGGAAATACCACCAGAAAGTTAGTTTGCACCCTTCGCCAATCTACATCACGAAAACTGCCAACATAAGTTTTAATCAATGCTCCTTGTACATTGAATAGAATTTCGTCACCCAGATTTAATTTGAGGTTTTCAGCAAAGCCTTTGGCCACAGAAATAAAGATGCTGTCACCTGGTTGATCAATTTTTCCAACCCACTTGCCGGATGAAATGGATTCACTGTCTATCAAAGAATCCCGGAAGGTCACGCGATACTCACGGTTGTACATCCAGCTTGGGTGTTTGATGGTAGTGTCCTTGTCTGCTTTTATTTTATCAATGCCGTTCAACTCCTTCAGTCGCATTGTGACGATGGGTACCTCTTGTACGATAGGTAGTTCATAATCTACAGTCAGTTGTTTGAGTTCTTCCTTTTGTGAAGATTGGATATCAAAAAGTACCATGTTTGGTCGTTTGCCCCTGCCGATTATTGATATTTGATCAATGATCAAATAACGCATAAAGAACAGTGTGGAGAGCAACACAGTACACAGACCAATGGTGATCACCAGAAGCACCGATTGATTATTTGGTCGGTACAAGTTGGCTATGCCCTGTCGGGTTACATAACTCCACTCCTTGTTGAATGCTTTCTTCGTGAGATGTATGAGCCCTTTTGATATTGACCAAAGCAAAACGAAGGTGGCCAAAAGTCCCAGGCAGAAGAAGAGCGCATTGAGCGGACTACCAATTTGGAAGTATGAAAATCCATAGATAAAAAGTACTATCAAGGAATACACTATGTAGTGGCTCTTTGAAGCTTTAGGCTTAATCGTGTCGTTGTAAGCTAGTCGAATGGAGAGCAGAGGCGATACCCCATGAAGTGAAATCAGTGGTAGTAATGCGAACAACACGGCTATGAAAAGCCCCAGTAAGAGTCCTTCGGCAATTACATACCAATAGATTTGAGGTTCGATAGTAATGGGAATAATATCTTGGAGAAGAGAAGGTAGCAGAAACTGTAGCGAACTACCCATCACCACGCCGATGGTTGAACCCAAAGCCCCCATAATTAAGATCTGATAAAGATAGATATAGAAAGCTTGAGGGCCTTTTAGTCCCAAGCACCTGAGAATTGCCACGGATTCAACTTTGCCTTTAAGATAAATATGAACTGCCCCGGCCACTCCTATACTCCCCAGCAATAGCGCAATAAAAGCGCTCATGTTGAGGAATATGGCCATATTCTTAAAAGCTGAACTCGTGTCTTCTTTGCGCTCTTCTACCGTATCAAACCTCAGTGATTCCTTTTTTAGTCGCTCTTCATAGTTAGCAATCACATTGGTCAACTCGTCATTGTCAGAGAACTGGTAATAATGAGAGTAGGTAATTCTGCTACCTTTTTTGATTAGGCCCGTCTGCTGTAAATAGTAGTAGGGGATATAGACCACCGGGGATATAGACGAGGTAACTCCCGTCTGTCCTGGTACTTTTTGGAGCTTGCCGGTTATTTTAAAAAGTAGGTTGCCAATCTTGATATCGTCACCAATATCCACATCGTATTGAAGCATTAGTTTCTCGTCTACCAAGGCATATTGGCCGTTTTGAAAATCACCTCCTGCCCATGTCGGTTCAGTTTCTATTGAACCATAATAGGGATAGGGCCCTGACAAAGCTCGAACTTGCACCAGCCTCGTACCCATAGTGCGAGGAAAGTATATCATAGAGGCGAAGTAGCACTCTCGAGAATACTCTTCCCCGATAGAATCTAGCATCGATAGCTGTTCCGGGGTGAATTCCTTTTTGCTGCTGACTAGTAGATCGGCTCCCAGCAGAGTCTTTGCCTGTCGCCCAATTTCAAATTCCAGGTTTTCCTTAAACGAATTGATAGCAACCAATGCGGCGATTCCGATGGCAATGGAAGTCGTGAACAGCATCAGCTTGCCGCGGCTTCTCCTGCTGTCTCGCCATGCCATTTTCCAAAGCCACTGTTTGGAAATATTTGATTCTCTTTTTTCTATTTTTCTGTCCAAGATTAGATGTTGTCTGGCAATTTACTTACTTCCGTGTTTTGAGCAATGGTCTCCTGCTTGTTTCCGCTGCGGATATATGGATGTCGTTCGTTTTTTACGCTCTCAATTGCGAATTGTTTGGTGATAACGAGTTAATGGTGAAATAATATTTGTTCTTTGAAAATGGTGTACATATCATCTAGGTTTGCGCCCAATATGCAAACTACCATAATACCAGTTCCTACAGGAGTAAAAGGATTGATCTTTGATTTGGACGGAACACTTTTGGATTCCATGCCAATGCACCATGATAGCTATAACTATGCCCTGGAACCCTGGGGAGTATTTTATCCTTTGGAAGAGTTTTATAGTCGTGCCGGCATGCCCAACAAGGTGACCATGTCTTTGATTGAAAAAGACTACAATATTGAGAATTTCGATCTAAGTACCGCACTTCAAAGGAGAAGAGATTTCGTTGACAATAATCTTGATAAGATTAAAATCATAGAGCCAGTGTATGATATCATGAAAGAATTCCATGGTAAAGTACCTATGGCAATAGGTACTGGAAGTAGCAGAAAAACTGTCAACGAATTAATGAGTCTTTTTCCTGTTTTTGAGTTCTCTGATGTTATAGTTACAGCTACGGAAGTAACCAATGGAAAACCACATCCGGAGACGTTCTTAAAATGTGCAGAAATGATTGGCGTAGAGCCTAAAGATTGTGTGGTATATGAGGACGGCATTTTCGGTATTGAGTCTGCTATTGCTGCCGGTATGGAGGTGGTAGATGTCACCAAGTACTTGTAATTAATATTTTTACATATTTTTCAAGTTTCATTTCTTTCAAGCCTGGACATGGGCTGTTTTAAGATGCAGAATTGCAAATTTTGCATTTCAGTTGTATATTAAGGCATTCAGTAAACCCATAATGCCATGAAAGTAGAAGTTAAAGACTTTGTGCCCGAAAAAGCAAAGGGCTCATTTTTCAAATCTGGAGAAATTCAAAAATTTGAGGCCATTCAAAGCCAACTCAATGATTGGTTGCAAACCAATGATGTAAAGGTGGTCAATATTGAGACGCTACTTCTACCGAATATCCATGAGGCTGACGAGGAAGGAAGTTTTGACACTGAGCTATTTACAGGAGGAGAAACACATTCTCAGTGGTACCAGATCATCAGACTTTGGTACATTAAAAAATAACAAATTTTCTAACGAATTCTCGGTATATCAATCATCAACTGAGCAGTTGATGATCGATGACGTATTTTACTAATCCTGATTTGCTGCGTGTTTTGAGTTTCCTAATCAGGTTTTTTTCGTGTGTCTCAACTGTCTTCGGATTGATGTAGAGCCTTTGTGCTATTTCCGGGGTTGAATATTCTTTCACCATCAAACGCAGGATTTCTAATTCCCGACCTGATAGCTGGCTATTGTTTTCCGGCATTTCAAATTCCTTTTTCCAGTGATTCACATCTGCACTGAAAAAACCTCCGTCTCGTGCAATTTCAGTAATGGCCAGATTCAAATCCCTTGGCATATCTTTTTTCAATACATAACCGTCTACCTTCAATTCCATCAGTTGTTTTACGATAAATGATTCATCATGCATTGTCAGCACTATCACTTTGAGCTTCGGTTGGATTTTTCGTGCCATTAGGATGAGCTCTTTGCCATTCAGTGCAGGCATCTCATAATCTGTAATGAGCATATCATAAGAAGATACTTTGAGCATGATTACCGCCTCTAGAGGATCGTTTGTTTTATCGACCGAGCCTATCTTTTCGTGGCTGCAAAGCTTGCGAACAATGCCTTCCAGGAGAAGGTCATGGTCATCAACTGCAAGTACTTTTAACTCCTTCATTTATCATTTTCAGATTGTGGGTTTAGAAAAAGTGATGATGCCTCACAATAAGCTGAAACTCCTAACCGAAATCGGTCTGCACAGGATGAAGGATGTAGCTTAGCTTGTGATTAATAAATAATCAATCATCAAAGAATCAAATGTATAGACATTGATATTGGTTCACAATACCGTGAGTTGGGTATAATAAGGCAAAAAAAGAGGAGCCAAAAAGCTCCCCTAAAAACGTAAACTATTTCTAATTCAATATTTTATTCATCCCTAAGTGTATCTGCGGGGTTAGCCTTGGCGCCTCTATAGATGGTAAAGCTTGTAGTGCCAATGCCTATTAAGAAGATAAATAGGGCACTGAAAAACAACGGCACAAAATCTACGGTTACGTGATAGGCATAAATCAAGTCCAGCAGGCTGTTGCTGCCAAAATACCCTCCGATAGCACCGAATATCCCTGCCATGACCAGAATGATAAAAAACTCTTTATTGATCAGCATCATAATATTGGATACTGATGCTCCAAGAGCTTTCCTGATGCCGATTTCTTTTGTTCGTTTTGCGATATTCAATGAAGCCAATGAGTAAATACCTGAGGCTGAAAGGATAGCTCCCAATATGGTCAGAAACAAAAAGATGTTTTGCAGGTTGGTATTGAGTTTGGTAAAATTAGCAGTAACCATATCTTCCTGGTAGTTGCTGTTAAACGGCTTGGTCGGAAATTCCTTTTTCCAATTTGTTTCTATGAATTCATTTATTTCAGTTAAATCGCTGTTCTTTCCACGGAATATCATTTGATTCATATTTGGCAGATCAGCCGCATAAAAAACAAAAGGTTCAGCATCTCTGGATCTGTACACGTTATCTACAAAATCATCGATTACCCCTACGATGCGTCTTTTCTTGGAGTGTACAATAATTTGTTTACCAATAGGGTCATCCTGAATACCCACAGTTGCGAGAAACTGCTTGCTCACTACCACTGCTTCCTCAAATTCAGTTGTTTTATCCACATCGAAAGGTCTGCCTTGCAAAAATTCAAAGCCGATGGTTTCAAAGTAATTTTTGCCTACTCCCAGGTGTTGCGCTTCGTATACTACGCTTTCGTATTCAACAGGAGAAGGATATGTATTTCCCCCTACATGATTATTGGTGTACGCAATAGATTCAATTTTGGGGTGTGATTGAGCCAGTGGCAACAGGGCATTAATTTCTTCCTCACCTTGTATATTTACCACAAGCAATTTGTCCGTATCATATCCCAATCGGATACTTTGTTGAAAGCGAGTGTTTTGCATAAAAACCACACCACCAACAAGGACAATGACAGAGATGGCGAATTGAACCGTCACTAACGCTCTGGTCACAAGGTTCGTTCCCTTGATCCTGATATTTCCTTTGAGCAGGTTTATGGTGTTAAACCTTGTGCTAAAAAGTGCCGGGTAGAGTCCTGTCAAAATAGAAACGAAGCAAACGATGGTCATCAACATGATCATAACATTCACGCCCTTCATATCACTGAAATCATAAGGCAAATCCCACATGGCAATAAACTCTGGTACTATGATCTGCGATACTGCTGCGCCCACTAATAGTGACAAAACCACTATCAGTACCGTTTCCAACAAAAACTGGCCGATAATATGTTCCTTTTGCGCTCCGATGGATTTTCTCAGGCCAATCTCTTTCAAACGATTACTTGTTAATGCAATAGAGGTATTGGTAAGGTTGAAGCAGGCGATTAACAAAATCATCACGCCTAAGACAATGAACACAATCACAGGGTCGGTTTCAATGGGCAAGTTGATGGGGCTCCAGACATTTCCTCCCACCTCTACTTTTTCTTTGTAGTGGCTCAGATTATATTTTTCTACATGCTGGTCTTTCTTGGCTTCATTTCTTCTTTCCACATAGCCATCAAAAGAATCAGCCACTTGGTTAGGGTCTTGTCCCTCATCCAGTTCGAAGAAAATGGCTGGTAGATTCCAATCTTCCCATGGCTTTGAATCTAATTCCCTCATTTCTTTGAAGTGCTCAAATCGTATAATAGCATCAAATACTAGAGAAGAGTTAACTGGCATTTTTTCATAGACACCTCTCACGATCATATTTTTCTCCACTTGTCTGGCGAAGTTTAAGGTCAGCACCTTACCGATGGGATCTTCGTTACCAAAGTATTTTTTGGCCATTTCTTCGTTAATAAAAATCGTGCTGATTTCCTTGAATGACTCTTGGTTGCCCTTTATCATATTGAATTGGAACATGTCGAAGAATGTGCTATCAGCAAAAGAGACGTACTCCCCAAAGGCATTTGTGTCAAAACTTACATTGGCACCACTGCCGGCAAAGCGGGTAAAGCGATTTATTCCTGCTATGTCATTGACGGCCATCTCTGCCATTGGGCTGGGGCCATGAATACCCAAGGACTTGTCACCATCGTTCAGAACCAGATCAGCTTCCAGGCGGTAGGTATTTTTTACTTTCTCTTCGGCATGGAAATCATCGAATTCGATGTTGTAGGCCAGTAAAATGTAGGAAGTGATACAGCAGGCCATGGCGATCCCCAGACCGAATGTGTTCATGAGCACGTAGCTTTTGTTTTTGGCTATTACCCTGAATGCAACACGTAAGTAATTTTTGATCATGATTGTTGAGTTTGAAATTATTGACTTGAAACGAAAATGGCTAACACTGTGCCATTTAGTCAATTATTTGTAAATCAATTACTTAAAACAAATGACTTGGCAACTGACCGTTCGCTATCGAACAGAAGAATTCGTTTTTGAACATCATTTAGGTATTAGATGCTTATTTGAGGGTTATAGTTGCAGAAGAATGGAATTTATACTTGAAGAGGGGAATGATCCAATTACAAATTAATAAACCGATGACTGATCATGGATTTTCCGAGATACATGCCGCCATTGTGAGATTAAAATACCTGTCAAGACTATAGTCGCTTGAACTGATGATTTGATTTAACTGTTTTGATCTCGATTGGTGTGTACTAATTTCCAGGCCTCAATGAATGTCTATTTTTTTCATGCTCGGGCAAGCTCATATTATACATGGCACCAAAACCATTTGTTTGATGATAAGTAATGGCCTGCCATGGATCTTCTCCATTTATTCTTGGGTCTCCAGTTTTTTTTAGATGCTCTGATAAGTCGTTCCAGAGTTGATTTTTTATCTCAGCATACTCAGGATCATTTGCCAGATTGTTGATTTGTCCCGGATCATCTGCAATTTTATACAATTCTTCCAATGGTCTCTTTCCAAAGTTCAGATCGTATTCTTTCGGATATTGACTCATGTTTTCTATTATAAAAGACTTGGTAGGGCAAGCGTCTACGTCTCCATGATAGGTCCTGTTGGATGACCAAAACGAAGGGCCACCAGTTGGCCACCTGTCAGGTTCAAAGTTTCGCAGGTACAAATAATCTTTTGTCCTAATTGCCCTGACCGGATAGGTTGCTCCATCTGGCCTACACCAGGTATGCCTCTCTGTTGCTGTGAATACACGATCACGCGATTCTTCTATGGTTCCTTGTTTGCCTGATTGTAAAAGAGAGATCAAGCTTTTTCCAGTCATTTTATCTGGGACTTTTACTCCGGCTGCTTCCAGAAATGTAGGTGCAAAGTCAGTATGGGAAACAAAGTCGTTGACAATCCGACCCCCTTTTACCTTATCCCCCCAACGGATCGAGAGAGGCATATGCGTGCCCCAGTCATAAAGCGTAGTTTTGGCTCTGGGAAAAGGCATGCCATTGTCAGAGGTAACAACAACTATAGTATTGTCTAGTTCTCCAATTTCTTCCAGTTTTGTTAGCATGCTGGCAAGGTGTGAATCAAACCATTCGATTTCATAGTAGTAATCGAGAATATCACTTCTGATTATATCTACATCTGGCCAGAAGGTAGGCACTTTTACATCTTCAATTCTCTTTCCGGTCATCAAGCCTGCACCATCTTCGTATATTCTGTGTGGCTCAGTTGACCCGAACCAGAAACAAAAAGGCTGATCCTTATTTCTGTCATTCAGAAATGTGTCAAAATTTTTGGAGTAATCCCTTCTATCGATTCCTTTGGCAATATGCCCTTCTCGTACTTCATTGTATTCTTTACCAATCGGATCTTTTTCAAGTCCAAGATCACGGTAATTTCCGGGGAGCCAACCTTTGCCTGTATAGCCCACATGATACCCTGCATCAGATAAGAGGTGAGGGTAGATTTTCAAATCTTTGGGTATGGAGCCGAATAAAACACCTGCTTCTTTCACACGCCATATATCTTGTCCACTTATTACGGCACTTCTGGATGCCGTGCAGGAAGGACAAGCTGTAAATGAATTGGTGAAAAATACTCCTTCATTAGCCACTCTATCAAAGGCTGGAGTTTTTACAATATTGTCACCAGCTGCGCTAGTATGCAACCAGGATTGATCGTCTGCAAAGGCAAAAAGGATGTTTGGTCTTTTTGATTCGACTGCTGTATTGACTTCAGTTTTTTCTTTGTTTTGTGAACAATCTGCAGTTATGGCAAGTAGCGTGAAGAATGAAACACATCGTATGAGTGTTTTAATCCCGAATAAAGGACTGGTTTGAGACTTTTCCATTTTTACGCCTTTGTTAGTTATTTATACATTGTTTGAATTCTGTGTGGCTTTACACATTCTGTTCTTTTAGGTACTTCATCATTGTTTTACCTAACTACGTTATTCGTCCCCAACATTAGGTTCACCGCATGATTAGCTACTCTTGCTACATATTTGTTCTTATCAGAATCAATTCTTTTTTGCAATTCAGCAAGAGCTGGTTTTGCATTATCACCAATTTCATCCAATACTTGCGCAGCTAATAGTCGTACCCACTCATCGTCGCTATCAATTTCCTTTCTAAGCAATTTAACTGTCTTATCGAATTCACCTGCCTTACAAAGTGATCTTGCTGAAGCTATTCTTACGGCAGTTACTTCATCTGCCAGTCTTGCATTTAACTCGGCAACTGCTTTAGTGTTTTTTGATAATTGATCACTGTTTCCCAAACTTATTGCCGACCAAAAGCGAACCGCTTCATTTTTGTGATTGAGAGATTTAGTCAGTACGTCTAGGTCTTTTCCAAATGCAGCATCTCTGATTTCTGAAATGGGTATGTTTTGACTTCTCAAGATATCGTAAATGGATGCGTCGTACTTTTCTTCCCACCTTCTGATAATTGTTTCAGGAATCAAACCAGAATCCTTAGTGTTGTCTGACCATCTATTGTGGGCCTCACGCATTTCAAATAAGATGTGCTCATAAGCTGGATCGTCGACAAGGTTGGATAATTCATGAGGGTCCTTTCTCAAGTCGAATAACTCTTCATCTGGTTTTGTAGCAGCCATCATATGTGCTCCCTCAGCAGGAAGAGTACCTTTATCGTGTGCTTTTCTAATTTCTTTCATGATATTACCTTTCTCAGGTGTATTCATGTATTGGGTATATGGTTTATATGATTCGTAATGCCTGATGTACTTAAAGTATTTACTTCTTACTGCTCTTTGCATGTCATATCGCTCATCCATTCTATCCCTGGTGGCATATGTATAGGCTCTTTCTGGTTTTAGATTTTCTCCCAGAAAAGACCGACCGTGCATGTTTTCTGGAATGCTTGCTCCGGCAAGGTGTATAGTTGTTGGGGCAAGGTCAATAAAACTTACAAGCTCATCTGAAATTGTGCCTGGTTTGCCTGTTAAAAGGTGCTGGTATTTTTCTGGAGCATAAGCAATCATGGGCACTTTTAGCCCTGAATCGTACATCCATCTTTTGTGCCTTGGCACACCTGTGCCGTGATCTGAGAAATAAATCACGATTGTGTTTTCAGACAGACCATCTTCTTCTAATTCCTTTAGAATATTGTCAACCAAAATATCCATCATGGCTATATTATCGTAATGCCTGGCCCATAATTCTCGTACTATTGGCGTGTCTGGAAAATAAGGCGGAAGATTGAGCTCTTCCGGGTTGGCTCTCAAATGATCTGGCAGGTCCTTTGTTAGTTTGTCATGCTTTTCCTTCCCATTAATTGCACTCTCATGAGTAAGAATAAGATTGAAAATTGAAAAGAAAGGTTGAGACTTGTCTTTTCTATCTCGCCAATGCGCCGTTTTACCCAATTCATTCCAAATTTCTCCCGGTGCGTGAGTTAGGTTGTAGTCGGTTTTGGAATTGTTGGTACAAAAATATCCAGCTTCCCTGAGTATTTGAGGGTAAAACTTGACGCCTTTTGGGAGTCTTCCCTTGCAACGCATGTGTTGAGTACCCTGGGAAGTGGCATACATACCTGTGATGATAGCTGATCTGGCCGCAGCGCAAACCGGAGAACTTGCAATGGCATTGGTGTACAAAATCCCGTTTTCAGCAAGCTTGTCCAGTGTAGGTGTTTTGGCAAATTTATCACCGTAACAACCCAGATCCGCGCTAATATCTTCTACAGAAATCCATAGGATATTAGGCCTTTCGGAGGTTTGTCCATTCAGGTAGGTGAAGGCAATTAGGTTGATAAGAAAAAAAAGCTTAGTAATCTTCATAATGATTTGTATGTATCGTTTTTAGTTATTGTTTCCATAAGATAGAGGAACTTCTTTACTTCCCCAAGTGGAGGGTTTGTCACCCATTTCCAACGCCAATTCTAAGCCCGCCTCGAATTCTTTAAAATAGATAAATGCTCTGTTCAAAGACTGTCCATTAAGCTTGGCTGATTGTATGAGAATGTTTTTATCGGAATTATTGATTGTTTTATTGCAAATGAGTTTTATGAATTTAAATATAGGCGATCCAATTATCAGATCCTTTACCACCGAAAAATACCTTAACTAAATCAGAGTGATCTGTTTGTACCTTAATTGGTAGTTTTCTTACTTCAAATTCAGCGATTTGCGTTTCTTGCTATGTTAGATTGCTTTAATTTGGTTAACATCGGATCTCCGGTCTTCTCGGCTAATCGCTCAAGCTTTAGTTGCATTTTGCTTTTCAATTCCTGATAGTCAGGATCATGGAATAGATTTTTGGTCTCATATGGATCTGTATGGTGATCATACAAAACTTTGTAATCCAGATTTGAATATAAGTACCTACCATCCCAAACACCCCTCCAAGCTTCATCACCGGCATAAAGCCCAGCATAAAGCATTTCCTTTTCCGGGCCGCTATCTCCGATACACCATCCAGCCATGGATAAACCGGACATATTTTCCGGGACTTTTATTCCAGCCAGGTCAATGAGGGTTGGTGCCAGGTCTACGCTATTGACCAATACGTCATTTGTCCTGCCAGGCTTTACTTGATTTGGCCATTTGATGATCAAAGGAATCCTCATTGCCGTGATATAAGGTTTACCTTTGGTTCTCAGATAATATTGAAGGCTTTTTCCATCTCGGATATAACGTTCTTTTACTTCATGAGCATGACTTCCAAGTACATCGCCATGGTCGCTGATAAATAGAATGATGGTGTTATCACTAATTTTCATTTGATCCAATCTGCTCACTAGTCTGCCTACTTCATGATCAATAGCCGTAATCTGACCATAATAAATCTGTCGTAATCGGCGCAATTCTGTGATCTTCTCAGGATCAAGTGTGTTTTCAAGATCAGGAGGAAGAACAAGGCTGGCTGGGTCGTATATCTCCAGGTATTCCTGTGGGCACTGGAATGGATTGTGAGGTGGACCGTAGGCAATATAGTAGCACCAGGGTTTTCCTTCTTCATTTTTTCTGTTGATAAAATCAAGGGCTATATCCGTTTGCCAGGTAGGCTCCCAATTATAGCCTTCTACTCTAACTTTCTTCCCATTTTTATCAAAATCCCAAACTTCGAAAAACTCATGTGCTTTTTCATAGCCATGCCAGTCTTGCCAGCCTTGTCTTCTTTCTCCTTCTGGGATATATCCTCCAACACCTTCTTTTGGAATGCCTCCATCCAGATGCCATTTTCCTATAAAACCGGTTTCATAGCCTTGATCGACCAGGATTTCGGCTATGGTTGTATGTGTGGTATCCATGGGTAAATTATTATTGGTGATGCCATGCTCGTGAATGTAGAGACCCGTTTGGATAGTCGCCCTTGTTGGGCAACAAACCGGCCCGCCACTTAGCGCATTAGTAAACCTGATGCCATCTGAAGCTAGTTGATCAATGTTTGGCGTTTTGATATCTGGTTGTCCTGCACATCCCAGCATATCTGCCCTGAATTGGTCGGGCATAAGGATTAATATATTGGGTTTTGTGGATTCATTGACAACAGCAGACTCTTCACTTTTTCTTGTGGTTGAGCAAGCTACGAGAACGCTCAGGCAAAATAGCTGCAGCCGCTTTGTGATTTTGTGTATCATAGCTAATCTCATTTTTCATCCAATTTCAACAACCTCTTATATTCAGGTCTTTTTTTCCACTCATCAAAATATGGTTTGTATTCGGATTTTGTTTCCCAAAAGACTCGTTCAGGATCAGGTGCTTTCAGTCCTCCTTCGTAATCATTTCCTGCCACACTAGCGTCTACTGATTTATTCCAAATTGTAAACTCTTGTATCATCTTTTTTGCTATCTCCGGTTTTTCTGAAATGATGTTTTTTGTCTCATTCGGATCTTCAGACAGGTCATACAATTCGAAACTACCGCTTTCGAAATCTTCTGTTATAATTTTATAGTTATTGTCTATCCAGGCACTCAAATCCCATATCATCAGCCACGATTAATATTACATTTGGTTTTCGCTCAACTTGCCGACCAAGCAAATTTCAGTGAGAAAAATACATATGAATGATAAAAGGTATTTCATAGTAAGAGTTTAAAGGTCACTAGATATATAATAGCTCTGTTTTCGAGCAACCATTCCAGTTTGGTTCAACTATCTTATTACCTCCAGTTTCAGGAAAAAACAGCATCCAAAACACATTAGTATTTAATAGCTAAGCCTAAGTTATTAGCATAAATAGGACAAAACAAGTTAGGAATATTTTTTGATTTGGAGGCTCATTTGATTTTTAAAGCCATCAACAAAGGATTACTGGATCTTCTCCAGATTCATGTCTAAATGATATCTTTTACAACTTATATAGAAATACTCCGTATATTTGTTTTACAAAATATATAATAATGGGAAAAACATATTTGGGAGAGTTTGAAGAATTGATACTGACGATGGTAATAATCCTGAAAGATGAGGCTTATGGGAATACAATTGTAAGGTCAATAAAGGAACATCAGGATCGAACTGTAAACCTTAGCGCCGTACATGTTACTCTTTACAGGCTGGAAGATAAGGGCTTTGTTATATCGCACATGGGTGGAGCTACTCAAGAGCGTGGAGGAAGACGCAAGCGCTACTTTCAGATAACAAATGCTGGCTTGGCTATGCTCAAAGAAATGAAAGCCTCCAGAACTCAGCTTTGGGATTTAATCCCACAACTTCAGTTTAACCCGTGAACTATCATAAGCCACCATATTTACTCACCCGCTTCTTTAAGTGGTTCTGCAAAGAATCCTTGCAGGAAGGAATACTGGGAGATCTGGAAGAGCAGTTTGAGGAGGACGTTAGTGTAAAAGGACTTAGGAAAGCGAAATGGCGTCTTTCGTTGGGTGTAATACGCTTTTTTAGGCCGGGAATAATCAAATCATTCGGAGGCAGTCACCGACTCAACAACTTTGGTATGTTCCAAAACTACGTGAACATCGCCTTTAGAAATGTAGTAAAAAACCGCACATATATGATGATAAATATGTTGGGGATTGGAATTGCATTCTCTTGCTGCATCACTATGTATACAGTCCTGGCTTTCAATATTGAATTTGATAATTTTTTTAAAGATCAGGACCTCAGTCAGGTTTATCGTGTTCATACCAGGGCGGTAAATTCTGGTGAAAAGTCAATAGATGTAGCCCAGGCACCTTTTCAATTGGCTCCTATGGCTGTAGAAGAATTAGCAGGAATTGAAAAAACTTGCAGGTTATATAATGACCGTCCTGTCGTGTATAATGGGCGTGACGCATTCAGGGAGTCTGTGGCATATGCAGATAGTACTTTTTTTGACATATTTTCTATTCCTCTTATTCATGGATCTCACGAGTCATTTCAAGACGTCAATAGTATTTTCATATCCCAATACCTAAGCAAAAAATATTTTGATGATGAAAATCCTATCGGAAAGACCATCAGCCTGGAATTAAAAGGTGGGCATACAGTTTCAGTTACTGTAAAAGGGGTTTTTCCGTCCCTTCCTATCAATACTAGTTTCATGTTTAGGGCACTCACGAGAATTGAGCACTTTGAGAAAGCAAACAAAGCAGATTTGACTGATCCCTCTGGCATGAAAAGCTGGGAAAACTGGAGGGAGGTCGCGACTTTCTTCAAAATCTCACCAAACACCAATCCGGACCTACTCGCAGATTTATTGACACCTTATGTAGAACTTCGTAACAATCCTTATCGTCTTAAATTCGAAACCGTAAAAGCTTTTTCCTTGAAGCCCTTTTCCATTCCTATGAACTTTCAACAAAATAGGAATGTGAAGCATCTACGTTCAAAATTACCAATGGAGTTGCTCACTTTGAGTGGAATATTGGCAATATTCATCTTACTCATTGCCTGTTTCAATCTTACCAACACTTCACTGGCTATGATGTCAAAAAGATTGAAAGAAATTGGTGTTAGGAAGGTGATTGGTGCTACCAGAGGGCAAATTGTGTTTCAATTTTTACTTGAAACCATTTTGGTATTACTGATAGCAATATTGGTTGGTTTGGCTATTGCGCAGGTCGTTGTTCCAGCTTTTTATGACATGTGGAGTGTGACATTCGAGTGGGAATCTATAAGTTTTGGAAATTTAACTTTTGGATTGATTTTGTTGATACTTATCACTGCTATGTTAGTCGGGATCTATCCTGCATTGCTGAACAGCAGATTTAGTTCGCTGGCATTGATTAAAGGAACTGTCAATGCCAAAGGAAACAATTTATTTACCAATTCTTTGATGGCTATGCAATTCGCTATTTCCATTATTACTTTGGTCACTGGAATTACATTCATTCAAAACACTAAATTTCAGGAGTCGCTTGATTTTGGATATGATAAAGAAATGCTGCTCACAAAAACTGTAGAAAATAGCAAAGATGCACAAGCTTACATCAATGTACTGGCATCAAATCCTAAGATCTTATCTTTATCAAAATCCAATGGCCATATAGGAGCTCAGGTTGGTGTTGGTCAGCTGATGGAATTTCAGGAAGTGCAGTATAGGGCGAAAATTGTTAGCGTGGGTGACAATTATTTTCAGACTGTAGGATTGAACCTGATTCAGGGAAGGAACTTCAATTCAAGAGGCAAAAGTGGTGGAGCGACTGAGGTGATTGTTAATGAGGCATTCATTGAGAAAGCAGGAATAGAAGATCCCATTGGCCAAAAGGTGATGGTGTCTTCGAAAGAAAAACAAATTATTGGTGTTGTCGAAAATCATGTAGATAAGATTGTTAGATCGGGTGAAGCAGAACCATTTGTTTTCTCTCCTAGTGACCAACTAAAGCGTTCAAATTTTGTAATTGCTCGTACAGAAGAATCAGATATTCAGGAAGTCAACATCTTCATGGAGGATCAATGGAAGGAACTTTTCCCAAATAAACCATCCAAGGTTGAACAACAGGAAGATATTGCTCTAGGTATAATTCGGCGCGTAAATGGAAACGTGTCTAATGCATTGCTATTCATCACAATTTTAGGAGTGCTTTTATCCATATCAGGTATTTTTTCATTGGCGTCTATCACTTCCAAACGACGAATAAAAGAGATGGGCATTCGCAAAACCATGGGCGCTTCCGTCAATCAGCTAGTTGGGCTTGTCAATAGACCATTTATTAAAATCATGATTTTTGCAGGAATCCTGGGAACGATTGGTGGGTTTTTCATTTCTAACTTCATGTTGAGCACTATTTATTCCTATCATATGGATGTAGAAGTATTCACAATTGTGCTCTGTGTGGTGGGAATATTTGCTGCTGGAATAGGTACTACTTCGTACATCATAAGAAAAACTGCTCAGCTCAATCCGGCGGACACTTTACGAGATGAATGAGAATCAGGCTACTCATCCCTCAAGTTAACCACTGGATTCACGCGGTTGCTTTGTCTGGACTTGTAGGTAATGATGGCAGCCATAACGGCAACTAAAAATAGTATTGAGAATAGAAAAACGGTGTAGGGCATGTCAATACGGTAGGCAAAGCCACTCAGCCAGCTATTGCCGATCTGGTAGGCTACTGGAACTCCTACAACTACTGATCCGACCAAGATCCAGGAGTAATTTCTAAAGAAGAGCAAGAGCACATCACGAAGTTCCGCTCCAAATATTTTCCTTATTGTCATTTCTTTGACCCGTTGTTCCACACTGAAGGATACCAGTCCAAAAAGTCCGATAAAAGCCATGAGGATGGTCAGGATAGAAAATATCATCATGAGCGTGCTACGCAGCTCATCACTCTGATATTGAGACCAGAAGGTCTGATCCAGCATAGTCACCGAAAATGATGTTGAGTTGGCTACTTCCCGGGTCGTTTCTTCGATGCTGTTGAGTGTTGTGTTTAAATCTCCCGAACTCACTTTGGCAATTAGGGTAGTGCTGATGTATGGGAAGTTTACTACAATGAGTGGTTTGATTTCCTTATGTAGGGATTCAAGATGAAAGTCTTTCATTACCCCGATAATGTGAGCGTAGTAGTCCTCACCCAGAGGCAGGGCTACTTTTTTGTTTAGGATTTCCTCAGCACTTTGGTAGCCGAGGGACTTTACCAATGCTTCATTGACCAGAACGGCGCGGGCCATTTTATCTGATTTTAGATCAAAATTTCTACCGGAGAGTAGTTCCAGATCCAGGGTAGGAATGAAGGATTTATCCGCGGTATTGAAACTTATTTTATGTGTTTCGAATCCGCCATTCGGTTTTTCAAACTTCAATCCGTCAACTGCTATTGGCTCTCCAGGTGCTTGTTTCACAATGGTCACTTCTTCAACTTTTGACTGATTGAGAAGTTGGGCTTTTAGTGTTTTGGCCATTTCAGGATTTACACGCTCCTTCATGTCAATTTTCACGAGTTGATCCTTGTCATATCCCAAATCAAAATCTCGCATATAGCCAATCTGTTCGTGGATGATCAGGGTGACAATAATCATTACCAGTGCTACTCCAAATTGCACTGCATTGAGCACTTTGCTAACGGGCAAACTAGAGCCGCCAAAACGGAAGTTGTTTTTGAAAACGTAAACCGTACCAAAGCTGGAAACGAAACCAGCGGGATACCAGGCACCTGCAATACCTATTAGACCAACAATCCCTGAAATTATCATTAGCAACTCAAAATCCAATAAGCTTGTCAAGGTGAAGCTGCCATCAGTAAGGAGATTAAAAGAAGGCAGGAAAGCCAGATACAACACAAAGGCCAATATGGAAGAGAGGATCATGATGAGCAGGGACTCTACTATAAACTGCACTCTGATGGTGCCCTTCACAGACCCCAGAACCTTTCTAATGCCAATTTCTTTTAGCCGGGTGGTCGCACGAGCTGTGGATAGATTGACATAGTTGATCGCAACTACAATGAGTATAAAAATGGCCAAAGCTCCAAGAGCTTGCACGTGTTCAACTTTTCCATTGGGTTGTATTTCAAACTCAAGATCGGAATGTAGGTGAATATCGGTCAGCTTTTGAAGTTCTAATTCTCCTTTGGTATTAAACACTTTTTTCATGGCGGGAGCCATGTGCTTTTCTACGATATAAGGGAGTTTTTCTTCTACGCTTTTTACATCCCCATTCAGCTTTATATAGTTGTAGGCGTTGTAATCTTCCCATCCATCACTCAAAAAAGATTTATCACCACGAAAAACTAGAATGTGAGATCGAAAATGAGCCTGATCACTGGGATCATCCATGATCCCAGTGACGGTCATATTTCCTATATCGGATTCTACTACTTTTCCGATCACATCTGTGGTGCCAAAATAATCCATGGCTTTTGATTCACTCAATACCATCGAATTTGGAGAAGCGAAAACGGACGTTTTATTGCCTGAAATCAGAGCTAGGTCAAACACCTCAAGAAACGTACTGGATACATAAAGGGCAGAAGGTTCCTGTACAAATTGTTCATCAAGCTTAAAAGAGAAACGCTTGTAATAGTGAAAAGAAGCCCATGCCACAACTTCTGGAAGTTCCTCCTTGAGCACATGACCAAGCGGAGGAGGTGTGGTTGCGGAGTGCGTCTCTCCGTTTTCGAAAGTTGCATGCGTACTTATCCGGTATATTTTGTTGTGATCCTTAATGTGTTTGTCATAGCTGAGTTCATTGAGCACATAGATAGAAAGAAAAAGTGTGGCAGAAAGCCCGATGGCAAGACCTCCAATATTGATAAGCCCGTATGATTTTTTTCGAAAAAGGTTTCGATAGGCCAACTTGAAGTAGCTGAAATAGAGCATCATGGGTAAGGAAGGTTTGAGGAACTTCAGATTGTCAATTTTGATGTAAGAAAGAACGCCGAGAAAGAATAAAACCCGAGCATTCAAAGCTTTCCGCGCTTCTATTCGCATGTGAAAAACCTCCGTTAGGTCGCCTTCTATTTCTTCTATCAGTTCCTCTCGGCAGAACCAACGAAGTAGTTTTGCAGGCCATTGAGGTGGTGTATGGGCTTGTCTGTTTTTCACGATCCTTTCAATTCTACACCTAGCTCTGGCATCTTACTCCAAAGAGATTGTCGAGCATCCCTTGTCCGGACCAGAATATTTTGTCCAAGTTGTGTGAGCCTAAATACACGCTTGCGTTTGCCACCACGCTCCGGACTGGCTTCTCCAAATTGAGATTCCAAAAAACCCTTTTTCTCCATTCGGTGCAGAACTGTATGAATGGCACTCAAAGTGGCTTTACGATTGCTGTTTTCTAAAAGAGCTTCTTGCAGCTTAACCGTGTAAGCCTCTTCCTCCAAAATGCCAACAGTCAGCAATATCACTTCTTCAAATTCGCCCAGATAATTACCCTTCATATTGTGTCGCTTATATTTAATTCATAAATGTAAGTAAAATACTTTGAATAAAATTCATAATTGTAGATAAAATGGTGTTTACTGGAAATCTCTTATCGGACTTAGCGTCTTGCAAAGATCAATAAGGAGTAGAAAGGGATATTAAAACTTTATAAATCAGAATACTTGGTCGGGCGGAGGTATCGCTTCACATTTTTCGAGACAGTATTCGCATATTGCTTGTCAGCTTTCAATTTCAGCCATGCAGGTGCAATACGAAAAGCATTCCAGAGCTCATCTTGTGATGCTTTGTTTTTAAATGTGGTTAGGTACATCAAGTTGGGCATAGTAGGGCCAGAAATTACTTCTCCAAAAAAGACCGGCTGAAATCCCAAATCCTTAAAAAGCTTGGTTTCTCCACTATCAAACATCTCTACCTTTTTCGTATACAGTTTTTCGGTTGCCCCTTCATAGCTTCTCAGCTCATAGACCTGTTCTGTTTCGGGTGTCGAGTGTGTTGGTTTTTTATATTCCGGCCATGTTTTGAAGGCTCGCAGCAAAGTGCTCTCCATTCTGAGGTAAGGGGAGTTGTCATGCGCCGCATCAATATAGTCGCTACCATCTTTTTGATACTTCGTGTCTTTGCTAAGCACAGCCTCCAACTTTTCAAATTGATCTATTGATTTAAATGGAATTAGCACGTAAATCTTTTTACCCGCATCCTCATCACTTTCTACAGGTTTGAATACACCTACATCCTTGATTCCCGCACGGTGAAGGGCTGGTAGATATGCATCCTTGAGAAAGATATCCATGCGTTTTTCCTGCTTTTCGCCTGAAATGTTATAGGTAATAATCTGATAAATATCCCTGTCGGCAGCATTTGCCAGATTTGAAGTAAACAATATTGTAATTAGAAAAGCCCCAATCAACATATAAGATCGGGTATTGGTATTGCATGTGTACATCATAATGGTTTGTATTTGAATGAATTTGCAGGTTAATTTAAATATTTGATTGTTCATGTGGCCATAAATAGGTGAAATTTCCATATTAGTAATCAAAAAATTGATAAAAACTGCAATTACGAATAAAATAATGTAACTATATTTACTGCAATTACGAATAATATAATCATGAAGAAAACGAAACTTGGAGAATTCGAGGAATTGGTCCTTCTAACAGTAGTAGTATTGCAACAAGATGCCTATGGTGTTGAAATTAAACGAGAGCTCGAGGAGCGCTTGAATGAGAGGCTCAGTGTAGGTTCCATTCAATCGGCCCTAAAACGCATGGAGGAGAAAGGTTTCCTCACTTCTGAATTTGGAGAAGCCACTCAAAAACGTGGGGGAAAGAGAAAACGCATTTATTCGGCTACTCCGTATGCGCACCGAACGCTCGCGGAGATGAAAGATGTAAGAGCAGCTCTTTGGGAGTCGATACCGAAGCTGACCCCTGAACTCAGGATAATATGACGCCCTTTTCTCATATAAAGCCACCCAAATGGCCACTTGGCTTTCTGAAGTTTTACCTGAAAAAGGAGTATCTGGAGGAGATAGAAGGGGATATGGAAGAGGTTTTTCAGGAATATCTTGAATTGACTTCTCCTAAGAAGGCGTCCAGAATGTACACATGGGAGGTTTTCAAACTTCTTCGGTTTAACCTCATCAAGAACTCACATTTATTCTCACACTCAAATGAATTGGACATGTTTAAGAACAATCTAAAAATCGCGTGGCGATCCATGCTCAGAAACAAGGGGTACACGGCTATCAATATTCTGGGGCTGACTATCGGAATTGCATTTTCTGCCATCCTTTACACTTATATCGATCAGGAGCTTTCCTTTGATGCTTTCCACGAGAAAGCAGACAGAACATATCGTGTTGTTACTACCGATAAAAGAAACCCTGAGAACTTGAGTTTCCATGGTCAAACTTCACCTCCACTTGGCCCATTGCTAGCGGCTGATTTTCCTCAAGTGGAAGTATCTACCAGGCTCTTCAAGCCAATTGGACAAATAATTTTCGAACTTGACGGTGAAAAAATAATGGAAAGAGATTGGTTTGTAGCAGGCCCAAATTTTTTCTCTACTTTCGATTTTGAGTTTTCCCATGGTGACAGGCAAAAAGCTTTAACCGAACCCAATTCCGTAGTGTTAAGCTCATCTGCTGCTATTCGATACTTTGGTTCAGGAGAGAAAGCCTTAGACCAAATTCTTCAATCCGGAGATGGGTCTTTTCGGGTGACAGGAGTTTTAGAACCCATTCCGGCCAATTCTCATTTGCAATTTGAAGTATTGACTTCCATCCCCGGAGGTAAGAACTACCAAAATTACCTCAGCGATTGGCGGAGCTATGGTGCCTTCACTTATGTTGTAATAAAAGATGGAGCGCCTATAGAGGAGCTAAGTGCGAGCATGCCACAATTTTTTGACAAGTATGTTAGTGATGCTTCGTCATTTTTTGACACCAACTTCCAACCAATCCAGGATATTTACCTGGGCTCAAATGACATTCAGCATGGGGCAGAAAAACTGCGTGGCAATATTTCCTATGTCTATATTTTTTCATCAATGGGTATTTTGATCTTGGTGTTGGCCTGCGTCAACTACATCAATCTGATGACTGCCGGAGCGATGAACAGAGCCAAGGAAGTGGGAGTGAGAAAAACATTAGGAGCGCTCAAGGGACAATTGAGAATTCAGTTTCTCACAGAATCATTTTTGGTAACATTCATTGCTATGACGCTGGCTCTGGGACTAATGGATATTGTATTTCCATACTTCAATCAAATTAACTCCACGAGTTTTGACGTTACCTGGAGTAACCTGACGACCTACCTGCCTACCCTCTTCGTGCTATCTATTGTCATAGCCATATTAGCGGGCGCATTTCCGGCTTTTTATCTTTCATTGCTAAGCCCGACACAGGCGATCAAGCGAGGAATAGCTGGTACGCTGAGTAAGACTGCTATACTTAGAAAGTCCTTGGTTGTTTTTCAATTTTCTATTACTGTGATATTGCTGGTTTCCACGATTGTCATCAACCAACAATTGGGATTTATACAAAATACAAACATAGGTTTTGACAAGGAGCAGCTATTAGTCATTGATATTAATAGCGGAAATGTGAGGCGCAAGTTTCAAACTGTGAAAGCCAAGTTTGCTAAAATTCCAGGAGTAAGCTCAGTGGGTGTATCAACAAGAGTGCCTGGTGAGTGGAAGAATATAGCAAAGGGTTATTTCAAGAGTAGCACTTTAAGTCCTGAAGATTCTGTTGAGTCCTATGTCATGGGCTTTGATGAGGGGATGTTGGACGCTTATAAAATGGAAATGGTTTCGGGTGAATATTTTGTGTCGAATACTAAGAATGATTCAACGAAAGTCATACTCAATGAAGCAGCAGTACGTGCATTTAACCTAAGTGATCCTGTGGGATCCTTTGTGGAAACGTCATTAAACAATGGCAAAGATTTTAAGGTACAGGTGGTAGGTGTAATTAAGGATTTTCATTTCCAATCTCTACACGAAAAAGTTGCTCCCCTGGCTATAGGCGCCTGGAATACTCCTCTTGGATATATTGATTATTTCACGCTAAAATATACTGGTGAAATGAATGATGTAGTCAAACAGGCCCAAGCAGTTCATGATAAATTTGACCCCAATTCACCGATGGAATATAACCTGCTGAACGATCGTCTGGAAGATTTTTATCAACAGGAAACGAGAGCATCGTTGATATTCAATATGAGTGTCTTGCTGAGTTTGGTAGTAGCTAGCCTGGGTCTTTTTGGACTTTCAGCCTACATGGCTGACCAGCGAAGTAAAGAGATCAGCATTAGAAAAGTGCTGGGTGCTTCAGTCAATAGCCTGCTTGGCTTGATGACCTTTGACTTTTTAAAATTGGTTTTGATTTCTGTAGTAGTTGCCACGCCCATTTGTTGGTATGTGGTGGATGATTGGTTGGGTTCTTTCGCTTACCGAATCGATATCGAACTGTGGTATTTCTTAGCGGCAGCTGCGGCTGTCCTGGCAGTTGCATTTATCACTGTGCTGAGCAGATCACTCAAAGTAACAATGTCAAATCCAGTAGACTCTCTCAAGGATGAATGATAGGGGCAACCATATCACTCCACCGAAATGGGCTTTACGTTTTCTCCGATTTTTTATAAAAAAGGACTATCTCGAAGAAATCGAAGGTGACATGGAGGAAGTTTTTCAGGATTCTCTGGAAACGTATTCTCCTCAAAAAGCGAGGGTGCATTATACATGGCAAGTCTTAAAACTCTTTCGATCAAACATTATTAAAAAACCCTGGTCAACACACTCAAACTTTTTAATCATGCTCAATCATTATTTGTTAATCGCTTTTAGAAATTTTAAACGATACAAGAGTACCATTTTCATTAATCTCACAGGTCTATCGACAGGTTTAGCTTGTGTATTATTCATTTACTTGTGGGTGGCTGATGAAATGGCAATGGATCAATTTCATGTAAATAATAAAAGCCTCTACCAGGTCATGTCAAACCATACCAATGCCAATGGTATAGAGACCTGGAAAGGAGTACCGGGATTGCTTTTGGATGAAATTCAAGCCTCAGTTCCTGAAGTTGCAAAAAGCGTTGCTTTTACTGATGCTCATGAATATACACTTACCACAGATGAGCTTTCGTTAAAAGCCAATGGGAAATTTGCCGGCGAGGATTTTTTCGAGGTGTTTACTTATGGCCTTGTTGCTGGAAATCCAGGCACAGCGCTATCCGATAAGAATGGAATAGTAATCACAGAATCCCTTGCTGAAAAGCTATTTCAAACAAAAGATGCTGTTGGTAAATTGATGGAATGGCATTATTGGGACAAACAAAAAACTTTAGAAGTGAGGGGCATTATGAAAGATCTTCCTCCCCAGGCTTCTGAAAAATTCGATTTTTTAATGAACTGGGATTATTTTCATGATGAGTTGATAACCTACAAAAATTGGACAAACTACTACGGCAGAGTGGCGGTGGTACTTAATCCATCCTCGGATATTTCTTTAGTAGAAAAGAAAATCGATCAAATTTTGCAAGAAAACCAAAACAGTGATGATGTGACCTTGTTCCTGACCAGGTTTTCAGATATGTACCTAAAAAGTAAATATGAACAAGGAATACAAGCTGGTGGACGCATAGATTATGTAAACCTATTTTCTATAGTAGCTGTTTTTATATTGCTCATCGCGAGTATCAATTTCATCAATCTATCTACGGCATGCGCATCTCAAAGAACAAAAGAGATTGGAGTCAAAAAATCAATTGGTGCTTCAAAAATTTCTTTGATGGGGCAATACTTCACAGAGTCGGTTCTCCTCAGTACCATGTCTATGATTCTCGGACTTGTGTTTGTTTTTGTCTTACTTCCACAATTTAATTTTTTAACTCAAAAAGACCTGGAGTTGGCTTTCTCGTGGCAGCTGATAGTTGCTATGGCATGCATTCTGTTTGTGGTTGGCCTGCTGGCAGGAAGCTATCCTGCTCTGTACTTATCAGGATTCAATGTAGTAAAAGCCATAAAGGGAAATGTTGCATCCAGGGGCGGTGAAATATGGGGTAGAAAAATATTGGTTGTGGTGCAATTCACCTTGTCAATCATTCTGATTGTTGGAGTTGGTGTAGTTCATTTTCAAATGGATTTTGTGAGAAATAAAAACCTGGGTTATGACAGGGATAATTTGGTGTATTTCGAACGAGAAGGCAAACTTCTAGCTGATTCAAAAGCTTTTGTAAAAGAGTTGCAAAAGCTGCCAGGTATAAAGAATGCAGCACAGTCCGGTTTTATGGTCGGGGGAGGAAATTCGACCGGAGGAGTTAGTTGGCCTGGAAAGACCAAGGAAGATCAGGTTCAGTTTTGGGAGATCCGATCAGGCTATGAGACCCTGGACCTAATCGACATCAAGCTCCTTGAGGGGCGTGACTTTTCAGAAGCATTCATCACGGACAAAGATGCTGCCATTGTAAATGAATCAGCCCTGAAAGCTATGAATATGACAGACCCGATTGGGAAAACGATCAGACATTATGAAGGTGAAAAAATGATCATTGGAGTAGTTAAGGACTTTAACCTTACCTCACTGCATAGCCAGGTAGCACCCACCATATTTTTGTGCACACCAGAAAAGACCCATTTTATAATGGCCAAACTGAGCAAAGAGATGGGATCGCAAGTTTTGGATAATATTGAAGACCTTTATTCCGATTTTAATGCCGGCTATCCTTTTCAACCTAGATTTCTTGACCAGGACTATCAGGCACTTTATGCATCCGAAGATCGGGTGGCCAGTTTGTCTAAATATTTTGCCGTATTGGCAATCTTGATTTCATGCCTTGGACTTTTTGGCCTGGCAGCACATACCACAGAGCGGAGGGTAAAGGAGATAGGCATAAGAAAAGTATTAGGCTCTGGTGTTTGGAAAATTGTTTACTTACTTACCGCAGACTTCACCAAAATGGTTTTGGCAGCTATAGTCATTGCTATTCCGTTTTCTTACTACATTGGTAATAATTGGCTGGAAAACTTTGCTTACAAGATCCATCTTGGTTGGTCGTTTTTTGCTGGCGCTGCACTATTGTCGATAGCCATAGCCTGGCTGACTGTCAGCTTCCAAACACTAAGGGCAGCCATGGCCAATCCAGTTAAGTGCCTGAAGGACGATTAGTACACAACAACCTGTTTTTAGAGTGATTTCCAGCAATTCTCGCCTATTTGTTATACTTTATATAACATATTAAAATACTTTCCGTATGTTTGTTATACTTTATATAACAAATAGAAAATGGGAAAAGAGACTATTGGCGAATTTGAGGAGCTGATCCTGCTCCTAATCATCATGCTCAAGGAAGACGCTTATGGGCTAGCCATCCGAAAGGCACTCAAGGAGCAAGCAGACCGAACTGTAACCATTGGTGCCGTACATGGAACAGTCAATCGCCTGGAGAGCAAGGGCTTCATCGAGTCAAGCCTTGGTGGTGCTACGGAATCTCGTGGAGGGCGTAGAAAGCGGATTTTTACCATAACCGCGGCAGGCAAAAAGGTTTTGGAAAAGAGCCGTGATTTGAAAGTCAACCTTTGGCAGCAAATACCGGAACTGGCGGTGAATAAAATCTAGTCTGGTGAATCAAGATACTGACAACATAACTTCTAAATCAGCCGAGAGATTCCTGTCCTGGTTTCTCAAAGGAGAACTATTGGAAGAAATCCTTGGAGACCTATATGAGTACCATGAAGAACTTCAGGACAAGCCCGTATGGAAGCGCAAGCTATTCTACTGGTTTCATGTGTTTAACTTTCTAAGACCTTTCGCATTGAAAAAGCTAGAGGGAGCATATCAACTAAATAATTACGGAATGTTTGAGAATTATTTGAAGATGGCCATTAGAAATGCCCATCGTGAAAAAGCATTTACGATGCTTAATATCTTTTGCCTGGCCATTGGTCTGACTGCCTGCTTGTATGCCTATCTATATGTACAGGGTGAATTTCAATATGACAAATTCCATGAAAAGGCAGATCGGATCTATCGAATCAACCAGACTTTTATCTGGGGAGAAGCGGACGTGTTATTCGGTTCCACAGGTCCAGCTGTAATGGCTGCTGTCAAGGATGAGATTCCCGAATTTGAGACGATGTGTCGAATACATCCCCTGGAAAACATTCCCCTTTTCAGTACTTTGGTAGAGGATAAGAAGGTAATATTCGAAGAAGACGGGATACGCGCTGTGGATTCAACATTCTTTGAGGTTTTTACTTTTCCATTGGTAAAAGGTAACCCGGAAACAGCCCTGGATAAACCGAATAGTGTGGTTTTAACCGAAGAGTCAGCCTATAGGTATTTTAATTCTCTTGATGTTCTTGGTAAACAAATACAGATTGAGGATGACGAAGTGAAGGGTACTTTTCAGGTAACAGGGGTGGCCGAGGATACCCCAAATAAATCCCATGTGACATTCGATATGTTGATATCTATGTCTTCCATCAAGCGGTTGAATTGGTCACACGATTCATGGATATGGACAACTTTTGTCGCTTTCGGTGTTTTGCGGGCAGATGCGGATCCCGCCCTGGTGGCGGATAAGGTGGCAGACGTTCCTGCTAAATATCTCGAACCCTTCTTGGTTAAGTATCGAGGTATGACTTACAAAGAATTTTTAGAAACGGGAGAAACCTGGGACTTGTATATGCAACCCCTTTTGGATATTCATTTAAGCGGTGGCAAGGTATTCTCGAGGCTAAGTGAAACAAGAGATATAAAAAGTATTTATATCATCTCATCAATTGCTGCACTTATCTTGCTGTTGTCCATAATCAACTTCGTGAACCTGGCGACTGCCAAGGCAACTCGAAGGGCTAAGGAAGTGGGTGTGCGAAAGGTGCTCGGCTCCAATAGAGGTGGCCTCATCTGGCAGTTCAATTTAGAGTCAATGCTATTCTGTTTGCTGGCATTGGTGCTAAGTTTTGGAATATTGCGACTCTTTATCGAGCAGATCAATACTTTATTTGGGTTAGAAATAATGTACTGGTCAATTTTCAATCCTGTTGTTCTATTGCCTTTTATAGGGTTCACTCTTTTGACGGGTCTCTTGGCTGGAATCTACCCTGCGTTTTATCTTTCGGCCTTCAGTCCAGTTAGCGCATTGAAGGGTAAATCGTCTTCAAATTCAGGAGGTACTTTGGTGAGAAACTCCCTGGTAACGCTTCAATTCGCTATATCCATAGCCCTTATAGCTACGTCACTATTCATCAAAAACCAAGTCGGATTTTGGCTGGATATGGATCTGGGCTTCAACCGAAATAATATCATCGTTGTTCAGCATGTGGATAGATTAGGAGAATCAGCCAAATCTTTTAAGAATGATTTACTTAACCTCCCTGAAATAAAAAACGCATCCATATCTACCGATTCTCCTCCATACATTTGGGATGGGGATGACAATTTCAAGATTGAAGGCTTAGAGGCAAAATCAAAAATTAGCTTTTGGGTGGCAGATGAAAATTTTGCGGATATCTACGGGCTGAAATTCGTAGCTGGAAGGAATTTTGACGATTCAAAAGATCACACGATCTGCACAGTAGTTAGCCGTTCATTAGCTGAGAGGTTCGATTTCTCTGATCCTAACGAGATTATTGGAAGGCAGCTTATTTACCCTGAATTCAAGGCTAAAATTTTAGGAGTTGTTGACGATTTTCAGACCGAAATTAATTGGCAGCAACTGCCAATGGCTATTTTCTTCAACTATAATAATTACTACCGCAAAAACCGTGAAATGTCTATTTCCTTTAGAGATGATCTAAAGCCGGAAGAATTACCTCAACTGCTGGTGGATATGGAAGAAAAGTGGCAAGCTGTTAACCCGGGTCTGCCAATGAACTATTACTTTCTGGACCAACGGTTTGAAACCATTTTTGAGCCATCAAAACGGCTGGGACAAATGACTGGTTTTTACGCTATTCTGGCCATTATCATTGCCGGCTTAGGACTAACCGGCTTGGTTGCGTATGTTGTGGAACGCAAAACCAAGGAGATTGGCATTAGAAAAGTGATGGGTGCCTCAGTCTCCGCAATCATGGTCCTGCTGTCCACTGAATTTATCAAATTGTTAGTATTAGGTTTCATAATTGCTTCGGGGCTTTCGTGGTACTTAATGATGCAATGGGTGCAAGATTTTGAGCACCAAGCTCCAATACCGTGGCATATTTTTGCAATAGCGGGGTTAGCGATGCTCTTGGTTTCTATACTAACAATAGGTTATCAGACTTTCAAGTCAGCAAGGGCTAATCCAGTTGATTCCCTTAAGGATGAATAAATAATACAAGTCCATTTATTCCTGATCCTGATTTAGGCTTTATAGCTTTATTTCGTATTTATTTCATCGAATTAAAGGGCTTCAATCATGGGCAATTCAATTGAGACAATTTCGGTTACCAATCTTTTGGTAGCTTTCATTCCTGTCGTGGTGGTCATTTTCATTTTATGGAAATGGCAAATGGAGATAAAGACTTCTGCATGGGCGTTTTTCAGGATGCTAATTCAGCTGATTCTAATTGGCTATGTACTGACCTACATTTTTGAAGCTGATCAGGCTTGGGTTGTTATTGGTGTTTTGGCAGTGATGCTATTCTCTTCTAGTTGGATTGCACTACGTACTCTGAGCGAAAAACGGAAAGAGTTGTATCTGAAAGCTTTTGTATCAATTGTGATCGGGGGAGTTTCTGTTCTACTGTTAATAGCGCAAGGTGTATTGTTGCTAGACCCCTGGTACCTACCGCAATATATAATTCCCTTAGCCGGGATGATTTTTGCCAATTCAATGAATAGCGTGAGCCTGGCTGGTGAAAGGATGGTTTCGGAACTTGAGCGAAACCCAGACTATGTGGCTGCCTGAAACAAAGCCATAAAAACAGCATTGATTCCCATTACCAATTCACTGTTTGCAGTGGGCCTTGTTTCCTTACCCGGCATGATGACGGGACAAATCCTCTCCGGTATTTCTCCGCTTATTGCTGTACATTATCAAATCATGGTGATGTGTATGGCCTTCGGATCTGCTGGCATTTCAGCGGCAATTTTTCTGATACTGAGTAAACCGAATTTTTTGTTGGCCGCAAAAAGCAATTGAGTCTAAATTCCCTGATTTAGTAATTTCTTTTCACCGTTCCTACCTAGAGTCGTGGGTTTCCTCATCTGTGGATAAACCGAGACAACTTCTGACAGACCATTTCTTAGTTCTCCTCGCTAAATAAGCTTATGTATTCTCTGAAGAAGTAAATTTTCCCACGTTTCCCTCCTGTCACTTCATCCAAGATTTTCAGGCTTTCAAGATCTTCCAATAACTTATAAATCGACGGCAAGGACAACCCTGTATATTCCTTGGCCTTTTGAGCATAAATAATCGGATGTTGGTATAATTCCTTTACAATGGAGTTGGCATTGGTAGATCGACTTCCTAAGCTTTGAATTCTAGTTTCTATATCTTGCTGAAGTTTTAGTATTTTATCGAATGTCGAAATGCTACTTTTGGCGGTTTCAACTACGCCTACTAAGAAGAACTTGAACCATTGTATGATATCATTTTTTTCTCTAACTCTCATTAGGTTATCATAGTAGATGCTTCTATTTCTTTCGAAGAAATCAGATAAATAGAGGATTGGTTTTTTTAAAATTCCCTTTTCAACTAAATAAAGGGTTATCATTAACCTTCCTACCCTACCATTACCATCAAGAAATGGGTGGATGGTTTCAAATTGATAATGTATAAGAGCTATTTTGAGAAGCTCGGGAAAGTAGTAATCTTGACTATGAGCGAATTTCTCAAGGTCACTCATGTATTCGTCAATTGTGGGATGTATTGGAGGAATAAATGTTGCATCGGATATTGTAGCTCCACCAATCCAATTTTGACTGGTTCTAAATTCCCCAGGTAATTTGTGTTTACCTCTGACTCCAGAAAGTAGGGTTTTATGAGTTTGTTTGATTAGGCGGGAGGAAAAAGGCAACTCTTCTAATTTGTTGATTGCCATTTTAAGTGCAGAAATATAGTTCTGTACCTCTTCCCAGTCGTCTCGTTTTTCTTCTGAGATATCTTCTTTATCAAGAAGGGCTTCTTCAATGTTTGTTTTAGTACCTTCAATTTTGCTTGATTGCGTGGCTTCTTTAAGGACATGCATGCTAATGAAAAGATCTATATTTGGTATATATTCCGAGTACATATCTAATCTACCCAATTGTCGGTCTGCCTGACTGAGTAGTTTAAGCAGTTCCATGTTATCTATCTGCCATTCCCTGGAAATTTTCGCTGGTTGAAAACTCCTATATGAGCCTTGCTTAATATACTTACCAGAAACATAGTCTTGCATGCTATAACTTAATGTTGATTTAATCAAAGGTAGTCCTTATTTAAGAAAATGATGAAAAACTTAAATAAGAAATTCTTTAATTAAGAATTGTATAAAAAATTTAAATAAGAAAGACTGGTATTAAACTCTATTTCCCCTGCAACAACCTAAGCTCCAGATCAGAAAGGATATTCATAATGCTCAGATATTGATCGTAAGGGGATGTAACTTCCAGATGGTCCAGGCGGGTGCACATTCCCAATAAATTCTCTGAGGCACTTAATATCCTTAGGTCAATGGCCAGATGCTTGTCTTTTTTGAGGTTGAGTTTTTGTGAGATAGTCCTAAGCTTTTCTATGGTTTCCTTCTGCAGAGGGTTTTCTATAAAATAAGACAAATCTAATCCATCATTGGTTTGGGCTAGGGTTTGAGGGATGTTATAGGTGGAATGTGACTTGTGGTCAGTGGTAGCCTGACTTACGGATATCAACCGATTACTTCGTTTTTTGATTTGATTAAAAGCCTTTACCCAGTCTTTATTTTCCACTAGTCGTTCAGGCTCAACCTGGCTCACCACCAGCTTGTTTTTCAAAGTGTCATCCTTGAGCAACTTCATGACTGATCCTGCAGAAAGTAGATTGATGCCAATTTGATAATCTGAAAGTAACAAAGACACTTTTTTGTCTCCAGCCGATATGAATACCTGGTGTGGATAACTATCGCCTACATACCAATTGATTTTGGGGGTAATTGTGGTTTTGTATTTAAGACTATTGATTTTAGCTGCCAGATTGTTTGAGTAGATGTTTTCTGTATTGGCCATGCACGTTGGACTAACGCCAAACAACTCCTTGATAAGCTTTAGATGTTCTTTTGCTTCAATAGAAAATAGATCATCTGAAAACAAAGAACATAGGGAGTGGTAATAAGTGCCGCCTACTATTTCTATTTTTCCTGCATCTATCCTTCGCTTTATTTTTTTCACCATGCCCTCATGATGTTGCGCCATTAGCTCAAGGAAAATTCCCGAAAAACTTAGCGAAAAGCTGGAATCCTTTCTACTGGCTGTGTCTAAAATGGTGTTGATGAGCGGGCCATATATCTCGTCATAGTTCTTTAAAAAAACCTTTTTAGTTTCCTGTTGATCGAAGTACTCGCTTTCCCTACCTATATCGAAAAAAGAATAGTTGTTAAGAATGATCGGCGTGTGAAAATTGAAAATAAGGCAGATGTCCATTAATCGTTAGCTAAGGTTCTGTAATATTTTCAAGATTCCGTCGGCAGTAGAATCCCATGTCATCGATTTCAAGTCCGATCTATTCTCTGCTACCATTTTCTTACTTTTTTTATCTGATTTGAAAATGGATAGGATATGTTTTGCAAAGCCATCAACATCCCAGTGATCAGCCGTAAGTGCTGCTGACAAAACCTCGGATGCCCCAGACTGCCTGGACAAAACCACAGGCACGCCTGCATTGGCAGCCTCAATAGCCGCAAGGCCGTAAGGTTCCGAGACAGAAGGCATGCAATAAACATCCGCCATACCATATAGGCTCATTAATTGGTTTTGGTCTATGTGGCCAGTGAAATGAAACTTACCACCCAATTTCATAGCGGCTGTAGCCATTACTAGATCTTGCATCAGAGGACCCTCACCCACTAAAACAAACCTCGTGTTTTCATGTTTTTTCAATACTTTCTGAGCGATATCCAAAAATAGGTTGGGCCCTTTTTGTCCGGTAAGCCTTCCGACAAAAAGCACCAGCTTTTCATCGAAGGTTTTTTCCAGGGGTTCAGCATTGCCCGGTTCATTACCGCTGTATACAGTGTGTACTTTCTTTTTGTCGATAGCACCATAATGTTCAGTTATAACATTAGAAGTGTATTCGCTCACGCCAATGATGGCATCTGATTTTTCGAAGGATTCCTTCTCCACCTGATGCACCCAAGACTTGTTCAGTTTGGAATTTCGATCATAGTCCAGAGAGTGCATGTGTACAACCAGGGGCTTGTTCGTTTTTTCTTTAAGTTCAACACCGGCTTGTACTGCCGTCCAGTCATGGGCGTATATGATATCAAAATCGAGGTTTTCCGCTTCATTCACGACATTTCTTGTGAAATGATCGAGTTCATTTTTTACCTCCGATTCAATTTCTACCTCATCTTCATCAGCTGAGACAACTTGCATATAGGGATAAAAGTATGGAGATATTTTAGCCCTGACATTTATCTGGATAAGGTCTGAAATGAGACTATCTTCACTCAGTTTATCAGCATTTATTTTTTTAAGGTTGTGAATGAATTTCCCAGATGAGCTTCCTTCGTTTTCAGGTTGAATGAGGGTAAGATTGGTTTTTCTTGCCAGCTTGTTGGCGATATAATTTGCAGCTACACCAAGACCACTATTCAGAGCGTTTGGTTCGCCCGGGCCAATCATCAATACCTTAATTTTACTCATAGACATAACGGGAAGAAATAAAAAAAGCCATTCAATATTGAATGGCTTTAAGATAAGTATTTTGCGATAGAATTATAATGCTATCACGCAGTTTTGTTCTTCAGAAACTCCATTGCTTACAAAGGCATCTGCCGTAGAGTCATTCAACCAGGTTTGGCCATCAACCAAATACCTGAATTGATACTCCTGACCTACAGGGAGTTCCATTACTAATTTGAATGAACCAGACTTCAATTTTGTCAACTCAGTGCTAGATTCGTTCCAGTTGTTGAAATTTCCAACAAGATTAACAGTCTCAGCTTTCGCTGCTTCTTTCTTATCCAAACCGAACGTGACCTTGCACACTGGCTTTGATTTTAATGTTTGCTTTTTGATACTCATAATATAATTGTTTAACTAACTAATGCTTCCTTAAATTCTCGTGGCAGTGACGCTGTAAAAGTATTACCTACTTTCGACAACCTGCTTGTCATATCTTCGCCATCTACCATCATCAATTTTATTTTTTCTCCAAATCCATGGAAAACAGCCTTATACCCACTGTAACGAGGCTCAAAATTACCAGTAGTTTGCTGCCTGATAATGTGTGCAGTCTGTGATTTTATTGTTACTATTTCTTTAATAATGTGATCACCCTTTTTATACTCATTCCCATCTCCAGCATCTTCGTAGATTTTAGATAAATGCTCGTCCGTACCAGCATAGATATGCAAACTCAATTCTTCGAATTCAAATTCATCCGTGTATTGCATGCTAGGCTGCATAGGCACTACTGCTCCGGCCTTAACAAATATTGGAATTTGTTCTAGTGGGGTATTTACTTCAATCTCTTGCTTACCCGTGCGTAGCTCATCGCTCCAGTATTCGTACCACTGGCCTTCAGGCAGATAGACCTTTCTGGTTTCAGCACCTTCTTCAGAAACCGGTACCACAAGAATGTTGTCACCCAGCATAAATTCCTCTTCACGGTAAAATGACTCAGGGTCATTTTCTGCGACTAAATTCAATGATCTGATCATTGGGGTTCCTGAAGTCGCATATTGCCAGAATGTGGTATAGATATAAGGCATTAATTCGTACCTCAGTTCAATGAACTTTCGAACGATATCCGTGTATTCTTCGTCGAACATCCATGGTTCCTTGTCTCCATGGTCTCCGGAAGAGTGTGTTCTAAAGAATGGATGGAATACAGCCATTTGAATCCATCTGGTGTACAACTCGCCATCGGGGGATCCGATAAATCCTCCAACATCAGATCCTGCAAAGGATACTCCTGAGGCACTCAGCCGCTGACACTGGATATTGGCAATTTTCAAATGGTCCCAGGTAGCCATGTTGTCACCAGTCCACACAGAGGCAAACCTTTGAACTCCGGCATAAGCAGATCGGGTAATTGTAAAGGCTCTCTTATTGTCCAGATATAGCTTTTGTCCATCGCAAGTGGCCTGCGCCATTAGCGAGCCATAAACGTTGTGTACTTTTCTGTGGGTACAAGGATGCCCATCAAAATCATGGCGTGCATCGAAAGGAAAAGAACCATCTTCAAATACTGCAGGTTCGTTCATGTCATTCCATACACCGGCCACTCCATCCTGTACCAGGCCTTTGTATAAAGTTGCCCACCATTCCCTTACTTTTGGGTTTGTAAAGTCAGGGAAGTGACATTCACCGGGCCACACACTACCTTTCAGTAAGGGGCCATCACCTCTTGTACAGAAATATCCATTGTCAACCCCTTCCTTATATACCCAATATTTTTTATCGATTTTGATACCTGGATCAATGATCACGATGGACTTGAAACCATCTTTTTTCAAATCACTGATCATCTTTTTTGGATCAGGGAACCTTTCTTTATCCCAGGTAAAACACCTAAACCCATCCATGTAGTCAATATCCAGGTGGATTACATCACAAGGTATTTTTCTGTCTCTGAATTCTTTGGCCAGAGTTCTAACCGTAGATTCAGGATAGTAGCTCCATTTACTTTGGTGGTATCCCAATGCCCATTTTGGTGGTAACTCAGGTCGACCTGTCAAATAGGTGTAGCGCTGACAGACATCCATCATTTTCGGACCGTTGATAAAATAATAGCGCATCTCACCACCCTGTGCCCAAAAACTACAAGCTTCTTTTCTTTCTTTCCCGAAATCAAAATAAGACCTGAAGGTATTGTCCAGAAATACACCATAAGATGCTGTTTTATGCAGTCCTATGTAGAATGGAATATTCTTATAAACCGGGTCTGTGTCATTACCATACCCATAGCAGTCCGTTCCCCAAAGTTCCCTTCTCGATCCTTTCAGGTTTAGATTTCCTGTTTTGTCACCAAGGCCGAAATAGCTTTCGCCTTTTCTTTTTTTCTTGGTAGCGATCACTACATTACCACCAAACATTTTTTCATCCTGCCAGTGGTAGCCTTTTTCATCTTCTAGAATCGTGTTGCCTTTTTTATCACATATTTTGGTCAATAAGGTTTCCTTGTAAATGTAGCACTTAGTAGTCTTTGTGGTTACATTAAAGTAATTGTCTCTCTCTTTGAAAACAGTAGGGGTGTTTTCTACTCCTAAGTTAGGATCAATTGCATAAGAAAAATCATCTTCAAAATATCCGAAATTGCCATAGCGGAATTTCAGAATATCATCTGTAATTATGGTTAGTTCAAGTGAAGAGTTTTCTCCATGAAATATATATCGGTTACCTATTTTTTCCCAGCTTTGGTAGCGTCCTGGGAATTGGTCTTTGGTGTCCTTTTTCTCAAATTTCTCTATATAATTACCACTAAAATCCTTCTCCGATTCCGAAAGTTGGACCTCAATGGTTGCATCATTTTCTGTCGCCATGTTGTAGTACGGTTTTGCAATCGGCAAATTTAGCACAATTGCATGTCAACCAATTTAAAATGTATTAAATACAGGCAATAAGATTCAAAAAATTGAACACCCTTCAATAATTCAATCACTCACTAAAAAAAATGCATTTCAAGACTTTTATACCCGCTGGAATTTTACAATTTGATAATGTGATTTTGCATTTAATCCATATTCTCACCATGTGTCGACTAACTGATTTTTTAATACTTGAAATAAATAGATATCTTCGGCAGCTAAACTAATTTCACTATTACAATTAATACTTATGAGACAAGATTCAGTAACCTATGATGCAATTGTCATAGGTAGCGGAATTAGCGGAGGTTGGGCTGCTAAAGAATTGACAGAAAAGGGTCTAAAGACCATAGTTCTGGAAAGAGGACGAAACGTAGAACACGTCAAAGATTATCCCACCATGGATAAGGATCCTTGGGACTTCAAACATGGGGGGCATAATACCCGCGAAGAAATAGCAAGGCAGCCAAAGCAGGCTAGAACAGGCTATGTCCATAGGCCAGACAGCAGACACTGGTTTGTGGACGACATTGATCATCCTTATAATGAAGTAGAAGGCACAAGGTTTGATTGGATTCGTGGTTACCACGTAGGCGGACGGTCTATCACTTGGGGTAAGCAAAGCTATCGATTGACAAATCTGGACTTTGAAGCCAATGCTAAAGATGGCATTGCCGTTGATTGGCCAGTAAGGTACAAAGACATTTCACCGTGGTACGACTATGTAGAAAAACATATAGGGGTTAGTGGACAGAACTATGGAGATAGGCTGCCACATTTCCCTGATGGAAAATATTTGCCCCCAATGGAGCTAAATTGTGTAGAAGAGCACCTACAGAGCACCATTGATGAGAATTATGAAGATAGATTACTTACCATCGGTAGGGTAGCTCATATCACAGGAGAAAAAGAATTTAAAGGCAGAACCAAGTGTCAGTTCAGAAACCGTTGCAGACGAGGATGTCCTTATGGTGGTTACTTTAGTACACAGTCTTCAACACTTCCTTACGCTGCGGATACCGGTAATCTGACCATGCGACCAAATTCCATTGTGCATTCCATTATTTATGATGAAAAAATGGGCAAAGCCAAGGGAGTGAGAGTAATAGATACGGAAACGAAGGAGGAAATAGAATATTTCGCCAAGGTTATATTTTGCTGCGCATCTACAGTAGCGTCTACTTCTATTCTCCTAAATTCTAAATCTGATAGGTTCCCAGATGGTATGGGTAACGATTCAGGTGAGTTAGGACACAACATCATGGACCACCACTTAGGTGTAGGAGCTAGTGCAATGGTTGAAGGTTTTGAAGATAAATACTATACTGGGAGAAGGCCAAATGGCATTTACATTCCTCGCTTTAGGAATATTCCTGGGAAGAAAGATAATGTAGATTTCATTCGAGGCTATGGCTACCAGGGAGGGGCCAGCAGGGAAAATTGGACCAGAAGTATTCGTGAACTTTCAATAGGAGCAGGTATTAAAGATGATTTGACTAAGCCAGGTCAGTGGAGAATAGGTCTTGGTGGGTTTGGTGAAATATTGCCTTACCATGGTAACAAAATGTACCTCGATTATGACAAATTAGATCAATGGGGACTACCTACCGTTACTTTCGATGTGAAATTCAGGGAAAATGAATTGAACATGAGGAAAGATATGAAGGCAAGTGCGATTGAGATGCTGGAGAAAGCCGGATTCAAGGATGTGAAAGGCTATGATAGGGAAACAGGAATTGGACTTGGTATTCATGAGATGGGAACTGCCAGAATGGGCAGAGACCCGAAGACTTCTGTACTCAATGGAAACAATCAGCTGCATACAGTGCCAAATGTATTTGTTACCGATGGTTCATTTATGACCTCAGCAGCATGCCACAACCCATCTCTGGGTTATATGGCTTTCACTGCTAGAGCGGCAAATTATGCAGTTGAACAACTAAAAAAGAAAAATCTTTAATCATGGATAGAAGAGAAGCATTAAAAAATATTACCCTGTCCACAGGTTCTGTGATATCAGCAGGCACCTTCATAAGTTTATTGCAGTCTTGCCAAAAGGTAGAAACTATTCAATGGGTACCGGCATTCTTCAATAATGAAGAAGCGGTGACAGTTAATGAAATTGTAAATATTATTATACCTGCAAGTGACACTCCCGGAGCAATAGATGTAGCAGTGCCACAATTCATTGATCTGTTATTGAAGGACGTATTTGATGAGGACGTCCAAAGTCAGTTTAGGAATGGAATTGTCGCTTTCACTAAAAAATTTAAAGCAGAGAAATCGTCAGATTTTATAAAAAGTAGCCAAGAGGATCAACAGTCTTTTGTAGAAAGCTTATACAACTTATCTAATGATAAAGCAGATGCTATTTTGAAATTAGTGAAAGCCGAAGAAGCTCCGGCTGGCAAAGAAGAAGATTATACTTTGTATAAATTTCTTGTCAGCCTTAGAGACCTTACGATCAAGTCATACTTTAGCTCAGAAAAAGTTGGTGAAGAAATCTTGACCTATGATCCGATACCTGGCAGACAAGAAGGCTGTGTGCCAGTTGAAGAAGTTGGAAATGTTTACTCGCTATAAATCAACTATTATGAATACTACTAAAAACTATTTAACAAGCCTTAGCTTGTTGCTTATTGCCAGCTTGCTTATCGTTTCTTGTGGTCAAAAAAAGGCTGCTAATACTGGAGAGGAAAAACCAGTGGCAGAAGCAAGTGCTCCAGCTGAACTGTCTCCTAATACCCTGTCTGATGAAGAAAAGCAAGATGGCTGGATTTTGATGTTTGATGGAAAAACCAGTAATGGTTGGAGAGGATTTAAAATGGATCACTTTCCCACCAGGTGGGAGGTTGTTGACGGGACATTCCACATGAAGAGCAACGCCACAGAAGAGGAGAAAAAAGATAAGGGCGATATCATTTATGATACTGAATTGGAAAATTTCATATTTAGAATGGAATGGAAAATAGCTGAAGGTGGCAATTCCGGGATATTCTATCTGGGACAGGAGTTGGACAACTTCAAAAAGATTTATCATACCGCACCTGAAATGCAAGTGCTTGACAATGATAAACATCCAGACGCTAAAAAAGGCAAAGACGGAAATAGAAAGGCAGGTTCATTATATGACCTAATACCAGCTGTACCTCAAAATGCAAGAGCAGTAGGAGAATGGAATGAAGTGGAGATTTCGGTAATCAACCGTGAGGTGACCCATAAGCAAAATGGCGTGGAAGTGGTAAAATATAAACTGGATTCTCCCGAGTGGGAGGCACTGGTTGCGGATAGCAAATTCCCCGGACTGAATGAGAACTGGGTGAATATTCCACAAAAGGGCTATATCGGATTGCAGGATCATGGAGATGACGTGTGGTTTCGCAACTTGAGAGTAAAAGTATTATAGTCGTTCTTTCCGAATTTTAATTAAAATCTGGGCCAGTGGCACGCGAATCAGTAACAACCGAGGCGATAGTAATAGGAAGTGGAATTAGTGGCGGTTGGGCAGCTAAAGAACTCTGTGAGCAGGGCTTGAAAACCATTGTTCTTGAGCGGGGGAGAAATGTGGAACATGTAAAGGACTACCACACAATGAACATGGACCCTTGGGATTTCGAGCATCGAAATTATAAGCCTAAGGAGCTCCTCGAAAAACATTCCAAACAGATTCGATTTGCATCAAATGTCGATCCAGCCCATAGCCATTGGTTTGTAGATGATCGCGAGCACCCATATAATGAGGAAAAGCGCTTTGACTGGATTCGGGGGTATCATGTAGGTGGTAGGTCGATTACATGGGGAAAGCAAACCTATCGACTTAGTAATCTCGATTTCGAAGCAAACCTTAAGGATGGTATTGGTGTAGATTGGCCGGTACGATATGAGGATATTTCTCCCTGGTACGATTATGTAGAGCAGCATATTGGTGTCAGTGGTCAGAAGTTGGGATTGGCACATTTGCCAGATGGTAAGTTTGAACCTCCGATGGAGCTAAACTGTGTGGAGAAGCATCTACAAAAAAGCATTTCTGATAAATATTCTGACAGGTTGCTTACCATTGGAAGAGTAGCGCATATCACGAGCGATAAAGCATTCAAGGGCAGGGCAAAATGCCAATATCGTAACCGATGTAAGCGAGGTTGTCCTTATGGAGCATATTTCAGCAGTCTCTCCTCGACACTGCCTTTTGCAGCCGATACTGGCAACCTTACGATCAGACCAAATTCCATTGTACACTCTATCATTTATGATGATAAGCTGGGCAAGGCTACTGGTGTGCGTGTGATTGATTCTGAAACCAAAGAAGAAATTGAATACTTCGCCAAAGTAATTTTCTGCTGTGCCTCTACAGTAGGATCAACCTCAATACTGCTCAATTCAAAATCAGATAGATTTCCCAATGGTTTGGGTAACGACTCTGGTGAACTGGGACATAATATGATGGACCATCACCTGGGAGTAGGTGCTTACGGAACTCTGGAAGGTTTTGAAGATAAATATTTTACCGGGAGAAGGCCAAACGGCATTTATATTCCACGATTTAGAAATGTTGATCAAAATTCACAGAAAGTGGATTTTATCCGTGGATATGGCTATCAGGGTAGTGCAAGCAGAAGCAACTGGACAAGAAGCATCCAGGAGTTGTCTGTTGGCCTGGGCATCAAAGATGAGTACAGCAAACCGGGCCCCTGGACCATGGGCATTGGTGGCTTTGGAGAGATATTGCCATACTACGACAATCACATGTATCTTGATTATGATAAGCCAGATCAATGGGGGCTTCCGATCGTGACATTCAGTGCTGAATTCAAGGATAATGAATTGAAAATGAGGAAGGATATGCAAGAATCAGCCAAGGAAATGCTCAGCAATGCAGGTTTTAAGGATGTACAGGGATTTGATAATGATACCGGGGTTGGATTGGGAATTCACGAAATGGGCACTGCCCGAATGGGTAGAGACCCAAAAACTTCAGTACTCAACAAGTACAATCAGGTACATGCTGTACCTAATGTGTTTGTAACCGATGGTTCGTTTATGACGTCAGCTGGGTGCCAAAATCCTTCCCTGGGTTATATGGCCTTCACAGCCAGGGCTGCAAATTATGCAGCCGAGCAGTTGAAGAAAAAGAATTTGTAAGGGTTTATAATTCCCGCACCCAAACGTTCCTATAGCTTACTGGGTTGTTATGATCTTGCAGTGAAAGAGGAAGCTTTCCATGGGCAGGATTCTGTGGCAAACCAATGTAAGGGGTAGTGCCTTTTATCTCAGTATGATTTTGGATCAACACACCATTATGCAAAACGGTGATGTAGGCTGAGGAAGTTTTAATCCCATCTTTGTTGAATACAGGAGCTTTATAGATAATGTCGTATACCTGCCATTCTCCTGGTGCTTTGCAAGCATTCACTAGTGGCATAGTTTGCTTATATATACCACCTGCCTGGCCATTAGAGTAGGTTCGGTTGTTGTAGTTGTCCAATACTTGAACCTCATATTTAGATTGTAAGAAAACACCACTATTTCCACGTCCCTGGCCTTCACCTTTTACTACGGAGGGTGTTCTCCATTCTATATGTAATTGAACATCACCAAAAGACCTTTTGGTTTTAATGCCGCCTGTTCCGTTTACGGTCATGGCATTGTCCTTTAATTCCCACTTAGCTGAGCCGCCTTTGTCAGATTCCCACTCGTCCAGATTCGAACCATCAAACAATACAATGGCATCAGATGGGGGGCTTGTTAGTTCGCTTGTTTGTATCACTCTTGGTTCTGGCTCCCAAACTTCAGTGGCCTGTGGTAGCATTTTGTTTTCTTGAGAGTAGCAGTTGAACGTGATTAGCACCGCTGTTAAAATAAAAATTGACTTCTTCATTTTTTGAAATTTTGTAATTGGTCTAGTTGATAAAGACACAAACATAACAATTGACATGCCAGCTGTTGGTTTAATCCGAGTTCTTTTTAGATAAGAATATATGTCTTTTCGATTTCGAATGACTTTTATTGATATAGACCGGACAGTTGATCAGTCCTCAAATATCCCAAATGAATTTTAATAAAAACTAATAACTTTTGATAATTCGGGTATGGATTATTCATCAATAAGTGTAGATTTATTAAATTCTAGCTGTGAAGGATATGGGTACAATGTTGACCAGGCATAGAGTACATACCGGAACTGCGGGTTATATTAGAGCAATCAAATCACTTGTGAAATGGCGAAGAAAAGTAAGAAGAAAAAGGAAGCCACTATCTTGACGGAAGTAGCTTGGGAAGTATGTAATCAAGTTGGTGGTATTTATACAGTAATCAGGTCGAAAGTACCTGTAATGATTGATAAGTGGGGAGATGACTATTTGCTTTTAGGGCCATATATACATCACAATGTCGCTTCTGATTTCGAACCAGCACCAAGCGACGATACCAATATCAGCAAGGCTGTAGATAAACTTCGGGAACGGGGATTGGATGTACATTATGGCAGATGGCTGGTATCCGGTAGGCCAAGAACCGTTTTGTTCAACCCCAATTCAATCATGAACGAATTAGGGAATATTAAGTATTTCTATCACGAAAACCATCATGTAGAATTTAAGAATTATGATCCGCTTCTGGATCAGGTGTTGGCTTTCGGTGAGATGGTCAAGATTTTCATGTCTGAGCTTGCAAGACTGTGCATGGATGAGGATGTAAAACTTTTGGCACATTTTCATGAATGGATGGCTGGTACTGCCATTCCAGATTTGCGAAAGGAGCAAATCCCCGTTAAGACTGTGTTCACGACTCATGCCACCATGCTGGGTCGCTACCTGGCGATGAATGATCCTTTCTTCTATGATCACCTACCATTTTTAAATTGGGAGGATGAAGCAAGCAACTTCAATATTGATTCAGTAGTCCGGTTGGAACGGGCTTGTGCTCACGGCTGTCATATCTTTACGACAGTCAGTGATGTGACAGGCAAAGAATGCATCCATTTGTTGGGTAGAGCACCTGATCAAATACTGCCCAATGGATTGAATATTGAGCGATTTAGTGTTCTCCATGAAGTACAAAATATTCACCAACACTATAAGACGAAGATTCAGCATTTTGTGATGGGTCACTTCTTCCAGAGTTACTCTTTTGAATTGGATAAGACTTTGTTCTTTTTTACATCAGGTAGGTTTGAATACAGAAATAAGGGTTACGATCTGGCCCTTGAAGCTCTGGCCAGGCTCAATTGGAAGATGAAGGAGGCTAACTCAGATATGACGGTGGTGATGTTCATTGTTACCAAGCAACCTGTGCATTCTATCAGTCCTCATGTGTTGAGCTCCAGAGCGGTGATGGAAGAAATTGATCACAACTGTGATTCAATCCTTGCTCAAGTCAAAGAACGCTTGTTTGATTATGCAGCGACCAATCAGGAAGACCACAGACTTCCATCCCTTAACGAAATGGTGGATGACTACTGGCGACTGAGATATAGAAGAACAATACAATCCTGGAAATCTAATAACCTTCCTTCAGTAGTCACGCACAATCTTGTGGATGATGCGAATGATCCGGTGTTAAATTTTCTGAGAAACGCAGATTTGGTAAACAAGCCTGATGATCGAGTGAAGTTTGTGTACCATCCCGACTTCATTTCTGCTACAAATCCACTATTTGGTATGGACTATAGTGAATTTGTTCGAGGATGTCATCTAGGGGTTTTCCCCAGCTATTACGAACCATGGGGATATACGCCTGTCGAATGCCTGGCAAGTGGCGTGCCAGCTGTCACCTCTGATTTGTCAGGCTTTGGCGACTACATCAAAAATGTCCCGGCTGGTGATGAAGATCATGGTATGTATGTGGTTGAGCGGTCAAACAAGGACTTTGATACATCGGCAAATAATCTTGCAGATATTCTGTTTGATGTGGTAAATACCTCACGAAAAGACAGGATAAATATGCGCAACTTGTCGGAGGACTTGTCGGAATTTTTCGACTGGAATAATCTGTACTCGGAGTATGCTAAGGCCTACAAAATGGCTTCTGAAGACCTAGTGCCCCAAGGCAATTGAAAATTTTCTTTTTCTTAACCCCTTATGTGTGGATGATAACTCAAAATGAGCAAAATTTGCACTCCGAAAAAATATAACGAACCAAGAACGAATTAATGGGAATGCTGAACGAACAAGAAAGAAAACAAATTGTTGAAAGAGGGTCTGATGTAGCCCAGGTAGAACAACAAATACAAAATTTTATCAATGGATTTCCACACCTGGATGTGCAGAGAGCTGCCTCAATCGGAGATGGTATTCTAAGGTTTAGTGAAAATGAAGTGAAGCAGTATGTGGAGCTGTATATTGAAAAATCGAAAACAAAGAAGGTCATAAAATTCGTTCCGGCATCTGGTGCCGCCAGCCGTATGTTTAAGGAGTTGTTTGCATTTTTGGATGATAATAATTTCGATGGAAACAAGGCCATTCAAACTTTCATAGAAGGACTGAAAGACTTTGCGTTCTACGCACAACTTGCGAATGGTTTAGAGTCCAAAGGCGTAGATGTCGAGGAAGCGCTAGCGACCAAAAATTATGCAGTTATTGTGGAGGAGCTACTATCTGCTGATGGTATGGACTATGGCAGCCTGCCCAAAGGCCTGTTGCAGTTTCACGCCTATGAAGAGAATTCTCGTACTCCTGTTGAAGAGCACTTTTCTGAAGGAGCAGCCTATGCGGTGAGTGCAGGCAATACGGTGAATTTACACTTTACCGTATCACCTGAGCACCAGGAAAAATTTGAAAAACATGTTGGTGAAATAAAAGGTACTTTTGAATCATCTGCTGGAGCTAGCTTTGATGTGTCTTTTTCTCAACAAAAAAAATCTACCGATACCATAGCAGTTGATATGGACAATAAGCCATTTGTCGAAGATGGGAAAATCCTCTTTAGACCAGCTGGCCATGGTGCTTTGCTGTCCAATCTCGATGATCTTGATGGGGACCTGATATTTATTAAGAATATAGATAACGTGGTTCCGGACAAACTCAAAGAACCAACTATTGTCTATAAAAAGGTAATTGGCGGGGTATTGATCGAGCTACAGGAAGAAGCATTTGCTCTAACTGAAAAGTTGACAACTAACCCTGATGAGGAATCTGTTGCAGAGGCAGAGAATTTCCTATCAAGAAAAATAAATTTGAATATTCCTCCAAGCTATTTCTCCCAATCAAGCGAAGAGAAAACCAAATACTTGTTGTCGAAGCTGGATCGACCAATCCGAGTGGTAGGTATTGTAAAGAATACCGGCGAACCAGGTGGAGGGCCGTTTTGGGTATTTGATAAGGATGGCACTGAAGCCATTCAAATCGGAGAGACAGCACAGATTAATTTAGATGATGCGCAGCAGGCTGAAATGCTAAAAAACTCTACTCACTTCAATCCAACAGATATCGCATGTGGTACAAAAGATAGAAATGGTAAAAAGTACGATTTGATGAGTCATCGTGATCCGGAGACTGGCTTTATTGCCATTAAGTCGAAGAGTGGGCGAGAGCTCAAAGCCCAGGAACTCCCAGGCCTTTGGAATGGCTCTATGTCTGATTGGAATTCGGTAATGGTAGAAGTGCCATTAGAAACGTTCAACCCTGTGAAGTCGGTGAATGATTTGTTGAAACCAGCTCATCAGTAGATTGTAAACTCATGGGTAAAGGCCCTGGTTTTCTTGATGAGAATCAGGGCCTTTTCATTGAGATTCCCCTGTCTATTTGCTAACTTGCAAGCTCCTGAAATCGAGTGTTTTGATGAAAATGTAATTATGATATTTTTATCAATGAGTGGAATTTTATATATATTGAATAATATATTCGGATTCTGCTAACAATCCCACACAGTATTCTCGAATTTCATTCATAAAATTATAATTTCTTTATTTATGAAATTTCAACCATATATTACTGATGAAATCTATGATGAGATGTTCGAAGCAAATGACATTTGCCGTTCTCATTATTCCCTATTCAAGGAGAAAATAGAAAGTATCTCTAGTAGAAAATTATCCCAACTTCAGCATTCGACTGACAAGGCCCAGTTGTCTATAGGGATGACCTTCAATGTTTATCATGACAAAAAAGGCCAGGAAAAAATATTACACCTTGACATTATTCCTAGGGTGATAGATGGAACTAGTTGGAGGAAGATTGAGCAGGGTTTGGCACAAAGAATCACTGCCCTTGATTTGTTTCTCCAAGACATTTACAATGACCAGAAAATCCTAAAAGATAAAATCGTCCCAAAAGAGCTTATAATTTCGAGTCAGGACTATCTCGATCCTTGTAAGGGAATTTCTCCTCCGAAGAACCGATGGTGTCACATTACCGGTACGGACCTGGTGAGAGATAAGGAAGGAGAATTTTATGTGTTGGAAGATAACCTTAGATGTCCTTCGGGGGTCTCTTATATGATTGAAAACCGCGAGATAATTAAGCGGACTTTTCCACAATTGCTCACCTCCATGGGTGTGCGGCCTGTGTCTGATTATCCTACCAAATTGCTCCAAATGCTGAAGCACATGTCGGACAAACCCAAGCCCACGGTTGTGGTGTTGACCCCTGGGATATTCAACTCGGCATATTTCGAACATTCATACCTTGCCAATGAAATGGGAGTGGCACTGGTAACAGGCCAGGACCTGATAGTGGAGAATGATTTTGTATATATGCAAACTACAAGAGGGCTAAAGCAAGTGGACGTGATCTATCGGAGGATTGATGACAAATTTATGGATCCGTTATCATTCAGAAAAGATTCCTTGCTCGGTACTCCCGGGTTATTTAGGGCATTCAAAAAAGGCAATGTTGCCCTTGCCAATGCACCTGGCACAGGAGTAGCTGATGACAAAGCGGTCTATGCCTATGTGCCCAGAATAATCAAATATTACCTGGAGCAGGATCCGATTATCGACAATGTTCCGACTTACTTGTGCAGGGAAGAGAAGGACAAGAAATACGTATTGGAGAATATAGAAAACCTGGTAGTAAAAGAGACGAATGCCGCTGGCGGCTATGGCATGTTGATCGGGCCAAAGGCCAGCAAGACTGAGCACAAAAAGTTTAGAAAGTTAGTCGCTGACAACCCAAACAACTACATAGCTCAACCGACACTGTCACTCTCCACAGTACCGACGGTCACTAAATCGAAGATAGACGGCAGGCACGTGGATTTGAGACCCTATGTACTCTATGGAAAGAATATAGAAGTGATTCCGGGTGCCTTGACACGGGTAGCACTCAAGAAAGGTTCGTTAGTCGTGAATTCATCACAAGGTGGTGGTAGTAAGGATACCTGGGTTTTGTATAAATAAAAAAATTGCAGTCTTATGTTAAGTACAGTAGCGGATTCATTGTATTGGATGGGAAGGTACCTGGAGCGGGTGGAAAACTATGCCAGGTTCATAGATGTGAATTTTAACCTCTTGCTCGACCTGCCGCCTGATATGCAGGAGCAGTGGATGCCGCTGATTGCCGCTACAGGTGATCTGGACGATTACAATTCTAAGTACTCCGATTTTGACCGGACAAATGCCATTTTTTTTCTGGCTTTTGATGAAGATAACCCAAACTCGATAATTAGCAGCACAAAAAAAGCAAGAGAAATCGCCAGGACAGTGAGAGGATCTCTCAATCGGGAGACCTGGGAAAAATTGAACGAGTCTTACTATTATGTTCTAAAAGGCCAGAAGAAAAGGATATGGAAAAATGAAGATCCTAGTGAGTTTTTCAAAAAAGTAAAGTATGATATCCAATTACTTTATGGCATATCAGACGATACCCTGAGCAGGAAGCAAGGTTGGTATTTTGCAAAATTTGGACAATACATAGAACGTGCCGATAAGACTTCCAGGATCTTGGATGTAAAGTACCACATGCTTTTGCCTTCGGCAGATGATGTAGGTTCCGCAGTGGATTTTCTTCATTGGACAGCATTGCTAAAATCGGTTAGTGGTTTTGAGCTTTATTGCAGAGAATATGGAAATATCGAAATTTCAGGCGTAGTTGAGTTTATGACACTCAACAAGTACTTTCCAAGGAGTATTTTGTTTTGCCTCAAAGAGGCCCAGAAATGCCTCAGGGTGGTGTCAGGCACAATTGATGATGGATATTCCAACTTAGCTGAGAAGGAACTAGGGGCCCTTGTGTCAGACATTCAATATGCTGAAGTTTCCGAAATTGTTTCTTTTGGACTGCATGAGTATATTGATGATATACAGTTGAAGTTGATTAAAATTTCGGATGCAGTTTATGACAAATTTTTCAAAATAAAACCTAATTTTATCGATCAACAAATAGAGCAGTAATGACATATTGTTTGGGATTGAAAACGAGGGAAGGAATCATTGGATTTGCTGATACTCGAATTACCACCGGGACTGATACGACTTCAGCAAAAAAGATTTTTTCGGTTAAAAAAGAGAACCACTCTTTCTTCATAATGACCTCCGGTCTGCGATCTGTACGTGATAAGGCCATCACCTATTTCAATGAGGTGATCGAGGAAAGTGATGATGATTTTAACAAACTGTATAAGGCTGTCAATGCTTTTGCAGAGCAAGTAAAGCGCGTTGCAAAAGAAGATAAGGAGGCCTTAGAAGAGTCTGGCCTTTCATTCAATCTATTTGCCATTGTCGGAGGACAATTGGAACAAGACAAAGAGCCGAAGATATATTTGCTTTATCCACAGGGGAATTGGATAGAGATCGGTGAAAGCACTCCTTATGTGATCATCGGTAATACGGGTTATGGAAATCCGGTCATTAAAAGATCATTCAACATTGATTGTTCTATGGAATTTGGAATGAAGTGCGCATTTCTATCATTTGATGCTACCCGCCTTTCGGCAAATGATGTGGATTACCCAGTTGATACGATTACACTAAAAAACAACTCATATACCTTGGTTGAGCATCGATATACCGAAAAAGACCTTGGCCATTTGTCTGACTATTGGAATTCCAGGTTACGAGACGCCATCGAGAATATACCAGCCCAGATTTTAGGAAAATCATTCGTTGAGGAAATAGATTTGGTCGAATGATATTGAGTATAGAGCATTCCACCAGATATATATTTGAAGAAAAAGTATTCCTTGAGCCTCATTATTTAAGATTTACACCAGCACCCAGGCCATATTACGACTTAGAAGTGATTGATATCCAAGTCAGTCCAAAGCCGTCTGGGTTCGCAGAAAGGGCTGGTTTGGAAAATAATATTTATCACCAGGCCTGGTTTAATGATCTCTTGGATGAACTACTGATAGATGTAAGGCTGAAATTGAAAATCGGAAAATTCAATCCTTTTGAATTTTATATCGATACACCCATCGAAGGTTCACTGACCAAACTATACAGAGAAGAGGAGCAAGAAGCCCTTTCACTTTATTTACGTTGCGATATTCTTTCAGATCAAATGCTCAATTGGTCGAAGGAAATAAAATCAAGCACAGGAGATAACCTAATCACATATCTTTCCTTCTTAAACCAGACCATACATAGTGAATTCACACATGTGATAAGAGAAGAAGACAATTTAATGACCCCAACAGAGTTGTTTACAACGAAAGTGGGTTCATGCCGAGATTTGGCCTGGATGATGATTCATGTTTTGAGAAACCAGGGCTTTGCTGCTAGATATGTTGGAGGGTATTCCTTCAATCCAGAATTGGAGGAAGGGCATGAATTGCATGCATGGGTTGATGTGTATTTGCCAGGGGGTGGCTGGGTAGGCATGGACCCAAGTGCCGGTATTTTTGTTACGGAAACATATATTCCTATATGTGCGAGCTACATACCTGATCTAACTAAACCGGTCATTGGGACATACAGAGGAAGTGCAAGTAGCAGAATGGAAACCGATGTTCATATTGAGTTATCCGAAGGCCAATAAGTTCAATCGAATTAAGCCACTTTTAATACCAATAGTTGGGAATATTTAGTTATCAATTATAATTTGCATGAAACCAGTCGATTGTGAAAAAAGCACTGATTATCGTTTTTGTAGTTCTCCTTTTGGGAGCAGGAGGCTACACCTACTTCAACTTTTTTCAAAGTCCATCTTTAACCTCCTGGTCTTTTATTCCTGCTGAAGCAGTCGCAGTTTATGAGTCTGACAATCCATTAGCCCAATGGAAGAATAGCAGGGAAAAAAAGATCTGGAAAAACCTAATCACTCTACCGGCATTCGCAAAATTAGATAACAGCCTAGGGTACCTGGATTCTATAGCTGGCAAAAATGGTTCTTTGGATAGTTTTTTCGAAAACAGCAATGTGCTGATTTCCATGCACACCACATCTAAGAGTTCTATTGATTTCCTATTGGCAGTGCAAATAAACAAGTTGGAGCAACACAGCCTGTTATCTACATTGGTCGATCATTTTAGCAAGTCAAATGATATAACGTCTACGACCAGGCAGTATTTAGGCCATACCATAACCGAACTAACCTACGATGGAGGCAGCTTTGCATACATATTTCTGAAAAACCATTTTGTAGGAAGTTTTACACCTTTTTTAGTGGAGGACGCTATCAGAGTGATCGAAGATGCTGAAATACCTTCCTTTAGCGAGCAACATCAACGAATTTTTGATATTACCAGGCTGGAGCAAGACCAGGGCAATATTTTCCTCAATACTAAATCCCTTGATCAAATAGCAAGTGTTTTTACTGATCCACTTAAGGGGGATATCTCGATATTGTCGTCATTGTCGGATATTTCATTCCTTGATATAGCCATTAACGATGATAATGTATTGCTCACCGGATTTTCACTCAATCATCCGGTAAAGGAAAATTATTTGAGTTCTTTTGACGGAGTGGTAAGCAGTGAATTTGAAATGTCGGAAGTCATCCCAAACAATACTGCCTCGCTTGTACATTTTTCATTTGATAATATGGAGAAATGGCACTCAGGATTGAAGGAATATTGGCGCAAATCAAACCCTTCTTTTTTGACGAAGATGGGTGAGCTTGAGAACAAATACAATGTAAACATTTCAGACATTTACAATTTCATTGATACGGAGATTGGCTTAATTGTGGTAGAATCGGTAAACCCGGAAAAACCTGATTTGGCGCTTTGCATGAAGCTTTCTAATCACCAGGAGGCACAGGAATTTTTCAAGACCCTTTCTGATGATTCTATGCCTGAGGGAGAAGCGTACTCGGAATCATGGTCGGAAATCCCATTGGGCTATATCGAAATTGACGAACTTCCTTCCCGTTTGTTTGGCCCTGTGTTCTCGGGCTTTTCTTCATCCTTTTATTGCCAGCTCGGTGATTTTTTTCTGGTTGGAAACAATGAACAAGTTATCAAGGAATTGATTGATGAATTCAATGTAGAAGACACCTGGCGCAAGTCGATCAAAGTGAACAATTTCCTAGATATTGCCAACAGGGAAGCAAACCTGAGTTTGTTTTTTAATACCCCTGGTGCGTGGAACATCATCAATAATCACCTCAACGATGATTGGAAAAGGTTTTTCAACGAGTATGATAATACCATCAAGCAAATAGAATTTGGGGCATTTCAGTTTAGCAATGTTGATGGTAAGTACTATACCAATGTGGCACTGCAGCATCCTGGAAGAATCATTGAGCGGGTAGAAGCAGCCGATGTAGACGTAGCAGAAGAAATCGAATTTTCGCATAAACTAATTTCCAAACCATACGCGGTGCGCAACCATAACGACCGATCGCTGGAAATGCTGGTGCAGGATTCATTGAACCAGATTTATTTGATTTCCTCAAAGTATGACACATTGTGGAGCAAACCTCTGGATGGTGAGATTAGTGGTCCGGTATATCAGGTGGACTATTACAAAAATGGCAAGCTACAGTATCTTATAAAAAGTGATAAGTCTGTTTACATCATTGATAGAAACGGTGAGGATGTAGCTGGGTATCCATTTGGCCTGGAGAATGAGGCAGATATTTCGCTTTTGAGTCTTATTGACTATGATAACTCCAAGAAGTATCGCATAATGACAGCTACGGATGAGGGAGACTATTTCTTATTCGACAAAGCCGGAAAAAACCTTGAGGGCTGGCAACCAAAATCTTTAGAAGGAAAACCTGTGGTACATCCATTCCATTTGAGGGTTAGGTCGAGAGACTACATGGTATTTATGCATAGAAATGGCTTAGTCTATGTGCTGAATAGACGAGGTGAACCTGTTAAGGGTTTTCCATTGGATGTAAAAGGAATTGTAGAAAATCCGTTGTTCATTCAGAAAGGTGGCACATTAGACGACACCCGTTTTACCACCTTGACTAACGAAGGGGAACTGGTTCAGTTTAACCTTGAAGGAAAATTTATTAATCGAAATCAACTGTACAAGTCAACCTCTCGTGATCAGTTCAAAATGATTATTTCTTCAAACAAAAGATCTTTTATGATACTTCGATCAGACGATGAGAAGGTTGTTGCCATCAACTCGAAAGGTGAGGAATTGTTCTATCATAATTTTGAAACGCCTGAGCTTTCCGGACAGTACTACAACTTTAGCTCCGACAATGAAGTGATCGTTTTGACTGACAGGGAAAAGGAATATACCTACTTGTACAACAGGGAAGGTAAGTTGCTACATTCGCTTCCAATCCAAACCGGAGAACAAATCGCTATGTTATACATCGAGTCACAAAATACATTTAAATTGTACAAGACATTCAGCAACAAGTTCTCAGTTATCAATCTGGAGCGTTAATTTTAAATGAGCGAACTACTAAAACGGAAGGCCAATTTTGGAACAGCTCCGGTCTTTCTGACCGCCATCTCCACCATCTTGGGGGCTGTAATGTTTCTCCGTTTTGGGTATGCTGTTGGTAGTGTAGGTTTTGCTGGTGCGGTGGTCATTATTCTTATTGGTCACCTAGTAACTATTCCTACTTCAATGGCTATTGCCGAGCTGGCCACCAATCAGAAAGTCGAGGGAGGAGGAGAGTACTATATTATTTCTCGTTCTTTTGGGATTAACATAGGCGCTTCCATTGGTGTTGCCCTCTATTTATCACAGGCAATAAGCGTGGCGTTTTACGTCATTGCATTTGCCGAGGCATTCGACCCCATCATAGCCTTTATATCAGATAATTATGGCTTTCACATCTATGACAAACGATTTATCAGTATCCCTGCCCTAATGATTTTGGCGGCTGTGATGCTGACGAAGGGAGCAAGCGTAGGGATGAAAGCACTTTATGTAGTGGTAACCACACTTTTCATTGCTTTGGTTTGTCTCTTTCTAGGATCGTCAGGCTATGCTCACCCTGAGGGTAGATCATTATTGACAGATCATATTACGAATCCCGATAGTTTTTTCATTGTGTTTGCCATTATCTTCCCCGCCTTCACCGGTATGACAGCAGGTGTGGGCCTGTCGGGTGATTTGAAAGAACCAAAAAAATCAATTCCCTGGGGGACAGTGTCGGCTACTTTGTTCGGAATGGTTATTTACATTTTCATTGCATACAAGCTAGCCATTTCTGCCAGTCCTCAAGACCTGGTTAATGATCAAATGGTTATGGCTCAGGTTGCCATTTGGGGGCCGATTATTCCGATCGGACTGGCTGCAGCTACAATTTCTTCAGCCCTGGGGTCGATTATGGTGGCACCTCGAACGCTACAAGCCTTAGCTGGAGATGAGATATTTCCCAATAGAGTGATCAATAAAGTTCTAAATAAAGAAAGTGAAAAGACCAGAGAGCCAATTAACTCCTTGTTTGTTACGATTGGGATTTCATTGTTTTTTATTAGCCTGGGGAATATTGATACAGTTGCCCGTGTCATATCAATGTTTTTCATGGTGACTTATGGTGCATTGTGTACCATTTCTTTCTTTCAGCATTTTGCAGCGGATCCTTCCTATCGTCCAGCCTTTAGATCCAAGTGGTATATATCCCTGACAGGGGCTTTCATGTGCATTTACCTGATGTTTAAAATGGATGCAGGATATGCCTTAGCTTCCATTGTCATCATGGTATTAATTTATCTGGCCATCACCAACTATAAGGACGACAAAGAAGGAATGGCAAAAATATTCCAGGGAGTCATTTTTCAATTGATAAGACAAATTCAGGTTTTCATTCAAAAGGCTGATAAGGACGATGACAATTGGCGTCCGTCAGTCATATGTATTTCAGGAAATGCTTTTGAAAGACCCTCCGCTTTTGAACTCATGAGGTGGATATCTCATCGCTATGGTTTTGGCACTTACATACATTATATCAATGGCTATTATTCCAAGGATACAAATTCCCTGTCAAAGGAAGAACTTAAAAGGCTAATTAAGGCTGCTGACATTTCCGAAAGCAATGTATATGTGGATACCATGGTCTCCCCATCATATACTACAGCTGTGGCTCAAACTCTTCAGTTACCAAGCGTATCTGGAAAGGAGATAAATATGATTCTCTTTGAATTCTCCAGAACGAATTCGGAAGATTTACAAGATATAATGGAAAACTACCCACTTGTGAAAGCTTCAGGGTATGACGCCTGCATATTGGGTAGTAGTGATAAGGGTTTTGGTTTGCATTCTCAAATCCATATCTGGATTACAACCACTGATTTCAAAAATGCCAACCTAATGATTTTGTTGGGCTATGTCATTTTAGGGCACCCGCAATGGAAAAAAGCCCAAATAAAAATATTTACAATTGTACCTCAAGAGGAGTTGAAGGAACAAAGGTCAGAGCTTCTGGATCTGATTAAATCCGGAAGGCTGCCTATTTCAGCCCACAACATAAATCTTATTGAAAAAACTGAAGATGTGAGTGTTAAGGAGGTAATTAATGATAGATCGAAGGATGCTGATTTGACTATTGTTGGATTTAGAGCTGAGGCGATCAAGCAGCTGGGGCAAAACGTATTTGATGGATATGACCAAATAGGTAACGTACTTTTTGTAAATTCGACAGCTAAAAAAGTAATAATAGACGATAATTAAAATATAAAACTATGAAGTACAGTATATACCTAAGTTGCCTGATTTTTATGATGGCTTCTTGTTCGCAGAAAAAAGCTGAAACAACAGAAGAAGTTGTTGAAACTTACGAAAATGCGCCCGCTGAGGGCTTTGATGTAGTAGGGTCTGACGCGCAGGCAATAGTGATTGCCGATAAGGTGATGGAGGCCATGGGTGGCCGAAAAGCATGGGATGAAACGAGATATTTGTTTTGGAATTTCTTTGGTGCGCGCACACTTCTTTGGGATAAATGGACAGGAGATGTAAGGGTTGAATATCTTAAAAGGGATCTTAAGATAATAGTGAATATCCATGATCTGAAGGGTAAAGTGTGGAAAGATGGATCTGAAGAAACCAATGCAGATTCCTTAAATTTTTATCTGGATCGTGGCAAACGCAACTGGATCAACGATTCATATTGGTTAGTGATGCCATTCAAGCTGAAAGACAGTGGTGTAACCCTTGCTTACATCGGTGAAGACACGACTTTGGTTGGTCAGCAGTCTTATATGCTGGAGCTGACATTTCAAGATGTAGGGGTGACACCAGAGAACTATTATGAAGTTTGGGTGGACCAGGAATCGAACCTTGTAAACCAATGGGCGTTTTATAGAAACCATGCTGTGCCAGAGGCGAATTTTACTCGTCCATGGGGCGATTATAAAAAATATGGAAAAATTCTTTTATCATCGGATAGGGGTCAGCGCGATTTATCGGACATTAAAGTAATGGAATCAGTGCCAGAGCACACATTCAAGGCATTTGATCCGGTGGTTTTATAAAAAGGGAATGAATCTTGTAAGATTCAAGGAGTAAACAGTTAATAAGAACTATGAAAAGATCAATTTTAGTTTTAGGATTAGTCATAGGTAGCATTGTATCTACCTTAGCCGCAGATGGGATAAAAATTATATCAACTACGAAGAATCTGTCGAATAAGGCAGCTTTCAACACCAATATCTACATAACAGCAACTCAAGTTGCATTGGAAAATAAAGGAGGAGGGCAGAACAACACCTTTATATTCAATTCTGCAAGTGAGGAGTTTACCTACGTCGATCATGCAAAAAAAGAGTACTACCATTTCGACAAGGCTACCATGCAGCAGCTGAAGCAGCAGATAAAAATGCTAATGATGATGATGAAGTCTTTTGCTGCCAATATGCCTGAAGACCAAAAGAAGAAATTGGATAAGATTATCAATAATGATCAAACTGAAATGGAGTTTGCATCTACCGGAAAGTCTTCAAAAGTTGGGAAATGGGGCACATCGATCTACGAGGGAAAAACTAAAGGCGAAAAAGCAACAGATATGTATATCGCTACTTTTAAGGCGATAGGTTATTCACAGGAAAAATTTGAGGTGATGCAGAAGTTGATCCAATATTTCAAATCCAATTTGAGTGAAATCGCTGCTTTCTTGCCAACAGGAGGTTCATTTTCTCAAATCAGTTTTGATGAAACCAGTCCGGTTTTCAAGGATGGCGTGCCTGTTAAAACTATCTCTTACGAAAATAATCAGGCCAAAAACGAAAACATAGTGCAGAGTATTAAGTCTGAAAGCTTTTCAAATGCAATATTTCAGGCCCCAACCGGCTATGTACGCAAGCAAATTAATATGCAGATGAAGTAGGGAATGCTTCAGCAATGGACATTAAAAAACCTCGAGAGTTAGCTCCCGAGGTTTTTTGTTTGTGATATTTCAAAATTAGTGTGTCACTAATTTTTCCTTGTGTTTTTTCAGTTGTCGCCTGAGTGATTCTACTGCCGAATCAGCGGCTGCTTCAAACGTTCTCGCTTTCTCCTTTGCAAACAATTGATTCCCGGGGATATTGAGTTTCATCTCAATAATTTTATTTTCATTTGACTCGTTCTTTTCCAATCGCATGAATACTTCACCATCAATAATCCTGTCGAAAAAAGTCTCCAGCTTGTCCGCTTTTCTTTGGATAAACTCAATCAACTTGACGTCTGCGTCGAAATGAATGGAATGCATTTGTAACTTCATAATGTTTAAAGTTTATATGTTAAAAAATTATGCCTTGGGATGGGCCTGGTCGAAGACCGATTTCAGCTTCTCCAGAGAGTTGTGGGTATAGACTTGCGTTGCTGCCAGGCTGGAGTGACCCAGCAAATCTTTAACAGCATTCAGGTCTGCACCTTTATTCAATAAATGCGTGGCAAACGTATGACGTAGCACGTGAGGGCTTTTTTTGGAAGATCGCGTGATCAATCCTAAATACTTCTTCACAGTTCTGTACACCATCATAGGATAACACTTCTTTCCAGTGTCGGTTAGCAATAAATTGTTGTCTCTTGAGTCGCCAAACTCCTCATTCCTTTTGGCAATATAGGTTTTAATTGTATGTACGATTTCATGGGTCAAAGGGATGACCCTTTCCTTATTTCTTTTCCCTAAAACTTTGATTGTTTGATCATAAAAACTGACTGCTTCATCTTTCACGCCGATTAGTTCCGACAGCCGGATGCCAGTGCCGTAGAACAGTTCCATTATCAGTTTGTCTCTGTGCCCTTGAAAGCTGGTCTCAAAATCTATAACTCCACTATCAAACAGAAAGTCCATTTCTTTTTCCTGTACAAATTCAGGAAGAGGCTTGTCTGTTTTTAGGGGCTTGAGTTTGGTGGCTGGATTGCTTTCAATGATTTCTCTTGCCTGTAAGAATTTATAAAATGATCTTAAGGTGGCAATCTTTCTGTTGACTGATCTTGGAGAAACTTTATCCTCAATGAGCGATACGATCCAGGACCTTAATATTCTATGATCAACATCAATTAGCTCAAGTTCTGCGTCGAACTGAGTAATGAAAGTTTCAAGCTGCATTAAATCACCTTCATATGACTTAATAGTGTGCTCGCTGTACCTTTTTTCGTGAAGGAGATATTTTAGGTAGGTATTTATCATGTAGTATTACCCTTACAAGAAAGGTAATACTAACTTAATAAATTCGATCTAAATAATTACTATGGACTAGTAATTATCGTTGGCATACATTTTTTGTTTGTATGATGCCTTGATGATTTCTTTTCTTCGAGAAATAGACGGTTTTTCAAAATGAGTTCTAGCCCTCAATTCTTTCAATACGCCAGTTCTTTCAAACTTCTTTTTGAACCTCTTAAGCGCTTTGTCTACTGACTCGTTTTCTTTTACGTTAATGATCAACATATTCATTAATATTAAATGGGCTGCAAATGTAGAAGTATTGGATTTAAATCCCAAAGATTGAGAATTAATTATAGTGAGCTGATGACATTAAATTCTAATTATTTAAGTATCGATCTGGAAATAACCAACCTTTGGATGTTGGATGTACCTTCGCCAATAGTACATAGCTTGGCGTCTCTGTAATATTTCTCTACTGGAAAATCTTTCACATAGCCATATCCACCAAAGATTTGTACGGCATCATTGGCAACTTCGACAGCAGATTCGGAGGTAAAAAGTTTGGCCATTGCCGATTCTCTGTTCACTTCTCTTCCTAGATTTTTTAATTGGGCGGCTCTCATAGTCAATAGTTCTCCAGCTTCCACCTTGGTAGCCATCTCCGAAAGTTTGAATGAAACTCCTTGAAAACTGGAAATTGGTTTGTTGAATTGGTGTCTTTCTTTAGAATATTTGGTTGCTGCTTCCAGTGCGCCTTTTGCAATACCAAGACCTAAGGCGGCAATCGAAATTCTCCCTCCGTCAAGTACCTTTAAGGATTGAATAAATCCTTCTCCAACTTTCCCAAGAATATTCTCTTGTGGAACCCTACAGTCTTCAAATATCATTTCAGCAGTCTCGCATGCTCTCATGCCAAGCTTGTTCTCTTTTTTGCCAGAACCAAATCCCGGGATTCCTTTTTCTACAACAAATGCTGTCATGCCATGCGAATCTCCTAATTCTCCCGTGCGGACAATTATTACAGCCGCATCACATGACTTACCATGTGTGATAAAATTTTTGGTACCATTTATAATCCAATCTTTACCATCTTTAGTGGCTGTTGTTTTCATATTGCCTGCATCAGATCCTGTGTTAGGCTCTGTCAAACCCCAGGCACCAATCCATTCCCCTGATGCCAGTTTTGGTAGCCAACGTAGCTTCTGTTCTTCGTTTGCAAATTGCAAGATATGACCTGTGCATAGTGAATTGTGAGCGGCTATTGACAATCCTATCGATCCATCAATTTTCGCAATTTCAGAAATGACCGTTACATATTCTTCATATCCAAATCCACTTCCACCATACTCCTGTGGTACCACTACGCCCATTAATCCCAGTGCGCCCAATTTTTTAAATAGTTCAACAGGAAATATTTGCTGTTCATCCCACTCCATCATTTTGGGTTTGATTTCCCGTTCCCCAAAATTCCAGATCATTTCGGAAATCATATTCTGATTCTCAGTGACAATACTTTGCGTATTTTCGCTAACCATTTTCATGTAACTTACTAGTTATCAATAAGTAATAACGAATGTAACGAGTATTTCCGCTAAATGGTTGGCAGAGATAAATCGTATCATTGGTGTGTAAAAAATGAATTAATGGCTGTATGGTCATAAATTGATTTTTCTGTTACTTTTGCGCATCTAAATTAAAAGGACAATTAACAGATGAAAATAGCAGTTGTAGGAACCGGGTATGTAGGACTAGTAACAGGAACCTGTTTTGCAGAAACAGGTAACCATGTCACTTGCATAGATATTGATGAAAAAAAGGTTGATAAACTGAAGAATAAGGTCATGCCAATCTATGAGCCTGGGTTGGAAGTATTATTTGAAAGAAACATTCATCAAAACAGGTTAGATTTTACTACTGACCTGGCTGAGGGAATTAAAGGGGCAAAGGTGATTTTTCTTGCGCTTCCAACTCCTCCGGGTGAAGATGGATCAGCGGACTTGAAATATATCCTTGGAGTAGCAGAGGATTTAGGTCCCCTGCTTGAAGATTACACCGTTTTGATAGATAAAAGTACTGTTCCAGTCGGAACAGCCGATAAGGTCAGAGCACGCGTGGCAGAAAATGCTAAAGTTGACTTTGATGTTGTTTCCAACCCGGAATTCTTAAGGGAGGGGGTTGCAGTAGACGATTTTATGAGACCAGACAGGGTAGTGATCGGAAGTTCATCTGAACGTGCAAATAAGATTATGGGGGAACTATATGCTCCTTTAGTTCGTCAGGGTAATCCCATAATTTTCATGGACGAGAAGTCAGCGGAGCTTACTAAGTATGCGGCCAATTCTTTTCTGGCTACTAAAATTACTTTCATGAATGAAATAGCTAACATTTGTGAATTAGTCGGTGCAGATGTGGATATGGTAAGAAAAGGTGTTGGTACAGATTCGAGAATTGGAAAGCGATTTTTGTTTGCTGGAATAGGATATGGGGGAAGTTGCTTCCCGAAAGACGTTCAAGCTTTGGCTAAGTCATCAGCAGAAGTAGATTATGATTTTGGTATTCTCAAAGCTGTGATGAGCACAAATGAGAATCAAAAGCTCAAATTGATTGATCGCCTTAAGGAAAGATTCGGAGATGACTTGTCCGGAATGACATTTGCTGTTTGGGGTTTGGCCTTTAAACCATATACCGATGATATTAGAGAAGCACCTGCATTGGTAAATATCAAGGCTCTGTTAGAGGCAGGAGCTAATGTAAAGACCTATGATCCGGAAGCGATGGACAATGTAAAAGAAATCCTTAGAGATCAAATTGAGTTTTCAGCGAATGAATATGAAGCTGCCGACGGAGCTGATGCACTACTCATAATGACGGAATGGCCCGTGTTCAGAACTCCTGAGTTTGATCAATTGAAGACACTGCTTAAAAACAACGTGATCTTTGATGGACGAAACTTGTATAACACTGAGACTATGGCTGAACTTGGATTTACATATTATAGCATAGGTAGAGCTCCGCAAAATGCCTAAGAAAATTCTAATTACCGGGGGAGCTGGGTTTATCGGTTCTCATGTAGTAAGGTTATTTGTCAATAAATACCCTGATTACAAAATAGTCAATCTAGACTTGTTGACTTATGCAGGTAATCTGGAGAATATCACTGACGTTGAGAATTCTCCTAATTATGAATTTGAGAAAGGTGATATTTGTGATACGACATTCATAGGCCAATTATTTGAAAGGCACATTTTTGATGCAGTAATTCATCTAGCCGCAGAGTCGCATGTCGATCGTTCGATCAGCGATCCAATGGCCTTTATACAGACTAATGTATTTGGAACGGTCAACCTGCTAAATGCCTGTAAGGAGGCATGGAATGATAACCAGGATGGGAAACTGTTTTACCATATTTCCACCGATGAGGTATATGGTTCCCTGGACCATGGGGGTTACTTTTTAGAATCGACTCCTTATGATCCTAAATCACCGTATTCAGCTTCAAAAGCTGGCTCGGATCATTTTGTGAGAGCTTATGGTAATACCTACAAGTTGCCATATATTATTTCTAATTGCTCTAACAACTACGGCCCAAATCAATTTCCAGAGAAGCTCATTCCACTTTTCATCCAGAACATAATTGATAAAAAACCTTTACCAGTATATGGCAAAGGCGAAAATATCAGGGATTGGCTGTATGTTGTGGATCACGCCAGGGCAATAGATGAAATTTTTCACCGAGGGAAACATGGTGATACTTACAATATTGGTGGATTTAATGAGTGGAAAAATATTGATCTAATCAAAGTGCTTTGCAAGGTGATGGATCAGAAACTCAATCGTAAGGAAGGAGAATCTGAAAAGCTTATCTCTTATGTTACGGATCGGGCGGGTCATGATTTGCGGTATGCTATAGACTCTACAAAACTGTCTACAGAACTAGGCTGGCAGCCATCTTTGCAGTTTGAAGAGGGCATAGAAAAGACCATTGATTGGTACTTGGCAAATAGGGAATGGCTTGAGCACATTGCGACTGGCGAATATCAAAAATATCCTCACTGATTTCAGCGAAGAAAACACTTACTTTGTGTAGTTAAAAAAAGACTTCACATGATAATCTCATCTAACGTATTTCTAAAAGGACTTTCAATTCATAGAATTTCTGAGTCCGGATTGCAACTGTCTGAAAAACCTATTTTCATTCAAAACAATTTGATCAAAGAGGTACTTGTGAAATACTTTTTTGATTCATTCAAGGACGATGTGCGGTACAGTCTAACAGGTGAGCCAATTTTAGAAAGCAATGTGGTTTATAATTTCGTTTCATCAATTTTTGATAACCCTGACTTGTTGCATGAAAAATCCGTTGAGCTCGCCAAATGGTTATTTGAGGAGTCGGTTCACCCAAACATCAAAGGAGGGGATTTCTTTACGGTACACTTCGAGGATTGTGTACTGGACGATGAAGTAATAGAAGTAATTGGGCTATTCAAGGCTGAGCAACAAGAAACTTATCTGAAGGTTGTAGCTCAGGATGGAGTTTTTGGGCTGGATGCAGAGGATGGGATCAACATAAATAAGATTGACAAAGGTGCTCTGATCTTTAATACTGAAAAGGATCAAGGCTATGTGGTGTTATCAATCGACAACACCAATAAGGGTGGTGCATATTATTGGAATAACAGCTTTTTGAATCTTAAGCCTGTGGAAAATCAATACTACCAAACTCAGCAATTGGTTCATTTGTGTCAAGACTTTATTAGTGAGGCAGTACCTGAAGATGATAAAGCCGGCAAAATTGCCTTGTTCAATAATTCTATGGATTATTTGAAGTCTAATGAAACATTCAAGCATGAGGAATTCAAGGAAGAAGTTCTCCAAGAGCCAGAATTAATTGCTTCATATGAAGAATTTCGAGAACAAATGGGTGAAAGCAATGAAGTCCTGCAGCAAGAAGAAATGGAACTATCGAAACCGGCGGTCAAGCAAAGCAAAAAATTTATTCGATCGGTGATTAAGCTCGATAAAAACTTTCATGTTTATGTCCACGGCAATCGGGAAAACATTGATAAGGGATTTGATTCTGCTCGACAAAAAAACTACTATACACTCTATTTTGAAGAGGAAAATTGAAATCACTTTTACAGCTTATTGAAGCATGTTTTTTAGCTGATTGTTAGTAATGGGTTTGCTCACAAAGTCAATAATATTTTGATCATTTTTGGCTTTATCTATATCCGACTGAATAACAGAAGAAGTGACCATATAAAGCTTGATAGACTCCCTAACAACTTTTGTTAATTGGGAGTATTCCTCCAAAAATTCCCAACCATCTTTTATCGGCATATTTACATCTAGCATGATCAGTTGAGGTAATTTTTCTGAATGACCAATATTTTCAATCAAATAATTGATTGCTTCCTCCCCATTGAAAAACTTCAATATTTCGCACTCAACATTCTGCATTTCAATTTGTTTTTGAATGATCAATTGAAATACTTCATCATCATCGATTACTGCAATTCTCTTCATTTTTTGCTTCCTTGTTTTACGCCAACTGAACCAAAATTAATTATGAATTCACATCCTTCATCTACTTTGCTTTTGACCATTATATCTCCTCCCATTGACTCGATTTGGGCTTTGGTAATGAACAAACCGACACCCCTTGCATTTTCGTTGTTATGAAACGTTTTTCTAAGGCCAAAAACCTTGTCTTTGTGTTTTGTTAAATCAATACCAAGGCCGTTATCCTTAAAACTCAAAATCACATTGTCATTTTCAAATTTACTTGTAATGTCTATGATTGGTTTTCTTTCTTCGTTGCTGTATTTCAGGGCATTAGAAAGTAAGTTCTGGAGAATGCTCTCTAAATACACCTTGGGGTATTCTACATGGTCAATTTGCTCAAAATTTTCGTTAATAGCAGCATTTTTATTGATTATTTCACCGCTGACAGTCTGCTTAACCTTCTCCAATGTTTGACTAAACTTGAGACGTTGTTTTTGCTTATTAAGCTCCCATGAGGTCTGGATAACGTCTGTTAATTCATTGATGGTTTCATAGAGGTTCTTGCTAGTATTATTCAGCTGATCGAAAACGAAATGAATATTTTCAGTGGAATTGTCCATTTCGTAGAGTTTCATTAGAGCATAAATGTTGGCGATAGGAGCACGTAAATTATGAGAGGCTATATGGGCGAATTCTTCCAATTGCCTGTTTTGCTTGATTAAGAATTCATTCAGCTTGTTTTGCTGTTCTTCCATTTCTTTTCGCTCCGATATATCAGAAAACACCAATTGTATAGAAGGTTGTCCCTTGTAGTCGGCATCCGTAGCAATTACTTCTATTGGGATAATTTCATTCTTAAGTTTTCTGAAATTTCGTTCTGATCTTATCAAAGTAGTTTGATTTCCTTTTTTGCTTTTTTCAACAGGCACTTCCTGGTCAATAAATTTGGTAATCGGTTGCTCCAATAAATCTGTTTTGGATTTAGCACCAGCTATATGTACTGCTTCCTCATTCACTAGTTTGATCATTCCATCAGTATAGATCAAGATGGCAACTGGGGAATTGTTAATAAGTTGTCTATATCGCTTTTCACTTGTTACCAGGGCAAGCTTGTTCCTGTTATTTTCAATGGCTATACTTAAAAGATTTCCTATGCTCTTGATAATTTCAAGCTCTCCCTTTTGAGGTACTCTCACATGATTGTAATACACTGCAAAAGTCCCTAATACTTTCAAGTCAGAAGAGAGTATAGGCACAGACCAACAGGCCTTTAGGTTGTGATCTAATGCCAGCTTGGAGGCTGATGCCCAAAGTGGATCTTTTTCAATATCCGAGACCACCACCAACTCTTTCGTGTAAGCTGCGGTTCCACAAGAGCACTGGTTCGCACCGACTGGAAATTGATCAATGGCTTGATTGTAGCCATCTGGCAGGCTTGGTCCAGCGCCAGTCACAAGCCAGTTGTTCATTTCATCATACAGTAGTACCGAACAAATTATCTCCGGGAAAATAGCTTCAATGCCCAGGCAGGAAAATATGAGAATTTCTTTTAAGTCGGCCTCAGTGGCAATTTTTTCTAAAATATCCTTGTTGAGTTTTGTAAGGTTATTCTGTCTTTGCTCTCGCGAGATGTCTCTAATAATTCCATGAGATCCAGAAAATTTCCCTTTCTTATCATATGTCGCTGATGCATTTAGTGACGCGTAAATCACTCTACCATCTTTATCCAACAATTCGCCATGACCATTCTTAACATACCCCTTTTCTTTTAAGACCTTTAGCAATTCCTTCTGGATGGCAGGGTTGACATAAAACTCACTTTCGTGCATTCCAATGGCTTCATCTACCTTGTATCCGGTGATTAGTTCGACGGAGGGACTTATCATCTTCAAATAGCCCTTAACATCACTTTGATAATAGATGTCTGAGATGGATTCGAATATGTTTTTAAACTGCTCCTGGCTGCTGATCAATTCTTGCTCATATAATGCCTGGGTAGTTATATTCCTAATGATTCCATTGGTGCCACATACTTGCCCATCCTCATCAATTACCGCTTCAATATTGAATGAAAAAGTTCTGAATTCACCACCAGGGAGCTTTAGGTTTACTCTGTAATCTTCTACTCTTCCCGTCGTTCTTAAAGTCTCATAGATCTGATCAGCCTTTTCTTTTTTGATAAACTGACTAGTAGTCTTTCCGATAAAATCTTTTGGCTTGAGTCCTGAAATGCGTTCGATAGATGGACTCATGATTGTAAACCGTCGTTGAGAATCGGTTTTGTAATATACATCGACAATAGAATTGAATACATCTCTAAACTTCTCCTCACTGTCTCTCAACAAGCCATCGGCTTTTTTCTGTTCGGTAATTTCCTGGAGAATGGCGATACACTCAGTGGAGTTTGTTTCAACAACCTGAAGGTCGAATGTGCGCTTATCGATAACTACATCTTTACTCAGATATGATACCAGAGGAGTATTGCCCATTGCCAGATCAGCTTTAAAACCTTCGAGGGTTGAGTAACCCAGAAGTTCAAAAAATGGAGACCCAACCAATGATTTTTTGAAAAGCTTGTGTTCGCCATAGATTTCAACAACGCAGTAGTCATCCGAATTTATTCGAAACACTATATCCCGTGCCTTAAAATCCGCTTTGACACTTTGAGTAGGTGAACGCTTGATGGTCATTGATGCTCTTTCTCTTTTGAAATTAATGAAATAATTCCAAAGAGGATAAATTTTATGCGGAATGATAATACTAAAAACTTAACCATACGGTAAATTTGCCGCCCAAATGAACCACTAGTAACATGCAAAGAGATCACCAGGTATTTGATATCATTAAAAGAGAGCAGGAGCGGCAAGAAGAAGGTTTGGAGTTAATCGCTTCGGAGAATTTTGTTTCACCTCAGGTAATGGAGGCACAGGGTAGTGTGCTCACCAATAAATATGCTGAAGGTCTTCCTGGAAAAAGATATTACGGTGGATGTGAAGTTGTGGACGATGTGGAAAATCTGGCACGAGACAGAGCCAAGGAATTGTTTGGAGCGACATGGGCAAATGTGCAGCCGCACTCAGGCGCACAAGCCAATGCCGCTGTGATGCTAGCAACATTGAACGCTGGTGATAAAATATTAGGATTTGACCTTTCCCATGGAGGACACCTTACCCATGGTTCGCCAGTAAATTTCTCTGGAAAATTGTATCAAACAAGTTTCTATGGAGTGAGTGAGGAGACGGGAATGATCGACTATGACAAACTTGAAGAAACTGCCAGAACTGAAAAACCAAAATTAATCATCTGCGGAGCATCGGCTTATAGCCGTGATTGGGATTATGCTCGCTTCAGATCGATTGCAGATGAGGTTGGTGCACTTTTGATGGCGGATGTGTCCCATCCCGCAGGGCTAATTGCCAGGGGTTTGTTAGATGATCCGTTGGAATATTGTCATATCATAACTACTACTACACACAAGACATTGAGGGGTCCAAGAGGTGGAATGATATTGATGAGAGAGGATTTTGAAAACCCATTCGGTTTGAAAAACCCAAAAGGTGAATTGCGCAAAATGTCTGCACTACTGGATTCCGGTGTTTTCCCAGGTACTCAGGGCGGTCCATTGGAGCATGTGATCGCTGCTAAGGCGGTTGCATTTGGTGAAGCGCTTTCTGATGAATATATGCAATACGTAATGCAGGTACAGAAGAACGGACGCGCAATGGCAGCTGCATTTTTAGAGTGTGGCTACAATGTGATTTCAGGTGGTACAGACAACCATATCTGCCTAATTGACTTGAGGTCAAAGAACCTTACAGGAAAATTGGCAGAGAATACGCTGATTAAGGCTGACATTACTGTGAACAAAAACATGGTTCCGTTTGATGACAAGTCTCCGTTTGTAACTTCAGGCATGAGGGTAGGAACAGCAGCTATGACCACCAGGGGCATGGTAGAATCGGATATGGAGAAGATAGTATCAATGATAGATTCAATTCTTTCTGCTACAGATGACGAGGGGAATATTGCTAAGGTAAAAGGAGAAATAAATGAGTGGATGCACGAGTTTCCACTGTATACGGAGCTTGTTTAAATCTTAGCTGAATGAGCGAGTTACCAGAAGTAATAAAGGAAGAAGAGAAGGTAGAACATGAAATGTCGTTCCTCGATCATCTCGAGGAGTTAAGATGGCATATTATTCGGGCGTTTTCCGCAATAGCTGTTTTTACAATCACGGCATTCTTATCAAAGAGTATAATTTTTGGACAAATTATTTTAGGGCCTTCCAGAACGGAATTTTGGACCTATAGAATGTTGTGTCAACTTTCAGATCTTTTGAATACTGCTGCCATTTGTATCGATGAACTTCCTTTCATTATTCAGAGCCGTCAAATGACGGGTCAGTTTACGACACACATTACTTCATCATTTGCTGTTGGTTTGATATGTGCTTTTCCTTATGCATTTTGGGAAATATGGAGATTTGTTAGGCCAGGGCTGTATACTAATGAAAAAAATGTGGCTCGGGGAGCAGTATTTTTTGTGAGTCTACTTTTTATGATAGGTATCTTCTTTGGCTACTTCATATTGACGCCCCTGTCAATAAACTTTTTATCCAATTACCAGATAGATCCCAGTATACAAAACGAATTTGATATAGTCTCCTATATATCGACTATAACTACTTTGGTGTTGGCATGTGGACTGCTATTTCAGCTTCCTATGGTTGTCTATTTTCTAACGAAAACAGGATTGGTCACTCCGCAGTTGCTTAAGGATTATCGCAAACACGGAATCGTGGTGATATTTGTTTTGGGTGCAATGCTTACACCTCCGGAACCATTTAGCCAGATACTCATTGCTTTGCCATTGATTGGTTTGTACCAGTTTAGCATCATGATTTCTAAGAGGACATACAAAAAGCAGCAACAAGAAGAGGAAGACGAATTTCAAGACTAATTCAATAAATTAACATGAAAATAGCATTGGGTGGCGATCACGCCGGATTTAGTTACAAGCAAAAAATTGTTGATCTCCTGAACACCAAGGGTATTGAATGCAAGGACTTTGGCCCCCATGCTGCTGACTCTGTTGACTATCCTGACTTTGTACATCCGGTTGCTGAAGCCGTTTCGGGGGGTGAATTTGACCTTGGAATATTAGTTTGTGGTAGTGGAAATGGGGTAGCAATGACTGCAAATAAGCATCAGCAAATAAGAGCAGCTTTATGCTGGAATGAAGACCTGGCCACTCTGGCCCGTCAGCACAACAATGCCAATGTGCTATGCATTCCAGAGCGCTTTGTGGATTATGATTTGGTCCAAAAAATGGTTGAGGCTTTTCTTCATTCAGATTTCGAGGCAGGCAGGCACCAAAGGAGAGTTGACAAAATATCCTGCTAGTACCAACTTATTTCAGAACTCACTTCATAAGGTAAACATGCTCGAATGAGTTGTGCTTTTTATATCGAAGGGCAATGGTGGGCATTTTCCTGAATAAATCCGGCACAATATTTTTTTGATCTATAATCACTTCAGGGCTGTTTTGGTGGAAGTTGGCAAAGACTTCTGTGAGGTTGTCATAATAGCTAAGGTTCTGAAGGTGCGCTTTTGAAAATTGCCAGTTGAGGTAAGGGGTGGCCAATGCACTATTCTTATAAAGACTTATATCATCACCTATTATCAGAAGGCTTCTCCCTTCTGTGATCCCATTATAGGGAGCATTTTTTACTACCAGCGAATCGTAAGAAACAATCTCGTCAAAAAATAGCCACCTCTTAAGAGGAAAGAGCATGTTGAGCAAAATAAGCATAGCAATGATACCAAATATGGCCTCTGATACAATCCAATTCCTAAGAGCCAATAAATAATGAGCACAGAAAAAGGCCATGCCAGGAACAAAAAATATCATCTGATATATTGCCAGCTCTTTGGTCATCAGTATTGACAAAACACCGAACACCATAAACATGAGCATTACACTTTGAATCTTTATTTGGAAATTGACATAACGCCCAAGTGTTTTGGTTTTGATGAGTGATATGATAAACACTAACAGTGGTACCGCTACCAAACCGATGTACTCAAGGGTGCTGAAGTAATTGAAAGCCTTTAAAGTGAAAATTGAATCAAAGTATTGTAGCCTAAAAATGGAAAGGGAGTCCGACCAATAGTAGTAAAGCGATGCAGAGAGGAGCACTAGCAGGAAACCATATATCATCAGGAACATGCGTCGGAAAATTGAACCCGTGTAGACTAATAGCGATACAATAATGACTAGGAAATAGAGCACAAAGGGTAAATAAAGCAATGTGGCCAAGCCTAAGAAAAGTCCCATTCGCACGAAGAGGTTGTCTTTGGTCATATTATCCATCCGCTGAAAGAGATGGTCGATAGCCAACAGCACGAAAGTCATCCCCATCAGTACGGGCGAAAGTGACATGAAATCGAATGAAATATGCATAAATAGCACGTACAGCAGTGCTGGTACATAAGTATTGGAATTGAGAGCCTTGTTTCGCAAAAGCAAAGAATTAAAAATGCTGCTTTGAATCAATACTAGGACTATACTGATGCTCCTCATTGCTAAGAGGCTTTTCCCAAAGACCAAATGAATCATAGCGTAGGTGCCAGCCGCCAATGGGCCTGTAAAGTCCCAAACATCTCGGTACATAAGATTGCCACTAGCCAGGGATTCGCCGATAAGCATCCATTTTAGTTCAGGGATAATCATGGGAATACCAGAATAGAAAAGCGGTATTCTTATTCCCAAAAGGATCAAGAAAACAAAGCTCAGTCTGTAAGGATCGTTTATTTTAAAAAAGCTAAGCAATGACTGTAATTATGAAATTAAGATACGCAATCAATTCATGATGATTTCGTTTCAACAGGGGCATAAATAAAGCCGATATGGACGAGTCCCCTAAGTAGGGACGAATTTATGCCATTATTAAAATTATATATTAAATTATCAGGATATTTGCCGCAATATTATGAGCAGTACACGACAATTAAAATACGCGGGACTCATTCAAAAAGACTTGAGTGATATTTTCCAACGGGATGTAAAACACCTTTTTGGAAACGCTTTCATTACGGTTACAGGAGTGGAAATGAGCCCTGACCTGGGATTTGCCAAGATCTTTATAAGCCTGATGCTCGTGGAGGACAAACAGGCATTTATGACCAAGCTTAGAAATCACATGAAAGAAATCAGAAGGGCATTGGGCAAAAAGATAGGGAAGCAAGTGAGAATAATTCCGGAGTTGGCTTTTTATCTGGATGAAACTGAAGAGCGTGCCCAGAGAATTGAAGATATTTTATCCGGTCTGGACATACCGCCAGCTGAGGATGATGCTGAACAATTGGAGCAATAGAAATGACTTTTTTTATTTAATTTTTTGACCTTCGGTGAATTTTCCTCTTTTCATAGCCAAAAGATATTTCTTCTCTAAAAGCAAGAAGAACTTCATCAATATCATAGCGATTATCTCTATGCTCGTTGTGGCCATAGCTACGGCTGCTTTGATCATCGCTTTATCCGTATATAACGGAATGGAAGGGCTATTAAGATCGATCTACGGTTCTTTTGATGCAGAATTGGCCATTACTCCAGCAGAGGGAAAATCTTTTGTACTGAACGATGAATTCCTGCAAAAAATAGAGGCAGTAGAGGGTGTGGCATATATCAGTGAAGTGATTGAGGATAATGTGCTGCTGAAGTACAATGAATCTCAGAAGCTGGTAAAAATGAAAGGCATTAGCGACAATTTCATTGACAACAGTGTAATGAGCCAATATCTCCTTGAGGGAGAATTTGCCTTTCAGGAGGATAGCATCAATTATGCAATAATCGGAAGCGGGATCAGGTATGAACTGTCCATAGACATGAAGGATGATTTCTATCCCTTGCAGTTTTATTACCCAAAGAATGTGAAACCCGGAACCATGGACCCTTCAAAGTATTTCAGCAGAGCTAATTTAATGCCGGGGGGCGTTTTTAGGCTTGAACAGCACTATGACAATGAGTATGTATTTGTTCCTTTAAGCTTTGCACAGCGCTTACTGGACTATGGGGATAAAAGAACCTCATTGGAGGTGTCATCGACTGCCGACTATTCAATTGATGAGGTGCAGGAAAACCTTATTGCCGCTCTTGGTGATAGATATGTGGTTCGAAATAGTGATCAACAGCACGCTGATTTATACAAGATTCTGAAGATTGAAAAGCTTCTTGTCTTTCTGATTTTTTCATTGATCATTGGAATAGCATCGATCAATATCTTTTTCTCATTGTCTATGTTGGTGATTGAGAAACGAAAGGACATAGCCGTATTGTTGGCTATGGGTGCTCCGAATAGAAAAATTAGAAAGATTTTCCTTTCTGAGGGGGCGATAATAGCTTTTGTCGGTTCAGGAGTCGGGCTCCTGCTTGGCTTGATAGTCGCAGTGTTGCAAGACACTTTTGGTTTGGTTTCTATGGGAGGCGGAGAGTCTCTGATCCTTACTGCTTATCCTGTGGATATCCAGTTTACTGACTTCCTATACACAGCGATTTGTATCATACTTATTACCTTTTTAGCGTCGATCCATCCGGCCCTTATGGCTCCCAGGAATGTAGATGTGAAAGTGCAGTGACGTGGGGATCTCCGAGAAGAAAGGGGAAACATTTTAATTATTACCCAAAGTTTGTTAATTATGAGCTTCATAACTATTCTCTGAGTGAAGCAACTATCATCGGCCATAGAAAATTTCATTGAACGGACGGGCAAAGTTGTCTCATGGCTCAGCTTCATTCTTGTAGTTATTATCGGCTTTGACGTCTTGTTTAGATATGCTTTCAATCAAAGTACAGCGGCTCTTTTCGAGTTAGAGTGGCATTTGTTTGCTGTCTTGTTTATGATCGGAGCGGCTTACACATTGAAGCATGACAAGCACGTTCGCGTGGATGTTTTCTACACTCGATTTTCAACGAAGAAAAAGGCATGGGTCAACCTAATCGGGACAGTATTTTTCCTTATTCCATTTTGTATTGTGGTGATTAAGACCTCAATACCTTTTGTGATGGCCTCACACAAGATAATGGAATCAAGTGCGGATCCAGGCGGGTTGCCATATCGTTACATCATCAAGTCGACCATTCCCATTGGGACATTCTTGTTGTTGTTACAGGCGATTTCCGAGCTATTGAAATCATTACTTATTATAAGTTCACCAAGTTCCGAATATGACTGAGTATCTACCATTTATTCTTTTCGGGTTAGTATTTCTGCTGATTCTTTTTGGCTATCCAGTAGCCTTTACTTTAGGAGGCCTATCCATCATAGCAGGCCTCCTCTATTTCGATATTGACTTCTTCTATTTGCTGTCGCTAAGAATATATGGTACGATGAACAATTTCGTACTTATGGCAGTGCCGCTCTTCGTATTCATGGGAATAATGCTGGAGAAATCCGGCTTAGCAGAGAGTTTATTGGAAACCATGGCCATGCTATTTGGTAAGCTGAAAGGTGGCTTAGCCATATCAGTGGTGATTGTTGGAGGAATGCTGGCAGCTTCCACAGGAATAGTTGGGGCTACAGTGATCACTATGGGTATGATCAGCCTGCCTACCATGCTGAAGAGAGGATATCAGACCGAACTGGCCACAGGTGTTATCGCTTCATCTGGTACGCTTGGACAAATTATTCCCCCATCTGTTGTGCTGGTGCTTTTGGGGAGCGTGCTCAATGTGTCTGTTGGCGACCTATTTACTGCAGCCATTTTACCGGGAGTTGTGTTGGTTGGCCTTTACCTGCTTTACATCATCATTGTGGCTATGGTGAAGCCCGAATCGGCTCCTTGTATAGCAGAAGAAGAGCGAAAAGAATTTTGGAAAGAAGGAGCAGCTAAAAAAATAATCTATGCATTCGTATTTCCTTTTTTGTTGATCCTTGTAGTTTTAGGGTCAATCTTTGCCGGGATCGCCTCACCCACTGAAGCGGCTGCAGTAGGTGCCATTGGAGCAATACTACTCACAGTTCTTCAGAAAAAGTTTAGTTTGAAAGTACTTAGGGAAGTGATGAAGGATACCACTATGCTGACCTGCATGGTATTTGTCATATTGATTGGAGCCACATCCTTTTCGTTGGTATTCAGAGGTATGGGTGGAGATCGTCTATTATCAGAGATAATCACAGGAGCAGAACTATCCCCTTATGTTTTCCTGGCTTTTGTTCTTGTAGTAGTCTTCATAGCAGGTTTTTTCATAGACTTTATCGAAATCATCTTCATTATAGTACCAGTAGCAGCACCTATTTTCATTGCACTGGGAATAGACCTTGTATGGGTAGGCATATTGATTGCCTTGAATCTGCAGACCTCTTTTCTTACCCCACCGTTTGGCTTTTCTCTGTTTTACCTAAAAGGAGTAGCTCCCCCGGAAGTCAAGACAAGTCATTTGTATCGTGGCATTATCCCCTTCGTGGCGCTTCAGGTTTTGTTATTGGTATTGGTAATTGCGTTCCCGGAGTTAGTTTCATACTTGCCGGAGATAATGGCTAAATAAACTATCCTATGGCTGAAAAAGTCAATATAGATCCCTTGGTATTGGCAAATCACGCTCTTGAAGAGAACCCTGTGTTGTTTTCAAAGATTACAGTCGCATGTGATATTTCAAAAGAAGAGGTAGTTGATATTCTGAAGGAGGTGATCGTTTTTATGAGCCTAGTTTCACAATATGGCAAGAAGCTTACACCTTCTTTGATTGTAGATTATGCATGGCATGAGCTAATCTTATGTACCAGGCATTATCATCATTTGTGCGAAAAACAATTCGGCAGATATATTCATCATCATCCTGGTGGAGAGGAAAAAGAGAATCACAAACAGTTTGTCAATACCATCAAGCTGTATAAAGAGACGTTTGGGACTCCTCCCGTTAAATATTGGGGGCACCTTGCCGAAGAGCTTCCCTCGAAATCAGATTGTGGAGCATGCGACGCTTTTTAATCAAGAAAAAATACTGACTCTTTTACTTCATTCCGCTTTGGTTTATCTTTCTAGTTGAATTAAAGAAATAAACCGCACCAATGTATTTCAGTAGCAAACTAACCATCGACCCATCTCAAGTCACAAAAATTGAAAAAGTGAAACCTACAAAGGCTTTCAAGAGAATGATGTATATGATGACCGGTGGGGCTGTTGCGGATAAAGTGGAAATAGAAACTTTTGCCGCCGTATCCATACTACAGCAACTTTATCGTGTGCTGGTATCCTCTGGAATCAACAACATCATTCGTTTGGCTCAGGATGATATTGATTTTTACCTCGATACTGAGGGTAAGGAGGATGATCTTAAAGAAGCCTTGGACAAGCATGACCTGGAGGTTAATGATGCTCTGTCTGAAAAGTTTGGAACCCTACACATGGTTTTGGAACATCATGATAACAATTTCTCTTATCTGATGGATGTAAAGGTCAATCGGTCGCATGATGTCGGGGAGTATCCTATTGAAATTGTGATCAACGGATTGTTGAAAGACATGCAAGCTGCCGAAGGGGAAACGAATGAAAGCATCAAGGCAAAAATGAAATCGGTATTCGTGAGCCAGGAAGCCTACGATAGTTACGTCAACCAAAAGAGGAGCATATTCGAATCTTTCTCGGATACACTTCAGATGAACATTAAAAAGTTCATGAAAGTGGATGACGTGAGAGTTGAGCATGAGAGTAAAATTGTCTTACCTAAGGACAAGCCTGTCAATCCAAAAGGAGTTGCCAGGAATCCGAATGCTTACGACCCGGTATATCACGGTTACTATGGATATGACAATTCATTCTTCTATGGCTATATGTGGGGATCAATGATGCACGACAATCATGTGCATGTACACGACACATACATAATGAACGATGATGGGGACCAGGTAGGGTCTATTGGGGAAGAGGGGATAGATGCTGGTGACAGTACTATTTTTGACCCAGATGCGGACTATGATGCCAGAATGGGCTCTGATGAACTGATGGAAAATGACTCCAGCTCCTATGACTCGGATGGAGGCAGCTGGTTTGATGGGGGAGATGACTCCTCATCTTGCAGCTCATGCAGTTCTTGTAGCGGTTGCGGTGGCGATTAGTTCACCTATGCTGTGACCAAAGTGGCTTCCTGCTGCTCTTTAGCTTTTCTTGCCAGTCTCATAGATTTGGTTCTCATACTTGGAATGAAAATTCCGAGAATGTAGGCCTTAAATAGATAGCCAAAAAAATATTTTTCTTTCAACTCTGGGGAAATTTTCGCCTCAATCTCAGCGTGAGCGGCTGGTGTTTCACTCCAGTGTAAAGCAGGGTTCATATGATGAATCGTATGCAAGCCATTGTTGAATAAGAAGAAGTTTAAAGGCCATCCAACGATGTTTCTTGAGTGGTTAAACTCTGATTCTTCATCGGCATGTACATGCTGTACATAATTGAAGACCAAAACAGCGTTTAGCGAAACTTGCTGCGGAATGAAGACATATATCAGTGCTTTTTGCCAGTCAAGGATAAAAGCGCCTACAGTGAAAATCAACAAAGAAATGATTTGCAATGAATAGTAAGTGAATTTCTTCCAGTCACTGCCAAATAATGACTTATAGTAAGTGAATACAGCTTTTTGCTGCGCCATGCCACTCAATGTTGGATAAATCAATAATGTCCAGAGATTGTTTTTTTCTGATACCATATAAGTTTTGGTATAATCTGGCTCAGTGTTATTGTATCTGTGGTGGTTTCTATTATGCGTAGGGATCCATGCAAAAATGGGAAAGCCATAGAAGATTGTGATCCAACAGCTATGTATCTGATTCATGAATTCACTTTTCCATACTGGAAGGTGGTTGTGGTTGTGTGCGAATACAGAAAATGTAACTGCCAGATACAGATATACAATGTAAAGCCCCCAATTAAATCCTGGAGCTGTCCATAAATAGAAGAAAAGCACGGTGGATGCAGTCATCCACAAAAGTGTCTTTAAGTCGGCCGTGTATTTAAGCATTGAGTTTTTGTTGGTTCATATTTATGCGACAAAGATAGTCGAATTATCGGGATCAGCATTTATTGAAGGGGTGAAGTAATTATGACTTTTGTCAAGTATACTACCCCTTTGCGACTCTAATTGATGTAATTTTTTATGTACAGGCTTTGATAATTAAATAGAGATGTTGAGAGATGGCGTCTGAATATAGCTCGGATGGCAGTGACATCTCTTCCTGTCGGCAGACAGGCAGAAGGGATGTTCCTATAATATCCGTCTCATTTACTCTATAAGAAAAGCCTTTAGCATTAATCAGATNNATCTGATTAATGCTAAAGGCTTGCGCCAATTAAAAAATACTCTACATTTGCGGCAGAATAAGGGGTGCCCATAACACGGGCTGAGATTATACCCATTGAACCTGATCCGGGTAATGCCGGCGAAGGGAGGTATGGTAAAACGAATGGGCAGGGCCGACCCCTTGGTACTGTCATGTTGAACCAAAATTTTTAAATTATTATGAAAAAAAATGTTTTGCTGATATCAGCTGTAATGCTGCTGTCACAAGGTCTGTTGGCGCAAGTAGATCAACAGAAAGACTCATTGAAAATTATCGATCTGGAGGAAGTGATCGTGTCAACCACCAGGGCCGGTGACAAAACGCCGGTGGCCTACTCCAACCACAACAAGGAGGAAATCGAATCGAGGAACATAGGCCAGGATATGCCTTATTTGCTCGGTTTTACGCCTTCAATGGTGACTACTTCAGACGCAGGTGCCGGTGTAGGATACACAGGAATGCGCATTCGTGGGAGCGATGCTACCCGAGTGAATATCACGATCAATGGCATTCCATTGAATGACGCGGAATCACAGGGAACCTGGTGGGTGAACATGCCAGACTTTTCGTCTTCTGTGAATTCGGTGCAAATCCAGCGCGGTGTTGGCACCTCAACGAATGGAGCAGGGGCTTTTGGTGCTACTGTGAATATGGAAACGAGCATACCATCGCGTGATGCTTTTGCTGAGGTCAACAATACGGTTGGTTCCTTTGGCACCCGAAAGCACAACGTAATTGTGAATACTGGGCTGATTGATGGCAAGTGGTCAGTAGAGGGTCGCTTGTCGCAGATAGCTTCCGATGGTTACATAAACAGGTCGGCATCAGATCTTAAATCGTACTACATGGCTGGGTCGTATCTTGGCAACAAAACTACTATTAAAGCTCTCGTCTTTGGAGGGAAGGAAAGAACGCAGCAAGCCTGGTGGGGAACACCTCAGGCAGTGTTGGAAAACGATGCTGATGGTATCGAAGCTGTTATTAACAACAATTGGCCAAGTGAAGAGATTGCGAATAACTTGAGAACTGAGGGAAGAAAATTTAACTGGTACACCTATGAAAATGAGGTGGACAACTATAACCAGGATCATTATCAGTTGCATTTGAACCAGGAGCTTTCCAATGAGTGGTCTTTGAACTTGTCCGGTCACTACACCTACGGACGTGGGTACTTTGAACAGTTTAAGGAAGATGATGATTTTTCAGATTATGGTTTGAATGATATCACTATGGGAGCCGAGATAATTTCATCTTCTGATATTATCAGGAGAAGATGGCTGGATAATGATTTTTACGGTTTCACCTACGGACTCAATTACAATTCTGAAAAGCTTAGTACCGTGTTAGGAGGAGGCTATCACCACTATGATGGCGACCACTTTGGCAAGATTATCTGGGCTGAGCATTCAGCGAACACCACTCTTGGCGACAAGTACTATGACAATTTTGGTGTAAAAAAAGACTTCAATACTTTCCTAAAGGCCAATTACCAACTGAATGATAATTTCAATTTGTTTGGTGACCTGCAAATTAGAAAAGTAGATTACCATACCGTAGGTATCGATAATGATCAGCGTTTTATCAATGTTGGCGATAATTACACCTTTTTCAATCCAAAGTTTGGTTTGACTTATCAAATTGATGACAATGCCAATATCTACGCTTCTTACGCCATTGCAAACCGGGAGCCAGATAGAACGGATTTCGTGGATAACGATACACAGCCGAAACACGAAAAACTTGGTGATCTGGAAGTAGGATATAGAAGGACAACTTCCAGTTATTCTGTCGAGTTGAATTTCTACAACATGGCTTACAAAGATCAACTGGTTGTGACAGGGGCTTTGAACGATGTAGGTAGCAATTTGAGAACCAATGTGCCTGATAGCTACAGAAGGGGCCTTGAATTGGTTGGAGGCGTCAGACTAACTGAGCGACTGAACTGGAATGCAAATGTTACTTTCAGTCAAAACAAGATCAAGAACTTCACAGAGGTGTTATATGACTATGGAGCTGCCTGGGATGAATACAATGTAGTTGAAAACAATTATGCTGATTCTGACATAGCCTTTTCTCCAAATGTTGTTGCGGGCTCCAACTTAAGTTTGGCTATTGCAGAGCCAGTGGTAGTTTCTTTGCTGTCGAAGTATGTGGGTAAACAATACCTCGATAATACCTCAAATGATTCCAGGACTATTGATGCTTATTTCGTGAACGATCTGCAGGTTAGTGCTACATTTAAAACGAATTTCATCAAGGAAATTGGAATCAATTTGTTGGTGAATAATGTGCTGGATCACGAGTATGAGTCGAATGGCTATACATTTGGGTACTCTGCCAGTTCTGCTTATGTTGTGAGAGAGAATTACTATTACCCTCAGGCAGGCAGGAATTTCTTGTTGGCGTTGAAGTTGAGGTTCTAATTTTTTATTGAAAGGCTGTTTCAAAAATTTTTGTTAGTTGCCGGATTTATTCCGGCATCCCTCAAATAAAGAAACTCCGATTGTTTTGCCAAAAGATCTCAGAATAAATCTGGGAATAATCCTATTTTGAAACAGCCTTTTACTTTTTAATCGAAAAGCTGAAGGTACTTTTTAAAATACGCTTTGCCGGTCAAAATTTTCTCACTTGGCAATTTGATGTTTTGTTTTGGAAAGGGCAAGGAGAAAAAGGCAAAGGAAAAACGTTCCTTATTGATATTGCTGGACAATCTTACGCGATGGTTGAGGGCTTTTTGAGCACCATCTGTTGCGAGCTCCGATAAGTATCCAGAAAAGCCGACTACATGCTTGAAAGGGGGAAGGCTTTTCCAGGATCCATCAGCCGTCTCAAATTCCAGCTCTCCATCAATCCCAAATGGAAAGATGGTGATCAGCGATACATCAGGATGAGCTGAAAGTCTTGTGTTTTCAGCCGCGGCGTGATTGAATTGTTTTTGGGCGGGATAGTAGTTGCAAGAGACCATGTGTCCAATGCTCTTATATATTTTTGAAAGAAGAAGGGTATTGAAAGCTGAAATGATTTTCTCTTCAGTTTTAGATACTACGTCCAATACTTGCTGCCATTCGGTAGTCAGGAAGTGATAAAATTCCTTCGGATATTTTTCTTTAGGGAAAAAATTAGAGAACACGAAAGTTTCCAGCAGGTCATCATAAGCTTGGTTGCTGCTGTCTTTTTGGCCATAGTAAGAGTAACCATCAAATGCATAACCGTAATTCTTTTGAAGATGAGACTTTCGATATGCTTCTGATTGATCGAGGAACGACCGAAAGCAATTTTTCAGCAGTTGATCGGAAAACGCTGGGATATTGGTTTTGAAAATACCATCCTCAACCTTGACTTGTATATCTTCGCTGCTTCTATCCATGGAGCGAAAATAGAACAAAGTTTAAAACCATAAACTGTAACAAGCTTTGACTTTTGACCTAACTACAAACAATATTCTTGAAATCCTCGGTATTGGGTTGACGCTAGCGTATTCTGTTGGTTTGATGTTTCAGAAGATTTGGGGCTGGCCACTCGGAATTCTTGGATCTTTTATCAGCATTTTTCTTTTTGTGGATGTTAAACTCTATTCGGAAGCAATCCTCTATGGCTTCTATGTTTTATTTGGTTTTTACGGCTGGTACAACTGGACGCATCCGAGAAACAACGTCAAGGAATTAAAGGTGATCGTTAAGGGTGCGACCTGGCACATCTCTTTTTTTATAATTGGCGTTCTAGGCTCTATGGGCTTAGGTTACTTTTTTCAATCCACCACAGATGCTAACAACCCTTTTGAAGATGCTTTTTCTACTATCTTCAGCTTTATCGCTACTTACTTTGAAACACAAAAAATCCTTTCTAGTTGGTTGTACTGGATAGTGCTAAACGCCTTTTCAGTTTACTTATACTACATCCGGGGATTGGAAATATACGGTACTTTGATGGTTGTATATTTTGTCCTGTCTATCTGGGGTTTTATTGAGTGGAGGAGGAGCTATAGGGCGGATTTGGGTCATTCACTACCGGATGAATAAGATTAAAATCAATCAATTTAATTTATTGAACTAAATTCCCACCTATTATTATTTCATCCATTTATTAGTCATGTCATTTACCCTAATACTGATCATTGTCACGGCGGCAATTACCATATCGGCCTGGAATAGGCCGGAGTTACAATACAAGCTAATGATGAACCCATACTCTGTGGTTCACAAAAGTCAATTCTATCGATTGCTTTCTTCAGGATTTGTCCATGGCAGCTGGATGCATCTAGGATTCAATATGTTTACCTTCTTCTTTTTCGGTAGACTGATAGAGCAGCTTTATAGTTATATGCTCGGGCCCAATGGTCCTTATTATTTTTTAGCCTTGTACATCTTGGGGATAATTATTTCGGATATCCCTTCCATCATAAAACATAGAGACCACCCAAACTATAATTCGTTGGGAGCCTCTGGAGGTGTGTCTGCTGTTGTGTTTAGCAGCATTATGTTTTTGCCCCTTGAAAAAATCTATATTATGGGGATCATTGGAATTCCTGGATTCATATTGGGAATCCTTTACATTATCTATTCCTACTATGAAGGAAAAAGAATGGCGGACAATGTGAACCACCATGCGCATTTGATTGGGGCAATTTTCGGTGTTGTATTCAGTATTTATGTTCAACCCACTGTACTGATGAGTTTTTTCGAGCAGGTAATGAGCTATATGTCCTCTTTTTAAAGCATTACCAAGACTGATGAATGGCTGCCTTCAAATGACGTTCATAGATGTCCTTCACTTTCTTCATTTCTTCTTCACTCAAAGCAGGCAACTGAGTAGCCTTTAAATTCGATTGCAGCTGAGAAATACTTGAAGCACCTGGAATTTCGATGCTTACAGCATCAAACATGAGTACCCATTTCAAAGCTTTCTGAGCCAAACTGACATCTCCAAAAAGGTGTTTCAACTCTTCCACTGCCTGAAGACCACTTTCATAATTAACCCCTGAAAACGTTTCGCCTTTATCGAATATTTCTCCGTTCTTGTTGAAGTTTCTATGGTCATCAGGAGCAAAAGAAGAATTGCTGCTGAACTTTCCTGTGAGAAGGCCGCTGGCTAAAGGCACCCTCACAATTACACCAATATCCCTTGCCTTGGCCTCCCTGAAAAAGAGCTCTGAAGGGCGATGACGAAACATGTTGAAGATTATTTGTACCGTAGTGACATTGTCAAATTCCATGGCCTTTATCGCTTCCTCTATTTTCTCAACACTCACTCCCAGATTGGCCACTTTTCCTTCGTCTTTAAGCCTATCAAACAACTCGAAAATCTCCGGTCGATAATAAACAGTTGTCGGCGGACAGTGCAGCTGTACCAAGTCCAACTGTTCCATCTGCATGTTTGCCAAACTATCTTCTACAAATTTTCTCAAGGCATCCACAGTGTAAGACTCATTGACATGGGGATTGAGAAAGCGACCACATTTTGTAGCAACAAAAACTCTTTCTGTCCTTGATTTGAGCACTCGACCAATAGCTTTTTCGCTCAAGCCTCCATTGTAGACATCAGCCGTATCGATAAAATTGATGCCATTGTCTATAGCGTAATGCAGAATCTCTTCAGCAGTCTTGTCACTAAACTTACTTCCCCATTTGCCGCCTAACTGCCAGGTACCAAGACCCATTTCGGTGACTTCAATACCAGTTTTTCCTAATCTTCTTTTTTTGATCATGATGCTTGATTGATAATACTTTTGAAAGTGAGTGCCTCATCGCTTTCTCCTGTGGTACGCAATAATTCCAGTCTCTTTTTGCCGTCCTGAATTGATGGTATCTCTCCGGCATTGATCCACCACAATACCATCGGAGGTCGCGAAGGCTTTTCAAACCAGTTCCTTCTTTTTTTCATTATTTCCAAATGATCAGAGTTGTAGACGTAATTCTTAAGATCTTCTGCTGTTTCCCAGACAGACATATTAATGATCAACATTGGGTCGTCAAATGCTTTTATAGCCAGGGCATTTTCACATTCGTCTTTCATTCGCCATACAAACCCGTCACTTTGTTCTGCTATGGCATTTATTCGTTCGATGTTATCTACAAATTCAGCTATTTGTGGATGGTCAATAGGCTTAAGTAGTTTGGCTATGTTCAGTTGAGCTAGATGTTTCATTGGATGGTCAAATGTATTCCTTTTTGAAAAACAATATAAGGATAGAAGCCAGAAAAAGGGATTTTGACTTATCCTGCTCAGCTGCGATGAATGCCAGTGATATAGGCTCATTTCTAATTCATTAAATAATAAACCAATAAAAATGTAACTACAAAATTTGTAATTACGTATATTTGCAAGCATGAAGCTCGAAGACGAAATAAAACAATCAAAATTTAAAGATGAATGGCAGAAAGCCTTGTTGAATATTCAGTACACCAGCAACTGGTTGGTTGATGGTTTTCAGTCGATTGCTAGGAAATACGCGATCAATGATCAGCATTATAACATTCTCAGGATTCTTCGCGGCAAACACCCGGGCTGTGCTTGTCCTGGGGAGATAAAGGAAGTACTGATCAACAAAAGGGGAGACCTGACTCGCCTGCTGGACAAGCTGGTGAAGATGGACCTGGTTGACAGAAACATCAATGAGCACAACAGAAGAATGGTCGACCTGAAAATTACCCAAAGTGGACTTAATCTACTTACTGACATGGATGGTGATATCACGGATTTGGAAAACCTGAAAGCCAAAATATCGGAAGATGAGGCCAAGACATTGAATAAATTATTAGATAAACTAAGAGACTGAAATAAGACATAAAATAATTAATCATGAACGTAGCAATAATAGTAGGCTCTGTTAGGACAGGAAGACAAACACCTAAAGCAGCCAAGTATCTACAAAGCGAACTTATTAAGCATAACAAAGTAACTAGTGTTGAGTATCTGGATCTAGCCGATTACAATTTTCCTATCATGGAAGAACGTAATGCTTTCCTGGATGAAAAACCACCCAGGCTGGAAGAGTTTTCTGATAAACTAAATGAAGCAGACGCATTGGTAATTGTTTCGCCTGAATATAATGGTAGTTTACCTGGAGCGCTCAAAAATACGCTTGACTATTTTTATCCGGAATTAAGCAAGAAACCTATAGGAATCCTTACAGTTTCCGCAGGCAACCTTGGTGGTATCAACGTACATCATGATCTCCAGAAATTCATACTTCATATTAGAGCCTATGCGGTTCCAATGAAATATTTGCTAACACACATAAGCAAAGCTTTTGATGACCAAGGTATTCCGGTAGATCAGCATTTTATTAAATCTACCTCAACCTTTATCCAAGAGCTCACATGGCTCACCGAGGCTATTTCAACACAGAAAAATAAGTAATCATTTACATAAATTTTACAATCATGAATAAAGCAACATTAGTGACCAGACTCCTGTTGGGATTGATGCTGGTCGTATTTGGAATGAACGGATTTTTGAATTTTTTGCCACAGCCTGAAATGGGACCGGAGGCTGGTGGGTTTATGGGTGCCTTGGTAAGTACTAAGTTTTATTTCCCGGTAATCAAAGCAATCGAGGTATTAGCAGGAATTTCCTTTCTTATCAACAAAAAAGTAGCCTTTGCTGCAATCGCTGTTTTTCCAGTAATGGTAGCCGCATTCTTATTTCATCTTGGGCTAGATATTAGTGGAATTGGTGGGGCGGCTGTTGCTTTGACCTTTAACGTTATCCTGATCATTGGTAACAAAGAAAAATATTTGCCCATGTGGGCATAGGTTGGTTTAGGAGTTCTTGAAAAGCCGCTATATGCGGCTTTTTTTATGCCTTTTTTGCAGCATTCCCTTCACTTTTCTTACTGGGCTCAACTTTGAGGCAGCTTATTGGATACAAAGGAAATGTACATGACATTATAAACGTCCAGCATTGAGCCCATTACCCCTGTTCATTATCCAATGAAATTGTTCCCAACAAAAGCATATTCGCCTATCTTCGCCAAAATTTCAATTCATGTCCCAAAAGCCTAAGGCTGCTCTCAGCTTTATTTTTATTACCCTGCTCCTTGATGTCATTGGCTTTGGGATTATAATACCTGTTATTCCGGATTTGATCATGGAGTTAAGTGGAGGAGGCCTGAGCGAAGCATCTTTGTATGGTGGTTTGCTTACTTTTTCCTATGCGATGATGCAGTTTCTCTTTGCGCCTATTCTCGGCGGCCTGAGCGACCAATATGGACGCAGACCTGTGTTGCTGATATCTATATTTGGTTTTGCAATTGATTATCTGTTGGTTGTTTGGGCTCCAACGCTGGCATGGCTTTTTTTGGCCAGGATAATTTCGGGGATTTCCGGTGCTAGTATTACAACAGCCTCTGCTTACATAGCGGATATTAGCAAACCTGAAAAACGTGCGCAAAACTTCGGCTTGATTGGAGCGGCATTTGGATTGGGATTTATCATTGGGCCGGTAATAGGAGGATTTCTGGGAGAGTATGGAACGAGAACTCCATTTATTGCTGCAGCAGGCTTAACCTTTGTCAATTGGCTATATGGGTATTTTATTCTGCCCGAGTCTCTTGATCAAGAACACCGTAGGCCATTCAGCTGGAAGCGTGCTAACCCATTGGGCTCACTACTGCAGTTGAAGAAATATCCCATTATCCTAGGCTTGATTGCGGCCTTGTTTTTTGTACATTTTGCAGCTCATTCTACTCAAAGTATCTGGACGTTTTACACTAAGCTGAAATTCGAATGGGGACCGACAATGATCGGTTGGTCTCTGGGTTTTGTCGGACTCTTAGTGGCTATAGTACAAGGTCTGCTCATTAGAAAGTTGATTCCAATTATTGGAGAACAAAAAGCTATTTATTCCGGCCTTAGTTTGTATCTAATTGGATTTGTATTGTTTGCATTCGCCAATGAAGGTTGGATGATGTTTGTGTTTTGCATTCCCTATGCACTCAGCGGCCTATCGGGTCCCTCCATGCAGTCCATCATGACAAAGCAGGTTCCTGCCAATGCACAAGGTGAACTACAAGGTGCAATTACCAGTGTTGTTAGTATAACGGCAGCTTTTGCACCCATAGTGATGACGAGTATATTTTATAAGTTCACGGAGGAAAATGCTTTCTTGTACTTCCCGGGAGCACCTTTTCTTCTTGGAGCTGTGCTCGCTTTGGTAAGTATTGTGCTGGCTTACCGTTCCCTTACCAGGCATCATTTTTAGACCTATTTCCTAAAGAAAAAAGATGGCAATGCATTCCGCTCGTCCTTCTTCAATAATTTCAATAGCCAGAAGGATTTCAAAAAGCCATACCCATATCCCAGTAGCTGTAAGTATGTTGCCAAAATAGCCATTAAGCCGATTGTAATCGACTTGGTCTTGATCAGGGCATCCAACAAAACGATTGTTGCCAGAGCTACAAATGGAATTGCAAAGGCTATTGAATAAACTATTGATAACAGAATCAATAGCAGACTGCCCAAAAGAAAAAGCGATGGGAGGAAAAATACAGGACTTACTTTTTCAGGGTACCACTTGTTGAGCACCACTCTAACCATACCGAACTTATATACTTGCTTCAGAAACTTTCCGAAATCAATCCTCCTTTTATGATAAACGAATGCATTCGGAATTAGCCCGGCTTTAAATCCGGCAGCTTTGATGCGATAACTCAAATCAGGATCTTCACCGGGGTGAATGTTACAGAAGCCACCAACTTGTTTATACACTTCCCTCGATAGTCCCATATTGAAACTTCTAAGCTGAAAACCGTTGGCAGCCTTCTTGTCTCCGCGTATGCCTCCCGTAGTAATGAAAGAGGTCATGGCATAGTTAATAGCCTTTTGTGTGTCTGTAAATGAATCATGAGCTGCGTCGGGCCCACCAAATGCATCAAAACCATTGGTTTGCAATTGTTCATCCAAAGTACGTAGATAATTCTTTGGAAGTAGACAATCTGAATCAAAGAACAGGAAGAAATCTCCGGCAGCCTTTTCCATGCCATAGTTCCGGCTATCGCCCGGTCCGGTATTATTCTTAAAAAAATATTTGATACTAATGGAATCAGAAAATTGCTCCACCAGTTGGTCACATTTTTCATTAGATCCATCCTCTACCAAGATCAACTCAAAGTCCATGAACTCTTGTAGCGCGAGGCTTTCGAGCAGTTCTTTAACTTCTGTGGGTCGGTTGAAAACCGGTATTATGATGGAATATTTGACCAAGATTTATATTTTACATCCAGCTTTCGCTTGTGATTGCAATAATACAACAACTGGACTTACACATAAAATCAAAGAGAGGTAACAGACGCTCGACAAAGCAGGTATACTAGATGAATTGAACAAGTTCATTCAGGAAGTTGATGCCTTTTGTACCGGGGTAGACACGGAGTTATATGAAAAGCAAGTCAATAGCAAATGGACGATCAAAGAAAACCTTGAGCACATCTATTTGTCCACTAACCCTGTAGCAAAAGGCTTGACGCTACCCAAATTGACCTTTCTGGGCTTTCGGTCGAAAAATGGATCGCGCAGCATGGAAAGATTGACGGCAGACTATCTGGCTTTACTAGAAAAGGGAGCCAAATCAACCGACAAATATGTGCCGGCCAAAAATCCTAGCAAACTGGATAAAAGGGAGTTGCTTAAAAAGTGGAACAAACTTCCTGGCTACTTTGAATCAGGACTGGCAAAGTGGTCGGAGGACCAGCTAGACAAATACAGGGTGCCACATCCTCTATTGGGCAAACTTACCTTTAGGGAAATGTTATACTTCACCATCCACCACATCAGGCATCATTTGAATAGCATGAAAAAAGTGTTCGAAGGTTGAGTGCTTAGCGTGACCTTTTGTATCTATCGAACTTAGAGAACTTTTCGGCTCTTGGCCATACATTGTCTGAAACATCGGTATCGGCGGTCTCTTCTTTGGGGTCTATAGTCAGACCCATTACGCGTTTCTCTTTTCTGAAGACCTTGGTAAACTCTCGCTCATTCTTGCGCCATATCTCAGCGGGCAGCACTTGAACCTCCTTCGTTTCATCTTCAAATTGCCACTCTAAAATCACAGGAATCACCAATCCACCTTTATTTTTGAATGAGACTTCATAGAAGTTCATGTTTTCATTGGCTTTTCTGATGGCTTTATCGTCCACTTGATTACGGAATTCACCGTATTCATTGGGGTGGGTATATGTGACATCAAATATTTCCGGTTCATCAGCAAATCTCCGTAGCAAGATGTTGTTTGGCTTTCTGGAAGAAGCCTCTTCAGATTTGCTATTGTACTTTTTAATGCGATACCATGTTACATTATCAATGGCTATGTTTACGCGATCCGTACCATAAAACCATCCTTTCCAAAACCAATCCAGGTCTACGGCAGAGGCATTTTCCATTGACCTAAAAAAGTCTGCAGGTTCCGGATTCTTAAATGCCCACGTGTTTGCATAATGTTTGAATGCAAAATCAAAAAGCTCAGGCCCCATAACAGTTTCCCTAAGTATATGAAGGGCGGCACTTGGCTTGCTGTAAGAAGTAAAGCCCGCATTCACTAGCTGCTCAGGATTGGTCATCATTGGTCTTTGTCTTTCTTTGCTGCCGCGCATGTAGGGCACCACACCCTTTGGTGTTCCCCATGAAATGTCAAACTCCGGATAATGCTCAAAAAGAGTTTGATTTTCCAAAAAAGTGTTGAGTCCTTCGTCCATCCATTCCCACTGTCTTTCGTCAGAATTTACAATCATCGGAAAGTAGTTGTGTCCTACTTCATGGATGATCACATCAATCATAACCTCCCTTGTCCGCCTGGAGTAGTTGCCTTTGATGGGTCTGCCATAGTTGAAGCAAATCATGGGATATTCCATTCCAATATCAGCCGTATGCACAGAAGTAGCCACTGGATAAGGGTAGTCAAAAGTGAATTTAGAGTAGGTCTTTAGAGTATTCGCCACCGCCATTGTGGATTCTTCTTCCCATAGTGGATTTCCCTCTTTTGGGTATAGGGACATGGCCATTACCGACCTTTCTCCAAACCCCACAGCCATGGCATCCCAAATAAATTTCCTAGAGGACGTAAGCGCAAAGTCACGAACGTTATTTGCTTTGAATCGCCATTGCTTTTTTTCTAAGGCTCTGGTTTTTTCTATCAGAGATGCTTCCTCTTCTGAACGAATGATAACCGGAGTATCAAAGGTATTCCTGGCCATTTGAAACCTTGAATATTCCAAAGGGGACAAGGTATTTTCAGGATTTTGAAGTTCACCGGTAGCAGCCACCAGATGATCGGCAGGAACGGTTAAAGACACGTCGTAGTTGCCAAAAGTAAGGGCGAATTCTCCATCCCCCAGGTACTGCTTGTTTTGCCAGCCTTCCTTGTCGGTGTAGGCCGACATTCTTGGAAACCATTGTGCAATAGCATATATATAGTTGTCTTCTTCAGGAAAATATTCATAGCCACCACGTCCGTCATCCATCATTCGGTCATTAATATGGTAGCTCCAACCTACGTCAAAAGAAAATTGGCTGCCGGCTTTCAGTGGTTCCGGCAAGTCAACTCTCATCATTGTCTTATTGATGCTGTACGATAAGGTCTTTCCAGCCGTACTTACTTCATTAATATTAAATCCACCAGTATAAATATTGTTACCGATAATTTCTTCTACCTCTTTTCCAGACATGGTGCTGGAAATACTTGAAGACTTTGTCTTGGGGGTATCGGAATTTTCATTTCGAATGTTTTGGTCAAGCTGCAGCCAAAGGTACGACAAGTCATGAGGAGAATTGTTGTAATATGTGATCGTTTCGTTTCCTGCCAGGGTTTGATTTTCATCATTCAGCTCAGCTTCTATTTTGTAGTCTGCTTGCTGTTGCCAATAGGCAGATCCTGGAGTGCCGGCTGCCGTTCTGTAGGCGTTGGGTGAGGGCAAAAGGTGACCCAACTGTTCAAATTTTCCCTCCCAATTACCCTGGCCATAGCTAAGCACGGGTAATACCAAAAGAAAGAAAATGAGCCCTTTTTTCATGTTTTAAAATATTCAGGACGGCAAACATAAATCATCCCGATATTTATTCATGAGTTATTTTTACAAACGGTCTTTAAAAAGTCAAATAGTCTTCTTAAATAATTGCTCTAGACAGTGAGGAAATCCCTGACTACATTGGCCATTTCTTTTGTGCGCAGATAGCCAAATGATTTGTGGGCATTTTCAGTCAACCAGTTTTTATAGTCATTATAAACGGAAGCATCAGAAGGCATAGCGCCCAATCGATTGGGTATAAATTCATCACTTAAGTCATCATTTGCTGCAATCCCATCATCTACATCTGCGAAATTATACCACTGATTTACGTTTTCGGGTGTAGCACGAAGTGTAGTGGAATCATAAGGAATATTTCGTTCATCAAAAAATTTTGAGATTACCATGGGAAGGCCCAGTGGACTGCCAATGGTAACGAATGTGTCGATTTCGACCTCTCCTTTTAAATCATAAAGTACGTCATAGGCTATGATAGAGCCCATAGAATGCGCAACCAGCATTATCTTTTTTTTCTTGTGGCGTAGCAACATAGCTTTCAACCTTTTCCGTATCACCTCCCTCGCAAGGCTATTAGAATCTACCTCGTCTACAAGCAAGTCATCGCGATAGTAAATATCCAGGTCTCTGTACTTTCTTCTGAGAATTTTGTCTGTTATATAGTTCAGGTTTATCCAGCTATTCTTGCTTAAAAATAGTCCGTCTATCACATGTTCGAAGCGATCGAATAGAATTTTACCCCAGCTTCCGAGGCTAGTTTTTAGCGATGACTGAAATGGTACGTAAGGTTCATCCAGAAAGCGTGGGTGGCTTTTATCCTTTATGGTAGGGTCCTGAGGTTTTTCGTAGATAACGTCCGACCAGTAAACCAACCTGAATCGAAAGTGCTTCCTGAGAGAAAAGTGCCTGAACAGCCCATCACGTATTGATTTTCTCCACCATTTGGCTAATAATCTTCTTGGTGGTTTGTTGCTCAAACCATGAATACCAATAATGATTTTTCTCTGCCTGTTGAATGGGTTTTGAAGCATGACCAAATATAGCAAATGGACTGGAGTTGTCAGTATTACATATTCCTTCGATACTGTCCCCCAACTTCAAAAAGGGCATTGGTGATTTGACCTAGGGAGCAATACTTCACAGTTTCCATCAGTTCCTTGAAAATGTTTTCGTTTTGGATAGCCTTTTCTTGCAGGCGCTCCAGCATTTCACTGGCTTGTCCTTCCTTGCTTTGATGCAAATCCTGAAGCATTTCAATTTGATGCTCCTTTTCCTCTTTAGTTGCCCGGATCACCTCTCCAGGAATAATGGTAGGTGAGCCTTTTGACGACAAGAATGTATTCACACCGATGATTGGATATTCACCAGTATGTTTCAGCGTTTCATAATGCATGCTTTCCTCCTGGATTTTCGTGCGTTGGTACATGGTTTCCATGGCACCAAGTACGCCACCCCTTTCAGTGATCCGGTCGAACTCGGTCAGTACGGCTTCTTCCACCAGGTCTGTTAGCTCTTCTATGATGAATGAGCCTTGTAATGGATTTTCGTTTTTGGCCAATCCCAATTCTCGATTGATGATGAGTTGTATGGCCATGGCTCGGCGCACAGAGTCCTCAGTAGGAGTGGTAATCGCCTCGTCATAGGCATTGGTATGTAGAGAATTACAATTATCATAGATGGCATAGAGCGCCTGTAAGGTTGTCCTGATGTCGTTGAAGTCTATTTCCTGTGCATGTAGCGATCGCCCGCTGGTCTGAATATGGTACTTAAGTTTTTGAGACCGCTCATTCGCACCATATTTCAGCTTCATGGCCTTTGCCCAGATTCTCCTGGCCACCCTTGCGATTACCGCGTATTCCGGATCGATACCATTAGAAAAGAAAAAGGATAAGTTTGGAGCGAAATCATCGATGTGCATGCCACGGGACACATAGTACTCTACGAATGTAAATCCATTGGAAAGAGTCAAGGCAAGTTGAGTAATGGGATTGGCTCCTGCCTCGGCGATGTGATACCCTGAAATTGATACTGAATAAAAGTTTCTTATTCTTTGGTCAATGAAGTACTGCTGTACATCGCCCATTAAGCGCAGTGAAAATTCAGTAGAGAAAATACAGGTATTTTGGGCCTGGTCTTCTTTCAGAATATCTGCTTGAACCGTCCCTCGCACTTTGGAGAGTGTTTCACTCTTAATTTTTTCATATACCTCCTGGGGCAAGACCTGGTCACCGGTTACTCCGAGTAGCATCAGACCTAGTGCATTGTTGCCTTCGGGAAGCTCTCCATTGTAAGATGGACGTGTGCTTTTTTGTTTAGAAAAAATTGAACTGATTTTCTCTTCTACTTCTATTTCCAGCCCATTCTCCTTGATATAAATCTCACATTGTTGGTCGATAGCTGTATTCATGAAGAAGGCGCAAATGGTAGCCGCAGGACCATTGATCGTCATGGATACCGAGGTAGTGGGTTGGCAAAGGTCAAAACCAGAATAAAGTTTTTTGGCGTCATCCAGGCAGCAAACGTTCACGCCAGAGTTTCCTATCTTACCATAGATGTCTGGACGGAAACCCGGATCTTCTCCATATAGTGTAACAGAGTCAAAGGCTGTGGACAGTCGGGCTGCAGGCAAACCCAAAGAGACATAGTGAAATCGCCTGTTGGTGCGCTCTGGTCCACCTTCCCCGGCAAACATTCTTGTAGGATCCTCTCCCTGTCTTTTGAAGGGAAATGCTCCGGATGTGAATGGAAACTCTCCGGGAACGTTTTCCTGCAAGATCCATTTCAATACATCGCCCCAGCCTTCATACTTTGGTAAAGACACCTTTGGCAATTTTGTGTGCGATAAAGACTCGGTATTAAGTTTCACTGAAATGTCTTTTCCTCTCACCTGATAGGTATAGCTGTCACTGCCATAAGCGGCTTTCTTCACTTTCCAACCTTCGAGCAACTTCTGGTTACGCTGATCTAAGTCGAGAGACTTGTCGTGGTATAGCTTGTCTAGTTTGGATTGCAGGTCTGTGTCTTCAGCCAGTTGACGGGTCTGATCGATGCTGTACAATTGCTGGGCTATCTTGGCTTGCTTTTCTACCCAGCCGTCATACTCACGGATATCATCAGATATTTCTGATAAGTAGCGAGTACGCTTTGGAGGTATTATGAAAATCTTTTCAGATAGTTCGTTACTCGATTCAAACTGAGAATTCAGGTCGTTTTTCGAGAGTGTATTGAGCTGATCTACAATAGCACGATATAAGGTATTCATACCGGGATCATTGAATTGCGAAGCAATGGTGCCGTAAACCGGCAGTTGATTATCGTCAGAATCCCAAAGTTCGTGGTTCCGCTTGAACTGCTTTTTGACATCTCTAAGTGCATCCAAAGCGCCTTTTTTGTCAAACTTGTTTAGTGCAATGACATCAGCAAAATCAAGCATGTCGATTTTCTCCAGCTGAGTAGCAGCCCCATATTCTGGTGTCATTACGTATAGAGACATGTCGGAGTGGTCGGTGATCTCCGTGTCCGACTGTCCTATCCCTGAGGTTTCCAAAATGATCAAATCAAAACTAGCAGCCTTCAGAATGTTGATGGCCTCCTGCACATGTTTGGACAAAGCCAGGTTTGACTGTCGTGTGGCCAAAGACCTCATGTAAACCCTCGGACTATTGATTGAATTCATCCTGATTCTATCACCAAGTAGTGCACCACCTGTTTTTCTTTTTGAAGGGTCTACTGAGACAATCGCAATCGTTTTACCAGCCTGTCCGCTAGTCTGGTCATCGAAATCATGTAGAAACCTGCGTACTAATTCATCCACTAAAGATGACTTCCCAGCGCCACCTGTACCCGTTATTCCCAATACTGGCCCATCAGATTTTTTAGCCTGTTCATTCAATTTGGAAAGGAAAGGTTCGAAGTTTTCCGGAAAATTCTCCACCGCAGAAATCAAACGGGCTATCGATTTGGCATCTTGCTTCTCCAGGCTTTCAATTTCATCTGTTAGATTTTCCCCAATAGGGAAATCACTTTTTTCAACGAGATCATTGATCATTCCTTGAAGCCCCATCGCTCGTCCATCATCCGGTGTGTAAATACGAGAGATGCCATAGGCATGAAGCTCTTCGACCTCATGAGGCAAAATGGTTCCTCCGCCACCGCCAAATATTCTTATATCCGACCGACCATTTTTAGAAAGCAAATCATACATGTATTTAAAATACTCGATATGACCGCCCTGGTAGGAGGTGATGGCAATGGCCTGTGCATCTTCCTGAATAGCACAATTCACAATTTCATCCACCGATCTATTGTGCCCGAGATGGATCACCTCAACACCTGTTGACTGAATAATTCTTCTCATGATGTTGATGGCAGCATCATGGCCATCGAACAGCGATGCGGCAGTAACTATTCGGATGTGGTTTTTCGGTGCGTATGCTTTGATTTTTTCCTCGGTCATTCTGCTCGATTTTCGATCAAACAAAAATACCTAAATGTTTGTGATCTGGATAGAAAAATAAATCCTACCTGATTGTATCATTCTGAATCAATCTTTTGAGTCGTTTGAGTGCCGCTTGATTGTTGGGTTGATTGATATTCCTGATGATATTCATTTTTTCCTTTTTGGTAAGGTGCCAACTCAGTGATGCACGCTCCAATTCTTTTTGCCACACTTCCTGCGACCTGTTGATGAATTTCCTCTCCTCAAAAATGCTATAAGTATTGTATTCAATCCCAATCAAGTCCAGTTCACTATCAAACCATTCCCGTGCGAATGCCAGCTTGTTGTCATTATTTAGATCCTGATAGTTCGTTAGGTTGTTATAGACACTACTGATGGGAACCGATATGCGCTCTAAGATTGACAGATTGCTTTTTTCGTCAATCGTGGCTTCTTTTCGTGTATCACGTATGGAGAGTAGTATGACGCCCTTAGTGTTTTCGGCAATCCAGTCTTTAAAATTGTACATGAACTTGAGCGCATCGGAAATGCCGAAATTGTCGGATACTCCTGAGTCCATCAGCTCGATAGCAGGGTCACTAGGTAATTTCACATTGGGAGTGACATATGGAAAGGAAGCATTCATCCGCAATGCAGTCAGTAAATTCAAATTTTCCGAACCCTGGTCTTTGAAGAAACTCAGAAAATCGATACCGCTATTTTTAAACAAAATATTTCCTCCGGAACCATAATCCATAGTATTCATGTATGACACAGGCTGAGATGAGATATACATCTTTCTACCATCAAGGGAAATCGTGGGTCCCAACAGAAGCATCGGTATTTCCGCTTTTTTTTCTGCTTCCTGATATTCAATCAAGCGTCTGTTGAGAACAAAAGCTGTGTTTCTATTCAGCTGGCTTTCGAATGCATATCCTCGATCCTTCAGGTACCTGTTGCCTTCATATTCGTAAAATTGGTTGCGCAATACCAGATCATTCACGACTAAACTAAAAATGACAGGATTCAAGTTGTCCCTGGATATGTTGCCCAGGGCAACTGATTTGTTGAATTCACCTTGAGCAGTTTTAAGCTCCCGAAAATAAGTAGCACCAATGGCTCCTCCGGACGCCCCAGTCATCAGTACAGTATGATCCAGAAGTTTGCCATTTAGCACGCTATCAGCATGTAAAAGGCTATTGAATGTCCAGAGTGCAGCCCGTTGGCCACCACCACTGGCACACAGCAATATCATTTTAGGTTTTTGATCAGCAGGCCACTTGTTCTTCCAGTTTTGGAGCATTTGATAGGTGTTCTCCTTATCTCTGGTAACTCTTTCGGCTGAGTTTTGAACTTTCAGGTTTTCAATTGAATATTCGGCTTTGGCTTCTTCATATTCCAAACCCGGAGCTTCGTAGACTGCATTTAGCACTCCAGATTTCATCAGCGCGTTGAAGATGAAAAACATAGAAATTGCGAAGGCCATAGACCAGCGTCCAAACCAATAAACCACTGCACCGGCAGCCATTACAAATACCGTGAGCAGAAGGAGTATACTGGCAGCTGCCGGAATCTGAAAGAATGGAATATCTATGAAAAAGCGCAAAAGAAGAATAAGGCCAATCAACACAGTGTCGATCACCACTGAATTGAAGTGATTTTGATCAAAAACCCTGAGCACTGCATGTTTATCATAAAACTGATACAAACTTTTAGTTTGTTGCACCTTCAGTCGCAAATCAAGATAGTATTGAACCAGGTGCTTTCGTTTCTTGCTTTTCTTTAGATTATCTAACGCTCGCTGACGGTTGAATCCCGTCTTTTTCATGGTCTTGTCCACTTCGGCAGTGAGGTATTTGAAGACGTCTTTGTTGGTCCATCGAAAATAAAGATAAAGCAGGGATATATTGAATATAACTCCCCAGCAGAACCCGCCTGTCATCTCTACTACATCCCAGGCGGTGGCGTATTCATTGTCCACCTGAAATCGTATGATTGAAATAATGTAAACAATAAGTACTATGAGAGGAATTACGCTGTTGTTGACAGAGAACTTACTGAATGGTTTTTTTACTACACCAATGAAGGCGTATCTGGTACTATAAAGTATATAGCTGGTGATATGAAAGGCGGTGATCAGTCCGCCAAAAGTGAGACCCACCACAAAAAAGCTCATGAAATTGACTTCATCGAGGTACTCAGGATCAAGGAATAAATAGGGAATACCGTAAACCCTTCCAAAATTTTGTGTGATGGCAAGAATAATTAGTATCCAGGCTCCCAGTATAAATTGATTGCGCTTGATGTGCCGGATTAGCAGCTGAACCGGGAGGGAAAAGAATAAATGTCGAAGCGCTTGCACGAAGATTATTTTGGGTTCTTAAAAATAGAAAAGAAACTTTACAATAATCGGAAAGGAGCGTTGCAATCAATGACATATTGGTTCAAGCTCAGCTATATCATTCTTTCTAGTTTGATTGCCACGCGTATCATAGTACCCTGCCTGTTTAGCCTTAGGTTTACGCGTTTGCCTGGTTTATGTCGCAACATTGTTGATACTGCTGAAAATTTTAGATTTTCAACGTCCATTCCATTTATGCTTACAAGGTAGTCGTTGACTTTGATGTTGGCCAAATCTGCAGGTGATCCTGCCTTTACACCAACGACTTTCACTTTTTCAAACTGGTCTCCTTCTGATATCAGTGCCAAGCCGCTCATATCATGTTCAAAGTCCTCAAAAAATTCTCCGCTTTTTCTGACATAAAGCACTTCATTAAAATAATCAAATATAGGATTGAATCGAGTGAGAATTTCACCTCCGATAGTTCCGTGCCTACTTCCACTTTTTAATGTATAAGTATAATGCTCTTCCAAAGGGAAAGACGCGATCACATTGCTGAAGGCGAATTTTTCTATTTCAAAAGAATTGATACGGCCGAGATAGCCAGTGATACTTCCGCCCAAGCCTCGTCCAACGACTGTTTCTAATCTTTTTTCCGGTAGAAAAATGCTATCAGAAGAATCGTCCAAGAGTAAAGCATGACTTGCTCCGGAATCCACCATCAGATTCATTTCTTTCCTAATTTCTCCACTAAAAGTCAAGGCAGCCTGAATATAGGGTTTGGTATTAATAATCTGCATAGGAATTCTTGTATAAGACTTTCTTGGCCTATAGCTCCTTGGTTCATGCAGTATCAACATGTTGTGGTCATTATTTACCTCGACTACAAAACGGCTGAAAATATCATAACCAATTATGCCATATACTTCAGCACCTAAGTTGCGCTTTAGCTTGAGGTAATCCTCGTCCAAAACCAGAAGAGACTGATTTGTGCCGGAATTCACTCCAGGCAACCTCAAACTAACACCCCGGACTACTTGAGCACGTATTGAATCCACTGTACCAGGACCCTGGATCACTAGTTCTCGATCATATGTCAAATTAAGATATTCTCCGAACGCTTTTTCCGTCAGTATTGCAAATTGCACCCCTGTATCAAGGATAAATTTTAGTTTCAATGTGTTATTGATGGTGACAGGAATAACGATCAAATTGTTGTGCCTTTCGAAAGGGATCTGGACACTTTTGACATCCTGTTGGAAATCAAATCCAATTTGTTGACCTGATGCAAAACCGCATATTGAGCCAAGCACGCAAACGCAAACGGCCTTTTTCCAATAATTGATTTTAGTCAGAGACATTTAATAATTAGTCTTTTGTTATTTCTAATAATACCAATTTTTCTAAAGATAATCCCTAAGATTTTGATCAGCGGTGAAATACTCCAAAAACAGGTCCAAACTTTGTATTTACTTATACCTTTTAATTACATGATAGTTGCGGTGGAGCTTCCAGAAATATGTTTATGACAAATGTCAGTGTTTTAGTAATGGAAGATCATATTTAGTTTTACTGGGAGAAAATAATTTAGCAGCTGATTATTTAAATACTAAAAATAATGGAATTGGAGCAATTTAAGTACGACAACAAGATTGTAAAATATTTTATCATAGCGACGGTCATTTTTGGTCTGGTGGGTATGCTGGTTGGGCTCACAGCGGCCATCCAACTTTTTTACCCGGTTTTTAACTTCGACCTTCAGTACACCACATTTGGTAGGATCAGGCCATTGCACACCAATGCCATCATATTTGCCTTTGTAGGTAATGCCATGTTTGCAGGTGTCTATTATTCCATGCAGCGTCTACTGAAAGCTCGATTGTTCAATGACACGCTTAGCTGGATACATTTTTGGGGTTGGCAGTTAATAATTCTTGCAGCTGCGATTACCCTTCCACTGGGTATGACTACCTCAAAAGAATATGCTGAATTAGAGTGGCCAATTGATATAGCCATAGCACTTATATGGGTGGTTTTTGGTATCAACATGATTGGTACCATCATCAAAAGACGTGAACGTCATATGTATGTGGCCATTTGGTTTTATATAGCCACATTCGTTACTGTTGCCGTACTTCACATTGTCAATTCCTTCGAAATTCCGGTGACTTTTATGAAAAGTTATTCCTGGTACGCGGGCGTTCAGGATGCGTTGGTGCAATGGTGGTATGGACACAATGCTGTTGCTTTTTTCTTAACCACTCCATATTTGGGTTTGATGTACTACTTCTTGCCTAAAGCAGCCAACAGACCTGTATACTCTTATAAGCTTTCAATCATTCACTTCTGGTCGCTCATATTCATCTATATCTGGGCAGGACCTCACCACTTACTTTATACTTCACTTCCTGATTGGGCGCAAACCCTTGGGGTTGTATTCTCAATTATGCTTATCGCTCCGTCATGGGGTGGTATGCTCAATGGATTGCTTACTTTAAGAGGAGCCTGGGATAAAGTGAGAGAAGATCCAATGCTTAAGTTTATGGTAGTGGCTGTGACTGCTTATGGTATGGCGACCCTGGAAGGCCCCTTGCTTTCATTGAAAGAAGTAAATGCCATTGCTCACTTTACTGACTGGATTATCGCTCACGTTCACGTAGGTGGCTTGGGTTGGAATGGCTTCATGATATTTGGTATGCTCTACTATCTCGTACCGAAAATGTGGAATACAAAACTTTACTCGGTGAAGCTGGCCAACATGCATTTCTGGTTGGGCACGCTGGGTATCATATTCTACGCTCTTCCAATGTACTGGGCAGGTATCGTGCAAAGCCTGATGTGGAAAGAATTCAATGCAGATGGTTTCTTACAGTATCCTAACTTCCTCGAAACGGTAACTCAGATCATCCCAATGTATGTGTTGAGAGCCGTTGGTGGTTTGCTCTACTTAGTAGGGGCAATCATCATGACTGTTAACCTTATGAAGACAGCCAAAGCTGGCTCATTCTTATCGGAAGAGGATGCAGAAGCTACAGCGTTGGAGGAAAAAGAAATTAAAGGCGAGGCTTTCCACTCTGTTTTGGAAAGAAAGCCGGTGATATTTACTGGTTTGGCTTTGGTAGCGATCCTTATAGGTGGACTGATCGAAATGGTACCAACCTTCCTGATCAAATCCAATGTGCCAACGATCGAGAGTGTGAAACCATATACGCCACTTGAGTTACATGGCAGGGACATCTACATCCGGGAGGGTTGTAATGTATGTCACTCACAAATGGTAAGGCCTTTTAGGTCTGAAACAGAGAGATACCAGGGAGAATACTCTAAAGCCGGTGAGTTCGTTTACGATCATCCATTCTTATGGGGGTCGAAAAGAACAGGACCTGACTTACACAGAGTAGGTGCCAAATATCCTGACTCATGGCACTTCAACCATATGCTCGACCCTGAGTCAATGTCTCCAGGTTCTATCATGCCTCCATACCCTTGGCTGTTCACGCAGACCATCGATACGGAATTGACTGCAGGGAAAATCTCAGCCTTGCGTACTGTTGGGGTTCCATACGCCGAAGGCTATGAGGACCAGGCCAATGGCGAGTTGGAAGCGCAGGCCAACAAAATTGTAAAATCCTTGTCCAATGACAACATTGCCATTAATGGTGATGCTGAAATAGTTGCTCTTATCGCTTACCTACAGCGCCTGGGCATGGACATCAAAGTTTCTCCAAAAAAATAAAACAGTAAAGAGATGTTCAAGCACTATTTTGAAGGTATTCACAACATTGAAATCTGGCCGATTATTTCATTGACCATATTCTTCATGTTTTTCATTGGACTCATCATCTGGGTCGTGAAGGTTGATAAAAAATATATCAAGGAGATGAAAAATTTACCCCTTGAAAGTTCTGACACTACAAACACCTAATTAAAATGATTCGAATAAAGAACTACATAGCCGATATTAAAGCCTCAGTCTTTAACAAAGCACCTTTATTATTTGTGATTGCAATGCTTTTGCCAGCTTTGGCTAATGCTCAGCCTCAAATAAAGGAGATGTCTGAAAATGAAATCATCATGCTCGTAGTGATGGGTATGGTTTTCATTGTATTCATTATTGTTTTAGGCGTAGCATTTTATGCCCTCACGATCCTCAGATTGATTGTTGGGCAGGAAAAGAAAGACAGAGCTGAAAGTGAAGGTGTAGAGTACAAGCCCGAGCCCTCATTGTGGAAGAAGCTGGCTGGTACCGAAGTGGAGATACAGGAAGAATCATCAATTCTCCTTGATCACAATTATGATGGCATACGAGAACTTGACAATCACTTACCACCATGGTGGAAGTATCTTTTCTACCTGACTATAGTTTTTGCTGTTATCTATGTTTTCGTGTATCACGTGTCAGATAGTTTGCCACTACAGGAAGAAGAATACAGGATGGAAGTAGCCCTTGCTGAACAGCAATCCGAAGAAAAAACTGCTTCTGAGGGTGTTGCCATTGATGAAAGTAATATTGAATATTCCGATGAGGCCGCCATACTTTCGAACGGTGAGAAGGTGTATAATAGAACCTGTGCTGTCTGCCATGCTCCTGACGGTGGCGGTGGCGTAGGGCCAAACCTTGTAGACGAATACTGGTTGCACGGTGGTGGTATAAAGGATATCTTTAAGAGTATCAAATATGGTATACCTGACAAAGGGATGATAGCCTGGGAAAGCCAACTGAGTGCGGCAAACATGCGTGACCTCAGCTGCTATATTGTGTCCCTTAAAGGCACGACTCCAGCGAGTCCTAAAGACCCTCAGGGAGAAAAATACGAAGAATAAACTTTGGTAGTCAATCCATCACCTGTGTTTTGGATTGACTACCTATATCCAGCTCTCAGGAGCATGGTGAAATTAACCCAAATACAGTCAGAACATAACTGACGATACTTTCAACCCACTACTATTTCGTTCCACATGGAAGACTTTTATTCTTATGATGAAGAATTTCGAAATAGCATTTCCACTGTTGACGCAGAAGGAAAGAGAATATGGGTTTATCCTAAAAAACCTAAAGGCAGTTTTCATCATGCCAGGATAGTAGTCACCATAGTCCTTCTGACCTTGCTATTTGTAGGGCCGTTCTTACAATGGAATGATCACCCACTTTTTCTTTTCAATTTTTTCGAAAGGAAATTCATCATTTTTGGTATGCAGTTTTGGCCTCAGGATTTCGTGATTCTGGGAATTGCAACCATTACCTTCTTCGTATTCATAATATTATTTACTGTTGTTTTTGGGAGAATATGGTGTGGATGGGCCTGCCCACAGACCCTCTTTATGGAGATGGTATTTCGAAAAATCGAATACTGGATAGAAGGAGATGCCAACAAACAAAGGAGGTTGAATAGCATGCCCTGGAATAGGGATAAAATTATAAAGAAAGGCTCTAAGCAGCTCATATTCATTCTCATATCCATTTTGATTTCTCATACGCTGATGGCATACCTGATTGGTATTGATCAGGTGAAGGAAATTGTAAGTCAGCCGCCAACAGAGCACATGTCTGGGTTTATTGGACTGGTAGTTTTTACGGGTATATTCTATTGGGTCTTTAGCTCATTTCGCGAACAGGCCTGTACTGTGGTTTGCCCCTATGGTCGCTTACAGGGTGTTCTTCTGGACAAGCAATCAATTGTGGTAGCTTATGATTGGCTTAGAGGTGAACCAAGAGGGAAAAGAAACAAAAAAGAAGCTGATCAGCAAAAGGGGGATTGTATTGATTGCAAGCTTTGTGTGCATGTATGTCCCACAGGGATTGATATTCGCAACGGAACACAGCTGGAGTGTGTAAACTGTACCGCCTGCATCGATGTTTGCGATGAGGTTATGACCAAAATCGATAAACCGAAAGGGCTAATCAGGTATGATTCATACAATGGTATAAAGGAGAAAATCAAGCTTACATTCAATGCACGTATTATTGCCTATACTGTAGTTCTTGTTGGACTGCTTTCGCTGCTCACATTCTTGATTTTCAGCAGATCTGACGTAGAAGCGACCATTTTGAGAGTACCTGGCATGTTGTACCAGGAGAAAGAAAATAATAGAATCAGTAACTTGTATAATATTCAGTTCGTCAACAAGACTTACAAGGATGTGTTGCTGGAAGTCAGGCTGCAAGACATTCCCGATGGTACTGTGAAAAGAGTGGGAGAAGAAGAGCTGCTGATACCCGCAAGCGGTAATGTCGAAGGAGTCTTTTTTGTGGAGTTACCCAATGCAGCATTAGTTGGCAGAAAGACACCAATCGTTATAGAAATGTATCGGAATGGCGAGTTGTTTGATGAGCTCGAGACGAATTTTTTAGGACCATTTAAAACACCAAACAAATGAACTGGGGAGGAAGAATAGTTTTGGCATTTGTAGCATTTATTGTCATCATTACAAGCATGGTAGTGATCAGCATGAGGCAGGATTTCTTTTTGGTGGCTGAAGACTACTACGATCAGGAGATACAGTATCAAACGCAGATTGACAAAATGAAAACCACCAATTCTGCAAACGCATCTGTGAAGTTGAGCAAAGAAGCCAATAAGCTAAATTTCATGTTTTCAGAAAATCCTGAAAAAGGAGAAATTCATTTCTTTAGGCCTTCCGATGCTACAAAAGATTTCAGAGTTGCTGTACTCAATGAAAAGAACCAGAGTATCGATAAGAGTAAATTGACTAAAGGTTTGTGGAGGGTGAAAATATCATGGAGCGCCAGTGGCAAAGAATTTTATACCGAAGAAACGGTTATCATTTAATATCATTTTTCCTTAACAAATTGACCACTGAAGTATACATATCGGCACTTATGTTTGGTTTTTTAGGCAGCTTGCACTGTGCCGTGATGTGTGGCCCTATTGCCATGGCCCTGCCGAATGGACGATCGCCAGTCAACCAGATATCTTACAATCTTGGGCGAATAACTACCTATCTGTTAATTGGTGGAATATTTGGGCTAATCGGTCGTGGTATTTTTCTGGCAGGTTTCCAGCAAACACTTTCAATTCTAGCCGGTATGCTCCTCCTACTTTTTTATTTTGGAGCAAAATACTCAGGCGGAAGTAATGTCATAGCCAGACCAATCAATAAATTGACTTCACTCCTGAGAAAGGCAATTGGACCATATTTATTATCTAAAAAATGGCATGCCAGATATACCGTTGGTGTTATCAACGGATTTCTGCCTTGCGGCTTGGTATATATGGCCGCTGTTGCAGGTATATCTACAGGTAGTCCTCAGGGTGGTGTCTCCTATATGCTTTTGTTTGGTGTTGGTACTGTGCCAATGATGCTTGGCATTTCACTTTCACGGCAATTAATCAAATCAAATTGGCGTGTTGGCCTCTACAAATTGGTGCCATTGTTTGTTGTAATCGTGTCCAGCGTTTTTATACTTCGTGGAATGAATTTAGGCGTGCCCTATTTGAGTCCGAAGTTAAGTGCTGATTCGGATAATGCTGTAGAACTTTGTGATGATTCTATCTGAATTGATTACAGTGCTTTGACTGCTTGCCATATTTCCCTGTCAACAGGAACTCCCAATTCCGTATTCTCAGTTCTGGCCTGTAAGGTTCGCTCACCAGGGTAATATACCTGTTCATTCTCATCAATTGGTGTGGAGTTTTTTATGGATTTGATGGTTTTTTCTAAGCTTTCTTCATAATGCTCGAGCTCTCCCAGAATCAGTGGATTAATGGCAATAAATGTCTGACTTATGCCGTATTCGTCTTTGCTTTGCTGCCCAATTTCAAAGGTATTTTTGCCCATGGCAAGGGTACTTGTTATCAAATCGAGTACGATAGACATACCTGATCCTTTCCAAAAACCCGCTGGTAATGATCTTTGAGATTCTTCTATTTCCTCAGGTGATTTAGTCAGTTGATCATGGATATTGTGTCCACCATAGAAAGGCAGTAATTCGTTGTTTCGTGCGTAATTTGAAATTGCTCCGAAAGAAAACTGGCTTTGTGCCGAGTCGAGTACAATGTGACCTTTTGACCTTGGCAATGCTATAATCAATGGATTATTTCCTATTACAGGTTCTTTACCTCCCCATGCTGGCATGTTAGGTTTTGTATTCGTAAAGCAAATGCCAATATAGCCCTTATCAGCAGCTTGCCAACCATAATTGCCTCCACGCATCCAATGATTGGTATTTCTCATGGCCACCAAACCAATTCCATGGATTGATGCCAGGTCAATGCTTCTTTCCATTGCAGCCTGGGCATTCAGGTTGCCTGGGCCCAACTGTCCGTCCCATTGTTCCAGAGCTCCAACACTTTTTACTGCTTTCGGAACCGCCTGTACATCAACTAAGCCTTTTTCTATATCTTTTATGAATGGAGCAAAGCGGTTGAGACCATGTGATGCCACGCCATCCAGGCTAGCTTTTGCAAATAATTCAGCACAGGACTCTGCGCGAACAGCTGAAAAAGATTTTTTAAGGAGTACTCTTTGAAACTCGCTGATAAGCTCTTGAAAAGGTACCCGATCCATGGATTATTTCATCAGGTCCTGTCCAATGTCCTTTCGGAAATTTATCCCGTCCCAGCTTATCTTATCCATCGTCGCATAAGATTTGTCCAGGGCACTTTGAATATCAGTGGACATCCCTGTCACAGCCAATACTCGACCGCCGTTGGTTACAACCTGGCCATCCTGGTTTTTTGTACCCGCATGAAATACAGTGGTGCCTTCACCTGCCGAGATGCCAGAAATCGCTTTTCCTTTTTCATAAGAACCCGGATATCCTCCCGCCACCGCAACCACCGTTGTGGCTGTCAATGGAGATGTTTGCATCTCTATTTGACTTAAGGATTTAGTAGCAGTTGCCTCCAACAAGTCGACCAAATCAGTATCTACCCTCATCATCACTGCCTGCGTTTCCGGATCACCCATTCGTACATTATATTCAATAACATAAGGTTCTCCATTGATATTCATTAGCCCAATGAAGACAAAGCCAACATAGTCCATGTTTTCTTCCTTTAGTCCTTTTACAGTAGGCTTAATCACCTTCTCCTCTACATTGGACATGAATGCTTCATCTGCAAAGGGTACGGGTGTTACAGCTCCCATACCACCGGTGTTTGGTCCGTTATCTCCTTCTCCGATTCTTTTATAATCCTTAGCCTCTGGTAGGGTCTTGTAGTTTTCACCATCAGTCAATACAAAGACTGATAGCTCTATGCCGTCAAGAAATTCTTCAATCAATACTTTCTGACTTGCTTCACCAAACATGCCATCAAGCATATTCTGCAAAGAGTCCTGAGCTTCTTTTAGATCTTGTATAATGAGCACGCCTTTTCCTGCAGCCAGACCATCCGCTTTCAAAACATAGGGTGCAGAAAGCGTGGATAAAAATGAAAGTCCTTCTTTCAGGTTGTCCTTTGAAACGGTCAGTGCCTTTGCGGTGGGCACACCGTATTTGTTCATGAATTCTTTAGAGAAATCTTTGCTACCTTCCAGCGCAGCACCCTTTTTATCCGGTCCAACAAACTTGATATGCTTAAGTTGGTCATCGGCCTTAAAATAATCCCTAATTCCTCTTACCAAAGGTTCCTCCGGCCCAACAACAACGAGTTCTATCTGCTTGGATAAAACCACTTCCTTTATGGACGGAAAATCATTAATGTTCAAAGCAATATTCTCTGCAATCGCAGAGGTGCCGGCATTTCCGGGTGCCACATATAATTTACTTAGTTTGTTGCTCTGGGATATCTTCCAGGCCAATGCGTGTTCTCTCCCACCGGAACCTAAAACAAGGATATTCATTTTTATGCTTTATTAATTAGGCAGCAAAAATAGGGAGAATTGTCAATTAGTAATTGACTGGGCAAGAATATAAATATGGAATTTACTTTTTGAAATCCGCCTGATTTCTAGTTGGCGTATTCAGACATGAATTTGATACGCATTAGCCTAACTTCATCTTCTGAATAATCATCAAACTCAAGTTCGTCCATTGCCACATCGATATCATCAGTCTCTGCAGTCAAGAAGTAATCGTACAGATCGTCTTGTCTATCCTCGTCCATCACCTGATCAATATAATATTCCAAATTGAGCTTGGTGCCGGAGTAGCATATATTTTCAATCTCAGCTATAATGTCATCATAGCTGACTCCTTTGGCATCTGCTATTTCTTCAAGATCTACCTTTTTGTCAATTTGCTGAATGATAAAAATTTTGATTTTAGACTTATTGACCGCTGACTTAATGACTACCTCGGTTGCCGTCTCTATATCATTTTCATCAATATAATTTTCAATCAGCTCGAGGAATGGTTTTCCAAACTTCATCACCTTTCCCATTCCTACTCCATTCACCTGCGCCAGGTCTTCCTTGGTAGTGGGATAAGTAGTGGCCATTTCCTCTAAAGATGGATCTTGAAATACGACATAAGGAGGAAGATTCTTTTGCTTAGCAACTTTCTTTCGGAGGGCTTTCAGCAAATCGAATAAACCTTCATCATAAGCCTTTCCGACATTGTTGGATGAAAAATCATCATCATCCCCACCATCTACAGTATAATCCTTGTCCTTTGAGAGCTCGATAGAGTAGGGCTCATCCATATATTTTAGCCCTTTTTTCGAAAGCTTCAATACACCCAGCGTTTCTATATCTTTTCTTAATAGTTCATTCAGCAAAGTTTGTCTAACCACCGACCTCCAGAAAACTTCGGTTTCATCAGCACCTTTTTTGAAGACATCCAGTTGGTTGTGGTCATAACTTTTCACGTATTGACTCTCTACTCCACGGATTACATTTACCAAATGACCAATATCAAATCTTTCATCGGTAGCCTTGGCAGTTTGCAGTACTAGCTCAATATATTTTTGTCCGTCAAATCTTTCCTTGGGGTGATCGCAGTTATCACACATGCCTTGGTCCTTGCACCCTGAGTCTGTGTACTCTTCTCCAAAATAATGAAGCAGTTGAACCCTTCTGCAGACAGAAGACTCTGCATACGCTGACATTTCTTCAAGTAGCAGTTTGGCATTTTCCCTTTCCGTTACAGGCTTGTCTTTGTTGAATTTCTCAAGTTTGACAATGTCGTCCAGACTATAGAACATAACACACTTGCCTTCAAGTCCGTCTCTACCAGCTCGACCAGTCTCCTGATAATACCCTTCTAAAGATTTGGGGGTATCATAATGAATTACGAATCGAACGTCTGGTTTGTCAATGCCCATCCCAAAGGCGATGGTCGCCACTACTACATCCACATCTTCATTCAGGAAATCATCCTGATTCTTCATTCGTATGGCAGATTCCAGTCCCGCATGATAGGGCACTGCCCGCACATCATTGACAGAAAGGAATTCTGCAATCTCTTCCACCTTCTTTCTACTCAAACAATAAATAATACCAGATTTTCCTTTGTGCTCTTTGACGAATTTTATGAGCTGTTTTTTGACCTGTACTTTTGGCCTTACTTCATAATATAGGTTACCTCTATTAAAGGAAGACTTAAAAACATCAGCATCTTCCATATTCAGGTTTTTCTGAATATCCAATTGCACCTTAGGTGTGGCGGTGGCTGTCAGAGCTATTATCGGTATTTCCCCAAGTTGTCCTATGATGGACTTAATCCTCCTGTATTCGGGGCGGAAATCGTGTCCCCATTCAGAAATACAGTGAGCTTCATCTATCGCAGCGAAGGATATTTTTGCTGATTTGAGGAACGCTACATTTTCTTCCTTTGTCAGGGACTCGGGTGCTACGTAAAGTAATTTCACCTGTCCAGCCAGTGTTTCCTCCTTTACCCTTCTGCTGTCGGCTTTAGATAAAGTAGAGTTTAAAAACTGCGCATTTATACCAAAGGCGTTCATCTGATCCACCTGATTTTTCATCAAGGCTATCAAAGGTGAAATGACTATCGCTGTTCCTTCGCTGATTATTGCAGGTAATTGATAACACAATGATTTCCCTGCTCCTGTCGGCATCAATACGAAAGTATTTTTGCCGCTTAATATGTTTTGTATGATTTTTTCCTGGGTTCCTCTAAAACTGTTGAAACCAAAGACCTCCTTTAACTTGTCTCTTAATTCTTCCTCCTGACTTACAACCATTCTCGTTATTCATTAACATTCGGGTATTGAATATAACAAAATTTGTTAAAAGAAATGACTTAATAATTAAATAAACCACAGGCAATCGGCACTTTATAAAAAAAGTGATATTTCCCTATTTGAAATTCCCTATTTGTTGAAAAACAGACGATCAAACAAGTCTGTTGCTTAGGGGCATTTATATAATTCAGGATTATGCAATCTTAACAATACATCTATATTTGTGGCTTCAAAAACAGACTAACTAATGACTCGATCTACTTATGTAGTGATTATGGCTGGGGGGATCGGAAGCCGCTTCTGGCCTTATAGCCGAAACTCCCGACCAAAGCAATTTATTGATGTATTAGGCACAGGCAAATCTCTTTTGCAGATGACCTATGAGCGCTTTCTAAAGGTTGCAAAAAAGGAGAATATCCTTGTCGTGACTAATGACATTTACGGAGATCTGGTGAAGGAACAAATACCTGAAATATCCTGGGATCAAATTCTGCTTGAACCAAATAGAAGAAATACAGCTCCATGCATAGCTTATGCATCATATAAAATAAAACAAAAAGATCCGGGTGCATTGATGTTGGTTACACCGGCTGATCATGCTATTTTCAAAGAGGATAACTTCAATGCAGTAGTTTCCACGGCCTTAGAAGCATCAGAATCAGACGACAAACTGATAACCATTGGTATCCAGCCCAATAGACCGGAAACAGGTTACGGCTATATCCAATATATTGAAGATGACAAAGGTGATGGTGTGAAAAAGGTAAAAACTTTTACCGAAAAGCCTGACATTGAATTGGCCCGGACATTTATCGATAGTGGGGATTTTGTGTGGAATGCCGGGATATTCGTATGGTCCGTAAAGTCTATAATCAAAGCTTTTGAAGATTCCCTTTCAGATGTGGCCGATGCTTTTGAGCATGGAACATCTTCCTACTATACAGAAGTAGAAGGTGCTTTTGTTAAGAAAGCCTATTCCCAATGCCGAAATATCTCTATCGATTATGGTATCATGGAAAAAGCATCCAATGTATATGTGGTGATGGGGGATTTTGAATGGTCAGACCTTGGCTCCTGGAATTCCCTACATGAGCTCAGGGAAAAGGATGACGATCAAAATGTAGTGGATGCTGAAGCAATCCTTTATGATTGTAAAAACAACTATGTAAAAGCGGAGAAAGACAAGCTAGTAGTTCTTCAAGGGTTGGAAGGTTATCTTGTTGCCAATTTCGATGACGTTTTGTTGGTATGTGAAAAAGACAATGAAACCAAGTTTCGGGATTTTGTGAACGAGGTGAAGTCGAAAAAGGGAGATAAGTATCTGTAATCAATTAAGCATAATTGCGACGCTTATTCCAGTCGCTTCTCCAAAATAAAAAGGAGCAAACACGAAGTTTCTATTATTCCTTTTCTCATTGGCCAGAATTCCTTTGGCGCTGAAATAGCCTAGAACTGCACCGGCAAAAACATCAGTTGCCCAATGCTTATTATCATGAAGCCGGGAAACTCCGGCGAGAGTGGCCAATGAGTAAGAACTAATGGGCACCCATTTTTTGTCTTTGTAAATCTGTGCGAATGTTGTAGCCAAGGCGAATGCAGTAGTAGTATGTCCCGAGGGCCAGGCTTTATGTTTTCCACCGATTTTGGGGCCGTGCCAGGAATCTTTGCCTAATCCGGCATTTGGTCTCGCTCTATGCGCAATGTTCTTAATCGTTTGTGCCAGTAGCCCTGAAAGTAAACTGGACTTAAGTGCCAGAAGAGTTACATCCTGTACCTTTTCATCCTCAGTAATCAAACCCACAATCAATGCTCCCCCCAAGGCAATGGATGTCGAGCTAGTATTTCCTAATTTTTCAAAACCACTTGAAATGTCATGGCTAAGGTCATTCCGATTATCCAATGTCCATTGCTGGATATTATCGTCCAGCTGATACAAACCAATTCCAGACGCAGTAAATGCACCAAACTTTAGCCAGTCTTTAGCTTTCCACCTGATCGGAGCGGAATATAAGTAACCGGCATCCGACAAATAGCTACCAAAATAGTTTCGTTTAGGATTTTGCTTTGTTGAATCAGAAAAGGATAAGTCAGAATTGGCAGACGTGTCAAATGAAATAATAAAGCTTAACAGCCCTATTAGTAGAAAATGGTTGGGGAAACGCTGCTTATTTGAGATACTCAAAATGTCCGTGAGTGCTTTCGATGGTCACTTTGGTTTCTTCTGCTTGCTCCACTCTTCCGATCACCTTGGCGTCAATGTCAAATCCTTCTGAAATCGATATGATTTCAGATGCATGGGCTTCATCGACATAAAGTTCCAGGCGGTGACCCATGTTGAATACTTTGTACATTTCTTTCCAGTCAGTACCACTTTCTTCGTGAATGATCCTAAAGAGAGGAGGGATATCGAATAAATTGTCTTTTATGATATGCACTCCCTCAACAAAATGGAGAACCTTCGTTTGGGCGCCACCACTGCAATGCACTGCGCCATGAATCTCACCTCTCAGCGCTGATAATACTGAGCTCATCACAGGAGCGTAAGTTCTCGTAGGTGATAAGACCAGCTTACCCGCATCCAGAGGACTGCCTTCTACCGAATCCGTCAACTTGTAATTTCCGGTAAATACCAAATCTGTGGGAACAGCCGGATCAAAGCATTCCGGAAACTGAGTCATATAGTCTTTATGGAAAACATCGTGCCTGGCAGATGTCAGTCCGTTACTACCCATTCCACCGTTGTATTCCGATTCGTAACTCGCCTGACCGTATGAAGCCAAACCAACTATCACATCACCCGGTTTTATACCATTGTTTGAGATCACATTTTTTCTGGGCATTCGGGCGATTACTGTGCTGTCCACAACAACAGAACGCACTAAATCTCCCAGGTCAGCAGTTTCCCCGCCAGTTGATTTTATATCCACACCATTGTCCCTCAGCATTTGAAGTACCTCTTCGGTTCCTTCTATGAGAGCGGTGATCACAACTCCGGGAATCAGGTTTTTGTTTCGACCAATAGTGGATGAAAGCAAAATGTTGTCAATAGCACCAACGCAGATTAGATCATCCATATTCATGATCACTGCATCCTGTGCTATTCCTTTCCAAACAGACAAGTCACCAGTCTCTTTCCAATACATGTATGCCAGGGCAGATTTTGTGCCTGCACCATCTGCGTGCATGATGTTGCAGTATGCTTCATCCCCTCCCAATAAGTCTGGTACGATCTTACAAAAAGCCTGAGGAAACAGTCCCTTGTCCAGGTTTTTTATGGCATTGTGCACATCTTCCTTGGAGGCCGAAACCCCGCGCATCATATATCTTTCGTCCATCTGAAGTCAAAAATTTACATCGGCAAAACTAACAATATTAATTTCTTCAGTCTCTTTCCAATTCTTTGATTATTCCATGAATTTCGTGGTACGGATAATCACTTTTTATTCAGGTGTTGATGAAGCATCATCAGTACCTCCTTTGGATCGCGCAAACTGGTATTTTGCCCATGATGAATAAAATAAAAATCTCGCAATGCGCGAAACAACGTCCATTCAGTTTCTGACTCATTTTTGTTTTCGTTGAATACCGACCAGAGTTCAAAAGTCTTTTGCTCGGTGAATTTTCGAGCATTATCTGAGCAATTCTTGTAGCGCGTAATGCCTTGATTGATCATCAATTGTCGTTGAAAAGCCAGGGCATCCTTATGATCAAATACTTCTTGAGTGAAGAGTTGCTCAAACTGATCATAGTCTTTGATTATTTCCCCGAAAGCTTCATATTGTTTGATATGATGGGAAAAAAGAGCAGACTCAAAAGATTCTATATCACCAAAATAATGGTAAAAGCTCGAGCGATTCAACCCTACAATGTTGGAAAGCTTTTCCACATTGAGCGCTTCCGGACCTAGCTCTCCGAAAAGGCCATATCCTGTGCTTATCCATTTCTGTCGATTGTCAATAGTATTTATCATTTCGAACAAGTGATGAACAAATCCCTGTACAGTCTTGTACAAACCCAAAGCACGATAATGGAGTCTGTTTGGGCGTAGAAAATATTCTTTCAATCAAAAATAGTAAACTATGATTCAAAAAACCTCAAATGCATTTAGTGCCGCCTCGTGGGTAGCACTATTGACTGGAATGATTGGTTACCTTGTTGGACTTTGGAGAGCCGAGATGATGCTCAATGAAAAAGGCTACTATTTCACAATTCTCATGTTTGGCCTGTTTGCGGTGATTTCCGTGCAAAAGAGTGTGAGGGACCGGCTCGAAGGATTGGCAGTAACTGACTTATATTATGGTATTTCCTGGTTCGCATCCATAATATCCATTCTGCTTCTGATTATAGGCCTTTGGAATGCGACTATATTACCGAGTGAAAAAGGCTTTTATGCTTTCTCCTTTATCCTGGCTCTATTTGGAGCGATTGCTGTGCAGAAAAATACAAGAGACGATATGGCTGCAACCAGGCATGAAGAAAGCACAGGCAGATATCCGGAAGAAGAATCTTAATCAACTTTTTAAGGTCATCGGTCGATTCTAAGGCGGGCGTTGCTGATAGGCTAAAAAGGAAACGAAATTCAGCTTTACTAAACTTTTAAAGTTTGGTAAAGCTTCTTTCATTCTTTGATCCGAATGAAATGGATCTTGAAATCGCCTGCGCGCCATTCATATAATCAAATATGAATCGTCAGGCATTTCCATTAAATTGCCCAGATAATTTTAACCCAATGAAAAGATTATTTCTTCTAATTACAATTGCGCTATTCTCTCTAGAAGTCTCTCTGGCCCAAGAGAATTTTCCATACAATGGAGTAAAAGATAAGAGGGAAAAGGCATATGCCTTTACGAATGCAACAATTCATGTCGACTATCAATCAACACTCGATTCTGCTACATTGTTGATAAAAGATGGTGTAGTTATGAATGCCGGAAAAGGATTAAGGATTCCCAAAGGCTATACTGTAGTTGAGTGTTCTGGAAAACACATATATCCCTCATTTATTGATTTGAATAGTGCCTACGGATTCAGCAAAGCTAAGCTGAATGTAAAAGGTGTTGCGAGCCAGGTTACGCCTCTTACTCCAGGAGCTTACAACCCGAATGATGCCATCAATTCCTATGTAAGCGTTTCTGAACATTTTAAAATAAATAAAAAACAAGCGGCTGAATATCGCAAGTATGGATTTGGAACCGTTCTGAGTGCCAATCAAGATGGGATAGCCAGAGGAAGTTCAGCGTTGGTGTTATTACAAGACCAGAAGGACAATAAAGCCATATTGAAAGCTAAGGCTGGAGCACATTATTCATTTAGTAAAGGAAGTTCTAAACAATCCTTTCCATCCTCGACAATGGGATCGGTCGCACTGCTTCGGCAAACTTACATGGATGCAGAATGGTATGGTCAAGGTCAAGAATTCACAGACGTATCACTCGATGCGTGGATGGGAACACAAAACCTTCCTCAGTTTTTCTATGCGGGCAATAAGCATGGTATTGTCAGGGCTGATATGCTGGGTGATGAATTTGGTAAGCAATTCATCATTGTTTCTGGTGGTGACGAGTACCAAAATATTCAGAATATAAAGGAAACTAAAGCTACACTGATTGTTCCGTTGAATTTCCCAAAAGCTTACAATGTAGATGATCCTCTCGAGGCACTCGATGTTTCTTTGAAGCAAATGAAGCATTGGGAACTTGCTTCACACAATCCCAGGATCTTGGCGGAGAACAATATAGAATTTTCCATTACCTCCAGTGGGCTCCAGTCAAGGAAAGAATTCCTTACCAATTTAAGAAGAGCTGTCACAGTTGGCTTGAGCAAAGAGGACGCCTTAAAGGCCTTAAGCTATACACCAGCAAGGCTCGTGAACGTTGCAGGTAAGTTGGGCCAATTGAAAACTAATTATCTGGCGAACTTTATTATTTCTGATAAGGACGTTTTTGAGGAAAAGGCACAAATACTTGAGAATTGGGTGAAGGGCGATCGTTATGAAGTGAGTCAAGAAAAACAAGAATTAGAATCAGGAACTTATACGCTTCAAATTGATACAGCAGCATTTACGCTGGAAGCCAAAAATTCCAAAATGACCTTAATGGTAAACGACTCTACTAAAAAGCCAGTCAGTCATACGTTGGAGGAAAATCTAATTTCTTTGAATTTTGATAAGCCCAAATCCAAAGAGAATATACGACTGTCTGGATGGAAATCAGAAGATAAGTGGATGGGTAAAGGTGAGATAGGCAGTAGTGGACTGTTGGACTGGAGTATGTCTTTGGAGCCAGAAGTGAAAGAAACTGCCAAAGATAGTGTTGCGCAGAAAAGTATGGAGAAGGATAGTATTGATGTCAAAGATGTCATCGGAGATATTTTGTTTCCTTTCTCTGCTTATGGTCAGCCAACACCGCCAAAATCAGAAACTATTCTCATAAAGAACATTACCGTCTGGACCAATGATTCCGATAGAATACTACGGAATACAGATGTACTGATCGAAGATGGTAAAATCAAAAAAATAGGAAAGGGGTTGTCAAAATCAGGTACAAGGGAAGTAGATGGAACAGGCAAACATTTGACGCCTGGGATTATTGATGAACATTCCCACATTGCCTTATTCAGTGTAAATGATGTCGCTACCAATTCCGGCATGGTCCGAATGAAGGATGTGATTAACTCAGAGGACATAAATATTTACAGGCAACTGGCAGGAGGTGTTACCAGTTCACAATTGCTACACGGGTCTGCTAATCCAATAGGCGGACAATCAGCTATAGTGAAATTGAAATGGGGGTACAATGCGGATGAAATGCTGATCGATGACGCAGATGCCTATATCAAATTTGCCCTTGGTGAAAATGTAAAACAATCGAATTGGGGAGATGCTAACAAAACGAGATTTCCTCAAACGAGGATGGGTGTGGAGCAGGTATATATGGACGCTTTTACCAATGCACTGGAATATGAGAAGGAATGGCAAGCCTACAACAAACTTTCTTCAAAGGATAAAGGTAACGCTGAAACGCCAAGAAGGGATCTTGTAAAGGAAGCTATGTTAGAAATTGTTCGTAAAAAACGGTTTATCACTTGTCACTCCTACGTGCAGTCAGAAATTAACATGCTGATGAAAGTAGCTGAAAAATTCGATTTCAATATCAATACCTTCACTCATATACTGGAAGGCTACAAAGTAGCAGATAAGATGAAGGCGCATGGTGTTGGGGGATCGACCTTTGCTGACTGGTGGGCATATAAGTGGGAGGTGCGATATGCGATTCCTTACAATGCTGCATTGATGCACAAGGAAGGTGTGACTGTGGCTATCAACTCTGATGATAGTGAAATGGGGAGAAGATTGAATCAGGAGGCGGCTAAGTCAATCAAATACGGTGACATGAGCGAAGAGGATGCCCTTAAAATGGTTACGTTAAACCCTGCCAAGCTACTGCACCTGGATGATCGCATGGGAAGTATTAAGGTAGGCAAAGATGCTGATGTGGTTATTTGGAGTGATAATCCACTGTCTATTTATGCGAAAGTTGAAAAGACAATAATTGAGGGAGCCATTTATTTTGATTTGGAAAAAGACAGGGAGTTGCGAGACTACAGTGTAAAAGAACGTGCCAGATTAATTGCCAAGATGAAAGAAGAAAAGGCCAAAGGCAAGCCGACCCAAGATGCACCAAAAGTGAAGGCTTATGATTTTCATTGTGATAATATGGAGGTGCAATTTTGATATGAGAGACATGAAAAAAATATTTATACTAGCATTAATAACGATTTTCACGTATAGTCTGTCAGCACAAACCCCATCACCGGGAGCGGCACAGAGTGAGGCCATATTAGTGGTAAATGGCACCTTGCACCTTGGTACAGGAGAGGTTGTAGAAAATGGAGCTGTGGCGTTTGAAAATGGTACCATAACTTTCGTTGGGAAAAGTGAAGACGTTGAGGACAAGTCAAAATATAAAACCATAGATATTTCCGATCAGCACCTTTATCCAGGTTTTATTCTTCCGGGTGTTGACCTTGGACTCAATGAAATAGCGGCAGTAAGAGCTAGTCAGGATAAAGCTGAAGTTGGAAACCTAAAACCGCACGTCAGGAGTGTGATATCCTATAATACTGATTCTGAAATTATACCAACCTTAAGGTTCAATGGTATACTGACAGCACAAGTTGCTCCGAAAGGGGGCTATATAAGTGGTACTTCATCGATCATGCAATTGGATGCCTGGAATTGGGAAGATGGATTGATCAAGGAAGATGATGGCATTCACATGACCTGGCCAGCAAAGAGAATCTTTAGCGGAACGGAAAAACCCGATCAAGTGGCCAAGGTCAAAGCAGCATATAATTCTGCTCTGCAGAGTATAAAAGATTTATTTGATGCCGCCAAAGCTTATTCTTCAAGTACTCCAAAAAGCAAGAACCTGAAATTGGAAGCCATGAAAGGGCTATTTGACGGCAGCAAACAATTGTTTATCAGAGTTAATAAAGCCAAAGACATTATTAGAAGTGTGACTTTTGCAAAAGAATATGGCGTGAAAAACATAGTCTTGATAGATGCCATTGAAGTACTCCTTGTGGCTGATTTCGTCAAAGAAAATAACATTCCTGTAATTCTGAATAATGTTCACAGTTTACCTTATCGAAGAGGTGATGATGTGGATCAAATGTATAAGTTACCTGCTCAATTGGAAGAGAAGGGCCTTCAATATTGTTTGGGTTATCGCGGTTGGGTTATGGGATCAAGAAACCTACCATTTTTTGCAGGATCCGCCGCTGCATATGGGCTTGACAAAGAAGAAGCCTTGAAAGCCATCACACTAAATACAGCTGTAATTCTAAAGATTGATGATAAACTTGGGTCTATTGAAGTTGGAAAAGACGCTTCGTTTTTTGTGAGTGAAGGAGATGCCCTGGACATGCGGGGCAATAAACTAACCACAGCTTATATCCAGGGCAGAAAAGTTACATTGGAGGCCATGCAGCAAAGGTTATATCAGAAATACAAGGCCAAATACGGGCATTAGAGATTAACAACCCCTCAATTGGTACGGCGTAACCGCACAGTATTGAATATTGTCTGTTACCAGGAAGTCAAAGAAAGCCCTGTTTCTTGTTTGAATAATTCGCTCCCAGCTCTTCCCCTTATCAATTGAACGGTGAAGGCCGAAATTATTACTCACAAACCATTGTCCGTCGATTTCCATAATTTCATAAACCGATGAACCCTTGCTCGTTGGAAAAGGAACAGGATCAAGGCTGCCGAAGTTACTGGTTATATAAAAGTGATTAGCAATGTATAAGCCATTGGACATGGTCATTAGTGCCATGCGATCATCCATGACACCTGTATTCTTAACAGCCCCTTTCTTATAAATCCATTCCCATTCATTACCACTGTTTTTCGACACCAAAGCTCCCCTACTAGTACCTGCTATCATCTCTGACCTGTATTGAGTAAGGCTATTTACCTGACATCCATAGAACAGATTCTTCCAGGTGTTAGTATCGCTCAATTCGAAAATACCGTCATCAGTCCCAATGATTAGTCGGCCCTCGAAATTCATGATCGACTGAACCCTCAGATCCGCTAAGTCGAAGTTTAATGGCTTCCATGAAGCGCCTATATCCGAACTTACAAATATCCCTTTTTGGTACAGACCAACATAAATGTCTTCACCTTGTATGTGTAAGGCATTGACTTTCTTTTCTGGCAAAGATTTTCCAATTTGTTGCCAGGAGTCATCCATCCTCTCTTTAATGAAAATACCATAGTTGTCGCTTGCAGCAACTATACTTTCACCCAGCTTATCCAGATAGGATACTCGAATGTCTTTTGGTAGTCCATCTCCACTGGTCGACCAACTATGCCCTCCATCATACGACATCAAAACGCCATAGGAAGTTGTATCGATCTTCGACTCGACCTGCTTTACAACCTCCTTAGGTTTGGGCTTGACTGAGGTCATTTGCTTATTAGAGCAGCCAATAAAGCTACAGGCCATGCAAAGCTGGAGATATATCAGATTTCTATACATCAGGCTAATCTTCATATCACATCAATTTTATAATTTGGCAGGCTAAACTTTTCAGCATCTTTCAAGATGACTATAATCTGATCTCCTTTCTCACACTTTTCCAAAACTTGCTTGATGTCTATTTTTGAATAAGTTTTATCCGAGAAAGACACCATAGAGTCAAATGATTTCTTAAAGATGGCCAGTTTAAATTCTACAAACTCATCACGCTTGTAGTTCTCTTTGTCTGATACATCACCCGTCTCGTGAACTGAAATAATCCCTTCAGCTCCAACGCTGACTTGACACCTGGCATTTTTGTTATAAGATTCGGGTATCCAATCGTCGTTTAGGCATACCACACTACAACTTCTGTTGACTTGAGAGAGCGATTGAGTGCTTGAAATGGTTAGTAGACCAACAATAAGAGGTAATAAGATTTGTGTTTTTTTCATGATTCTAATTTTTTATTTGAACAAACATGACCTCAAAAACGGCTCATTGCAGAATTTCAATTGTAAAAAAATGTAAAATGACTGTAAAAGAAAGTCAAGCCAATTTCGGATGGCTTAACTTTATATCATGAAGTTAAAACTTTTGTTTGGCTTAAGCCTGGTAGTATTTTGCTTCCTTTCTTGGCGGTTTGTTGATGAAAAGCAGCAACCTGACCAGAAAAGCCTGTCCTTGCACATGCGTGATATTGGCCATCAGTTGCTCTTGCAATCGGGAGATTCTTCTTCCCGTGTATTGCCTATCCGTGAGTCAAACCATTCCTTTTACATCAAGTTTGAAAACCCACAGGAGTTTGTTCCTGACACTATAGTTGCAGTAGTTGGTAGTGTGCTGAGCAAAACGAATCTTAATTCTGAATATAGTGTTGATGTGCTCCAGTGTGCCTCCGAAGAAATAGTCTATGGTTTTCAGGTTTTTGAAAACAAGGAGGAAAATGTAATCCCATGTTTGGGGAGGTCACTCCCTGAAGATTGCTATCAAATAAAAATATCTATCAACAAGAACACCCCGGTTTTGGCAGAATTTCCACTCGTTATTGTGTCTTTCATTATTAGTCTGACGCTAAGCCTGGTTTTGTTCAAAAGAAAGGAACCAACGGTGGATTCGACAGTTGAGGACTCTATTGAGCTTGGTAAATTTAAATTTTTCTATGAGAGAGGGGTTATGAAAAATGGAGATCAGCACATCGAATTGAGCAATAAGGAAACACAAGTCCTGAAAATACTAGGTTCCAATCCAAACAGTACCATTAGCCGAGAGCAACTGCAAAAGGAAGTATGGGAGGATGAAGGAGTAGTAGTGGGTCGAAGTTTGGATGTATTTATCTCCAAGTTAAGAAAGAAGCTTGAGCTCGATCCACACATCCGAATAGCGAATGTGCATGGCAAAGGTTACAAGCTGGAGACTGTATTTGAGCAGGTATAATTTTGGATCATGATAAGTGAATCGGTGTACAAGTCAGGATTTTGAAAATTAGACCCTACAAACAAAATGAAAAGTCCGCAGTACTTGAATTGTTCAGGGCCAATGCACCTGATTATTTTGATCCGGCGGAAGAAGGGGATTTAATAGCCTATCTGGATCACGAAAGAGAAGATTACTTCGTAGCAGAAGAAAATGTTGAGCTTATTGGGGCAGGTGGTATCAATTATTTTCCAAAAGAAAGGAAGGCCAGGATTTCATGGGATTTTGTAAAGCCTCAATTTCATGGTAAGGGAGTTGGTAGGATGTTGGTCGAGTATCGAATCAATCATTTGAAGGATCAGGGGGAAGTGGATGTTGTCGAAGTAAGAACTTCTCAACATGCCCACAAGTTTTATGAAAAAATGGGTTTTCAACTTGTATTAGTGGAAAAAGACTTTTGGGCCAAAAATCTGGATCTTTATTTGATGAATATGAGAATTCAAGGAGAATAATTTAAATCGCTAGTTAAGAATTGAAACAAACCCATGTGGTAGAGCAATCTTAATTGTCAGAAATAATGCATTGAATCAATTTTAAAGAATATTCGTAAATTTGAATATGGACTGGCAGTCACACATATCATCAGATCAAAACGTACTATTAGGTAAGCCTACTATCAAAGGGACACGAATTTCTGTAGAACACATCATTGGTTTATTGGCTCAGGGGTGGTCTGAAAAACAAATTCTTGAAAACTATCCAAGACTGACAAATGAGTCCTTGCAAGCTGTATTTTCTTATATTCAAGATTGTATGAAGGATGGACTTCTCTATTCCAATGCCTAACATTATTGCTCTTGAAATTTCTTGCTAACGAAAACATTCCCATTTCTAGTGTTACTCATTTAAAATCCGAAGGTTTTGATATAACCTCTATTGGATTGGATAGCCCTGGTATTTCTGACGAGTAAGTAATGCTGACCGCTGACACTGAAGAAAGAACGATAGTAACTTATGATAGCGATTATGGAGAACTCATTTTCAAGCACGGATTCAAGCCAAAGGCAGGTGTGATATATATCAGGTTTCAGCCATCTGATCCTTTGGATACGGCCAGAGTTCTAGAACAGCTAGTCGCTACTCCGAACCTAATATTCCATGCCAATTTGACTGTTGTCGATTCAAACTCGATACGTCAAAAGAAATATTGATACTGACTAATTCAAGCATTTCCAGATTTCATCTTTTAGCTCGTTGATGCCTTTTTGAGCAATGCTGGAAATAAAGGTAGTTTGAATTTCTTCCGGTAGCTCAGCTTTCATTTCTTCGATCAATTCATCATCCAGCATATCACATTTAGTAATGGCCAGCAGTCGCTCTTTGTCTAATAACTCGGGATTGTATTTTTGGAGCTCGCCGAGCAGAATTTGATATTCTTTTTTGATATTTTCAGAATCAGCAGGGATCATAAATAACAACATGGAATTGCGCTCGATATGACGAAGAAAGCGAATGCCCAAACCTTTTCCTTCTGCTGCCCCTTCGATAATTCCCGGAATATCCGCCATCACAAAAGACTTGTGATCACGGTATCCAACGACTCCCAGGTTAGGGACAAGGGTTGTGAAAGGGTAGTTGGCTATTTCCGGCTTGGCAGCAGATACGACGGACAACAAAGTAGACTTCCCGGCATTAGGAAAACCCACAAGCCCAACATCGGCAAGCAGTTTCAATTCGAGTACGACCCACTCTTCCACACCCTCTTCGCCCGGTTGAGCATAGCGTGGGGTTTGTTTCGTGGATGTCTTAAAGTTAGAGTTTCCCAGTCCACCTCTACCACCTTTAGTCAGAATTACTTCCTGGCCTTCTTCTAATATCTCTACTTTTTTCTCTCCTGTATCGGCATTTTTGGCAATGGTACCTAATGGCACCTCCAAAATGATGTCGTCACCATCAGCACCCGATCGGTTGCCACCTTCGCCATTACCTCCCTGGTCTGCAAATACATGCTTTCGATATCTGAGGTGGAGTAAAGTCCAAAGCTGCTTATTGCCACGAAGAATGACATGTCCACCTCTTCCACCATTGCCACCATCAGGACCGCCTTTAGGTACGTGCTTTTCCCTACGGAAATGCACAGAACCGGGCCCACCATTCCCTGATCGGGAACAGAATTTCACATGGTCTATGAAGTTGGTTGAAGACATTCTCAGATGAGAATCAGGATTCTACCTTGTCTAGAACTGTTGTGATTGAAGCGAATATGTCTTCCACATTACCCATGCCATTCACAGTATCGAGTCGTCCTTGATTATTGTAAAAGGGCAGCACATGAATCGTTTTGCTAAAGTATTCGTTAATCCTTTTTTCAAGTTTGTCATCAGCATCGTCCACTCTACCCTCAAGTTCTTTTCTTTTGGCAATACGTGCGCGAACTTCCTCTTCTGTAACGTCAAGTTCGACCACTGCATGAATTCCACCACCAAGTGACTCCATTAATTTATCCAAAGCCTCCGCTTGGGGCACTGTTCTTGGAAAACCATCGAATAGAAAACCGCTAACCTCAGGGTGTTTTTCAACTTCTTCACGAAGCATCGCAATTGTAATATCATCAGATACTAACTCTCCACTGTTCATGATTTCCTTGACTTTTAGACCAAGAGGAGTATCGTTTTTTGTATGCCATCTAAATAAATCCCCCGTAGAAATGTGAAAGAGATTGTATCTATCAATAATTTTTTCGCTTTGTGTTCCTTTGCCGGCACCCGGAGGGCCAAATATTACGATGTTTAGCATAAATCTTTTGATGTTTTGAAGGCCGCAAATATACAGACAAAATGGCTTAAGAATCAGCCTTTTCTCACAAATCAAATGAGTGCTTGAATCAATGAAATGAACACGTTGGTTTTACTCAAACAACGCATAAATATCTTTGAGCGATCGACCCCTTCCATCAAAGTCTAACCCATAACCGATCACAAATTTGTTGGGTATATCCAGACCGTAGTATTTCACGGGAATGGATTTTTGATAGATATCTGGTTTGAATAATAAGGAGACGATCTCCACGGAAGCCACTTCCTTGGATTCGAAAATTTTTATGATTTTCTCCAGCGTATTGCCAGTATCCACAATGTCCTCAACAATCAGGACATGCCGATCTTTAACATTTTCTTTCAGTCCTACCAATTCATTGACCTTTCCCGAGCTTTCAGTTCCATTGTAGGAAGCCAACTTAATGAAGGATATCTCAGGATCGAAATCCAAGGCTCTCGACAGGTCTGAGGCAAATACAAAGGATCCGTTCAAAATAGCCACAAGCAGTGGGTCTTTGTCCAGATAGTCCTGACTGATGCGATCGGCAAGATCCATAACAAGCTTGTGAATTTTCTCATCACTCAAGTAGACTTCAAATTGCTTGTTGTGGACGGTGATCATGGTGTGGCAAAAATATACAAAACATCTAATGCCTACCTTGTTACGTAGGAGTATTCCCTTTAATTTTCAGCTATGGTGGATGTCGCAATCGTTGGTGGTGGATTGGCAGGATTGGTAAACGCAATCTTATTGGCACGCCATGGCTTTTCGGTGAAACTTTTTGAGAAGAAAGAGTACCCATTTCATCGTGTTTGTGGTGAGTACATATCGAATGAAGTTACGCCCTTTTTGAAAAGAAACGACCTCTATCCAGACCATGTAGAAATGGCTCAGATAAACAAGTTCATGCTGAGCTCGACCAATGGTAATTCAGCAGAATTGTCATTAGGTATGGGAGGTTTTGGCATCAGCCGCTTTACACTGGATCACTTTCTATCTGAGAAAGCAAAAGAAGCAGGAGTTGATATTTCAACAAATACCTCCGTTGACGATATTACTTACCAAGATGATTTTTTCAATATTAAAGTTGGAAAAGAGCAGATAGAATCAAGAATTGTGATCGGTGCTTTTGGCAAACGTTCCAATCTGGATAAAAAGTTGCAAAGGAAACCAGCATCAACACGATCTCCTTATCTGGCCGTAAAGTATCACCTCAAAACTGACTTTCCATCAGATATGATTGCTCTTCATAATTTCAATAATGGTTACTGTGGGATAAGCAAGGTTGAAGGAGACACTTATAACTTATGTTATTTGAGTCACAGAAATAACCTCAAGGTACATCATAGCATTCCTGAAATGGAAAAAGAAATACTTCACAAGAACCCATTTCTAAAAGAGATCTTTGATAATGCTGAGTTCTTATTTGACGCTCCATTAGTAATCAATGAGATTTCTTTTGATAACAAACTGCCAGTGGAAAATCATGTGCTGATGAGCGGAGACTCTGCAGGTATGATCACCCCGCTTTGCGGTAATGGAATGGCCATGGCTATTCATTCTGCAAAACTATTGTCAGACATCATTAATCGAAATTTTAAGGATGGGAAAGTCAACAAGCAAAAAGTCGAGGCTCAGTATACACGAGTTTGGAAGCAGACCTTTGGATTTAGGCTTTCTGCGGGAAGAAGGATACAAGCTTTGTTTGGATCTGAAAATGCATCTAACCTTGGTGTCTTCCTGGCTGGCATAAAGCCAATTGGTAATTCGCTAGTACGACTCACTCATGGCAAGGAGTTTTGACTCATGGCATGGCTGAATTTATTCCTCTTGTTCTAAACTAGGCTGAAATATTATTTTCTGAGAGCCATGCCATGAATAGCCAATGGCATTCCATGTTTTGACAAACTCTCATTACTTTTGCCGAAATTTATTTGAAGCGCATGTTTGATAAGGTAGAAAAATTTAAGGCCGAACTGGAATCGATCAAAGTGAAAACGAAAGATGATTTGGAGGAGTTCCGAATTAAGTTCATCAGTAAGAAGAGTGTGGTTTCTGATCTTTTCAACGACTTCAAAAATGTACCCAACGAACAGAAAAAGCAGTTTGGAGTTGCGCTGAATGAATTAAAGGCTAAAGCGCAAGAGAAACTTAAGGAGCTATCTTCTTCTTTGGATAGCAATGACTCTTCCAGCCAGGGAGAAGGAGGAGTGGATCTCACATTGCCAGAAGTACCAAACGAATTGGGAAGTATCCATCCGCTGACGTTGACAAAAAATAAAGTCATTGAAATTTTCGAGAGAATGGGCTTCAATGTGGCGGATGGGCCAGAGATCGAGGAGGACTTTTACAACTTCACCGCACTCAATTTTCCTGAAAACCACCCTGCACGTGAGATGCAGGATACTTTTTTTATAGAAAAAAATCCGGACAAGGTCTTAAGGACTCACACTTCAAATGTTCAGATCAGATTGATGGAGAATCAAAAGCCTCCTTTTCGATCAATTATGCCGGGACGGGTGTATAGGAATGAGGCAATTTCCGCCAGGGCGCATTGCTTCTTCCATCAAGTTGAAGGGCTGTACGTGGATAAAAATGTAGGCTTCAAAGACTTAAAGCAAACCGTATATCATTTTGCAAAAGAGATGTTCGGCAAGGACACCAAGATTCGTTTCCGTCCTTCATACTTTCCTTTCACCGAGCCCAGTGCTGAGATCGATGTGAGTTGTTTCATCTGCCACGGAAAAGGCTGTAATGTTTGCAAATACACCAACTGGGTGGAAATAGCAGGTTCTGGGATGGTTGACCCAAATGTCCTGGCTAATTGTGGAATTGACCCTGAAGAATATACAGGATTCGCGTTTGGTATGGGTATAGAAAGGATCGCTATGCTAAAATACCAGATCGATGATCTCCGATTATTCTCAGAAAATGATGTGAGATTTCTGAGACAGTTTCAAGGCAGTTTTTAGGCCACCAATTCTTCTCCTTGTAATTCCTTAAGAAAGTTGGGACAAAAATCGTAACCATTTGGCCATGCGATTCCGCCTCCTTCTTCTATTTCCACTTGCTTGAAATAGTCATATTCTAATAATTCCTTGGTAAAGCCTTTACCAAGGAATGGACGGATGTTTACAACCTTTTTTTCCGAATCGTTGAAGGTAATCCTAAGTTTGTATTCGTCCAATACATCAATCTGAATAACTTCAGTCATACATCTTCAATTTAATGGTTCAATCTTGTTTAACGTAGTAGGAATGGAAGCGTTTTTCCAATTCTCAAGTAATTCAACTCTGTGCTGTGACGCCCATTCGAGAACTAAAGAATGAGCTCTTCCAGGAAGCTGTCCAGCTAACAATTCTAAAGTTTTTATATCATATTCAGCCTTAAATTCCTGATATCGCGCATGAAAATGCGGTGGATTGTGATCCTGAAAATACATAGTGATTACAATTCCATAAAATCCTGATATCTCCGGCATAGTCTTAGTAAAAATAGCAATTTCCTTACAAAGTCAGAGAAGAATATAATCATGACATAGGTTTACAACCGATTAAAACTCGGCACTCCCTGGAGTCCTTGGGAAAGGAATTACGTCTCTGATGTTGGTCATGCCGGTCACGAAGAGTATCATTCTTTCAAACCCTAAGCCAAACCCAGCATGAGGTGCTGATCCGAATTTACGAGTATCCAAATACCACCAAAGCTCGTCTTTTGGAACATTCATTTCTTCCATGCGCGCCACAAGCTTATCGTAGCGCTCTTCACGCTGCGAACCACCGACAATCTCACCAATTCCTGGGAAAAGGATATCCATGGCCGCAACAGTCTTGTCATCATCATTTTGACGCATGTAGAATGCTTTAATGTCTTTTGGGTAATCAGACAAGATAACTGGTTTCTTGAAATGTTTTTCTACTAAAAACCTTTCATGTTCCGATTGTAGATCGGCACCCCAGCCATCAATCAGATATTGAAATTTCTTCTTTTTGTTTGGCTTTGAGTTCCTCAGTATATCAATCGCCTCTGTATAAGTAATGCGAACAAAGTCATTGTCAACAACAAACTTTAGCCTATCCAATAGAGGCATTTCGTTTCGCTCAATGGCTGGCTTGTTTTTCTCCTCATCCAGTTCTCGTTTGTTGAGAAATTCCAAATCATCGGCACAGTTTTCTAAAGCATAATTCACGATGTACTTTAGCATTTCCTCCGCCAGATCCATGTCATCGTTTAGATCGGCAAAGGCCATCTCTGGCTCGATCATCCAGAATTCCGCAAGGTGTCTTGTCGTGTTGGAGTTTTCGGCACGGAACGTAGGGCCGAATGTGTAAATATCAGATAGCGCCATAGCTGCCAACTCACCTTCGAGCTGTCCCGATACGGTTAGGTTGGCTTCTTTATCAAAAAAGTCTTGTTTGTAATCAACCGAGCCCTCCTCATTCTTGGGCACATTCTCCAAATCCAGAGTGGTCACATGAAAGGTTTCTCCTGCTCCCTCAGCATCAGACCCGGTAATAATTGGCGTATGTATATTTAAGAAACCCTTGTCATTGAAGAATTTGTGTATTGCAAAAATCATTGCATGCCTTACACGATATACAGCTCCAAAAGTGTTAGTTCTTGGGCGCAAGTGAGCGATTTCCCGCAAAAACTCCATGGAGTGTTTCTTGGGTTGTAGCGGATATTTATCGGGATCAGCCGATCCATACACTTCCAAGGCAGACACATGCATTTCTACACTTTGTCCCGAGCCTTGTGATTCTACAATTTCCCCTTCTGCTGAAATACACGCTCCTGTAGTAACTAGTTTAAGCACATCTTCACTAATCAAATTTGGATCAGCGACTAATTGCAGGTTGTTGATGGTGGAACCATCGTTCAAGGCAATAAACGAAACATTCTTGTTGCCCCTTTTTGTCCTTACCCAACCTTTTACAACTGCCTTTTCAGCCACTCCAGCTGAAAGAATCTCCTTGATTTTTGTGCGTTTTAGTGTGCTCACTTTGTTGTGTTTTTAAACTAATATTCCGGTTAAACTATTCCGGAGCGCAAAAGAAGTACTTTTTGCACTCTTATTCAAAGTAAGGATGACTTATTCCATCAAGGCTCAGAAACTGATCTATCTAGACTTCTTTCCTTTTTCCGTCGCGATCAAAGTTTTTGCGAAGGTGGATTTCTGTAAATAGGATTAGGATGAAAATACCACCAAGATTTGTGAAGAGGAGATATTGAACTAGAGTTGATGTAACGTTAAGGGATTTCAAGATGATCCAAGCCATGAGTGTAGCCAGGTTGAACCAAAACCATAGCATGGAGAAAAATCTATTGCTTTCATTCCAAATCTCCTGGGTCTTCATGGAACGATTGGTTCGATAACCATATAGCATATTGATTTTCTTGGGTGGAAAAAAACGATATACAGCAGAGAACAAAGTCATCATCAATATTATCCATATAGAATGATCCATCAGCACGTTTTTAATCATTCAGTAAGCTGGTCAAAAAGTGCCTTCGTCTGCTGAGGCTCTGCCTGGTTAATGATAATCTTTTTACCGGAAGTTTTTACAAGGATGAATGGTCCATTGGCCGACTCTATATACAGCTGACAGTTACCCCAGTTGGCTATTCTAAATGTGCCTTTCCTTATTCCACTGATGCCAAGACCGTTCACCTTTCCTTCTACTTTTGGGATGGAATCAATCAGATCAATGCTCGTCATCTTATCAGACATGGCATAAGCTCCCTCGATGATGATGGTGTCATTTGATATCTTAAAGCTATTAGCCCTTGTGTCATAGTAAAGTTTAAAACCTACAAAAAGAGCAATTCCAACAACTAATAATACCCCGAAGTATTTTTTTAGCCATGATTTTTTGTTCTTGTCGTAATTCTGGGCAAGCACAACCATCACACACGTAAATGAGAAGATGTGAATAATCATGAACAGCGGCAAGATCGATCGCATATTCAATGCTGCCAGTAAGAAATGAATGAGAATCAGTAACCCACCCATGGCTACCAAACAATTGCGCATCATGGTGCTGAGACCATCTATGTCAACATTCTTCCGCTTTTCCTCCGACATGGTATTGTAACCCGCAATGAGGTCGGGATTGCTCTTTACCAAAAAGCCAAGCCCAATAAGAAAAGCACCAACAAGAAAATTAACGATTGTCATTGCTGAAAATGAATACCCGAAATTAACATGCAAGTGAGACTTTTAAAAGAATAGCTTAAGCGCTGCGAGCGTAACCGTTGATATAATGAATATTCTATATGGCTTTTCAGGAATATACTTTACGATTTTGATGCCGGCAACCATGCCTATTACAATTAGTGGTAGTGTAGCAAGATTGAACAGGAAGGTATTCAGCGTTATCGTATGCCATATCGTGATATGAAATGGCACTTTAAAAACATTGACCAGTAAAAAAAACCAGGCTGCTGTTCCAATGAAGTTATTCTTTTTTAGCCTCATGGCCAGAAAGTAAATGGACATTACCGGCCCGGCTGCATTCCCGATCATTGTGGTAAATCCTCCAAGGAGCCCGGCCATAGATGCAAAGGTCCAATTGTGAGGTATAGCCTCATTTGATTTTTTGAGTTCATGCCAAATCATGATAATTACGCCCAGTATAACTATGACTGCCAGCAGTGCTTTGAACTGTTGATCATTGATCAGGTCTCCTATCCAAATGGCAAGAAAGACACCTGTGATGGTAGCCGGTGCTACCTTCACCAAGAGTTTCATATTTGCATGTCTATTGTAATAGATGACGGCCATGATGTCGGCCATAATGAGCATAGGGAGCACTATGCCGGTCGATTCTTTGGCTCCAAATACAGAGGCTAAAACCGGAACAACAAACATTCCTAATCCCGATATCCCGGCCTTTGACATGCCCACAAAAACACCGCAGGCAATCACCCAAAGCCATTGAGTGGTGTTAATGTCAAACTGTGAGAAAATATCCATTGGTCGCGTGGTAATTTGAGAGCCACGAATTTACATCAAGCAATCATCACTGCCAATTTAGTTTTATATTGCCCCTAATGAAGGAGTGCTTGTACTTTTTGGCGATTGTTCCGCCTGAGCCCATATACACTGAGGTGGCACAACTTAAGCAGTTGGTTTTTGACCAATTTGAGTCTAAGGCTGCTCTTAGATCTCCCCCACATATCACTCTACATATGCCTTTTAAGTGGAAGGAGTCCAAGGAAGAAAAACTCTTAAATAGTCTCATCAATTTCGAAATGAGTTCAGCTCCTTTTACAGTTGAGCTTTCGAATTTTGATTTCTTTCCCCCAAAAGTTGTGTTTGTAGATGTGATGCCAGATGCTCAATTGGCCGAACTGCAAAGTAAGCTTGTCAAACATGTGAGACTCGAATTGAATTTGTTCAATGCTGACTATAAAGATAAACCTTTTCATCCTCACATGACCATAGCATTCAGAGACTTGAAAAAAAACGTGTTCCTATCGGCCAAAGATTATTTTTCTGAGCAGTCGTATAATGCAGAATTTATAGTAGACGGTTATCATCTGCTAAAGCATGATGGTAAAAAATGGAATAGCTACAGAGCGTTTAAGTGCTTTGGTGGCTAGGTCGGCAATCTAAAGAATCTGAAAATAGAAGAACACCAGCCATACCACGATAAATAGAGGTATCAGGATCGGTATTGAAAAGCGAATGATGTACCCAAAGAAAGAAGGCATTTTGATACCAACTTGCTCAGCGATAGATTTTACCATAAAGTTTGGTCCATTTCCAATATAGGTCATTGCTCCAAAGAATACTGCAGCTACAGAAATCGCCATCAATGACAATTGTGAATTATCGTACCCTCCGTTGGAATAGTTGATCACGTCCTGTAAGTTATTGATAGAGCCACCCTGAGAAGCCATGGCAGCTGTAAGGAAATTAATATATGTAGGTGCATTATCCAGGAAGCCTGAAAGTGCTCCCGTACCCCAATACAATGTATTATAGGTAATCATTTGAGCGCCGGCATCTGATTGGGCATAGTTCCCTACTATTTCGAGTGCGGGCATCATGGTACCAAAAATTCCAACGAAAATGAATGCCACCTCACGGATTGGTTCGAAGTTGAAATCATTTCCTTCAAGTGCTTCCTTGCTGGCCATTTTATAAGAAAGGAATCCGCAAGTCAGCATGATAATCTCTCTGCAAAAGGAAAACTTTTGTCCTTCATAGTGAATGGCCGGAACCCAGTCCAACACATTTGGATCCAAAAATACCGCACCCACAATCACAGCCAGCCAGGCAAAATTTCTGCTACCAACAATGCTTACTTTTCCAGTAGGAACTTCTGTATCCTCACCAAAGCTATAGTCAGCTTTGTTGTTCTTATCGATAAAGTAGAAAATAATGGCAAGGATAGCCAGGGCAAATACCCAAGGAATCAAATTGAATTGCAGTGTCCAGAAAAATGGCACGCCCTTTAAGAATCCGAGGAACAATGGAGGGTCTCCTATGGGAGTAAGTGATCCACCGATGTTACTTACCATGAAAATAAAAAATATGATGTGATAAGCCTTGATTCTATTTTTATTCAACCTAATAAATGGTCTAATCAAAAGCATTGAAGCTCCAGTAGTACCTATAATATTGGCTACAGCAGAACCGACAAGCAGAAGAATAACATTGATCGATGGTTTCGCTTCTTTGTCAACCTTAATCATAATGCCCCCCGAGGCTATGAATAGCCCACTGAGCAAGGCGATGAATTGAACGTATTCCGCGGTGGCATGTACCGGTGCATGAACATTGTGCAGTCCAAAAATGTAATAACTGACGACCAGAGCAGCAAGAGAAACTGCCACAGCTGGGTAGCTCTTGTGCCAAAAATGTTCGTAAAACAACGGTCCAGTCGCGATCATAAGCAGCAAAACCACAAAAGGAATGACCGACCAGGTAGGTGCGTGATGGTGTGCTTCTTCAGTTGAATGTCCTTCTTCCTCTGAAACAACAGGGGTCATTTCAGTGCTGTTATCGCTGTTATCTGCTATTGTGTTATCAGCAGCATAAGAGCACACCAATGGGGCAACTGCAAGAAACAAAAACAGTAAAAGCGATTTGTACATGACTTGAATATTCCTTTTCTATCGATAAAATGCCAGGCCTGGTGTCCGGCTTAAAAATTGGACATTTCCCCTTTTATCCATAGCAGGTTCGCGACTAATAATTAAATAATTCAGAATAGCTCTTTACAAATTACAACATAGCAATTTTAATTCAAAATTTGAAACAATATTACTATTTGCTCATTAACTACAAAATAATCTTTTGTTCAGAAATTATTTCTCCACCGGAGCAGTCTCGGCTAGCGCCAGTCACCGATGCGAGACAATTATTCAGGCCTTTTATTCTCAATAACCCAAGGAAAGCAAAAATCAATGCTTCTTTATAGTCAATCAAATCATTATTGGGAACAACGATTCTGCCAGGCAGTTTTTCTTTAAGTTTGTTTACTAAGAAAGCGTTCTTAGCCCCTCCGCCAGTTATCAATACTTTGCCATTATCTTTTGATCGTTGATTGTCTAATACTGTAATGTCATCACAAATCCTATCGGATATATGCTGACAAAAAGAAGCGAGCACATCGCTTGGATTCATTCTTTCTAGTTCTTTAATGGAAAGGATGTTTCCCTCTACCCATTCACTACCCAGTGATTTGGGGTAATCCTGTTGATAGTAATCGAGGGACGATAAGTGCTTTAGTAACTGACTATCTATATTTCCTTCAGAAGCTATTGATCCGTTTTTGTCATAATCCAATCCCAGTCTACCTGCTTGATGATTCAGAATCATATTTGCAGGAGCAATATCATAGGCTATTCTTTTCCTTTCTATAATGCATGAGAGGTTTGCTATTCCTCCCAGGTTGAGACAATAGTCATATTTAGAAAATAAAAAATGATCACCTATAGGTACCAGTGGAGCTCCTTGACCTCCCAAGCTCACGTCTAGTTCTCGGAAATTATACACAACGGGCACTTGACAAGCCGAATATATTTCATGGCCGGACCCAATTTGACAGGTCATCGACTGTTCAGGTTGATGAAAAACAGTGTAGCCGTGTGAGCTAATAAATTGTGGAGCTAGACCTTTATCAGTAATGAAGTTTTTGACGGCTGTGCCCAACCACCGGCCATAGTCGACATCAAGTAGTTTTAGGTCTAAGGCGGTCAATTGTTTAGCTCTTGTCAATCTGGTCAATAGTTCTTCAGGGTAATCCTCAAATCCTGTATCCAGTATTTTATAGCTCCAACCTTCACCTTCTTCCCAAAACTGACAATAGCACAAATCCAATCCATCCAGAGATGTCCCCGACATTAGCCCTATGCTCAAATACATATCTGTGTGCATTTCTTTCTCCAAATAAATCAAAAACCAGAAACAATAATCATTTTTTCTAGGCCGTAATCCAACTTATTCCCTGTTTTCATCATTGTGATAAAGACTAACTGTCGGCAGTTTTTGGTGTTTGTGAAGACATCATCTCGGATTTTTGCCTTGCAAATAGATAATACGGCATTTCAGTGTTGGAAATTTGTTTTGAATCTAATGCAAAAGCCCGCATCTTTGCAGCCCTTAAATTGTAGACACACAATTTAATAGGATAAAGAGCAGATGAACATAAAGATTAGGGCATTAGTATTGATACTCGTACTTGGAGGACAAAGTCTTCTTGCGCAGAACACTTTTTCTCCATATACCATCAATGGCATTGGCGATTTATCCGACCTGAGCTTGTCCAACCATTTTGCTATGGGCGAAGTAGGAATTGCGACTCCATCATTTTATCATATCAACAATCTGAATCCGGCATTATTACCTTATAATGTACTGACGGCTTTTCAGATGGGCGTTGGAGCAGAAACAAGGAATGTGTCCAGTCAGGCACAAACTCAAAAAAGTGGAACGGGTGGAATACGATACATGGCTTTTGCATTTCCAATTATTACGTCCAAGTGGACTTCCAGTATAGGGTTCATGCCCTATAGTTCCGTCAATTATGACGTTAGGGCAACCGATGTTGTAGAAGGTACTACTGTTCCGGTCACCTTCAATTTTACAGGTATTGGGGGTATTACCCAGGCTTACTTTTCCAATGGTTTTGCATTGGGCAAGGGCATCAATTTTGGAGTGAAGGCAACTTTCCTTTTCGGTTCAGTAGAAAATTCTACAGTTACCGATTTTGGAGATGCTGATTTTAACGCGCCATTGGCGTCAGCACTTTTCGAAAAAACAGAATATAGGGGTTTTAAATACACAACTGGACTTAGCTATAGAAAGAAAATTGCTGACAGAAAGCATGTAAACCTGGGAATGGTTTATGAATTGGCGGCAGACCTAAATGGTACCAGGCTGATGAGGTTAGAAAGGCAGAGTATTTCGGGAAGTGCTTTTCCCGGTGATACATTGATCAATAATGAAAAGGGAAAATTTAGTTTGCCATCAGAAATCGGCTTTGGAGTCTCTTATGAGAAACTAAATGCTTACGTTATTTCCCTTGATGTAAAGAGACAAACCTGGAAGCAATTTGCAGGACTAGAATCCGATGGTGATCAGTTTAGAAGTTCCCTAATAATAGGTGCAGGAATGGAGTTTATTCCTGATTATACTAGTGTCAACAGCTATTTCAAAAGAATAAGGTATCGATTTGGGTTGAACTACCAGCAAGTGCCTTATGTAATTAATGGCAAGAGTATAAATGACTTTGGCATCAATTTTGGCTGGACACTACCATTCAATACTGTCTCTGGCTTAGATTTTGCTTTTAAGCTGGGCCAAAGGGGAACCAGGTCAGATGATTTGATAAGAGAGAGATATTTTAAATTCGTAATAGGAGCCACAATTAATGATAAATGGTTCCAAAGGAGGAAATTTTATTAAACCAACTTAAATTTGAGGTTCTGTTTTTTTTAGACAGGACTTTAAAACGCTTAAATTCAAATAACACAATAATGAAAAGACAAGTAATTTTCGGCCTTATCTTCTTACTAGCATCTTTTGCTGTACAAGCTCAACCGGGATGGAATTGGCCTGCGGATGTTGAAACTGCGAAAGAAAAAAATGCATTGTACACTGATGCCTTAAAAAGCAATCAATATACTACTGCGATAGAATCACACTCATGGTTATTGGAAAATGCTCCAAATTTGAACAAGTCTCTCTATATCAACGGGGCAAAAATCTATGAAGGTCTAGCGAAAAAAGAAGCTGATGCGGCTAAGAAGGTAGAATATCAGGACAAGGCGCTTAGCATGTACGACCTCAGAATAGAACATTTTGGTGATGAAGGAAACGTACTGAATAGAAAAGCATTTGTAGCGTATAAATATTACAAAGGAAACAAGTCTAAGTACAAAGATTTATTGGATCTGTATGACCGAACATTCACATTGAATGGTGACAATACTCTCGACAACAACCTAGTTGCCTACATGGATGTTATCAGAAGATTCAAACTGAGCGGAGGAGATATCAGCGACGAAACGGTAATTGAGAAATATGGTATTGTATCAGATGTGATTGATGCCAAGATCAAAAAAGGAAAAAACGTTGAAAGACTTAAGAAATACCAGGAGAACGTAGACAAGCTGTTGACGGCAACTGTTACTGTTGACTGCAAATTTGTAGAGAACAACTTAGGACCGAAAATGAAGGAAACTGGCGATCTTAATATGGCCAAAAAAGTTTTCGGACTTATGTTGACAGGAAAATGTACTGACAGTCCGTTGTTCCTGGAGGCGGCTGTATTGTTGTTTGAAAAAGAGCCTGACTTTGGGTTGGCAAAGGTTATCGCTGTGAAGCATAGCTCTGCTGGTGAGCTCGATAAGGCCCACGAATACTACGACAAGGCCATTGAATATTCTGATGATGACTTGAAGAAAGCTGAAATATACTATAGCAAAGCACAACTTTATTCTAATAAAGGTCAAAAGTCTGCCGCCAGGACGCATGCCAGAAAGGCACTTGCTATTGATCCATCAATGAAAGATGCATACAGTATGATCGGCAATTTGTATATGCAGAGCTATGAGGAATGCCGACAAGGAGTAAGTAAAGTAGACGACCGACTGGTATTTATAGCTGCATTTAACCAATATCAAAAAGCTGGTAATTCTCAAATGATGCAAAACGCAAAGGAACAGTTTCCGTCTATCGGTGAAATATTCGAATTGGGTTTGACCGAAGGACAGGTGATGAATTGTGGTTGTTGGATAAACGAATCCGTAAAACTTGCCAGAAGGCCTTAAGTTATTTGAAATTAAGTTAACAATAGCATCTCCGGTCTGACGGGGATGCTTTTTTGCTTTATAGATGTTTGCAAAACATAATATCTTATTCTCTTTGATTATACTTTGGCTAGGGCTTCTCGCTTGTGAAGATATTAAAAGCGAAAAAGTACTAGAGCAGGAAAAATTCGAAGGGCCTTCTATAGAGATGGATAGTGTTACACTTTTCTTCACTGATTCTACCAAGGTCAAAATAAAACTCCAGGCCCTGAAGGAGTTGGTGATGGAAAACAACGACAAAGAGTTTCCAGAGGGCGTATACATAGAGTTCTTTGATGAAAAGGAAGCAGTTAGTTCTGTGCTAGTTGCAGATCGGGGATATTATGTAAAAAGGAAGGATCACTACAGAGCGGAAGGTAATGTCGTCTTATACAATGTGGCTTCTAAGGATGAACTCTCGACAGAAGAATTGATTTGGACACCAAAGGATGAGCAAGTACATACTGATAAATTTGTGACAATCAAGTCTGAGGATGAAATCCATACCGGAGAAGGCCTTACCGCTGATCAGGATTTTGGAAGTTACACCATACTCAATCCGTCTGGAACATTGTCCCTTGAGGAAACGTTTTAATTATGGGCTTGATTCAAATATTATTACTTACGCTATCAGCGGGTTTTTTCTTAATAGGTCTTCATCAGACCATGACCTTGGGCTTTGCATATTCTTACTGGATTTTTATGTTAAGTATATGTCTATTACTTTTATATAAAATAAGAAAGGACAAATCCAAACAGTCCTGAACCACATCCGAATGGATCCATACCTTATCAGTTCAATTATTATTTGTTTGTTGTTTTCAGCCTTGTTTTCAGGTATTGAAATCGCGTTTATATCTTCTAACAGGTTGCATATTGAACTGCAGGGAAAGCAGGGCTCAACGTCAGGAAAGATTATTTCGAAGTTTGCTCAGAATCCCTCTAAATTCATTTCTACTATCCTTATCGGTAACAATCTTGCATTGGTACTGTATGGTATTTTCATGGCCGTAGTATTGGAGTCATGGGTGATAAACATTCTTCCTGAGAGTATGAATAACAGTGGCTGGGTGATGCTTGTACAAACTATCGTGTCTACACTGATAGTTTTGATAACGGCTGAGTTTTTACCAAAAAGCATATTTATGATTAATCCATATTTCTTGCTTTCGGTGTTTTCTATGCCATTCCTGATTATATATTATATTTTGTATCCGGCGGTATTCCTGGTTACCGTCACAAGTAAGTTTTTCATTACGAAAGTATTACGGCTTGACTATTCTGAGGACAAACCGATCTTCAGCTTGACTGACCTAAACCAGTACGTGAAGAGTTTTGTAGCTGCAAAGCCAGAATCCTCACAAGAGGAAGAAATCAATACAAAAATTTTCAACAACGCGCTTGACTTCAAAACGGTAAAAGTAAGGGAGTGCATGATACCCAGGACAGAAATAGTGGGGGTGGATGTGTCTGAAAAAATAGACCAACTCAAGGAAGCGCTGATGGAAAGCGGCCACTCCAAAATTGTTGTTTATGACGAATCAATAGACAATGTCATAGGTTATTGTCATACGCTTGAGCTATTCAAAAAGCCGAAATTGATCAGAGACATTCTGACTACTATTACCATCGTTCCAGAAACCATGGCTGCTAATGAACTCTTGATCCAGCTTATTTCAGAACATAAGAGTATTGCTTTGGTAGTGGATGAGTATGGTGGAACATCAGGGATTGTAACCATTGAGGATATCATCGAAGAAATATTTGGCGAAATAAGGGATGAGCACGACGATGAGGAATTGACAGAGATCAAGCTGGATGAGGATAATTTCATATTGAGTGCTCGGCACGAGATTGACTACCTGAATGATAAATACGAATGGGGCTTACCGGAGGGTGAATATGATACCCTGGGTGGGCTGGTTTTGTCTATCAATGAAAATTTACCGGAGTTGAATCAGATTATCAAAATTCCTCGATTTAACATGGAAATCCTATCCATGGAAGACACAAGAATCGAGAAGATCAAACTGCAATTAGACCGCTCTTTTGATGACGATTAAATGGCGCAAGTCTAAGCCACTAAAAATTTGGTTTTTAAGGACATATATAATTACTTTTGCGCCGCTTCATATCTTTATTATCCGTTTAGATCGGAATATTCAACAATATATTTGAAGGACAGTTTGTAAGGAATAAGATTAAAATTTATTTAAAGAACATTAACAAATGGCATTAATAAATACGCTTAGGAATAAAATGGGGAAAGTGGTAGTTGGCGTAATAGCCTTCTCAATTATCGCTTTCATTGCGGGAGATCTGTTGGGTCCTAATTCTGTCTTGCTGGGTGGTACTAACACTGATATTGGCGAGATAGATGGTGTAACTATTTCCAGAGATGATTTTATAGCCAAGATTGATGAGGTATCGTTCAATTTTAGTTCGAGCACAGGCAGAAACCCAACATCAAACGAGTTGGTATCTATTCGTAACCAGGCCTGGGATGCTATGATTGCAGATATCGCTTACAAAAATCAATTCGAAGAATTGTCTATAGAAGTATCTGAAGACGAGTTGATCGATATGGTACAGGGACAAAACATCAGCCCTCAAATTGCGCAAATTCCGATATTCACAAATCAGCAAACTGGACAATTTGACAAGAATCTTGTGGTTGAGTTTTTGAAAAACTTGTCAACTCAAGCTCCACAGCAGCGTGCTGCGTGGTATCAGTTCGAAAGCAACCTGGGACCATCAAGAAGAAGGCTGAAGTATGAAAACCTTTTGATTAAGACTAACTATGCTTCTGAGGAAGAAGCAAGACAAGAATACAAAACAACGGCTGCTTCAGCTGATATTCAGTATGTGTATGTACCATACAGCTCTCTTAGCGATTCAGCAGTAGACATCACCGAAGACGAGTTAGAAGATTATCTTGAGAGCAAAAAAGATGAATATCAAAGGGAAGCTGCCAGGAGCATTAAATATGTGACTTTCGAGGTGACAGCCTCACCATCCGATACGGCCATGGTGAAAAAGGAAATTGAGACACTCAAAGCCGGTTTTGAAACTGCTGAGAATGATTCTATCTACGCTGTGATCAATTCTGATGGCACACTGCCATTTATTACTTATAAATCAGACAACATTCCAGACGCCTTGTTTGTTGATGGAGAGTTGGTAGAGGCAGGTGCAGTTGTTGGCCCGGAGTTGGACAATGGAAAGTATGTGTTGTATAAGCTGGCTTCTGCATCTGAGGGCATTCAATACTCTGCTAAGGCCAGTCACATCCTATTCAAGGCTGAGGATGATACAGATGCGGCTAAGGCTAATGCAAAAGCTGAAGCAAGAAAGATATTGAGAGAAATTAGAAATGGAGCTGATTTCGCTGAGATGGCCAGAATTCACGGAACTGACGGTACAGCTACTAATGGAGGAGATCTTGGGTGGTTCAGCGAAGGACAGATGGTTGCACCATTTCAGGAGGCAGTTTTTGATGCTACAGAAAAAGGGCTGTTAAGAGATGTTGTGGAAACTGACTTTGGGTATCACATCATTGACGTTACAGAGCTAAAAACAAATATAGAATATAAAGTGGCGAAAGTGGAGCTTGAAATCTACGTAAGCGACCAGACAAGAAATAAATTCTACAGAGAAGCAGAACTTTTCTCAGTAAAGAGTAGAAACTATGCTGAGTTTGACGCCAATGCCAAAGAGGATGGTTTAGATATTAAATCTGCCAACCGTATCGGAAAGAATGACAGAAGAATCGGAAGCCTGACCGAGGGAAGAGGAATTGTTTCATGGTTGTACAATACGGCAAGCGTAGGTGATGTTTCTGATATTTATGAAATCGACAATACTTATGTGATCGCTGTAATGACCGGAAAACAAGAGGAAGGTACTGCTGATCTGGAGTCAGTGAGAAATGCTATCGAGAGAAAGGTAAAAGACCAAAAGAAAGCTGAGATCATAAAAGGTAAATTGGCCGAATCGGGTGAGTTGCAAGAAATTGCTGATGCATATGGCGATGATGCTGCAGTATATACTCAGGATGGCTTGAAACTAAGCAGCAACTCTATCAATAGCGTTGGATTGGCGCCAGAAGCTGTGGGATTGATTTTCTCTATGGAAAATGGAGAAAAGACACAGCCATTTGCTTTGGACAATGGAGTGATCATCATCGAGCTATTGAACAAAGTGGATCCGGCAGATATTGCTGATTATGTACCTTATCAAACTCAAATCGAGCAAAAGAGGCAGTCCAGTACTCCTTTCAAAATTGACAGATCGGTAAAAGAACTGGCTCAGATCGAAGACGACCGATACAGGTTCTTTTAGTTTTGAAATAAAGAAAATACTGGGAGTGAGCCACAATTCACTCCCTTTTTTGTTTTATGGCAGATATAGATTCATTCAAAGAAAAACTTGAGCAGCAGTACACTTTCCCAGCTTTGTACAAGTTCAAGTTTATTGTCCCCAAAAACAGCTTGGCAGAAGTATCTGCACTTTTTTCCAAGCACGACTATCAGACAAAGCCCTCTAAGAAGGGAACATACGTTAGCCTGACTGTGAGTATCATGGTTGAATCGAGCGACAAGATTATTGAAATATACAAAGAAGCCAGCTCCATAGAAGGAATCATCTCTTTGTAGACAATCTCGACCGATTAGACGAGATCAAGAATTTAGTCGTTACGCTAATGACTAAATCAAGCGGCAACCTGAATGTCCTTTTGAAATTTGAATTATATTCGTAAGCAGTAAACAGGTCTTATGAGCGGCTATTCTCAATTTGTTAAATCAATCCTCGGATTATCAGTATTGTTGCTGGTTTCCCTTTCTCTCCATGCGCAATCGCAATCGAGCATTGAAGAATTTATTCCTACGAGAAAAGTCGACAAGAAGATAAAAGAAGATTTGAAGAAAAATCGGCCCAAAAGACAAAAGCTGATGTACATCTATAAAAGGCGCACCAACGGAACTCTCTACGGAAATCCATGTGCTCTGGATGTTACTCAAAAAATGGGCTTTGAATACCTGGCTCAGGAAACCTCGAAGATTGACCTCAAGTCATATTGGGGAAGGTTTTTTCACAACTTGTGGACCAAAACCAAGTTAGTTGCCCGCCGTGGGCCTTGGTGGAAATTGACCGTCAATAAAAGAATAAGAGACTGTCAATCACTTACAGGTGATCGAACAGGTTGAATCAATCCAATGGATTGATGCCGATATAGTTGAAAGGGCTGATCACCCTTAGTTCTTCTTTAATCTCTTCTGAAACATTCAGCGTTTCGATAAAGTCACGAATACTTGTTTCTGTGATGACGTGATTTGTTCTTGTCAAGTCCTTTAGTGCTTCATAGGGCTTTGGATATCCTTCTCTCCTGAGAATGGTTTGAATCGCTTCTGAAACTACTGCCCAGTTTTCATCCAGGTCTTTTTTGATGGCGGCTTCATTGAGCTCGAGTTTTTTGAGCCCCTTGTCTAGAGACTTCAGGGCAATAAAACCATGAGCCACAGGCACACCAACATTTCTAAGGACAGTTGAGTCCGTCAAATCCCTCTGCAACCTGGAGATTGGAAGTTTACCCGAAAGATGGTCAAACACCGCATTCGCAATCCCGAGGTTGCCTTCAGCATTTTCAAAGTCTATTGGGTTTACTTTATGAGGCATGGCTGATGAGCCAATTTCTCCTTTCACAATCTTTTGCTTGAAATAACCCATCGAAATGTATTGCCACACATCACGGCTGAAGTCAATCAGAATAGTGTTTATTCTTTTCAGGTTATCGAATAGAGCAGCAATGTTGTCATAGTGTTCTATCTGGGTGGTTGGATAGCTTCTACTTAGACCGAGAGACTCATTTACAAATTTATTGGCAAAGCTAACCCAGTCGATAGCGGGGTAGGCTACTTTGTGGGCGTTCATATTTCCTGTAGCTCCACCGAACTTTGCTGAATGCGGTATGTTATTCAGGCCTGCAATTTGCACTTTCAATCTTTGGCTAAACACAAGAATCTCCTTGCCAATGGTGGACGGAGATGCAGGTTGGCCATGCGTTTTCGCCAACATCGGAATATCCTTCCAGGTATTGGCCAAAGCGTCTAGCTGATCTACAATGCCACTAACGGCAATCAAATATTCTTCCTCCAAAGCATGCTTGAGTTGCAAAGGGATAGCCGTATTGTTGATGTCCTGAGATGTAAGGCCGAAGTGGATAAACTCCTTGAATTCCGACAATCCCAACGCATCAAATTTTTCTTTAATAAAGTATTCAACCGCTTTCACATCATGGTTCGTGGTTTTTTCCACCTCTTTGATGGAGTTTGCGTCAACTTCGTTGAAATTCTTGTAGATCTCCCTTAGCTCTGGGAAAAGGCCATTATTAACAGACTCAAGTTGAGGCAAAGGAATTGTACACAAGGAAATGAAATACTCAATTTCAACCAATACCCTGTTTTTAATAAGCCCATATTCAGAAAAGTATTGAGCCAGTTCTTTCGTATTTCTTCTATACCTACCATCTACGGGCGAAATTGCAGTCAGCGTATTTAAATCCATGTGTTGAAATTTAATTAAGGCGCAAAATTAAGGAATTCGTGGCACTATACTTTGAGACAGTTTTAATTTATGTTTACCTTTTTAGATTCATAGAATCATTGTTGCGCTCCTCATGAATAAACAAGTAAAAGACCCGGGACTAGGCCAAAAATTCGATCAAGAGTTTACAAGATCTATCAATAAGGATGGGTCATTTAATGTAAAGAGGGTTGGGTTTGACTATAGCTTCAAAAATACCTATCAAACACTCATCAAAATATCGTGGATCAAGTTTTTGCTAATGATTCTGGTGTTCATGATTGCTATAAACCTTCTCTTCACTCTGATGTATGTATTTGCAGGAGTAAATGAAATAGAGGGACTGTCAGGACTAAACGGAGTGTCACTTTTTTTGAATGTGTATTACTTCAGTTTTCAGACCTTTACAACTGTTGGATACGGCTCCATTGCTCCTTCAGGTGATGTGAGCGGCATGATAGCCTCAATAGAAGCCATGGTAGGTTTAATTTCTTTTGCTATGGTGACCGGGCTGTTGTACGGTCGATTTTCCCGACCTACAGCACGCTTTCAGTATAGCAAAAACGCAATTATTGCCCCGTATAAAAAAGGATGGAGCTTTCAGTTTAGGATAGCAAACAGGCGCTCAAGCGAGATCATTGAGCTTGAGGCAAAGGTTATGCTATCGATTAGTCAAAAGGAGAATGGGGAGACTAGTCGCAGGTTTTATAACCTTGATTTAGAAATAGATAAAATTGCCTTTCTTCCTTTAAACTGGACTTTGGTTCATCCTATTAAAGAGGGCAGTCCATTGTTTAAAAAATCCGTGGACGAATTGAGAAATGCCGATTTAGAGTTTCTTATCCTGATAAAAGGTTTTGACGATACCTTTAGCCAGGTGGTTCATTCCAGGTATTCATATATTTTTAATGAAATTTTATGGGGTGCTAAGTTTGTTCGCCCCTACTATATCAACGAAGATAGCGATATGATACTCGACTCTAATCTGATAGATAAAACGGAAAAAGTACCCTTCAATATGTACAAGGAATAACCAAGAAGGCTCAAAAATTTGATTTTGTGCTATTTTTAAACCTAATAACCTAACATTGCGGTATGAGAGTATCAGTCTCCAGGAAAGAGCATTTTAATGCAGCACATCGTTTATTTAACCCCGTTTGGTCAGATGAAAAGAATGATCGAGTGTTTGGGAAATGTAACAACCCGAACTATCACGGTCATAACTATGAGGTAATCGTAAAAGTGACTGGTGAAGTAGACAAGCGGACTGGTTATGTCTATGACATGAAGGTTCTGAGTGATCTGATCAATGAACATGTGATTGACCGTTTCGATCATAAGAATTTCAATTTGGACGTAAAGGAGTTCGAAAAGCTGAACCCTACAGCCGAAAATATAGTTATAGTAATCTATAATATTTTAAGAGAGCAAATTGACCCAAAACATGAGCTCAAAATACAGTTATATGAAACAGAAAGAAACTTTGTCGAATACCCCGTCTGAAGGTATTGCAGGTGTGGAAGATCTCGGTGACGACCATATTATATCGTCATTTGACACCCCCCTCAGAGCAGATGCATTTAAGATGGATAATGAGCTGAAGATTGAGCTTATTGCAAAACATTTCAAAGAAATAATGCAGGTCCTTGGGCTCGACCTGGACGATGATAGCCTGAAGGGCACGCCGATGCGTGTTGCTAAAATGTATATAGAAGAGGTATTCAGTGGCCTTGATCCAAAAAACAAGCCACACGCCAGGCTCTTTGAAAACAAGTTTGGCTATGGCGAAATGCTAGTAGAAAAAGACATTACCTTCTATTCTCATTGTGAGCATCACTTTGTACCCATTTATGGAAAAGCACACGTGGCTTACGTTTCAAGCGGCAAGGTGATCGGGCTTTCTAAGATCAATCGAATTGTTCAATATTTCGCCAAGAGGCCACAGGTTCAGGAGAGAATGACCGTACAGATCGCAAATGAGCTTAAAGATGTACTACAAACTGAAGACGTTGGTGTAGTGATCGACGCAAACCACATGTGTGTTTCATCCAGAGGGGTAGGGGATACAAACAGTAAGACGGGTACGGCGCATTTCAGTGGTAAATTTAGAGATGAGAATACTAAGAAAGAATTCCTCAACTATATCAATACTCCGTCTTAATAAGAATTTCGTATTATGAACGAAACAGTACAATCCCTACTGTCATTATTTGATCGGGATATGGATCGCCTCAAAGTAGAAATCGAGGCGTACGAAAAAGAGGAGAATTTGTGGAAGCTCTCCGGTGATATCAACAATACGGCAGGAAATTTATGCCTACACCTATGTGGAAATCTTCAGTATTTCATTGGAGCGGTCATTGGGAATTCCGGTTATGAACGAAAGCGAGATGATGAATTCGGATTGAAAAATATCCCCAGAATTGATTTGATCGAACAAATCAACATATCAAAAGAAGCAGTAGGCTTGGCTTTAAAATCTTTTGATTCTAATCTATTGGAAGAAACGTATCCAATAGAAGTATTTGGAAAACCGATGAGTTATAGTTTTTTCCTAATTCATCTGAATGGCCATCTAAATTATCACCTGGGGCAAATAAATTACCATAGGAGATTACTGGAACCTTAAGCGATTAAATTTCCATCATCATCCCATTGAGCCACGTCGTTTCGTGTATCAGGATCCATAAACTTAGGTAGCCAGTCCTCATCATATTTCATATTGTGCTTTTGGAGTACCTCTTCGGGCACACCATCCCAAACGTTCGGTACATTACCCGCATACCCTATGTCTTTTATTCCCATTTCAGTGGTGTAATAACCGGTTAAAGTCAAATTGCGCATCAACGAAAAGAAATCAACACCTTGCTTTACTTCAATACTTGCTGTTTTCGGGTAGGCTATTTCGTCTAGAATTTCTTTTTGTTGGTCTGAAGAAAGGGCCTTGAATTCCAACTTAAATTTTTTGTTCGAATGATTGTCCAGCCACATCAGACCGCCTCTAATTGGTAATTGATGTTTCGGCATATCTTTTACGATAAACTCAACGAACTCAGGCACACCTGCATCAACTGCGCCACCGTGTTCAGCGTTTGCTGGAAGAATCAAATCGCACAAGTCGGCTATCGTACTTAATTCATGTTCGCTGAAAAATTGTTCGGATAATAGCTTGGCATCCCTGACCTTTTCTTTGTCAGTTCGCCCATAATGTTTTTCGTCTTCTTTTACTGCAACTGCGGGCTCTTCTTTGCCCGGCGCACACCCATTGATTACCAGCCCTCCAGCAAGTGAACCAACCAATAAAGATTTTAATGAGTCTCTTCTGTCCATATCACGGTAATTTAGATGTTTCTTTTAGTCAATTGGTCTAGAATATAATCCGATGTTCTCCATGCCAAAGCCATGATGGTCCAGGTTGGATTCTTGTCGGCTTGTGATACGAATGGTCCGGCATCAACTACAAATACATTATCAGCGTCATGCAACTGCTCGTATTTATTGGTAACAGATGTTTTAGGATCATCGCCCATTCGAGTAGTGCCCACTTCGTGAATGATTTCGCCTGGTTTTAGCAGACCATTGTCCCTGTCTTCACCAGGTCGTTCGCCCAACAATTCACCGCCAATTCCCTCGAATATAGTTTCGAAAGTATCGTGCATGTGCTTGGCCTGTAGTCGCTCATGTTCTGACCAGGTATAGTTAAACCTGAGAACAGGTATTCCAAATTCATCTACTACGTTTGGATCTATTTCACAATAATTGTCCTTTCTGGCGATACATTCACCTCTTCCTACAATTCCAATCACGGAACCATAATATTTCTTCACATCACCCCTCAATTGCTCCCCATAGCCACCAATCTTTTCTCCAAAAAACTTATTGAAGTCGTTGACATTAAATCCAAAGCCATAGGAAGGCATCCTCATGCCACCTCCTATTTCGAGGTGATATCCTCTTGGAAAGTCTAGGTCTTTATTATTTAACCACCACGGTGTATACACGTGCATTCCACCAGTTCCATCTTCATTGTAGACTTGCCTGTTCATCAGATCGGGGATAAAAGCTGCACGACCAGCTCCCGTAGAGTCGTGCAAATATCTTCCTACGACTCCACTGCTGTTGCCCAGACCATTGGGGTGTTGCTTGCTTTTCGAATTCATCAATATTCTCGCAGAACCACAGGCGGACGCAGCAAGTACCACCACTTTGCCTTTCAATTGATATTCCTTGCGGTCATCTTTGCTGATATAGGATACCCCTGTTGCTTTTCCTTCAGAGTTTGTCATAACCTCGCGAACCATGGCATTCACAAATAGATCGATTTTACCACCTGATTTTTGAGCTGGAAAAATCAGACAGGTACCTGCAGAAAAATCAGCATGAACCGAGCAACCTCTACTACACTGGTTACAAAAAAAGCATATACCCCGATCATTGTTTATCCTTTTTGTCAACATAGACTTTCTTGCCGGATATACTGGGATTTTAGCTTTGCGCGCCCCCTTCATATAGTATAATTCGTGAAGTCTTGGTTTAGGTGGTGGTAAGAAGAATCCATTTGGATCGTTTGGCAAGTTTTCATTGGTACCATACACCCCAATAAGCTTGTCTACCTTGTCATAGTATGGTTTGATATCATCGTAGCTTATGGGCCAATTGTCCCCCAAACCATCAATACTTTTTCGTTTAAAATCAAGAGGGCCAAAGCGCAAAGAAATACGCCCCCAGTGATTTGTTCTTCCACCAAGCATTCTGGATCTAAACCACCTAAAACTTGTATTGTCAGTGGTGGTATAAGGTTCTCCTTCAATATCCCAGCCACCGTAGGCACTATCAAAATCACCAAAAGGCCTCACAGTATTTGCACCCCTTCTTGGAGACTCCCATGGCCATTTCAACTGAGTTCTTTGTTCGGGACTGGCCGGATCAAAATAGGGTCCTGCCTCGACAATGGCTATTTTCAATCCGGCTTCAGATAGTATCTTAGATGCCATACCTCCACCGGCTCCTGAACCCACTATTATGACGTCATATTCTTTACTTGATTCTTTTATTTGCATAGTATAATTGAAGTAATAGTTGTTAAATCTAATAATAACTAGTCCTTTTATCTATGCTTAGGAAAAATTTTATTAGTTGAATGATTCACTCTTTCTATAGAACAACAAAAAAGCGGTAAAATCTTTCGACTCTACCGCTTCTCGTCGGACTAACCCTTATCAAATTGGAAGCCTCATTAGTCGGAGTGACTGGATTCGAACCAGCGGCCCCCACGTCCCTAACGTGATGCGCTAACCGGACTGCGCTACACCCCGAGCTTTGAGGTGCAAATGTAGAAAATTCAATTTAGAATTCAATGCGATAACTCAGTACCGGAATAAGTCCTAACCCGCTATCTTCAAACCATTCTTGACCGGAATTCACGTACTGTCCGACAATATTTCTTCTATTGGTTACATTTTGAATGTCAATACGCCATTCGGAGGTGTGTTTCGGTTTGTTCTTACGATAGTTTATTTGGACATCCAGCCTAAAGTAGTGAGGGTAATTTTGTGTATATATCCTGTCCGTGAATAGACCAGTATCACCCTGGCTAAAATCTGCATTCGGGTCTAAAGGAATGTATCGTTGGTTACCGGAGGCTGAAGCTTTGAAACTTAGTCCGAAGATATTGTTCTTATCATTTTTACCAACTTTCCATTCTTTTCCTCCCAGCACGTTAGCCGTATAGTTGCCATTGAACCTGGTGTTTCTTTCAACCCTGTCCTTGCCCATATATTTGGAGTTGAAAACGGACACGTTAGCCATGAAATAATGGTCATTAGAAAACTTTTTATCCAAGGTAAATTCCACACCGTAGTTTCGGCCGGTTCCTTCATTTACAAGAGGAGCGTTTGAGTAGCCGTCGGAGTTGTTGATGGTGGAAAACCACAGAAAATTCTCAAGTTCGACAATAGGAATATCGTATAGTTCCTGATAATAGGTTTCTACTTTGAAGTACATATTGTTCAGGAAAGTCTTGTCATAACCCATTATAAAGTGGTTTGCTTTAGTCACTTTCAGGTTCCGATTATAGTCTACCAGATTGCCATTTACATCAAATCCATTGCCCAGGTAATACTCGAGTGACTCCATACGGCTGTGTACACCATAGCCGAAATAAACTGATTGTGAAGGTGTGAATTTCCATTTCAAGCTAGACCTGGGTTCGAAAGTGGTCTCATTGTTCATTGCAAATCGGAATACATGAAATCCATTGACGAGTGTAATGTCGTCACTAATGCGGTACTGCCAGGACGCAAACCCTTGCTGTGTGGAGGTATTGCCATGATCGTTGAATAAAATCCTAACAGGAAGCTCGTTTCCGTTTCGATCATAGTCAATATCGGTTTCGTCAAAGGCAAAATTCAGCTTGCTGAGAGTTGTACCGAGTTCCAGTAGGTGTTTGGCATTGAATTTTTTGTTGTAGAGCAATTGAGCGCGCCAAAAGTTTTTCTTGAAACTGGTGTATTGGATTGTATTTCCTTCATCCACATAATCATCGATGATGTTTGTGCCTGACCAGGAAAGGGTAGACCTTAAGAAACTACTTTTGTTTAATGCAATCTGGTGCTTAATTCCTGTTACTCCCAAGTTGTAATCTTCCTTATCCCTATACTCACCAACGATATCTTCGAAAGTACTCAATCCTCCCAATCCGAAAATGGAGAACCTACCTGCCCTCGTTGTTGGCATGTTGATGTTGAAGGATAAATCTTGAAAAATATTTACTTCTCCATCGGTGTTAATGATGCCCATCTTCCCGAGTATACCCAGCGTAGAATATCGATAGTTAAATAGGTATGAACTCCCTTTTTTTCCGATAGGTCCCTCCAGAGCGGTATTAAGACCAAGGAATCCAGCTTTGATTGTCTTCTCGGTCTTTTCATTGTTCCCTTTTCTTAAGTGCAGATCAAACACGCCCGATAATGCATTGCCATATTCGGGGGCAAACGCACCAGTAGAAAAATCAGAACGAGACATAACCTGGGTGCTCAGCATGCTAATCCCACCAGTAGCAGCACCTTCGTTTGAAAAATGGTTAGGTCCTGGTATTTCTACTCCTTCTAACTTCCAGAGAATTCCCCTTGGAGTATTCCCTCGTATGATTATCTCATTGGCACCATCATCAGCATTCATCACACCGGCAAATGAAGTGGCGAGCCTGAGTGGGTCACCGAGGCTGACAGGAAAGCGCTTTGTTTCCTCGACTGTAAACGATCGCCCACTTACCTGAATCATCTCATTCAAAGGCTGGGATCCTTCCCCAACTGCTTGAACTATAATCTCCTCCATTTTCATGACAGACTCTACCAGCTCAATTTCCATAACGAGCTCTTTACCGGAACCCAGTAAAACTGGAATGACTTGTTCTTCATAGCCCAGATAATTGATTTTTAGAAAATGTCTTCCAACTGGTACCTGGGCTATTTTGAAAACTCCGTCCATTTGTGTAGTAGCTCCTAATAAGGGTTGGGATCCTGCTACCAGAACAGTTGCGCCAAAAATGGGTTGATGCGTGTCTTTGTCAAGAATGCTACCCCTGATTGTTTGATGCAACTGGTTGAATTGCAAAATGATATTCTTGTTGACAACCTGATAGGTAACTGGCAAATATTGTAATGCTGCGTTCAAAGCTTCCATCAAGCTCACACCTTTCACTTGCAAATCCACCTTAGTATCGACCGGAATGGAAGAGCTACTATAGGAAAAGGAGTAGTCGGAGTTTTCGTCTAAATGTTGAATGACCGCTTCCAAAGAAGTATTGCTATAGTCAAGTGTGAATGTGCCTGACTCCTGCGCACAGACATTAGACACAAAGATTAGATACAACAGGATGATTGTAATTCGATTTTTCATGATTGTTTGATTGAGTAAATTGACCTTGAGGTTATTCGGCACAACCTGCGCCGTTGAGTATATATGAGTTGTTCCGTTTTTCGTATTTGAGCTTCAGGGAAATAGAAATGATATCGAGAATGTTTTCAACCTTAGAGTCTTCAAAAGAACCCGTGAATCGACATTTGCCAATGGCAGCAGTCTGAAGTTTGATTTTCACCTTAAAGTGAGTCTCCAGGCTCTTAATCACATCTGATATTCTTTCATCATCGAATACCAACTTCTTGGTTTTCCAAAAAGTAGAATTCTGATCGTGCAGTATTTGCTTCATTTTTTCTGAGTTTTTATTGAAAGAAGCAGACATGTTCTTTGTCAATATTAGCTGCTGATCGTCTGAAGTGAAGGACACTTTTCCACTAGCCACGCTCAACAGTATGTTATCAGATTCTGGTAATGCTTTGATATTAAAAGAAGTACCTAAGACCTTGGTGGTTGCTTCACCTGTATAGATGATAAATGGGCGCTCTTCATCCCTATTTACATCGAAAAATGCTTCTCCTTTGAGAGACAGCTCCCGGGTGTCGTGATTGAAATCACTGGTAAGGCTGATTTGAGAAGATGCATTGAGAAGGATCTTACTGCCGTCCGGCAAGACTATTTCTTTTGTTTCTCCGGATTTTGTCGCATAAAGAACCTCCTCACCCTCATTTAAGAAATAGAAAGCCAGGCCTATAGTAAAGATGGCCACAGCCGCCACCCGTAATATGGTCGGCCATAGCCTAATGGTTTTAGCCGCAGGCTTTTCCATTTGTGATTCAAAAGCCTCCCAGGATTGCTTAACATTTGGTTTATGTGAAAGATGCAGTTGACCGCTTACTTCCCATTGCTTTTGGAGCTCTTGGTGAAGCTCGCTATGTTCAGCCTTGTTGTTTTCAAATTCAATGGCTTCATCGGCACTGAGAGTACCGGCCATCTTTCTTACAAAAAGGTCTATGAATTTTTCTTCTTTCATTGCTATTCAAATTAGAATTCAACCCTATGACGGGGAAGAAAAAAGAAACACGTATAAAAAAATGAAAAAAATTATCCTAAGCAATCAAAGAGGAAAGAAGCATGCCCAAACCAAGGAAATCAATGAAATAGTGGCGTAGGTCGGATCTGAATTTTTTAAGCGCCATCGACACCTGGGTCTCGACAGTCCTTGTGCTAATGGATAGATATTCGGCTATCTCAGGATTGGTCAGGCCTTCAAATCGACTCAAAGAGAAAATCAATCTGCATTGTGGTGCCAGCTTTGATAGTGCTCTTTCTAAAGCCTGCTTAATTTGTTGACTTTCATCATCTGAATTTGAATCTTCAAATTCTAGTTGGATATCAGTATCAGATGGAGTGGGATTTTTTTCCATCCAATCGAAGCAGGCATTGCGGGTCATCTGCATGATATAACCCCCGAGGTTGGAAATTTCTGATAGCTGAGCCCTTTTACCCCAAAGTTTTAAGAAAACGTTTTGAGCAACGTCTTCAGCACTGGATGTATCCTTGATGATATAGATGCCTAGATTGACTGCTTTTGGGAAAAATTCAAAATAGAGCTTTTGAAAATCTTCAGAAGTGATAGGCGCTATGGGTGTATCGGCCTTCATGCCATGAGATCAATGTACTATTGATAATATCAAAAGTAGAAAAAAAATATTGAGCATCAGTGAAGAAATGAAATTGAGTCGCATGGTATTGCTATAATTTACCTCCTCTGGGCCCTTTCTTGCCTTTATGTACCAATAGCTAAAAAATATCAATACAGGAGATAAAAGCAGCAAATAGGCGATCACTGTAACTAGCGAATAATTGCTGTAGAAAAAATAGACATACCCCAGTGTCGCAAAGAAGAAAGCGATACCGGTAAAATGAAAAGTGCCATTAATTCCCAATTTTAGACTCAGCGTAATATCTCCTCTTTTTTGGTCTTCGGAATGCTGATAGATCTGAGTCATGGGATAACTACCCCATAATAGTAAAGAACAAAGTATTCCTGGAAAATGAGCATTTGAAGCCATCAATTCGGTAAACGTCAGTTCGTTCAATCCCAAGTAAATCATCAAAAAGGTGAAATAGCCCTGAAACAATCCAACAACAAACCAACCGAAGTATGGCATTTTTTTCAACCTGACCTGAGGATGGCTGTATGCTTTAGAAATCAAACCATATATGAGCAGCATAATGACAAACTGCCAATTGATAAAAGCACCAAGAATGAGCGCCACAGCGTCAAAGAGCAGCGAATACCAATAAAGCTCTTTGGAAACTTTCGGGGGATTTTTAAGTCCACCAATACTCTCATCGTCTTTGTCAAAATAGGAATTGTAGGCATTGCTGGCAGGATAAAGGAAGAAATGAAGGGATACACCAACTAAGGCTACATACATCCAGTCGACTCCAGTGGAGATGGCCAATGCAAATAAAAACACGGGCAATAAAAAGAATGAGAATGGTATTCTCAAATGAAGAAAAGTAGACCGGGTCATCTCGCAATATTACACCGATCGAAGAACATTTTATTCTCTGAAAGGATGAATTGACTTGCGAACAAGACTTTATTGCAAATTGGCTTTTGATCGAGTACATTAGAGTGTTAAACATTATGGGTGCATTCATTACTTCTTTCGGAACGGCTTTGCCAGAACACCGAATTTCTCAACAGGAAATTGCAGGTTTTTTGACAAGAAATTTGGAGGTGAGTGAGGAGAAAAAAAGGGAAACGGAAGTGCTTTTCAGAGCCACAGGCATCCAGTACAGACATACGGTGTTGGCCGATTATACCAGGTCTGTTGGTGATTTTGAATTTTTTCCAAACACTCCAGGTTTAGAGCCCTTCCCTACTGTAGCTAGTCGGATGGAAGTGTATAGAGCGGAGGCACTCAAGCTTTCCATTGCTGCAATAAAAGACTGCCTTGGTGATCATCAGCCTGAGGAGTTTACCCACTTGATTACAGTGAGCTGTACCGGAATGTATGCCCCCGGACTTGATTTTGATTTGGTAAAGAATCTGGGATTTCAAAAGAACATTCAACGAAGTGGCGTCAATTTTATGGGCTGTTATGCTGCGTTTAATGCCATACGGATGGCAAAGGATACTTGCAACGCAAACCCCAATGCGAAGGTATTAATTGTATGTGTTGAGCTGTGTAGTCTGCATTTCCAAAAAAGTGACGATCCAGACACCCTGCTAGCCAATTCATTGTTTGGGGATGGTGCCGCTGCTATTGTTGTGGAGTCAGAAGCGAAAAATGGATTAGCACTGGAAATTAACAATTCATTCAGTGACCTGATCACAAACGGAGAACATGATATGACCTGGGGCATAGGCAACTTTGGTTTTGAGATGACCCTTTCTTCTTACGTTCCGCAATTGATTAGGGAAGGAATAAAGACTTTGACCAAGAGAATATTTTCTGATCTTGGAATCGAAAAAAGTGATATTCAGCATTATGCCATTCATCCGGGCGGCAAAAAAATACTGGAGGCTGTAGAGCAGGAATTGGACATAAGCAGGGAAGAAAATGCCCGTGCTTATGAAATTCTCAGAAACTATGGCAACATGTCTTCACCTACCATACTTTTTGTGTTGCAGTCTATTTTCAAGAATTTGAATCAGGGCGATAAAGGGTCGAGTATTCTTGGTTTGGCATTTGGTCCTGGGCTAACGCTTGAGAGCGTCATTTTCAAAGTGAGCTGATGGTCGACCTAAAAACCAGGGCGCATACTCCTGAGATTATGGATGATTTTTCACAATCAGGAGCAGTAGTCTCACAAACCCTCCAGGAGCTGGAACGAATAAACAGACTGCTGGGAGGGAACAATGTGTCAAGTGCTGGACTAAAAAGACTATTACCGGCAAAATCTACAAACACAATTCATATCGCAGACCTGGGCTGTGGAGGAGGAGACACCATGATCTACCTCAGCAAGTGGGGAGAAAAGAATGAATATCATCTAAGCTTCACCGGCATTGATGCCAACCCCTCAATCATAGAGTATGCAAAATCACATTCTCAAGAATACTCAAATATCGACTATCAGAAGGTTGACATTATGAGTGAAAAGTTTTCTAAAATGCAATTTGATATTGTTCACTGCAGCCTGTTCACCCATCATTTCACGGATGACGAGTTGATCACATTGTTCAAAAAACTCCTTCAACAATGCACCATTGGGATCATCATAAATGACCTGCACCGCCATATGATTTCCTACTATTTTACCAAATGGATCATTCGAGCATTGTCAAAATCATCCATGGTAAGGTATGATTCCGTAGTGTCTATCACGCGATCATTCAAGCGCAAGGAGCTGGAGTCGATTCTGAAAAGCGCTGGAATTACCAACTATCAACTCAAATGGAAATGGGCTTATAGGTGGCAGTTGGTTATTATGAAGGGCTGATTATTCGGCAACATATTTTATCTTTTCTTAATGAAAATCTGCTTAGCTCAAACCAAACCACATAGAGGTAACATCAAAAAGAATATTGATGACCACCTTAGCTTGGTGCGCCAGGCAATTTCCAAAGAGGCTGATTACCTCTTTTTTTCAGAGCTTTCCCTAACAGGATATGAACCTGAACTGGCAAAGGAAATAGCTATTTCATCGGACAGTCTTCTACTTAATGACTTTCAAACGCTTAGTGATGAAGGAAATATTTCAATCGGCATTGGTGCTCCGATCAAAGCGGAAAATGGGATACAAATTGCGACTATTGTTTTCCGACCAGGACAAGCAAGATTTGTATACATCAAACAACATTTGCATGAAGACGAATTGCCATTTTTCATTCCTGGCGAAGCGTCCGACGGTATGCTGGATAACCAAATAGCTCTGGCCATATGCTATGAATTATCCATTCCAGAACATGCTGAGAAAGCCTCTGAATGTGGTGCTAAAATCTACATCGCCAGCGTTGCAAAGACGAAATCAAATGTTGAGCAAGCTTCACTTACTTTGTCAGATATAGCCAAGAAACATTCGATGGTAGTGCTGATGGCTAATTGTGTTGGGGAGTCCGGAGATGGACTATGTGTTGGACAATCCGCTATTTGGGACGAGAATGGAATGCTTATAGCTCAACTGGGGGATGAAGAAGCTCTGCTTGTTTTCGACACCAATAGGAATAGCGTAGGTGTTATTAACTAATTGCAGATAATACGAACGGGAATAAGCAAATACTCGTAAAGCTTTAGGAAACACAAAAAATGGCACAACAAGAATACTTTAATACAGAACCCACCCTGATTTTTATGCCTGACATCAGCGGCTTTTCGAAGTTTGTGAACGATACAGACTTGGCCCACAGTCAGCATATAATCAGTGAGCTTTTAGAGATACTGATCGACTCCAATAAGATTTATCTGAAAGTGTCGGAAATAGAGGGAGATGCCGTTTTATTCTATAGGCAGGGGTCGAGAGAGACAATTGATAACCTGATGGCTCAGGTTGAGACCATGTACCTGCAATTTCATTCTTACCTGAAGAAATACGAGCATACGCGCATTTGCCAATGTGGAGCGTGTACCACAGCCAACAACCTCAAATTAAAATTTGTTATCACTTATGGTGAGGTTGGTCTCAACAAGATCAAGGGACACACGAAATTATTTGGTAGAGAGGTGATCGTTGCGCATAGGCTGTTGAAAAATGATATCGACCATGATGAGTATCTATTGATTTCGGATGAGGCACTTGGCAAGCAGAAGACAGCAGTGGAATCTTTCAGGCCGACCAGTCAGGAATATGACATAGGAAAAGTAGATGCTAAATACCTTCCGCTTGAATTTTTAGCAGATCAAGTACCAATGCCAAATATTGAAGCTTACGGACTAAAAGAGCCCAAATCCCTGGTGATGGAAAGTAGTTTTGTTTTGGATGCTCCCATTGATATGGTATTCAATGTGCTTTCAGATTATGAAATCCGACATGAATGGACGGAAGGCCTACACGGAAGTGACGAACTAAATGGGAAAATTTCCAGGAATGGCTCGACACACAGGTGTATCGTAAATAGTAATGGTAGCGACCCCTTCTTCATTGCCCATGATTTTGAAATACAAGATGGTAAAATAGTTTTTAGCGAAACCGATGGCGAAAAAGGAATCAGCATAGTCTATACTTTAAAAGAACTGAATCAAGATAAAACAGAGCTGCTGATTTACACTTATTTGAAGGCTGGCTTTCTGAAAAGAAGTCTATTCAAACTATTCATAAAAAGTAAAATTTTAAGAGACAATCAAAAGTCTTTGAATAACCTCAACAACTATTGTCAAAACTTATTGAAGACCGATAAGCTTCCTAACGTTCAAATCGTATTAACAAGGAAAGTTCAGGAACCTGTTTCTGAGTAAGTATAGAATTTGGCTTGGAGCAGTACTGGTTAATCACTAATCTTGCAGCTTCAAAATTCTTAGCCTATGAAAAGTTTCGAATGCCGTACAGTTCAAGAGTCGATGGTAACGATCACTGAACTGATGATCCCTTCCTATGCCAATTTCGGAGGAAAAATACACGGTGGTATCATTTTGTCTATGATGGACAAGGCGGCTTATGCAGCCGCATCCAAGCACAGCGGAGCTTATTGCGTAACCGTCTCAGTGGACAATGTGAACTTCCGACAGCCTGTAGACGTGGGTGACCTGGTTTCTCTGAAAGCTTCTGTAAACTACGTAGGTCGTTCTTCTATGGTCATTGGTATTCGGGTGGAAGCAGAAAACGTCAAACTCGGAATCGTAAAGCACACCAATACCAGCTACTTCACCATGGTGGCCAAGGATGACAATGGCAACCTGATAGAAGTACCGAAACTTAAACTGGAAACCGAAAAGGAAGTTCGACGATACGCTTCAGCCATTTTAAGGAAGAAGATGAATATTGGATTTGGCAAAGACTACATCGAAAGCAAAAAGAAATTCTCCTTGGAAGAGGAGATAGAAAAGCTAAAAGGAGAACGGTGTAAGATTGAGATTCAGTCCTAAGAAGCTGAGTTCGGGTATGAAATAGATACTCTATTTCAAAAAAGACTGTCATATCGTAGTGAAACGGAGATATCTTTCTTGCTATGCTTCACAAAGAGAAAGAAACAGCAGTTGTTATAGCCAGTAGGGTTTCTCTCCTGACCAGTCGGGATCGAAAAGACAGTTTTTTAGATACTACCAGAAAACGTTTATTCCTTTTTCTCCAGGCTGTACAATTTGATGCTTTTTTCTTTGCCGCGGGGAATAGTTTCTTCTATAAATGAAGCATAAACGTCCTCTAGATTCGAAAATTGATCCAACAATTCTCCTGAAATTAAGAAATCCTTACCCAGGCGTTTGCAGTCTTCCTGGATGCGCGCAGTTGTATTGAGCACATCTCCGATATACACAATTTCCTTCTTCAATTCTCCAACCCAAGTGACTATCACAGATCCGCCGTGCATGCCCGCTTTAAATTCCGGACAGACGCCATATTTGTTAAGATATTTCTGCTTTTGCTCATTGATGGCTTGCTTCATTTCAAAATAGCAGCTCACCGCATTGTTGTTTTTCAACCCTCTTTTGAATGTCCAGCTCAAGACTACTTCATCACCTACATACTGATATATCTGCGCATCAGTTTTACGCAATGCTTTTGTGATGTCAGAATAATAGTCTTTCAGGAAGCGGGCAAAATCATAATGCCCCAACTTTTCTGCAATGGTCGTAGAGGCTTTCAGATCCACAAAACAAAATATGCGATCCACTTCCCGGGGCTGATGATAACGGCCTAAAATAAAACTCCATAATTCCCCTCGGCGGTGGAGGCTATTTACTTGACTGGCAACTACAACAGCAGTCACTACCATAAAAATGTATAGGAGGTTTATAAGGAAAATTTCATCATTGATATACAGGGATATTTCCTCTGCAATGGGAATGTCGCCATTGATGACGAACCATAGTCCATTGACTACCAAGAGGCTAAAAGTGGCACTTAGGGTATAGAATATTGTTTTCAGGAAGACCAGGAAGAGAAAGGTCTTTTGACTCATGCGCTTTTCGTAGGAGTCAAAAAGAAAAATGGACGCAATGATCAGCTGACTTGCCAATACAGCCCTCAGCACTAGTGGTACGAATTCCTGCGGTTCACCTTCGCCAGAGGTAACGAAATATTCTATGCAAGCAAAAATGATCCCTGCCAGAGCACCCACTAGTGAATATGTACTTTTTGTTTTCATTGCAATCCTAAGCCAAAAATGATTTGAATTCTTTTTTGCGATGGATGTAGTTAAGATATGACACTGTGGTTCTGGGCTTTAATAACTTCTTCAAATAGAATATTCGATGATAAGTTTCAAGCTGGTAGTTTGAGGCATATGGTCACATCGTTTGCCGAGTTCTGGTTAATCATCAATTTTCACAAAATTTAGAAAAACTTTAGCAACGAAAAAGTCATAATGATCATAGACCTTTCTGCTGTCTATGCTCTTGATAAAATCTGAGACTCCCAGAACTGGAATCACATTAAATCCCGCAAATTGACAAATGGGGTCGAGTTCAATTTCATGAGCTAGTTTAATTGAATTTGGAAGCGAATCAATTTTCTTATCTCGAATAGAAGTACCCCTCTCGAAAATCAACTCAATATTTCTATTTAATGAATAGTAACGCTCTTCTAGGAGATAATAATCGTGAGTAAGTCTGATTTTTATTTGGATCCCTGAGATAATAATTTTTTCTGTATTGGACAGAAGGTTATCAACGCTATGAGCAAATGTATAGTCAATAGTGGTTTCTGAAAACAATTGATCAGCAATATCACTGTTTGTAAAAGTTATCCTACTTTTTTGAGATTCGCTTTTTCTAAAACCTTCGACGTTGCTAAACATTTTCTTAGGCTGATTGTACGATTCCTTTGTGGATAGAATTTGATAACTGGGTTGAAACGTAGCTGCAGATGATGCTGATTCCTGAATTTTTTCAACTTGTTCTCGGCTAATTGTTAATGCTCCTAGATCTCCCAACAAACGAATTTCTTTAAAGGATTTTTCTTCAATTGTGCCGAAAAGAACACTCCCATCTTTTAAGAAAACTTGGCCTTTACTTTTTCCAAATAAATTTTTCTTTAGGATAAGAGATTTATCAATTTCTAACTCTCCCATATTGGTTTTAACTCTTAATACATCTGGTAATTCTTCCAGCAGTTCCCCTGTTAATTTACCTCCGTCATTCAATGAAATTTCTATCAATTTTGGTTTCTCATTCAAGTCAAAATACTTTTCATTTAATAAAGAAAAGTCATCATAATACAAAAGTTCGTTTTTCTTTAGGAAGAACAGCTTGTTGTATCTGCTAATGGTAGGTTCATTACTGAAATTGTATTCCTGTGGAATTAATTTCGGAATGTAAATCTGCCCAGTATTCAAATTATAAATCTTTCTTCGTAAAGTTCTATCATCAATGTACATTAGTGAGGCTGGAACTACCCAACATTCAAATCTACCAGATATTGGGAGTGGTGTGAATTTCTCAAGCTCGTAGACGAAACCTTGAGATTTTAGTAATTCGAACTTTTTTTTCCTGGGAGGGGCTGCATATTTATAGATTTTATCTTTTTCACTATCCGCTTCTAAAAATCCGAATCCATCTTCATGTTCGAATATTACATTAAGAATTGGATTGACAATCACCTCTTTCGATTCGTGTGATTCAAAATCATAGTAATAGTTTTTGGGCTTAATTCCTCTTCCTATCGCGTAATAAAATTTCGAGTCATCAAGATCGAAGGCCATGTTGTAAGAAACATTATCATATAGTATGTAATCGGAAATGTATTTTTTTGTTGTTACAATCGTGTCCAATTGGTTTTTGGCTAAATCGAAAAGAATTAGGTTGTTACTTCCTTTAGATGATTTCGCCATGGTTCTGAAGACAATCCTTTCACCTTTTGAGTCCACTGAAAAATTTTTGGTGTTGGGGGGGACAGAAATAATTTTTTGGCTATACGCTGAGAACGAAATAAAAATCAATAAAAGAAAACCACAGTTTCCATTGAGGCGTTGAAGTTTTTTATTTTGCACAAATAAATATAAACAATCAAAAAGGTGTATTCAAATGATTTTATTGTGGATTAGGATATATTGAGGACAACCACTGAGGAACATTCAATAAGTGCATGTTCATTTCAACCAACCCTTTTGTTGTACAAAAGTTGAAAACCACAGCAGGAATATACCAAAAACCACCACTAATATTGGCATTACGGATGCCTGTACAACACCATAAACTTCTATGGATTTGGTAAAAAATACATTATGAATCATTTGAGGAATGATTGCACACAATGATATGATAAAAGCTAGTTTACACCAGGTCTTCCTTAATAGAAGCCCCAATGAACCCAGAAAGCCAGACAATACAGCGATCGCAAAAACGATGGTTGTCCACATTGGATATTCGCCATAAAGTGCCCGCTCATTTTCCGGTAATGCTGCCAAAGCTTCTTCTGTAATGAAAGTATGACCTACAAAAGAAAGTACGCCCATGATGTTCCATAGCAGAAAGAATACGGCCAATATCCAAAACCATATGGGTACTTTTATGTTCTCATTTGCCATTGTGATTAGGTTTAGTTTCTATAAAAATACCGGTTTCAAAGTCCCTTTGCAAATGGCTTTAGGTGCCAGTCTCGACTACAGCAACAATATCCTTATTCTCAAGCGCCTCAGGACCTTGACCCGTCAAACCAACTTTGACCATGGCTTGTGCCAGTGTGCTTGACTTGATGCTAGAGTTGGAGCCAAAAAGACTGATGATTGGATACATGAATCTTGCGGCGGCATAAAAGAGATTAGGTTCCTTTCTTTTTTCCACTGGAAAGATATAGCCTGGCCGAAAGCTGTGAAACGAACCTAAGCCTATTTCCGAGAGTTTATTTTCAGCTATGCCTTTGTATTTGGCGAAAGCCATGTTACTCTTTTCCGTTCTGTCAGCTCCCGCACCACTCAGGAAGCACAAGCTTGCCTGTGGACTATGCTGTTTCAATGCATTTGCAAAAGCTACAGGATAGTCAATCGTGATTGACCTAAACAAGTCGTCGGGAACTTGTCCGGTATACACGCCAATACAGAAAAATGCGATATCAATGTTTTCAAAATGCACCTGATAAGAAGACAAGTCTAGAAAGTCCTTGATAAGTACCTCTTGAAGTTTGGCATGTGTTACCTTGGCTTCTTTCCGCGTAAGGATAGTAACCTTATCAATTTCCTCGGAAGCCAGGCATTCGTTCAATACCTCGTTTCCCACCATGCCTGTCGCCCGTAATTAATACTTTTTTCATAGTGACAATTTTTTACACCTCAGGCGGTTGGTTCATCCTCAGCAGTGCGATCGCCCAAACATAGCTACCATCATGAGAAATTGACAAGCTCAGATTTTGATTCACATTGGACTCGTGAAGGAACACATGTGGTTTTCCAGATGGTTTTTTCCGGATGATTTCTATTTTTTTCCAAGCTAGAAGCTCGTCAGGGTACAGTTGCTTGATGGCTTTATATACGGCTTCCTTGGCCGACCATGTGGAGGCATACCTCAATGTTGGATCATTGAATGCCTCGCAATAAGCCACTTCTTGCTCTGTGTAAACCTTTCGAATAAATGGAGGAGTGAGGGAATTTAAGAAGGTTTGGATATGCACCAGGTCATTGCCGACGGCAAAGTCTGTCTCTACTTCATGTTCCAACAAAGAATTTAGCAGTGCCTCGTCTTGCATTAGATCTCGTTAACCCCCATGATATTAAAACCGCCATCCACATAGTGAATATTGCCGGTAGTCTTTTTTGATAAATCTGAGAAGTAGTACATAGCCGCATTCCCTACATCTTCCGAAGTGATATTTCCCAGTGGGGCAGTGGTCTTTCCTATTTTCCGTAAGGTTCTTACCCCTTTTATTCCACCTGATGAAGTGGTCATAACCAATCCAGCGGAAATCGCATTTACCCGGATTGACTTTTCTCCAAAGTGGTCAGCCAGGTACAGCATGATATTTTCCAACGCAGCTTTATTAATGCCCATTCCTGCATACCCTTTGAACACCCGCTGAGATGCGTTGTATGTTAAAGTCAAAATTGAAGCATCTCCAACTTTCAAGTAGGGTGCTGCTACTCTACAAATTCTTAGTAACGAATAGGCACTGATATTAAATGAATCCATCATTGAATCGAAGGGGATATCCAGGTAGCTACTCTCATTATCATTTTCTCCTAATTTCTTTGAACACATGACTTGGTGGTCACCGTGAGCAATACCATGTAAAATATAATTGATAGCGCCCGTCTGTTCATAAACACTCTTGACAAAGCTTTCTATCTCGTCCTCATTTCGAATATCAACAGGATAGGCCATTGAAGTGTCCAAACCACTTTTCTCAAGAAGAGGAAGCACTTCATTTTCGGATTCTTTTATGTAACTGACACCTACCTTACACCCGGATGCGTGAAGTTTTTTGGCTACCAAAAAAGATAAGGAAGCGTCATTCCTGACACCAAACACCAATGCCGTTTTGCCTTCATTATTAATCATGATCCCGAGACAATAATATAGAACTGTTCGTTCCCCCAAAACCGTAATTGAGGCAAACTATTTTGTTAATTTCTTTTTCAATACTTGTTCTAGGTAGCAGGTGACGAAATTCGTTCATAGGGGCTTTACCACCTTCCCACTCTTCTGTTTGTTGAAAAGCCTCAGGTTGGTCATTTAGTTCAAAAGCATTCAGACACGGCAAGACTTTTTGTTCTTGCAACATCAAAATTGATGTAATGAATTCAACAGCGCCTGCAGCTCCAAGCATGTGTCCAAATTGTGATTTTGGAGCCGAAATATGGTAATTCTTGTCACCCAAAACACTTACCGTACTGTGTAGTTCGATTGGGTCTCCTTTTGGAGTAGAAGTACCGTGTGCTTTTACCACATCCGGAAAATTTCGTTGTACGTCATCACCCAACAAGCCTTTCCAAAGTCGCTTTTGCCCATCAAAGGATGGAGTAAACATATCCCCCTCTCCATCAGAATTATTGAAATAAGTATCTATTACTCCCAGGATATTGGCCCCTCTCGCCCTAGCCATATCATAATTCTCCAGTGCCACGATTCCTGCTCCAAAAGAACAAACAAAACCATTTCTATTCTTATCAAATGGTCGAGAGCTAAGTTCCGGCTCAAAGCCACTGGTCAATACGCGCATAGCATCAAAACCAACGAAAGTTTCAATCGACGTACCCTCTATTCCACCAGCAATTGCACGATCCTGGATACCAAAACTTATCAGGCGATAGGCGTGACCAATGTTGCCAAGGCCCGTGGCACATGCCGAACCTATGGACTCTGTTACTCCTTTATTTTTTATCAGGCAGGAAATGTTGGCCGCATCCTTATAGACCATGGTTCGGTCTACATTATGAGATCCCACAAAGCGTGTTTTTTTACCTAATTCGAAAAAGTTATGCCATGCTGGTCTTAATACTTCATTGCCCGCACCACCGGAACCGACTATAACGCCAGTCTTTTCAGATTCAATTTCTGCTACAGTCCAGCCGCTCATTTTGATAGCATCCTGAGTACCCAGCATTCCCCAAACACTTCCTAGATCAGCTGTTGATAGATTGATATTGGGAATCCTTTGAAGCGTATCGGTATAGAATTCAGGATAGCGATCAAGTATTGTGGAAGGAGATGCCTTTAATCCACTTTCTTCAGGGGTAATAAAACCCGAAACAGTTGATCGGATTTTTTTGCCATAAGATTCTGCCAAAGACCAATTGCGCACCAGACTTTGGTTAGAAAAGAGTTTATCCGCAAATTCTGTAAGATTCTTACAAGTTGGGAAAACCCCTCCCATACCAACTACCGCTACCTTATGGTGTCCATTCACGCCAATCCTACTTTTCTTTAGCTTCAATTATTAGGTCGATGATGTCTTTAACCCTGGAACCAAGTAAATCAACATCGTCATCCTCAAATTCAATATCAAATTTATCTTCTGCTTTTGCTATGATATTGACTAATTCGGCCGAAGGCACGCCCAAATCATTTATATAGTCGGTATTCTCATTAACATCAGACAACAATGCCTGATCGACTGTGTTTACTGACTTTAATATTTCTACAATCCCTTCTAAAATTTCTTCTCTTGTCATGCGCTCTTATTTCTCTTGTAATCGTTGTTCTAATATACCTTTTCCGATGATCTCATGAAATTCAGCAACTACTTTACATTCTTTCTCAAGGGTTTTAGCTGAGAAATCCTCTTCAGTTAACGTCTTCATATAGTTGTGAATGTCTATATGTTCCGGAACGGATAATATTTTTCCGGAACAAGACATCTGTCGGAATTTGTAATAATTTATGAATGCATAGTTAATAAAGGTTTCCCCTTCTTTTAAAAAACTATGACAATTCACTTGTTGTGAAGATAAAAAGACAAATTGATATTTTTTATATAACTCAGTATAGTTGATTTGTTTTTTTTGAGCTTCCAGAAAGGCACTGCAAGCAATGATAGAACTTTGGCCAAATGATTCGATTTGATCCACTCCTCTGAAGACACCAAAATGATCACGGACATCATCTTTAGAGGGTGTATAGCTTGAGATTATTCCCAAATTTGGTGAATGCCATAAAAAGTCATGGACCAAAATCTTGCTGGGGCCATGAGGAAGAACGTCGCTGGGTTTCAACCCAACTAATGTTTCACTATTTACTGACATGCTTTTTTTCAGCTGGACCTATAATTTCTCCTAATGTAGAGGATTTGTGCAGTAGTTTCAAGAAACAACTGTGAGGGATGTCTATTTAGTTCCTTCCAAAATTAATGGCTACTGTTCCAACATCTTCAATCACTACTTTCAGTTCAAGGTCTTTGTCAATACTAACCAGCTCAACGGGAGAACCAGGAATTACGAAGCTACCTTTTTCCAGTATGGAACCCCTCTCTAAAAGAGAATTCACCAACCACCTCAGGGAATGAATAGGCCCGCCCATAATCTCTGATGCCGGTGCACCAGTCACGAGAGCATTGTCTTTGTAAACTGAGAATATCTCGTGTTTAAATTTTAGAGATTCCGGAGCAACTTTTTCCTCTCCGATTACGAGACCTGTATGTATACCCCCGGAACAAATCAATTCCTGGATAGTAGGTGGCTGAACCCAAAAATTGAATTCATGAATCTCAATCCCAGGACTAACGTACTCTATCGCATCGATCAGCTCTTTGTCCGATGGGTTCTTGTCTTCAAGGTTTTTGCCCATTTTCAAAACCATTTCCGGTTCAATAGCGCAATTGATGAAATCACTGCAATTAATACTTCTCAGGCTCTCAGTTGTATGCGGATAAAACAACCGCCCCGAAATCGGTTCTGTCAAGCCAAACTGCTTCCGAATCGCTTCACTGGTGCATCCTACCTTGAATCCTGCTACACGTTCTCCGGATTTAATTCTTTTCTCTGCTACCAAATTTTGTACATCATAGGCATCTCCGATGGAGATACTCCTCAGTAGCTCCTCATCTCCGTTCCATGTCTTTTTATAGAAGGAATCATAAAAGCTATCAGCCAAGGGCTCCAATTTTTCGGTTTTATCAGGTCTTTCAATGTTCACTGCAGCAAATTAGTCATTTGGTTTTGAGTTTCTTTATGCTAGTGGCCTTCAAAATGGCAGCTGGTACATATCATGTATGAGGCAGTCAGCGTCTAAATTTATTGAATTTGTACAAGACATCAATAATCGATTAGCTGGGAGGCGATATTCCACTCAATAAAATTGAATAATATCAAATTTTATATTTGTCCTCAACAGAATGTTAAACCTACCTGCCAGTATAGATAGGAATTGCTAAAAGCGATAAAATTGGTTAATTTTATTTAACCTAAACCAAAATTACCACTATGAAAAAAATTACCAATCTGACTTGCATGGCAAGTCTATGCCTTTTTCTGGCTTCTTGTGCTTCCCAAAAAGAATCGAACCCCGAGCTAGTTGCTAAAGCGGAAGAAGAAAACACAGCTGATAAATCCGCAACAGAAACGTTCTCTATTGAAGGTTTAGTCGATGAGGTGAAAACTGTTCCGGATTCAATTATCGAATACCTTCATGCCCAACATCATGCACACAAGGTACTTGAAAGAAGGACTGTACCATCAGGGTACGAAACCCGTGAAATGAAGTACTGGACTGACTATGCTGCTGACCTGGATGAACTGCCGGTGATCAACCCAGGACCGGGTGAATATGTGCATGTAATGGAAGGGTATAAAAATGGTTATCAAAATCTTGTAATTGGGATAACTGAGACTTTTCCAGGTGGAGCACCACCAATGCATACCCACGAAGGTGAAGAATCTCATGTATTGCTAGAAGGAGATATTCTGTATGCCCTTGGGGATACATTATTTACGATCAGTGCACCCTACATTATAAATATTCCTCCTATGGTGCCACATGCTTTCAAAAATATTGGTGAGGAAACGGCCAATCTTGTAGTGATTTTCCCTACCAATATATGGAAGTACGATGTACTGGACTACTTCCCATTTGAGGGAGACACATTGGCAAGTCGATTCGATAATTTTAAGGCTAAGCAGGTAGCCCAAAAATAATAGACCTAATTCTTTAACACTTTGGCTGGCATCATTTGGTCATCAAAATGAACTAGGTGCCTGTTATTAGCCAGGTCACGTTGACGGAATGTTTTCTTGTACAGCCTTTACATGATTTATGAATTGGCTTTCTATAATTCATGTCAAATAATTCAGCCTGTACTTGAGCATATTTTGATTTTAGCTCAATATTTACCAAAACATTGGAGGGTTAGGGTAAACTAAAACAGAAATCCGCTTGGATTAAAGAAGCGTTTAAACCCTACCTGGAAAAATAGAACTGTTTGGCAAATGGCTTAACTTTCATAATCATTAAGCTAAACTATAAACTATATGAAACGATTATCTGCATCATTCACTTTGCTTATTGTAATATTTTGCGCTACTCTCGTTTTTGGACAAAACAAAAAGGAACTTTCAGACTTGGCGAGACAAGCCGAACAAGGTATTGAGAAAGGAATTTCCTTCATGACATCACTTTCCATAGAGGGAGGATATGTGTACCATTATACCCTGGATGGTAAGGAGAAATGGGGAGAAGGAAAAACAGACAACCGAACTATTGAGGTGCAGCCACCAGGTACCCCTGCTGTTGGAATGATCTTCTTGAGGGCCTATAAAGTGACAGGAAACAAGGACTTTCTTAGGGCTGCAGAGGATGCTGCTAAGGCACTTATAAAAGGTCAAAACAAACTTGGCGGCTGGGACCACAAAATCTATTTTGATAGGCCAAAAGGAAATAAGGTAAGTTTTGATGATAATCAGACTCAAAGTGCTATCAGTTTTCTAATGGCACTTGACCAGGAAATTGATCATGAAAATTTGACGGAAGCGATAGATAAAGCCTTAGATATGATGGTGGCTTCTCAGTTGGACAATGGTGGTTGGCCGCACAAATACCCGAAACAAGGCAATTATCACGATTACGCAACCTTCAACGATCAAGGCATCAACGATTGCATACGGGTAATGATTGAGGCCAATTCATACTACAAAAGTGAGGCACTGGCTAATAGTCTGAAAAAGGTTGGTCGGTTTATGATGATCTCGCAACTGCCGCCACCACAGCCCGGTTGGGCACAGCAGTACAACGAGTTTCTACAACCGGCTTGGGCACGAACATTCGAGCCTCCGGCGGTATGTCCTTCTGCCACCGTCCACAACATTCATAGTTTGATCGATCTTTATTTAGAAACTGATGAAAAGGTTTATTTAGAGCCCATTCCGGATGCCATCCGATGGCTGAAGTCATCTCAATTGCCAAATGGCAAATGGGGTCGTTTTTTAGAATTGGGTACCAATATTCCGCTCTACTATGACAGAGGTCGTATTCGGGTGGATTCGTTGCACCAGCTTTCACTCGAAAGGCGAACCGGATATGGGTATGAAACGGATTTGATAAAAGCCTTGGAAGCGGTAGAAGAACGTTACAATCAAGTACTCTCTCAAGGCACTTCCAATACTGTAGCAGAATCAGATATACAATTGATGGCTGATGAAGCCATGAAAATAATTGAAGCGCAGGACAAAAAGGGCAGGTGGATAACTCATAATGATAAGTTCAGAAAAGAGATATCTGTCCAGAAGTGGAATGGGGAATACCGCATTGATAACAGAATTTCGAGTGCTACCTTTAATGCCAATATCGGAATATTGTGTGATTTTTTGGAAAGGTATAAAGGGATGTAAGTAATTATTTTATTCAAAAGAAGTCGTAGACATTTGTATACTGAAATTCTCAAATCATCCTTTTCCCATTATTCGATAGTACTATATTTTTGAATCAATGATAGTGGTGAGGTATGTATGGTATTATTTTTTCTGGTCCATTGTTAGGATTGGCATCAGCTTCTTTTTCCGGAAAATCACCATATCCGGAAGGGAAAACATTCCAAAAAATGCTCCAGTCATTTTTGGAGCCAACCATGAAAACGCCTTCATGGATGCACTGTTGTTGACCACAAGAACACCGCGATTCACTCATTACCTGGCTCGGGCAGATGTGTTTAACAATCCTTTACTTGGAGCATTGCTCAGGTCGTTCAATCTCCTTCCGATTTACCGAATCAGGGATGGTTATAGCAGTCTCAAATCTAATGAAACAGTTTTTCACTCATGTTTTGATGCATTGGCCAAACGCAGGGCACTGATGATGTTTCCAGAGGGCATACACGATATAAGGCGTGTCTCCAGAAAACTAACCAAGGGCATCTCTCGCATAGCCCTTGGAGCCATCAATGCCGAAAATGCTCCCGACGAATTGTATGTCGTTCCTGTAGGAATTAACTATAGTGATCATACAAAGTTTCGCTCTGAAGCTCATATCGTGTATGGCAAGGCCATTAAAGTAGAAAAAGTTCCACAAGAGGCCGCTGCGCTGGATGAGCTTCGATTAAAAATCAACGAAGAGATGCTGAATTGTACCATCGGTTTTGATGCAGACCACTATGAGCTAATTGATGGGTTGGTCTTTAGTAGTGAAAATGGAGTGGATATTTCTAATCCGAAAATGTCCACTGAACTTGGCAGACAATTTTTGGAATGTTATCAAAAATCAAATCATGACGGATTGGATATTGCAATTGATGAACTCCGTGAGTCCCTTGAAGAGCTGGGTGTAAAGGATGTTGGTGTTATTAACTCAGCCAAGAAAACCTCTTCTCTACTCAGTCTTATTTTAATGTTTCCGTTGTATCTATTTGGCTTGATGCACAACCTTATTCCCATCACAATTATCGAATCGGTACTAGAGTTTAAGGTGGAGGACAGAACATTTTTTTCTTCTCTGAGGTTTGCGATGGGGGTGCTGCTATTTCCGCTGTTCTGGGCACTTGAGCTGTGGTGGTTTTCATCCTATTCTTATGAGTGGTGGGTGAATACTCTTTATTTTTTATCATTACCTCTTTCCCTTGTTTCGATGAGAAAGTTTCACAGAACCTGGTCAATCTACTGGGCTCTCAGAAAGTATCATCGCAGCGAGGAATTGCATGAGACTGTTAAAGGCAGTATTAACTATATCAATAAGTTCAAACAGAACTGTTGAACTTTCCACTGACGAACCTATCCTTTCCATTCAAGTCTTGATGAATTTCTACATTTGAGTAGGCAGTCTTATTAAGTAATGCGGCCACCTGACTGCCAAATTGCTCGTTGATTTCGAAATACAATTGGCCTTCATTGTTTAGTGCTGGACATGCTTTCTTAGCGATAGCCTTATAGAATGTCAGCGGTTTTTCATCAGGAACAAATAAAGCCATAGCCGGGTCATAATCCAGCACATTTCTGCTCATTTGTTCACGCTCACTTTCTAATACATAAGGAGGATTGCTTACGATGATATCAAACTTACGTCCGGCTAAATCCTCATTTAAGATGTCTAACTTCAGAAAATAGACGCTCACTTGCAGTTTCTTTGCATTTTGCTTCGCCACCTCAAGGGCTTCTTCACTTATATCAATGGCAGTAACTTTTGCTTGAGGAATTTCAAGAGACAGACTACATGCAATACAGCCTGATCCCGTACCAATATCGAGAATATTGGGAGCGGTAATCTTATTTCTATCCAAGATAAGCCGAATGAGTTCCTCGGTCTCCTGACGTGGAATTAGCACTTGGTCGTTGACCTTAAACTTTCGGCCATAAAACTCGGCCTCACCCAAAATATGCTGAATAGGTTCTAAGTTCTTTAGGCGCCCAATCGCTATATCCAATTTATTCTCTATTGGGGTTTCAATTGGGAGCAATGAATTGACCAGGATGCTAGTCCGACCAAGACCGAGGTAATGTTCTAGCACCAGGTAGGAAAGCACCTCAGCTTCATTTTTAGAATAAACAGGGAGCAAAGATTGGGTAAGCTGATTGTGAAGGTCGAGTGGAAAAACGCTGGCCATCGGACAAAAATAGATAAAGAAACATAACTTTGATGCCGTCATGAGCGAGTTAGATTCACAGTATATGCAAAGGGCCTTTGAGCTAGCAAAACTTGGATTTGGAAAAGTAAGTCCAAACCCAATGGTCGGTTGTGTGATAGTTCATGATGACAAAATAATTGGGGAAGGTTGGCATCAGAAATACGGTGGCCCACACGCCGAAGTAAACGCCATCAATGATGTCCATGACAAGAGTCTACTTAAAGATTCGATAGCTTATGTCACCCTGGAACCTTGCGCCCATCATGGCAAAACGCCTCCTTGCGCTGACCTATTGATCGAACATAGTTTGAAGCGGGTGGTCATTGCCAATCAAGATCCTTTTCCTAAAGTAAACGGAGGAGGTGTGCAAAAGCTAGAAGCCGAAGGTATACAAACCGATATGGGAATTGGACTTGAAATGGGAAAAGAAATCAATAGGAGGTTTTTCACATATCAGGAAAAGAAAAGGCCTTATATCATCCTTAAGTGGGCACAAACTGCTGACGCCTTCATCGCTCGGGAAAACTTTGATTCAAAATGGATAAGCAATGAGTATTCCAGGAAGTTGGTACACAAATGGAGGGCAGAAGAGGATGCCATCCTGGTGGGTACGAACACCGCCAAACATGACAACCCTACCCTCAATGTTCGGGACTGGAAAGGAAGTGACCCACTGCGTTTAGTCATTGACAGGAATTTGACACTTGATCGCGGATTGAATCTGTTTGATGGGTCTATTAATACCGTATGTTACAATGCTTTTAAGGACGAAGAGTCACAAGGACTAGCTTATAAGAAAATGGACCAGATAGATCCAATAAAGAGCATCCTCGAGGATCTTAAGGAGAGGAATATTCAGTCCCTCATTGTGGAAGGGGGCTCGGCACTCATCAACTCTTTTGTTTCTAAAGGTCTTTGGGATGAGGCAAGGGTATTTACATCTAAAACTACTTTCGGGTCAGGCATTCAGGCTCCTGGTATTTCTGGACGGCTAGTTGATCAAGAGGATATTAGTGGGGATCAGTTGCAGGTTTTTAGGAGAGAAATTTAGAAGGCAAAAAAAATCCCGGGTTCACTACGCCCGGGACTAAAACTATTCAACTATACAAATCACTATGATGTAAAAGTAGGTAGTCGCGGTGGACTACTAAACCTGTTTCCGGTGAACTGCAGAATTTCACCAGTGAACTAAAGAATACTATTGGTCTGTGGTTATCTTCGATCATCAAAAGTTCTCTTCAATATGTATCGCTTTATTTTTTCTTTCACCCTGAGCCTTAGTTTTCTCTTATTTGGTTTTAAGAGCCAGGACAGCTTTCTTTATCAATCTGAGGATTTATTTATCGAGAAATTGACTGAAAAGGTCTTCATACATAAATCTTATTTGCAAACTGAGAGCTTCGGAAAGGTCGGATGTAATGGAATGGTTTATTTCAATGGATCTGAAGCTATAGTTTTTGACACACCTATAGATGACAAAGCTTCTCTGGAGCTTATAGAATACCTGGAAAAGCAGCTGAAATTGACAGTGATAGGAGTTGTTGTCACGCACTTTCATGAAGACTGCCTGGGTGGCCTTCAGGCCTTTCATCAGAAAGGCATCCCATCTTATGCTAATAAACTGACATTGAAATTAGCCAAGGATGCAGGCTACAATATTCCGCAAAATGGTTTTACTAAAAAATTGGAATTAACTGTGAGTGATGAAAAGGTGGTAAACGCTTTCTTAGGAGCCGGACACACCAGAGACAATATTGTTTCTTACATCCCTTCGGAAGCCGTATTATTTGGTGGCTGTTTGCTGAAGTGTATAGGCGCAAAAGAGGGCTATTTAGGAGACGCAGTTGCTAGTAAATGGCCAAAGACTATGGAAAAGATCGAACAGCAGTTTCCTGAGATCAAACATATTGTTCCAGGCCATGGGCCATCTGGAGATATAGGTTTGCTGAAATATACCGCTGAGCTGTTTACCAAGTACAACTCTGAACAAAGAAACAATTAAAGGTTTATTCCATTGAAATACCGGGTTTATGTCATAGAACTTCACAAGAAAGTATTTACTGAGAATGCCCGATTCAGGGTGGCCAATCCACAGTTTAATGGAGTGCTGGAGTGTCTATATGTGGGCATGACTAGCAAGACTGCTCAGGAGCGGTTTAAGCAACACAAGACTGGGTATGTGAATAAAAAAGGTCATAAGCTTTCCTCCAATATAGTTGAGAAATATGGCATGTACCTTAGGCCAAGCCTCTATAATCACATCAAACCAATGACCAGAAGTGAGGCTCTGAAAGTGGAAGAACAACTTGCTCTTGAGCTGCGCAGAAAAGGTTACGCCGTTTGGTTCAATTGATGCTCACACGCTTGTAATGGCTGGATTCGAGAACAGGATCATTAATTAGTATATTTATTCTCCAATAAGCCGAAACATGTATTTAGTAAGGGATATTTTCAGAGCAAAACCTGGAAGGTCAAAAATGTTGGTTGAACTATTTAAATCAGCCATTCCGCATATAAAATCCTCAGGGGTAGTTAACAGCAGGGTTTTCACAGATGCATCCGGTGACTTTTGGACAGTAGTCTGGGAATTTGAGGTAGAGGAAATTTCCAACTATTTTGAAATGTCTCGTCAGGTAGACACCAACTCAGCGGTATATGATTCACTCGAAGGATACAAAGACCATGTGATTGAAGGCAGAAGGGAGATTTTTAAGATTGAATAAGAATCAAAGTACTAGTTCTGTATAGTCATAAATAAATCCTTGTATCATTAGTATTTTTCTTTCCACTCACTTTCCTTCAGAGCAAAATATTTCTTGACATCTGAGTAAGGAGATTTTCCCCCATCCAGATATTCTCTTACGATGTTCATTGGGATGGTATCTTTCATGGACTCAGCAGCATGAAAGACATGATTACCATGCCAATCGTGGCATTGCAAGCATGTGGTCCACATTTCTTTTTTGATCAAATCTTTATGACTAATCTCCAGCGGATCGTGTTTCAACTCAGTTTCATCATGGCAATTTTGACAAAACCCTATATTGGTTTGTGTTACTCTGACGCCATTGTGCTCTGAGTGACAGGACTCACAGTTAGTTGCACCCAAGTTTTTCCTGGCTTCAGCAAATCGAGGTTCTGTGAATCTGTGTAAAGGGTGGCGATCATTCGGTCTATCATGACATTCCTGACACTTATCTGTGTCTACGTTTTCTGTACCAAAATCTGCAACAGTTTTGCGCATGCCTACAGTAAACATAACATTGGCTTGGAGCTGTTGAAATACATTGCCCTTTGAAGAGTTATGGCATGATTCACAACTCAGCTCTTCATGTCCGGTATTCATGGGCCCCAATGATAATGACTGCTCATTAGATGGCATACTCAAGTAAGTATATGTGAATGCAGTGATGAGTAACCCAACACCGAACCCTATCCACTGCCTTTTTCTTTTCCTACTGATTTTCATAACGTCTTATTTCTGATTGATCTCCTTTTATTCTTGGTTTCGATACTTTGGTTCTTTTTCGATATAGATGCTTGCTTCTGGTTACTGGTCTGTGGATACTCAAATCATATTCTGTAATTATTTGATGCTTACATTCAGTCATTATTACTGGATACTGGTCTCTTTTCTCCTGGCTTTGATAGTCTTGTTTCTAAAAATCTTGTCTTAGTTGCAAGAGCTAGTTCTGGCACTTGTATTTCTGGATTAAATATTTCTTTCTCAACCTTTTCTAGTCTTCCCTCTCTCGCTTCTACCAGCCTATAATAAAATGCTATTCCCACACCTGCAAAAAGTATAATCGTTCCGAGCCACACTAGTGAGATAAATGGCATTTCTATGGACTTGATGGTGATCCAATCCCTTTGGGATGTCACCAACGATAGTCCATATTGGTCGTTTTGAGGATCTACCTTATTCAGAAAAATCTTTGCGCCAAGTGCCTTGACCTCTCCAGGGAACATTCGCACCGATCTGTTTCCATCGATGTGAAAAATAGGATTTGTCTCATAAGTTCCTGTTTGATCTTTTATCAGGATACTCGCTTCCAATGCTATATCGTTCGAAAGGTTAGGTACTCCAATAGGATTTTCGTTCTGCTCAATTTTTTCAAGCAAAATGTCAAGTCCTTGTACATTGAAAGATTCACCCATGGCAATTTCTGCATTCAGCGGTTTGTTCCATTTCACTTTTTCCGGATCTGGAAAATTGGTGATGTGGGTGTAGATATCTCTTGTGAAATAGCTCTTGATATCCGGAGAAGCGATATAGCCCATGGTTGGGTTATTTTGCATCCTTGGGAGAAGGTTGAATTGATCTCCAGCGTCACTTTCAACCGTTATATCGTAAAAGGTATTTTCTGTATCGATTTTGATTGTGTCTGCGATTGTGAAAGTATTGCCACTCCCATCGATATATTCTTCTAAGAGAATTTTCTCATTTTCACTTGTGGTAGGTAAAAGGAGGTCACGGTTCACCATTGTGCCACTCGTGGTTTGCGCGTATGAACCATTGTATAGGATTTTATAGCCTTCGTTTTCCTTCGGAATGTTCCGACTGAGTAGTAAGTTTTCCTGAATAGTATGTGCTGGCAAACTGCTATCGGGTGCGTTGATGGTTAGATTTTGGCTGACTACTTTCTTGTGGCCTGCCGAATATACAAACCCAATAAGCATCACCGCCATACCTACATGTGCGAGCAGTCCTCCAAGAGAAGTATTTTCAGTGTTTCGAATTAAGGCAAGCATCAACTGAATGCTTACGGCAATCACATAGATCGCTGAAAATAATAGAATGATGTAGCTAATATCAGCTGTCTTCCCAATCAAAACCAGCAAGGAAGTCAGCACGAGTGATAGCAAAACCGGGAAGGCTAATTCGCTCTCTAGAGAGCTCACAGTTTTTATTTTTCTCCAATAAAAAACTTGCCCTAGTCCGGCTAGCAGGCAAAACACCACAGCAAACCAGACCTGAAAATTGGCATAAAACATGACCTGGTCAGCTGGTGGTGCAAAATTCTTATCGACTCCAATATTTTCTAACAGAACATTGATCACTGGAAATGAGGTAGGGAGTAAAATCTGAAAGGCAGACAAGCACAGCACACAAATTCCCGTAATCATCCAAAAGTCCAGGGAAAGCACGGGCGATTCTTGCTCTTCACCTTTCAGCTCATTTTTTCTATATACCAATATGACCACTGCCAGCGCTACAAAAAATAACAAGAAGAGCAAAAGCTGACCAGAAAGCCCTAAATCTGTGAATGAATGCACAGACGAGTCTCCCAAAATTCCACTTCTAGTTAGAAATGTCGAGTAGAGCACAAGCAAAAAACCTGTCATGCTTAAGCCTAATGTCAAGGCAAGCCCTTTTCTTTTTCGGCGATATAGCACTGTGCCGTGAACGGCTGCCAGTAGCACCAGCCAAGGGATTAGTACTGCATTCTCTACAGGATCCCAGTTCCAATAGCCGCCAAAGTTGAGCGTTTCATAAGCCCAATAAGCACCCATCATTATCCCGATCCCAAGCACACCAACCGTGATCAGCAGCCAGGGGGTGGCCTTTTTGGAAAAATCATGGAGTTCCAATTTCCACATTGCCGCAATGGCAAAAGCAAAAGGAACGCCCGAAAGAGCAAAGCCTAAAAATATGATTGGTGGATGGATCACCATCCAAATGTTTTGTAACAAAGGATTGAGGCCTGTCCCATCAACAGGAATGAAGTTTGGGTTAATGTTAAAAATTTCTCCTCCAACGGTATCTTTCAGCAGTAAAAACGGGGAGCTTCCAATTTTTAGTTCGGTGCTAAAGTGGGCTCCAAGTACCATTGTTAGCAGAAAAAATTGGATCATGCCAAATACAGGCAACACCGATGATTCCCAATCTTTTGTAGTTTTCAGCAGAATGCCTCCCAGGATTGCGTTCCAAAAAATCCAAATCAGAAAGCTACCTTCCTGACCTTCCCAAAAGCAAGAGAGAATGAAATAAAATGGAAGTGAATTAGACGAATGCTTCCACGCGTATTGATATTCGTAATGATGAAAATATAGGATACTGTACAAGCTGGCGATGCAAGTGATCACTGAAATGCCATGAATGATAAATGTAACTTGGGCAAACTTTAGCCATTTGGCTTTTTCCAGTCCATCGTGTTGATTGCTTGAGACATAGGCATAGATACACGCTGCTATTGAAACCAGCGCGACCGTTACGCTCAAATGTCCAAGATTTCCAAGCATAGCATCAGGAAGCAAATTCTATCACAACATTATTTGTTACCGGCTTGCTAATGCAAGGCAGTACAATCTGTTCGTCAATTTCTTTTTGGGTCAGCACATGGCCATTTCGCATAAAGACTTCACCTGAAGCACATTTGGCTTTGCAAGACCCACAAATGCCATCCATACACACATAAGGCAGTTTGATATTCTCATCCAGTGCTGCATCCATGATGGTTGTACCTGCTTTCACAGGTACTCGATAAGTGGTACCCTTCAATTTTATGGCGACTTCTCTGTTTTCAATAAATGGTCCTACAACTTTGGATTCATTTGCAGAAGGTGGCGGAGCAGAGAATTTTTCAATATGTACTTTGTCTCCATTTATACCACAGCCTTTGAGACCTTCTTCAGCCTCGTTCATCATGCCAGATGGCCCACAGATATAGTATTCAGTGTCTTGCTCTGGGAATTTAGGAAGCTCATCCAAAAGACCTTTTACTTGTGATCGCTCTACTCGTCCCTTATAGCAATCTTCAAAATCTCCTGGCTTTTCCAGGATATGGATCAGGTTGAGGCGATCAGTATATTTTTCCTTGTATTGGTTGAGTTCTTCGTTGAAAATAATTGATTCCACATCTCTATTTCCATAGATCAATGAAACTGTACTTTCAGGCTCTGAAGCTATTGCTGATTTCAGGATGGATATCAGTGGCGTGATGCCACTACCAGCGCCGAATAGCACGATATGTCTTTTTTTCTTTTTGTTTGGGGTGAAAGTGAATTCACCCATCGGTAACAAAACACTCATTTTGTCACCGGGCTTGATGTTGTTGAAAAGGTGATTTGAAACCTTTCCATCTTTTATTCTTTTGACTGTCACACTCACATAATCGTCCACTTTCGGTGCACTGTTGAGTGAGTAGCAACGCCTTATGATTTGTCCGTCGATGTTTACGAGCAGCGTTAGGAATTGCCCTGAGGTGTATTTGATTTTTCGTAGAAAGGGCTGCTTGAAGTGAATGCTGATCGCATCTTCAGTGACCTTTATTACTTTCAGTACTTTTAGTGAAGCTACTTTTCCCATTTTATTCGTAGTAAAAAACTATCCAGACGTGGTAGATGGTGAGAAATGTGATAAAAAATGAACAGGCAACATGAAGGATCATCCAGCCCTGAAATACGATTTGAGATTTGCTTTTGATCACATCCAGATTGATCAGCCCCATAAGAAAATTTCCAAAGAAAGTGATGCTGAGTACAAACAGATAAGCAAAGCCCAGCTGCATGGAGTGAATGTAGAAGAGCAGGGGTGTAAATGCGCCCACCCAGTTGTGAATGTTGTAAAAGCGAAGAGTCAGCTCTTCCCATTTTGGCTTTGAGCGTATCAGGCTCAGAGTCCATTGGAAGAGAATGATCAAAGAAAGTACCAGGCCAGACCACCTGCGATAAATCTGATCGTTTTGTAATTCATATAGGTAATCCCATTTCCATCCCAGCAGATCCTGCAGGATAAAAAGTATGAATAAAGTACCTCCTGTTACGAGAAAAGCAATTCTTCCCATTTTGTATGTTGATAAGGAAGAGACCCTCCGAGTAACTTAGAGGGTCTCAAAAACTAAAACAATGGTCTAAACTATATTTTAAGGATTCTCCATCGCCAAGGTTTGTGTCTTCACAAACCTCTTTTCGGTCTGTAAGGACACAGACCGGGGCTCATGATGGTATCAAATTTTCAGGATACCTTTTAGGGTCTTCTCTGAGGCCAACTCATTCACACTGTCCAGAAATATTTCCGGAGTAGGTAGAGTATATATACCTGATCCTGGCCATGCTTCTCCAACAGGCGGGACTTCCACCTCCTTAAATCCAGCAGCTTTGTTCAGGTAAGTCTGAAAGGTGGCAGCAGCACCGTCTCTATAAGCCATCACAATGCCTTGAAGTTCTTCGAACGATACAGAATCACTTGGGTATGTCCAAGTAGTTGCTCCCATGATGTCTCCCATTTCCCAATCCGTTTTGGTAGTTTCCGGATGGTCATTGTGGCAGCTCACGCAAGGTGCTGCTGCAGCAAAATCGGGAAACATTGCCGTATAGAGCTGATTTTCTTCATCGTAGAAATACTTTGGCTTAGAATCTTTTCTGATTTCTGCAAAAAGCTCGGCTTGTTTTCCAACGAACTTGTTGGATTTCCTTACCGGGAAATCAGAACCAAGAAAAAGTCCCAATGGAATGTCTCCTTTTTTTCTAATGTCTCCTGCGATACCTCTTAGGAAAAGAGCAGGAAGCGGTCCTGCTTCTATTTCATCTTTTTCCCAATCCTCGTGAAATTTCAATCCCTGCTTCTTACCAGCTCCCACGATCGCTTTAGTATACAAGGTTCTCGCAACATCGTTTTCCGTTGCTACGATTTCAAATGCCTCCTCTATGGAGTACATTTTGTCGGATTTCACTTCTCCCACACCCTCTTCAGGTAGCGGTTGGCAGGCTGTTACATACATTACGATCACCGTCAGTAATGCCAGGTAGTTTGTTTTTATTCTCATACTTCTATTGTTTAACTATAACTTTCGATTATTTTCCTTAGTTGATATTGGGCGTGCTCCCGACAAGTCGGGATCGGGCTCTCCGCGCTACATGGTAGCTTGCTGCGATCCCTGCCCGAGGCAGGCGGGCCTCACGCGAGATTTATCAAGCAGCCTCTTTCGCTGCGTCTTTCATTGTTGTAGCAAGGATGGTATATATGGCTACCCAGGCGTCCTTCACTTCATCATCCCAAAGATCTCCCAAACCTGTTTCAAGAGTGTAAAGTAAGGCTCCTGCTACCGTATCATAATGCTCATCTGTAACGCCGTAACCTACGTGTCTTTTTCCAAGATCCTGAACTACAGGTACAAGGCTTCCTAAATCATCTAGTCCTTTTACAGCAGCAGCCAGCATGGTCATCAATTTAGCACCTTGCTCTTTGATGTCGCCTTTGAATAGAGGCTTGAGCGAAGGGTCTAGTTCAAAGAGCTTGTTGTAAAATATCTCAGCAGCCTGCTCTTTGATTGGCACTACTTGAGCGAATGTACTTTGAACCAGTTCTTTTTGTTTTGCAGTGAAAGGGCCGGTTTCTTCCTCTTTCTTTCCGAATAATGATTTTAAAAAACTCATGATTGTTCCTGTTTAAGATTATACAATGGTTGATATTCCAGATTAAATAATTCGTTGAGTGTTTGACCGAGCTGATCGGCGCGATCCCTTTCGCATGCTTGCTTGAGCTGTAGAGCTGGGAGTTTCACGATCTTATGAATGATGGATGAGGAAAGCTCGTCGATCATATTTCGCTGCTCGTCATCAGCGTTCTTAATGTATTTGGCGATAGATCTTTTTCTCAATGCCTCGAGCGTCTCCTTAAACCTCTTGATCTCTCGAGTATTGTCATGGGTTTCCACCCATTCTCCAAGAACATCCAGTTCTGAAGCTATAATTGATTCTACTTGGGGTATGAATTGCTTCCTATTTTCGAGCGTATCAGCAGTCATCTTTCCAATGGCGTCAATATCGAAATAATCCGAAGTGAAATTTTTGATAAAATAGCTGTTGAAACTAGCTGGAGAGCACAAGTCGATCGCCAGGTATTTTTTCTTTTTTGAAAAGAATCCGCTGAAAAGGGGTGAAGGCATGCTTACTGCACTGATGATCACATCATATTGTTCCAGTTGAGAAAAGATGTCATCAAAGGAGATCACATTCACACCAATCTCCAGATGCAGTCGTAGCGACTTTTCTAAAGTTCTATTAGTAATATTCAAGTTGCTAAAGCCTTTTTTAGTCAAATGCCTACAAACGTCTGATCCCATTTTACCGGCCCCTACTACAAGTAACTTGGCTGTTGTTGGATCAACATTTTTTTCTATGAGTAGGTTGGTTACGTTGTAGGAAACAGAAGCGGCTCCATCTTTAATGCCACTCTCTTGACAGACCTTTTTGTGAGTAAAAAAGAGGTGATGCAGTGCTCGATGCATTAGTGTGCCAGACATTCCGGTTTCTGTGGATTCCTGGTAAGATTTTTTTATTTGTCCGAAAATCTCATTGTCACCAAGTACCTGAGACTCCAAACCCATTGCAACTCTGAAGAGATGGTTCAAAGATGCCTGATCCGAAGTTTCATGAGTGAAGTAGCCTAGATAATCTTCGCTCTTCACACCTTTGATTGAACAAAGTAGCTTAATAAGCTTCTCACTCAGGTCGGCTATATGAACATAATATAGTTCTGTGCGATTGCAAGTGCTAAGAATTAAAGCCTCTGATATTGAAAAATATTCTTTGAATTGACTGTAGAGTAACAACCTCTCTTCAGTAGTCAAGGAGAACTTACCACGAATGTCAACGTTCGCTTTCTGGTGTGTAATTCTCAAATTTTTCAATCCTTTCACTATTTCTTTGATTAGTATTATCTACGTAATATTTAGGTATAAATACGTAGTTGAATTGCAAATATATGAGGCGTCAGAATGAGAATATATGGTTGATAACAGAGTTCAATAGGCTTTTATCCCTCAATTGTTTCTGTGTAAAACTTATAATTAAAAATGCCTTTTCACAGGATATATGTGATATATAGTTGAAAATCAGTTGTTTGTGTTTTGTATTTGTAGATGAAAAAATGTGTCCGCCGAGTTTTTCGAACTACGTAATTCATTGAAACTCTTTTTCTCAGTAGCTATTTAGTCGAATAATGGCTGATAAAGAATGCTCGTTGAAAATTGGGCAATAAAAAACCCCGAGCTCACTACACTCGGGGCTTAAACCATTCAACTATGCAAATTACTTATTGGGTTAATGTTGTCATATATATCAAATTACGCAGCTTCTCTCGATGCTTCTTTCATCATTTTGGTAAGTACGGTATAAATTGTTGTCCAGGCTTCTTCTACTTCTTCAGTCCACATATCCCCAAGACCTGCTTCCAGTGTTGATAACAGAGCTGATCCCACTGTATCATAATGTTCATCAATTACACCATAGACCACATGTCTTCTACCCAAATCTTGGACAACAGGAATTAAGCCATCCAGATCATCCAGGCCTTTAACAGCAGCAGCCAACATTACCATTAGTTTGGTGCCTTGCTGTTGCATATCTCCTTTGAAAAGAATTTTTAGGGAGGGGTCCAGCACAAAGAGCTTAGCATAAAATATTTTTGCGGCTTCTTCTTTAATAGCAGCTATATGGACAAATGTATTCCTTATAAGATCTTTTTGTCTTGGGGTGAATGGCGTCTCTAATCCATTCTTTTTTCCGAACATAGATATTAGCAGATTCATCAGAATTCTTATTTGGGATAAATTGTCTATTAATATATCAGACGGTCAGCATTTTTGGCCATCCGAATTACAAATGTATTCAGCGACTGAATAAAAATTTATGGCAGGAAACAGAAGGGAGAAGGCCTTTATAACATAAATCAATATGCTAGAACCTGTAAATTATATTGCTTTTTAGCAGGAAATGTGCAGTAAACGACTCATTGATAGCTTTTTACAATTTGAAATGATTCATGAAATAAACGTTTTATGGGTAGTGAGCTTGAATTTTGGCCGATTGCACATCACCGGGTATTATATTCCCCAAATAGCATAAAAAACCCCGGGTTCACTACGCCCGGGGCTAAAACTATTCAACTATACAAATCACTATTTTTTTCTTGGGTTATGTCGTGATAACAATGTAAAAATACGCGCATATCGATGTTTGGGTTAGCGATTTTCGGTGAACTGTAGAAAATCGACGGTGAACTTAAGATTTGGACAGATATTTTGCTTTTAACCACACACTATTTAACTTAGAATGCAAGCAAAACTAAAAAACATGAAAGATAGACGTACCGCACTTAAAACCTTGGGTGCACTTACAGCCGGAGTATTAGTTCCTTTTAAGGGTATAAATGGAATATTTAGCGCGCCCTCCGATAGAATAGGCGATTTGCTACCACTGAGATACCTTGGAAACACAGGGGAACAGGTAACCATGCTTGGATTAGGAGGAGCTCACATAGCTAGAGTGCCAGAGAATGTAGCAGAAGCGCAGATAGAATTGGCGATTGAAAAAGGTATACGTTTTTTCGATAATGCCCATATGTATGGGAATGGTCTTGCTGAAGAGAGATATGCTAAATTTTTAGTGCCAAAATATCGCGATATTTCTTTTATTATGACCAAGACCACAGCTAAAACGGGCAAGGAGGCATTAGCTGAATTTGAAACGTCACTTAAAAGGCTCAACGTGGATTACGTCGATCTATGGCAGGTACACTCGATCAGTAGCGAGCAAGATGTAGATAGACGTATTGAGAATGATATTTTGGAAGTATTTGAACAAGTAAAGAAATCTGGAAAAGCCAGGTATATAGGTTTTACAGGACACACTGACTTTAAAGCGCACAAACGTATGTTGGAAAAGACTGATATGTTTGAGACCTGTCAAATGCCAATTAACTGTTTCGATCCAAACTACAAGAGCTTCTTAAACAATGTGCTACCTACTTTGGTTGATAGAAAGATGGGTGTCCTGGCAATGAAGACCTTGTCAAATGGAGGTTTTTTTGGAGGCAAAACACATTTTGTCAAGGGAGAAAATCCGAGGTTGATTCCTGAAGTTCTGAGCGTAAAAGAGGCCATACACTTTGTGTGGTCATTGCCAGTGAGCACTTTAATCACTGGAGCAGATGATGTAGCAATGCTTCAAGAGAAAATTGACCTGGCTAAGTCATTCAAGCAAATGAGTGAAGCCGATAGACAGGCTCTTATCGATCGAGCAGGAAATACCGGATTCGATGGAAGAAAGCTCGAATTTTATAAAGAAAAGAGCTAGAAATATCTACCAATACTTGGGTGGTTTACGATAGCACGTTTCAACTCCAGCGGATCGATAGAACCCATTATTTTGTAGACTACTTTTCCACCCGGCTCAACAAGTACCGAGTAGGGAAGTGCTCCGTCCCAATCCGGGTCTACGGCTTCTATCATCACGTATTTGTCTTCTTCATTGTAGATGTAGTTTGCTACTGCGGATGTTTCCTTTTTTAGGAATTTAAGAACCCGATCCTTTACCTTTAGATTGTCAGCACTTACCGAGACAAACTCAAATCCTCTTTGATTATACATCCTATGAATTTCGACAAATTCGGGATATTCTGTTATGCAGGGTCCGCACCATGTCGCCCAAAAATTGACCAGTCTCAGGTTTTCACCATCATTGGCCAATAAAGTCTTCAGCCCTTCAGTATTCACCTCTTCTAAGGTGACTTCCTGGGCTTGCCATTCTTCATTTTTTCTATCGGCTAGGTCACTCTTCCATGCCCATTTGGTGGAGCAGCCAAAGGTTTTGGTGGTGCTAACCTCAACAGGTTCCCCTTTTATTGTTGCATCGATGGCTGCACGAACGTCTTCAGCATTTGCTCCAGCTTCTATTTTTTCTTTGGCATCCATTCGACCCACATAGGTCAGTATACGCTCTTTGTTGAATACAAAAGTATGTGGCGTAGCAACAGGCCCGTACAGCAATGATGCGGCATGATCGTCCCCATCGTAGAGGTATGGGAAATTGTAGCCTTTGTCCCTGGCGCGAATGACCATATCATCATAAGAGTCTCCCACATCTGTATATCCTAGTTCCCATAGCATCACGCCAAGTACAGAGTTCGGTGATATAGCAACCACTTGCACGCCCTTGTCTTTGTAGTCATTAGTCAACCGAATCATCCTATCCTCATAAGCTTGAGCGGTAGGGCAGTGGTTGCAGATGAATATAATTACAAGTACTTCTGCGTCATCATACTCATTGAGCGAATGGTATTTGCCATCTACGCCAGGCAGATTAAATTCTGGGGCCTTAGATCCAACTGCTAATACTTTTACCTCTTGCTTAGGAACGGGCTGGGGGTTAGGCGTAAACACTCCAGCCTCCATTTCAGCCTTTGCGTCGGTTTTTTCAGTTTGACTTTTCTTTGTTTGGGTACAGGAAAAGCTAAAAGCAATCAGAGATAGAATGGTGAAAGTGAGTAAATTCTTCATGATAGAAATAAATTTAAGTCAATAAACTTAGTAACTATCAATGGATTTCAGCTAACAAAGTTTATTATGTTGCTCAAATGAACATGTTAATACACAATTAAGAAGGTCGGTTCGAACTAACCTTTCTTCAATTCCAAAGTTACCCACTCATTTACCAGTTTCTCCAAAATGGGTAATGGCAGAGCTCCATTTTTCAATACCACTTCGTGAAATTTTCTGATGTCAAATTTTTCACCCAAGTCTTTTTTGGCCTTCTTCCTCAATTCAAGAATTTTCAACATACCAATTTTGTATGCTGTGGCTTGTGAAGGCATAACAATATGGCGCTCTACCATACGCTCACAGTCTCTATCACTCCCGGAGGTATTGTTCCGGTAAAAAGCAATGCCTTCTTCTCTTGTCCATTTCTTTGAGTGTATGCCTGTATCCACTACAAGGCGGCACGCTCTCCAAAGCTCCATTGCTAGTCGCCCAAAGTCGGAATAAGGATCCTCGTATAAATCAATTTCTTTAGGTATAAGCTCCGAATAAAGTCCCCAGCCTTCTATATAGGCTGTATATCCACCATATTTTCTAAATTTTGGAATCCCCTCTAGCTCCTGGGCAATAGCCAATTGCATGTGATGACCCGGTATGCCTTCATGGTAGGCAAGAGCAGCCATTTCATATTTGGGCATATCCGTAGAGTTATACAGATTGGCATAATAGATCCCTGGTCTAGAGCCGTCAGGTGCGGGTCGCTCGTAGAACGCCTTACCCGCGGCTTTTTCTCTAAATGCCTCTACTCTTTTCACAATCATGTCTGCTTTAGGTTTCACAATGAAAAGTTCGTCTAAGCGGCTCTTCATATCATCAATCAAGACTTTGGCTTCTGCCATATATTCCTCTTTTCCTTCATCGGTATTTGGGTAATAAAATTGTTGATCGGTTTTCATGAATTGAAAAAAGTCCTGCAGACTGCCACTGAAATTTACCGACTTCATAATCTCTTGCATTTCGCCATGAATGCGTTCTACCTCACTAAGGCCTATTTGATGTATTTCTTCTGAGGTTAGCTCTGTGGTAGTTGTGTTTTTAAGGGCATGTGCAAAGAACGCTTCCCCGTTTGGAAACTTCCAGGCTCCTGCATCTGATACTGCTCCTTTCTGCTGTTGCTCTAGAAAAGAAATTAAATTTTCATATGATGGGCCGACAATGGAAATGAGGGCTTCTTCTGCTTTTGCGACCAAGTCATTTTTTGCCTCATCCGACGCTCCATCAAGTCCAGCTACCTTTTTCATAAAGTCTCCTAGCAATGGGCTGTTCGTATCACTTTTGTCAAATGGTTTGCCGCTAATTAAATTTTGACATGAGGATATCACTTTTGGAAAAACGAAATCCGGAGGAACAATTCCATTTGCTTCCCTTGCTTTGAGGTTTGTTATTAGTTGATCAAACAAGGGCTTAATATTGATAAGTCTCTTAATATATGCGTGAGCATCGGATAGAGAGTCTATTCGATGTTGGTTTATAAGTAAGGATACGACAATGGTATGCCTACCAAACATCTGGTTGACAGGGTAATTATATAACCTGAATTCATCATTTTTGATAGTTTCTTCAAGCTCGTATTTAAACAATTCATAACTCAACTGGGTTTGGTCGTCTAGTAAGTCATATTGAATAGAGTCTTGAATCCATTTGAGTGCATCCTTGGCAATCTTCAACTCAATTTGAGCCATTTCGTCTGAAATATCATTCCATTTGTCATAATCCGTTTTTATGCCCAATTCCGTTTGCAACTCCGGTTTTCGGCTTACATTATCATTGAAATATTCTTCAAAGTGGTCATTGGCGCGCTTAGATTCCTTTGAAATGTCTTGCTGGCTTAGCGGTGAGCTTTGTTTCCCTTGAGAACAGCCAAATACTATCAGAAAGATTGCTAAGAACGAAGTGTAGTTTAAGTTTATCATTTTATTTGGGTTTAGTAATCACAAAAATAATCGTTGGAGATCAGATTGGAAATGTATCAGTCAAAAGAGGAGTTTTTATTACACGAGTGGCGTTCATCTTATTGTGATCAATGCCAAACTTCTGTGTTTAAGACCAGAAAATTGATGAAGATAGAAAAGGGCAAAAAAAATCCCGGGTTCACTACGCCCGGGACTAAAACTATTCAACTATACAAATCACTATGATGTAAAAGTAGGGCTGTTCTGAGAGCTGTGGAACTAAATTCCGGTGAAGTGAAGAATTTGCAAGGTGAACTGTAGAATTTTGGACGCTAATAAACTAACCTTTAAATGGTATGGATGTTACCAAGACATTTCGAGCAAATAATGTTCTTCCAGATGTTTCAAATATGTCCTCTGATTACAAGCCCATCAAATTTGAGGGACATAAAAAGCAAAATTCAAATACTGACAAACTTCAGTCAAATGGGTGAATTCTGACATGATTCTGGGTAAGTTGCAATTCTAATTTTACACTCTAATTAAGATTGCTCACGAAAAGAAAGCATTGCAGTGGAGAAGAAAAAAATCATACGCCTGGCTACCTCGTTAATTGTCCCAATTATCATACTATTAATACCAACAAGTTCCTTTCCACTAGAGAATACCACTGTAGTAGAGCAAAGGGTGATAGCCCTATTTGTACTGGCCGCTATGTTCTGGATTTTAGAGCCAATACCCATATATGCAACCTCAGTGCTCATTATCGTTCTGGAGCTAATTATGGTTTCTACCAAGGGTTGGAATATTCTTATTAGTGATTCTGAGACAGCTGGATTTGGAACCCTACTGAACTATAAAGAAATCATGGGAACTTTTGCTTCTCCTATTATCCTTTTGTTCCTGGGAGGCTTCTTCCTGGCCATGGCTTCCACAAAATATCGGTTGGACCAAAACCTCGCAAGGGTATTGCTAAAGCCTTTTGGTACACAGCCAAAGATGATCATGTTGGGTCTCATGGGGATTACGGCTGTCTTTTCGATGTTTATGAGCAATACGGCTACCACGGCTATGATGCTATCGATTTTGACCCCAGTCCTGGCATACTTTGGCAAGGACGACCCTGGAAAGATTGCTTTTGCGCTTTGTATCCCTGTGGCAGCTAATATAGGTGGATTGGGCACTCCGATTGGTACTCCGCCTAACGCGCTGGCGCTTAAATACCTGACAGGAAATGACTACATAGGGTTTGGACAGTGGATGTCCTTTGGCGTTCCCTTTGTTATCGTTATGTTGGCAATAGCGTGGTTCCTATTGTTGTTGTTTTTCAGGCCCCAGGCGGAGAACATTGAGCTGAAGATCAAGGGGCGGTTTATGACTTCCAGCAAAGCCATCATTGTCTATATCACCTTTGCTGTGACCATCCTCATGTGGCTTTTTGATTTTGTCCACGGAATGAATTCGTATACGGTAGCTATGATCCCCGTTGCAGTATTCCTTTCATTCAATATCATCACCAAGGAGGATTTGAAAAAAATGAGCTGGGATGTGCTGTGGCTGGTATCTGGCGGTATAGCCTTGGGTCTTGCATTGGATAAAAGCGGCCTGGCTAAGCATGTGGTAAATACCATTCAATTCGATACGTTTTCACCTTATTTGATCGTATTGCTCGCTGCTGTATTGTCTACTACAATGGCAAACTTTATGTCCAATACCGCTACTGCCAACTTACTGCTGCCAATTATTACGGCGGTAGGTGTGTCTGTCATAAGCCTGGAACCTTTGGGTGGATCAAAAATGCTAATTCTGGCAACAGCCATGGCGGCTTCACTTGGGATGTGCCTGCCGATTAGTACACCTCCGAATGCATTGGCTCATGCTACCGGGGTAATAAAGACTTCTGACATGTCTAAGATCGGAGCGATCTTAGGGGCTATTGGTTTGGTGTTGGTATTTGCAACAATGTACATTTTGAAACTTGTAAACTTTCTATAAATGGCAGTCGAAGATAATAAACATAGAAACCTGGCAAAGCTTACCAATTTGGCCTGGCTAAAGGCTAAGTTTTTCTCGGACCCGGCGCAGACTATTCATTTGAAGGAGGGTGAATCCCTGATGTCTCAAGGTGAGGATAATCAACGTATTTATTTAATTAGAAAGGGGAAATTGACAGGGTATTACAAGCCTGAATCCGGAGAAAGATTTGAGATATTCAATTCCGGGAAGAATATGATTGTTGGGATCTATAGTTTTTTCTCAGAAGAAGGGAAAAGCTATACGACAGTGGTTGCCAGGCAACCCTCTGAGGTAGTATATGTAGAGAAGGCGCAAATTCCATACGAAGGGGATGATGACTATACGCCTTATTTAAAGAACATGTTGCCTGTAGTGGCTAACGAAATTTACCTGCGGCAAATGATGGTGGTTAGAAGTACGACCGATAAAAATCGCGCAATGAAAAAACTCTTTCAGTCGGAGAAGATGGCTACTCTTGGTCAATTGGCGGCTGGTTTAGCTCATGAGCTAAATAATGCAATAGGTGTGATACACAGCAAGTCACTGTTCCTGACAGAGCGACTGAAAGAGGCTTATGACGATGGTGATTCAAATGGAGTCTACCAATTTTTCCTAAAAGGACTAGAAAGTGGACAGACCATGTCCAGCAGCGATATTCGAAAAAGGAAAAAGAAAATCTCGAAGAAGATAGATATCAAGGACAGCATGGCTAAAAAACTAGCCAGAATCTCCTTAACCGAGGAGGAAATAAACTTTATTGCTATGCGCAGGAACGAGGCGTTCATCAGGAAAGTAGACTACTACTGGGAAACTGGATTGGCCTTGCATGATATGCAAATAGCCGCTAATCACACCACTCATGTTGTAAAGTCTATAAAAGATCTTGGTGCTAAAAGCCATGTGGATATGGTGGATTGTGACCTGAGGCTAACCTTAAAAAAATCTCTGACACTTCTATCAAACCTCGTGAAGCGTGTGAAAATAAACGTCAATGTTGAAAAAGGTCTGGTGATGACTGCCCGTGAGGGGGACCTCATTCAGGTATGGGTCAATTTGATAAAAAATGCCATTGAGAGTGTACTCAATGCAGATATAGATAAGCCTGAAATTACCCTGGAGTCGGAAGTAACGAAACGGCATTATAAAATAAAGATTATTGATAATGGACCTGGCATTCCAAAAAATCTACAATCCTCAATCTTTCAACCCAATGTGACCACAAAGGTGCATGGCCTGTCATTTGGCCTGGGATTAGGACTTTCCATTGTTCAAAAAATAGTGGCAAGTTATAGTGGAAGCATATTCGTAGAATCAGAGCCAGGCCATACGGAATTTAAAGTTCAATTTGCTAAATAAATTGATATGGAAAAGTTATATATAGTTTGTGTAGAAGACCAGAGAGAAGTGCTCAATACGGTCTCAGAACAACTCTCAGTTTTCGAAGAGTATCTCGTGCTGGAAGAATGTGAATCAGCCGATGAGGCAGAAGAACTTATTGATGAAATAGATGCCAATGGCGATTTTGTAGCCGTGGTAATATCTGACCATGTAATGCCAGGCAAGAGTGGTGTAGAACTACTTGTTGGCATTCAGGAGGACGGTCGATTCGAAGCAACAAAAAAAATATTGCTGACAGGCCAGGCTACACATATGGATACCATTCAAGCCATCAATCAGGCTGGCATTGACAACTATGTAGAAAAACCATGGGAGTCGGGTGACCTGGTAGGAAAGGTAAGCACTTTGGTCACAGAGTATATCGTGGAAAAAGGACTGGACTATGAAGCTTTTACTGAGATACTTGACAAACAGAAATTATTTGATCTCTTAAAATAACCTAACATGAAAGCCGCTAGAATAGAATTGACAAAAACTATTTCAACTATACCAATTCTATTAGTACTGACATGTTTTTTCACTTTTCAATCCCAATTATTAGCACAATCAGACTCAGCAACGAAAGAAGGAAACAGGTTTAAGTTTTTGGCTGCAGCGCAGTTTTGGGGAAGGTATACCGACCTTAATCCCGGCACTACCATACAAGGTACTCCACAGTCTTATGTGACGGATATTGCAATTCGTCGCTTCAGATTTATGGCCTATGGCAACATCAATGAACGCTGGTTTGTGAAGTTTCAGTTTGGTGCCAACAACTTAAACTACCTGAATAGAAATCAGGTATTGAGGATTCTGGATGTGGAGGCATTTTACAAAGTGAACAACTGGTTGCAGTTGGGTGGAGGTAAAACTGGTTTTGTGGGCTTGTCCCGTTATGCTGCCCCAGCTACATCAAGCGCCCTGGCTCATGACATTCCTATTTTCAATTTACCAACGGTCAATATTTCTGACGACCTGATACGAAGAATGAGTTTGGTGGGAAAAGGTCAGATAGGAAAGGTGGACTATCGTGTGATTCTCTCCAGACCTGTAATACCGACGAGCACGGTTCAGCTTTCTGAATATGCGGAGTTTGAAAGAAGGACACCCAACTATCAAAAGTCTGCATATTTCAAGTATCAGTTTTTTGATAAGGAAAGCCAAAGCTCGGCATACACTGCTGCTACCTACTTTGGCAAGAAGAAAGTAATGAACCTTGGTGCAGGATTCCTGCAGCAAAATACAGCGACATGGAACAGGGCTTCCAATGGCGATACGCTTAGACACGATTTGTTGTTTCTGGCAGTTGATTTCTTTCTTGATTTACCACTTAATTCACAAAACTCTAAGTCGATTACTTTCTACACCAGCTATTTCGATTATGATTTTGGACCAAACTATATCAGAAACATTGGCGCGAACAATGCTGCCGATGGAGTAATGAATGGATCTTTTAACGGTCGAGGAAACAGTTTTCCTGCAGTGGGTACAGGTAAGATTTGGTATACACAATTTGGTTATCGATTTGAGCCAAAGAATTTCATCAAAGGCATAGAAGGCATACAGCCTTATTTCACCTTTCAATATGCAAACTACGACCGACTGAAAGGCAATATGCTGATGATGGATTATGGCTTCAATATTATTATGAACGGCCATGATTCCAAGCTAACCATTGGTGTGCAGGATCGTCCGATATTCATAACGGATGCATCTCAAAACCTTGTTGTTTCCCAAAGAAAATTTATGGGTGTGTTACAATATCAGGTGAAGCTTAGGTGGTAAAGTAACCTGTTTACTATTGTTTACTCTCTGTCAAACTAATTTCAAAACTCAATCTTATAACTCAGGTTAGGAATCATAATACCAACATAGTCAGTATTGACTTTCTGAGTCTCATTGTTGAAGCTATATCCATCGAACTCTTGAGCATTATTTGAATTTAGTACTTGCAGCGACCATACGGATGAACTCTTCGGTTTGTTTTTTCTATAAGACAAAGTGAAGGAGCAAATAGGCGTGTCCTTATGTCTTTGGGTGAAAGCCAGCTGTCCATCTGTCTCGCCTAGTACTACTTTCTGTTTATCTATAGACGCTGCTCGATCGATAACTTCCGCTCTGTTTCCACCTAAATAGTTAAGTCTCATGTTCACGCTTAGGGTATTGTTATCATTTCTACCTACTTGCCATTCCCATCCGGCTACTGCATTGATCACATAGTTTTTATTCAGCCGTGTGTTTCGCTCGATACCATCATTGGCAGTATACTTAGAATCAAAAAATGAGGTGGTCAGTAAAGAATAAAAACCATTGTTCAAGTAGCGTTCTAAAGTAAAATCAATTCCCAGGTTTCTACCTGTTCCATTGCTTACTAAGGTTTCGTCAAAAAATAGGTTGTCTTCAGTATTGAGAATCGAAACATGACCTTCTGGTGTAACAGGAACGTTTGTTAGATATTGATAATAGGGCTCAATACTCAACCTTATATAATCACTAAGCCGGGAATTATATGACAGTACCCAATGATGAGAGTTCATCAGCTTTAAGTCTTTATTAGGCTCATTTCCCAGGTCATCTTTGACGAAATAGAAACCGAGGGATTCCGTTTTGCTATGCAAACCGTAGGCGGCTCCCAAGTTACTTTTGTCGCTTAGATCATATTTCAGTGACATACGCGGCTCAAAAGTCAAGTCCTGATTCAAATCAAAGTATTGGGAATGAAACCCAGCGTTTAGTGTAAGCCTGGGGGATAACTCGAATTGTGACTGGCTATATAATTGAAAAAGGTATGATTGTCCATTTTCGTCTACTATAGTTTCTGGTTGCTTCGATTCAGGTGAATCACTATGAGCAGTGTTGAGATCATATCCCAGCCGATTAATATAAAAACCAGTTTTGTTGTAGTGCCTATCACTCAAATATGAATTCAGACTAGATTGAAGTGTGAGCTTGTGGTTGTTTTTCTTCGCATCTGAACGCGGGAGGGCCTGTAGGTCATTATTGAGGTATTGTTCTTTAAATGATAAACCATGACCGGAAATAGCCAGAGAAGAATTCAACAATGCTCTGGGATTTAAGTTGATCCTGTGATTCAGACCTGATGCATATAGGTACATAGATGTCTGAGAATTATCTCTATCATAATCGTCTTCCCATTCTGAAGGATCGTCAGCCTCCATGTTAATTCCATCAATCGCCCCAATACTCCAAAGTGAGAATCTTCCGGCATTTTCTGTCGGCAGATCAATGTTATAGGACAAATCTTGGTATTTGAGAATCCCTGCATCACTTGGCAATAGTTCGCCAATTAATGCGAGTGTAGAATAACGATAGTTGACAAGGTATGTAGCGTCACTTCCTTTTTTGAATGGTCCTTCTGTGGCTAAATCTACTCCAAGGATTCCTAGCTGTGCTGTGTGCTCTCTTTCGGTTGAATTACCGCGGCGAAGGTTCATGTCAAATACCCCTGAAGTAGCATTGCCATATTCAGCCGGAAAAGCACCAGTCATGAAATCACTATTTCCCAACACCTGGCTGCTCAATACGGTCAATATACCAGCACCGGCTATAGATAAGTCGGCAAAGTGATTAGGACTTGGCACCTCTACACCTTCAATCCTCCACAGCAATCCCGAAGGGCTGTTGCCTCTAATAGAAATACCATTGCTGCTGATAGATGGAGTAGCCACTCCTGCGAATGAAGATACCAATCTAGCAGGGTCGCTTAGGCCGCCTGCATATCGCTGGGTTTCTTCTACAGTAAACTGTCGGCTGCTTACAGTCGCCATTTCATTGATGGCCTTGTCCTTGTCAGCTTTGAAAGTGACAACTATTTCATCCAGATTTGTTACCTCTTCTTTTAGGTTTACATCAAAGACCACTTCCTTACCAGAGGTAATAAGTATTTCAGTAGCAAAATAACTTTCATAGCCGATCATTCTGAATTCTAAACTCTTTCTACCAACAGGTACATTTTCCAATACAAATGTTCCATCCATTCCTGTAGTTGTTCCAACAATGGGGTTAGAATCTAGTAGGATTACATTAACTCCTAAGAGTTCTTCCTGGGAAGTTTGGTCAATCACTTTACCCTTAATCGTTTGCGTTACCGTTTGTGCGGTGGACCATTCATTGAGTCCAATAATGCACAGTGCAATTAGTAATGTCGTTTTCATTGTAGTATCCATTTTGTTTTTAATTTTCTTTAAGCAAATGGATATTCTTTTCGACATTAAATCGACCAGCTTTATAAAGCTAGACCAATACTTGGTGCGGAATTATCGGGGTATATTCGTAATATGCAGAAAACCAGTAGCTTATGAATTAGTTGGAGAAATGAACAAACGAAAGTTTATGATGCTTTTTTTAGGTAAGAAGACATGAATTGGGAAGGTGTTACGCCTTTATGCTTTCTAAAAACAGCATTAAAAGTAGATTTTGAATTGAAACCAGAATCCAGGGCTAGCGCCAAAAAACTAAAATGTTTATCTCTGGATGCTCGTTCGATAAATTCTTCCACACGGTATTTATTTACAAAGTCATTGAAATTCTGTCCTTCAAACTGATTGATGATTTGGGAAAGATGATGCAGAGAAACATCAAGACTTTCAGCCAGACTGTTCAATGTCAGGTTTGGAGCAAGATAAGGTTTTTGCTCAGTCATTAGGGTTATCAATTCTTTGTGTTTGCCGGTAGCTTTGTCTTCTTTCAAGCTTGAATTTTTGTAAGATGGCTTTAGTCTTTCATCTATTTCAATGACTTCATTGTCAGTGAATATATTTTCATGACGGATTCCAAAATAGCCCAGGCTTAGTATGGCTAATACAATCATTGAATAGAAAATTAAATCCGGATTAAAGGGATAGGTTATTCCCAAAAGGTTTCTGGAAATTAGCACAATGATACCAGCAATGAAGATGAGCGCGACACCCCAGATGAAGCTTCTAAGCCAATTGAGACTAATATGTTCTGTGTTTGAAAAATTATCCTCAATCAACTTTTTGTGCTTTTTAAGCAAGCGGTAGGAGAAAATAGTATAGCCAATTGCAGATACTACAAATGCTACAAGTATAATATTTGAAAAAATATCAAAATCATCTATGACCCCTTGATCCACCAGCCTCTTTTCTTCTGCTGAGTAGAAGAAGTAAAACTGGCACATATACAGGTAGGCCAGTACAATTGGTAGGAAATGCCAGTAATCCCGTCCTCTAAGCTTAAGTACGTTTTTTATGGAGTAGGTTATGTACAAGTAGAGAAGAATTCCATAAAAGAATGGAAAAGGGACTGTTACGCCAATCAGATGGGGATATATTTCCCAATAACCTTTCGAATAGATGTAATAGTTAGCCAGATGAAGACTAATGATCAGCATCCATGCAGCAAGAATTCCATCGGCCAGAGATTTATTCTTTTTGTTAAGTAGGAGAATAAAATAGAATAGAGATACGAATATCCCTATGGTGAAAATCATATCCATTTACTGACTAAAATAAAGAGAATTGACTATAGAGTAAACCGATTAATTCGAGTAATCGGTTTACTTCAAAATCTAATACTTACTCGGCACAAAAGTTTGATAGTCTACAGGTGTACGCATATAGCTTTTGTCATGCTGTTTTTCTGGTAGCACTACTTTTCTTGGAGTGAAATCATCGTAGGGAACCATACTCAGCAAATGAGCAATGCAGTTGAGTCTGGCTTTCTTTTTGTTATCTGCTGGTACTACGTACCACGGCGACTGCTTGGTATCTGTAAAATCAAACATGCGATCCTTACAGATAGAGTAGTCTGTCCAACGTTTTCTAGACTCAAGGTCCATTGGGCTCAGCTTCCAGGTTTTAGTCGGGTCGCTGATACGTTCTGTAAAACGCCTTTCCTGTTCCTGATCAGAAACAGAAAACCAATACTTAATTAGCACAATTCCTGATCGAATGATCATACGCTCAAATTCGGGACATGTCCGCAAAAACTCCTGATATTCATCATCGTTACAGAATCCCATGACACGTTCTACTCCGGCACGATTATACCAGCTTCGGTCAAATAGCACCATTTCTCCTGCAGCTGGTAGGTGTGGCACGTATCTTTGAAAATACCATTGTGTTTTTTCTTTTTCCGTGGGTGTGCCAAGAGCAACAACTCGACAGATTCTTGGGTTGAGTGATTGGGTAATGCGTTTTATTGCACCGCCTTTTCCCGCGGCATCCCTTCCTTCAAAGAGAACAACAACCTTTAGTCCTTTCTTCACAATGGTTTCCTGCAGCTTTACAAGCTCAATTTGAAGTCGTTCTAGCTCTTCCTCATAAAACTTTTTGTCGATTTTTTCTTGTTCAATTACAACATCCGTCGCGAGCGGATCTACATCATTTATCGATTGGGTTACTTTCTTAGCCATGATTATTGCCAGGTTTTGATTAGGAAAAATTTTTATTCAATTCCTGAAATGTAGTGGAGCAGTCAGGTTTGCAAAGGTGGTTGGCCTTTCCATTTTTAAAGATAACAAAAGTCGATGGGTTAAGCAATTGCAAAGCCATATCGACTATGCAATGTTATTCAATTACTTTCAACACCAACTTGCCAAGCTTGTCACCTGAAAAGAGTCTAAGAAATGCATCATAGAAGTTTTCGATCCCATCTACCACATATTCCGTGGATTTGATTTTCCCCTGCTGGAGCCATTGGGCCAGTTGTGCGGCTCCCTCTTGATAGCGACCGGCATAGTCGAGCACCACCATTCCCTCCATTCGTGCGCTGTTGACCAAAAGCGACAAGTAATTTGAAGGGCCTTGAACAGCTGTGGTATTATTGTATTGTGAGATTGCTCCGCAGATCACAATGCGCGCTCGCTTATTGATACGAGCCAATGCATGATCCAGAATATCACCCCCCACATTATCGAAGTATACGTCTATGCCATTTGGACAGAGGGTTTTTAAGCTTTCCCTCATGTCATCTTGTCTGTAGTCAATAGCACCATCAAATCCCAAATCATTTATTAGATAGTCGCATTTTTCTTTTCCTCCAGCAATGCCCACCACTTTGCAGCCTTTGATTTTGGCAATCTGGCCTACCAAACTCCCAACTGCCCCTGCCGCACCAGACACCAGCACCATTTCTCCTTCTTTTGGGAGACCAACCTCCAACAGGCCAAAATAAGCAGTCATTCCAGGCATGCCCAGGGTTCCGATATACATAGGCAGTGGTGCAAGTCTTGGATCTACAGGATACCAACCCTTACCGTCAGTAACTGTATACTGCTGTACTCCTCCCCATCCTGAACAAAAAGAGCCAACAGGCAGTTTGTCATTTTTTGATTCTACTACCTCACCCACAGTTCCGGCACGCATCACATCACCAACTTCGATTGGAGCGATATAGGATTTGGCGTCATTCATCCAACCACGCATGGCAGGATCAAGTGAAACATAGTGGACCTTGACCAACGCTTCCCCGTCTTTGATTTGAGGGATAGTGTTTTCCTGAAGTTCCCAGGTGGAAGGTTCAGGTAGTCCGACAGGTCTTTTGGTAAATATTTGCTGCTTGTTCATATTCTCGGGTTTTCGAGTAAGATATCAAGTTTGCTATCATTTTCAAAAACCAATGAGTGCGATAAAACGGATTGTCCTATAAAATGGGCAATTTACCTTTTTGTTACAGAGACAGATTATTTGAAATGAAATAATTCAATAGTAAGTCATAGCAGTTTTAATATAACCCCTTCGTAAGGTAGGATTTCGAAGTTCTTTGAGTCTACTTCTTCATAAGTGCTTCTTTTTGATGAAAGCAGAATTTTCCAAAACACTTCTTTGCCGTTCTGGTACTTTTTTTTCTGGGAAGTAAAATTTAGTATTATTTGTATCTTCCTGTTTTGATAAATCCTATAGTATGATATCAAACCATTTTCACCCTTGATGATTGGCTTCCAATCTCCCATGCTGAGCGATGGGTATTCTTTTCTTAGGGCAATTAATTTTTTGTAGAGGTTGAGTATAGAATCTTGATCGGCCTCAAGGGTCTTCAAGTTTATGTCTTCAAAATTTTTGTGTACCGGAAGCCAGGGTTCGCTTGTGGAAAATCCCGCATATCTTTCGTCCGTCCACTGCATGGGTGAGCGTGCAATATCCCTTCCGGCAAATAGGGGCCAATACTTTTTGCCCAAGGGGTCAACTATGTGCTTCTTGGACAATTTGATATTTTCCATGCCGAGCTCTTCGCCGTAATACAAAAAAGGCGTACCGCGCAGGGTCAGTAAAAGTACAGCCATAATCTTGGTCTTTTCCTCTTTGTCTTTTCCTACGCCCAGGCGGTTCTTACTTCGAAACAGGTCATGATTTGAAAAAACAAAACTTGGCCAGCCTTTTTTTGGTATTTGCTTGTACCAATTTTCTATGGCTGAATAGTAGTGAGAAGCACTCCACCTTTTAAAGATTAGCGTAAAATCAAAAGCCATATGCAACTGATTTTTGCCATCACCGAGGTAACTGGCGGCTACCGTTGCATTTCCCGGAGGTGGGGCGAATATCTCACCTACGATCATTTTGTCATCATAAGAATCGATTAATTCCCTTAGTTTCCTCACAATTTTATGCGACCTGGGAGCATTTCGATTCAGGAGCTTGTTGCCAAGATTTAATAAACCCAGAATCCCTGGATTGTTGCGGAACCTCTTATCCTTTCCAATCATATTGATGGCGTCCAACCGAAAACCATCCACACCTAAGTCCAGCCAGTATTTTATTTCCTTAAAAAATGCATTTCTGAGCTGTTTGTTTCTCCAGTTGAGATCAGGCTGTTCTTTTAGGAAGGAGTGCAGGTAGTATTGTCCTGTAGTTTCATCGTATTGCCAGGAGCTACCCCCGAAGACAGACTTCCAATTGTTTGGTGGCCCTCCATTTTTCCCCTCCTTCCATATATACCAGTTCCTTTTTGGATGGTGCTTGGACGAGCGTGATTTTTTGAACCACGGATGCTCGATGGATGTATGGTTCATGATCATATCCATGATCACTCGGATATCCCTGGCATGGCACTCAAAAAGTAATTCTTTGAAATCTGAAATAGTACCAAATACGGAGTTGATGCTCTTATAGTCGCTCACATCATAGCCACTATCTTGCATTGGCGATTCATAGATTGGCGATAGCCAAATCGCGTCTACTCCTAATGATGCTATATAATCGAGCTTCTGGATGATGCCCTGCAAATCACCAATACCGTCTCCATTACTATCATAAAAGCTTTTAGTATAAACATGATAGATTACCCCATGCTTCCACCAGACCATTGCGTCCTTAAAATGCCTCGTCATCCCTGAATTAATTGTTGGTATGTAGACCTACTTCATGCAAGAATTCTTTTAGAATAGCTTCAGTTTTATAGCTTTTGGCTCTCTTGATGGCAGATTTTTTGAAGGTTTTTTGAGATTCTTTATCGCCAAGGTGCTTCACTATTTTCCCAGCCATTTCTGACTGAGTTTTCACCAAGTAGCCGCTCTCATCTTTTTTGATAATATCTTTGGGGCCCATGATGTTGTAGGCAACCACGGGCAGTCCACAGCTTAGTGCTTCAAGCACTACCACGCTGAATGTGTCAAATTTGGATGGTAGAATCAGCAAGTCGGCAGACGAATAGAGTGATGGAAGCTTGTTATGGTCTACCCATCCTAGATATTTCGCATCGGGCATTTGTTCCTTCAATTCTCCTTCGGCAGGTCCTGTTCCAGCCACTGCAAATTGTATATCTCCTATTTTGGATTTAACTCTATTATATATCTCAGGCAATTCCATTACGCCCTTCTCCTTGCTGAGACGGCCTGCATACAGTACCACCGGGGCACCATTCAAAGTGGAGTAGCATTCATTTTTATTTGATGCAACCGGAGTGAAATTCTCCTCAACCCAATGAGCTGTTCGTATAACTTTGCTGGCCTTGAAACCCATGCTCCTGCTTTTCAGCCACTTTTGCTGATCTCTATTGAGAACAAAAAGCTTGTCGAATTTTTTGTAATAGGCTCGTAAAAATCTTCTCATCCGACTGACATTGTCTGGCCCGAAGTGCAGGACTTTTTTCGAGAATGTAATCCAATCAGTATGTAAGTAATGATAACTAGGTACGTTGTATGCACTCTTTAGGTATAGGGCAACCATGCCCATTGGGCCTTCTGTCGAGCACATTATTCTATCATATTCCCCCTCCAAAAATACTCTATGAATATCCAAAAGGTTCGGTACTCTGAGAGGCTGGTTTTGATAAAATGGTAATTTGAATTCCCCAATTGGCTTCCTCACAATTAGGTTGGGCTCGGATTCTAGTTTATTGCTACAAACCAATATGTCTATGGGTAGGTTTTGTCGCCTGATCTCTTTGAGCATAGACTTCAAGACCATGGCAACACCGTTGTTGTCTTCATAAGTATCAGACAACCAGAGCATCTTTTTCGGATGTTTGAATTTCTTAATTTTCTGAGAAAATTCTTCGAGCAAGGGTCTTGTATTGTATAAGACTTTTGTGCTGGTGAAATTGGCAGCCAAAATAAAGTTTGCAGCAAGGAATGGAAAAGGAAGCCCATCGAGCATCTTGCCCAGGTCAGGTAGAGGTAATGAATTTTCGCTCGGGTTGTCGCTGCTGGAATGGTTGTCCCAAAGCATCCTTATTTCACTTGGGATCTCAATTTTTTCCATCAGCGATTCTGGAGTCATCCCTTTCCAGGTGTCGTTGTTGTTGAGCTTATCGAATTTTTTGGTCAGCCGTTCGGAGAGAATATTGTTCAGTTGGTTGCTAATGTTGAAAATGGAATTCTCAAGTGATTCTACCAGATAGTCTGGATCTTTTTGGGTGGTATCAGCAATTTTTGTGGCCTCATCAAATACCGGCTTATATGCTTTGGAGACCAGCCATCTCTTGGAAAAATGGGGTTTGTTTCCTGCGAAACAATTGTGAAACAACTCCACAAAGCGCATGGTCGTTTTATGTCGCCTTAACTCGGCAAAGGCATTGGAAAGCAATACGGCCTGGACTTTGTCTTTATGTTTCCCTTTATGGAGCAATATCCTGAGCAGTCCAGGATCTTTGTGGTATAATGCTATCTGACATACATAATCCAAAAAGGCGATGGTCATTTTCTCATAGCTACTGTGTGTGCCAAATGGTGCGATGTTCCCTTTCCTTATTGCATCCAATGCCAATTGTGATACAGGGGTATCCAACCTCTTGAGCTCCAGATTAGGTACGTATAAGTAGGAGCCAGTCAGACCGGAAAATATGCCCATGTGGCTATCCGATCCTGCCGACATAGACTTTTTATAAATATCCCGACAATATCTCGAGGAATCCAATCCGGTTTCATTGATCAGATTGTCTATGTTTTCTTCATCCAGACTCTCGATCCAGGCTTTGGTAAGCATATTTTGCCAGGTGTCCCTTTGTCCATTAATTACTTCAAACCTTTCAAACAACAGGGCCATTTTTTTGAAAAACCGAAATGGGGGCACTCCAGCAGTATAGTGATATAGTGGATGGGCCCAGATTGTTGGGATGTCATGTTCGCAGGTGTACTCCTGAAAGTCGTAGATGTTGGATCTGAGCTTATTTAATTTCACTTCCTGCTCAGGTGTAAAGCCATAGGTAAGTACATGAATACCTACTTTGAAGTCTGGTACCATGCAGCTAAACTCAGAGGCGGTCAATACATCAAGGCCCTTATCCTGCTGCTCGTAGCAAGAGCGTGCATTGTTGTGGTTGGTAATTGTGAATGCGTCGCATCCTCTCTTTTGAAGTGTAGCTAGCAACCTTTCGGTAGGCAGCCAAGTCTCGGGCGCTTTTAGTATTCTTCCGATAAGTTCGTCAGGTACATCGCTGTTGTAATCATGACAATGCATGTCCATTTTGAGGACATCTTTCTTGGGGAATCTTTCGTTTTGCTTGGCAGTGAAATTGTTGAGTTCGTTGACTAGTTCTTTGTGAAAAGGTTTCTCAGTGGGTAAATCCATATTAACGGAATTATTGTTTCGCAATAATGCGATCCAATTGTTAAATTGGCTTGTCCCAAAGATTATTTAACTATGACTTTTCGTAGTTTATTTAGGTTTTAAAGTAACATTAGCGTTATGCCATAAAGCCAAATAGAAGAGGGAACTACCTCATTTTTGTCCGCTTGATGAGGTATGAACTCAGTATTTTGTCAAGCCCATCATGGATATTAGCATCTACAAAATCAATTTTCAATTGTGAACATTTTAAGAAAAGCTCTTTGTAGAAAGTGCTCATTTTCTCCTTGTAGGCTTGCTTAATTTCTGTAGGAGTGAGCTTCAAGACTTGCCCTGTTTCCAGGTCATGAAATTTGTATGGTCGGTCTTCAAAATCAAATTCCAATTCGGTGTTTTTGTCATTCACATGGAAAAGTAAAACTTCATGCCTATTGTGTTTGAGGTGCTGGAGTGCTGAAAAGATCTCATCCTGATTGTCCGTCTGTTGGAACATATCGCTGAAGATGATCACCAGAGAACGCTTGTGAATATTCCTAGCTATCTGGTGCAGTACTGCGGGCACATTCGTCTTTTTGCTCGTCTTTTCTCCATCAAATATTTTTTGCAGCTCTATGAGCAGTTTATGTACGTGTGTAGCTGTTGACTTCACTTCTGTTTGCACCTCTATTTCATCAGAGAAAGTGTAGAGCCCTACGGCATCTCTTTGTTTTTGAAGTAAGAAAGCAAGAGCAGCCGACGCTAGTATGGAGAACTTTATCTTACCATAACCTGGCTGAGGATAATACATGGAGGAAGAGTTATCCAATATCAGGAAGCAACGCAGGTTGGTTTCCTCCTCATATCTTTTGGTATAAAGCCTATCTGTTTTAGCAAAAACCTTCCAGTCAATATGCCGAGTGCTTTCCCCGTAATTGTACAACCTGTGCTCTGCAAATTCTACCGAAAAACCATGGTAAGGTGACTTGTGCAATCCGGTGATGAAACCCTCAACCAACTGCTTGGCGAGCAGCTCAATATTCGAAAATTCCTTTAGTTTATCAATGTCCAGTTCCATCCTATTTTGTCTATGCCTTGACCATACTAACGTTGCAATTTATAAATGATTCACAATTCATCTGGTAATTCATTCATTGAATTAAAAAAATAGTTATAAACCTCAAAATAGCGTTGGGAAGATATTTGTATTATGTATTGGCTTGTTGCTTTTGTAATCCAAATTGTACTATATTTAACCGTTTAATTAAATTGCAAGAGCGAAAACTAACTGTAAACGAATAAAAAACTAAAGTGGAAGATCACAAGGATAATGACAGACAGGAAATCTACTCCGAAAGAGTAAGGGCAGGAAAGAGGACCTATTTTTTTGATATCAAGGCTACCAGGTCCAATGATTATTACTTGACTATCACTGAAAGTAAGAGGAGATATAAAGATGGTGAGGAAGGCTTTTTCTACGAAAAGCACAAAATTTTCCTTTACAAAGAGGACTTTAATAAGTTCGTTGAAGCGTTGAATAACACCGTTGGTCATGTGAAGACTGAGCTGCTTCCTGATGTAGATTTTACGGAGTTTGATAGAGAGAAGGATTATGAAAAAACTGAAGCGACTACCGAGGCATCTGCTGAATCGAGTGATGCTTCCGGAGGCTCTGATCTGAAGTGGGATTAATTTCACTATTATCTTAAGATATTTGAGCCCTTGAATTTTCAAGGGCTTTTTTGTTACATTTGATCATGATCAATAAGACCCTTTTTTACATTTTATTGATAGCGGCTATCTTTATTTTGGTCGCGTGGTTGTTCTCAGATATCTTCATATATATATCTATTTCATTGGTGCTTGCAACCATCCTTCGGCCGCTCACCAATTTCATCAGCAGGACTTACATATTCAAAGTAAACATTCCCAGAATCATAGCGATTCTGTTTTCCTTCGCACTGGTTGTTGGGGTAATATCTCTTTTTGTTTTGCTGTTTGTTCCTCTGGTTATCGAACAGACTGAAGTAATCTCCAAAATTGATAAAGAGGCAGTCTATCAAAATCTGGCTGGTCCGTTGGTGTCTTTGGAAGACTTCCTCATAGAAAACAATATTCTGGAAGGGGATACTGAAAGTTTGAATTCAGGCATCAAGTCCACCATAATTGAATTTATCAGCAACCTAAGCTTTCGGGATATTCTCGACAATCTACTCAGTTTTACAGGTGCTTTTTTTGTCAGCATTCTGGCAATTGCCTTTATTACTTTTTTCCTCTTATTTGAAAATGGATTGGTCAGCAGGCAGATGATAGCAGTCGTACCCAATGCTTATTTCGAAATGTTCATCTCTGCATTGTTTAAAATAGAAAAACTATTGTCTAATTACTTAATTGGACTTACACTCCAGATGATGGCAATATTTTCAGTGGCAGCATTAGGCCTTACTATTTTCGGTGTGAATTATGCCATAACAATTGCTGTGTTTGCAGCAGTAGCAAATTTAATTCCTTATTTGGGGCCATTACTCGGTGCAATATTCGGAATCATCGTTGGTGTATCTACCGGGGGTAATTTCGTCTTCGATAATAGCACCCTCATTCTCATTGTAAAAATAGTATCAGTATTTGCAGCCGTGCAGGCGATGGACAATGTGATCTTCCAGCCTTTGATTTTCTCAAAATCAGTGAAAGCCCATCCGCTAGAAATATTTGTTGTTATCTTTGCCGCCGCTACATTAGGTGGCATTCCAGGCATGATTGCCGCCATTCCTGTTTACACTATTCTCAGGGTATCGGTTATGGAAATCAACTGGGCATTTAGAAGATATCACGTATTTCAGATCAAAAACAATTAACAACTAGATGGCATTAAAGTGCGGTATTGTTGGTTTGCCAAATGTTGGCAAATCCACTCTTTTCAATGCGTTATCCAACGCCAAAGCAGAAGCAGCGAATTTTCCTTTTTGTACTATTGAACCAAATGTAGGTGTAATCACTGTTCCTGACGAGAGGTTGAAAATCCTTGAAGAATTAGTGAGCCCTCAAAAAGTCCTGCCCACGGTAATAGAATTTGTAGACATTGCTGGATTGGTAAAAGGTGCAAGCAAAGGTGAAGGATTGGGTAATAAGTTCTTGGCAAACATTCGGGAAGTAGACGCTATCATTCATGTTATCCGTTGCTTTAATGATGATAATATCGTTCACGTGGCGGGTACGGTAGACCCAGTATTTGACAAAGAAGTAATCGATACAGAACTTCAGCTAAAAGATCTGGAGTCTATAAATAAGAAAATAGACAGGGTAGGCAAAATAGCAAAATCTGGTGATGCTGCTGCAAAGAAAGAATTGCCTGTGCTTGAAAAATACAAAGCACATTTAGAAAGTGGGCTAAATGCACGAACCCTGGACGTAACCGTTGAAGAAAGGGAAGAAATTAAACCACTTCAACTGCTTACAATAAAGCCTGTGATATATGGAGCCAACGTAGAGGAAGAAGCCATCCATACAGGGAATGAGCACGTGGAGGCATTAAAAGAGGCTGTGAAAACGGAAGATGCTCAAGTCGTGGTTGTGAGCGCTTCAATAGAAGCTCAAATCGCAGAACTTGAAGATGCTGAAGAAAAAGAAATGTTCCTGGAAGAGTACGGATTGAAGGAGTCTGGCCTGGATAAGTTGATTCGTGCGTCTTATTCTTTACTTGATTTAATCACATACTTCACAGCAGGACCGCAAGAGGTTCGAGCCTGGACCATCAAAAAAGGATGGAAAGCGCCGCAGGCAGCTGGTGTCATTCACACAGATTTCGAAAAAGGATTTATAAAGGCCGAAGTTATCAAGCTGGATAACTACCAGAAGTATAAAACCGAAAATGGCTGTAAGGAAGCTGGAAAGCTAGCTGTTGAAGGAAAAGAGTATGTTGTGGAAGATGGTGATATTATGCATTTTAGATTTAATGTGTAATTTTTTTTTAGTCACTTGTCCATTTTGTAAATTCATCTCCGTCTAAAGAGAAAAAAAGAAAAATTATGAAACAGTTTTTATTTTTAATCAGAGGAGGAGATCACGATTTTAGCAAACTGTCTCCGGAAGAGTTCCAGGCCCACATGGAAAAATGGGGTGTATGGATGTCAGAAATTAAGGCAGAAGGTTTCCCACTTGAAAAAGAGGGATGTGTAATCTCAGGGAAAGGAAATATAGTTTCCGATGGCCCATTTGCTGAAGGTGTGGAAGTAGTAGGTGGCTATATACTTTTGCCGGCAAGAGACATGGCACATGCTACGGAAATGGCCAAAGGCTGTCCAGTTCATGAAATGGACGGTACTGTTGAGGTAAGGCCAATCAGTCCAATGCCAGAATAATAAGAAGCATTTACAAAAACGCTGGCTTATATTTTCTAAGCCAGCGTTTTTATTTTGCATACATGGCCGACAACTTCAATTCCCTTATCGACCACTATTTCCGCGAGGAATACGGAAAGGTAGTATCCTTTCTTACTTCCAAGTACGGAACTCAACACCTTGAACTCGTGGAAGATTCGGTTCAGGAAGCACTCATTAAGGCGGTGCAAACCTGGCCTTACGCCAAAGCTCCTTCTAACCCTTCAGGTTGGATAGTGAAGGTAGCTTCCAACAAAATGATTGATCACTTCCGGAAAGCATCCAGAGTGGATAGTGCAGAGGTAATCCCGGATAAACCTGCAGATGCAACTGAGATCGACCTTGAATCTATCAAGGATGATGTGGTTAAAATGATGTTTGCATGTTGTCATCCAACTTTGAGCACGGAGCATCAGATTATTCTGATATTGAAAATCCTGGGCGGGCTTTCAGTAAAGGAGATATCCAGGGCTCTGCTCAAAAAAGAAGAAACCATTGCCAAGTCCTACACCAGGGCAAAGGCGAAATTTCAAAAAGAAAATATCCGTTTAGAATTACCGTCAGCTTCTGAAATAAAAAGTCGCCTCAATACTGTGCTAAAGGTTATTTACCTGCTCTTTAACGAGGGCTACAAGTCAACGCTCGGGGATGATTTGGTAAAACGGGAATTGTGCGATGAAGCCATTCGATTGAATGCGATTCTGCTTGACAATGATGATTGCAATATTTCCATGACCAATGCACTCATGGCATTAATGTATTTTCACTCTGCCAGATTTGAAGCGAGGGTAGATGGAGATGGCAAGCTGGTCACTCTGGAATTTCAGAATAGAGGCAAATGGAATACTGCATCAATTGACAAGGGGAAAGTCTACCTTCAAGAAGCCACCAGAGGAGCTTTTATGAATGAATTTTATATACAGGCGACTATAAGTGGCTTGCATTGCGAGGCTAAAACTTATGACGAGACTAACTGGTCTGAAATATTAGAACTGTATGACCTGATGATTCGGCTCAATCCATCTCCGATTATCAAATTGAACAGGGTGGTTGCGGAGAGTAAAGTAAAATCTCCTGCTGAGGCACTAGAAAGCCTGGAGCTGTTAGCGTCTAACGATCAGTTAACAGGGCATTACTTGTTTCATGCCATTAAAGGGGACTTGCTCATTGACACAGGGAAGGTGAAGGCAGGAAGAGAGGCCACTTTAAAGGCTATGTCCCTGACGAATAATTCTGCAGAAAAGGAGTATTTGCGTAGCAAAATTGAAGAAGAGCCGTAATAAGAGTATCTTAAACATCACTTAAAACTAATAACCATGAAAAAGAAATTATTAATTGGCCTGGGCGTATTGGTCGTCCTGATTGTAGCATTTATGTTTTGGGCGAACAATAGAAACAGAACCATGAGCCCTCCCGGTAGCACTTCTGCCGAGAATAATGGACTGAATGTACAAGTGGATTATTCAAGACCTTCTGTAAAGGGGCGTGTCATTTTTGGAACGGAGGCTGAAGGTGCACTGCAGCCACACGGTAAGTATTGGAGGTTGGGCGCCAATGAGCCGACTAAGTTGACGGTGAACAAGGACTTTACCCTTAATGGCCAGTCGGTAAAAGCGGGAGCGTATGATATGTATGCCATACCATCGGCATCAGGCTTTGAAATCAGGCTGAATACAGGAGGGCGCTTTTGGGGCTATTCTGAGCCAGATTATTCACTGGACATCTTAAAACTTCAAGTACCATCTACAAGTTCTGGTTCGACAGTTGAGCAATATACTATTGAAGCCAAGTCATCTGGAAATGGTGTGAAACTTGATTTCTCCTGGGCCGATAGGCAGTGGGAGTTGATGATCGCTGCTCAGTAATTATTGAAACACCTCCAAGGTTTTCAAAACCTTGGAGGTGTTTTTTGCTATCATAACCATTACGGCTAACCTGTAATCGTCGCATGACTCCAAGTCATACCATGAATAAATTTTTGATTTGGTGAAGATCGATGGGGTCTAGCCCGGACTGAACGGTATGTTTGAGTACCGACGAGTCGGGACGAGTAGTGAAGGCCGGAGGGACGTTGCTATTTGCTCCTTCATTATTGCTCCAAATCTTTTTCAATTAAACTCAGCAACTTTTTGTGCAAGCAATGGTGAAATTTGTACTGCTTTCGATTTGGGAGTTTTTAATATTCTGAGTGAAATGCTTTACTTTTGCCATCCGTTTAGGCATCCCACCTAAATTATCACAACAGAGACGATTTTAAATTAAAAAATTACAAATATGGCATTTGATTTAGACATGATTAAGGCTGTCTATGAAACAATAGGCGAGCGTGTAAATAAGGCGAAGGAAATAACAGGGAAGCCATTGACTTTGGCAGAGAAGATTTTGTACTCTCATCTTGCTCAGGGAATGCCAAGTGAAGTTTACGAAAGGGGTAATTCTTATGTGGACTTTGCGCCCGATAGGATAGCGTGCCAGGACGCGACTGCACAAATGGCTTTGCTTCAATTTATGCAAGCTGGAAAGAAAAAAGTGGCTGTACCAACTACAGTTCACTGTGATCACTTGATTCAAGCGAAAGTAGGAGCTGCGTCCGATCTTCAAAATGCTATCAACACTTCAAATGAGGTGTTTAATTTCCTCGAGTCTGTTTCTAATAAATATGGCATTGGTTTTTGGAAACCAGGCGCTGGTATTATCCACCAGGTAGTATTAGAAAATTATGCTTTTCCAGGTGGAATGATGATCGGTACTGACTCTCACACGGTAAATGCCGGTGGTCTTGGAATGGTGGCTGTCGGTGTTGGTGGGGCTGATGCTGTGGACGTGATGGCCGACATGCCATGGGAATTGAAATTTCCTAAATTGATTGGTGTAAAGTTGACTGGAAAACTGAACGGCTGGGCTGCTCCTAAGGATGTGATCCTTAAGGTAGCTGGTATCCTCACAGTAAAAGGTGGAACTGGTGCCATTGTAGAATATTTCGGAGAAGGAGCTGAAAGCTTGTCCTGTACTGGTAAAGGAACCATCTGTAACATGGGAGCAGAAATCGGGGCAACAACCTCGACTTTTGGTTATGACGAGTCGATGGAAAGATACCTGAGAGCAACCGATCGTGATGGTGTTGCTGATCTCGCCAACGAAGTAAAAGAACACTTGACAGGGGATGCAGAAGTATATGCTAACCCTGAACAATATTTCGATCAGGTAATAGAAATAAACCTTTCTGAACTAGAGCCGCATGTAAATGGTCCATTTACGCCGGATTTGGCTACTCCTATTTCTGAAATGGGTGCTAAGGCTCAGAAGAATGGATGGCCTGAAAAAGTGGAATGGGGATTGATCGGATCTTGTACTAACTCTTCTTATGAAGATATGTCTAGAGCAGCCTCCATAGCACAGCAGGCAATTGATAAAGGACTGAAGCCAGCTGCAGAATTTGGTATTAACCCAGGTTCGGAGCAGGTAAGATATACAATCGAAAGAGATGGTATTATTGATACTTTCGAGCAAATTGGAACCAAAGTATTTACCAACGCTTGCGGACCATGCATAGGTCAGTGGGCGAGAACAGGTGCTGAAAAAGGTGAGAAAAACACCATTGTACACTCCTTCAACAGAAACTTTGCTAAAAGGGCAGATGGAAACCCAAATACGCATGCATTTGTTACTTCCCCTGAAATGGTTGCAGCAATCGCTATATCAGGAAACCTTGGATTCAATCCTGTTACGGATACTTTGACAAATGAAAGTGGAGAGCAAGTTAAACTTGATCCTCCAACCGGATGGGAGCTGCCTCCAAAGGGATTTGATGTGGAAGACGCTGGATTTATCGCTCCTGCGGAAGACGGCTCTGGTGTTCAGGTCAATGTTAGCCCTGAATCAAAGAGACTTCAATTATTAGAGCCTTTCAAACCCTGGAATGGTGAGAATATAACAGGTGCTAAGCTATTGATCAAAGCAAAAGGAAAGTGCACTACCGACCACATCTCCATGGCCGGCCCATGGTTGAGGTTTAGAGGTCACTTGGATAATATTGCTGACAATACCTTGACTGGAGCAGTAAACGCTTTCAATGATGCAACGGACAAAGTAAAGAGCCAGATCGACGGAAGCCATGATGGCGTGCCTGCTACACAGAGAAAGTATAAAGCGGCTGGCATTCCGACTATTGTAGTAGGAGACCAAAACTATGGCGAAGGTTCTTCACGTGAGCATGCCGCGATGCAGCCAAGACACTTGGGTGTTGTAGCTGTTTTGGTGAAGTCATTTGCAAGAATTCACGAGACCAACTTGAAAAAACAAGGTATGCTTGGATTGACATTTGCAAATGAAGCTGACTATGATTTGATTCAAGAAGATGATTCATTCGACTTCACGGATTTGACAGAATTTGCTCCTGGCAGGCCATTAACTCTAGTGGCTAATCATGCTGATGGTTCTTCTGATTCGATCATTTGTAATCATACTTACAATGCTGGTCAGATCGAATGGTTTAAGGCTGGTTCGGCATTGAATTTGATAAAACTACAAAACAACGCCTAAGTTCGTTTTGTACAAAATTATAAAAGCGGCCTTGTGCCGCTTTTTTTATGTCTTAGCTTTTATATTACTTTAAATATGACTCGAAAAATCGCTCTTCTTTCAATTTTCACGTTTGTTTTTTTCCTATTTAACAACAATTCAGGGTTCGCTCAGAAAAAAAAGAAGGTTCGCCAGCAAAAAACGACCACTGTAATAAGTACCGCGAAAAGATATATTGGTACGCCGTATAGTTATGGAGGTACTTCTACAAAGGGGATAGACTGTTCAGGGTTGATGCTTCGCTGTTTTGAAAAGGCTAATTATAAACTACCAAGAACTGCTCTCGACCAATCAAAATTTGGAAAAAAAGTAGGTAAGAAGAAAATTAAACCAGGCGACATTGTTTTTTTTAAGTTTAAAGCAAAAGGTAAAAAAAGCTGGTGGCACAGTGGCTTGGTTACTTCGGTCAAAAATGACAAACCTAAATTCATTCATGCTTCCTCATCCAGAGGGGTAGTAGAATCCGACCTCACTAAGGATTATTATTGGAAAAGTATTAAAGGTTTTAGGCGGGTCATCAAGTGATTCCTATTTTGTACTAAAACTGACCCGCACTTCATTAAATTTACCTGAAATTTTGATGAAGCAGAAAGCATGGGCAAACAACTCATAAAAAATTGTAAAGTAGTAAACGAAGGCAAGATCTTCGAAAGTGATATTTTGATCGAGGGTCAATTCATCGAGCGAATCGATTCTAATATTTCAGATCCAGTAGCAAAGGTTATAGATGCTGATGGGAAGTTACTTATTCCTGGAGCGATTGACGATCAGGTGCATTTTCGTGAGCCAGGGCTTACACATAAAGCTGAGCTATATACCGAAAGCAAGGCAGCTGTAGCGGGTGGTATCACTTCGTTCATGGAGATGCCCAATACCGTTCCGAACACCTTAACCCAGGAGTTACTAGCTGATAAGTATGATGTTGCTGCTCAGAAGTCCCTGGCAAATTATTCTTTCTACATGGGTGTATCTAATGACAACCTGGACGAGGTGATGAAGACAGACAAACAGAATGTTTGTGGCATCAAGGTATTTATGGGTTCTTCTACAGGCAATATGCTGGTAGATGATGAGCACACGCTAGATAACTTGTTTTCGAGAGCGGAAATGCTGGTGGCCGCTCACTGCGAGGATGAGGATACTATCAAGAGCAACTTAGAGGCTGCAAAACAAAAATATGGTGAGGATATTCCGTTTGCTCAGCATCCGATAATCAGGAGCGAGGATGCCTGTTATATTTCTTCTTCTCGTGCGGTGGGTTTAGCCAGGAAGCACGGTACTAAATTTCATGTGCTACATATTTCTACTGGGAAAGAAGTTGGACTATTCGACAATGATATTCCACTTAAAGATAAGCTTGTGACTTCAGAAGCTTGTGTACATCATATGTGGTTTTCAGACAAAGATTATGAAAACAAAAAGTCTTTGATTAAGTGGAATCCGGCAGTGAAAACGGTTTCAGATCGTGATGCGATTTTGGAAGGTGTGCTGAATGATAATATAGACGTAATAGCCACCGATCATGCGCCACATACATTCGATGAAAAGAACAACAAATATTTGAGTGCTCCCTCAGGTGGGCCCTTGGTACAGCATGCGATTCCAAGTATGATGGAGCATCATTTGAATGGCAAAATGTCACTAGAAAGGATTGTAGAGAAAATGTGTCATAATCCTGCGATACTATTTCAGGTCGAAAAGAGGGGATACATCCGTGAAGGCTACTATGCCGACTTGGTGCTGATAGATATGCAGAAAGATTGGACGGTAAGCAAGGAAAACATTTTATATAAATGTGGATGGAGTCCTTTCGAAGGTCAGACCTTCCGAACCAGTGTAACAGATACTTTTATAAGTGGGCATCATGCTTACAACTCGGGAAGCTTTGATGAATCTGTCAGAGGTTTGCGCCTCAAGTTTGATAGGAGATAAAGGGCACTAGAGTTTGACCTCTATCAGATGCATTAGTTTCTCAAGGCATTTAGCATCTGTATCGTTGAAATCATCAATTCGATCACTGTCAATATCAAGTATTAGTGAAACTTCCCCGCCTTTGAAAATGGGAACTACGATCTCTGATTTGGAATCACCACTACAGGCTATATGTCCAGGGAATTGATCAACATCTTCAACGACTATCGTTTTTCCAGTATCCCAAGCTGTACCGCATACACCTTTTCCTTTTTGTATCCGTGTGCATGCGATTGGACCCTGGAATGGCCCAAGCACCAATTCATCGTTTTTCACCAGGTAAAAACCCACCCAGAAAAAATCAAATGTTTGTTTGAGAGCCGCAGAAATATTAGCAAGATTGGCGATTAGATCTTCTTCATCTGCGATCAAAGTTTCGATTTGAAGGAGCAGGGTTTTGTACTTTTCTTCTCTTGATTCAGAGGACGATATGGTGAGATTTTCGGGCATGTCAACTTATACATTGCTCAAGATATAAAAGTTTAAAATTGAAAGAACATCTCTTGAGTGGTAATTCTGAAGAAGGAGGAATCTAACTAGCAGTCAGCGAGGTTTTATGAGATTTGTTGTGCCTCGAATATATATATATTGAATGCTAACACTTTATTTAGATCAATGTGATTTTGAGTTAGAAGGGGGCTTGAATTAATGACCCATTGCTAAATATTTAAAATTTAGAGGTATATTTGTAACGTGATACGTTTCACGTGTTGCGCTGGGGTTTTAATAACCCAAAAGAAATTCTTTAACTTTTAAAATGATAATTTCATTTAAACATAAAGGACTCAAAAAGTTCTTTATTGAAGGCGATGTATCGAAACTGAATCCCAACCACATTAACAAATTGAGACGAATATTATTTAGACTCAATAATGCCAAAGAATTAAGGGATTTAAATGTGCCTGGTTGGCGTCTGCACAAATTGAAAGGGAATTTAAAAGGTTGTTATGCTATTGACGTAAGTGGAAATTTCAGGGTGATATTTGGTTTTGAAAATGGTGATTCGTATGAGGTAGATTACGATGACTATCATTAAAATTAATGGCTATGATAATGTTTAACCCACCCCATCCGGGTGAAATTTTGAAAGAGGACTATTTGATGCCAATGGAGTTGACAGTTACGAAACTGGCTAAATCCCTAGGAGTATCTCGCAAAAACCTTTCAGAAATTATCAACGAAAAAACTGGTATCAGCGCTGAAATGGCTATTAGGTTGTCTAAAGCGTTTAATACCACTCCTGAATTATGGATTGGTATGCAAAAAGAATTTGAACTGGCCAGAGCACTCACAAAAGGGAATGAGATTATGGTCGAACAACTCGTTTGAGTCTAGTGTATTCTTTTACTTATCAATGCCTCCCCTCCAACACTTTCACCACATCCTTCAACGAATAACCCTTTGCTCTTAACAATATTAGGTAATGGTACAGCAAGTCTGCTGACTCATTGAGGAATAGATCGGCATTATCATCTTTTGCCTCTATCACTACTTCAACTGCCTCTTCACCTACTTTTTGTGCTACTTTGTTGATCCCTTTTTTGAAAAGAGAAGTTGTGTATGACTTATCAGAAGGATTGTCATGACGGTCTTTGATTACGTCTTCCAGTTTGGATAGAAAACCGAATGATTGATCATTGTCTTCAGCCCAACAGGTGTCCGTTCCTTTGTGGCAGGTCGGACCGATTGGATTTGCCTTGACCAAAAGTGTGTCATCATCACAGTCATTTTTGATGTCAACTAATTCAAGAAAGTTTCCACTTTCCTCTCCCTTGGTCCACAGGCGGTTTTTAGTACGACTATAAAAAGTCACTTTCTTGGTTTCAATTGTTTTATCGTATGCTGCCTGATCCATATAGCCTAGCATTAATACATTTTTGGTTACTGCATCCTGCACGATTGCTGGTACCAGGCCGTTTCCTTTATCGAAATTTATTTTCATGTTTCTTTAGTCAATGTTAATGGTCAACAGTCAAGGTCAGTCTCAAATCCTCATCGGAATTCCTTGTCCAGCCAAATTCTGTTTCAATTCCTTAATATCAATTTCTTTAAAATGGAAAACACTGGCCGCCAAGGCTGCATCTGATTTTCCTTCTTTAAATGTATCTGCAAAATGCTGCATGTTCCCGGCACCACCAGAAGCAATGATCGGAATACTGAGCATATCCGACATTTTGGCCAGAGCCTCATTAGCAAATCCATTTTTGGTGCCATCATGATCCATCGATGTGAAAAGAATTTCACCAACACCGCGATCTTCGGCCTCTTTCACCCATTCAAACAATTCCACTTCAGTTGGCACTTTGCCGCCCACTAAATGAACGATCCATTCGCGATTGATTTGTTTGGCATCCACAGCCAACACGATACATTGAGCTCCAAATTCATTGGATAGGCGATTCAATAATTTTGGATCTCGAACTGCAGCAGAGTTCACAGAAACTTTATCTGCTCCATTTTGCAGCAAGATGTTCACATCTTCCTTACTGGAAATTCCACCACCAACGGTAAAGGGTATGCTTACTTTTCTGGCTACATTTTGTACCATATTCGCGAGTGTCTTTCTTTTCTCACCTGTCGCCGTAATGTCCAAAAACACCAATTCGTCGGCTCCATTGTCAGAATAGATGCCCGCTAGCTCTACGGGATCACCTGCATCAATCAGGTTGACGAAGTTCACGCCTTTGACAGTACGTCCACCTTTCACATCCAGGCAAGGTACAATTCGCTTAGTCAACATAAGGTCTCAGGTCTTGCAGTGAAATTCTGTTTTCATAAATGGCCTTGCCTATAATGACCCCATCCGTTCCTATTTCGATTAAGGGATCAATCTCGGATAATTCCGTGATTCCGCCACTAGCGACTACCTTCATTTCTGGAAATTTTTCCAATATGTTTTTATACAAATCCAGAGAGGCTCCCTGCAACATCCCGTCCTTATCGATATCTGTACTGACAAGGTATTTCAAACCAACATCCTGAAAACTTTCTATAAAGTCATAAATGTCGGTTTCAGTAGAATCTTGCCAGCCGCCAATAGCTATCTTTTCATTTTTGGCATCAGCGCTAAGGATTACTTTATCGGTTCCATATTTTAAAAGCCATTTGATGAAAAGTGGCTTGTCCTTCACGGCTGTACTACCCACATTGATTTGTGCGGCACCACTTTCAAAGGCGATGTTGATATCCTCGTCCGCTTTGATTCCGCCACCAAAATCTATGATCAGGCTGGTATTGTTGGCTATTTTTTCCAACACTTTCCAGTTGACAATACCGGAAGATTTGGCTCCATCCAGATCAACTAAGTGCAAGTATTTGATACCATTATCTTCAAACTCTTTGGCTACTTCCAAAGGGTCTTCGTTGTATATTTTTTTCTGTTTGTAATCGCCCTTTGTCAAACGCACACATTTGGCGTCTATCAAATCAATGGCGGGAATTATTCTAATCATGATTAATTTTTTTCATATTAAAAAGCAACATATTCCCGGATTTATTCCGGGATCCTTCCGAAGAAGCAGTGACTTACAAACTTCCAGGAGATGCCGGAACAGGTCCGGCAATTGTGATGTGCTTTTTGTAATTTTTCATTTTAAAGCTCCAAAAAGTTTTTCAATATCATTTGTCCAGCATCACTGCTTTTTTCCGGGTGAAATTGGCATCCAAAAAAATTGTCCTTCTGTATTGCCGAGGCATATGGAATCCCATAATCCGTAGTAGCGATGGTAAATTGAGAATCCGGAACGAAGTACCCATGAACGAAATACATGTATTCACCCTCGTTCAAACCGTCAAACAGGGGGCTTTTCAAATCTGTGATTTGATTCCATCCCATGTGTGGCACCTTGATATCACCAGTCATTTTTTCAACAGTCAAAGGAAAAACCCCAATGCCATCCGTGTTTCTTTCTACCGAATGTTCACACAGCAATTGCATGCCTAAACAAACACCCAGTACAGGTTGTTTGAGATTTGGAATCAAATCCTGTAAACCGTTGGCATTGATAGCCGTCATGGCACTACGAGCCTCACCTACACCAGGAAAAATTACCTTATCCGCAGAGTTGATCACACCGTGTTCCGTTGAGACTTCAGGCGTGATGCCTAACCTCTCTAAGGCAAACTTGACGGACTGCAGATTGCCAGCCCCATAATCTATAATTACTACTTTACTCATTTTAAAGCATCCCTTTTGTACTTGGTAAAATCATTTTCTCTACATCTCTTTTTACCGCCATTTTTATTGCTTTTGCCCAAGCTTTAAAAATCGCTTCAATCTTATGGTGCTCGTTTACTCCTTCTGCTTTGATATTCAAGTTGGATTTCGAAGCATCTGAAAAGGACTTGAAGAAATGATAAAACATTTCGGTCGGCATGGTGCCCACCATCTCTCGTTTAAACTCAGCATCCCACTCAATCCAGTTTCTTCCCCCAAAATCAATTCCCACTTGTGCCAAACAATCATCCATTGGTAAGCAAAAACCATAGCGTTCCATTCCCATCTTATTTCCAACCGCCTGAGCAAAAGCATCACCAAGAGCTATAGCAGTATCTTCAATGGTGTGGTGCTCATCCACTTCCAGGTCACCTTTTACTTTGATATTCAAATCAAGCAATCCATGTTTCCCTAACTGATCCAACATGTGATCAAAGAATTTTAATCCAGTATCGATATCGGTCTTGCCAGTTCCGTCTAGGTTGAGAGTAATGTCAATATCAGTTTCGTGAGTAGTCCTCTTAACAGCACCGATTCGTTTTCCTCCTTTTAGAAATTCATAAATACTTTTCCAGCTCTCCGTTTGCAGCACCTGAACTTCTTCATCAAACGATTCAGTTTCATTCGACGCAATGAATATACCTTTAGCACCGAGGTTTTTAGCCAGTTGGATATCAGTGAGCCGATCCCCTATTACGAATGAGTTGGCAAGATCATAATCGCCGTTTATGTATTTTCCCATCAGACCAATTCCCGGTTTTCTGGTTGGCAAGTTTTCTTCTGGAAAGCTCTTATCGATCAATACATCCGAAAAAAAAACTCCTTCGTTTTCGAAAGCCTTAAGCACCTTATTGTGTGCAGGCCAAAAGGTATCTTCAGGAAATGAATCTGTCCCCAGTCCATCCTGATTCGTAACCATCACCAGTTCATAATCAAGTTCTGCAGCAATTTTTGAAAGCCACTGAAATACACCCGGGTAAAACTCCAGTTTCTCCAAGCTGTCCAACTGATAGTCTACTGGTGGTTCGATAACTATGGTGCCATCTCGATCTATAAATAGTGCCTTCTTCATAATGTTTTCAGGGCTTCAATTAATTTCTTATTTTCTTCAGGTGTACCTACAGTGATTCGCAGACAACCTTCACAATGCAGTTCTTTGGACCTGTCTCTGACAATTATTTCTTTGGCCATCAATGCGTCGAATACGTATTTAGAATCTTCGAATTCTGCAAGGAAAAAATTAGCATCAGAAGGAATGATCCTTTTGACCATCGATAAATCCAAAACCGCTTTTTCCAACAATTTCTTCTCGCTCAAAATTACATTCAGGTTTTTTGAAAACAACGTTTCGTTTCCAAGAACTTCCAATGCCCGATCTTGCGTCAGCTGATTGATGTTGTAAGGTGGTTTGATCTTGTTCAGAATGCCAACAATGTATTCTGAGGCGTAGCAAATGCCTAAACGAATACCAGCCATCCCCCACGCTTTTGACAAAGTCTGACAGACTATCAAATTTGGAAATTCATCCAAACGCTCGATCCAGCTTTTTTTATCCATAAAATCAATATATGCTTCATCAATGCAAACGAGGCATTCGGTCTCCTTCAGCAACCTTTCAATGTCATCATCCTCCAAACTATTTCCCGAAGGGTTGTTTGGAGAGCACACAAATATCAACTTTGAATTTTCATCAACCTGAGCTTTGATTGCATCAATATTCAAACTGAAGTCTGAATTTAGAGGCGCTAACCTATTCTCGACGTTGTTGACGCCAGCCAGTACTTTGTACATGCCATAAGTTGGAGGTGAAGAAATAATGTTGTCCACCAAAGGCTCACAAAAAGCCCGATAGATCAAATCCAAAACTTCATCACTGCCATTGCCGAGCAATATATTTTTTGGTGAAACCCCTTTTATCTCAGCAAGCCTTTCTTTGACTGTATTTTGATATGGGTCAGGGTAGCGGTTTACACCATTTTCAAAAGGATTTTCATTGGCATCCAGATACACTTCGGCTGAGCTAGAGAATTCATCTCTTGCCGAAGAGTAAGGCGCTACTGCCTTCACATTTTCCCGAATTAGATTAGAAACATCCATTATTTTTTCAGTTCAGCTAATCTTAGGGTTATCGCATTTTTGTGTGCCTGCAAACCTTCTGCTTCAGCCATCAGTTCTATGGCAGGTCCTATTGACTGGATTCCCTCAGAAGTAATTTTCTGGAAAGTAATTTTCTTAGTAAAAGAATCCAAATTCACACCGCTGTATGCTTTCGCATAACCATTCGTCGGTAATGTGTGATTGGTGCCTGAAGCATAGTCACCAGCACTTTCAGGTGTATAACTTCCAATAAACACTGAACCGGCACTAATAAGATTTTTCAGATAGAATTCCTCATTCTCAGCGTTCAGAATAAAGTGCTCCGGACCGTAAGCATTGATAAAATCAAGAATGTCTTGGTCAGATTCAAAACTCACCAAGCGTGAATTTTCAATCGCTAGTTTGGCAATTTCCTTTCGTGGCAACTCTTCAATTTGCGTGGCAACTTCTGCTTCCACTTTCGCCAACATAGCTTGATCATTGGTCACAAAGATCACCTGGCTGTCACCACCATGCTCGGCTTGGGACAGCAAGTCAGAGGCTATGAATGCGGGATTGCCAGATGAATCAGACATCACCAAAAGCTCTGAAGGACCCGCAGGCATATCTATCGCCAGACCGTATTGAGTGGCGGCCTGTTTGGCAGCTGTTACATATTGATTCCCCGGACCAAAAATCTTATCCACTTTGGATATTGTTTCTGTACCAAAAGTCAAAGCGGCAATGGCCTGGATGCCACCTACTTTGAAAATCTTATCAACACCTGTCAGTTGAGCAGCGTATAAAATTTCATCCGCAATCTTGCCTTCCTGATTTGATGGAGTACAAAGAATAATCTCTTTACATCCGGCAATTTTGGCCGGAATAGCCAGCATCAATACGGTAGAAAATAGTGGGGCAGTTCCTCCTGGAATATAGATGCCAACTTTCTCTATTGGTCGAGCTTCCTGCCAGCATTTTACACCAGCAACAGTTTCCACTTCGTTTACTGCTAGGGCCTGTGAAGCGTGAAACTTCTTAATATTGTTAGCGGCCAATTCAATAGCGGATTTCAAATCAGAAGAAACTCTTGATACGGCTTCAGTTACTTCTTTTTCTGAAGCTTCGATTTTCTCCAAATTCACTTTGTCGAATTTCTCAGTGTAGCTTCGAAGTGCACTATCTCCATCAGTTTTTACATCCGCAAAAACTCCTTCGACGATTCCCCGCAGGTCGCTTTTGTCCACTTCCGGCCTTTTTGTTATTTCTGGCCAATTGCTTCGATCTGGATTTATATATTTTTCCATTTTATTATCTTCATTGTCATCGGGTCGAAGGAAGCGATCTGTAGTTTAATAGCAGAAAGATTGCTTCTCCCGATAAATAGTGATCGCAATGACGGATATTGATCATTCTTACAACACCATCTTCTCGATGGGTACAATCAAAATACCTTCAGCGCCAGCATCTTTGAGTTTATCTATCACCTCCCAAAAAGCCTTTTCGTCGATTACTGTGTGCAGAGAACTCCATCCTTCGGTGGCCAGTGGCATAACCGTTGGACTTTTCAAAACAGGCAACAAATTACTGACTTCTTGTACTTTATCATTTGGTACATTCATCAACACATATTTTTTCTTCTTGGCTCTAAGTACTGCCAGCATCCTAAAAACCAATTTGTCCAGCAGTTCTTCGCTTTCCTGACTAAGGCCAGGCCCTTTCACAAGACAGGCATCTGAGTGCAAAATTTCCTCTACTTCTTTCAGACCATTTTTGAATAATGTACTTCCTGAACTTACCAGGTCACAAATTACATCTGCCAACCCAATATTTGGTGCAATCTCAACTGAACCAGAAATCACGTGGATTTCAGCTTCCAGATTGTTTTTCTTCAAATACTGCTTAAGCGTATTCGGATAAGATGTGGCGATCTTTTTCCCCTGTAAATATTGAGGGCCTGGATAGTCCAGTTCTTTTGGCACAGCTAAAGAAAGCTTACACTTCGAAAAGCCCAGGTGCTCTACGATTTCTACGTTCTTTTCTTTTTCGATCAAAAGGTTTTCACCTACAATGGCGATATCCACTACGCCATCTTCCAGGTATTGTGGGATATCAGAATTTCTTAGGTAAAGCACATCAATGGGGAAGTTGCTTGCACTGGCTTTTAGCTGGTCTTTACCATTGTCGATATAGATGCCACAGCTTTTGAGGATACCAATGGAATCTTCGTTGAGCCTTCCTGATTTTTGAATTGCAATTCTTAGTTTGTTCATTGTTTTTTAGTAAATATCTGAGCCACCTTTTGGAACAAAAAATCCCGCCTGATTGACTCAGACGGGATTATAAATATTTTTATTAAAGACAAAATATCACTTCCACACCTGAGTGTCACATGGAAAATGATGATGATGTCTTTGAGTTAAATTCATTGTCTTGTGTTCTTGGCGCAAATATAGGAGCTAATTTGTAAATTCAGAATTTCTAGAAGAATAATAATATTCTGCTCCTTCGACCTTTTGATTTAGTTTTTATGCGCTTCTATAATATTTTCAGTATGTGGTATTTCAACCAATTCTTCGATCTTTTCTTCTTCAACTTGCGCATGAGAGTTGCCTGAAATTTCCCCTAAAATTGGAGCGATTACCAACCCTACTAGGCACGTTAGTTTTATCAAGATGTTCATTGATGGTCCAGAAGTATCTTTGAATGGATCACCAACAGTATCTCCAGTTACTGCTGCTTTATGTGCTTCAGAACCTTTATAGGTCATTTCTCCATTGATCTCTACACCAGCTTCAAATGACTTCTTGGCATTATCCCAAGCACCACCGGCATTGTTTTGGAATATAGCCCACATCACGCCCGAAACGCAAACACCAGCCATATATCCGCCAAGTGGCTCAGCACCGAAAACCAATCCAATTATGATAGGAGTAATAATAGTAATCAATCCAGGCAACAACATTTCTTTAAGAGCAGCCTTTGTCGAAATATCTACACATTTTGCATATTCTGGTACTCCTGTACCTTCCATTATACCAGGGATCTCTTTAAACTGTCTTCTTACTTCCTGAACCATTTCCATGGCTGCTTTTCCTACAGATTGCATGGCTAAGGCGGAAAAAACAACCGGGATCATACCTCCAACGAACAACATGGCTAATACATCAGCTTTAAATATGTTGATGCCGTCTATTCCTGTGAATGTTACATAGGCTGCAAAAAGCGCCAGGGCTGTTAATGCTGCAGATGCAATGGCAAAACCTTTACCTACAGCTGCAGTTGTATTACCTACCGAATCGAGTATGTCTGTTCTTTCCCTAACTTCTTTAGGTAATTCACTCATTTCAGCTACACCCCCAGCATTGTCGGCGATTGGTCCAAAGGCATCAATTGCCAATTGCATGGCTGTGGTGGCCATCATGGCAGAAGCAGCAAGTGCTACACCGTAAAACCCAGCCAATGCATAAGAGCCATAGATTGCGGCTGCAAACAGAATTACCGAAGCAAATGTCGATTTCATACCTACGGCCAATCCGGCGATAATATTGGTAGCAGCACCAGTGGAACTATTCTGTACAATGTCCATTACCGGTTTCTTGCCCAAACTAGTATAGTACGCAGTTACAAAAGAAATTAATGCCCCAACAGCAAGGCCTATCATAGCTGAATAAAACACATGTCGCGAAGGAATCTCTTTCATGCCTTCTCCAAAGAAATTCATTGTGAGTGTGTCTGGTAACATTCCTCTTATTAAAAACCAGCTAGCTACCAATGTGAGTAAAATCGCTACCCAGTTACCTGTATCCAAAGCTTTTTGTACTTGAGACTCTTTGGCGTTATTGCCAGATATCTTAATAAAGAACGTGCCAATGATAGAGGCCAGGATTCCAACTCCGGCGATTACAACCGGAAGTAGAATTGGACCCATACCGCCAAAGTTATCGGCGAATTGCCCGGCAGCTGACATGTCCTTGATCAAATAATTTCCAAGTACCATAGCGGCCAATACAGTAGCCACATAAGAACCAAAAAGGTCAGCTCCCATTCCTGCTACATCACCTACATTGTCACCAACATTATCCGCAATAGTTGCTGGGTTTCTTGGGTCATCTTCCGGAATACCGGCTTCCACTTTTCCTACCAAGTCAGCACCTACATCTGCCGCTTTTGTATAAATACCACCACCAACTCTGGCAAATAGGGCTATAGATTCAGCACCTAATGAAAACCCTGCTAGGGTTTCCAGAACGATTGTCATTTTCAAATAAAATGAACCTTCCATACCCATAAACTGAGCAACGAAGAACATGAAGAATAAACTCAAACCAAGGACAGCAAGACTTGCAACTCCCAGTCCCATTACGGTACCACCACTGAAAGAAACTTTTAATGCTTCCGGAAGACTGGTCTTAGCAGCTTCTGCGGTACGAGCGTTCGAATCTGTAGCTATTCTCATTCCAATGTTTCCGGCCAATGCTGAAAATACTGCGCCGAAAATAAAGGCTGGAACGATCATCCAGCTTGTAGTATCTACAACTACTGAAATACCAAAAAGAGCAGCTGAAGCAACCACTACAAATATTAAAAGAAGGCGATATTCGGCATTAAGAAATGCAAGTGCTCCGTCTTTAATAGCCTTTGAGATTTCCTGCATTTTATCATTACCGGGGTTTTGTTTTTTGACCCATGCCATCTTCATTAGCATAAATATCAATCCCACTACGGCCAGGCCAATTGGCACAAAAATCATGTTACTCATTCTACTTAGTTTTAGTTAGTTATTTGCAAAATCAAAAAAGGGCTAAATGCCCTTTTCAAAAACTTGCGCAAAGATATATGAATGGTATAAAATACAAAGGTTAACTATTTATTTTATACCAAGTTATGGGTGAAAGTAGTACTGCAAACGTTTGCACAGATTCCATTGATTTAGAGTTTCTCCAAGTTTCTTATCTGAGCTTATTCTTCTAAATTTGATTTCATAAAATATGCCTTATGAAATTGTCTCAATTATATTATCTGGTACTGGTGATTTCAGTGCTTGTTTCTTGTACTGCCACTTCTAACCAAGACGGTCATCGCACCCAGGAGATTATGAAATCTCGGGAAATAAAAAAAGTATCGGAAGCTGATATCCTGAACAAATCCTTGGAAATTGGAAACTTAATTGCTGATTCTATTCAAAAGACTCTTTCTTCCAAATTGGTACAGTCCATGCAAAGTGATGGACTCAATGCTACTATCAAATTTTGTAGTGCTAACGCAATTTCATTAACAGATTCCTTGAGCAAAGAATATTCTGCAAGCATTCGACGTACTTCTTTTAAGTATCGAAATCCAGCAAACGAACCAGACTCTGTAGAGTCGCAGCTACTCAATGCTTATCAGCATTCGGTGAAAAACAAAAGGGCACTAAGGGAGTCGGCCAATATATTGGGTAATGAGGTGCTTTTCACTAAGCCTATTTTGCTTGGAAACCCTGTTTGTTTGAACTGCCATGGAAAGGTGGGCAAGGAGTTGTCCAGTGAAGACTTTGAACTTTTGCAATCAATTTACCCAGAAGACAAAGCCACTGGGTATTCGTTCAAAGAATTCAGGGGTATGTGGAGTATCAGATTGGAGAGGAAGATGGTGGTGAATGCTTTGTAATTGAATTCGGAGTATGACTTACTCTTTCGAATTCTTCAAAAATAAATTCTCAATCTTAGATTTCATGGTCTCAGGATCTTGCCAGTGCTGGCGACTGCTGAGAGCAATTGCCGGCCAGTTTTTAGTACCTAGTGCGAATGGTTTGTAGACGTGAATTTCCTTCACCGAGATACTGTCGAAGTATAAGTCATCATCTGTGAAGATCGCAGCGTGGTATTTGTCTCCTCCTTTTATTGTTGCATCCACAAATGGCAGAGACTGATCTACTTTTATATCCTCATTGGAGAATTTCATCCGCTTGATTTTGTTTTTCAGATACCACGATTGAGAAAAACGCTTTTCTTCATTACGCTTGATTTTGAACTCTCCATTCGAAACCGATACAGCATATTCCAGATATTTTTTCAAGAGTTTTGGGCCATCGTTTTTAGTCTCCTCTACTTTCAATTGCTGAGGGAGTATGCTAGAGACAATATATATCTTTTCCCGGGCCCTGGTCACTGCTACATTCAGTCTGTTTTCCCCGCCTTCCACATTCAGGCTTCCAAAGTTCAGATTGAACTTGCCAGACTTGTCAGGCGCATAGAGAATGGAGAAAATGATGATGTCTTTTTCATCTCCCTGGATGTTCTCTATGTTCTTCACAATCAATGAATCTGGAATCAGAAAATTTTCTTCCACAGAAAAAATATCCAACTGATCCATGATAAAAAGCTGCTGTTTGACATTGAAGGTCACAATGCCAATTTCTTTTGTTGGGTCAGAACGAAGTAAATCGCGAACCATGCGGCAGATTTCGTAGGCTTCATTTTCATTAATGTTGTTTTCCCAAACACCATCACACTTAATGTATTCTATTGCAGGTTTATTTTCATTTACTACATTAAAATCCGGCAAGAGTGAAAGCCTATTATTGTAAAAATGTTCATTGGAAAAGCTAATGAGGTCGAGCGTCTTACTCCTATAATGTCCATTCAGGCTTACCTGCATTAGGTATTGGCTCGACAGATTAAGCAGCGAATCAAAATCCAGATCAGGAATGTCTTCTTCGTTTTCATCTTCCCACCTGACCTTATATAGATCATTTGGTTTGAGCTGTTTGTCGTCACCGGCTACAACTACCTGCTTCCCGCGATAGATGGCGGGCAAGCCGTTTTCGGCAAAGCATTGAGAAGCTTCATCAAAAATGACCAGATCAAATATTTTTTCCATGGGAAAAATGGCCGAAGCAGATTCAGGTGAAGCCAACCAGCAGGGGATCAGGTCGAATACTTCCCTGGGGTAGTTGGCAATCAATTTTCGTACTGGCCAGATTCTTCGCTTTTTGGTCACCTGATGATAGACATCTCGATAGGTCACCCGATTATTAAGGCGGTTGTATTCTACATTCTTATAGACCCGCTCTCTTGCTTTAAGCAGCAATATCTCGTTACTCAGCTCTTGCTTTTTCTTCACAGCCTGCTGCAATTCAGCTTGAGTGTTTTCTAGCTTGTTTGATGAGACTGCCCTAAGAATCGGATACTTCTGCTCTATATGATCAATCCAGGCTAGCTTCAGGCTATTCATAAACAATGCCGTCCATTCCTCTGGACTTGGGTTTGGAATTTCCTCAAGTAATTTGTCCAGTATGGCCTTTTGTGAGGAGTTGAAGTTTTCGAATAGTGAATCAAACTCGCATAGGGAATCGAAATCTCGAGTCAATGCATTACCCAGAATGCTCACATCAATATTTCCTGCAAATATTTCCCTGAGCTTCTGAACAGTAAAGTACTTCGACCATGTGGTCATTTTTTCAGGAAGAAATTCAAATACCTTTAAGAGTGAACTTAATTTTTCTTTGAAATTCTCATATTCTCCGGGTTTTGGACTCAGGTATTCGCTAAGATGCCGTACTTTGATGTAGAGTGCTTTGGCTGATACGGCTTGTTTTTGATAAAAAAACCAATTTTGGATGTTGATTTTTTTGATAACCTTAGGAAATGCGATTAACCCAATATGATTTTTAAGTTCAGTAAAGTTGTGCTCAAGGTTCAGTCGGTTATCAATCATTTGAACCAGTATCTCAAAACCTTCTTTGTTGCTCTTCAGCTTGTTGGCAACCAAAATCCTTGTAATATATATTTTGTCTTTGGAGAAGATTGTCCAATGGAGCCAACCTATTAGACCTTTGCGGGCATCAATACTTCGCTCTAGTGCCTCCTGAAAGCGACCAAGCTCTTCAGGTTTTAAAGTCAATTCCGGACCAACTCCTTTATAACACTGGAGGAGTGTGCGCTCAAATGCCGACAGCCAGGTAGAATCTGTCTTGTCTTTTTTGTCATTGAGCAGGCTAACAAAACTCTCATAAACCTGCGGTTCCTTGATTAGGGTAAAAAGCTTGTTAATATTGTCCTTGTTGTTTTCAATATGGATAGCATCTTCTATGTCCACCAATTTATTGACAGTCTCTAGAGACTTTTCTTTAAGCTCTACCTGATACTCAGGAATTTCTTTCAGTATGTTCTGGATTTCTTTTTGATCAGCTGCACCCAGGCCCGCGAAAGACTGCCGCTTTCTCCAAGCGTAATTTTCAATCAGGAAAATCCCCGCATATTGGGCATAAGCTTTCAGTTGATTGATGAAGCCGTCAACATTTTTAAAAGTAATATCCCTGTATTCCTGATTCAATGGAACAGTTGGCTCGTGCGGGCTGGAAGTAAGGTATAGCTCCTTTATTGACAGACCACACTCACTGTCGTGAAATAGTGCTTCTTTAAATTCTTCTAGTTCTTCACTGAGTTGATCGATTCGCCTGCTGGTCTGCAGATAGCTTCTTTCTAGCTGGATAGAGTCCAAGCTGTTATTTCTGGATATGTAGCTGTCGAGTTGGTCGACCTGTCCCGCAATCTGCTCGTATATTGGTTTTCGGTCGTTTTTGAAATCATGCAACAGACCTATAAAATCGTCAAGTTGCTTTTCTTTCAGTCGATTGAATACGACATCCAGTGCCGCTCTTTTCTGACTGACCAGCAGTACATTTTTGCCTAATGCGATGTAGTCTGAAATTAAGTTGCAGATCAGCTGCGACTTGCCTGTACCCGGAGGGCCTTGCACCACGACTGAATTGCCTTTTTTGATTGCCTTGATAGCGTTTTCCTGGTAGGCGTCCATTTTGAAAGGCGTGAAAGTTTGATCCTCTCTTACCTTTTTCAAAAAGCGATAGTAGTTGCTGTCACCATTTTTTTCTTCATCCAGGTTTCTTTCCTCAAAGAAGGAATCCATATTTTTTAACCTGGGATCATCAAGCATGGTGAGGTAGTCAGGCACGAGATAAGACCCAGCCTGAGGAAAAATTCCCAAGACAGCCTGTGGATATAGTTTCAGTTGGCCGTCTTTTTCACCCTCTTCGAGTTGGCTTCTTTTTAAGTTGTCAAAGCTCTTGAGTTCGTCAATAAAGTTGTCCTGATTGAAATTGATTTCCAGATTGAACTCCTTTAATAGCTCATACAGTTCGGTGCGAAATCCTTTGCTTTCCCGATCGAAATCATCAAAGACTCTTTCCAGTAGTTCATCACTGGCTTTCTGCTCATTGAAAAAGGCGTAAGCCAATAAGAAAGATTTGTTTAGAGTGATATTGACATCTTTTCTGATTTTCAGAAACCAAAGCTTGCCATCGGATTCAAGTGTTACGGGAAAAAACATCAACGGACATCTGGCCAGTGTTCTGTCGGAGAATTTTCCTTTTACAAAAGGCCAACCCACGTAGAGATCGCGTGCACCTCTTTCCTCGAATACTAGCTGGTCTATGCGGTTGAGTTTCCTTAAGCGTGTCGAGAGTCTGTTAGAATCCTGATCCCTGCTATTTTGTACATCACATAGCTCTATTTTCGATTTTCTGCAAATCAATTCGGATACTATCTCAAAGGAAGGTTTGTTGAGGGCGAAATTGAAATCATGAATGTCGATGAATTGATCCGAAAGGAGCCTGGTCAATAATATTGAACGACTGTTGCCAGAAAGGTTAGTTAATCTCCTTAAGTATGACTTGAGAATTTCCTGCATTCACTTATTGAAATGAATTTGTAATTTAATCCAAAATAGGAAATAGGATTAACCATGACAATTGAAAATACGCAGTTTCTAATTCCATTATTCGACATGGAATGACGTGCAAATCATTATTCGATCAGATCAGTATGTCGAGCGATAATGTAAGGGCTTAGTTTTAGAAACAATGAGTCGTTCATCACTTTAATATTTTTAAGCTCATCTATAGATTGATATTGTCCGTGTTGCTGCTTGTATGCTAAAATGACTTTGGCAAGGGAATAGGAAACGTAAGGATGTCTGGCTAATACCTTTAGGCTGTCAGAGTTTATGTCAACTTTAGATACTTTCAGGCTATCAGCGAAAAATTGTTTTTGAAGTTTCACAATAACTTCATCAGACAAACCATAGACCTCTTGCAATTGAGTGATGTGATTAAAACCACCTAAATTATCCCGAAACTTTATGATCCGTTCGGACAATACCGGTCCAATTCCTCGAATAGCCACCAAATCCTCAGCGCCGCAGCTGTTGATGTCCTTAGGTTCAATCGGTACTGTTTCTTTCTTTTTTGGAGTCTTGTTGTAAGCTTTGGTGTCATACTTTCTTTTTGCTTTAGCAATGGGCTTAATTTTTATGTGCTCCCACAGCCTTTTGGTATTTTCTTCTGATATGCCATAGATTTTCAAAAGGTCATCCTTGCTGTAGAATCGCCCACCTTTAGAGCGATAATTCGATATTCTTTGTGCTACAGCATCTTTAAAGCCCAGATTTTTTAACTCCTCTACTGTTGTCAGGTTGGGATCAAAATCGAAGGGTTGCTGACAGTACTCAGCCGTATCCTTGACTGAGATATTAGATTCAAGTTCGGCTATCCATTCTTTTATTTCCTCTTCGTATTGGTCGCTTATAATTTTGCTTTTTGAGACCAGGTATCGCTTCAGCATTGAAGGAGCAAAAAGTAATAAAATCAAGACTGGAATGAATATTAAGAATCCATTGGTTTCGGATTCTGAAAACCCGAAATACTTTCTAACAGACTTTTTAATGTTATTAAACACATATTAAATCTAGTAAAATAGATAGAAAATAAAAAGCAACTTCTTTAAGAGATAGCTTTCGTGTTCTTTTTCTTGTGTGCTTAGCAGTCCGTGTCACTGACACTTTCATCCCAGCAGTGCCATTCTTCATCCTGGTAATGTGCCTTATCTTTCACACGACCGTTTTTGTTCTCTTTGTGCCACTGGATGGTCACAGTGTTGTCAACATCAGCCTGGTAAATTTCATAATGTCGGTTGTAGTCTGTTTCGTCAGTCACTTCAAAATAGATGCTGCCTCCATTGTTATCGTCATTAGGAACTACATTGGTGTAGGTAATGTCTTTGGTACTACCGTCAGCATTTCTGTTCCAATCAATAGATAGAGCCTGATGAGGATCATTAGGATCAGCATTCAAGAGCCATTCCCCTCTGGTACCAGAGATATGCGATACGCCCGAATACCAAAGAAAATCCTGAAACCCTCCATCTTGTGAGATGTACATTTTCCAATTCGCACCTTCGGAACTTATGGTACCTTCAAGCCTTGCATGATAGGTCGTATTGAGTGCAGGAAAATCATATTCCCAAACCCATCCTAGAATATTGGCGTCAAATACAGGCTCGTGGTTAAAGGCCTCTTGAAAAGAAGCCACCGGAACAACTGTGTATAAGCCTATGGCGGTACTCCAAAATCCAACAATTAACGCCGAGCGGCCCCAGTTGCCGATAGTTTGTAAACGACCACCATCGTTGGCCTGAAGTATGGAAAAATCCATAGAGAATGTTGCTGCTGAAGGCAAAACCGGAATTTCTGTTGGCTCTACCTTTTCTTCATCTTTTGCACATGACGCCAAAAGAGATAAGATCAATACAATTGATGCAATCTTTTTCATTTTAAGAATTTTTTTAATTTAAGTCTTTACTCAGGAATTGACTAAATCATAATACCCACGCTTTTCCTTAACATTGTTCATGCCAATATTGAGCTGATCGGCATAGAATTTCATCCTTGAAGACTCAAGGGGCAGGGGTTCAATTTTCTCGATTTGTGAATTTTTGTCGTTTATGAAAACTTCAAAATAATGGTTGCCATACAGATAAAGATTGATCTTGTACTTATAGTAGCGAATGTCAATGATGAATGTACCTTCGAGGTACAACTCACGTACTTTCTCCACTAATGGTAAACCTAAAAATGACTTCATCAATCTTAATGGTACTTTTACTAAAATGAAGTTAACAAAAAACTCTCAACCTAAATAACCCTTTTGTTAAGTTTTTGAGCTTTTGATCTGGTCAACTCTGATATGTAATTGACAAGTATCCTTAGGGTACCCACCAATTAAATATTCTAAAAATCAAGAAAATCTTTTAGGCTCTTGTCGAAAATCACTTCATGCTTTCCATCCAGAATTTCACTCATGTGGTTGTGGTATTCTTGGAAAGACGGGAGGTCGTTGTGCTTACCGCCATGAATGGGAATTAGCCTGGTGGTTAGTGGAGCTTCTTTTCTTAGCCGTACGCTGGATCGATAGGGGATAAGGGTGTCTTTGGTGCCATGAATAATATAAATCGGGCACCTTACATATTTTATCCAGATGTCAGTGCGAATATGGAATTTCAGAATCATTGATAGCGGCAGGAAAAACAGGTACCTGCTGGTGATATGAGAAAAACTGTAATAAGGAGCATCCAGAATTAGCATTTTCGGTCGGTTTTTGGAGGCCAGTTTAGCAGCAAAGCCAGAGCCCATCGAGCGACCGTAGATAATGATCTGGTCTTGAGGATACCAGCCTCTTACCTGGTTGTAGATGTATTGGCTGTCGCGATACATCGCTTGTTCTTGTCGCTTTCCGGTGCTTTTACCAAAACCTCGATAATCTATGATCAGTACATCATAATCGTTTCGCGTGAAGTCCTTGGCATATTTGCTCCAGCCTTTGATGCTCCTTGTATTACCATGAAAATAGATCACAATTCCTTTGGCATTATTCACCTTGAAATGGAGGCCATTGATTCTGACATCTTCCTCTACATCGAAGAATAGCTCTTCAAAAGGTTCGTCAAACTTATATTCAAAATCTTCCGGGAGCTTTTCCGGATGGAACATAAAGTACTCCTGTACGAAATACGCAATAACAGAAAGCAGCAAATAAACCCCAACACCGATGGCTATGTATGTCCACATGGACACCTAAAATAGCGAATGTTTATGTGAAATGCTCGTTTAGTTCCTGTCCTTCAAAAGAAACACACGTTATGCCGGAATTTTTAAGCTGAAATTTTCAGAGAATAAAAATGTCCGGTAACTCAATCAATGGGTGTCATGAGATTCCTGATAAATTTTTGACTCAAAGGGCTTGGCCAAAAATTTCCTGGAATGACGGTTTAACTTATAAAGCTGATTACGGAAGCTTTAACCCCTAGTAAACACCCAATTAGTGTCATCCGATTGTGCCGGATCAAAGGCATAATTGTTACTGTTGAATGATTTGATTAACTCCGGTTCTGTAATACGATTTTTGATGATGTAGTTGGCCATGGCACCTCGTGCGTTTTTGGCGTAAGTCATTAGCACCCTGTATTCTCCATTGCTAAAGTCCTTGAAAATAGGCGTGATCACAGTGGCCTTCAGTTTTGGTTCTTTTACTGATTTGTAATACTCATTAGACGCCAGATTGACTACATATTCTGCCTCTCCCAGGTCATTATTCAGTCTTTTGGTGATCTTGTCCCCCCAGAATTCATATAAGTTTTTATAGTTATAATATTTCAACCTGGTACCCATCTCTAGGCGATAGGGTTGAATGAGGTCTAAGGGTCGAAGAACGCCATGCAAACCCGATAAGATGCGAAGTTGATCTTGAGCGAATTGTAAATCATCCTCACCCATTTCTTTGGCATTGAGTCCTCTGAACACCTCACCATTGAAAGCGAGCATGGCCTGCTTCGTATCCTCTTTATCAGGTTCAAGTTTCCACTTCTGGTAGCGGTCTACATTTAGTGCAGCCAACTCAGTACTGATGCTCATCAACTCACCAACTTTCTTACGGGAAAGCGTTCCCAGCTTTTTAATCAGTCTGGCTGATTCTGGTTTGAAGTCAGGTTCGGACCAATTGTCGGTGTGCGCTGGATTTTCGAAATCGACAGATTTTGCTGGGGAGATGAGGACTAACATATATGGATTTTATAGTTGCCGTAAAAGTATTAAAGTTGCCTCGTTTATTTTAATACATCGTATTTGGATTGGCGGATTTTTCTGGTATTTGTTGGATGGCATCCCAATGCTCACAAATTTTTCCTTGTTCATCAAAGCGAAAGAAGTCCATGGTAACATATTGATCGTTTCCGGGCCAAGTCTGGTGGGTATGCAGCGCAACTAAATTTCCTTCTGCTATGCATCGCACAAATTTGATAGACTTGGCAGGATACTCCTTCTGCATTCTTTCAAAATATTCAATAAACCCCTGCGTGCCATCAGCAACATCAGGATTGTGTTGGATGTACTCGTCACCTATATATTGCTCTATGGCGCCTTTTGGATTTCCTTCATAAGCTATTTTATAGAAGGCAATGGCGTTTTTCTTGTTTTCTTCCAGATTCATTTGTTTTCGATTGAAGTTCTTCCTGTTGGTGAAATCCAGCAAGTCAATTTAATCATTTTCAGTTTTCCTGGCCCTATGAGAAAACAGTTACCTCTCAAACGAAGTTCACATTTCGACTAACCTCGAACCAGGCGCATAAGCAGTTATTAAATTTCCGATCCAGGCTTTAGAAAAGTATATTGCAGTAATGCTTAGAAACTTTCTCGATACTAAACTGCTAAGTAAGAAGAACCTCTATGCTCAATCACTAGTACTTATGCTCGTAATACTGGTGACTATTGTGATTTCGTCTCACTTAGTTTTTGGTTATGAAAAGTCAGTGGAGCCTACCATTCCAATGGTTCTACTTCTCTTTTTTAGCCTTTTTCAATATATCCTGATCAATCTTGTTAATAAGTTAGGGGTTAATGATGGTGTTGTTTTTTGGCTTAGGTGGTATCCTGTTTATGCATTTATTACCGGAGGTGTTTCAATCTATTCGGATTTGGCCTTTTTAGGTGGGAGCAAGCCTCATTTTTATATGTTTTTTCATATTGTCAATACAACTCTTATCATTCTATTTCTGACATTCATATTTAGAGATATATTCAATTCGAAAGAAACACATACCGACCATATTTGGGGTGCCACGCTCGCCTATTTTCTTTTGATTCTTCTTTTTTCTGAGGCCTACGAAATAATAACTATCTATAATCCTGGTTATCTTGGAAAGAGCTATGTAATGGGTCTTCCCAATTATGTGCACTGCATCATGTTCAGTGTCAATACTATGTCAGGTCTTGATTCTTTATATCCAGATGCAAACATGCTGCTTCGAAGTATTGCCTCACTTGAAAACGTTGTGGGAAATCTTTTCCTCGTGATCATACTTGGTAGGTTATTATCACATCCGCTGAAGGTTCAGGGGTCGGAGGATTAGGTTATGTGAGATTATTGTTGGAAATGGGACACATTTAAAAATCAATAACTCCAATCCCGTTTCCAGGTATCAATCAGGTCAAATGAGATCTTGAAGTCCGTCTTTAGCGGTGAGCTGTTAGATTGGGCAGCTACTCCATATACACCGATCCTTAGCCTTCTTCTTGCGCCAAACTTGAAGGTTCTTTCAACCCCGGCAAAGATTTCCGAATGGCGATAGTTGCTTTCTTGTACCCACAGTGTGCCCGCTCCGGCTACTACACCAAAGCGGAGTTTTTTAATGAATGGAATATTGTTGATAAGCGCGCCATTAAAGTGGTGGATGTGGTGTGCTTCCAAATAAGGCTTGGTAGCTACCAGAGCGGTATCCAAAAGTTGGAAAGAACTGAGTGGATTAGAATATAGGTAGGGGTCTGATTGGCGGAACCTCTTCTGGTCTATGATGCGCAGGTCGTTGGTGTTCAGAAACTTTCCGAATTTAACGGAGTACCTGGAGCTGCCTAGCACACCCAATGTTAGCTTTTGCTTGATTTCAAACTGTATCTCATCAAAATCAATATCACTGGAAAAAGGGCCATTCCAGCCTTTTCGATAGTTGAAGACGAAGGTGGGGTAATCACTGCCCAGCACCACCTTGCGATTTGGCTCGGTCATATAGCGCTGCTTCGGGGTGTAGGAAAAGCGCAGGTCTGTTGTCAGAGCACGGTATTCTTTGAATTCCAATGGCGCTTCATCTTCTATGATGTCACCAATAATCGTTTCACTATCATACTTATTGGCGGATTGTCTGTTTTGAAATTGAAAGCCGGAAAAGAAATAGAATCCATTGAACAGCTCTATGCGGTGGCTAAAATCGAGATGGTCGTTCAGGAAATAATTAGAACGACGAATTTGGTTGAGGTAGGCATCAAACGGGTTGATGGATTCAAACCTGCGGCCTATATTCATTCGGATGCTGCCAATGCGCATCGGATTGTACAGGAAGAAAATGTTTTGTCTTCCCTGTAAGTCAAGGTTTTTGTATCCCAGGCTGACAGATGAGCTGGCCCAAACAATTCGTTCACTTTTCCATTTTTTGAAATAGAAAAAGTATGGGTTAAGGCGCCACCCACCGATGACTTCAAATCCTGTGGTGTTCAGTACTGAAGAAAAATTAAACTGTTTTTTCTTACGATGATTCCTAAACCCAACATTATGCAATAACACTTCACCAAGAGTGACCTTGTTGTATCTGGCTTCTATAGAGTCTTTGTATTCAGTGGTATTGTGCGCATGGTAAACACTATCTCGATAATGCATCATCTCCTGCTCTTTGATGGTGAGCGGCTCTGGCCTGCTGCTGTTCCAATAGCTAGAGTCTTTTTTATAGGCCTCCTTCCTGGTAACTGCTACTTCATCTCCAAAGAATTTTTCCGGGAAGGGATAATTCGCTTCAAATTCAGAGTAGCGATAGACGGTGTTTCCCTTGAAAGTTTTGCGCTTGCCATTTTTCGTTTCGTAAGTGAACTCTTGCCTGTATGGAATCCACAAAGAATCATTTATCTGTTTGTAGCCCTGTTGCAATCTGAATTTGTCATAAAGCTTTAAGCCCCCTTTGTGAAAGGACAAGTCGAGCTTATTGATATTCCAAATGCTGTCATTGATGTAGAGGTATCCCTTGCACGTAGAATTTCCTGTTTTGCGAGGGGTCACTTTTATTTTATAAACGATCTGCTGGTCGATGGTATCGGTGGATTCCAGTCTGTATTTATAGGAAAGTATGGAAGTCTTACTAATCGGTGAAATAATGGGTGATTCGCTAAGACTACTTACTTCCACCAGGTTTTTGTAAAAATTGAAATCGGCCTGGCTGAATGGGGGCGTGAATAGACCTGCTTTGGTTCCATAGGATTTTACTGCCGAGCGTTCTTCTTTGTATTCATTCGGATACTGATAATTCAGCGTCAACTGCATCTCCAGCAAGTTGATGTTAGGCATTTTCTTTTTTTCAGCAGCTTCTTCCTTTTCAAAAGGATCAGCGGGCTCTCCTTCCAGGCTTACAACTTCGGCTTTTTTATCGGGTTTCTTCTTAATATCTACAATTTCAATGGCCTTGACATACACCTTGCTCTTGGAGCTTTTGACTTGTCGCAGGTGCTTCTTTTTGTTTTCGATTACTTTTTGAATGATCTCGTAGGCCGAGTCTTTCCGTTTGGCTTTCACGACTACTTCCTCCAGTTCCAGGTTTGAGGTTTTGAGCCAAACGTTTTTCCGAATCACATTTTTATCCTTGATCACAACCTCGACAGACTGGGTGGTATAGCCAATGGAAGAATAGATGACATGGTACAGCCCAATACCAATATCATTTATAAAATATCGTCCTTCAGCATCTGAGGAGGTACCCGTTTGAAGTTCCCTGATAAAAACACTTGCAAAGGGAACCGGATTGTTTTCCTCGTCGAGTACATATCCGCTGATGCCCTGAGCAAAAAGTTCTGATAGAGGTAAAATACAAAATAGTACAGCAAGCGATTTTCGCATTTCAGAGGGATGTGGTTGTCGGTCAATCGAAATAATAATGAGCCACCGGTAGTTTCGGTTGCTTCTGATTCTAAAGACGACTGGGATCGGGGAATATTACAACCTAGTACCCATACAAGGTTTGCAACCCTATTTGAGTGCTACTGATTTATAATGTAGGCTTGTTTTTTCTTGGTTCCATCCTCGTTTTCGTCCATCAACATTTCCTGTACAATTTTTACTGACGAGTCCATGACTTCATCTCGTGTATGGAAGTTTACAGGGGCGCCTACTCCAGCACACGCCAGGGCAATAAGCACAGCAAGGCCCAAAAGCCTCATGATCTTTTTTAAAGTTTTCACCTATTAAAAGTTTAAGATGTGAATCAGCGATTTGTCAATTGCTGATTTGAAAATATGTAAGTAGAATTTTGCCTGTTCGGCAAGTGGGGATTAGCCTATATGGGCATCCTCTTCATCATTTCCTGAGTGAATGAAAAGCTTGTGAATTGGAGCATTTTCTCCGAATTGATTGTTTTGAAGTACTTGATCAAAACAGTCAAACTGGACTTGTGATCGTAGGTTGTGGAATCGGGAAATGTTACCAATTTCATACCTGATGAAGTAATACCGCTCTTCTTTTTTTGTCGTTGGAAGAATGTTCGATTGGAAATGAGCAAAAGGTCGAGTCTGCTTCCAGGTACTCTTAGCCATTTCTGTTCTGTGCACTTCTTGCGGCCTTTCTTGATTGCCCTCAACAAAACTGAAAAAAGAAAATAGGGCAAGTGCTATTGCAGCTATTATCTGAAAAGTTCCTTTTGTTGATATGCTTTGTCGGCCTAGCATTGCAAGTAAAGATAGCCTCTATTTTGTCAGTAAATCTGACGACATGGCTTAAAATCTTGTTATTCTCTCATCGTTTCCGAACTTACTTTATAGGTCAATAAACAAGCCAATTCATATTTTGAGTTATTTTCGATTACTAGTGTCAATTTGATTAGTTTGTAATTGCCTTTTGAACTTTAGATATTTGTTAAGGGGTATAAAACAATCTCTATGGGAAATATTCATCTAATCGATCTGCAATTTTTGGGACTAAATAAGACCATTGCTTCTTTTCTCATTGAAAGTTCTGAGGGCCCAATACTGGTGGAGACCGGCCCGCATTCTACCATAGTGGCGATTGAAAAAGGCTTGGCCGGCCGTGGTTATCAACTGCAGGATGTTAAGCATGTTTTCCTTACCCACATTCACCTGGATCATGCCGGGGCTGCCTGGGTGTTTGCAGAGCATGGAGCCAAGATCTACCTTCATCCTTTTGGAGGAAAAAATATGCAGAATCCATCCAGGCTGATGGATTCGGCAAGGAGAATATATCAGGAAATGACTGATCCGTTGTGGGGGCAGATGAAGAATATCTCGGCAGAGCAGTTGATTGAAGTGGATGATAATGAAGTAGTGACGGTCGGTGATTGTTCGATGAAAGCTCACTACACCCCGGGACATGCCAAGCACCACATTGCTTGGGAATTAGAAGACATAGTTTTTACCGGGGATGTGGCCGGAGTGAAGATAGAGCATGGAATGGTGGCGCCACCCTGCCCACCTCCTGACATCAACCTGGAAGATTGGAACGACTCTATTGTACGATTGAGAGGGCTGAATGCTAAGGCTTTTTACCTCACTCATTTTGGAAGAATAAATAACCCAGATAAGCAATTGGATGATTTGGAGTTTATTCTCAACGATTGGGCGATGTGGGTGAAAGCGCATTGGGAGAAGGGGGAGACACAGGAAGAAATGGTGAAAGAATTTAGCGCATACGCTCAGGAGCAACTGTTGAGCAAAGGTTGGGACAGAAAAGACCTACCGCTCTATGAAGCAGCCAATCCTGCATGGATGAGCGTCGCAGGTTTGGTGAGGTATTGGAGTAAGAAAAATATGTAAATTTAAGGATGCCCGAGATTAGTAGATTTTATAGAATTATTGACATTGAATTAATGGATTCCTACAGAGTTCTTTGTATTTTCGAAAATGGTGAAAGAAGAATTCTAAATCTCCACGAGGTGCTTGATAAGTCAGATAAGTACGCTTCTAAGCTATTTGAAGAAGAAATATATAAAGAAGCAAAAGTTGGCTCATTGGGTCAAATATATTGGAATGGGATTGCCGAAATGACCAATTTAGATGGAACCTCAGAAACCTGTGAATACGATATTTCGCCAGAATTTGCGTATCATAATTCCTCTGAAATTGGTAATAAATAAAACTTCAATATTACAAAATTGAAATTCCTAAAAGACCATATTTTTCTTGACATAGAGACGGTTTCTGAAAAACCGTCATTTGCTGATTTGTCAGAAAAGATGCAGGACTTGTGGGTAAAGAAATCTTTGTTTCTAAAAAATGACGATGGACTTAGCGCGGAGGAGCTTTATGCCGAGAGAGCAGGTATATATTCTGAATTTGGAAAAGTGATCGTAATCTCCCTTGGCTTCTTTTACAACGATAAGGAAGGCAATTTGAACCTAAGAGTCAAGGCACTAGCCAATGATGATGAAAAGGTGCTGTTGGAAGAGTTTAATGAAACGATGAAGCAGAATTTGGATGAGAAAAAGGTGCGATTATGTGCTCATAACGGCAAAGAATTCGACTTTCCATACCTGGGCAGACGCATGGTGATCAACAGAGTAGCCATTCCGGAATTCTTGCAGCTTACAGGAAAAAAACCTTGGGAAATCAACCACATCGATACGCTGGAACTGTGGAAGTTCGGAGATAGAAAGAGTTTTACTTCCCTCGAATTGTTAACTACCATTTTGGGTATTCCTTCTCCAAAAGAGGACATGGATGGGAGCCAGGTTTCAAAGGTTTATTACGAAGAAAACGATCTGGAAAAAATTACAGCCTACTGCAATCGTGATGTGGAAGCCACTGCTCAACTTTTCCTTAGACTAAGAGGGCTGGATATTTTGGCCGAAGACCGGATTCATTTTGTAAGTTAAATTCAGAGTAACTTTGAGCCTATTAAGATGCTAATTCCTCCTTCTCCCTTTTTCAATTTTTTCACGACTAAATCGTAGGAGTTGTCAATCCACTCTTTGATCAATTGATCCGGGATAGTATTGTTCATTAATATGCTGTTCCAATGATTTTTACTCATATATGCTTGCGTACCAACAGCGGTGTATTTGCTGCGAAGCTCCGCTATTATTTCCGGATCACATTTTACACTGATACTATCGAAAGTGGCTATGTCCGTGGCAGTAAACATTTTTCCCATGACTTTGAATACCAGTATATCAGGCAACTTTCCAAAAGGAAATGATTCGCTCGCTCCTTTCTTGCTCAAACAATATTCACGATACTCTTCGATGTTCACAATTTCTTATCTGCTTTGTATTTTGCCAACAATCCTAATACCCTCTTCCTTACTTTATTCTGGATAATAGGAGTCCAGCCTAACAACAACCCGGGCATTCCCAGGGCCATTCTGGACCACCTCCAAAAATCAAAACTGTCAGTATGTTCGATGATCAAACCATTTTCAAATTTGAACTTGGCTGAAATTCTGTTGTGAACTTTTCTTTTCTGAGGGCCAAACTCATACCTGGCCTCCCAGATCACTTTGCCAGATTCGTCATCAGCCCATTCATCATGATAGGTGATTTCGGGACTCCTGCCACGCGATAAAAGCATACTCCACATCGCTTTTGCATCCTGGGCATTGAGCACTCCAAATGCTGGATCCTGGAATTTTAACTTTTCGTGATAGCAAGAAGCCATGCCTTCCGCATCTCCTTTGGCAAACGAGTCATAGAATTTCCGAATGATGTCAAGGTTTATATCCATAGTATATTTTGTTTCTTCTAATGGGGTTACAGCCGGCTACATTTTCAGCATCTTCTTCATTATCCTATCTAATGCCCTGGCCGGCAACAGGTAGCGTGGAATCGTCCATTGTGTGAATTTCTTACGTCTGAAGATATAGTAGGTTTTTGGGTTATTTGCTTTGAAAATATTGTAAATCCTCTTGGCAAGATCATCCGCTTCCATGGCCTCTTTCTCTTTCTTATCTACGTTTTTTAGAATTCTTTTAAGGATAGTTCCATAGTCTGAGTTCATGATTTCATCGGACAACTCACTGCCAAGAGCCTTTTTCCAAATGGGTGTTTTGATTGGGCCGGGAGCCACTGTAACTACGTCTACGCCATAGAGCAGTAATTCTCGTCTCAGGCAATTGGTCATGCCTTCCAGAGCATGTTTGGAGCCAGTATATGGACCCATAAAAGGCGTACTCAGCTGCCCGGCAACAGAACTGATATTGATGATTTTTCCCGGAGGGAGGGGATAGTCTTTTATCGCACCTAACATGGGAAGGAAGGTCTTGGTGACATCAAACAAGCCAAAAACATTGACTTCAAATTGTTTTCTCAAATCGTCAATGGGTATGTGCATCAAAGGACCCGGAACAGCAATTCCGGCATTGTTGATCAAACAAGATAGTCCATGTTCACCAAGGATTTCTTTTACTTTTTCTGCTTCTCTCAGAATTGCCACATGGTCTGAAACGTCAAAAATTAGAGGGATGAAATCATGCCCTAAATCTCTGGACACTCTTTCTGCATCAGCTTCTTTTCTGACACTACCAAATACACGGCAGCCATTTTCTATAAAGATCTTTGCACAGCTGTAGCCGATACCGGTGGATGCCCCGGTAATTAAAACCTTGGGTTTGGTCATTTACATTATTGATTAGATCTTGAATTTACTTAAATTCTGCAATAGATGGTGTTTATACACTTCGCCTAAAATTATCACAAACCACCGCTGTAGCTATGGCTACATTGAGTGATTCTGCTTGCCCGTATCCGGGGATTTTGATTTTATTGGAGATCAAAGACTGAAGCTCTGAGCTGATTCCTTGCGATTCATTGCCAAACAAGAATATTCCATTTGCTGAAAAAGAAGTTTCGTGGATACTGTTTCCATCCAATACAGCTCCGTATACTGGCAGTTCAGTATCATTCAACATTTCATTAAGATTTTCATAATAGACCCTAACCCTTGCGAACGAGCCCATGGTGGCTGAAATCACTTTCGGGTTATAAGTGTCCACAGAGTCTGATGAGCAGATGATTTCAGAAAAGCCATACCAGTCTGCTATTCTGATGATGGTGCCCAGGTTTCCTGGATCCTGAATGTTTTCGAAGGCAAGATAGTGGCCAGAGTTCAAGTTAAGTTTTGGCCATTCGGGGATAGCAGCCACAGCCAGACCAAAGGCATTACTTTGAAACGAACCTACTTTTTCCAGCTCCTTTTGAGCGACCAACTCGTAAGGCAATTTTATTTCACTTTCAGAAGCCTCAATAAATTGCTCTGTGAGGTATAATTTAAGGACTTGAAGGTGGGATTTGAGTAGCTCTTTGATGTTCTTTTCCCCCTCAATGACAAAAGCTTTTTCCCTATTTCTATATTTTTTTAATTGTAGGGATTTGATGAATTTTGCATCTTTATTCGTCATCTTAGAATTTCTACCGTTGATAATTTATTAAACCTTCGTTATCAGGATGTTTCGTATTAATAAGTCTTACGAAACAAGGCTGATTTCCAAGGTTTTTCTGAGTTTTGAATAGCCTATTCAAACATAGTCGATTAATGCTGAAAAAAATATTTTCAATGTTCAAATGCAAAGTGAGCTTTATTTCTTTCAGCCAATCCAACTTATCCATTCTTGCCTTTGTACTGTTGGCGTCAATATTTGGAAGCTGTACTGGTGCCAAGTTTTTGAAGACGAATGAAAAAATACTTCATAGCCAAAAGATAATTGGGACTAACGGACGTCATATGGATGCTATGGAAACCCTATATGAAAACAAGCCTAACAAAAAACTCCCATTAACTTCTGCTGTACCTTATGTGTTTATCTATCAATCTGGGCTGAAGCATTACGATCCTGAGAAATACGAAGCGGAAAAAGTTAAGATCAGGGACAAGTATAACCCCAAAATACAATCGGCAGAGGGCAAGGATAAAAAAGTGAGAAAGCTCAGAGCTAAGCTCAATAAGAAGCTCGACAAGCAAAATAAGAAAATAAGGGAAGGGAATTTGGGCATGCGGATGGGAGAACCATTAGCTGTATTTGACTCGGCACTCCATGACGAAACGGTAAAGAAAATAAAGGCCTATCTTCATTCTTGGGGTTATTTTAACGCTGAAGTGGATTATCTGGTCAAGAAAAAGAAGTCACGGATGAGAACGGTTACTTATACCATTGACCTCAAACCTTACTTTTATGTGGATTCTATCTACTATGCCATACCAGACTCCACTGTAAATGAGCTCGTGAAGCAATCGCTGGAAGCATCTCATCTCAAAAAAGGCGTGAAGTATCATGAAAGGGATATTGTGAATGAAAGGGAAAGGATCAATGATCTGATGCTAAATAATGGCTACTACGATTTTTCCAGACAGTTGCTCAGCTTTCAGGTGGACACCACATATCTGGGTAATAGGCGCGTAACAGTTGGAGTGTTGATAAAGAATCCACCGGGAAGAAGAGCTCACAAAGTTTATCGGCTGGACTCGGTCATATTTACGACCGATGCAGACATCAAAGGAGTGCTGGCACCAAGAACCAATGAATCCTACAACAATGTCAACTATCGATATTACAGAAAAAGGTATGCTAAGAGAATCCTCGACTGGAGAAATTTTTTGTACCCTGATAGCCTATACAGCAAGGCGAATACACTGGAAACACAGCGTCATTTTTCCAACTTGGATATATTCAAATTCATTAATGTAAACTATGACACCACTGGCGGTAAATTCATAGCCAACATTTTCACTAGCCCTCTACAAAAGTATCAAACCTCCACTGAGGCAGGCATCAATGTGAGTCAGGGTGGTTATCCGGGTCCTTTTGTGAATTTCAACTTAAAAAATAGAAATACATTCAAAGGGCTTGAAGTAATGGAGCTGAATGGGAGGTTTGGCATTGAGGGCTTAGGAAGTGCAGCCAAGGCTGAGAATGACTACTCCAACCTGGAATATGGTGCGAATCTGATTTTCACCTTTCCACAATTCCTGTTTCCTTTTGGAGACAAATTCAAGTCAAATATTGGAAAGTTCAATCCTCAAACACGGATTTCCTCAGGTTTGAATTATACGGATAGACTGGAATATCTGAGGGCCAATATCAATTCGTCTATAAGCTATAAATGGCAAAAACGGCGGAACAGGATATTCGATCTCACGCTGGCTGACATCAGCTACATTCAATCAAGTATCACGGACGATACATTCCTTCAGACATTATTAGATTTTCAACAACAGGGCAACAACCTGATCAATTCCTTCAGCAATTCTTTTGTCAGTAGCAGTAAGTTTTCTGTCATTAACAATTACAATGACTATGGCAGCAAGGACCAGAAGTCCGCTTATTTCCGCTACTCAATAGAGTCGGGGGGTACCTTGCTAAATTCAATAGGAAGGCAAATATTTGATGATGGTATCGAGTACTTTAAGTTTCTCAAACTAAGGTCAGACTATAGAGCAACGGTACCTATCAATACGAAGGAATCTTTTGCCTATCGCTTTAATGTGGGTTATGCCTTGCCTTATGGGGATAATAAGACTTTGCCTTATGAGAAATTCTTCTTTGCGGGCGGAAGCAATAGTATCCGAGCCTGGGAGCCTCGCCGATTGGGCCCTGGATCATACTCACCAATGGACGAGAATGGCAATTATGCCAATAATTTTGAGCAGCAAGGTGAAATAATTTTTGAAACAAGTATAGAATATCGCCACAAGATTTTTGGGTTTGTGTATGGTGGCGTTTTTATAGATGCGGGAAATATATGGACTATTAGAGAGGATCGATCCCGACCGGGAGCCCACTTCGAATGGAATAGGTTCTTGAAAGAGATAGCGGTAGGAACAGGATATGGCTTACGCTTTGACTTCAATTTCTTACTGATGAGGTTCGATGTAGGGATGAAGGTGTATGATCCTTCAGGTCCTAAAGGAGCGCGGTTTGTTGGAGAATCCGGGTTTAGGTCAGCTACTTATGACAACTATAGGCGCTTCGTTTTCAATATTGGTATAGGCTACCCATTTTAAGCATGAAATAATGAATAAAGAAGAAATAAGTGAATGGTTTAAGCAGCTACAGGATGACATATGTACTCAGTTGGAAGGTGCTGATGGAGCTGGAAAATTCCGAGAGGACCTATGGGAAAGGCCCAATGGAGGAGGAGGTAGAACCAGAGTAATAGAAAATGGGAATGTCATCGAAAAAGGAGGTGTTAACTTTTCGGCAGTTCATGGCCCTACTCCTCAGAAGATATTAGATGCGTTGAACCTGAAGGAAGCAGATTTCTTTGCTACCGGCGTGTCGATTGTCCAGCACCCTGTCAGTCCAATGGTGCCAATTATACACATGAATGTACGCTACTTCGAGATGAGCAATGGTGTAAGCTGGTTTGGAGGAGGTATAGACCTGACGCCACACTATGTGGTCAAAGAAGATGCAGAATATTTTCATAATCGGATGAAAACTGTTTGTGATCAAAACCATTCTGAATATTACGACAAGTTTAAAAAATGGGCTGACGATTATTTCTATGTAAAGCACAGAAAAGAAACACGCGGTATAGGCGGTATCTTCTTCGATAGGCTCTCCGCTACTAATGACATTTCTATGGAGCAAAGATGGGATTTCGTTAAGGATGTGGGTAGTGCCTTTGCGTCCATATACACTCACTTCATGAATAAGAACAGGGACTTACCATTCGGTGAAAACGAAAAGCAGTGGCAATACCTCAGAAGAGGACGTTATGTGGAATTCAATCTTGTGCTTGATAAAGGAACCAAATTCGGCTTGGATACAGATGGTCGCACCGAATCAATATTGATGAGCCTTCCTCCCCAAGCCAATTGGGCTTACGACTACCAGCCCGAATCAGGATCACGCGAAGAGGAGACAATTGCTTTATTGAACAAAGGTATTGACTGGGCAACTGTATGATTGAATGGTTGAATCATATTGATCAGGAACTATTCATTTTTTTAAATGGCCTACACATTGATTTCTTAGATGGATTGATGCTTTGGATTACCAACAAAAAATCATGGATTCCACTATACCTTCTTATCATTGGTTTTATTATTTACCAAAAGAGGTGGCAGAGCATCTGGATTTTTGTGGCGATTGTGCTTGTCATTGCCGGAGCAGACCAGCTTACTTCTAGTTTTATGAAGCCATTCTTTGAAAGGCTGAGACCCTGTCACCAACCTCTTTTAGCCGATGCGGTTTACAATATCGGAAAATGTGGTGGGCAATATGGTTTTGCTTCCGGACATGCTGCCAACACTTTTGGACTGGCTACAATTTTATTCTTAACCCTGGACAAGGAATTTGGATGGTTTAAATGGATGTTTCTTTGGGCTGCCATAGTTTCATACAGCAGGGTGTATGTTGGTGTACACTACCCCGGAGACATATTAGTTGGGGCAATGGTGGGGGTACTCATTGCCCATTTAATATTTCAACTTTACTCGTACTTTCAGCCAAAGTTTACACGGTAGTCGGTGCGGCAATTTCTATTTTCGAATTCATCCTTATCTTCGACTTAATTGAATTTGAAATCAAACAGGCCTTTTCCGATTTCTCCAATATTCGAATCGCTCGGTCATGATCCTTTTCATGAAAGAGGACAACTGTAGGCTCAAGTATTATTTCTGACATCAGAAACTTTCCATCTACTTTATCAAGCTTGCCCTTCGCCTTACATTGGAAATCTGCGAACTCAAGTTTTGAATTTTCAGCAATGGCTAAAAATGTAGTCATCAGGCAGCTGTTGACGGAGGCTGTAAATAAATGCTCTGGCGACCAGATTCCGGGAATTCCCTTAGGAAATTCAGGTGGAGTAGCCACTTCGATACAGCCATCAGAATTCCCTGTGGAAAGCTTAAGCTCCGGAGAGCACATCATCCCTTTTCGCTCGTTGTTCCAGCTTACATCTACGTTGTAATAATGCGCTTCCATGATTATCCGAGTTTTTGGTTGAGCCTCTGCCAGGCGCCTCCGTTATACACGCTTTGATAACCATTTTCCTCCAGGATAGATTTGGCAGAGCCACTTCTCATGCCTGAGGCACAGCATGTGATAATCGTTTTTTCTTTGTTCTTCAATTGGCCGAGATTGGATTCCAGACGATCGACTGCAATATTCATCGATCCCTTTACATGCCCACAGGCATACTCGCCTTTGCTTCTTACATCCAGAATTATGGCCCCTTCTTTCACCAGTTGGCTGTAGTCTGTGCTATCTAATCCAACCATACTTTTTATTGTGTCAAACATGATTTCTATTTTTTATTTGATACAAATCTAAGAGGCTCACATGCTGGTTTTGGTAATAATTGTTACACACACCCATTTTTTTTGATTCGTAGTTGAGGCCAAGCATTTTTAGCATTAAATTGCTAGACTTGCTATTAAACTAAAACTATACGCTTCGCGTGATGCGCTCTTTATCCATTATTATCATTTGTATTATGTTTGTAGGGCTAATTTTTTCCTGCAGTCAAAAAAAAATAGACTTCAACGCTGACGTTCGTCCGATCCTAAATAAGAATTGCATCAGTTGCCATGGGGGAGTAAAGCAATCTGGAGGGTTTGGATTAGTATTTAGGGAAAATGCCCTGGGCGAAACCGATAACGGGAAAGTCGGAATTGTACCAGGTAAGCCAGGGAAGAGCGAACTCATTGCCAGAATCACTCATAAAGATCCTGAAATGCGCATGCCTTTGGATCGCCAGCCATTAAAACTCGAAGAGATTCAGACCCTCACAAAATGGATAGAGCAGGGGGCAGAATGGGAAGACCACTGGGCATATCTCAAACCCGAAAAACCGGCAGTTCCCGAAAATGGATCGGAATGGGCCAACAATGAAATTGACAAGTTTGTTCATCAAAAAATGTTGGACAATGAATTAGAACCATCTCCAGGGGCCGATAAGTATGATCTTGTCAGGAGGTTGTACCTGGATGTCGTTGGTTTGCCGCCGACTTTGGAAGAAGTAGCAGAATTCGTTAAAGATGACTCGGAGGATGCTTATGAAAACCTCGTTGAGAAGCTGTTGGCATCTCCTCGGTATGGCGAGCACTGGGCTAGCATGTGGCTGGATTTGGCTCGTTATGCTGACTCAAGAGGATATGAGAAAGACTCTGAAAGAAAGATTTGGAGATATAGGGATTGGGTGATCAAAGCATACAATGATGATATGCCTTTTGACCAATTCACCGTCGAACAACTTGCAGGGGATCTGTTGCCAAATCCTTCACTTGATCAACTCGTTGCTACGGGTTTTCACAGAAATACTTTGAACAATGACGAAGGTGGTACAGACAATGAGGAATATAGAATAGCCTCGGTGATAGATCGGGTGAATACCACCTGGGAGGTATGGCAATCGACTACAATGGGTTGTGTGCAATGCCATAGCCATCCTTATGATCCCATTAAGCAGCCGGAGTATTATTCATCGCTCGCCTTTTTTAACAATACCTCAGACGCGGATTCACCAACTGAAAATCCCGTATTGAAAGAATTGAAGGAAGAAGACCAAGCTAAACTTGATGAACTGAAAGACTGGATAGCCCAAGTATCGTCTAAGGAAAAAGCCAATGAATGGGAGCAATTTGTATTAGTGAGTGAACCTAAATTGAGGCAGGAAGACTATACCTTATTTGATAATGTAGAGAATTATAATCGTGGGGATCAGGACTTTGTTGTGGTCAAGCAAAATGGAGCAATCAAAATCCCAAAAGTAGATTTGTCAGATGTGGATAGATTTTATTTAACCTATAGGGAAAGAGGGAATAATATTGGGAAATTGACTATTAAGGATACTGATAAAAACGGGGCTGTTATTGGTGAAGCGGAGTTAGCTAAATCAAGGGGCTTTACTACTGTGCCAATCCTAATAAAAACAGAAATCAAAAACACTGACTTATTCATAAAGTTTGAAAGCGAATCAGAGGGTTACAAATGCGAAATTGATGGCTTTTTGATTGGTGAAAAATTGCCTGCCGATAAAGGTGATGAGTATACGATTAAATACGCACTCGTTGATGAGTTGCTCAATGCCAAGCCTGAATATACCACACCGATAATGATGGAGAAAAAACCAGATCACAGCAGGCTGACTACTGTATTTGTCAGAGGGAACTGGTTAGTGAAAGGGGATACAACTGCTTCTGGAATACCTGAGATGTTTAATGGAAATGACAAGCAGTTTGGCAATCGATTGGATTTGGCCAAGTGGTTTGTAAGTGAAGACAATACCCTTACATCTCGTGTAATGGTCAACAGGATATGGTCGAAAATTTTTGGGACGGGCATAGTCGCCACTACTGAGGACTTTGGTACACTAGGAGATGCACCCACCCATCCGCTACTTCTTGATTGGTTGGCTTCCAGTTTTTCAAGTGACTGGAAATGGAGTACAAAGTCACTTATTAGGAGCATTGTAATGTCTTCAACTTATCGTCAAAGTTCAAAGGTGACGAAAGAATTGGCAGAAAAAGACCCAGCAAATAAATGGTTAGCAAGAAGCCCCAGAGTTCGATTATCATCTGAGCAAATCAGGGATCAGGCTTTGGCTGTATCTGGTTTACTAAGTGATAAAATGTATGGGCCGAGCGTGATGCCGTTACAGCCAGACGGGCTGTGGTCAGTGGTTTATAGCAATCTTAAATGGGAAACTAGTGATGGAGAGGATGCTTATAGGAGGGGGTTGTACACCTTCTTAAGAAGGTCTAACCCCTATCCATCTTTAATCACATTTGATGCTACAAACCGGGAGGTTTGTTTGTCGAGAAGGATAAACACCAACACACCGATTCAGGCACTGGTTACGCTCAATGATCCGGTTTTCATTGAAGCAGCAAGAAATTTGGCAAAGAATATCACTAACGAATCTGCTTCCATATCTGAGAAGGTTGAAATGGCTTATGAACGGGTGATGGGGAAAAAGCCGAAAGAAGACAAGGTGAAAATTTTAACAGATTTAGCTGAGGAGACACTAGCCTATTACAAAGGCCATCCGGAGGAAACTAAAGAGTTGGCTATGGCGAATGACCCGGAGTTGGCATCATATACCGTTGTGGCCAATGCTCTATTGAACATGGATGAATTTATCGTAAAGAACTAACAGCGCATGGATTTATTTAACGAGTCTAGAAAGAGAAAACTTGAGTTCACGACCAGAAGGCATTTTCTAAAAAAATGCTCCACAGGTTTAGGTGGCATTGCCCTGACGTCTTTGATGGGGCCGCAATATCTATTGGGCAAGAATGGAAATGTGGTGGATGGTGGTGTGTTACCACACTTTGCCCCAAAGGCCAAAAGAGTGATATATATGCACATGGCCGGTGGCCCTTCTCAATTGGAGCTATTTGATTTCAAACCAGAGCTGCAATCGTTGAATGGCTTGGATTGTCCCCAGTCTTTGTTGGAGGGAAAACGCTTCGCTTTTATTCAGGGTACTCCGAAAATGCTTGGGCCACTGTATAAATTTGATAGACATGGTGGCTCAGGTGCATACGTCAGTGACAGGCTTCCACATTTCAGCAAGATTGTGGATGATGTTGCATTCATTAAATCTATGCACACCGATGAGTTCAATCATGCACCGGCACAATTATTTTTACAAACAGGTAGCCCAAGAACAGGCAGACCTAGTATTGGTTCGTGGGTAACTTATGGGCTGGGGTCAGAAAATGAAAACCTTCCTGGCTTTATGGTTTTAGTTTCAGGTGGGAAAACACCAAGTTCAGGCAAAAGTGCCTGGGGCAGTGGATTTCTTCCTTCGGAATATCAAGGGGTACAATGTCGAAATTCAGGTGATCCTATTTTGTATGTCTCAAACCCCGATGGCATAGATAGAAACATCAGAAGAAAATCATTAGATGCTATCAATGCGATCAACAAGAGTCAGTACGAAGAATTTGGTGATAAAGAAATCCTATCAAGAGTGGCTCAGTATGAAATGGCCTTTAAGATGCAGATTTCTGTACCTGAAATAATGGACATTAACAACGAACCTGACTATATCAAAGAAATGTATGGTGCAAAACCTGGGCAATCTTCGTTTGCCAACAACTGCCTATTGGCAAGAAGACTTTTGGAACAAGGAGTGAGGTTTATCCAGCTCTATGATTGGGGCTGGGATATGCATGGCAATTCGGACACAGGTTCATTGAATGGTGGAATGATTCAAAAGAGTAGGGAGATTGATCAACCAATGACCGCTTTGGTACAAGACCTGAAGCAACGTGGTTTGCTCGATGATACCCTGGTAGTTTGGGGAGGTGAATTTGGAAGAACACCCATGAGAGAAAATAGAAAAGGCGTAGTGATGCCATTTGATGGTAGGGACCATCATACCGAAGCATTTACTATATGGATGGCCGGTGGAGGTATCAAAGGAGGAGTTAGCCTGGGCGAGACGGATGAGATCGGTTATTATGGAGTGAAGGATAGGGTGCACGTACATGATTTGCAAGCGACCATTTTGCACCAGTTGGGACTTGATCATGAAAGGTTTACCTACAAGTTTCAGGGTCGGGACTTCAGATTGACGGATGTACATGGACATGTGGTGAAAGAGGTGCTATCGTAGTTTGCCTTATCTGAATTTTCATTAGGAAGTAATTTCGATGTGCTGAGTTTTTAGCACATTTGATATATAAATAATTACCATTCGATCCATATTGAATAGGATGATGGTATGTTAACCTTGAATTTATGAAAACTCGACGCAGCTTTATCAAGAAAACCGCGCTTGGCTCAAGTGTCCTGCTGGCCGGTGGTGTATTGCCACAATTTAGTCCTAAAAGTTATGCCCGGATATTAGGAGCGAATGAAAAAATCAGAGCATCGGTTATGGGTGTGAATAGCAGGGGCAATGCCCTGGCTAAGAATTTTGCCCAGCAAGATATTTGCGATGTGATAAATATTTGCGATGTAGATAGCCGGGCCATTGAAAAGTGCCTTACGAGTTTGAAGGAAAGGCAATCTATCAAAGCCAAAGGACTCACCGACTTTCGAAAATCACTGGAGGATAAGGATGTGGATGTGCTAGTCATAGCGGCACCAGATCATTGGCATGCTCCGGCATCCCTGCTGGCTATGCAGGCCGGAAAACATGTGTATGTGGAAAAGCCCTGTAGCCATAATCCCAAAGAAGGTGAAATTTTGGTTGAGGCGGCCAAAAAATATGCTAAGGTTATACAAATGGGCAATCAGCGCCGGTCATGGCCCAATGTGATTGAAGGGATCAATGCTGTTAAGAATGGGGAAATAGGAAGGGTGTATTTTGGCAAGAGCTGGTATACTAACAATAGGCCCTCAATTGGAGTAGGTAAAAAGGTGCCTGTGCCAGACTGGTTAGACTGGGAACTGTGGCAGGGCCCGGCACCAAGAAAAGATTATAAGGACAACCTTATACACTATAACTGGCACTGGCATTGGCATTGGGGAACTGGTGAAGCGTTAAACAATGGCACCCATATGATCGACTTGCTTCGATGGGGTATGGAGGTTGATTTTCCAACCAAGGTGAGTTCAAATGGTGGCAGATACCGCTATCAGGATGACTGGGAGACTCCAGACACGCAGGTAATCAACCTAGAATTCGGAAAGAACATGACAATGACCTGGGAAGGTCGTAGCTGCAACGGCAAGAAAATAGAAGGTAGTTCTGTAGGCGTAGTATTTTATGGAGAAAGGGGAAGCCTACTCATTCCAGGTGGAAATAGCTACACGATTTTCGATTTGAAAGGTAAGGTTGTAAAGGAGGTCAAGGACACCAAAGAGATCGATCCCAGGAATGCAACGAATCCCGCAGAGCACTTAGATGCTTTGCATATCAGAAATATGTTTAGTGCCATAAAAGATGGAAGTTCGTTGAGGGCAGATATCGATTCGGGTCATAAAAGTACCCTTTTGGTGCAGTTGGGCAATATTGCCCAGCGAACGGGGCAGTCACTGAACACTGACCCTAATAATGGGCATATTATTAACAACCCTGAAGCGGAGAAATTATGGAGTCGCTCTTATGAAAAGGGCTGGGAAATGAAATTATAATAAGCTATGGACACTAGAAGATCATTTATTACCAAAGCAGGAAAAGGAGCAGCACTATCAATGGTGGCACTATCAACGCACCATACAATGTCTAAACACTTGGTGGGTGACTATGACAGAGAAGCCAAAAAGATAAAAATTGGAATTATAGGTGCCGAAAACTCTCATACAAGAGGGTTTGGCAAGATGTTTAATATCGACAAGAAATTTCCAGGCGTAGAAGTGAAATACGTGTGGGGTGAAACAGAAGCTTTTGCAAAGGATGCCATGGAGCGTGGTGGAATTCCAAATATGGTTAGCGACCCCAATGAGATGCTGGGAAAAATTGATGCGTTGATTGTAGACCATCGCCATGGCAAATATCACCTACCAGCAGCAAGGCCATTTGTGGAAGCTGGTATTCCTTCATTTATAGACAAGCCTTTTTGTTATCGGCTTGAGGAAGGAATAGAGTTTTTACAGCTAGCCAGAAAACTAGGCACACCTGTGACATCTTTTAGCTCCATTGCTCAAAACGATGAAACATTTGACATCCGGGATCAACTGAATGAAAAGGGTTCCATCAATCAGGTCATCCGGTCAGGACGTCTGGACATGAATTCAAAATATGGAGGAGTGTTTTTTTATGGAGCTCATCTGATTCAGCCTTTAATGTTCATGTTTGATGATGAAATAGAAAAAGTTCGCATTATTAAAAATGGGACTAATAGTGGTGCTACCTTGGTTTTCTCCAATGGTATGCTTGCTTCATTGGTTTTCACTACCAAAAAATATGGTTGGCAGACTTTCATCGAAACGGAAAATGGTATCGAAGAATTAAAATCTAGGGTGGAAGCAAAAGACCCTGGCCGAAACTATGTAGACATGGTGGAAATGTTCAGGACAGGGAAGGAGCCTAGAACTGACGAAAGCATATTGAAAGGAGTAGCTGTTTTAGAAGCACTGGAAAAGTCCGTTGCAAGTAGCAAATGGGAAAAAGTTGAAACATTTAGCCTATAACTAATATGAAAACCAAGTTCAGCTTATTCGCTTTTATCTTGTTATTGACCAGTCTTAATATGACAAAAAAGGAGAATGATGATAATATGATGGGTATACTCTACTCAGATGAAAGAAGTATTTCTATTCAATCTAAAAATGGAAGGATAACACTAATCGAGGAAGCAGATCAATCCACGTCAGGTGAAAAACTCTACATTGCCCCGGGCCTGATTGATATCCAGATCAATGGGTATATGGGAGTTGATTTTTCAGGGCCTGATTTGACTGTGGAAGGAGTAAAGAAAGCGACAAAAGCTCTGTGGAAAGCTGGAGTGACCACATATTTCCCAACCATCATCACAAGCGATATTGATAGGCTGACTCGAAATTTCACCGTTTTGGGCGAGGCAAGAAGGGACCCTGAAATTGGAAAGTCCATTCCGGGTTTTCATCTTGAGGGGCCTTATATCTCTCCTGTGAAAGGTTTCAGAGGTGCGCATTTAGAAAAATATATTAAGGCGCCTGACTGGCAAGAATTTCAAAAAATTCAGAAAGCAGCAAACAATGGCATTAAGCTCATTACGGTTGCCCCAGAACTTGATGGAGCAATTGCTTTCATTCGAAAGTGTGTGGAGTCCGGTGTTGTTGTTTCATTAGGGCATCACAACGGCAGTGCTGAGCAAATAAAAATGGCTGTTGATGCTGGTGCGCGAATGGCTACTCACCTCGGGAATGGTTGTGCCAATGAAATCAACAGGCATCACAATCCGCTTTGGCCACAGCTTGCTGATGAGAGAATAACGCCGAGTATAATAGCTGATGGTTTTCACCTTACCAGAGAAGAGGTGCGAAGTTTTTATAAAGTGAAAGGGCCTGGCAAAACGATTTTGGTTTCAGATGCTCTTGATTTGGCAGGGTTGCCTCCTGGGGAATATGTTCGTGGAGAAAGAATATTGGAACTCACCCCAAATGTAGTGAAGCTACCAAAAGAAAATGTGTTGGCAGGTGCGGCATCACCAATTAGTAAGTGTGTCGGAGTGGTGATGGACTTCACTCAATGCAGTTTGAAAGATGCGATCCAAATGGCCAGCACCAACCCTGCGGGCATGCTATCGCTGAAGGAATTGGGAGATATTGCACAAGGTAAGAGAGCAGATTTGATTATCTTTTCAATGGAGAATAACGAAATGGAAATAAAGAAAACCTATATAGCAGGGAAACTTGTCTATTCTCAACCTTAACGAAAACCTAATGCCTAAACAACCTACCAAAAACAAAATCCTTATTGCTCTGAGTGCAGTAGGACCCGGGCTTTTTCTGATAGGCTATAACATAGGTACTGGCAGTGTTACAACCATGGCCAAAACAGGAGCCGAACATGGCATGGAACTATTCTGGGCATTAGTGCTGTCATGTATTTTCACTTTCGTTTTGATGGTGGCCTATGGAAAGGTTACGCTGGTATCTGGACAAACTGCATTATTCAATTTCAAGAAGGAATTTAAGTGGGGATGGGTCTTGTCCATCTATATCATCATTGCGCTGATCATTGGAGAGCTACTTGCGCTTATGGGTGTGATGGGAATTGTAGCAGACCTTATCCAGGAGGGTATTCGTCTTGCCCTGGATGGAATGGTCGTCAACAGAGGCTGGATCATTCTCTTCTTTGCGGTGCTTCTTTATCTTTTCGTTTGGTATGGCCGCTATCAGACCTTTGAGAAGGTACTGACGACCCTGGTCGTATTGATGGGGTTGTCCTTTATTATAGTGTTTTTCATGGTGAAACCCAGTTTTTCATCATTGGCCGAAGGTATTATTCCTGGCATCCCGGATACACCTGGGGCATTAGGTTTGGTAGCCGCTATAGCAGGAACCACTTGTTCTGCGGCCGTTTTCATTATGAGAAGTGTGGTAGTCGCAGAAAAAGGCTGGACCGTTAACGACCTTAAGACCGAGAAAAGGGATTCCTTTGTTTCGGCTTTTATGATGCTCTTGTTGAGCGGTGTGATAATGGCCGTAGCTGCAGGGACGCTTCATATTTCCGGATTAAGGCTTGATAAAACAGTGGAAATGATATCACTGTTTGAACCACTAGGAGGTAGAGCCGCAGCATTTATTCTGATTATCGGTATTGCAGGGGCAGGCTTATCTACGATATTCCCAATTGTATTAATCGCACCATGGCTGGTAGCTGACTACACCGGAAAACCAAGAAATATTCATTCAAGACAATCGAGAGTCTTAATAGGGTTGGCTATGTTATTTGCATTTGGCACAGTCTTTTTGGATGAAAGACCACCAGCGCTGATGGTGTTTTCACAGGCATTCCAGGCATGCATATTGCCCGCTGTAGCCATTCCGATTTTTGTACTAATCAACAAAAAAGGACTCATGAACAATCATAAACCCGAAACCTGGTTGAATGTAGGTATTGTGGCTGTCATCTTATTTTCTTTACTCACCAGTTGGTTTGCTTTACTCGATTTTATTAATTGATATTTATGGAAAAGAATTTCACAAAGGAAAAATTGAAGATTTCGGTTTATGATGAACCCATAGAAATGGGGGAAGCAGCGGCTCATTTTGTAAGCGAAAATCTGAATAACGCTATAGCAAAAAAAGGTAAGGCAAATCTCATCTTGGCAACAGGAGCATCACAATTTACTTTTTTGAATGCTTTAAAAACAAAATCCATTGACTGGTCAAAAGTGACCGTATTTCACTTAGATGAGTACATACAAATGCCAGATACCCATCCAGCCAGTTTTAGAAAATACCTGAAAGAAAGAATACTGAATGAAGTGAATCCTGGAAAAGTCTATTTTCTTCACGGAGACGCTGAGGATATTGAGGCCGAAATGAATCGCTATGCTGAAGAGCTAAAGCAACATCCTATAGACATAGCCTGCATTGGAATTGGTGAAAATGGGCATATAGCCTTTAACGACCCTCCAATAGCCGACTTCAATGACCCAATGGCGGTAAAAATAGCGGAGTTAGATAATGCCTGCCGGAATCAACAATTTGGTGAAGGGTGGTTTCCCACATTTGATGATGTCCCAACTCAAGCTTTGACCTTAACCATACCCACTATCATGAGTGCTCAAACAATCAGCTGTGTGGTGCCTGATGATAGGAAATCGGATGCCGTGCGTTCTACACTTTACGATGAAATTAATACAGATTGTCCAGCTTCCATACTTCGTACACACGCCGATACCCGATTGTTTTTGGATGAAGCTGCTGCAGCCAAAACGGAATTGTCATGAACGAGCAAAATAAAAGTAATCGCCTCCTGTCTATTGATGCGCTTCGTGGTTTTGATATGTTGTTCATATCCGGAGGAGGTACATTTTTAGTTTTGTTAGAGGGAAAAACAGGCTTAGCCTGGGTGGACGGAATAGCCACCCAGTTGCGGCATGTACCCTGGCATGGGTTTGTGTTTTATGACTTCATTATGCCCCTATTCCTCTTTATTGCTGGTGTGTCCCTATCATTTTCACTAACAAAAGGGCAGTCTATAGGGCTGACCAATACTGAGCTTTATAAGAAGGTATTTACAAGGATGCTGATCCTAATTGCGCTGGGGATTCTTTATAAAAATGTACCAGTCCAGTTTTTTAATCTCTCCGAAATTCGTTTTGGGAGTGTTTTGGGGAGGATTGGGTTTGCGTGCTTTGTGGCTGCTCTATTGTTTTTAAACTATTCATGGAAGACTCGATTGTATTTTATTGGCGGGATTCTATTGACTTATTATGCAGCCTTATTTCTCATACCTGTTCCTGAATTTGGAGCTGGAAACTTGTCTATGGAAGGGAATCTTGTCGGATGGTTTGACAGGACTTTTTTACCTGGCAGATTGAAAGACGGAGTGTACGACGAGCTGGGCTTATTGACCCAACTTTCATCCCTCTGCATCACAGTGTTTGGCACAATCGCTGGAGATTTCCTAAGGCAGGAGTCAAGTGAAAATAAAAAAGTGTCTACGCTGGTAATAGCAGGAGTCTTGGCTGTTGTCATTGGCCTTATCTGGGGACTGCATTTTCCAATCAACAAAAAACTTTGGAGTAGTTCATTCATTATGCTGACCAGTGGTCTGGGATTTTTAATCCTGACTTTGTTTTATTGGGTCATTGATGTGAAAGGATACCGCAAATGGGCCTTCTTTTTCAAAGTCATTGGCATGAATTCGCTGACGGTCTATTTTGCCTATCACTATATCAACTTCAGGCAAATGTCTCAAATGTTAATTGGTGGATTATATGCTCCTCTTCCTGAGCAATGGCATGATGTAATTCGTGCTTTGGGTGCCTGGGCATTGGTTTGGATATTCCTCTATGCCTTATATCGTAAGAAGATTTTTATAAAGATTTGATCTCTATGCGATGTAGGTGCTTGGTGTCGTCAGGCTAAAATGTATTTTGTCAAAATAACTTGATCACCACCTTCCCGCAATGTTTCCCCTGCCCAAAATACTGAATCAGCCGAGGGATTTCCTCTAAAGGGTATGGGCCATCAATTTGTGGTTTGACTTTACCTTCGTCAAATAGTTGATGGATGTACTCCAGGTCTTTATTAGCTTGTAGTGCAACCAGGTGCACACTCTTTTTATGGAATTTTGAAATAAACCCTTTTAAAAATAGGAGCTGCAAGAGCCTAATCAAATTTCCGCCAACAGTCACATATTTGCCTTCTGGCTTAAGGGCCTGTAAATAAGCAAAGGTAGATCGTGTGGTCTTGACGTCAAGAATTAGGTGGTATTGCTGGCCAGCCCTGGTGAAGTCCACTTTTTTGTAGTCCAATACATGATCAAAGCCAATAGATTTCATTGTTTTTAGCTTGTCCCCAGTATCTACCCCTGTCACCTCAGCTCCGTATTGTTTTGCAATTTGCAAGCCGAAAGTACCAACTCCACCACCTGCTCCATTGATCAGGAGATTGTGACCTTCCTGAATTTGACCTTTATCGATCAGCCATTGTACGGCCAACATAGAAGCATGCGAAGTTGCAGCAGCTTGTTCGAAACTCATATTTCCTGGTTTCAGCACCAATGATTTTTCATTCACACACACGTATTCTGCAAAAGAGCCAAACCCGTATTCCGAAATATCACCATATACCGCATCTCCAACCTGAAATGCTGTGGCATTCTTGCCCCGTCCTTTTACCTCTCCAGCCAATTCCATTCCGGGGATTGGCCTTTTGGGTTTGGTTATGCCAAATAACAAACGATAGAGGTAAGGCTCTCCTCTTACCATACTCCAATCATAATCATTGATCGCAGTGGCATGGATTTTTATCAGAACCTCATCCTCTTTTGGTACTGGCTTTTCTACTTCCTCTATTTTTAGATCTTCGGAAGGGCCATATTTTTTACAAATTACTGCTTTCATATATCCGCATGCTAATGATGGTTCACTATTATGGTTTCGTGGTTGCTCTGGATTTTCTTAAGAATTTCACATAAAAAAATCCGATTGTAGCTATTAAGGCCAGAGAGATCAACTGAGAATGGGACAGGACATCTTCAATGATAAACCCTCGGCGAATATCTCCTCTGAATATTTCTATTATTCCGCGACCAAAGGCATAGAGCATAATGTAGATGAAAAACAGCTGACCCTCAAATCGCTTATGCCTTTTAAACATCAAAACTATGACAAGAATAATCATCAATAGCGTTACACTATACAATTGAGTTGGGTGGAGGTGTACCCCTGTAGGAGCTACTGAAGCTTGATCAGTAAAAGTGATGAATATTGGTCCTTCGGTTTCTCTTCCGTAACAGCAACCGGCAAGAAAGCAACCCATTCTGCCAAAGGAATGGATAATGATGCCCGCCACTGCCACGATATCGAGCATGGGCATTACCGGCAACTTATACTTTCTGAAATACCATATCACTGAGGGAATAACAAATAACAGCGAACCGTAAAATACAAAACCTGTTCGGAAATTGTGTAGCATATTACTCGGAGGAACAAAGTAAAACCCCGGATCTTCAAAATAGTATAGTACTTTTCCCCCTAAAAAGGCCGCAATAATAATTGTCCTTGCGAGCCCCTGCATTGTCTGGTTTTCAATTCCCAGTTCTTTTTTAGCTGTGACAGAAGCATAAATGAATCCCGCCAACGCTCCCAGGGCAATCAATACGCCATAGCTGTGAATGCTTATGGGGTTTTCAAACCAGTCAATGGTAAAAAGTATGGGGTGCATAGGTCAAAGTTATACTTAATCGAACATTGATTTTTGCTAAATTGCTAACTAAATATGAGGAACTATGATTAGCATTCAAAGGGAAATATTCATGCCCCCTATCTCCAGGGGTTTTCATATAGTCACGAGTAAAATCCTAAGTGAAATACCGGAACTTAAGGAGGTGAAGGTTGGCACCTTGCACGTCTTTATAAAACATACTTCAGCAAGTCTGTCCATCAACGAAAATGCCGACCCCACTGTGAGAACCGACATGGAAAGTGGGTTCAATGAGATAGCCCCAGAAAATGCTCCATATTATCGACATACTTTGGAAGGGCCAGATGATATGCCCGCCCATATCAAAGCGTCATTATTGGGAAGTTCAGTTACTATTCCCGTAAGCAATGGTAGGCTTAACCTGGGCACATGGCAGGGAATCTACTTGTGCGAACACCGTGACTATGGGGGTAGCCGCAGAATCATCCTTACGTTAATGGGAAGCTGATGCTATTGTTTCTCAAACATGATAAGGACCTCAAGGTCTTCTTCCAGGTCGAAAAACTTATGAGGAACTTTGTCCCGAATGTATAAGAATGTACCGGGAATCACATTGACTGTATCGTTCTTACCCAAAGCAAATTTGCCTGTACCATTGACGACATAGCTAAACTCGTCAACCTTGTGCTTCACCATTTCGTGACCATTTTCGGCTATTGGCATCATCGCCAGACCAAAATTTAATGTTGGAGCCATGAGGAAGGAATTTGTGGTGTTGAATTTTGGATGTCCTTCTTTTGCGAGCACATCGTATTCAAAATACTGAAATGGCTCTTTTCCGGGCTTAGGAGATTTTTTACTAAAGAATACCATCACCAACAGGTCACTGGTAATGTTTTCAAATTTATGAGGGACATTGGCTTGTATGTATATCACCGAGCCAGGATGTACTGGCTGTTCGGTACCTTTCATGGTCAGCGTGGCTTCTCCTTTTAGGATATAATACACTTCATCCAATCGATGCGGTTCTTGTAAGTCTTCTTCACCTGCTTCTAGTCTATACAGACCACAATCCATTGATAACTTCTCGATAAATGGCAGCCAGTTTTTTCCTGATTTTTTCAGAACGTTCTCCAGAGAATCCATAGGAAATGAAGCCCAGTTTTTGCCATATTGGGCATGAGATACCTGAATGAATAAAAAAGTAAGAAGTGCAAGCGTTAATATTTTTTTCATGTCTTATAAATTCTGTGAATCAAATTTATCAATAAAATGCGATTGAATCATATTGCCTCTTTACAAGTACTGTTCCAAAGAATAGTGTTGAGCTTACATGCTTCTTTTTCCTCTCACCTGTTCATCTAAAATGGCAATACCTTCGGGGAAGGTATGCGGCTTGTAACCCAATTCATTTTTTGCTTTGTCTATAATAAAACCTGTCTTAGGAGGCCTCTTGGCTGGTTGAGAAAAAGTAGAGGAGTCAGCTTCAGCAATCAATGACTTATCGAGTTTGAAGTAGTCAGCTGTGTGAATGGCCATGTCATATGGCGTTAGCATTTCTGCGCCCGAAATATTGAAAGTGCCTTTTGCATGTTTTTCTGCAACGAGGTAACAGCCCATTGCCAAGTCTTCGGCCAATGTCGGAGTTCGCCATTGGTCGGTCACCACCTTTATGTTTTTACCGTTTTCGAGACTGTCTTTTACCCAAAGAATAATGTTAGACCTACTCATATTAGGCACAATGCCATATACCAGCACCGTCCTTAATATCGCCCAACTAACACTGCTATTTTTGACAATTTCCTCAGCGTCCAGCTTGCTCTGCCCGTAAAAGCTGATCGGATTGGCTTCCGCTTGCTCGTCGTATGGGCCACTTTCTCCGTCAAAAATAAAATCGGTAGACATATGTACCAGATGTGCACTTTGCCTCTCACAGGCATTAACCAGGTATCGTACTGCATCCACATTGAGTTGTATGCAGGCCTCCTTTTCCGTTTCGCATTGATCCACATTGGTCATTGCTGCTGTATTGATCACCCTATCAGGTTTGAAGTCTGCAATGACTTGACTTACTTCTGTCTCACTTGTAATGTCTAGTGGGCAGTAGATGTAGTTATTGTCGTCGCGTTGTGTTCGATCTTCGCCACGGGCCGTAGCTATCACGGCCACTTTTTTCTCAAGTAAAAGGCTTACCAGTTTTTGCCCCAATAAACCATTGGAACCCGTAACTAAAATCTTCATGCAGTGAAATATCTAAATGTGACCTTATTCAATTATTCGGCAAAGAAAATATGAATTTTATACTTAATTTAGTCGATTAATAAATAATCCTTAAAATAAGCGCATACCCAAAGATATAGTTGTAGATGGAAGAAGTGAGTAAACCTGAAGTGCCGGAAATATCTACGTTTCAAAAAATCCTCCTCTGGTTGTCAATTTATGTGGTGATAGAGCTTTATGTGAGCTCTATTGTCAACTATCCAGATGAGTTGAAGGAGATCTTGGAGACCGTTGATTTTGGAATATGTATGCTCTTCTTGTATGATTTTGCAGTCGGAATATTGACCGCTGAAAACAAGTGGAAGTATTTCAAAAACCATTGGATTGACCTTATATCTTCAATACCTACTGTGGACGCACTACGTGTAGGGAGATTGGTACGGGTGATCCGAATTCTTAGAGTAGTTAGGTCTGCTAAGTATGTTTTTACTTTCTTTAGTAGAAAGAGTTCGCTCAATTCTTTTAAGAACCTGATCATACTTAGTATTGGTATCATTTTGCTTTTTACCCTGAGTTTTCATCATCTGGAAAAAAATGTAAACCCTCACATTGATTCCGTTTCTGATTCACTGTGGTGGACTACCATTACTACTATTACGGTAGGATTCTTACAGGACATACCTCCTGTTACTCCCGAGGGTAAATTTCTGTCCGTTGTACTCATTTTGTTGGGTATGATCTTGTTTAGTACACTTACAGGTACGATCACAGATTTTTTCATTGAGGATGAAGATATTGTTGTCAAACTAGATGAGATGACTCATAAGGTCCAAAGTCTTGAGGATAAAATTGATTCCATGAATGAGAAAATTGATAAGCTTACCAAAAGCTAACACTTTCGTTTTAAGTATTGACCAATTCAGCAAATGGCACAGTACGACCTATTCGAAAAAAAGCCAAATAGTTCTCCTCTCGATGTAGAGGCCTACATGACAAGGATTGGTTCCGTAAGGGAATACAGGCCTTCTCTTAGGTTTCTTAGACAGCTCCATCGAAATCATCTCTTGCACATCCCATTCGAAAATCTCGACATTCATATTGGCAACCAAATTATCTTGGATATTGACTTAATTTTCGAGAAAGTTATCCGTCAAAAGAGGGGTGGATTTTGCTATGAGCTGAACGGTCTGTTTTATCATCTTTTGGTGGAATTGGGCTTTCAAACCAAACTACTCTCGGCGAGGGTAGTAGCAGACGATGGCTCCCTTGGGCCAGAGTTCGAACACTTGATGATCATGGTTTATTTGGATGACAAACAATGGCTTGTGGATGTTGGCTATGGAAGTTCATTCATCAATCCAAAGGAATTTGTTCCTGGATTGGTTCAGATGGACTACAATAGATTTTTTAGAATAAATGAAAGGTCAGACGGCAATTATGTCCTTCAAAGCTCTAATGACTCACAAACATTCAATGATGAATACGTTTTCTCGAAAAAGACACGACAGTTTGTGGAATTCATTGGCATGTGTCAGTACCACCAGACCAGCCCAAAATCAAAATTCACTCAGAAAAAAATAATCACACAGGCCACAGCCGATGGTAGAATTACCTTGTCTGATAAAAAATTCATTGTAACCAAAATGGGCAAGAAGGAAGAATTACCCATTTTGAATAACGATGAGTTCTTGGTAAAAGTCAGAGAGCAGTTTGGAGTGCGCCTAAGAAAAAAATATTAGCCCAAAGCCTCAAACAGAATTTCTGCCGGATGTTTAGCCGCTTTTCCTGTTCCATCATGTATTTGATGTCTACAGCTGGTACCTGGAGCAGCAATGATAGTGTCTTCATCTGCTTCCCTCACTGTTGGAAATAATACGAGCTCACCGATCTTCATGGAAACATCATAATGTTCCTCTTCATATCCGAATGATCCGGCCATACCACAGCAGCCCGACGGAATCATTTGCACCTTATAGTTTTGAGGTATGCTCAACACTTTTTTGAGTGTGACCACCGAAGAAAGGGCTTTTTGATGACAATGTCCATGAGCACGAATTAACCTTTCCTCCAATGAAAAGAGCTCACTTTTTATATTCCCATTTTCAAACTCTGATGTTACAAATTCCTCAAATGTGTAAATATGCTCAGCTAGTTTGGTGCTCTGTTCCTTTAGTTCAGCATCGCATAGGTCTGGGTATTCGTCTCTCAATGTCAAAATCGCAGACGGTTCAATACCAACAATTGGTGCATCTGCTGAAACTACTTTCGAAAGGGTTTTGATATTTTTATTGATTACCGGAATAGCTTCTTTCAGCATACCCTTCGATATGAAGGTTCGGCAGCTCTCGTCGTGCTCTGGGATTACTACATTGTAGCCCAACTTATCCAAAAGCATGATCATTTTCTTGCCAATTTCTACGTCCTGAAAGTTTGCAAATTCATCCGCAAAAATGTTCACGGTCTTGTTTTGATCCCCAGATGATTGTGCTTTGAAACTACCTTTGAACCAACTAATAAGTGTTTGAGACGGCATCTTTGGTAATGGCCTTTTTTGGGAAATCCCCATAAATGACTTAAACAACTTGCTGGTCAGGGGGTTGCTCACCATGAAGTTGTAGGCAGGCGGAAAAATGCTGGCCATCTTCATGTTCTTATTGAAACGGCCTGTCAATTTTGTCTTTAGAGGAATGCCATGTTTGTCAAAATAGTTTTGCTGAAATTCTGCTTTCAAACGTGCCATATCGACATTGGAAGGGCATTCAGATTTGCAGCCTTTGCAAGACAGGCATAGGTCGAGTACTTCTTTTATTTCTTTACTATCAAATTTGTTGGTCTTATCACTGTTGGTTAGTACCTCTCGCAAAATATTGGCTCGGGAACGGGTAGTATTTTTCTCATCTCGGGTGGCCATATAACTAGGACACATGGTGCCACCACTTTCCGGGGATTTGCGGCAATCACCAGACCCATTACAGAGTTCTGCTGACCTTAGCACCCCGTCATTTTTGCTCCAATCGAAATAGGTTTTGATATTGGGTTCGTCCCTTTCCGCTTCGTAACGCAGGTTGGAATCCATTGGTGGTGTATCTATGATTTTTCCAGGATTGAATATATTGTTGGGATCCCAAGCTCGCTTCACATCCTCAATCAGCTTATAGTTCTGTTCACCAATCATTGTTTTGATAAACTCCCCCCTTAGACGACCATCTCCATGCTCTCCACTCAGTGAACCCTTATATTTTTTTACCAAATGGGCAATTTTTGTTGCAATCATGCGATACTGCTCGTGACCTTTTTTAGTCTTGAGATTAATAATTGGTCTAAGGTGAAGTTCTCCAGAACCGGCATGTGCGTAGTGCACACAGCTCATGTTGTGTTGGTCAAGTATTTCGTTGAATTCAATGATATACTGCGGGAGGTCTTCTACATCTACTGCAGTGTCTTCTATTACCGGAGCAGCCTTAGCATCACCTGGAATATTTGCCAATAGGCCCAATCCTGCTTTTCTCAGTTGCCAGATTTTCCCTAAGTCATTTCCTTTTAGCACTGGAAAGTGATAACCTAGATTTTCTTTCTTTAGGTCATTTATCAGATCAAGGCATATGTCATCCAGTTCTTCATCATTTTCTGCAGCCAATTCTACAACCAGAATGGCGCCAGGATCACCCTGAATAAAAAATCTGTTTTTCTGCTGTTCGATATTTTGCTTGGTGCATTCCAGAATGTAGTGATCTATAAGCTCACTTGCGTGTGGCTTGAATTTGAGTCCTACCAAATTCGCCTTTAATGATTCGTTGATGTCTTCACAATGTATGCATACAAGAGCTTTGTTCTTCGGTGGAAGGGGAATGGTGTTGATTTTAATCTCGGTGATAAACATCAGTGTACCCTCGGATCCTGCAATCAACTTACAGAAATTGAATTCTTTTCCTTGCTTGTTAAAAGGCTTGTTTATGGCCATCAGATCTATTGCATAACCTGTGTTTCTTCTGTCGATAGATGGCTTGGGAAATTCCTTTTCGATGTTTTCTATATTCTCTTTGTTGGTGAGAATTTCATTGATGGAATTGTAAATCGATCTTTCTAATTCTGAATTAGAGTTCAGGAGTTCGACAAACTCTTGTTCGGACTTAGTATTGAATGTGGCATAAGTGCCATCAGAAAGAAAGCCTTTGACCTCCAACAAGTGATCCCGAGTGCTGCCATAAACGACAGAGTTGGAGCCGCAGGAGTTGTTGCCGACCATTCCACCGATCATTGCTCTGTTGGCCGATGAGGTTTCAGGGCCAAAGTACTTACCATAGGGTTTAAGGTATCGATTCAGGTCGTCTCTGATCACCCCTGGCTGAACTCTTACCCAGCTTTCCTCTTCATTTACTTCCAACAATTGATTAAAGTGTTTGGATACATCAACCACAATACCACCACCAACTACCTGTCCGGCCAATGAGGTTCCTGCCGTTCTGGGAATCAGGGAAGTACCGTATGCATTGGCAAATTCTATTAGTTTTTTGATGTCATTTTCATCTTTTGGAATCGCCACTGCTAGTGGCATTTCACGATATGCAGAAGCATCAGTAGCGTAAAGCTTACGCATTGTGCTATCAAAAAACAGTTCGCCGGTAAGCTGGCCTTGTAGATTTTGTAATTCTCCTCTCATTGCGCCGCAAAAATAGAAAATTTTTTGAGCCACACCGATTTAATAATACCAGAACTTAATGGCTTCTGGAATAGTCAAGGAGATAATCTATAATGAAAAGAAAATGGCTGGGTGACTAAGTGATTGGGACTATATTTTCATCAAGGCTTCCCAAAAACCCATTCTTTCTTTTTCGTCTTTCACAATAAAGAATGGCACATCATCGTCGTATTTGATCAGGTCTAGTGCGGTACTACCTTTGATGATGCTGGCGGCTTTGGTACGACCTCTTGATCCCAAGAATATAGCATCAGCCCCTCTTTCCTTAGCTGTTTCATAAATGTTGTCGAAAGGCTTGCTATCGTCATCCAGGGTGAAAATGATTTCGAAGTGAGAAGGGTCAAATTCACTTTCTCTCATGAACATTTTGTACTCCTTCTCTGCATTTTTTTGAAGAATGGCACCAAACTCCTCGTAGCTCTTGCCTGAAGTGGTATAGCCCGTGTGAACGTAAAAAACATGCTGAAGGATAACCTGACAACCTGTTTTTTCTTTTATAGCCTGAGCCTGTTTAATAGACATTTTGGCTCCAACTGAGAAATCTATTGGAACTAGTAATTTATTGAATGCATACTCATCCATGGCCGGAATGAGTAATACAGAGCAAAGTGCCCTATTGGTAATTTGAGTAGCATACTTGGCGGAAGATTCTTTTTTCTTCTTTTTCCCAAGAATGATCAATTCACTTCTATGCAGGCCCGCCCAATTGATGGTAGCATCGACAATCTGGCCTGCCTCGATATTCACTGAAGTCTCAGCCTTGCCTGTAAAAAATTCTTTTACTTCAGCCTCGAGCTTGCCCTCCAAAGATTTGTCATAGGTCTTGGCTATGTGTATAAAATCCACACGCTGGCTGCCCATGACGTCAGATAATTGAGAAGCATATTTCATCAAATACCTGTCCATTTCCGACATGTCAATACATACCAGTATTCTTTTTAATTCTTGCATCAGTGAATTGCTTTAAGAGTTATGAAGGTAGAAAAAAATATCGTATTTCCCTACAATTTTTTTCTGAATGGCAAGCGTGTTTGAATAGAGAAGTATATTAACTCATGAATTTTTCATGCCATTTTTGGAAAACGTAAATGGCCCAAATTTTTGCATGTATATCACCAGGGTTCATCGAGAATAATTGTTTCTTCATTGTATCAATAGCAATTGGATTGAAAATACTTTGACTTGTTATATAGTCCCAGTCAAAAACCAGTCTTTCCAATTCCGGTTTTATCCCTTTTTTCAACCAATCTAGCAGGGGTACTTCAAATCCTTTTTTTGGTCTCTTGTAAAGCTCTTTGGGTAGGATATGTCTAAAGGCATCTTGCAGGATCTTTTTCCTCATGCCTGTATCAATTTTTTGATTGGGGGGCAGGCCAAAAGCGAAATCAACAATATTATGATCTAAGAATGGCACACGCACTTCAAGGCTGTTGGCCATGGACATCAAATCGACCTTTTGCAACATGTCATTGGGTAGCACCAGCCTGGTGTCAGTCCTTAAGAAGTCGTTGAAGTTTTTGTAACTGATCATGTCTTGCAGCCAGCTTTCTATCTGCTGGTTTCTCTCATCGACATTGTTTAGAGGTTCGCTCAGCAAATCATTCACCTCCGCCTGCTTGGAAATGGCCGCCCAAAACCAATAGCGTTCAGCCGGATTCATTTTTATTCCTTCGGAAAATTTTACGACCTGGCGCATGAAGTTGCTCAACTTGCCAGACCTGGATTTGGGAAGAGACTTGGCCACAGGGTATAACAAAGGGACTAGCTGATTCGCCAGGCCACCCTGCTCGGATTTAATCCACGCGCTGTGTTTGTTGTAGCCAGAAAATATTTCATCGGCCCCATCCCCAGATAGGGCAACCTTGACGTGTTTTCTTGCTTTCTTACTCAGGATATATACCGGTATGGCAGAGGAATCAGCAAAAGGCTCGTCAATGTAATCGGTGATTTCATCTAAATCAGAATACAGATCGTCCATGTTTAAGGAGAAAACCGTATGGTTGGTTCTGAATTTATCCGCCACCTTTTGAGCATAGTACGTCTCGTCGAAGTAGGGGGCATCTTTATAGCCTATAGAAAAGGTGTTCAATGAATCTGTATGCTGACTTGCTAGCGCAGAGATGACTGACGAGTCTATTCCGCCACTGAGAAAAGCCCCAAGAGGCACATCCGATACCAACCTTTTTTGCACTGACTCATCGAGCAGGTCAATCAACTTTTGTTGGTTTTGCGCATAACTGTTTGTGCCTTCATATTGGCTGTCATTAGGCAGGTCGTAGTATTGCTCGAACGCCACATCTCCGTTCTGAATTGTGACCGACTGTCCTGGCATCAATTTCTTCACTCCCTTCAGGATGCATAGTGGTGCCGGGATATAGTTAAGTTGGAAGTAAATATTAAGGGCCGTTGAATCAATTTCCCAATCAGCGCTGTATTTCATCAGCGATTTGAGCTCGGATGAAAATAAAAACTTGTCTTCGTCCTGATAGTACAACAATGGCTTAATACCCAATCGATCTCTCGCTATAAAAGTTGATTTTGACTGACTATCATAAATAGCAAAAGCGAAAAAACCATTCAACTTCTTCAGACAGTCTTTGCCCTCATGTATGTATAGCTGTAACAGGACTTCTGTGTCGGTTTGAGAATAAAACTGGACACCTTTAGCTTCCAATTCTTTGCGCAGCTCTCGGTAATTGTAGATTTCGCCGTTGAATGTGATTACATGATGTCCTTCCGGTAATTGCATGGGTTGGTGACCCATCTGGCTGGTGTCTAGAATGGCTAAGCGGCGGTGGCCAAGGCCGGTGAAATAGTTATCGTAAGTGCCATGATCATCCGGGCCTCTATTTGAAAGTGCTTGTGTGGCACTTTCAAGATTGGTCATGTTGAAGCGCCCGATCTCGTTAAAAGCTACTATTCCCGTTATTCCGCACATGGCACTTTGTATTCTGTTTTCATGTTCATTGCAAGATAGCAACACGAAATTATTGATAATAAGAATTTGACTAAATCCCTTTGTAGTTTAGGGAAATGAACGAATCTTTGCCTTCCTCAAAAACGGGATTTAGCTCAGTTGGTCAAAGCGAAGCATGGCTTGTCTTGATCGAGACTGAAACGTCTCGGCTAGAGCTTCAAAACTTGAGGTTTTAAGAGACGAAACATAAATAAGGGGAATTAGCTCAGTTGGCTAGAGCGCTTGGCTGGCAGCCAAGAGGTCATCGGTTCGAATCCGATATTCTCCACAATTGAAGCCTTCTCATTAATTGAGGAGGCTTTTTTGTTTATTTGGATCAATAGATTGGAGTCAGTCATTTAATTCCCTAAATTTATTGAGTAAACAAACGAAAACGCTATGCAAAAACTAATGATTAAAGGCGCAATCCTTGCCTGCTGCGTACTACTCTCATTCTCAAGCTTTGCCCAGGACGGTACCTGGACTGGTGAAGTGGTGGATCTTGATTGCTATGTAGCCAACGGTGCGAAAGGAGACGGCCATGCACAATGTGCCAAATCGTGTATTACGAGTGGCAAGCCAATGGGGCTGCTGACAGAAAAAGGAGATGTGATCCTCCTGGTACCTGGAGCCAAGTCTGAGCTATTAACTTCACTTGCCGGACAAAAAGCGGAAGTAAAAGGGAAAAAATCTGCTCGTGGTGGAATGACCATGATTGTTGTGTCAGAAGCTAAAAAAGTAGGCTGACAGCAGTAAAAACGATTAAAAATTTGAACAACCTCCATATCTTTTATCGTAGATATGGAGGTTGTTTTATGTTGAAGTACTAATGAGTAAACAATTTTTGATTTTTTTATGAAAACTGTAGTAGCTGTACATACTGCCATGCCAATGGTAGAACCGACCAAAGAATTGTTTAATAAACACCTACCGGATGTTAGGCTGATCAACATTGTTGATGATAGTCTGATTCAGGACGTAATAAGGGAGGGCTTGGTTTCTGAGTCTGTGAAGAAGCGTTTGTTGGGCTATTACGATTCTTCTATAGAGGCGGGTGCTGATGTCATTTTTAATACCTGTTCTTCTATCGGTGATGTAGCTCTGGAGGCCAAATCAAAGATTGAAGTACCACTTGTGAAAATTGATGATGCAATGGCAAGGAAGGCTGTGCAGGAATCATCCAATATCGCAGTGATGGCTACACTTCCAACTACTTTGTCACCGACAGTCAGATTGTTGCAGCACTTTGCCGATGCATTGGGGAAATCAGTTGATCTCACTGAAGGACTGGCAGAAGGAGCTTTTGAGGCTGTGATTTCCGGGGATAGAGAAAAGCATGATCAACTGATTTTGGATGCTGCTAAGGGACTTCCTGAAGATGTGGAAGTCATTGTATTGGCACAGGGATCTATGGCCAGAATGCAAGATCAAATAGCCAACCAAACCGGTAAAATAGTGTTCTCCAGCCCTGAGATGGGTGTACTAGATGTCAAAAAAACACTTGAAAATTAAGGGTAAGACAGATCTATCGATTTTAGATAATCAACACTTTCTTTTACCCATCGGTCCTCTAAAACCATTGTTTCCTTAAGGGTTTCCTGAGGTGTAGGCCACAACTCCAAAATGATAGATGGCTTGAGCTTTTGCTCTCTAAACTTATCCAATGCCCAAGGTAAGGATAGTTCTCCCTGACCAGCAGGCATACCTTCCACAGTGAATCCCATCAAGGATTGAGATCTGATCACCCTTATGTCTTTAAAATGATAATTCGCACAGTATGGCAAGAACATGCCCATTGTGTATTCCGGCCCTTCCATGGCTCCTAAGGCATTAGCCAGGTCGACACACATTTTGAAGTTTGCATGGTTTACTCGCTCAATAAGGTCGGTGTAGTCTTTTACTTTAAACGTTTCTGTATTTTCCAGAACCAAAATAATCCCGGCTTTCTCAAATTCTGGCAGGATTTTTATCAAATTCCTTTCCACTTCCTCTAATACAGCCGTTTGCCCAAACAAGGCCGGAAGAGTACGGACAATTGGGGATTTAAGCTCCTTTGCTAGTTTTAGGAAATTTAGCAGATGAACTGGATCAAAACCTTTGGTGCCAATCTCAATGGAAATATTATTCTTATCGGCGTGTTCTCTCAATGACGATATCTCATTTTCGGATAATTCCTCCAGGCGTAGATTGTCCGCTATCTGAACAATATCCACTTTGTATGCAGCGGCTTTATCTATTAGTTCAAAAGCCGTCATTTTTTTGTCAGGTTGCGGGCCTTTGTTTACCCCGATGCTCCAAGGGTAGCACCATGAGCTTATCCCATAACTAAACCTATTTGTATCAGAATTATCCATAGGGCAATTTCTATTTGTTCGTCAATTTAAAATGAAGCTTCTAGATGTTAAAATATTATTAAAAATAAATATTGAATACCAACTACCTTTCTCATGTGATCAAAGCAATTTGTTTCAAAATTTGCTAATTTCCATGCTCATTAACCCCATAAAGATGAAAAGAATATTACTACTGCTAGCGGTGCTGGTGGCTTGCACTCCACAGGATAAAAAATCCATAACTTCAGATTCGGCTCAATCCTTTTTAGATGAATACACCAAAGAATGGAAGCGACTCTATTATGAGTCCTCCAAGGCAGAGTGGGCATCTAATACAATGATAGTTGAAGGAGATACTACCAATTCTTATCGGACAAAAATGGCCAACGAGGCACTTGCGTCATTCACAGGAAGTGAAACGAATATTAATGCTGCAAAGGATTTTCTGGAGAATAAAGAAGGACTTTCGGGTCTTCAAATCAGGCAGCTAGAGCGGATATTGTATGGTGCTGCGAGCAATCCGGAAGTGGCATCAGACATTGTCAAGAAAAAGATCAGTGCTGAGACTGAACAGACCGAAAAGTTGTACGGTTATGATTTTAAAATTGACGGAGCGTCTGTATCGACCAACGATATTGACGATATACTCAGGAATGATTCTGACCTTAATAAGCGACTGGCAGCCTGGGAATCGAGCAAGGACGTGGGAAAGAACCTGAAGGATGGTTTGGCAGAATTGCGTGACCTCAGAAACCAAACGGTTCAGGCACTGAATTTTAATGATTACTACACATATCAGGTGTCCGACTATGGTATGACGGTAGATGAAATGACCACTCTTTGCGATCAGCTAATATCTGATGTTTGGCCATTGTATAGGGAACTCCATACTTACCTGAGGTATGAATTGGCTGTTAAATATGGTGAAGAAGTGCCGGGCTTGTTGCCAGCGCACTGGCTACCCAATAGATGGGGGCAAGATTGGTCTTCGCAGGTAGAAGTGCAAGGTATCGACCTGAATGGCGTATTGGAAGAGAAGGGCTCTGAATGGTTGGTGCGTCAATCTGAAAGGTTTTATGTGAGCATGGGCTTTGAAGAATTGCCCCAAAGCTTTTACGATTTGTCGAGCTTGTATCCTCATCCCGATTCTGTGGATTATAAAAAGAACAATCATGCTTCGGCATGGCACCTGGATTTAGAGCGAGACATCAGAAGCCTGATGAGTGTGGTTCCTAACTCTGATTGGTACGAGACGACCCATCACGAATTGGGGCATATATATTATTTTCTGGAGTACACTAGCCCAAACGTACCGCCATTGTTGAGAGAAGGAGCCAATCGGGCTTTTCATGAGGCTGTTGGTTCTCAGATGGGACTAGCCTCTATGCAAAAGCCATTCCTGGTCGGGCTCGGACTGATTGATGAAAATGTAAAAACTGACGAGGTAAGAACGCTACTGAAGGAAGCACTGAATTATGTGGTATTTATTCCCTGGTCGGCTGGGGTAATGACTCAATTTGAAAAGTCGCTCTATGTGGAAAACCTTCCTAAAGATCAATATAACAAGAAGTGGTGGGAGCTAAAGGGCAAATATCAGGGTATAATTCCTCCGGGTGAAAGAGGAGAGGAATTCTGCGATGCAGCATCAAAGACTCACATTAATAATGATGCAGCTCAGTACTATGACTATGCGCTTTCTTTCGCTATTCTATTCCAATTGCATGAACATATCGCTATGAACATATTGAAGCAAGACCCAAGAGCGACTAACTACTTTGGTTCCAAAGAGGCCGGGCAATTCCTCAAAGGCATTCTTTCGAAAGGAGCGACTGAGGATTGGAGGGTTTTGATGAAAGAAGCGACCGGTCAGGACATCAATGCAATAGCTATGTTGAATTATTTTGATCCTCTGATGGATTACTTGAAAGAAGAAAACAAAGGTAGGGAGCATGCCTTACCTGAAAGTATTTGATGAAAAAATTTCTCTATCTGGCAATAGTCTGTTTTCTAGGAAGCTGTTCGATGAAGTCTACCGAGCAGTACGTTATGGAAACCGAGCTCGGTGATATTGAATTTGAAGTTTATTCTGATAAAGCTCCGATTGCGGTGGCTAACTTTAAGAAGTATGTTGAACAAGGAGATTTCGAAGGTGCCGACTTTTACAGAGTAGTCACAATGGATAATCAGCCAAGCAATGATGTGAAGATTGAAGTCATTCAAGGGAATTTCACCGCTGAAAAAAACGATCTAGGTACCATTCAACATGAGACAACCGCTACAACGGGAGTTAAACATGAAGATGGTACAATCTCTATGGCGAGACTAGAGCCTGGAACAGCTTCTCTGGCATTTTTCATTTGTATCAACGATCAGCCTGAATTAGACTTTGGAGGCAAAAGAAACCCTGATGGGCAAGGCTTTGCGGCTTTTGGGAAAGTCACAAAAGGAATGAATGTGGTTAAAAAAATTCAGATGGGAAAGGCTCAGGAGCAGGCTTTAATAGAGCGGGTTAGAATAAAAAGTATTCGTAGGAATTAAATCCTTTTATTCCTCCAAATACTCCTGATACCATGCATCGATCTTATCCTTCTTAGGTGCTCCATCAAAGGTGACTATCCTGTATTTGGCGTTATAGGTGAGTCCCGGTTTGAGGATAAACGACCCATCTACGACTGGTGAAAAAACAAAGTAGGGCATCTTGGGATGCATCCGGATCGGCTGGGGATAACGAAAGTTAGCAGGGTGATCCATTACTACAAACCCAGCTTCTTTTCCCTCAATCGAGCCGTATACCGCTACCCAGCGAGGATGCGTATGATTACTCTTTTCCCGATCTGATATGCCCTCTCCGGTTAGCATTTTCATGTCTCCTTCAAATTTCTTTGTGTCTTCCCGGCTCCATGTAGCGCTTCCTCTAAAGCCAAAACCACCATAGTGATAAGGATGCAGATAAATTTCATCTGCTGTGGCGCATGATTGTTCTATTGCAAAATCCACGATAAATGGATCTGCACTGTTCTTGACTTGCACATCCCATTCCTCATTGATTGCAGGGCCCTTTTTCAGACTAACTTGTTGAAGCCTGGCAATAAAAGCGTCTTGGCTCACCTCACCAATTCCAACATGCTTTGCTGTACCTGTCTCCCTATGTTGGTTCCAGAAGTCGACAACTTCGTGTTTGAAGGTGGCCTGGGTCCAGGCGCTAAACACAGCATGTTGATGGACATGACCGACAGGAAATCCATCGGTCAGGACTTTTCCGGTAGGAGAATAGAGAGGGTGAATAAAGCCGCTACGGGCATAGTAGGCGGGCTCTCCTTGTGGAGGCTTGAGTGTTTCGGTGTTGTATGTCAATACTGGCTTGTCACCTACCGAAATATGAATGGCTTTATCCGTGACTTTCGTTTTTACCTCGGAGCTCAAGAAGGTTGCGGCTAGGCTAATCCCAGATGCGACCAGAATAAAAAGAACCATGCCGAAGTATTTTAAATTAGTATTATTCATATGGTGTTGATAAATATACGATTAATCTTAAACTCAATTTTTCTTTATCCATTCCTGCGTCCTATAAAAGAAAGCCACATAACCCCTCACCATCAGCTTGCCATCTTCAATCCATAATTTGCAGCGGTAGATTTTACCATTCTCAGGATCCATAATTTCCCCGCCGGAGTATTCATCATCATCCTTTTCCATATTGCGGATGATTTCCATGCCCATTATTTTTTTATCCTTGCGATCATCAGTACACTGATCGCAAACAGGGTCTTTTGGTTCGTCTGGCTCCAAATACATCCCTACAATCTTACCGAAATATTTATCTTCTTTTTTGTAAATCTCCACGATGGATCGCTCCTTGCCGGAGTTGTCATCAATAGAAGTCCACTTACCGACTATGTCTTGAGCGAAGCTTAGTTGAACGCAAAAAAGAAAACTGATTAAGAGAAATTTCTTCATGACTGTTTGCTGTAAAGTTTGTAAAGAACCGGTACAATTACAAGGCACAAAACGGTGGAAGAAAGTAGTCCACCTATTATGGCCCAACCCATGGGCGCCCACATATCACCGCCTCTCAAAGTAAGTGGTAATAATCCCCCGATCGTGGTAACTGTAGTTAAGATGATGGGCAAAAACCTCGTCTTACCCGCTTCAATAATTGACTCCATGAATTCCTTCCCTGAGTTTCTGACTTGGTTAGCATAGTCTACGAGTATGATGGAGTCATTTACGACTATCCCGATCAAACTCGTAAGCCCGATCAATGCCATAAAACTAAAAGTATGACCCGTGATGAATAGGGCAATGAATGCACCGGTCACGGCTAATGGAATAGCCGAATAGATGATCAGCGGCTGAGTAAAAGATCTGAATTGCAGGACAAGGATAGCGAAGATGCCAATAAGGGAGATTAACAACACTTTTCCTATTTCTCCGAAAGACTGCTGCTGTTCCTCTAACTGACCACCAGCGTAGAAGGTATAGCCTTCAGGAAACTCATAGTTATTGAGTTTGGCAATGATGTCTTCTGTTAATGAAGCTGCCTTTCCAATGTCAGTAACATCAGCCGTAATGGTATTTTGCCTGTCCAGGTTGTAATGGCTAATCTTTTTCAGACTTTTCTCAAATCGTATGTCAGCCACTTGCTTGAGGGGAATTGGTGTCCCCATGGCATTGCTCACATACACTTTTTCCAGTTCTTCATAGCCCGGATTATTCTCATAAGGCATTCTGATTTTCAGGTCATAAGTTTCACCTTTTTTATCCCTAAACTCCCCAACCTGTGAACCTGCAATGTGTGTTCTCACAGCAAAATCCACATCACTGATGCCCACACCAAACATGCCTGCACGTTGATAATCTACATCTACTTTCAGGCTGGTTTTGGCAGAGGTCAATACGTTTTGAACATTGATCACTCCATCAGTAGCGATCATTATCTTTTCTACATCTGCTGATATGTCCCTGATCACATCCAGGTCATCACCCATTACTTTGATGGCGATTGGCGCCTCCACGGGTGGGCCCTGAATAAATTCTTTCACTTCAATATCTGCTGAAGGATATTTGTCAAATTTACCTCGAAGCTCATTTACTAATTCATTCATTGCTTTAGTCTCATATTCCTTTAGCACAATATAAACCTGGCCATGAATTACGGAGTAGCTGCCCGAGAAGACATTGTAATATACGCGGGGATTACTTTTTCCAATATTTGCAGCTACCTTGGTCACCTCATCATATTGATTGACCACTTCTTCTACATAGCGCACGGCCTCATTGGTCTTGTCAAAACTGGAGCCTTCAGGTGTATTCACATTGATGAGTAGTTGCGCTTTCTCTGCTTTGGGGAAAAATGTAATGCCAATCAATCCGAACAAGGACAAGGAAGAAAGAAAGATCACCAAAATTATCGCAATGGTTTTCTTTGGATTGTTCAAACTAGACTTGAGCAGTTTGAGATAAAATCCATTGATTACTTTGTCTACTATAGATTCCTTCTGTTTTTTCTCTTTAAACGTTAGAATAACACTTGAGAAATATGGAGTAAAAGTCAAAGCAATTATCAAAGATGCGATTAGCGTATAGATTACAATTACAGCCAAACTCCTGATGAAATCTCCCGTTGGTCCTCCAATGGATGCCATGGGTAAGAATGCTAATACTGTCGTAGCTGTAGCACTTACAAGTGCCCAGCCAATCTCGCTGGTTCCTTTTATCGCAGCATCAATTTTACTGTAGCCCATCTCGAGATAGCGCTGGATATTTTCCACAACGGCTATGCTATTGTCTACCAGCAAACCAAGTGCAATGATCAACCCTGCGATAGACATCTGTTGCATACCAAAGTTGGATAGATCCAGAATGGTCAAGCCAATAAGTACCGATACAGGGATGGCAATCATCACTACAATAGAGGCACGAATGCCGACTGCTATCAAAATGAATAAACCGACCAGCAGTATGCCCTGAGCAAAATTCACGAAGAAATCACCTATGCGATATCGCACAGAGTTGGCTTGGTTTAGGACTGTTTCCATTTCCAATCCCTTTGGAAGTGATGACCTAAAAGATGCTAACTTCGGCTGAAGCAGATTGTCAATCTCGTAAATGTTTGTGTTTTTCTTTTGAAGCACGCTTACGAAAATGGCTCTTTGACCATTGTACCTGGCTATGTACCTGTCTTCTACATCGGCAAATTCTACACGCGCAATATCTTTTACCAGCACCTGACTTGTGCCGGTGGATAGAACAACAGTATTTCTAATGTCCTCAAGACTCTCGTAGCTCCCACTTGTTTTTACACTAAAGCGTTTGCTGCCCACATCTATAGTACCACCAGGAATATTGGCGTTAGAAGATTCTATCGCACCAGTCAATTGTTTGATTGATATTCCGTAGTTGCTCATGCGCTCGAAATCGGTAATTACACGCACCTCTCTATCAGGAACAGCCAAGATTTCAACTTTTCTTATGCCGTAGGATTTTTCTATTTTCTTCTTAAGTCGTTTGGCCTGATCTTCCATTATAGCATAGTCGAGTGAGTCCGAAACAAAGGCTATTTGCATAATACTCACATCCATTATTGAAAATTTACTCTTTCGGATATGAACAATTTCTTCCGGTAGAGTAGGTTCTATATTGGTCATTTTGTCCAATACCTTTCGGTACTTGTCTTCAGGATCAGAACCGGTTACGAACTCAATGGTAACAAAAGCACCACCGTCCCTGGCTGTAGACTCTATGTCTTTAATATCCTCTAGTTCATTCAGCTCTTCCTCTATTGGGTCAATGACCAACTGCTCAAGATCTTCCGGGCTTGCCCCAGGGTAGGTAACATGAATAGCAGTACCTGCAATATCATTTTGAGGGTCTTCAGACCGAGGCATTGAAATAAATGTAACGATACCGATCAGGACGAGCAGAATAACGATAACAATAGTAAACTGGTGATTTTTTATGGCTAATTCCGGGAGTCTCATTTTGGAAATATTTTATGATTATGGAATTAATTTTCTGTTAGAGTACTTCAATAATGCTTTTTTCATTTACATCATCAATGCCCTCCGAAATGATCAGATCGTTGGCCTTGATGTCACCAAGAACCAGCACCATGTCTTCAATGATGGTCTCAATTCTCACCTGAACCTTTTTTGGATTGTTGCCTTGCACCAGATAAATAGTGCCTGCATCCTGGTCTGCCTCAGCCAATGACTCAATGGGTATGATTTTATACTGCTGCTTTTTAGAAGGTACCAGTTCCACTTTAGCAATGAATCCTTTCTTAATGGAATCAGGAATTTCTTTTAGAGAAATCTCCACTTCGTAGGTTCCATTCGCAGGATCGGGAGCATTGGATATTTTGGTGACCTCACCTCTAAATGCCACACGGGGGTAGGCATCAAAAGAAATATTGGCTGTATCTCCCAGGACGATCTTCACGACCTCTTTGTCCACTAGTCCTGATTTTACAATCCAGTTTTGGTTGGTTCCTGCAAATTCTAATATGGGAGAACCAGCATTGGTCAGTTCACCTTCTTCCCTGATTTTGTTTAGGATAAGTCCATCAGATGGGGCTTTTATTGTAGAATAGTTGAGATTGAACCCAACAATCTTGAGATCGGAAGAGGCTACATCAAAAGCCGTCTGCGCATTTTGTAAAGATTCCAGTGGAATCACTTTTTCCATGTACAGGTTTTTGGCCCTCCCCAAGTCCCTTTCAGCCTTCTCATAAGCTACCTTGGCTTTGTTGTAGGCATTTTGAATTTCTGACAAATCCAGCTTGGCCAGTGTTTGACCTTTTCTTACTTTTTGACCATTGTTCACATATATTTTCTGAATGATCCCATTTGTCTTAAAACTCAGGGATGATTCTTTTTTTGAGGAAACCTTCCCAATAGCATTTAGCGGAACGGAGATCAGCTTTTCTTCTACTCTCACGGTCCTCACAGGTACACTTTTTACTTCAGGTGAGTCTGCCTTGCTGTTCTCATCCTTTTTGGTACAAGAAGCCAGGAGTAGGCTTGCAGCAAATATTCCTATGATTATATTTTGACGTTTCATTTTAGTAGATATTACAGGTTTTCTATTGGATATGAAGCTGTTACTTTTTCGTATTCTGAATAGCTCATCCAGATATCATATTTAGAAATAATGTTTTGAATAGCGGCATTAGTCAGGCTGTTTCGGGCGTCTATCAGCTCCAACTGGCTTGCTATGCCTTCTTTGAATTTTCTGTTTATCAGATCGTAGGTAGTTTGAGCTTCCTCGGTCATTTTTTGTGTTGAAGCAAAGCTCTTTTGCTTTTCTATCAGGTCATAAAAAGCCTGAATAGCTTCTAGCTGGATGTTGTCATTCAGCTGCTTTTGCTTCGATTGCAGTATCTGTTGGTTGATTATGGTCTGCTGTTTTCGGGCTTTGTTTTGAAAGCCGGAAAAGAGGTTCCAAGAGAGTACCAGTGACGCCAGGGTGTAGTCAGAATTGTTGTTGAATTCGTATTGAGTCCCCTGAAAACCATAGTCAACAGCTGCATAGATGTTTGGGAGGTTGTTCGACTCGTATAGCTTTCGCTCTGACTCATTAGCCTTCAGCCCAAGGTCTATTTTGGTAAGCTCTTCCCTATGATTTATTTCTCGTGGAAAATTTGAAGGAAGCTGCGGGTTATCACCTATTTCTTCTCTTATAATATCAGTTTCTAAGGGTCTATTTAAAAGGAAATTGAAATATGCCCTGGTGCTATTTCTCATTTTTTCAGCTTCAGCTATTTGCAAATCCACCTTGCTGATTTCTGTTTTTGCCCTCAGTACCACATCCAGTGTAACTTTATCATTTTCATGAAGTACCTGACTCACACGAAGGTTTTCCTGTACCACAGACTTTGTTGAATCCAGTAGTTCTCTTAGTTTATCAGTTTTGAGGTAGCTGAAATATGACTGCTTGATATCTGATATCAATGCTCTTTTCTGAATAGCCACATCTACCTGGCTCATTTTAGCCTGATCCTCAGCAATGTTTTTTTGATACGATAGCCGTTTGTCAAACAAAGGCTGTGAAACAGAGATTTTGGTATCTATGTCTGTAGTTCTGTTGAAATTCAAATTAAGATTCTCAATTTGTGGAAACTGCTCTTCTCCAATCAAACTATTCAATGAGCTATAAACAGGGTTCATTAGGTCGCCAACCGGGAACTCAAAATTTCGACCTCCGGTAGCTTTAGTGTACCTGGAACTGAAATCGAATTTAGGGAGCATTCCGCCCCTAGCTTCGTTCAGCGCTTCCAAAGAAGCCTCAAACTGAAGAGATGTTTGTCTCAGGGTGTTGTTGTTTTTTATTCCCTCCAGGATGTACTGATCAAGGATGTCCTGGCCTTGAATGCTCTGGGCAGTTAGCAGAATGAGTAGAGTAATTGTCAGTTGTCGCATCGTGGTATTCGTTTGTTGCTGATGAATAACACGACAAAAGAACGACTTGGTTAGCGCATACTATATAGTAAGAGAATGAACCTGAATTATTACGGAATGAACCGGAAGAATGGGGGATGGTTGGGAAGGCCTTTTAGGAGAATTTAGTATTTAAAGTGCATTTTTTACCGCTCTAGGTCAACAAGCTTTGAATTCCTCACTGCACCACCATGACCCGAAAATGTATAGGATAGGCCGAGAAGCTTACCTAGTGATTGCTTGTATGACTGGGAAATGAGTAGCGTATCGTTGTAATAAACGGAAACATTTTTGCCCTCATTTTTAACACGAACATTTCTAAAATCCAGAAAGTCTTTGCCGAAGGCAGAGAGGTCCATGGTCTCACCATTTAAAGATATTTCACCAAACTCAAGCCGCACCCATTTGGAGCAACCTTCCTTCAGGAAGTAAAGCCTGATATCACCATGTTCACCAGTCAACCTAATCTTCACGTGGTAACAACGAGCGGGTATGATCTCATAATTGTTTCGCAATTCTGCCGATAGTTCAAAATTATCCCCATCGATATTGTATTCATGATAATCCGAATATTGTACCCAATACATTTGGGTTGTATCTATTCCTTTGTTTCGAGGCAAGTCCAAACTTGTTGACATAGCCCCTGTGAAATCAGTGAAGTCATAAATTGGGAGGTATTCGGTGTGCTCTTCCCTCTGAAAATAGGTGTGCGCTTCCCAGCCCTCTGTTTTTAGATAAACTGTCGTATCATAGACAGCTTGTTCGTCTATAAGCATACGCACATCATATCGCCCGGGCCCTCTGTAGTAATGAGAAATAGCGCTGTTGTTTTTATCCAATACCTGAGGTGGGCTGTCATCACCAAAGTCCATAAAAATACTATCCGTGGCTACCTGAGTAATATCATATTCAAAAACAGCTGTGTGGTATGCTTTTCCTGTCAGGTATTTTCCAGAAACACTGAAGTGGTAGTTGGTTTGCTTTGGGTTAGAGATCATGAAATAAAGAAGAGCAATTGCTACTGCCACTATCAAAGGAATAATGATAGCAATACTTTTTCTTCCAGATGGATCAGGTTTAGTCGTACTGCCCGTTTCCTTTTGAATAGGGTTCTTGATTTTGAAGTCCGACCAGCTCTCGTACCCGATAAAAACAGCCAGTGCATCTTTGGTGGCAGGTTGAGGGTCGTACTGCTCTGAAGTTTTTGTTTTGCCAAAAATACGCTTCAAAGTGTCGGCACTGATGCGCACACCCGAGGCTCTTTTGACCTCATTACTCAGGTCTATAAAATTGCTATTCTTCCATTCCGATGCTTTACCCCAGTCCAAACAGGACTCAATATCACTAACGATATTTGCAATATATTTTAACTCCCTGGGCTGATTCATCTTCTAAAATTGCACTCTCACATGTTTCTTAACTATCAAGTAATCAAATATATAACTTGTGCATAGCATTTGCTCAATCATTGCATATTTAAAACTTTTGTATAGATTGAGAACATATCTAATATAGCATAATAATTTAAGCCAGATAAAGCAAAATTTTGCACTTATGAAAAAGCTATTGAAACTATTCGCACTTATTTTCATCCTCGGTTCTGCTCAAGCACAAGAGAGCATACTAATAGAAGCCGAGTCATTTATCAATCATGGTGGATGGGTAGTCGATCCGCAATTTGTTGAGCAAATGGGGTCACCCTACCTCATGGCTCACGGCATGGGGGTGCCCGTAGAAAATGCAATGACAGAAGTAAACTTCAAGGAGAAAGGTGAATACCATGTCTGGCTTAGGACTATGAATTGGGTGCCTGGAAACTGGGAAGCCCCTGGCAGATTTAAGATTTCGGTTAATGGGGAAGAAATAGACAAGGAGATTGGTGTAAATCCCGGATGGAATTGGGAATATGCAGGTACGACTAAAATAAAATCCAAAAAAGTAAATATTGAGCTGATCGATCTAACCGGGTTTAATGGCAGATGTGACGCCATCTACTTTAGTCAAAGCCAGGAGGAGCCACCCCGATCGGTAAAAAAGCTGACTGCTTGGAAAAAGGATAAATTGAGTGAGCCAGTTGCTCCTTCTATCGAAGAATCCTACGATCTGGTGATAACAGGAGGAGGGATAGCCGGATGTGCTGCAGCTATAGCTGCAGCAGAGCAAGGGCTAGAAGTGGCATTAATACATGATAGACCATTGCTCGGTGGCAATGCCAGTAGCGAAATAAGAGTGCACACTTTGGGCATATATGGAAAATACGAGCGCATTCTCAAGTTGATTGATACCGAGCACTACCCCAATGGATCCTACAAGGCAAAGGAGGATCAGAAAAAAAGGGATAGGAACGTCAAAAGCTATAAGAACATTAGTCTATACCTAAACTGGAGGGCTTATGACGCCAAGGCCACAGACGGCACAATTGATTATGTAGATGCCAGACAAACTTCCACAGGTGAGCGAATTCGCTTCAAGGCACCCCGTTTTGTGGATTCTACTGGTGACGGATGGATAGGATATTGGGCTGGAGCAGAGTTTTCCTATGGCAGGGAAAGCGTGCATAAATATGGAGAGGCCTGGGATGAATGGGGAGAGCTTTGGAGCCCAGAGCAGGAGGACAACTTTGTAATGGGTTCTTCGGTCCTGTGGCAAAATGAAGTATCCGACAAAGAGGAGGCATTCCCGGAATTGCCCTGGGCAGCAGACATATCAAAAGAGCATGTGGCTATAGCAGGAGAGTGGTACTGGGAATTTTCTAGAAACGACCTGCACCAGATCCATGATGCTGAACAGATTCGAGATCACATGTTGAGGGCGATCTATGGCTCATTCGCAAATGCGAAAAAACTTGAAGAAAACAAAAACTACAAATTGAACTGGGTGTCCTACCTTGTTGGGAAAAGAGAGTCGCGTCGATTGGTTGGGGATCATATTTTTAATCATAATGATGTGGTGAACCTGACCAAGTTTCCAGACTCTGTTGTGCAGGAAATACGGGCTGTGGACGTACACTATCAGCAAAACCTGATAAATAGTTCTAAACCAGATTTTTTATCTGAAGCCCTGTTCTATAAGACTAAGAAATATTACATACCATACAGAAGTTTGTATTCGAGAAACATCAGTAACCTCTTTATGGCTGGAAGGAACTTTAGCTGTTCACACATAGGACTGGGAGGACCTAGGGTAATGAGGACTACTGGTCAAATGGGTGTTGCGGTAGGCTTGGCGTCTTCCTTGTGTAAAAAGTATAATTGCACGCCCAGAGACGTGTACACAGACCATTTGGAAGAGTTGATGGAACTCGTGGAAAACAGCAATAGCGTTGAACTATAAGTATTTTTCCGGGTTTTTGCTCCTGTCATTTTTAGGATTCAAATCTATTAATGAGAAGAATGCCCCCATGTTTTTCAACATGGGAGATGAGTGGCAAAAAGCCACTATCACCGCAGACAGCATTGTCTTTCAGAGTATGGATTCACTTATGCAGCATCAGGTGAATATTTTGATGAATGCAGACAAAGAAGCCCTTTTATATTTCTCCGACCTGGAAACGACAGTTTGCGCCGATGGTGAATGCCGACTAGCCAGAATAAAGCTTTATTGGAACCTTTTGGGCAATTATGTAGGCTTTGGCATTCATCATGAAGATCCATTGACAAAATATGATCACGATCCATTTGATAGTGAGGATTACAGCAGGTTGCACGGTTTGTTGATGGATAATAATTCAATACTAAGGAGAAAGAAGATGGATGATTTGGTAATCAGAGTGCCGACAGATAGCAGTCAGTCAGTTAAGAATGTAAGTGTTGACGGTATGACTAGTGCTACCAAAAAGGAGATCAAAGAAGCGGTGGTAGAAGGCGGCTTATATTCATGCTATACTCTTTGGCATCTGATTCATGGGGAAATAAAGCAAAAAATGAAAGATCGCCTGAAAGAAAACTACAACGATTCAATTCAACTCAGTTTTTTGTTTTCAGAGTATCAGGACTACCAAACTTATGCTTTGAAGAAAATGGATGCTGAAGATTTTGCATTACATGGAGACAGAATAGCCCACATTTTTAATGGAACCAGCCCATTAAACAGAGGATACATTATGAAAAAAATGCCTATCAATATGCTAATTCAGGAAGGAATGGTTAGGCAATTCTATACCAATTTTAGTGCTCTAGATGTCAACTCCAGGACCCAACTGATTCAGAAATTAAATGAATCGCATCATAGTGCCGTGGAAATACTTTCGTCATACGCTCAATTACTGACAAGGAATCAGCTTAAGCTTTATTTAGAATTCCTTCTCGAAAGCCAGTCTAATCTGACCGCAACAGTTGTTTCGAATCTGGAGTTAGCACAAAACTCCAAGGAATATGCATTTGTCTATTTGATAGATGAGTTTTTTGAAGAATTGGAGATGTAACTGGCATTTATACTTTCTCCTTCAATATCTTTAACCTAGGGTAACCCAGACAAAGCAAAGCTTTCGTCTGTCCACTGGACAAGTTATGCGAAAATGCATAATTTGGGTTGGGAAAAACTTATTTATGCAAAATACTTTTGACCTGAAAGCTGGGAAGTTGTTTCCATGGCATTTTCAATTAGTAGGGGGGCTCTTACTTATTGGGGGATTGATAGCGCTCAGCCAGCTCTCCATTTTGACACCTATTTTACTACTGCTCAGTGGCTGGATGCTAACGTCTTATTGCGGTACGGAGTTCAATCAGTCAAACAACACATACCGGGAATACAATTCTTACTTTTTCATCAAAACAGGCAAGTGGCAAACCTATAATGGCGTTACGAAAATTTTTATTAACTCTAAAAACATGAGCCAAAGGATGTACACGCCAAGGACTACCCAATCTTCTGAATTCAAGAGCAAGGAATATAATGCGTATTTAAAATTGACAAGTGGGGGAAAAATTCATCTGTTAGCCTTAGCGGATAAAAATGAGGTGTTAAAACGATCAGAGAAATTGGCGAATTTTTTAGGAACTAATGTCCAGGACAATACGGGACATCAGTGATTCAACCACTTTTTAAATTCTGACGCCCTTTCAATACTTACAATAGCCTCTTTCTTGCTTGTTGGGTTCAGCTCAATTTTCAATCGCCCTTTTGTGTAGGCAATCATCTCATCTATGGCTTCTATGCCAATGATGAATTGACGGTTGATGCGAAAGAACTTATCCTGATTTAGAAGCTTGTCAAGCTTTTCCAGCGTGTAGTCTACGATATACTCCTTGCCTGCATTGGATACGAGATAAGCATATTTTCCTTCAGCAAAAAAATAGGCCACATCTTCCACAGGTATAGACTTTACCTTGTCGCCAACATACACCATAAACCTCTTTTGGTAACTGCTTTGTTCGCCAGATTTCAGAGAGGACAATAACGTATTGTAGTCAAAAGCCTGTGGTTGCAACTTTTGTTCGTGGTATTTCTCTATGGCAACCTTCAACTCATTTTTGTTTATAGGCTTAAGCAAATAGTCTATGCTGTTTAGCTTAAACGCTTTGATGGCATACTGGTCATATGCGGTTGTAAAAATGATTGGAGTCTTTACTTTGATTCGCTCAAATATTTTGAAGCTCTCATCATCACCAAGATGTATGTCTAAAAAGATGAGGTCGGCAGTGTTAGCCTTTAGCCATTTTACAGATTCATCCACCGAGTCCAGGGTTTCTAATACTTCTATTTCCGGGTCAATATTATTGAGCTGGCGAATGAGCTTTTGTGCAGCGTAGAACTCGTCTTCTATGATCAGGACTTTGGTCATGGCATTTCAAATTTCTTTTATCAGAGGGATTTTTGCAATATAAGAATTGTCCGTTACAATGAATTCAGGAAGTTGATCAGTCATCAGTTTGTATCGCTCCGTCAGATTGCTAAGTCCAATGCCGGTTGAATTTTCGTTGGTCTCTCGACGCTGTAAATTATTTTCTACGATCAAATAATGGTCCTCATTTCGAATCACAATTTTCAGTGGATCAGATTTTGTTACTTTGTTGTGTTTGATGGCATTCTCTATCAGCAACTGGAGAGACAATGTGGGAATCATATAATCCAATTTGGAGGCTTCAATTTTTATTTCACTATCCAGGCTTTCACCAAAGCGAATTTTTTGCAGATATAGGTAGGAGTGGGTAAACTCCAATTCACTTTTGAGTGAGACCGCCATATTTTCTTGATTCTCCAGGACGTAGCGATAGATCTTGGCAAATTCATCTATGAATTGTTCGGACTTGTCGGCATCCTCATGCACCAGTGAGGACAATGTGTTTAGCGAGTTGAAAAGAAAATGGGGATTGATTTGATTCTTCAATGCTTCAAACCTGGAAGACATATATTCCTTTTCAAGTTTTTCGGTCTTTGTCAATGAGTCTTTCCAAAGTTTGAAAAAGTATACACCCTCGTAAATGGCCACAAGGATCAAATCTAAGACGATTGCAATAACGAAATTTTGGACGACATGGCTTTGGAATGAGTCCTTGCCACCAAAAATCTCATAAGTTACGAAGCAGAAGGGATAGATGCTAATGACGGCAATGAGCGGAGTGATGAATAAATCGACTGCAAACCTTTTCCAGATACTTTTTCTCCAAGGTAATATTCGATCAATTCCTTCTAAAGAATAGGCAACTATCAAAGAAATGATAGAGGTAAGAATACAGGATATTACAATGTTCAAAAGTAAATTGTAATAAAAGAATGTTGAAGAGAGGTCCAGTTGGTCATTGTACAAATCTTCTCCAGTAAAAAAGAACGCAGGGAGCAGGCCTCCTAACCCAAAGTAGAGTACAATTCTTTTGTTAATCTTTAGTTTACTCTCTTCCATTTCACAGCAAATGAATTCAATTATAGTGGTTTTGGATACTAATTAGGGATGAACCTGAAAATTTGTGGAGTGAATTAGAATTATATCACAACATTGCCAGTATTTAAAAGTGCAATTAAGGGAGTGTTAAGCCAAGGTTACTCGCTAATAATTCAATATTTTCTTGATTAAAGTCAACTGATTTATTCTTAAGTTGACCTAAACGAATCGACAACTCACAGGTTTTAGCTTTTCACGGGTGAAATTCAGCCGTATGCTTGCATTGTAATTATTAATGAAACCAAAAATTACAAACATGAAAACAACATTTTTAAAGAAGGGATTGATCGCAGGATTGCTTTTGATCTCAGGCCTTGCTCTAGCAGAAGGCGGTAAAAGTTCGACAAACAGCGCGTATCTAGACGTGAAAGTAACTTCTCTTGACAACAAGATGGTGCAAATGAGTTTTAAGAAATTGCAAGAAGAAAAAGTACAGATCAATATATATGATGCCTACGGTGTAAGGGTATATGATGAAAAAATTCAGGACAAAACAGCCGTATTGAAAAAGTTTGACTTGTCTAATCTTCCTGCTGGTAGTTACTCATTTGAAGTATCAAATGATATTTACCTTATGAAAAGGACAGTAGAAGTCAAATAATAATTAGTAAGGTTAAATAGTATAATTGGCTCTGATCTAAATAGATCAGGGCCTTTTCTTTTTTGCTAGAATCTATAAAAGATGTAAGAGCACTTGCAAAATACGCTCTTAATATATTTCAATTTATCCTATAAATATTAATATTCATCGGAAAGTGTGGTGAACTGAACGAATAGATTTATATAGTTGTCAGCTGCTACGTATAATTGTACAGGTCGATGCGAAAATAACCTATGATTCAAATGAAGTTTGAAAAGTTGGAGGACAATATGTTCAAAGTGGCATATTTTGATAGGAATGGATCGATTCTGTTTGAAGAAACGATGACCCAAACTGAAGTTGAGGTTTGGTCGAAGTTTACGAATATGTCAGATGAGAAATTTCTTGAAGCACTGGCCCAACACCCAAAAGAGAAGCAAAAAGGTGTTTGAATAGATTTGATGATTAAGATAGTAGCGCAATATGGAGCTTCAGACAGCATTGTCTGAGGCTCTTTTCGTTTAGGCCTGAGGCAGCCAAAAATGAAGTCTACCCATCAAATTCTTAAGTTCACCGATTTACGATTTTCAGCCTTAGCCATTAAATCTACTTTTACATCGTAATAACAATTACAACCCAATAAAGAAATAGTGATTTGTATAGTTGAATAGTTTTAGGACCTGGTTACTTCGGCAGCCAGGTCTTTTTTTATTTCCAATCTAATTATCCTTTACTTTGTCTAAAATTCTAACCTACCAATTGGCAAAAGGAAACTATTCCAAAACATCTAGCGGAGATCTCGGCATCTTATTCTATAGCATCAACTGGTGGAGATGGCTTAGTATAATATTTCTGGGTGTACTTACGAGATTTATTGTTGACGTCTTCTATGCTCTCCTTTATGTAGACTTTCACCTCAAGTGGAACAATCTGGAGTATCTCAAGGCAATTTTCGTGGCATTCGTAATATTGGAAAGTGTACGCTTAATCAACAGAAAACTGGATGCTCAGTGGCCGTGGGAACTAAATCCCGGAGGACGATTCTTAGTGCAACTGATAACCAACATACTTGTTGTCTTAGCAATGGTTGTAGGGTCAAGGTATTTGGTAGCGAAGATATTGCTGGATGGTATAGAGATAATTTTTCTTAATGAACTGGTTGTAGCGATTACGGTAGTAGCCATCACTTTTGTTGTCGTTGTTATCGAGCTGGGAATATTTTTCCTTCATCGCTGGAGAAAATCATTGATGGAGATCGAACGTTTTAAAAAACAAAGTCTTCAGATTCGCTATGAAATGTTGAAAACGCAGGTCAACCCACACTTTCTATTTAACTCGCTCAATACACTTTCGTCCCTGGTTTATTCAGATCAAAATACAGCGCACAGCTTTATAAGGAAGTTGGCAAGAGTATACAGAAATGTCCTAGAATACCGGGGTAGGGGATTGATTTCTATCAAGGAAGAATTGAATGCGTTGAATTCTTACATTGACCTCATTCAATTGAGGTTTAGGGACAAGCTAGACCTTAATATTGACATAGAAGAGAAATGGGGTCAATATATGGTACCGCCCATTATTTTTCAAATGCTCATCGAAAATGCCATCAAACACAATGTGGCATCTACCAAAAACCCATTATCCATATGGGTACTTATCGAAGAAGATTATATTGTATTCAAGAATACTTTGAAATTAAAATCCTCTAAAGGTTATTCATCTAAAATAGGTTTGGACAATATTTGCAATCAGTATTCATTGGTGACCAATAAAAAAGTGATCATCGATGAGTCGGACAAATATTTCACAGTAAAAATACCACTTCTAGAGCCTCGCTATGACAGCATTAATTATTGAGGATGAGATTTACGCACAAGAAGAGCTCAAGAGAATGCTTGAATCTTCTTCCTATGGGATTGAAGTGCTTGAATGTATCGATACCGTTGAGGACAGTGTAGAGTGGCTCAAGAGCAATCCTAGTCCCGATCTTATTTTTCTTGATGTCCAACTTTCCGATGGACTAAGCTTTGAAATTTTTAAACAAGTAGAAGTAGTCAGTCCAATTATTTTCACTACGGCTTTTGAAAACTATGCTTTGAAAGCGTTTAGGGTAAATAGTATTGATTATCTCCTGAAACCAATAGAGGAAAAAAAACTTGATGAGAGCTTAAAAAAGTATGACAACCTTAAAAAGACACTTTCACCTGAAAAGAGTGTAGTGTTGGATCCAGAGCAGGTTGATCGTCTTTTCGAAATGACGGCAGCACCAAAGCAGGAATACAAAAAACGCTTCATGGTTAAAACAGGAGATAGAATTCGGCATATATCCGTTCAGGATACGGCTTATTTCCTTTCGGAGCATGATTATACTTATCTAGTAGCAAAGGAGAATAAAAAATTTATCATTGATTATTCACTGGATGAGCTGGCTAGGATTCTGGATCCCAATGAGTTTTTTCGCCTATCAAGAAAGTGTATTTCAAATATCCATTCGGTGAAAATGGTGAACAAATATTTCAATAGCCGTTTGGAGGTTATCCTGCAACCTCCTACCGATGATCAGATCCTGATCAGTCGAGTGCGTGTGCCGGAGTTTATGAAGTGGCTGGAGAAGTAGGCTAATTGTTCCTAACACTAAGTCATTTCAGGTGTTGTTATCTGCAGGCTATTACCCGGATTCAAAACCGACGGGACACAAAAAAGACTGCCTTTATGCAAAAGCAGTCTCCTAAACATGATTATTTTTATTTCTTAAGCCTCAGCTTTTACAACTGATACAAAAGATCTGTTTTGTCTTCCTTTTTTGAATTTTACCACACCATCAGTTAATGCAAACAAAGTGTGATCTTTTCCCATCCCCACATTTTCACCTGGGTGATGCACTGTTCCTCTTTGTCTCACGATGATATTACCGGCGATAATTTCCTGTCCGCCATAAATTTTTACACCTAGCCTTTTACTATGCGACTCTCTTCCGTTTTTAGAACTACCAGCTCCTTTCTTATGTGCCATGAGTTATGTCTTTATGAAATTGTTTCGATTAATACTTTGGTCAGGTTTTGTCTGTGACCATTTTTCACCTTGTAACCTTTTCTTCTTTTCTTTTTGAATACGACTACTTTGTCGTCTTTCATATGTCCAAGAATCTTTCCGGTCACCTTAGAACCTTTTACGGTTGGTGTACCCACTTTTACTTTTCCGTCATTGTCTACCAACAATACGTCTTTAAATTCTACGGAAGCGCCCTCTTCGCCTTCCAATGCCGGAGCATAGACGAACTGGTCTTGCGTTACTTTGAACTGCTTTCCTGCTATATCAACTATTGCGTACATAAATTTACCTAAACACTTGGTTTTTAAAATTGGAGTGCAAAAGTATAAAATGATGAGGCAATAACAAACCTTCGTTACTACATTTTGGGATAAAAAAATAATTTAAATTTTTTTCAATTTTTTTCACCCTTCCATTCTGCAAGTATAAAATGAAGTTTTCATTTCATATTAAATTAACAAGGTATTAGTTTTCAATGCATTAAAAGAAAATTTCTACTTGAAGCAAAATCGCAATCCGGCTCTATTTGGCCTTTGATTTTTTATTGTGTTTTCATCATATTTGTAGAGCCTGATCAAAAAATCTTACACCGGATTTTCAGGTATTCCAAGAGAAAAATATAGGCCAGCTAGATTAGTAAGACAATCCCCGTATAACCTGATTTTTTCGGTTGACGGATCGATTGGCTGTAGTGTTTTATTATCCTAATTAAATAACCAGGGAGCTAAAAAAGAATGAAAAAAGATACATTGCAGGAAGAACCTATTCTAAAAGAGAACAAAGATAGATTTGTTCTTTTTCCAATTCAGAAAAACGACATTTGGCAATTTTATAAAAAGGCAGAAGCCAGTTTTTGGACTGCTGAAGAAATTGACCTTAGTCAAGACCTAAAAGATTGGAACAATCTGAATGACGGGGAAAGACATTTCATCACCCACGTTTTGGCATTTTTTGCGGCCAGCGATGGAATAGTAAATGAAAACCTGGCTGAAAACTTCCTCTCAGAAGTACAGTATACAGAAGCCAAGTTCTTTTATGGTTTTCAAGTGGCCATAGAAAATATCCACTCTGAAACCTACTCTCTACTCATAGATACGTATGTAAAAGATCCAGGTGAAAAGGATAAACTATTCAATGCAATAGAAACTATTCCTTGTGTGGGCAAAAAAGCTGAGTGGGCATTGCGCTGGATTGATAATGGATCTTTTGCTGAGAGATTGATAGCTTTTGCAGCAGTAGAAGGTATCTTCTTCTCGGGAAGTTTCTGTTCGATTTTCTGGCTGAAGAAAAGAGGTTTAATGCCTGGTCTTACTTTTTCTAATGAGTTGATTTCTCGTGATGAGGGTCTGCACTGCGATTTTGCATGCTTGTTATACAATGACCATTTGGTAAATCAGTTGTCTAAAGAAACTGTAACCGGTATAATAAGAGATGCCGTTGAAATAGAAAAGGAATTTGTAACGGATGCTATTCCAGTGAAGCTGATTGGAATGAATGCTGAGCTAATGTGTCAGTACATTGAGTTCGTTGCAGATAGATTACTCGCAGAATTGCATTGCGATAAAATATATGATGTCACCAACCCGTTTGATTTCATGGACATGATCTCCCTTCAAGGAAAGACTAACTTCTTTGAAAAGAGAGTGGCTGAATACCAAAAAGCGGGTGTGATGAATGCTGAAAATGACGATTCACCTAAATTTAGTTTGAACGAAGATTTTTAACCACCACCTGTAACATTAATAAACCCGAATAAATAACCTGTGCGCCAATGTTAGTATTAAAACGAGACGGAAGAAGGGAATCCGTAAAATTTGACAAAATCACTGCCCGAATTGAAAAAATGTGCTACGGCCTCAATACGCAATATATTGAGCCGATCGATATAGCAAAAAAAGTAATTACCGGAATTTATGATGGGGTGACGACCATCGAGCTTGACAATCTTGCTGCTGAGACTGCTGCATCCATGACGACAGCACACCCAGACTTTGCAAAATTGGCCGCAAGGGTGGCTATATCTAACCTACACAAGGTTACAAGCAAGTCCTTTTCAAACACAATGAAGCGGCTCTATACTTATATAGATCCAAAAACAGGTGAAAATGCAGCATTGATCTCAACAGAGATTTATGGTATCATTAAAAAGAATGCTGCCCTTCTGGATAGTACCATAATTTATGATAGGGATTTCAGCTATGACTACTTCGGGTTTAAGACACTTGAAAGATCATATCTAATGAAACTTGATGGCAAGATTGTAGAACGTCCACAACATATGTTGATGCGGGTGGCAATCGGTATCCATAAGGAAGATATTGACGCAGCAATAGAAACATATAATTTGCTTTCTGAAAAGTGGTTTACGCACGCCACCCCTACACTGTTCAACGCAGGTACTCCTAAGCCTCAGTTGTCTTCATGTTTCCTCTTAACAATGAAGGATGATAGCATCGATGGTATTTACGATACATTGAAGCAAACTGCAAAAATCTCTCAATCTGCAGGTGGAATAGGGCTTAGCATTCACAATGTAAGAGCTACAGGTTCTTACATCAAAGGTACGAATGGTGTAAGCAATGGTATCGTTCCAATGTTGAGGAACTTTGATATGACTGCCAGGTATGTTGACCAGGGTGGTGGAAAAAGAAAGGGATCTTTTGCTATTTACCTTGAGCCATGGCACGCCGATATTTTCGACTTCCTTGACCTAAAGAAAAATCACGGTAAGGAAGAACTAAGAGCGAGAGACTTGTTCTATGCTTTATGGACTCCAGATCTTTTCATGAAAAGAGTAAAGGAAAATGGAGACTGGACACTGATGTGTCCTAACGAATGCCCTGGACTGGCTGATGCTTATGGTGAAGAGTTTGAAAAACTTTATACCAAATACGAGCAGGAAGGAAAAGGAAGAAGAACGGTAAAAGCTCAGGATCTGTGGTTCGAAGTATTGGAATCACAAATCGAAACAGGTACACCTTATATGTTGTATAAGGATGCAGCCAACAAAAAGTCTAACCAAAAGAATCTTGGAACTATCAAGTCAAGCAACTTGTGTACTGAGATTATGGAATACACCTCGCCAGATGAAGTGGCAGTCTGCAACCTGGCATCTGTTGCTTTGCCAAAGTTTGTAGAAGAAGAAACTCGAACTTTTGACCATCAGAAGCTGTATGACATCACTTATGTAATGACTAAGAACCTGAACAAGGTAATTGATGTGAACTATTATCCTGTTCCTGAGGCTGAAAACTCTAACATGAAGCACCGTCCAATCGGAATAGGTATCCAGGGATTGGCAGATACTTTCATTAGGATGAGAATGCCTTTCGATTCTCCTGAAGCAAGGCAATTGAATAAGGAGATATTTGAGACATTGTATTTTGCCTCAATGACAGCATCGAAGGATATAGCTAAAGTTGATGGTCCTTATCAGACATTTAAAGGTTCTCCGGTATCTAAAGGTATTTTCCAGTTTGACATGTGGAATGTGACCCCTTCTGAAAGATGGGACTGGACTTCTCTAAAACGAGATGTGAAGAAGCATGGTGTAAGAAATTCATTGCTTTTGGCTCCTATGCCTACGGCATCTACTTCTCAGATACTAGGAAACAATGAGTGCTTCGAGCCATATACATCCAACATCTATACAAGAAGAGTATTGTCAGGTGAATTTATCGTGGTGAACAAACACCTGATGAAGGATTTGATCAAAATTAATCTCTGGGATGAAGGCATGAAGAACAGAATCATGCAAGCGAATGGTTCTGTCCAGAATATTCCTGAAATACCACAAGACATAAAGGATCTATACAAAACTGTATGGGAGATATCTCAAAAGGCTATCATAGATATGTCAGCAGATCGTGGAGCATTTATATGTCAAAGCCAGAGCCTGAACATTCACTTGCAGGAGCCAAATTTTGGAAAAATGACCTCTATGCATTTTTACGCCTGGGAAAAAGGTTTGAAAACGGGTATGTATTACCTCAGAACAAAGGCTGCTGCTGATGCGATCAAATTTACTTTGGAGAAGGAAGCCAGGGAAAAACCAAAAACCGCACAAGAGCTACAAGAAGAGGAATTGCAGAAGGCATCAGATATGGCTTGTTCATTAGACAATCCGGATGCTTGTGAAGCCTGTGGAAGTTAAACCCGGAATTGTCATTAGG
>JAGDZP010000003.1:0-164241 GCA_049115735.1 Cyclobacteriaceae bacterium | reverse complement strand
CAAGTTCCATTTGAATATCAATGGTACTTCTACCTGCAATTTCGAGTTCTGCCGTTTTGTAGCCGACAAAGGAAATAGTCAAGATCGCATCTTCTGGAACCGATAGTTTGTAATTGCCACTCAAGTCGGTAGTTGTACCCGATTGTGTACCCTTAACAATAACTGAGGCTCCCGGTAATCCTTCACCGTTTTCGTCTGTGATTTTTCCTGAGATATCAATGTCGGATTGTACCGATTGATCTTCTACACTTTGACCTCTACTTTTGTTTGTCGCTACGTGTATCTGATCATTGATTCGCTTGAATTTAAGGCTCGATTCTTTCGAAATAACACGCAATAAATCACCTAATGACCCCCTCCTAAAGTCTAAATTGATTTTTTGTTCTTTGTCTATCAAATTCTCGTTGTAAGCAAATACAAATCCAGTTTCCTTTTGTATTTCTTCCATAACTTGAAACAAATTAGTGGCTGAGATTTTTTTGTTCCATCTAATTTCTTCCAAACTCTTCCCCTTTAATTGGGCATTTGTCTTCTCTGCTACCAATATTCCACAAAGGGTCATTTGAATGATTATACAGAAAAAAGCGAGCCTACTCATAAAGTATAGTTGTCTCAGTAGTTTTAATTTCATAATTTTAAGCTTATTGATTTTAATTTTTTTTTTAATCAATGACTTTCTTATTTGTTGGTGTAACCGTCCAAAGTTTTCTCCAACCGATAAGATGCCTTGAGCCCAGTGTCCCTAGGATTCCGGGCTCTTTTTTTGCTTTTGGTTTATTTCATATTCACAGCCGCGTTATTTAATAATTACTGTACCTCCCTCTTGGGAGAATTTAAAGTCATTGGCAAAGCTTATTCCTTCCAGGACATGTCTCAAACTTGCATTCTCATATCTTCCTGAAAACCCATTTAAAGGAGTGCTTTCTCTCAATACAACGAATTTTACTCCATACCATCTTTCAAGTCTTGTAATGATTTCGTTGAAGTCAGCATTATGAAAATCCAATATGCCATTTTTCCATGCAAAGTAGTGATCACTATCAAAAGTATCTTTCTTAAATTCTCCACTCAGATGTTCATATGTCACCAGTTCATTGGCTTTTAATTGCATCGATAATTTACTTTTTGATTTTCTTTGATCCGTGACTGATACAAGTCCTGATGCTACGGCCACTGTGTAGGAGTCATCATATGGAAATGCTTTGATATTAAATGAAGTCCCGAGCACACGTACATTTAGATTTTCTGATTCTACAATAAAAGGTCGAGAAACATCTCTTTTCACATCGAAAAATGCTTCCCCAATAAGTTTGATTCTTCTTTCTAATCCAAATGTTCTCGGGTATTCTAGGTAACTACCTGAATTCAGCTTCACCATTGTTCCGTCTGGTAACTTTATTTGAGACTTTTTCCCCTTTGCGTTTTTCTTGATGATCAGATTGTCAGAAATTCCTTGTGTATCTACTGATTTAACACCAGAATAATAGAAAGTAATTGATACCCCTATCAATATGACAATAGAAGCTGCATATTTCAACCAGCTCCTATCTTGCTTGAATTTAATAACTCTTGGCTTTGGTTGAGATTTAAAACCTAAGTGATCACTGATAGACTCGTAGACTTCTTTTGAATTACTGACACCCCAGGTCAACTCGCTTTGTTTCCAGGACTTTTCGTATTCCTCAAAAGTATTTTTGTTCGACTTGGATTCAGTCAGCCAATTTTCCAATTGGACTGCCTCCTCCTCAGAAATATCCCTGGCTAGCTTTTTAATGATTAAGTTTTCGAACTCCAAGTGCATTTTTGATATCTATAATTTCTACTTTGGAGGAATAAACAGGCAAATCAAAATTACCCCCCAAAGAGAATTTGAATTTCTTAGTTTTTTCTAATATCAAAAATGGATTGGTCTCTTATATTTGAATTTTGAGATTCAAATACAAAGTAAAATAGAGTATAGTTTTTGGGGATTATCCTTAAAGTAAGGGGTCAGCTTCTCTCTAATTTTTTTCATTGCAATAGTCATTTGATTTTCCACAGTCTTTACCGACAAATCAAGTTGGTCAGCTACTTCTTTGTATTTCAAACCATCTTGCCTTATCATACCAAATATCAATCTTGATTTGGAAGGTAGACTATCAATAGCTTCGGCTATCTTATCAGCCAACTCATTATTTAATACGGTAAAGTCCGGGCTTAAAAACCCTTTGACTTCATCGGCATTTACTTCATCGATATCAACTATATCCAGAGTTTTTTTTTCTAAATAATTTAAAGCCTGGTTCTTGACTGACCTGAACATGTAATGATCGAGGTTTTCAATAGCTGGCAATCTTTGCCTGCCCTTCCACACTTTAACAAAAACATCAGACACAACTTCTTCTGAGTGACTATTAGAGTTTAAAAGCGTAATTGCATATCCATACAACCTCGGATAGTAATCATCAAAAAACAACTGGAAGGCTAATTCATCATCAGCAGCAATCGCCCTTACCCATTTTTGTAAATCCCTGGTCATATATTTGCTCATGCGTGATGAGTTTTCAAAAATAGGTGGAATATCTTAAACGACAAGAGTCTTTTAAGTCAGACCCGAATCTAGCTACAGAACTTCTTCAAGCGACTAATTCGATCTCTACTTCTAAAACTAGTAAATGTAAACTCCGAAACTACCGTTCCCTGCTAATTCATGCGCTGAACATTCCACACGATTTCCATAATATCGTGTCTCAAATTTGAGACAATTGAAATGAGAGGCTTTGGCTACTTCTGGAGGGGATTTATTTTGAAGGGATACTTTATAAGTTATATATCCTGCCATATTATGTAAGGAATTATAGAAGGTTATGACTGTAATAAACCGATTATGACCACTAAATTGTTGTACAAGAATTGTACCCACCATTTTTCGATCTAATATAATTGACAGGTTACCAATAGGTTACAAAATCAGGTTCTTGTTCCAGCCATGCTATTCTTGCTAATTGAAAACACTATGCTCCAGGAAAATCAGAAAATGAATATATACTTGACTGGCGTCCCCAACTTTTTGAACTGACATCAAATCAAAGCTTTGACCTTCTGAATTGTCCCCGGCCCACACTTGCATATCTTTTGGATCTCTCGACTAGAATAGCCCTTCTCAATATATTTCCTGATATCCTGATGCTTTGTTAGGAATTTTTCAGATGACTCATTTGAGCCAATTTTACGCCCTGTTGACAGACCCTTTTCCTTTCTGGATCTGATGCCTGACTTTATTCTTTCGCTTAGCTGTTCGCTCTCTAAACGAGCAAGGTCGGCCATAATGGTTACGATCAACTTAGCAAATGCCTGGTCCTTAATGTTGGCCCCTCCTATTGTTGTTCCAAGATTATGGATATACAAGGCAATCTCCTCCTTCTCCAATTCATCAAGAATCGAAAGCACTTCTCTGGTATTTCTACCTAGCCTTGAAATTTCTGAGATCATCAGGGCATCAATACTCCTGTCTTCTTTCAAGATTTTCAAGGCTCGTTGTAGTTCCTTTCGTTCCTCTGCTGGCACACTGTAACCGGATATTTTTTCTTTACATACATTAACAATCTCAAAGCCCTCCACCTTCTTCAGTTCGTTTAGTTGTCGATTGGTTGACTGAGAAGAAGAACTAACTCTCAGGTATGCTACTGCTCTAAGTATGTTACTCATAATATTGTTACTGTTTTATCTAATGCTAGAATAGTAACAATATTAACAACTTTAATCTACTCCACAAAGGATTCATCAACTTAATAATAACAGGGTTTATTTAATAACAGTAAATACAATTAATTGTAGGGTTTACTGTTTAAAAATCCATGAGTGAAGGCAATGACATATCCAGAGCATTAGCAATCACCTGGAGAGTGCTTAGTGTAGGGTTAATCTCTCCCCTCTCAATCCTTCCAACCTGATTAATGGGAATATCAGCAACGTTTGCAAGGTGTTCTTGTGATAGATTCTTGCTCAATCTCAGCTGCCGAAGGTGGTTCCCAAATCGACTTAATAATTCTGGATTTCTTATTTGCGTCATTAATAACGAAGTACCTCAAGAAATCACACTTTCATAAACACATATATGTGTTATTAGTTATCTTAGCAGTCAGACAAAACCCTTATTATATGGAAGCAATAATTGCAGTATCCGGTGTAACTACCTTCATAATTATGATTATTGGATTGATCAAACCATCACTAGTATTAAAATGGGATAATAAGCCTACTCGAGGAAAAGTGTTTCTATATAGTGCGGCAGCTCTCTTACTCATAAATATTACTGAACAATATATTATACCACCATCAGATCCATACCAAGCAGCAATTGAAGCATGGAGGGAAGGTGATTACCATGATGCAAGAGATCTATTTTTGACAGTCGAACCAACTGATTCCAGTTACCGCATGGCCCAGACAAAAATCGTCGAACTGGAAAATATAATTGACCAACTTGCAGAAGCGGAAAATAAACAGCGGACAAAACAAGAAGAGGAAGAAGTGAATAGCATCCTTGAGACATTGGAAGATCCAGAACGCACAGCCAAAATACTGGTGTCACTTTCCGATGAAGAGGTGAAGGCATTGGAAAATGGAAAACTAAAACGGGTCTTTTCTGAGAACAGAACAGCTGACTCCTTGTATCATATCAGATTAGCGGATAATCTTGACATTAGAGAATCATTAGTACGGGAAGAAAAAGATAAAATCAGGAAGGCTAAGATTAAAGATCAGTTTGGATGGGGCGGTCGTCACAACATGCTGAGTTACGAAATAAAGGATAATATGCATGACCCTGGTAGTTTTGAACATGTGGAGACTACATATCGGGACAAAGGAAACCATCTGCTGGTATCGATGAAATTTCGTGGCTCTAACGCTTTTGGTGCACTAGTACTCAATCAAGTCACAGCAAGGGTGGGTATTGAAAATGGTATTGTACTGGAAATTCTTTCTTCCAAAGTATTATAAGCTTCACACCATTGCTTTGCATTGAAAAGCATTGCTATCAATTGCTTTACATTGCTTTAGACTAGTGAATTCAAGTAAACCGTATCAAGAAAAGACTATATCGTATTTGTTTGTCGGAGGAGTTGACATTGGTGACCTTAAGCACATTTGAATTCCTGAGCTTAAAAAGAATGACCCCCGCCCCCCATTGTGCCTGGTAATGAATATGTAAAATTCGCTCCGGTTTCCAACTTTTTGAAATGACTAATCTGATTTCCCGGCCCGGCCTAAGACTCCAACTTTTTGATAATAAATAATTGCAATTTTTTTTGACATTTTATTGCAATATTTTATTAAAACCAAACCCCGCTGCACCCCCCTCCTACACTAAACGGACTAATCCCTTTATTTAAAAGGAATACTCTTTTAGGAAAGCATGGACACAATTCTCCCTAGAGAAGTTACAGTCTAAAAAGACCAGTAACATCCGGGAGAACTGCGTCGGTAAAACTCTTTTGAGGTATCCATCCGACCGCTTTGAAACAAACAATCAAAAATTTCAAAGTTTGCATGTTGTCGAGCTTTTTCAGATTATTGCTCGCCTTCTCTACCGCTCATGCTGTATTCTCGGCGTTGGACTTTGAGAAACTTCTAGTCCGGTAATCAAAATGCGGAACAGTGCTGCCAGACAGATACACATTTTGATGAGCTTCTAAATTTTTCCTTACCATGGATGGAATGCTCAAACCTATCGTTACTTTTAATTATAGGAAAAAGAATCAATGAGGGTAAAGAAAATAGCAAAATGGTTGTGTGACTTATTGAATACCGGCAAGGCACAGTATTGGAATAATTCCTGTATTATTTATGTTATTTTAATTATCTTTCGAAAGGTGTTTTTGAATGCATAATGACCCTGCAATTAACTCCGGATATTTTGTTACACTTAATTATGAAAAGATGGGAAGTGAACATAGTGATTATTCTAGTCATTATTATAATACTGCAGGCCTGTTCTAGTAGCCGTCAGGCGACAAAAATCCCCACTACTATAGACAAAGCAGACCGAAACATTAAACTAACTAACCAGAACTTTCAAACGGATATCTCTCTTATATTCTCAGGTTGTGGAGGATATTCTCTCCAGCATGAAGGAACGAGTATATTGGTCGACCCATTTATTTCAAACGTCCAAACACTTCTGTCAAGTTACTTTAAGAAACTCTCGCATGACTCCATACAAATTAACAAATATGTAAAACGTATTAAAAGTATGGATCCATCTAATGATGGAGATATTGATGGAATATTTGTGGCACATTCCCATTATGATCATCTGTACGATGTTCCTTATTTCTACGATCAAGGACACTTAAGCGATGACGGAAAAGTTTATGGGCATTCGTCAAGCCTAAATTTAATGAAGGCAATGCTTGATACGATACCATTTAAGTCTATAACGGCATTAAAAACCGATAATACACCTTCAATCGAAAGCTGGGAAAAAATAAACAACTTCAAAGTTCTACCACTAAAATCAAATCATGCTCCTCATTTTCTTATATTCAAAATACTTCCATGGTGGAATGTGAAAAAGCCAAGATCAAAAACAATTAAGAGGATCTGTCAAATGCCTGAAGGCGAGAATTTTAACTTCCTCATAGAAATAAAAGAGGGTGAAAATAAATTCAACATATTCTCCAATGCAGGTTCTGCCTCAAATGGCAATAAATATTTACCGTCAGAGAAATTGATTAAGGATCACCCAATAGACTTACTAATTCTATGTGCGGCAAACTTTGGTAATGCGAGGAAATACCCAAAAAAAATCATCCATAGAACTAAACCAAAATTCATCATGGTGTCACATTGGGAAAACTTCTTCAAACCTCATTGTGAGGTCAGCAAAACTCCAATGACCGTTCCTGCCACCAATATCAAAAGGTTTATCAAGAAATTAAACAAGATTAATGGTGATATGGGAAAAGATGAATTTGAAATCTTAATGCCTATGCCCTTAGTTGGGTATAAATTCAATTGATTTAGTTTTCTGTAATTATTAAGTTTCAAACTTGTCCCTAATCGGTCTTTCATTCAAAAACGCCCATCCATAAAGAAGAAATTGATTTGCATAAACTTTCTCTGACTTCAAAATTTCCATATCAGGAATAGCAGCCACCATAGTCCAAAAATTATTTCCTTCATTCAGTGATTCAAATCCGTCTTTCAATTTGATCAACACATATCTTTGATTTGAATTTTCGAGGCTCACAAGAGCATCCAATCTCAATAAAAACCAATAGGGATCTGCAACTTCTTTTGAAGAATTATTTTTCGACTTGTACAGTACCAATCGGTCAACTATTTTACCGGATATATTGTTGGGCATGAGATGAGCAAGAGATGCGTTTGTGGGCAGGCTTCTTATCAATACTTCTTTATTGACGAAATTCTGCGTCAAGACCTGGCCACCAAATGGATTTATCTTTATAACAAAAGGTTGCCAGTAACCTTTAACGATATCCAATGAACTCAACTTAGATCCAATAAACAGAAGAACAAGGCTGCCATTGAACACAGAGTGCAGCAAACTATCATTGGCGGCTTCAGAACCATACTTGTAGCCAACTGACAAATATTCAAAAAAGAGGATGCCAGTTAAAGCAAGTACAATTTTCATTTGTGTTCTGGCGGAATCATAGGAGATGTTGCTTTGAAATTTTGTGGAATTATTGATAGCATTATTAATCATTTTTGACCATGTACCAATGCTTAAGAAAAAAAATAGATAGAAGAAAAAACGGAGTTCCATAAATAACCAAAAGTTATACAGCCCATGACTAAAAGAGGCTATTAACCAAAAGACTAAGAATATGGGAACCGACCATTGTGACTTCTTGAGTTTGTATTTAACCAAAATAAATCCGTAAGCAAAGATTGATGAAAAGATCATATGACCCGTAGCGGAGGTTAAGGATCGAGCATGGATTATAGTCGTGTAATGTTTTTGAAAGTAGACAATGTTTTCAACCAAGGCAAAGCCCATTGCCGAGATACTTGCGTATAAAATATACTGATAAGGTTCTTTGATCCATTTTGTTAGCCATAAAATGATTAGAAGAGGAAGTATTTTGACGAACTCTTCGATCATACCTATTCCAAAAACGCTGTATTTAAAATCATTCCAGAATTCTCCGTTCAACTCATTACCCAGGATTAGTTTGTTATAGTCGGATATTGGGAAAACCAAAAACACAAAAACCATTGCTGCGACAAGTACCAAAACAGCATTCAGTTTTGGTATCTTATCAAAAAGATTAATCGAATTCAAATAATGAAGCCATGCCAGCATAATGATTATTGCAGCAATTACCCCGACAAGGTTTACACGAGTACTTATTATTTGAAAAAGGCATGAGTAATAATCAATCAACGAGCCACTTAGGTAATGAAGGTCCATGGCTAAATAAATATTGATATGTTCACGCAAGGAAGGGTCGTGGAATATTACCAACAACTTATCATAGTCCTTTTCTGAATGATAATAATCCACCAGGTACTTGTAACTATTAGACTTGTATCCATCTGTCAACTTCACCTCTTTTTCAAAAAACTCAATCGCTTCAACCTCATTGCCATCCTTGATTTCATTGAGTCCGAGTAGGTAGTTGCTGTATTTAGATTCGGAATTAAAATTATGTTCAATGAAATATCTGGATGAGTCATAATCACGCAAATTGTATTTCATAAAACTCATGCAGACTTTGCCCACATGCATCGAGTCTACATCGCTACTAAAAAACATATCCCTGTAGGTATTTTGGAGGGTGTCATTTTTAGAACTCAGCTCTTCATTCGACCTCACTAGAGAGAAGTACCCGGATATATATTGAACATTCGAATCAAGGCTCAATGACTTTTGCAACATCAGATTGGTCAAGGAATCAATTCTGATTCTTGATGATATGCCTGGATCGGCATCTGTTTTGTAATCGTTTTGAAAAGCATAATTTACAACGATTATAGTCACTAGTGACATTCCAAAAATCCAATAATTAATAAGAAAAAATGGAGAGTGAAAAAACTGTCGTTTGTTGTTGCTCTTCTTATACTTCCTGTAGCAATAGATGAAGTAAAAGGGTAGTAAAACAAATATTATGATCGTGAAAAAAATCTTCATAAGTACTCCCTTCCCATCATTCTCATTAGACCTAATTTGCTCATTATTACCCCACCATCGGTCAATTACAATACTGACATTCAGCTTATTTTATTACTCTTAATTGACAATCCCAACTTTTGCTCTACCCTCTCTTGCCAAGTCGACAATCATACACTAACAATACACCCCTCAAAAGATCATACCTACATCAATCTTTATTATTTTTGATATGAATACTGTCGCCATAGAATGACCAATTAATCTTAAAATCATCCTCGGTTTCATAAGACATTATTTTTTTGATTAACGGTTCTAAATGAGAAAAACCAGGAATGAACACAGCTTTCTCATATGAGCTTGTTTTAGAAAACGAATAAATGTTTTCGATCATCGCTGATTCTCGTTCCTCATTCTCCTTCAGAAATGATTCGTGTAGATCCTTCATTGGGTTTAAGCTAAAAGGGCTTCCAAATTGCACCAATTCATCTTGGCGTTTTTTCAACTCTAGGTCTAGTTTCAGAAGCTTATCGCTATTTAAGAAATTGAACCCCTCTTTTTTGATGTTTTCGTGGATCTCAGCATTCACCTTTCTGATAATATCATACTTTTTAAAGTAGTCATGATAATAATCTTTTTTCTGCATTGTAAGGTAAAGCTCAGGCTCTAAATCAACAGGTACGCAAACAACATCAAAATTTTCTTTATACTTTTTGATAGCTTTGATTTCAATAATTGACGAATTATTATCGGGTTGGTAAAGCTTTCGATAGTATTCATCATCGGTTTGTTCTTCGAAAATAACCTCAGGCCTAATCGACATTAAAATATTGTAAAGAGAATCGGGATTACAGGGCCCGATTTCATTGTGCACGGAGGCTATTACTTTAATATTTTGCATAGGCATATGTCTATCGCTTCTTGAATTCATTTACTCCTTGGCAACTAGATATCTACCCCTCCATCGGCCAATCCGAATACTGACCCTCCGCCTGCTCAATTACTTCTTTTAACAAATCATCGAGAGCCGAGAAGGGTACTTTTCCTTTGAGTTCTTTTTTGACGGCCAGTCGGATAGCTGCACGTGCATCTTCTTTTTTGGTCCAGTCGAGCTGGAGGTTTTTCTTGACGGAAGCAACTACCTTATGTACCAGGTCCTGTAATGGGCCTGTTTCGTTCAGGATTTTTTCATTAGCCGAGAGAAGATCGTAAAAGGCCAACTCATCTTCTGAGAGGCCAAGCTCCCTGGTACGTTTGTCATCGGCTTGCAACTCGGTGGCTATATCAAGCAAGTGCTTTATAGCAGCGATTGAATCCAGGCTGTTCTTGTGATAGTTGCTCAATACTTTTTCCAATTCATCTTTGAGGCTGGTCATCTTCTGGATGTTCTTGGTCATCCTTACTTTCAGTTCATCATTGATGATGCGACGAAGCAACTCAACTTTAATATTCTCCGCCCCTTTGTCCTTGACAGTGGCTTGAAAAGCATCATCGATGATGGAGATGTCTATCCTGTCCAGGTCGTACATAGCGGCCAGGTCCACGATCTTATGCGACTCAATGGATTGACTGATCAGGTCTTTGATTCTTTCATTCTTATTGCGCTGAGGGCCTGGGGGCGTTTTGATCTTTCGGATGACATCACGGATTTTTTGGATAATGCCTACCTCCTCCTGGATCGGCCAGATCCGCTCGTCTGAGTTGGTCATGGCAACCAATTCGGTCAATTTTCTTTCCTCCTTCAGGAAGGTATCTGTTATCTGATCAGAACTCATCAACTCATTTACCAGGTTGCCAGACCAGGACAGTTTTTCTGATTCGCTCATGGCATTGATGGTGTCCAGGTCAAAATTGCCCATCAGGTCTTTGACTTTTTGAAATTGCTCCAGGCACAACTCAACTGCAGCTTCGATATCGACAGTAGGTTGACCATCACCACCTGCTCCAGTGTATTTTTTTGTCGCTTCCGCTAAAAAATTGGATATCCCTATAAAATCTACCACCAAGCCATTGGGCTTGTCTTCGAATACCCGATTGATGCGAGCGATGGCTTGCATAAGGTTGTGGCCTTTCATGATCTTATCCACATACATGGTATGAGCGCACGGTGCATCGAATCCCGTCAGCCACATGTCCCTGACGATCACTAATTTCAAGGGATCATCCGGCGTACGAAAACGCTTTTTGATGGCCTCCATGCTGTCCTTGGTGCGCACGTGAGGGTTCCAGGATTCCGGGTCCTGTCCGATGTTGCTGGTCATGATAACGGCTACTTCTGGACAGCCCTCCAATGCGGTTATGGCATCATACATTTTAACGCAATTACGGCGGCTCATACAGACGATCATAGCTTTACCATCCAATGAGGCCACCCGTGCCTGAAAGTGCGTTAGAATGTCCCTAGCTACCCGCTTTACACGATCTTCAGCTCCTGCTGCATCTTCTATAGCAGCCCAAACCGCATGATTGTTTCCTTCATCAGAATCCTCAATATGCTCAAGTTCATGGCTGTATTCTGCCTTGATGTTTAGCGGCACCATTTTGGGTTCGTAGTAGATGGGAACTGTAGCGCCATCATCCACGGCTTGCTTGATGTCGTAGGTGTGAATGGTATCCCCAAATACCACCTCAGTATCGGCTCCTTTGCCATCCACGGGTGTACCTGTAAATCCGATGAACGAGGCATTGGGCAGGGCGATTCGGATGTTTTGTGCAAAGCCACCATCCTTGAAGCCATACTGGGTACGGTGCGCTTCGTCAGCCATTACGATCAGGTTGTAACGCTCAGACAATACGGGATGCGCTACTTCTTTGCCATCCTCCAGGTCCTTGAGTCGAAACTTCTCAATGGTGGTGAAGACCACTCCTCCACCATCGGTACTGAGCATTGCCCGGAGTTCGTCTGTCGTTTCGGCATGCTGCACATCCCCGACCAGATCCTTGCAAAGGACAAAATTTTCGTAAAGCTGCTGATCCAGATCGGATCGATCTACCTGGATGACGATGGTCGGGTTTTTCATCTTTGGCAGTGCTCTCAAAATGCCGGTAAGAATGGCCATGGAGATACTCTTCCCCGAACCCTGTGTGTGCCAGATGACACCCAGGCGACCATCTCCTTTTGGTTTAATGTTTTGCAGGGCACTGCCCACCGCTTTGTTGATGCCCCAGAACTGGTGGTACTTAGCGCCTTTCTTGATGATTTTGCCGTTGTGGTCTTCGTGGAAAATGAAGTTCTTGAGGTAGTTGAGCAGGGTCTCTTTTGGGAACAGTCCCTTGAGCAACGTCTCCAACTGAAGCGACAACTGCTGCTCGGTATCATCACCGGTCAGGCTCTTCCATGGAGCGTACCACTCCAGCGCTGAGCTATACATGCCATGCAGTGCCTCCATGCCGTCAGAAACCACCGTGATGGCATTATAATCAAACAACTGAGGAATGTCCTGGATGTAATGGCCGATCTGCCGATAGGCATTGTCCACGCCCACTTCCGCATCAAACATGTTCTTAAACTCAAATACAATAACCGGCAGGCCATTGATGAAGATCAGGAGATCTGTTCGACGGTTATTCTTGCCAACAATCCGTACCTCGTCCGCACACATAAAGCTGTTCTGATCAGGCGCCTCGTAGTTGATGGGATACATGTGCCGGGCTTGCTCCTTGCCATCTGCATCTTTCCATGAGATAGAAATACCCTGTGTCATCTTGCGATGAAAATCCCGGTTGCGGTGATCCAGATCCATGCCTTCCTGCTGTGTGAAAGTTGTCATGGCTTCCTGAATAGCTGTTGTAGGAAGATCCGGATAAGTTTTCTGTAAAAACGAACGAAGTTGGTGATCCAGCACCACCTTTTTCAAGTCACGATCGAGGCTGTTGCCCTCCTGGTGGATGTACCCCAGGGAAGTTAACCACTCGATGGCTGCATGCTGCACGGTGATTTCCTTCATCTCTGTCATAATGCTTCGGCTACAGTTTGTTCGACATCCTTGACTCTTACTTCTCCACTGATGAGCTTGGGGAGTAGGGTGTCTCGAAGGGCGGTGAGAGTTCTATTTTCTTTTCTATTTTCATTTATTCCTACAATAGTTGGGCTTACTATTTCGTCAAATTTTAATTGCAGTTCAAGAGGTGGTAGCAAGAAAGGTATATTCTTAAATGTCGAGTGATTTAGATCTTTTTGAACTGACCCTGATGCTATTTCATTGGCAAACTGTCTGAATTTTGGATCAATTAAGAATTGGTAGAGATACTCCTTATTCAACTCTTTTGTTGGAATAATTTTGAAGCAATTATTATGTACACATCCCTTCTTCCATCTAAAAACATGCCCTACTTGTCCTGTTCTTGAAAATATCAAATCGCTTTCATCAGCAATACATTGTTTTGGAACTTCATCTCTCCTAACATAATGCTCAACTGTGTCTTGCAATAAATCTCGAATTTTGAATAGAGGAATTGAATCGTCATTCTTTTCACATAGCAAATGACTTGTTTTCTTGTTAATTGCCAATCCTTGTTTCAGATCAACCAATTCACCCATTTTCTTCACCTCCCACCCTTTAGGAATTGATCCGAGTGCTGAGTCGATGAATTGGCCGTACTTAAAAGGTCCAAAATCCACAAACCAGTGTTTGTAGAGGATCATGGCCATTTCCTCCAGTGTTTTATTCATCTGGAGATTGAGCTCGATTTTGTCGTCTAACGATGAGAGGATTTGGGCGATGGCTTGTTGTTCGGGGAGTGGGGGGAGAAGCAGATCAAGGTTATTTAGTATTTCAGTAGTCAAACTAGGAACTGCTGACCCAACGTCCTTAGAAACAAAATCAATGGTCTTTAAATAGTAGTAGAGATATTTTGCGATTACAAATTCTTGATCTACCTGAGTCCAAAATAATGTGTCAACCGTCCAGAACGGCTCATTTATTTAGTAGATATTATTTAAAGAACCCTTTCTAGGAATCAGAACAGATTCCTTTTCAGATAAAAAAGAGTCAACATATCGCATTACACCTCCAGTACCAATACATGGTATTGATCCAGCATCAAGTTTTTTATGATCCTTGCCATACTTAATCTTAGCAACCTCTCCGAGCTTATATGTTTTCCAGTTTTGAGGCATTAGGTTAGTTGAATGAGAATCTGTTAACAAATTGAATGTAGTTGTTGAGTTCTGTCGTAGAAACTGATAAGAGCAATTTGAGTGTATCAGTTTTTTCTAACATATCTTTTATCTTTTTAGGGCTTAAATTCGGTTCATGGTCCTCTTCAGGTTTAGGATACATTTCTAAAACCTCTCGAAGATTTTTATCCTCATTCTCCATGCAATTCTTAAATATTAAATCAGACTTCTCTCGAAAATTCCCAATTCCCAAGCCTAGAACAAACATGATGATTAGGAAATCCATGTCCTTTTCTTTTTTTCTATAGTTCAATTGCTCATGTGCTCTGATAATGCGGTAGATGTTGATGAATCTTTTGATTGTTCTAGGAGTATCTCCCACAATGACAGATACTTCTTTTAAGTAAGCTAATTCCGTCTGTGTGATGAGTAGATCTTCAGGAGCAACATTGGTCGGTTCTTCAGATTTTGGTATTGATTTTGGGACATTACTTTTATCTTCTTGTTTCTCTGCCTCGTCATATGCTTTTTCATCCTTATCCTCATTCTCCTCCGGTATTTCCTCAGCAACTTCAATTTCATTCTTCAATAAATTTCCAATGAGTCCTTTGATGGCATCTGGCTTTGCCGCTTTAAGTCTAAATGGAATTTGAAAAATCTTCTCAAGGTATTCTTCTGGTTCGATTACCTCAATATCGTAATCACCTTTCAATTCCTTAGGGGTGACATTTGCCATATTGGTATATTTCAGAATATTACGATATCTCAAAGCATTACTCACACACCTCTTGTCCACCCCTACAACCACAATGAACAAAGGAAATGCCATTAACAAATGAACTGCTTCTAGTACTTCTAATACCTTGTCATCATCGCATCGGTCAAGATCATCGATATACAGAATTATTCGGTCCAAGGGTTTAGAGAACAATTGTCTAAAGTCATTGTTTTCATTCTGCCTAATCGCCATCTCATGTAGCTCATCGAATGGTAGATTATCTGGGATATTAACTTCTTCAAATAGGCCACTTAGCTTTTCAAAATCACGCCTTATCAACGAAATCAAACCCAAATGGCTCTCATAACTTTCTTCATCTGCTTTTCGCTGGATAAAATCGAAAAACGCACGTTTAGTAGCTGAGTGCTCTAATTCATAGTTGTATTTCTTAATCTCTTTTTCTACTACAAGTAATTTTTCTTTCTGATCGAAAATCTTCTCGGATGTGCTTGCTAGTTGACTATTTAAGTTGATCAGCGATTTGTCATAGTCTAGCTTCACCTTTTCAAAACTGTTATTGAATTTGTTTTTGTAGGCGATAACTGGTTCAAGCAGTGTTTTATACTTGCTAAATGAGGAATAGACTTTAGAAAAGATGCCTCCTCCAATCCCAATAAAATACACTAAACCAGCATTTAATTGCTCCTTAAGCTCGGTTAAATAATTGCCCGGATCAATTGCGAAAGTCACTAACAACCCGGTGAGCACAAGACCAATTCTTAACTGCCATTTATTGAATCGGCCAACATTTTTTGCAAATGTGAACCAAGATGTCATTTCATCTAGAAGAACACTTGGAGACAATTCTTCAATCCTATGTTTGCTTATTCCATATTGATCTAGTTGTTCCTTGATTGTTTCTTCGAGATCTTCCGTTTGTTTTCGAGCCTCTTTTTTTAACTCATCCAGTGTCTTTTCTTTTACCGAATCGTACATCGTTTCTTTAGACTTCTCTAGATCTCTTAGATCAGTCTCAATTTTCTCTCGTTTTATGCTCAATTCATCAATCTCAATTTTTAGGTTTTCCTTTTCAAGAGCTACAATATCTAGTTTATCAGCTATGATTTTTCTAGCTTTTTCTTTTTCAGCTTCAATAACATTTTTACCAGAAACATATTCGTCGAGCTTTTCAAAAATGTTGGCAATCAAGCCTGCCCACAGGCTTGTATCCAAATAGGACCAAGCATTGAATTTGATTTGTACTACCCCTTCACAAAATGGCTTAGGTGCTCCCTCTCTAGGTAATTTGTCAGAAAAGCTCTGAAATTCGGAAAGGTGGTCAATATTCTTCTCCAGGTGGTGCATGAAGAAACTTTTTCCTGTACCCCAATTCCCAAAAAGAGCCACCGCAACTGGTGGTACAAGTCTTTTTTGTGCTAGGGTTATACTGAATGCCCTGATGTCATTTTCAAATCCTAAGAAGTCCTTTGGAGCCATAGCTCCGTCATTATCTATTTTCGTTTTTTGAGCAGTGTTTTGAATATGGGTTATCTCATTGTCAGCTTTCAGCTCCGTTGTGTTGATGATTTCTTGGAAAACCTCTTTACTTATTATATCAAATCCTCCCAAGTTAATACCAACAAATCCGGCATCATATAGCAATTTGTTTTCGGATAAGACTTCAATTGAAGTCTTAGTTTGGAACTCATATTTGTATATAGCCTGTACGTATCCATTAACTATTTTCTCTACTTCGAACACCCCTTCCATTTTACCATGTAGACCATTTGAGACAATAGCAATATCACCTGGCTTTGGCATAATATTCATTCCATTTATTAAACCGAATTGGAATGGGCTTCCAAGAAAAGATGGAGTATTTTCTCCCCAAGCTTTTTCATGATCAGATATCCACCAGAATTCTGCATCAGAATTTAGTTTTGATTGAATTAATGAATTTATTCCTTCAATATCTTCATTGGAGCTAGACTCAAATTCATTTGAGGAATTCTCTCTTTTGATATTTGGACTTATAAAAAGTTGATCTTCAGGGTGTGTTGAATATACATATAGTGGTTTGGTATGATTGTTAGGTTCTGGCAATAAATACTTTCCTTCAAAGTCTTTGCCTGGTTCGATTTTGTAATCGAAATTTGGAAGAAGAGTCTCATTAGGACTGGTCGTTATAAAATGATCCCAATTAGGGTTATTTCTAAAATATCTTTTTAGCTCTAGATCAGATCGTTTAGATTCAAGCGATAAATAGCCTATTATTTTTTTCTCATCAGTATCCTTATCATTGAATGTTTCCGATCTTCTATCTATGTAGTATAAATAGTCATCTACATTCGTTAAAAAAACCTGATTAAGTGGTACTGAACTTTTTTGTTTCTTAGAGTAGATATATCCAATTAGGCCTTGTTTTTTAAAGCCTTTTTGTATCAGAATTGGATCATTAGCATTTGTGGAGAGAGCGTGTTTTAAATCAATTATTTTTTCTTGAGGAACTGATGATTGAAAATCTGAGGCTAAGTTCCATTTTTCCAGAATGTCCGTACGTTTAAGGAGAATTTTTCTAATTTGTTCAGGGCCGTATATATCAAATCTATTCTCGACATAGCTAGACAACACATCGGAGAGCTGAATAAATATTTCGTTCGAGATTTCATGAAAGAACAACAATATTACTCTTTCAGGGGATATGGCTTTAATATAGTTATTGATACGATTCAAGATCTCGACAGCTTTAATCGAATCAACAGAGAGGGTATAATCAACTTCAACAATTGCAGGTACATCTATTATTGTGCCATCTTCAGGTTCTTGATTAAGACTTAGAAGACTTGGTCGAACTGTAAGCTCTTTGCTTGGAATTTGAAATTCTAAGTTTAGGTCGGCATTTAAAATGTCTTTGGCAATTTCAATGTATTCCGAGTGTGATCTGTTATAAAAGTTGAGATTCTCCATTTCAAATTCGATCAAGGTTGGTTTGAATTGTCGCTTGCAGTTCATTGCTCTTATCGAATTGCTGAGTCAGTTTTGTTTTCAACTCTTCCATTTTTTCATCGAAAGGAATGCCATCGTCGGCTTGCGCTTCTGTACCTACATAGATGCCTGGGGTGAGTTTGTAGTCTTGTTTTTTTACATCTGCGAGGGTGGCGGAGAAGGAGAAGCCGGGGGTGTTGGAGTAGGATGTTTTGCCTGCCTCGGTTGGATCTGATAGGGATCCCGGAACAAGTCCGGGAATAGATGTATCCGAAACAGATTGCTTCGCTTCGCTCGCAATGACGGTGTTGTTGGGAGTGGCAGTTCTCCAGGCGTGGTAAGTATCACCGATTTTTTGGATGTCATCATCCGAGAAGACACGGAGCTTGCGGCTGGCCATGGTGCCCATCTTGGAGGCGTCTATAAAGAGTATTTCATTCATGCGCTCTCTATGTGCGCCATCTCTTCCGTCTCTGTTCTTACTCAGGATAAATAGACAAGCAGGTATACCAGTAGTCAGGAAGAGCTTGTCCGGTAATCGCACGATCGCATCTACCATACTATTGTCTACCATGTGTTGCCGGGCACTTTTCTCTCCTTTGGTGTTGGAGGTCATGGCGCCATTGGCCATCACTATGGCAGCTGTACCAGTTTCACTGAGGTGGTACCAGAAGGTCTGCATCCACATGTAGTTGGCATTGCCGTCAGTAGTGAACTCTTCCATAGGCCCAAATAAGCGTGGGTCACCATCGGGCAGGTCTTCCGGGTGCCAGTTGCTCACGTTGAAGGGCGGATTGGCGATGATGTAGTCAGCCTTCAGCTCCGGAAATTTATCATCGAGCAGGGAATTGCCCAGCTTCACATCGAAAGAAAGTTCCCTGAGCATAAGGTTCATCAGGCAGAGCCGAAGCGTCTGAGCAGTCATCTCTTGCCCGTAAATAGAAATATCTCCCTTGTTGCCGCCATGCTCTTTCACGAACTTCAAACTCTGCACGAACATGCCTCCACTACCACAGGCTGGGTCAAATATCCTACCCTTGTAGGGTTCAAGAATCTCCACCAACAGTCGCACTATACTTCCCGGTGTAAAAAACTGTCCGGCACCAGATCCCTCTGCCATGGCAAATCGACCTATGTAGTATTCGTATATCCTTCCAAGCACATCACTCTCAGGGTTTTCTTTCTCTGAGAACTTGGGGTGAGAGAGCAAGTTAATAATTCCGCCTGTTTGTTTGGGTGAAAGCTCACTACGCACAAATATTCTTGGCAGCAGGTTATTCAGCTGAGGATTGTAGGCAGAGAGCAGTTCCTGGATCACATCAAATGCATCGTCAATAATCACTTTGATGTCATCTTGCTCTGCATTGTCTTTCAGATACTGCCAGGAAGCCGCCTTTGGTATCTTTAGAGTGTTACGTGATCGGTACTCATCCAGGTCTTCTAGCACATAGTTGATCTCTTCCTTATCAGTGCTGTAGTACTCAGACTTTGGATCATGGAGTAGCTCATCCAGTTCGTCATGTACCATCTCATAGCGTTCGCTCAGATGCTTGAGAAATACCAGTGGAAGAATATAGTTCTTGTAGTTGTTTTCAGATACCGCTCCCCTCAGTTCATTCGCTGCATCCCAGAGTTCCTTCTCAAAATCGATATCTGCTTTGGCCATGTGTATTCAATAGGTTATTTGGTGCGGGAAAGGCGAATTTCACTTGATCCTTCAATTTGGCCAAAAGGCGACTAACAAGCAATAAAAAATAGTATTTTATAACAGTGAATAAGAATGATATTCGTCATTTATTATCATTAGAAGCAATTCTGAGTCTAGAAAAAAAACACCCCCCACCCCCTTTTGCGCATGGGAGAACGTGTATAAAATCCAGCTTGATTTCCAACTTTTTGATGACTCCAATCCCTTTTTCCGGCCCCAGCCTGTATTTGTAACTTTTTGAATTGAGAATGAGTGATTCTTTCTAACCTATCATAAATACTCTCATACATATTGCTTTCTTTGTTAGCATATGAAAATATTAATTCTCAAAGAATATCATGACCGAATTGAGGCATTTATTGATACCCTGGATCTGAAAGAGTATCAAAAGAAAAAAAGGCTTCAAAAGCATCTTTGGTTTATTCACCTTCTTACCAAAAAGCAATTGCAGCGTGACCTTCAATTGGGCTCCTGGTGTAGTATCAGCTCCGAAACATTAAAATCCATGTTCGGTGACAGGTATTATATGGAAATACAGAACAATCTTATGGACCTGGATATCATTGAAAAAAATGAAATATATAGCGCTGGAAGATTTACAAAATCCTTCAGGTTCAAGAGCAGACTATCGCCTGTCTACAGCGAAGTAATAATCTATGAAATTACAGATCAAGCATTCATTTACAAATTACAGAGACTTAATAGGATTTATGATCAACGACCATTCATAAAGGAATACTTTAAGAATGTCATTTCTAACTATACAATTGATGACACTGCAATTCAAACACTTATTCTCGCTCAACAGAAGAGAAGCCTAATGAGTGAAGTATTGTTAAGAGATTTTGCCAACATATGCGACCTGTACCATGATCACCTTTTCATCAGTTCTGATGAATATGGTCGTGTATATCACAATTTCAACCTCCTGAAAAAATTGAAAAGGAAGTATATCATTCATAAGACTTCAAAAGAGAAAATCAAGCTGATCGAAGTAGACATTTCATCTTGTCAACCCTTTTTGTTTTCTTCCTGGATGGTAAACGATTTTTTGAATTCAGGACAACCAGTGCCGCAGGACTTGGATGAGTATCACAAGATGACCATGAGTGCTGACTTCTATAGTGAGCTTCATTCTTTCGTTTATTCAGAAATACCCCAAACAAAGTTGTCTAATGAAAAAAGAGACCATTTCAAGGATCTTATTTTAAAAATTTATAACCGAAAAGAGGAACTGAATATAAATGATAAGTATTCAGACACTTCTCTCTACAAAGAATTGCTAAAGCTTTTTCCTACGGTATATCAAAAGTTGAATGAATTCAATAAAGAGGATAAATCCAATGTACATCGCATCACCACGAGCCTCGAAACCAAAGTCATGATAGATTTTTTAATCCCCATGATCAATAAGGATAACATTCAAGCATTCGTCATACATGACGGGGTACTGGTAGAAGATCCAATGAAGGGTAAGATTAAACGACTAATAGAAAACGGGTGCCTACTACACATCAAACACATACCCAATATCAAGTATAAGTACATAAGTAAACAGGAGTAAAGGTATAAGGGGTATAAGGGGTATAAGGGGTATAAGGGGTATAAGGGGTATAAGGGGTATAAGGGGTATAACGGTAAAGGGGTTGGTGGGGTTAACACTTTATCCCCCCTATATATGTGTAGTAAAAAATTTGAGGCTCTCGAATAGTATGTATTGGGCATATATAGCCGTCCTTATGCATGGTATTTTTGCATCGTGAAATTTTGTTTAACGAAAAGAAAGTAGAGAAGAATATGAATGAATTGGCATTATTAAACCCAGGAATTTTGGCAAAGATTAAAGCTTTGTTTCAAGGCTGGATGGAAGAAGTAATCAACAAAAAATTAATGGAGGTAAAGAATACTACCAACTCAACCATAGAGCCGGAGCGACTCTTGAGCCTTTCTAAAGCTGCAGAGAGACTGGGGTGTACACGTCAAAATGTATCGTCTTACCACATAAAACAAAGAGGCTTAAAAACATATCGAGAGAAGTTCATCAATACAGAGGGCGAAGAGAAACTGACTAATCAAATGATCAAAGAAAACGAACTCAACGAATACATCAGGAAATTTGGAATTCAATAAGCTACAATAGGCTCTTGCATATTTTTGTATGCTTGATCCCATTTCTTCATTTCTCCACGCTTAAGTTTTAAAGGAATCTGCCTATAAAAATCCGAACCTCCTCCCTTTGGGGTATGTGAGCTCATTGCATCAGATATTTCTCTTGGAATCCCTAGCTCACTATTTATTGACACGAAAGCTTTTCTCATAAATTTTGATGTCATTACATCTTTGAGAGATATGTCGGTAACTACAGATTTGCTTCCGTGGTACTCATGCCTTCGCTCCGAACGATTCAACCCAATCATTTCAGCTATAACTTTTAAATACAAATTGAAGTTTTGTCCTCTAGGAAAATTCGGAATTCTGTAGTCATACTTCTGTAGTACATGTTCTAACAATTCAGACATAGGATTGATAATTGTTCTGTCATTTTTAAGATCAAGCCATGAGATTGCGTCGTTTTCATTTTTGTATAATTCGAATGTTTGAAGATTAGATATCCTTGGGCCTCCCGCTAAAGTTCCAATAACCCAAGAATCTCGTACAATTTCACATGTCTTGTAGTTCAGAGATTTTACATATTTTCCTTGAGTTCTTTGTGCTAACCGTTCTTCATTTAGCCTTTCAAATAATGAAATATTTTCAGTCAAAGAAAAATCAAGATCATATATCAATTTAAATTCCTTGAACTTAAGGCCGATTGGTTCTGATACTTTCAATGTATACGTATAAAAATGAAAATTGGGCTTAATTGGCTTTTCTAAAATTGACAAATACCTACCAAATGATTTGAGTATTCTTATGTGTTTCTGTATCGCAGAGTTTTTTATAAGTGGCTTAGTATTTTTTGACCTGTACTTGTTTATTAATTCGAGGTTCTGTTCTTCTGAGATAAACTCAACAAATTCCTCAAAAAATTGATGACTGAAGTATTCTACAGGCAAAGACCCCAGATACTCTCGAAAACCTAAGAGATAAGGTTTTGTGTACGAATATGTTTGAGAAGAAATTTCCTCAACTTTGCTCCTTCGATCCTTAAGCCAGCTGTCAAACAAGTTTATCAAATCTTCTCGCTTTTCAAGTGCCTTTTCTCGTGGTTCTTCAACCAATCTTTTTTTGAACAATGGAAAATCAAGGTCTTCGTAATTATCTTCGGACTGTTTAACTATTTCAAGAGCTCTGCTATATTCCTTGTCTATTTTCTTGTTTAATTCTCTTCTCTGTTTTTCAGGATATCCCCCGGTAATCTTATTAGACTGCTCACTCCAATTTGATGGGGTTGCCGCAGCTCCTTTTACAACTTTCCTCATTTGGAGTCTTTCCTTACCGACAAACTCCAAAACAACAGGGTACCGTCCGTCCTTTCTCTTGTAAGGTGATAACTTAACACTTACATACGCCATAACTTTTTCTCATAGAATTCTCATAGAACATGGCGTAAAATAGTGGAAAATAGTGGGAATGCAAATGTATAAATGCCCTTTAAATGGAAATAAAGGCACATATAAGAAAACGAGTTATTAGGTTCGAGTCCCGTCCGTTCCGCTTAATAATCAAGCACTTACAAATTAAAAATTGCAAGTGCTTTTTTATTTGCAAGCTATTTGCAAGCAAATCAAATAAGTATGCCTCATGCTCTTTTTGCATCAAACTAATGTGCCTTTGACAGAGCTGTTTCATCAGGTGATGCTCACAAGCTGATATTCAACTATAGACTTTACCCCTGAGTCTCGAAGGATCAAGTGACAGATGTCCACCCAAGTTCAAAAGCACTTCGAAGAAGGACATAATTTTGATTTTCGAATCAGTATAAAACCTCTTCTTGTTTAGAATCTTTCCTAAGGTTCTTGTTGGGTGAGTTCATCCAGTTCAAACCGACTTTAGATATCAAACATTCTACAATGAAAGAAGATCCTAATAATTCATAGCAGCCGGATTTGCAGTCTATTTAATAATGAGGAAAATACATTTCATTCAATACTTTTTCTTTCAGGTTATCTGGTTTTGGAGCAATTGCAATAATTGATAATTACTTTGGCTCCCTCCCCGGCAAATTTTAGACTTATAGCCTTTCCTATATCTCGGGCTCCACCAGTCACCAGCACGATTTTATTTTTAAATGAAGACATTTTGTGTGTTTTGATAAAATTCTATTCTATTCCGTTTTTACTAATTAATTCGGCATACCACCGGGCTGAGTCTTTTACTATCCTTTCCTGTGTTTCATAATTCACATAGTGCATCCCAAACCTTTTTTGATACCCGGAAGCCCATTCGAAATTGTCCATAAACGACCAGGCGAAGTAGCCTTTTAGGTCTGCACCCTGCTCAATAGCCTCATGGCACGCTTCGAGGTAGCCATTATAAAATTCAATCCGCTTAGGGTCATGCACCTGCCCATCACGCACCTCATCGCATGTGGCACAGCCGTTCTCGGTAATAATAATCGAAGGATGACCATAGCGTTCATCAATCCAGTTCAGCAGTTTCCTGCACCCCCAAGGAACTACGGCCCACTTCATATCGGTTAGCTCCCAAGCAGGATCCACAGACAGATCCACATCCTGATCTTCGGATAGGCCGCCATTTCCATAAACATCAATTTCTTTTTTTGCCTCTGTGGCATTTGCCGCATACATGGTCGTATAATGATTGAGGCCAAAAAAGTCAGATGACCCTTTCAGCATATCCTTTTCCTTTTGACTGAAAGTCGGCAATCTGTCACCTAGTCTTTCCCTCATTACCTGTGGATATTTACCAAGAAAGATCGGATCCGCAAACCACCCCAAAAAGAATTCCAAAGCCCTCTGAGCAGCTTCTCGGTCTTCAGGTTTATCTGTCAATGGCTCCCTCCAGTCACAATTATTGCTTATTCCAATTTGCCCTTTTTGATGGCTGTACTTTTTTCGATAAATATCCACTGCTTTGGCATGCGCCAAAAGCTGATGATGACCTGCCAAATAGGGTTCTGAATTTGAAATCCGACCAGGGGCAAAGACTCCCTGACCATAACCAAGAATTGAAACCACCCAGGGCTCATTTAAGGTAATCCAATTTTTGACCCTGTCCCCAAAGTGTTCAAAACATACATCAGCGTATACTGCAAAATAATCGGATATATTGCCCCCTAACCATCCATCATGCTCTAACTGCAAGGCCAGTGGCAAATCCCAGTGGTACAATGTAACCCAAGGTGTAATATTGGCCGCCAGGAGTTCATCTATCAGCTCAGAATAAAACCTGACCCCCTCCTGGTTAACCTCACCGCTACCTGTAGGCAATATCCTTGACCAGGCTATTGAAAACCTATAGGCAGTCACACCCATGTCTTTCATCAAGGCCACATCCTCTTTGTACAAATGATAGTGGTCATTGGCCACCTGCGCATGCTCCTGATTGTGTATTTTGTCTGGAATACTCGTAAAAGCATCCCATATTGACGGGCCCTTCCCGTCATCCTGATACCCACCTTCGATTTGGTATGCGGAAGTGGAAGTCCCCCAAACAAAGTCTTGTGGAAATTTCTTCATCACTTAATCAATTTTCATTCAATTTATCCCACCAGGTTTTTTTCATGACAAATCCTATCGCCACTATCAACACCAATGTAACTCCAATGCCAATACCATTGCGCAGCACCGCATAGATGGGCAAAGCCACCAGTGCAGTTTGAGCGATGGTGCCCATGGCTACATTCAACATATCGCTTTTGAAGTTTGTATTTTGCCTAAATGTCGGATCGTCACTTTTTACAGCTTCTGCTACGGGTTTCCAAAAACCCCATGGTTTCACCGTTGCGTAAAAATGCTTCAAAGTGGCCTGGTCGGTTTCTTCTCCAAGGTAGGTTCCAATCAAACAACCTCCAATTGAGAGAACCAGTAAAACTGGAAAAAGGTATAAATCCAGGGTTTCGGGGAAAATCAGTGGAAAGATCATGGCCGGCACCAGCCCTGAGAGCATCCCCCAGAAGTACCCATTGCCATTGAAACGCCACCAATACCATTTTAATACATTGCTTGCTATATAGCCACCCCATAATCCCGACACGATCCACTGAAGTATGCGATTGATATCAGGAATATAAAGTCCAATTATTGTGCTGATCATGACTACAATGATTCCGGACATGTAGTTGACCCTGGAGAGATTTTGTTTGCTGGTACGGGGATACTTCTTTAAATAAATATCGTTGATCAGATAGGCCTGAGCCGCATTGAGGGTGCCGGCAAAAGTCGACATGAATGCTGCCAGCAACCCGGCAAGAAGTAAACCAAGAAGTCCGGCCGGCACAAACTCGATCATGGTCGCCGGCAGGATCTGCTCAAAATCAATGTTTTCTCCTACCCTCAGGTCAAGGCGCTCGTAGAATATAAGGCCAAGGACAGCAAATCCTGCGATCATAAAATAGCGAACTGGCATCAAAACGACAGAAACAAAACCACTCATTTTGGCAGCATCGGCTGGCGATTTGGTGGATAGGATTTTTTGCATATCGTAATTTGGTGCTGGCCCGGCTGCACTTACAAGTACCCCCTTGAAAAGCATCATCATGAAGAATACACCAAACAAGGAGTATCCGTCATTGGCTATTTTTTTATTCACCTCAGGTACAATTTCTGACCAATCCAGGTCTAGATTCATCCCAAAAAAAGGAGATAGCCATTCTTTCGGAACCTGGAGATCGTGGGTACTCATTGCATTCATAGCAATCACACCAATGACCAGAGCCGAAACGGTCATTATCGTGTATTGCAAAACATCTGCCCACACAATACTTTTCATACCACCCAGCACTGCATAGAACGTTGCAAAACCTGTGAATATCAGACCGTAAACATGCGGCACAAATGCCGGAGCTACCTCGAATGGCACAAAAGGAGAAACAATTTCCCAAGGGATAAAAAGCATCATAAATTTCCCCAGTCCAATGAAGCCATAAGCCAGAAAACCAAGACAGCTCACCAACGCAAAAATGATTACGATCAGATTGGAAAGATCAGAACCTCGCCCTTCACCAAACCTGGTCTGTATCCATTCTGAACCTGTAGTAACATTGGATCGCCTGAGCCACTGGGATAAGAAGACCATCAAAAAGACTTGATTGAAAACCGGCCATAGCCATGGAATCCAGATACTCTTCAGACCATACACAAATGTCAGGGTCACAAGCCACATGGTACCCGAAATGTCAAACATCCCGCTTGCATTGGACAATCCCAGCATATACCATGGAATAGATTTGCCTCCCAAAAGATAATCTCCCTTGCTTTTCTGGGCCTGCTTTTTGGATATCAGGCCGATGGCAACAATAGCCACCAGGAAAGCAGCGATCATTAAAAAATCAAGTGATTGTAATTTCATTCGTAGTATAGTGTATCTAAAGTTTGTTTGCCTTCTGTGATTTGGTAGAAGAGATCCGTTTCTATATTATGAAAAGTCTGCACAGTACCGCTTCTAGTCCATTTCACTTCCAGTTTTTCGATAATGGAAGCCTGCCCCACGCCGATTTCCTGTCTCAAACTATTCCCCCCAAAGCTGCTACCAGCTGTCACCTTGCTGTATATCTTTCTTTCGGTTCCCTCTTCTTCAACAGTCAGGCAAAGTTTTGTTTCCAGGGCCATCTTATTAGACTTTGTCCCAATCAGGTCAAATGAGACAAAATGGTTACCGTGTCCAGGGTTTTTGAAAAGCGCATCTTGATAAATGTCCCCATCGTAAGCTCCACCAATTTGTATGAAGACATCCTGGTCACCATCATTATCATAGTCGCCAAAACCAACTCCATGTCCTTTTTGCAAATGTCCTACTCTTGCGGACATTGTGATATCCGTGAATTTTTTGCCAGAATCATTCAAAAACATCCTATTAGGAATTATATCTTCAAAAGAAGGAGAACCAGTACCGAGGTATATATCAAGAAATCCATCATTGTCCACATCCCCGAAATTGCTGCCCATGGTCTTTTCCGTATGTTCTAGCTCCATAGTTGCAGACACATCATCAAAAGTTCCATCCCCATTATTTTTCAGACAAACTGCCTGAAATTCATGAGAATTGAATCTATTCGAAAATACCCCTCCAAGGGCATTAGCAAACAAGTCTTCGAAACCGTCATTGTTATAGTCCCAACTCCACATTGCAAAAAATCCTTGATCGTAAGCCTGTATTCCAACATCTCGGGTCACTTCCACGAAAGAAACGTGGCCCGACTCTTTACTTCTATTCTCGTAAAGCAAGATGTTTTCTCCTGTATTTCCTGTGGTAGTGAGAGCAAGATCTGGGTAGGTGTCATTGTTGTAGTCTATCCAGGTAGCTCCTTTCACAAAAAGCTGCTTTGACAACCCAGCTTCTTTGGCCCTGTTCGAAAATGTTCCGTCTCGATTGTTCATGTAAAGCTCATCCTTAAAATTTGGCACACTCCCCATTATATTGCCTTCGTTTCCGATGAAAAGATCTAACCATCCGTCTAAATTCACATCGGCCCATATGGCTACCTGAGTCGGAAATTTCGAATACAGACCCGCATCGAGTGTAACATCAGTAAAGGTTTGGTTTCCATTGTTTTTCAATAGAGAGTTAGGCATTAGAAGACCGTTTTTCTCTTCAAACCAAGCCCCTCTGGTCACAAAAACATCCAGAAATCCATCGTTGTTGTAATCGGTTTGCACGAGATTCAAGCCACCGACCAATCCATCCAAACCTGCGGATGTTGTTCTATCCAAAAAACTTCCATCTTTATTGTTGACAAAAAACTTCATCTGACCGGTCAATGACATATCGGTTGTCATAATATCTAGCCATCCATCCCCTGTGAAGTCATCCATAATCGCACCTCCTGCGAGGCTCACATTTGCAACACCCACGGAAATAGCCACTTCTTCAAATGGCTCAATTGAATAAGCAGATTGAAAAAACATTGTATCAATGCGCAAATCTGGAGGAACTTCAGCGGGGTATTCCCCAAGCGCCTGATAAGCGATATTTAACAACCATTTTGCACGGTGGTCTACCCGGCCTTGTAATTTTAAGCTTTGGTGACAAACCTTATCTAGAATACCTAAGGCTTCCACTACGGAAAACTTATCGAAATATTGCCCTTTGCCATTCAATGGAACCAAGCATGATTCATCATTATGGAAAGCAAAACAATTCGTTTGCTCCCCCTCTCGCAGCAAGGCAGTTGCCAACAAAAAATCAACTTCTAATTGTTTCTTTTCATCCAGGGCATAGGCATATTTCTCCTTTATATTTTTATATTTGGATATTCCCTCTTTTGTAGCTCCTGCACCAACCAAGTGAGAAGCATATTGCAATTCTAGCCTGAGGTCTTCTAAACCAAACTTTGCCGGATCTGGATTTTGCTCCAACCATAGCTTTGACAAGAAGAATGCACTTTTTATATCCACAGAATCTGGAATTGATTGAAGCATCCGGGTCATTTCGGATAACTTATATGGCTCTTGATTCGATTTGCAACTGAGCCCCACATTAATTATCGCAACAATAAAAGTTAATCGCTTCATTTCTGACAATTAATCACTTGCACTTAAAATAAGCTTATACTCATTGATCAGTGTCAATTGAGGACCTAAAGTGATACTCCATAAATTGTTTAATAAATTAATTATAAAAAGACTTTACAGAATCAAATTACCATCAATAAAAAAGCAATTTAAAAACTTTTTTTCTTTACTTTTATAAAATGATCATTAAGTTTAGGATACAATTCAATTTACTCCCTAAAACATATATTATTTTACATAGACATAATTTATTCATTTATATATCTTATTTTTCACCTTTGTTATAATTAAATTATTTGTTCAATTACTAGCAATAATTTTAGTTTACTATAATATATATAATATTATGAAAATATTTTTAACTTTTTTCATATCAATCTGTATTTATACAATAGGTTTATCTAAGTCTTTGGTGGGTTCATGGCAATGGGAAGGTGTCGGCAAGAACGGACAGAAAATACAAGCAGTAGCCATCTACAGTGAAACACATGTAGTCACCACATGGTATGACATGACTGGTGTTTTTAAATGGACAGAAGGAGGCAACTGGCGGTTGAGTGATAATACTCTTAGCATAGCTTTCGAGTTTCACAGCCAAGACAATTCAATGGTCGGCAAAGAAGTAACTTTTGATATAGAATTTGATGAAAATCAATTTCAGTTAAAAAATGATTTAACGACTTGGAAAAGAACAGATGATGGAACTCCGGGTGACCTAGCTGGGGCATGGTTGATAACAGGTCGAATGCGGAATGGCCAAATCAGCGAACGCAAACCTGGCCCTCGGAAGACTATGAAAATTCTTTCCGGAACACGCTTTCAATGGATCGCCTATAATACGGAAACCAAATCTTTTTCTGGTACTGGTGGAGGAACATATACTACCGCAGAAGGAAAGTACACGGAAAACATAGAATTCTTTTCCAAAGACCCTAATCGAGTAGGCGCCTCCCTTGAATTCAACTACAAACTCTTAGATGGCAAATGGAATCATTCGGGAAAAAGCAGTAAAGGCAATGATATTTATGAAATATGGAGTTTACGTTGATTTGACGACAGACAACACCGGAGACAGAAGAGCCGGCGCACTTTAGGCCTATTATTACCAAAGCTCAAAAGAAAAGGATTCTCACTTTTTAAAATATGCTCATATTTTTATCACAATAGCAGCAGGCTCATTTTGGCAAGAGACAGAAAAGATATTTCAAAGTACATATCAAGGGTAAGTAGGCATAATGATCAAAGGGCATTTCAGGAGATTTTTAATGTTTATTTTGAAAGACTTCTCAGTTTCTCAATAAGTTACGTACGCCATAGCGCATCAGCTGAGGACATTCTTGCGGATGTCTTCACGAATCTCTGGGTAAACAGAAAACAACTCAAAGACATAGGTAATTTTGACGCGTATATTTTCACCTGTGTGAAAAATCAATCCTTGAAATTTCTTGAAAAAAAACAGCGGTATTTTGTAAAAGAAATCGATGAAAAAAACCTAGAAGATTACCTGATAAACAACTACACCCCAGAAGCTGAATTCGAATTTGAAGAGCTGAAAAATAAATTCAATCAAACCATTGATGAGCTCCCAAACCAATGCCGATTGGTATTTCAACTTGTAAAGCAGCAAAAAATGAAATACAAAGATGTAGCTGAAATCCTTAGCATATCTACCAAAACTGTGGACGCGCACGTGGTAAAGGCAGTTAAACGACTAAGGAAGAGCTTTCAAAATCTGAGACCAGATAGATCAACCTGAAGCACCACATTCTGCGTCATTCCCTTGAATGCAATCAACTTAGATCGTTCTTTTTTTTATTTTTTTTCAAATGGAGTAGGGAATTTTTCGAATTACCGGATCAATACATGTGAAGCCGACATAGAACTCATCTAATAAAAATGGATATATACGCAATTATTGTAAGAAAACTCACCAATAAGTTAGACTCTACTGAAGAAGAATATTTTAATTCATGGCTTGAATCCCACCCTGATAACAACAAATTCTTTGAACAACTTCAAAGGTATTGGGAATTCAACGGTCATACCCTGGAAGAAAAGAAAAAGGCAGTATGGTCCAAAATTCATAACCATCTCGAAACAGACGATCGTATTATCAATTTTAACAGACCAAACTCCAATGATCTAAAAAAAGCATACTGGGTAGCCGCTTCGGTTGTACTATTCCTATTAGGCTACATCCTAATTTCCGAACTGGAGAAGGAACCCCAAACAGCAATATCCACTACAGTACTGGACAAACTAACAGCTGCCGGTCAAAATCTGACTATCAGGCTTCCTGATGGTAGTCAAGTGAAGCTAAATGCCGAAAGTAGCATCAGCTATCCTGAGATTTTCTCCGACTCGATCAGGGAAATTCATCTCAATGGAGAAGCCTTCTTTGAAGTAGAAAAGGATACAACCAAACCTTTTATCATCCATTCAGACAATATTAAAACCATCGTAAAAGGTACATCTTTTAATATAAATGCCTACTCGGTAAACCATGATATAGAAGTAGCTGTAGAATCTGGAATAGTGGAAGTGGTCAATAAACACAACCTCTCAAATAGAGTCTTGCTGAATAAACATGAGGCAGTGGCTTTTAGCAAAGAATCCAGCACTTTGAATTTGGTGTCTTATTCAAATAACATGACAACTTGGAAAGACGGTATCATCACATTTGAGAAAGCTAGTTTCGAAGAGATCACTACCGTACTTCAGCGCTGGTATGGAGTTACTTTCGACGTAAAAAAAGAAGTGGATATGGGAGATGGTTTTGTAGGTAAATATGAAGATCAATCTCTGAAAGCGGTCATAGAATCAATCTCATACGCCGGGGGTTTCTCGTATAAAATTGAAAATAAAATCCTCACTATCTACTAACTAGGATCATCAAAATAAATTTCATTCAACTATAAAAACAATTCAACATGCAGCAGTACAATTCGAGTTAAAATAAAAAAGCCGATATCAGATATCGGCTCCTGATCTTTTCCTTCTAGAAACTTTGGACGGTTAGAAAAAGGAAAAGAGTGCAATGGTCTAATATTTATCAAACCAAAAACTTTACAAAGTTATGAAATACAAACTGTTACAACAAATTGCTATTATGTCTAAATATGCATTTGTGGGAATAATCCTCCAGGCTTGCCTGAGTTCCATATTGCTTGCCACCAACGGAAGCATGGCTCAACGCAGCGTAGAAAATGTGCATTTAGGAATCAGTATGAAAAAAGCCGAACTTACTGCTATTTTTGAAGAAATCGAATCAAAAACCGGCTTTGCATTTGCCTACAAAATCAAGGATGTACGAAAAGAGAAGACAATCAGCCTCGATTTTAAAGAAGAATCTCTAGGCAATATTTTGCGATACATTTCTAAAAAGTCGGATTTAACTTTTAAAAGGGTAAACAATCAGATTACGGTTAAAAAGGATGCAAACTCGTTTTTTGGTGTAAGAGAAAAAACAAACAAGGTTGAAGAATTGGCAGATGTGGACATCAGCGGCAGAGTCACTGATGAAAGTGGAGCCGGGCTACCAGGAGCATCTATTGTGCAAAAAGGCACCTCCAAAGGCACCACGTCTGACTTAGATGGAAATTACAGTCTTACTGTTTCCGATGGCGCCATTTTGACCATTTCTTTCGTTGGCTACAAAACACAAGAAATTATCGTTGGCACGCAGACGGTGATAGACATTCAAATGGTCCTTGACGCGGAACAACTAGAGGAAATCGTCGTTGTTGGTTATGGCTCCCAGGCCAGAGCCGAAGTGACAGGTGCAATCTCTACAGTGAGTGATAAAGAAATCACGGCTCTACCAATAACAAATGCCGAACAAGCGCTTCAAGGACGTGCCGCAGGTGTTATGGTTAGAAACACGGGTGCACCAGGAACAGCACCAATTGTTAGGATACGTGGTATGGGAACTCCCAATAACAACGATCCTTTGTATGTGGTAGACGGTGTGATTGTCGGAAATCTAAACGGAATCAGCCCTGCAGATATTGAATCTGTGAATATCTTGAAAGACGCATCCACAGCTGCAATTTATGGATCCAGGGGATCGAACGGTGTTGTTATGGTGACTACAAAAAAAGGCAGCCAAAGCGGACAACAAATTTCTCTAAACTCATATTGGGGAACACAAAAGATCTCTCAGCGACATGACATCATGAACAGGCAACAATACCTTGCTTACGCAGAAGATGCGCTTGATTTCACAATAGCGAGGACTGACCCTGCATTTACTGATACCGACTGGCAAGACGAAGTATTGCCTACAGGTTTTATCCAGAGTTATGATGTTAGTCTTTCAGGAGGAGGAGATGGAAGCAGATATAGATTTTCTGCGGGGTATCTTGATCAGGAAGGTGCTATTATTGAAACAGGCTTTGAAAGATATTCTTTCAGGGCGAATAGTGACTTTTCTCTTGGCAAATTGAAAATAGGTGAAAGCCTATCCCTTGCCTTCAACAGCCAAAACCCTGAGAGAGGATCAGGCCGGACCATGCTTGAGCACGCGATTAAAATACCTCCATATTTGCCCGTACACAACACCGACAACCTCGGTGGCTTCCAAGGACCAAACACTGCAGTCGATGGCCAAGATGCCGAAAATCCAGTAAGATCTCAAAGCTACGGCAATCAAACAATCAACACTACCGCTATCATAGGTAATATTTTCGCTGAGTATGAAATTATGGATGGACTGACTTTTAAAACACAAGTCGGTCTAGACCTTTTTACCAGCAAGGATGAAGAATTCAGACCTGCTTATGATGACGACAACCTTGGCGGAACGCATGTACAAGATTTCGCCCAGATCAGAAAAAACGTGCGTGAAGGCAGAACCATTATTGTTACCAACAGTCTGAACTACCAAAAAACTTTTGGAGATGCACATACCGTAGAAGTTCTTGCTCTAGTAGAAACCAATGACCAGGAATTCAACAATATAAATACAGAAAGTAGAAATAACATCTCGAATGAAATTCAACAAGTATCGAATATTAGCTCTGTACTTGGTAGTTCGACAGATGAAATCTACCGAATTGGCTACCTGGGTAGGCTAAACTACAACTATGATGGAAAATACCTGTTGTCCGGCTCTATCCGAAGAGATGCCTCATCAAAGTTTGGACAAAACAATAGATGGGGAGTCTTTCCTTCTGTTTCAGCAGGCTGGAATATCGCTATGGAAGATTTTATGGCTGATGCTCCATTCAGCAACTTGAAATTGAGAGCAAGTTGGGGTGTAACGGGTAACGACAGAATACCAAATTATCTATTTACTTCTACCTTAAATTCAAACTTCTTCTACCCTATCAATGGTCAGGCCACAAATGGCGCCACAGCAAGTGGATTGCCTAATCAGGATCTAAAATGGGAAGAAACAACAATGACCAACATTGGTTTGGATGTAGGATTATTAGAAGGAAAACTTACAGCTTCGCTGGAATATTTCAACAACAAAAGTGATGATTTGCTAATAGGCATTCCCTTGGCCACTTCACTCGGGTTTAGCAACAGTACCTTTTTCGACAATGTAGGCTCGGTGAAGACCAAAGGTCTGGAATTTTCTGTGGGCTATAACGATGCAGAGGGTGAATTCCAATGGTCAGCAAACTTACAATTAGGCCATAACTCGAACGAGCTAGTTTCTTTGGCTCCAGGTATAACTGAGGGATTTGCCGGCGGAAACAACGAAGACTTTGGAGCACCATTGGTTAAATCATCCCTCGGACAACCATTGTATTATTTCTATGGCTTAATAGCTGATGGCATTTTCCAAACACAAGAAGAGGTAGATGCAGTTTACAAAGATTCGGACAACAACAACGGAGTTGGACCGGGAGATATCCGGCATGTTGATGTGAACGGAGACGGCCTGATCAACGATAACGATAAAGGGGTAATCGGAAACCCATATCCGGATATTACTTATGGTCTAAACTTTAACGGAACTTACAGAAGGTTTGACTTCAATCTTTTCTTAACAGGCGTTTCGGGAAACCAAATCTACAATACCACTTTGTTTGACCTTGTAGGGCAATCAAGACTGTTTAATGCCTCAGTAGATGTACTGAACAGATGGACCGGTCCCGGAACTTCCAACACCATTCCTCGTGCAGCGGGTGAAGGTGGAGCAAACTTCAACAACCAGGTTTCAACCAGGTTTCTTGAAGATGGCTCATATACAAGGCTAAAAACAATATCTGTAGGTTATAACGTGCCAAGTGATGCAATTGCTGGTGGCAAAGTGTTTAGCAACCTGAGAGTATATATCAGCGGTCAAAATCTACTCACCATCACTGACTATTCAGGCCTTGATCCTGAAATCGCCAACTCCAGAGGAGGTGCCAATGTAAATCAGGAATATGGAACTGACAGAGGAACATATCCTCAGCCTAAATCTGTGATTTTTGGAATTCAAGCCACATTTTAAAAAGATCTATCATGAAAAAGTATAAATATATAATCACACTGCTGGCCATGTTTTCAACTATATGGGCCTGCAATGAAGATAACTTAGAAAAAGTTGACCCTAACAACCTTTCACCAGAAACGTTTTTCAAGACGGCCACTCAGGTGGAGTCAGCTGTGAACGCAGTTTACGCCAATTTGCAGACTCGTGGATTGTATACCAGGCACTTATATTTTGCCATGGATCAAATGGGTCGTGATGCCATAGTCAACCCACACCAGGAAGCCGACAAGCAAGAATACTATAAGTGGACCTTTGGTTCAGGGCACGGCGGAATAGGTGCATACTACGAAGCTTGCATGAAGGGAATAAATAAGTGCAATTTTTACATAGGCAACAAAGAGTCTGTTGATGCACTTGATGCTTCAGTGTTGTCCCAAGATTTGAAAGACAAGTATTTGGGTGAGGCAAAATTTATGCGAGCCTATTACCTTTTCTTATTGGTATCCAGATTCGGAGGAGTGCCATTGATCACTGAAATACCAGACGGGCCGGAAGGATTTACAAGAAGTACAGCTGCCCAGGTATATACACAAATCGAAACAGACCTGACAGAAGCAATTCCTTTGCTCAGAGCAAAAGCAGATGAGGAAAACGGGAGAAGTACAAAAGGAGCAGCCATTGGCATGCTGGGCAAGGTTTACCTTTTCCAGAACAAACACCAACAAGCACTGGATCAATTTGAGCTTTTGGGGTCAATGGGGTACGAACTTGAAGATGAATACTTCGAAAATTTTACCGAGGAAAACGAATTTGGTATTGAGTCAATATTCGAGGTTCAATACAATGCGAGTTTAGGTAGCAGCGCCAACTGGAACTCACAAACAAGCGGTGAAGGTGCCAACGAATCATCCTTTAGAGCTAAAGAATACGGATTCAATGATTGGCAAAACAATTCACCTCATCCGGAACTTATCGATGCATTCGAAGCAGGTGATGGTCGATTCAGCGATACATTCTATATCCTTGGCGACAAATTTGGCCCGGGAGATAGTGAGACTGTTACGACAGTTGAGCTTACAGTTGATGGTATTCTTAGAGAGGCAGGTTCAAAGAAATTTCACAGGTATTACAAAGTAGTCAACGAAGACACTGAATCCGGAGTAAACCACAAAGTTTTGAGGTATGCAGACGTACTACTTATGATGGCAGAATGTGAGAATGAAGTAGGAACTCAAGCTACGGCAGTTGGTTATATAAATGAGGTTAGGACAAGACCAAGTACAGGATTGGCTGCTCTGCCTACCACGCTAACGAAGAGCGAAGTGTTTGATGCAATCGTTCAGGAGAGACGCGTTGAATTGGCCTACGAACAGAAAAGGTTTGACGATTTAGTAAGATGGGACCTGGCCGCAGCAGCATTAGATTCTGAAGATCATCCGGGAACTGATCCTAGTTTCAAATTCGTAGCTGGGAAGCACGAATTATGGCCCATTCCTGAAAGAGAATTTAATTCAAACTCAAATATGGATCCGGTCGCCGACCAAAATCCAGGATACTAGGGACGTAATCATTCCTTAAACTAAGTGAGGTTTCTGTTTAGAGACCTCACTTTTTTGTTTTTTAACAGAATACCAAAACTGATCGAAATCAATTTGCAACAAGAGATCTATACAAATATGGTCACTAGATTTTTTCAAATTCTCACCTTTTCCTGTCTCTTGGCCTGTGGGACCTATGAGCATAACGATACCAAAAGAAAGCCCAACAAGATATTTCAAGATATCAGTTCTTCACATTCAGGTATCTCCTTCGAAAACAGGCTGACTGAAACGGATAGCCTCAATTATTTCACATATGGCTACATGTATATGGGCGGTGGTGTGAGCGCTGGAGATGTAAATAATGATGGTCTTTGCGACCTGTATTTCACCGGTAATATGGTTTCGAATAAATTATATCTAAACAGGGGCAATCTAAAATTTCAAGACATCACAACTGAATCTGGAACTGGCGCAGATGATCGTTGGATTACTGGCGTTACTATGGTTGATATAAATGCGGATGGATGGAACGACATTTATGTGAGTGTTGCCGGTCAGTCCGGGAACAAAAGCAACCTTTTGTACATCAATCAAGGAGTCAACAACCAAGGCATTCCTTCATTTACAGAACAGGCTAAGGAATATGGAATTGCCGATGAAGGCCAAAGCACACAAGCTACTTTTTTTGACTATGACCTGGACGGAGATCTTGATCTATATGTGGCCAACTATCCAATCACAGACTTCAAAAGCCCCAACTTTTACTACAGCAATGAAATGCGAACAGTAAAAAGCTCAAACTCCGACCACTTCTATCGAAACAATGGGAACAACACTTTCGGAGATATAACCAAGGAAGCAGGTTTATTGAGTTTTGGTCTGTCCCTGAGTGTCACTGCTAGTGATTTTAATCAGGACGGCCTTACTGACCTCTACGTTTCCAACGACTTTGCCAGCCCTGACTATATGTACTTCAATAATGGTGATGGTACTTTCGTTGAACGAGCCGGAAAACAAACACGACATACCTCGTTTTATGGTATGGGTGTAGACATAGCAGATTTCAACAATGACGGCCTGCTGGACATTGTCCAGATGGATATGACACCTGAGGACAACAGAAGATCGAAAGCCAACATGGCCAGCATGAACCCAGAAGGTTTTCAGGAAATGGTAGATCTCGGCTTACACTACCAATACATGAAAAATTCACTTCAGCTCAACCAGGGCTTGGATAAAGACGGTTACCCCTTATTTGGCGACATTTCTTACATGGCCGGTGTGGCGTTGACAGACTGGAGTTGGGCCTGTCTATTTGCCGACCTGAACAACGACGGCCTAAAAGACATTTTCGTAACGAACGGAAGCCGCCGAGATATCAACAATAAAGACTACTTCAAAAAGATAGAACCGAAAACAGGATACTTTAACGAAAAGTCAAAACATAACAAAGACTATATCCAACTGGTGGATGACATGCCTTCAGAAAAGGTTGACAATTATGTCTTCAAAAACAATGGCAACTTGTCCTTCTCCCAATCAAATCAAGAATGGGGCTTAAGCTATAAAGGATTCTCAAATGGAGCCGCTTATGCCGATCTAGATAATGATGGTGATCTTGAAGTCATCATCAACAATATTGATGCTAAGGTGTCAATATTTGAGAATCTGGCCATTCAAAACACCAACAACAACTATATAAAGTTTAAACTGAATGGCCCTAAATACAACAAACTTGCCCTTGGAACCAAAATCACAATTACACACGATACTACTTCTCAGTTTCATGAACTTACCTTGACTCGTGGGTTCCAGTCCTCAGTCCAGCCCATTGTACATTTTGGCCTGGGACATTCATCATCAATCCAAAAAGTATCGATCACCTGGCCGGATGGCAAAAAACAAGTGCTTGAGTCGATAGAAGTCAATAGATTGATCGAGTTCAATTATAATGATGCCATGAGGTCTATCAATACCAAAGCTCACAAAGATCAGACTTTGTTTACAGAGTTGAGCCCGAAAAACGGGCATCTGCACCAACACACAGAAAATCAGTTTGACGACTATGATTTCCAGGTATTGTTACCACATAAGATGTCAAACTTCGGCCCAGCGCTAGCTGTTGGAGATATCAACTCCGATGGGTTGGAGGACTTCTATATTGGTGGGTCAGCGGGGGCTGACGGCATAATTTACACTCAAAACAACAAAGGCGAATTTGTAGATCAAAGTAAACTGCTGGAAGAAAATAGATCTTTTGAGGATATTGATGCGCAGTTTTTAGACGTAGACAATGACAATGACCTTGACTTGTATGTGGTCAGCGGAGGCAATGAATACGAGTCAGGCAATGCAAACTATTCTGACCGACTTTACATAAATGAAAACGGCACCTTAAGAAAATCAGAGGGAATACTCCCAGAATTGTATTCAAGTGGCTCATGCGTTCGACCTTTTGATTATGATCAGGATGGAGATTTAGATCTATTCGTAGGTGGCAGAATCGATCCTAGAAATTACCCCTTTCCGGGGCAAAGCTACATTCTTGAAAACAAGACAGCTGATGGAAACCTGAGATTTGAAAATGTGACTGAGAATATTGCTGACGGTTTGTCAAAAGTTGGTATGGTCACGGATGCACTTTGGTCGGATTTTGATTCAGACGGACAAATCGACCTGATCGTAGTGGGTGAATGGATGCCGATCAAAGTCTTCATTTATTCAGATGGTGAATTTTTGGATCAAAGCGATAAATTCTTCAGCCGCAACACTACAGGGTGGTGGTTTAGCATCGATCTGGGTGATTTTGACAATGATGGTGATATGGACTATTTGTTGGGCAACATGGGAAAAAATTACAAGTACCAAGCCAGCCCGGAAGAACTCTTTGCAGTTTATGCTGCTGATTTTGATGCCAACGGAAAGAACGACATTGTTTTGAGCTATCACAACTTCGGAGAGGAATATCCCGTGCGGGGAAGGCAATGCTCCTCCGAACAAATTCCGGCAATAAAATCAAACTTCAAAGATTACAACTCCTTTGCAATTGCGAGCATGGATGAAATATACGGATCGAAGAATTTAGAACAATCCTTGCAATTCAAAATCGAAAATTTCGGTAGCATATTCCTGGAGAATTCAGATAATGGATACATATCTCGCACACTACCTCATGAAGCGCAAATTTCCTCAATTAATGATTGGCTGATTCAAGATTTCAATAAAGACGGGAACCTTGACTTCATTGCTGTAGGTGGACTATATTCTTCGGAGGTCGAAACGCCAAGGAATGATGCGGGACTAGGACTTGTGGCACTTGGTGGTGGCAACAATCAGTTCAAGCCTTTACCACCTAAAACGAGTGGGCTAATGGTACCTCATGACTCTAAAAAAGTAAAACGCATAACCATAGGGAACAAGAACGCCTTTATAGTGGCCAACAACCAAGGGCCAGTGCAGATATTCATTGAAAATGATAATTCCAACTTCAGCATAGCCCGATTGAACTAAGGCCACTACTGCTACTCCAGTTTCAGTATTTTTTGCAGAATCAAAGAAAATGCCCCCATTAATGCCGCTTCCTCTCCAAAAGTAGAAGGAACAATAGGTGTCTCGGATTCATAGATTGGCAAGCTGATAGACTGAACTTTTTCTTTCACCTTGTTCAATAGCAAATTACCATGATCAATCAATCCCCCAGACAGGGTGATCGCATCAGGATTGAATAGCTTTATCAATATGTCTAAACTAATTCCAGTATAATCAGCCAGTGTATTTACAATCTCCCCGGCAAGTTTATCTCCTTCTTCTGCAGCATGGATTATGGCCTTGGCATCAAGCATTGAAGGTGAAATCTTTGACAAGGCGCTGTTTTTTACTTTTGCCAATCTTTCCCTTGCAATGTCAGTCAGAGCGTACCCTGAAGCCACCGCTTCAAATGTACCGCTTATATTTTCTTTTCCTTTTCTTTTGCTTTCAGAATCAAGAACAATATGACCCAATTCTCCCGCAAAACCCTGCGAACCGTAGAACGGTTGACCATTAATAATAATCCCGGAACCTATGCCATAATCCAAGTTCACATTGATCATGCTATCATATTCCCTGCCTACTCCATACAAAGATTCCCCCAAAGCAATCAGGTGAGATACGTTCTCCATTTCCATCGGCAAGTCAGAATAACTTTTTAGGGCTTTCAGGATATCTTTATCCTTCCAGTCAAATACAGGGGAGTATCGCAGCAAACCTGTCTGCTTACTTACCAATCCACAAATTGCTATACCTATGCCAAAGAGTCTATATTGTTTTGTCTGTGCTCGATGTTCCAGTTTTTGGATGAGCTCTCCAACTTGCAACATTACACCATCAAACTCACCCTCAATATTCACTGGCAGATGGATCTCGTAGCTAAACTCACCATCCAAGTTTGAAAGGGCGGCTCGCACATAGTCTCCACTAATATCAACACCAATCACATAATTCCGCTTTGCCTCAAACCTGATGATCTGGGGTGGCCTCCCTCCTTTGGAAGACCCTACCTCATCTTGAACAATTAATTGACGCTCTAGTAGATCTTCAATAATCCTGGTGACCGTTGGGGCACTCAAGCCACTTTTTTCAATGATATCAGCCCTTGTTATCTCAACACCGCTACGAATTAGCTGCAGGACTATGGTTTTGTTATTGGAGTTTGAAAGTGTTTCTTTTTTATTCTCTCTTGGCATTTGACTTATGAAATTCAATATTTTGATAAAAATGAATTAAATAAGTCAGTATTTCCCTAAAACAGGGAATTATTTTAGAATTATGATATTTTGAAATAAAGCTTTCACATCCTGTTTAGGTTCTTTTAAGGGTTTTAACAAGCTTTTTTAAAGAGCAATCATGGACTTTGTTTCAAAAAACATTACAGTCCAATAATTACCTCAAATTCTCTTCTGCATTCATTGGTGTGAGGTCTTACATCAACCAGAGGTTCGAAGCTTCAAATACCAGATGGTGAATCCGTTTAATTTACCACTCCCTTTACTCTCGTTTCAAGTGTATACACAGACTTATGAGCTGTTATGAAGAGGGTTTGTCTATCTGAGCCCCCAAAAGCAACATTCGTTGTTCCTTCTTCGGTTGGGATTTCTTCGATCTGCTCACCATCCTTATTAAAGATCACAACACCACCATTGGTAAGGTATACATTACCTTCATTATCTACTGTCATTCCATCTGATCCTATACCAGCAAATAGCTTACGATTTGTCAGACTACCATCGGTTTCAATATCATAGACATAAGTTTTTTTATCTCCCGGATCGGCTACATAAAGGTTTTTTCCATCAGGAGTACCAACCACTCCATTCGGTTGCTTAAGATTCTCATCAACCCGCATGAACTTCGATCTGTCAGGACTTAGGTAGTACAAATGCCTTCCATCCTGCTGTTGCTCCGGATCGCGTGTCCAATAGCCTCTTTTGTACAGAGGGTCTGTTATATACATACTACCATCCTTAGGATTGATCCAGACATCATTTGGGCCATTCAAAAGCATACCATCGTAATCACTCACGAGTACAATAACATTTCCGTTTTGATCTATGCTCCACAATTGGTTTTCCATGTCTGCACAGGCAATCAGGTTACCATTGGCGTCAAAGTAAGTACCATTGGCACGTCCGGATGGCTCCAGGAAGGTTGTAAATTCGCCTGTACTTGCCGACCATTTCACTATTTTATTATTAGGCTGATCCGTAAAGAAAATATCCCCATTGCTGTTTACCGCTGGGCCTTCTGTGAATTTAAAATCACTTGACAGTATTTTGAGCTCTGCACCCTCTGCCTTTATGCCCTTATACACTTCGACCTGATCTTCTGCATTCTTTTTTTCAGAATTTGTAGAACATGAATACAAGGCACCTGCTAGGCACAGTAGCATAAAACTCAATACTTTATTATTAATCATATTAAAACTTATATAGTAATAGAATAATTTATTTATTTAAACTTAATACAATTGACTTTAAATCCAAAATAATCCTTTTTATATGGATTACATACTTTTATATCTATACTTTTCAAAAGTAATGAAATTAATATAACTTTGGACAGTTAGATTCAACTAAATCCAAATTCAGCCCATGAATAAACCCAGCATCCGGCAGCCCAAACTCGCTCTACTCGACACGACCTATCCAGACAATCTCACAAGATGAAGGAAGTCAAAAACGAAAAAACAAGTATTGAAGCTGGTAAGCCTCTTGGGATTAAGGAAATACTAGGATATTCGATGGGCGATTCTGGTTTAAATTTCTACTGGATCATCATCGGCTCATACCTATCCTATTTCTATACCGATATTTTTGGGATATCCGCAGCAGCAGCAGGCACGATGCTTTTGGTCACTAAAATCGTAGATGCCTGCACCGACCCAATTATGGGAGGGATAGCAGATCGAACCAATACACGTTGGGGAAAATTCAGGCCGTTTATTCTATTTGGAGCTTTACCCATGGCGGGATCCGCAGTTCTCACTTTGAGTACCCCTGATCTGGACGAAGGAGGCAAACTGATTTGGGCCTATGGCACCTACACTCTGATGATGCTATGCTACACGGTAATGAGCACTCCTTATGCTTCGTTAGCCGGTGTGATCACTTCAGATGCCGATGAACGGAATACTATTTTTAGTTGGCGCTTCTTTTTTGCCTATTTTACCGGCATCATCGTAGGCGCATTCACCCCTGGGCTGGCCGAATACCTGTCCAATGGAAATGATGCACGGGGCTGGCAACTCACAATGGCTATATATGGCAGTATTGCAACAGTACTTTTTATAGTCACCTTTTTAAGCACCAATGAGCGAATTCAACCTCCCAGAGACCAAAAGACCAATCCACTTGACGACATCAAAGACCTGCTAAAAAACAAACCCTGGATCATTCTCTTTGCACTGGCCATGATCATCATGATGACCATTGTATTCAGAGGCAGTTCAGCCACTTATTATTTCAAATATTACCTGGAACGGCCTGATTTAATGGGAGCATTCATCGGAGTACAAATGACGGCTTATGCAGTCGGTTGCCTGCTCACCCCCTACCTCACCAAACTCCTCGACAAGGCAAAACTGTTGATGGTCTTGATGGCGATAGTAGGCACACTAAGCATTGTATTTGCACTGGTTCCCAAGCCTGTCTCAAATGGTGTGGTAACAGTTTCTATAAATAAGCAGGTAAGTCTACAAGCCACAGATCTCCTGGGTGGATCAGATCGTTCAAATTCGAATTATAGATGGGTCGAACATAAAAACGGAATTTTTTGGTTCATGAAGGACCTTCAAACCATAGGGGATGCTTCTTCTACACTGAATTTACAACCTGATGAGGCCGGCGATGAATCTACGAAGGTGATCAGTGTTTTTAGGATTTCGGCAGATGGTTCGATCATTGATGACAGTTCTGACTGGCCTATTGAAATTGTTATCATGTTCGTTCTGAACATATTGATCAGCCTTGCCTTAGGCCCAAAATCGCCCCTGGCCTGGTCGATGTACGCTGATGCCGCCGATTACAACCAGTGGAAAACAGGTCACCGTGCTACGGCCATGACATTCGCTGCTGCTACTTTTTCACAAAAACTCGGAGCGGCGCTTGGTTCAGCCGGAATATTATGGATTTTGGCTATGATGGGCTTTGCGGCCAATCAGGTACAGGAAAACGCATCCCTCACGAGCATCGTTTGGCTGCAAACAGTGGTACCAGCCTTCTTTGCTTTTGTAGCCATTTTCGCCCTCCGATTTTACGACCTCAGTGGTGAAAAACTTGAACAGATCCAGAAAGAATTAGAAGAGAGTAATACTAACGAATAATATAACATGCCAATAAATACGACAAACAACGGTCAGAGAATATCCCTGAATAGTCCAACAGTTATGCCTGCGGCTTCAGCCTTTTTGTGGAACAATTCAATGATGATACATGTCAATTGCAGAGGGTATGCGGTTGCCCAATTTATGCAACCTGAACCGGCTAAATACGCCCATATTCCCAGCCTGGAGGCTAAGACTTTTATGCAGCCGGAACAACCGTTTTATGCACATCACCCGGGACGGTTTTGCTATGTGAAAGACGAAGAGACCGGACAGTTAATTTCAGCACCTTATGAGCCCGTAAGAGGCGACCTGGATAGCTTCTCCTTTTCAGCTGGCAAAAACAACATTGTTTGGGAAATTGAAAAAAATGGAATTTCTATATTGCTGAAGCTAAGTCTACCTAAAGATGACACCCTGGAATTGTGGAGCATTAGCATCGCAAATAAAACATCCAAATCGAGAAAATTAAGCGTCTACCCCTACTTCCCAGTGGGCTACATGTCTTGGATGAACCAAGCCGGCGCATACGACCCGGAGGTGTTTGGCGTAATATGCTCATCGATATCCCCTTATCAGAAATTCCAGGATTATGAAAAAATCAAAAAGTTCAAAGACAAGACTTTTCTGATCGCCGAGACAGAACCTTCTTCATGGGAAGTCAACCATGCGGAATTTGAAGGTGAAGGAGGGCTGCACAACCCATCTGCCATTCAACTGGAAGAATTGAAAAAGGGTGAAGCGCGGTACGAAATGCCTACCTGTGCCTTGCAATATCGGCTTGAATTAAAGCCGGGACAGGAAGAGTCCTACCGGTTTTTATTTGGCCCAGCCAAGGACAAAAAACAGATCATTACAATTCGTCAAAAATATTTCGGTCACAATAAAATCGATGGCCTGAGTGCATTTGAACATGCTGAACGTGAATACACAAAGTACATAGAGGAGGGCAAACCGAAAATTGAAGTGAGTACTCCCGATCCGGAATTTGACAACTTCGTGAACACCTGGTTGCCAAGACAAATATATTATCATGGCATCACCAATAGACTGAGTACCGACCCTCAAACCAGGAACTATCTTCAGGACAACATGGGAGTGAGTTACATCAAACCCGAGTTGGCGAGACAAGCTTTTATCACAGCGCTCTCTCAACAAAAGGAAAATGGGGAAATGCCTGATGGCGTGTTAATCCATGAAGAGGCTGTATTGAAATACATCAATCAGGTTCCTCATTCTGACCACTGCGTTTGGCTGCCAATATGCATCAAAGCATACCTGGACGAAACTGATGATTACGAACTACTCAATGAACAAGTCCCCTTTTCTCAGGGAAAAGAAAAAGCCACAGTATCGGAACATATTAACCGCGCAATGCATTGCCTGGCTCAAAACAAGGATCATAGAGGCTTGAGCTATATTGACCAGGGAGATTGGAACGACCCTATGAATATGGTTGGCTATAAAGGGAAAGGTGTCTCCGGGTGGCTTTCCATGGCCACATCCTACGGACTTCAGGTATGGGCAGACATATGCCAGGAAAATGATGATCACGAGCAGATTCAGACCTTTCGCAAGTTGGCAAATGAGTTCAACGATGCTATCAACACCCACCTGTGGGATGGAAACTGGTATGCTCGGGGAATTACTGATGACAATGTAAAGTTTGGCATCAGCGATGACGAAGAGGGCAAGATATTTTTAAACACCCAAAGCTGGGCATTTTTATGTGGATGTGCAGATGAGTCAAAAATAAAAGCAATATTGCTTGCGGTTGAATCTCAACTGGAAACTCCATATGGTGTAGAGTTGGTAGCACCAGCCTATACAGCCATGCGGGAAGATGTGGGGCGCTTGACGCAAAAGCACCCTGGTTATGCAGAAAATGGTTCGGTTTACAACCATGCTTCCGCCTTTTATATATATGGCTTGTATGCTATCGGTGAAGTGGATACCGCATTCAGGGTTTTAAGAAAAATGATCCCCGGCCCTGATATCGATGATATCATTCAGCGAGGACAATTACCAGTTTTCATTCCCAACTATTATCGCGGGGCAATGAGCCTTTTCCCCAGAACGGCAGGCAGATCCAGCCAATTATTCAACACCGGTACCGCACATTGGGTTTACAGGTGCCTGATCGATGGATTATTTGGGTTACAGGGCTCCAGGAAGGGTTTGAAAATTGAACCTCAGCTTCCAGCAGGATGGAATCACGTTAAGATCAAAAGGTATTTCAGAGGCGCAGAATTGGATGTCAGCATTCGATCAAACAAGGGAATCAATGAAACTGTAATAATGGTAAATGGAGAAAAACAAAATGAAGGATTGATCCCAAACATTGAGAAGGGGAAATGCTACCAGGTTGAAGTCAATTTACCATCTGTTAATTAAGAATTAATGCTCCATAATTAGTTTTTGATCCCATTGAAACTTGTATTATGAAAACCAAACTCTATAAAGCAGCCCTGATAGTAAGCGCTGTATTGCTCGCAATATTCGTCTACTTCTTCATTTCAAAAGATTTGGAGTCAGGCGGAGCATTCCTTATTAGTGGATTGGTCTTTCTGGCCGTCGGTGTTCGAAAACATGCCTTTTTCAAAGGGTTTTCCTATACAATCCTGATTTTTGCTTCAGTATCAATTGCTCTTTGTTACCCTGAATATTTTATCGAACTAGGGAGTTTTCAACTAAAAGGCCTGATCATACCCCTTCTACAGATCATTATGTTCGGAATGGGCTCACAGATGAGCCTACAAGATTTCAAAGGAGTAATACAATCACCAAAAGCTGTTGTCATTGGTGTTTTATGTCAATTCACGATCATGCCGATGGTAGCATTGTCATTGATTACCTTATTTAATTTTCCGGCTGAAATTGCGGCAGGAATTATCCTGGTAGGCGCTAGCCCAAGCGGACTTGCTTCTAATGTAATGTCCTTCCTGGCAAAGGCCAATGTCGCACTAAGCGTCACCTTGACAGCTGTGGCGACCGTCCTTGCCCCCCTCCTTACACCGCTGATCATGAAAGGGTTGGCAGATCAATTGATACCGATAAATTTCTGGAGTATGATGTTGGGCATCATGAACATCGTAATTCTGCCAATCGTAGCTGGTTTGCTTTTCAACCTTTTTGCTTTTGGCAATGAATCCTCTAAAAACAAGACCTTTCAGATCCTGGGCTTTTTTGCGATCATTATCTTAAAGAATATCATTTTCATTGTCACAGAAGGGGGAGATATGTCCGGCGTGATGTTAAACTTATTATCCGACCTACTTTGGTTCATGGCACTTCCAATTGCTTCGGGAATTGTATTCAGGAAGATGTTTGGCACAAACAAGGTACTCATGGAGCAGGTGCTAAGTCTTGTCTCCATGATAGGCATAGGCGTGATTATCACCATCATCACAGCGGCAGGTCGAGACAACCTTCTGGAGATAGGAGCGCTGCTCATATTGGCATGCTTTATCCACAACATGCTTGGGTACGGCCTGGGATACTGGGCGTGTAAACTTATGGGTCTTGACCAAAAATCCTGTAGAACAATAGCCTTGGAAGTTGGGATGCAAAATGGCGGGCTGGCCTCAGGCATTGCCCTGCAAATGGGAAAGGTAGCTACTGTAGGCCTGGCACCATCGGTCTTCGGGCCATTGATGAATATCACCGGCTCCTCCCTGGCAACCTGGTGGAGAGGCAAACCGACTGATGAAGAATAACCAATCTATTTCCAGATTGAGAGTGGCAGGTTAGAAAGCTAGCAAATCTTATGAGTTCATTGATATTTTAATTATCACCACCCAATTTTTTAAACCTGTTCAAGGCTTCCAGGTAATAATAATCACCTTAAATGATATGCACATCTACCTCTGAATTGCGTGGCTTGTTACCTGTGCTATGCAATATCAGGCCCTGATGATCTGTATTGACACTCAAGTAGTCGGGGCTGCTTAGCAACTCCAGCGTGGTAGTGGCCATGGCTCAATACTTCGATGATTTTGGCTGCTCTTCATAAGTTGCCAATTCCAACATCGCTGAGCTAAGAATGGCTGCAGCCGAGGCATCTTTTGGAGCGTTGGGAATATCTGGCGCATCAAAGTCCCAAAATGGAATAACGTCCACCGGCAACCTGCTTATGAAAAGATCGGTTGCTTTCCGGGCACGATCAAGATAACGCTCCAGGCCCGTCTCACGGTACATCATGGTGTAACCATAAATACCCCATGCCTGTCCCCTTGCCCAGGTACTGGAGTCAGAATATCCCTGGTGTGTTCTTTTACTCAATACTTCCCCTGTCAAGGAATCATAATCCAGCACGTGATAAGTACTAAAATCCTCTCTAAAGTGATTTTTCAGAGTGATATCGGCATGTGAGATAGAAATCTGATAGAATGAAGAATCCGATGATTCCCTGAAGGCCCAAAGAAGCAATTCAAGGTTCATCATGTTGTCTATTATAGTTGGGACAACCCCCTTTTCTGTGCCAAAGTCCCATGACCTGATTACCCCTGAGTTTGGATTAAACCTCAATGCCAAACTCTTCGCAGCTTCCAGCAAAATTGGTTTAACTGCAGTATCACCTACAAGTTTCAGTTGATTTCCAAACTACAATAAAACTGAAACCCCAAATCATGATCATCGGTACTGGTTTTTCCTTTTCTATCGCTGTGCTCCATCTGATGGCTTCATCAGCCCATCTTTCGTTACCTGTCAATTCGTAAAGTTGCCATAAGCTTCCGCTAAAAAATCCACTTGTCCAGTCAGAAGACTTTCGTACCTTCCATGTGCCATCTTCCATTGCATTTCTTGGTAATAGCGATGAATCACTAAGGGATTCTACTGCTTGCGTGTACTTGCCTTCCAGTATTGGAATAATTTGTTCCAGGTCAAAAGGTTTCGAACTTTCTGCAGACTTAACCTTTTCTTTTTTTGCACAAAATTGAAAGAGCAAAACCGTCATACCCATCAGGCTCAAGCGTGCAAGCTTTGTCTTTTGTAAAATCATTGTCTTTGGATTAGTTAGCAAGTTATTTCAATTCAGGAGGAAGGTGTTTCATATTATGATCCACTCCGTAGGTATAGTGTTTAATTACTTCCCCGGATTTCGACAAGACATACATCATTGTCGTTTGCCTGGGAATGTTGCCCGTAATCACTACATCCAAACCAACGTTAGCTTCCATAATCAGCGGCTTTTTCGAAAAAACTTCATCTTTGAGGGTCAGGTCAAATTCAAAATCATTGAACTTATCCCTATTGAGGATCATAACACAAATCTCCTGTTCACTTTGGGTGGCTATTGTTTTCACGTATGCATTGCTGCTCGATGTAGGCAAAAACGCTCCCTGCATATTTTGAGCCATCATCTTGGTATGGTAATAACTTGATCGTGGATGAAAATCCATCGGAAGGCCGAGATACCCAAAATCCGTTCTTACCCTGTCTGTTTCATTAATGCACCAGGGAGCAACCGTGTAGGCACCATATTCCAATCCGATTCCATAAACCTCTGCAATAAATTGCCCACCTAAAAATGAAGGACAACCAATACCGGATATTTCCCTGTCCGGGTTACCGGCATTCACATTGACCTCTGTGAGCCCCCATTTGAGTTTATTTTCGCCTTTACGTCCGTGCTTTGTATTGGCTTTTTCTATCAAATCATTGATTTTAATTGTGGCATCTTTCACGGAATGAATAGCAGAAAAGATCACATGATCACGGCTATATTCACCCCTGTTTGGGTAGATATGCCAGTTTATTCCGTCAACGAAATAGTTCCCGTTTTTGTCTTTTCCTGTCACATCCAATCGTCCGCCTACCAATGCTTCATAAGCTTCATAGTTTAGGTTTTCGGTATTTTCAATTGGCATCCCTGCCCCATCATAAATCAAAACCTGGATATTGGGATCAGCAGTTTTTAAAGCAGGCGCAAGTCGCATGATAAACACATACACTTCTTCTAGTTTTTTCAACATGGCTTCACTGTCGTGACGTACCCGAAGCAATGGCTCATTGCCAATCGACCAAAATTTGATTGGTTTTCTCTTCGGGTTTTTATTGAAATGATTAACCAGATCAGAAGCTTGCTTGGAAGAGTAGTGACTGGGCACCTGCAAAATAGGTTCAGCGCCAATTGATTGGATCGAATCAATAATTCCTGTCAGTTTGGGCAAAGCAGGCAACCGACGCTCATAACCTCCACCTCCGATACGTACGGTCTTAATTCCACTTTCTTTTACCTTGGGCCATAGTATACTTAAGTACCCAGGTCGATTTCGTTCATCATTTTGTTCCATCCAGTGATTTTGACCAAACAGAAATGGGCTCATTTCCTGAGCCGCACCCGGATGAGCGATGCATATCGCCACTACCATCAGGATAAAATTGGTTCTAGATTTCATAGTTTATCGGGGATAATTAAAACGAAACCAGGGCTATGACCGGGCAAGTCAATGAAGCGCCCCGGTTTCTTTATCACTATAACACTAAAATTTGATTTTTAAAATGCTACTTCTTAATCGCATCAACCGGAACGCCGAAGTGCGTCCCAACCATTGGCTTATCAAACTGGGTCGTAGGCTCGAAATAACCTTCTGTGATCAAGTGCTCTTTCACTACTTCATCATTCAGCTCAACACCAATCCCTGGTTTTTCCGGTACGGTTATATAGCCATTGTTGATGATCGGCTGATCTATCCCTGTAACCAGATCTCCCCACCATTCTGTATCAACGGCGTGATTCTCCATACTAATAAAATCGTCGACCAGAGCCGCACAATGTACACTGGCCAAACAACCAACTGGCGAGCCAGCAAAATGAAACATTACCGGTATCCCATGCATATTCGCATAATCAGCTATCTTCTTCGTTTCTATGATGCCCCCGGAAGTCTCCATGTCAGGGTGGATAATATCGCAAGCACGTTGCTCGATCCATGGCCTGAATTCCTCAAGTCCAAACAAGTCTTCCCCGTGCAAGGTCGGAGTGGGCGATCCCTCAGTCACCAAGCTATTCAATTCAACCGAATTTGGTCTTCGATAGTGGATCACATCCTCTATATAAGCCAGGCTATATTGTTCAACTGCCTTACCAAGACGTATGCCATCGTCTACCGTCATATACCCCCAATGATCTGCACCAAGTGGTTTGTCCCAACCGATGATATCCCTTGCAGCCTGAATATATTTTCCCATATACTCGTATCCCTTGTCAGTGATTGACCGACCGGCAAATGCGTCTTTCTTTCCATGGCCATAGATCCTTTTCTGCAAGTCCATTTTATAATGATCGAATCCCATTTCGACCCTTTTTTTCAGCAGATCCTTGTACTCATCAATGTCCACAACAGATGGTGTATCGGCATAGCAAGGTATTTTGTCCCTTCTTTTAGACCCTAACAGGCGGTAAGCAGGAATTCCGAGCACCTTGCCGGCAATATCACAAAGCGCCATATCTATGGCACTGTATCCACCACCATTTCTTGAATTGCCAGTCATTGGCTTCAGTTTGGCCAGGATCCCTTCGATATTCAATGGGTCTTCCCCTACCAAAAATGATTTGTAAATAAACGCCTGGCTCAGGCGTCCACTGTCCCGTACTTCACCAAGGCCATATACATCCTGATTGGTATAGATTTTAATTATTGGATAATTCTCCCCTCCTGCACGTACCATACACCCTCTGATATCCGTGATTTTGAGACCAGACGGTCTTGAGTAAGTTTTGGCTGGATTGAAAGCCAGGCCAGAAACCGTTGCTAAACCCGCTATTCCAGCAGATTTTCTTAGAAAATTTCGTCTTTCCATGTTTAATAATTTAGTTTTTAATTGATATATAAATTTTAAATGGTATAGGCAGTTGGTACGCTTTGAGGTTTTGGTTTATTTATAGCATACTACTCCAGAATTGGAGGCAGATACTTTAGGTTTTGCTTTAGGCCATAACTATACTTCCGGATGATTTCCCCTGAACCAGATAAGACTAACATCAGGGTGGTTTGATTAGGTATATTGTCGCTAATCACGATTTCCATCCCTAGGTCGGCACGCACCGTAAGTGGTTTTGTCGAGGGTGATTCATCATTGAGTATCAAGTCAAATTCAAAATCATTGTATTGATCACTATTCATGATCATTACACTTATTTCAGTGTCACTTTTTGACGCTATGGTTTTGACATATGAATTGTTACTTTCCGTTGGTAGATATGCACCTTTCATGTTCTGCGCCATTAGTTGGGTATGATAATAGCTTGAGCGAGGATAAAATTCGGAGGGTAGCCCAAGATAGCCAAAATCCGTACTGACCCTGTCGGTCTCGCTGATACACCAGGGAGCCATGGTAAACGCCCCGAATTCCATTCCGAGACCATAGATCTCAGCCATAAATTGTCCACCCAGAAAGGATGTATTACCAATTCCTGCAATCTCCCTGTTTGGGTTGGATGTGGTCACATTGAATTCGGTTAATCCCCATTGTAGCCGCTCTGAGCCCTTTCGCCCATGTTTCTTATTGGCAAACTCCATCATTTCCATCAATTGCTCTACCTGTCTTCTGATGTCCTTTGGCCCGGTAAAAACTACATTGTCACGGCTTTTGGCTCCAGGGTATCTATGAAAATTGATACCATCGATCATCCAATTCCCATTTTTGTCCTTACCGGTCAGATCCAGCTCTCCGCCCAGCACTTTTTTGTGGGGTTCTTCAAATAGGTAACATGCATCGAAAATGAATATCTTGATTGTTGGATCAGCACCCTTCATAGCGGGCGCCAGCTTCATTACATATTCATACACTTTAGGAATACCATCTCTGTCGTGCAACAGGGGCTCGTTTCCTATGCAGTAGTACCTGATTCCCTTTCCATTTTGATATTTATACTCCTTCACCAGCTGAACGACCTGATCTACTGTCAGATCCCTCGTCTCTCCTTTTCCGGAAGGAATTTGAAATAGTGGTTCTGCGCCTATCCCTCTGATGGAATCCAGGATAGAGTTCAATTTTATTCTATCCAGGTTGAACAACTCATGGTTTCTATTGTTGTAATTATTGCCACCAATCCGTACAAGTTTGATCCCGCTTTCAGCAATCTTTGGCCAGAGCTGGTTGATATACCCGGGTCTCCCGTCCTCATCATTTTGCTCTATCCAGTGATTTTGCCCGAAGAGAAATGGACTAAGCTCTTGTGCCGTTGTTGAGCCAAAAAGCACTGTTAACAGCAAAAGAGTATAGCTTATATTTTTCATGACTGTAATTATGGTTTGGTTAGAATGTGAACAATTTTGTATCGGGACGAGCTTTGGAAATGGCAATATCAGTGAACTTCTTTCCATACTTTTTATCTCCCAAAGAGTCCTTTTTCCAGTGATAACTGATCACCTCAGTAGGAAATTTTAGCCCTTCTACTTCCACCCAATTGTCATATTTGAGTGCACTATATTTTTCAGCATTACGCTCATTGAAGTAAGTGACTGAATAGTTGCAATAAGCCAACAAATTATCCACTTGGTCATACCACAAGATGTACTGATCCTTTGGAGCAACGCCCACACCATCACCAAAAGTGATTTTGACCCGATTGTACATTTTACCTTCGAGCTCGGCCGGTTGTAGTACTTCTTGAAATGCACCAGGATCGGCAGTTACAAAATGTAAAGCGAAGAAGTAGAACCTCAGGTTATGAGTAAACCTGGGGTTCTTTCCTGGAAAACTATCCCGGTTGGGATGGAAACTGATACTATCGGCAGTGAATCCTACCTTGTACTGCTCCTTTTTTTCAATCAGTTCATCGCGACTTTTCAGGTCAACAGTATAAATGATTGTATCAGAGCCATTCAACTCAGTGAAAGAAAGCGTTCCCATGGTATCCCACAGATCCAGCCCGCCATGGGCATCCAGACCTTTTTCAAAAGGCCCTGGAAAGTTGCTTACCTGTTGTGCTTTTTCGGACTGTGTATTACACCCAAAAAAGAGTAACAAACCAGATAGAATCGACAATAATGATTTCATGCTTCTATGATTATCAAGATTCAAACTTCACTTTGATTTCAATTGAAGGATCAGCGATCTCGGTGATCCTGAATACCAAAAGTCCATATCCTTCATTCTTCATATCAGGCTCTCCAGGTTGAGCAGACTGCAATTCGAAAGTCGCCTTGGATGGTTGCTCAATAGTAGCCTGCATTTTTTTTCCATTACTGAAAAGAATGGCTTTCTTGCCATCAGCCAAAACTTCTGCAGATGTGAGCACCTGCCATTGAATAGACTTCAATGAATCCTTGGCTACAATTCTGTCACTAACCGTGAGCTGATTTTCGCCTGACAACTGAAATGTCCTTTCTGCTGATTTCGCATGGGCCTCATAAGCATCGGAGAGGTCAATTTCAACAAATGGAGTTTCTGACTCTAGGTCAAATTCTTGAATTTTGGCCTTAGCATCCTCCTTTTGGTTTTCACCATTTAACAGCAGGGTATTGTGTGACTTGGTATTTAAGCGGAAATATTGCCATCTGCCACCTCCTACGGTTCTGTCGAAATATTCGGGCAAGTCATACTCATCACGCCCAAGGTCTGATACCCATCTTTCCCCAAAACAATCCAATACGAAAGTACCCAGGTCAAGGTGAGCATGATCGGCGAGATTGAACCCACCTTTAAATGATACCGATAGAGATTGACCATCCCAGGCTTCACGAAGGTAACCGGCATCTATTCCCTTAAAAACTCTATTCACAGCCAACGGTTCTGCGTCAGTAATTTGAGAGGTATACCAAACAAGGTTGAATGCATCGAAGGTTTCGTCCTGATCCATCGAGATTTGGAGCAGGCGATTATTTTCATTGATGCTGGCAGCTAAACCGAAGTATCGACCAAGCCAAAACAATGCTGGATAGGTCTTGTGGGTATCGTCCGGATCACCATCCGCAAAATTGAATTGTCTTCCACTGTTACCGGCGTTGTAAATTGGGAACAGTCCGGTCTTGTCAAATCCAGGGGTTTTGGACAGCCCGAAATCATCTTCAGTATTGCCGAGCAAGGCATCCACAAGCAACACGCTATACCAGGTGGTGTAAGCCCAATAGTCAGGGCCACCTTCCCAGCCTCCATCTCTTCCATAGCTATTGAAAGCGATAGGCAGATACTTGACGGTAGCGTCGAATACCTGGCGGGCAAGTGCCGGATTTTCATCAGCAATGGACAATGCTCCAATGATGAGGCCTCCGTTGCAAACCTGGTTCCAATTGAATTTATGGCCAGCCCACCAAATGTTTTGCGCATGCAATTCCACACCAACCTTCAAGCCTTTTTCTACCATGGCATTTTTGATAACGCTTTTTTCTTCATCGCTAAGCGTGTGGTAAAGCCAGTCGTACCCAATAGCAAAAGCAGTAACCAATTCCGCCGTATCCAGGAAATGGTCTTTGTTCCAATGAGGAAAATTGGCTGCAAATGTCAACTCTTGTACTGCGCGAGCAGCATACTTCTCTTCGTCAGTCAAAAGGTAAGACAAGGCCAGGGTAGTGACCCTCGAATGGATCTCCTGGCAATTTTTGAGCATCCTGGGCCCAACAATTTTGAACTCAATCGGCTCTTCGCCCAGCAACGCATCGGCTCTGCCAATCAGACTCTCCAATAGCTCTTGAAAGAAACTATCGTTGTTCTTTGCCTCCTTCAGTTCCTCGATACGATGGTTGTTGATGAACAACCTCGGATGCTCTGTCTCTTTTAACATACTAGTATTTTTTTCTTTTTCAGTGTTTATCATTTTTCAATATTTCAGTGTTCGTTTTCTTTTCTTTCTTATTTTGAGTTTGAAACCTTGAGAAGATTTAGATCATTTTGAGTGTTCATACTTCAATGTTTTATAAGTGTTTCTGTGGTTCGTCCCAGAAATACATTTGTGGAAAGTAGGTTTTTGCCCAGCCCAATCCGAATCCCATTCTCATTTCATCCTGAACATTCATCAGTCCATTTTTTACCACTACAGGCAAGGGAGAGTATCCCACCGTTCCGATAGTCACCAATTGCTTACTAAAAAAGTCCCATACCTCGTACCCTATCCGTTCATATTCTTCTTGTGATGTAGCCGAATACCAATCGACCATCCTATTGAACTGATCCATCCAGATGTCCGGAGGTTTTGTTCCCCTCTGGCCTCCTGTTTGATAATAATACCACCAGTTGATGGCATAATACAAAGCCCTGTTTGGGTTCCACTTCGTACTCCAGGGCATGTAAATAGCTATCTCCTCTATCACGTCAGCGTTCCAGCAAGTGCAGTCATGATCGGCAGCCATACATTTCTCACGTCTAAACAAGCCATCTGCTTCCCTGGGGATTGTTTCTATGCCCACTGCCGACCAGTCCTGGGCAACCATTTCAACAAGCTGAATCGGATAAGACTGCTGTGTAAAGATTACTTCGGTCACAAACCTGCTACCATCCGGAAGGAGTCTATATCTTTTATCCGAATCCCACTCCAAGCCCAATTCATCCAACAATTCATTCGCATGATCCATATCATACTCAGCACAGTACTGAGCCCATTTAGGATCAAAAAAGGACACTTCGGGAGAAACAGTTGCCTGCCACTCCTTTGCCATTCCAAAAAACAATATTTCATTTATTTTGTTTCGGTTGATGGCAATTGACAAGGCCTGCCGAAACCTCAGATCGTTGTATATTCTGTTTTTCTGCTCGTTTTTATGATTCAGGTTAAAGGCAAACATGCACTCGGATGAATTGGACAGCTTCCAGTTCCTGAGATTAAAATCACCGCTTTTTTTATTTTTGTTGTAAACAAATATCTGAGACAAGATCGAACGTCCCATCGTATTGGCGCCCGTGGCAATCCTGGAATCAAGTAGTTTTCTGTCTTCGATCACGGAAACAAAAATTTTATCTACATATGGCAACTGATTGCCAAATTGGTCTACTTCAAAAAAGTAGGGATTGCGCATGAAGATATCGTGGGTAGTGGTGCTTTCAGATCTATACCACGGCCCCAAGTTTGGTTTGCCACCATGTGGTCGAAAATAATTCTCGTGCTGCTTATAAAGCATAAACCATTTTTCATAGCCAAATGATTGTGCCAGCTCGTTGGCCTTTGGGTTGAAATCTAAGTGGAATTGCTTCATGTAATGAGCCGGCTGTCCAAATTCCGAGCTGAATTTCATTTTGTCATGGGCGCTGACATTGTTGAGTGCAGCAAAAGACCTGGGAAAAGTGATCCTGAATACCCATTTGCTGATCTTTGTGAATTTGGCGTATTCATCCCCAATCTTCCATAATTCGCTTGGACCCGCCGGATATAAGTCCTTATTGTTTTGTTCGTGTTCCCACCACCAGATGATGTCATCAGCCGTACATTCTATGCCATCAGACCATTTCAGACCTTCTCGCAAATAAAAGGTGTACTCACGGCGGTCATCACTGATTTCTACTTTCTCACAGGCATGTGGAATGATTTTTTTACCTTCATTGTCCGTTACCTGCGGAGCAGTAGAAAGCGAACCATCAAAGAAGAAATGTCCGCCCTGGCGTGAGGTATCACTGTAGAATGTACCCCCATAGACACCTTCTTGTGCTACTGTTCTCACAAATGGATTTTTGGGTAAGCGCTCCTGTACCAGGGGCAGCTCCTCAGTCAGTACTTTTTCGGTGAGATAAGGGGATTCGCCATACAAAGATTGACTTTTGATCTCATCGATTGCAGCCGAATCCACATGCTGCTTTTTGCTATCCAGACCAGGTAGGCAGCCAGCAAGAAGCAACCCCGAACCGGATACCAGGGATTTGGTAACGAATGACCGCCGCGATATGTCAGTGAGATCATTCATGATCTGAGCTGCAAAAAATTATCCTGGTCTTCTTACACATCATTATTGGCAGAGCGGTATGGGTTTCTTATTAGCATTCATCAAACTCCTTTAAGGTCAAGATCAAAGTGACATGCCGCCTTATGGCCGTTTCCAAAGTCCTGCATCTCAGGGTACTTTTCTTTGCAAATGTCCTTGGCATAAGGACACCTTGGATGAAAATAGCATCCGGATGGAAGGTCAGAGGCATCAGCAACCATTCCGGGCATCACTGCGTTTTCATCAGTTTTTGAAAATGTTTTTGGGATGAGGGAAATCAACCCTTCGGCATAGGGATGCTTGGGGTTCGTGAAAATTTCTTCACTATCCCCAATTTCAACAATTCTTCCCACATACATCACTGCCAGCGTATCACTCATATACTTCACTACACTCAAATCATGGGCAATGAATATGAATGTGAGGTTCAATGTCTTTTGAAGCTCTTTTAACAGGTTCATGATCTGTGCTTGTACAGACACATCCAAGGCCGATACCGGTTCGTCAGCAACAACAAGTTGAGGTTTGGTCACCAGCGATCTGGCAATCCCAACCCTTTGTCTTTGCCCTCCACTAAAAGCATGTGGATAGCGGTTCATAAAATCAGAACTCAAACCTGCTTTTACCAGAATATCAGAGATCAAATTCTTGTATTCCATATTCTGCTTCATCCCCAACGCACGTAACGGTTCACCAATGATGTGCTCTATGGTCATACGCGGATCAAGCGAGGCATAGGGATCCTGAAAGATCATCTGGATTTTCTCCCGCAAAGGTTTCATTTCTTTGCTACTGAGTTTGTTTATCTCATAGTCACTTTCATCTTGTTCATCATGAAATACTATTGATCCGGAGGTGGGCTCCATCAGTTTCACGATCATTCGTCCTGCAGTGGTTTTGCCACAGCCACTCTCCCCCACCAGCCCGAATGTCGTACCCCGATACACTTCAAAACTTACTCCATCCACAGCCTTCACAACCCCTTCGGTATTATCAAAGAACCCTCCCTGCATGGGAAAATGCTTACATAGGTCCTTTACTACGAGCATCGGTTTGTTATTATTCTTTGTCATGCTTCAGAATGGTTTTTTTGTGAATACAGGTGACAGGACACTTTCCTGTTCTGCTCTAATTCCTGTATTGCAGGCTTGTAAACATCACAATGTCCCTCAATAAACTTCGGGCACCTGGGGTGAAATTTGCACCCTTTAGGGTGGTTGTAAGGATCAGGTATGCTACCCTTTATTTCAGTTGATTTATGATCACTTCTGTCAAGGCGCGGAATGGCGTTGAGCAATGCTTCGGTATAGGGGTGCTTCGGTGATTCAAACAGTTCAATTACTGGGGCCTGCTCCACCACTTCACCCAGGTACATTACAGCTACTTCATCCGCTATATTATAAACCACCCCTAGGTTGTGCGAAATATACAGCACAGAAGTCTGAAGATTCCTCTGCCTTTCCCTTAGTACTTTCAATATTTGCGCTTCTGTCGAAACATCCAGCGCAGTTGTCGGTTCGTCAGCTATCAGTATTTTAGGATTGCAAATCATCGCCATGGCAATCATGGCACGCTGGCGCATACCCCCGCTTATCTGATGCGGGTATTGTTTGAGTAATTGGTCGGGCCTTGGCATACCGACCTGCTCGAGGCTTTCAATTGCCCGGTCTCGGGCATCTTCCTTGCTGAGGTTTTCATGCAAAATAACCGCCTCGGTGATCTGGTTACCAAATGTATGCATCGGCCCAAAGGAGGTCATTGGCTCCTGAAAGATCATAGAGATCTCCTTCCATCGAATCGATCGGATAGTTTTGCCTCGTGGCTTCAGGTCATGAATATTGATCGGGCCATGCGCAGCAGAATTGTATTCGATCTGTCCATTTGTGATCTTTCCCGGGGACTCTATCCTCAGTATTGATTTGGCTGCCACACTCTTTCCACTGCCACTTTCACCAACCAGCGCGAGGATCTTCCCGGCATTCAAGTCAAACGACACCCCATTTACGGCCTTCACTAATCCCTGTCTCATTTTGAAACCAACGTGAAGATCTTTTATTTTAAGCAAGGCATTGTTTTCCATAAATCAATCTTTATAAGGGTCTGCTGCATCACGCAGGCCATCACCTACGAAGTTGAATGCCACTACTATAATTACTATGATCAAGGCCGAATACATCAACCATGGGTATGCTGAAATTGCTGCCAGGTTTTGCGCATCCTGAAGTAAAACACCCAGACTTACGGTCGGTGCTCTCAGACCAAGGCCTAGAAAACTTAAAGTTGTTTCCCCTAGGATCATTTTGGGGATTTCCAAAGTGAGACTGACGATCAGATAACTGAGAAAACCGGGCAAGAGGTGTGTAGTGATAATTTTCCAGTTGCTCGTGCCCGAGACTATGGCTGCCTTCACAAAATCAGCTTCGCGTAGTTGTAGCAATTTTGACCTTACCTGCCTGGCCAGTCCAGTCCAGCTTCGCAATGCCAGGATCACGGTTATGGCGAAGTAAACTTTGAGATTGCTCCAATCCGACGGGATCACCGCGCCAAGCGCCATCCACATGGGTATGGTTGGTATGCTAGATATAAACTCCACCAGGCGCTGCACCAAAATATCAATCCATCCGCCATAATAGCCTGAAACTCCTCCGATAATACAGCCCAGGATAAAAGTGACCAAGACGCCAACCAGGCCTACTGTCAGTGATATTTGCAAGCCGGATATATTTCTTGAGAAAGTATCCCTGCCCAAAATATCCGTACCCATTAAATTTATTCTTACCGATTCATCATCTATTCCAAACAGGTGAATATTCCCATTTATAAAACCCAACCATCGGTACTTTGCGCCACTGACGAAGAATTTTATATCATAAGGCATTGAGCTGTCTTCGGTAAAAGTCCTTTCGAAGGATTCATTATCTACTTTCATGTCCATTTTATAAATAAATGGCCTGCGTAGTTTCCCTTCATGAAAGAAATGGATATGAGATGGTGGCGCATAAATATTTGAAGTGGCGGTCCAGGGATCATATGGAGTGATAATTGGAGAAAAAAGTATTGATCCATAAAATATGGCCAGTACAATGAACCCTATCAATGCCAGCTTGTGATCTTTAAATTTTATCCAGATCAGCGACCACTGAGATGCAGAATACATCGTATTGAAGTGGGCATCTTCCTTTTTCTTATTTTTTTTGAACCGATCAAGTATCCATTTTATGCTCATAGAGATCAATTTTTAGCTTAATCGAATACGTGGATCTGTGAGTGCCAAAATCACATCTGATATGAGCAGGCCAATAATGATCAATCCACTTAAAATCATTATACAACCTGCTGCGAGATACATGTCCTGACCTAGCAAGGCCCGGTAAAGCAGAGGACCGACTGTAGGAAGTCCCAATACAATGGAGGCCACCGTGGAACCAGAAAACAACTGCGGAAGGAGCCATCCTCCTGAACTGATCACCGGGTTCAGCGCAGCAGTTACTGGATATTTATGAATTAATTTGGATTCTTCCAGCCCTTTTGCCCTGGCTGTGGTCACATACTGGCTGTTGAGTTCATCCAGTAAACTTGCCCTCATCGTCCGGATCAATGCAGCCGTACCAGATAATGAAATGACCAAAACAGGCACTGGCAAATGTTTTAATAAGTCAATGAATTTTGCCCATGACATGGGTTGATCCATGTAATAAGGCGACTGCAGCCCACCAATGCTCACCCCAAAACCTTCATAGGCTATCCACATAAAAATGAGCGCCAGCAGGAAGCCGGGAACAGCCATTCCAATGAATCCCAAAAATGCAAAGCCAAAATCCCCAACCGAATATTGATTTCTCGCTGAATAAATTCCTACGGGAATGGAAATCAGATATATCAAAACCAATGAGGTAAAGGATATCAGCAAGGTCATTGGGAGTCGCTGATATATAATGGTAGCCACCTTATCAGTGTACAAAAAAGAAACACCCATGTCACCCTGAATAAACTTGAACGCCCATTTGCCATACTGTACCAAGAAGGGCTGATCGAATCCGTAGCTGTTTCGCAGGGCCAGCATGGTGTTTTCGTCCATCGACATCCCCTTGGCCTCAAGCTGTGCGATGTAAACAGTGATGTAATCACCGGGAGGTAATTGTATGACCAAAAAACTGAAAAACGACACAAATGCAAGTACCAGTACGCCCCATAAGAGTCTCTTACCAATATATTTTAACAGTTTCATAGTCGAATTTGATATAGTTAGAGGTGCTTTTCAGGATTATCCCAATAATACATTTGAGGGTAGTATGATTTAGACCAGCCCACACCAAAGCCCATTTTTCGCTTTTCCTGAACATTTTCCAGTCCGTTCTTTACCACCACCGGCAATGGTGAATAGCCTACAGTACCTATACAGACCAGTTGCTTGTTGAAAAAATCCCATACCTGATGACCCAATTGCCTATACTCTTCATCTGTCTTTGCATAATACCACTGTACCATTCTGTTGAGTTGATCTTTCCATATCTGAGGAGGTTCTTCTCCTCGCTCCCCTTCAGAATAAAACCAGTACCACCAGTTGATCGCGTAGTAGAGCGCCTTATTGGGATTGAACTTTGTAAACCATGGAAGGTAAATGGCTATCTCCTCTATTCCGTCTGCATTCCAGCAAGTACAGTCATGGTCTGCCGCCCTGCACTTCTGTAGCCTGAACTGGTTATCACTTTCCCTGAGAATAGTTTCCATTCCGACTGCTCCCCAGTCCTGCGCAACCAATTCGACGAGTTGAAGGGGGTAAGATTGCTGGTTATAAATAACTTCCGTGGTGAATCGTTTGCCATCCGGACGCAACCGGTATCGCTTCTGTGAATCCCACTTCAGACCCATATCGTCAAGCAGCTTATTAGCAAGGTCCATGTCATATTGGGCATAGTGTTCGGTCCACTTGGGATCAAAGAAGGACACATCCGGTGATACGGTCGCCTGCCATTCTTTTGCCAGTCCGAAAAACAACAGCTCATTTATCCGTTTTCGATTTATTGCGATGGACATAGCCTGACGAAATCGGAGATCATTGTATATCTCCCTCAATATCGGATCTTTATGGTTGAGATTGAAGGCGAACATGCACTCTGAAGAATTAGACAAAGTCCACTTCTTGAGGCTGTAATCGGCCTTCTTTTGGTTCTGGGTATAAATAAATATTTGGGACAGTATAGTTTGTCCCATGGTAGCTGCTCCTGTGGCTATGCGCGAATCACGGAGCTTTCTGTCCTCAACTACAGAAACAAATATTTTGTCTACATATGGCAGTTGATTACCGTACTGGTCTACTTCGAAATAGTAGGGATTGCGCAAATAAATATCATGAGTTGTGGTGCTTTCGGATCTGTACCAGGGCGCCAGGTGTGGCTTTCCTTCATGAGGGCGAAAATACTCTTCCCGTTCCTTATAAAGCATAAACCATTTTTCATAACCATACGACTGGGCCAGTTCATCGGCCTTAGGGTTAAAATCTATATGAAATTGCTTCATATAATGAGCAGGCTGGGCAAATTGACTACCAAAGCCCATCATCTCATGTGTGCTCATATTGTCAAGCGGCCCAAAAGATTCGGTAAATTTTATTTTAAAAACCCACTTGCTTACTTTGGTGAAAACCACATATTCATCACCTACTTTCCAGCCTTCTCTAGGGCCTTCAGGGTAAAGCTCTTTATGGTTTTGCTCATTCTCCCACCACCAAAGCACATCATCTGCGGTGCAGTCCACTCCATCAGACCATTTCAGGCCATCTCTCATGTAGAAAGTGAATTCGGTCAGGTCTTCATTGTGTTCCACTTTTTTACAGACATGGGGTAGTATGACATTACCATCATTATTGGTCTCCTGTGGAGACATTGTCATAACTCCGTCAAAGAAAAAATGTCCCCCTTGTCTCTGGGTATCGTTGTAAAATGTACCACCAAAAACTCCTTCCTTGTCTACGTTTCTAACAAATGGGTTTTTCGGAAGCCGTTCCTCCACCGGAGGCAACTCCCCGACCAGTACTTTTTCTTTTAGTATTGGAGACTCTTTGTAGGGGCTCGCTTTTGTTACTCCCTGATCGGAATTTGATAAAATCGCCTCTCCTTTTTTGGTAGAACTATCGAGAGAGCAACCAGTAATTATCAACCCGGCAGTCGACAATAATGACTTGGTCACAAATGACCTTCTTGATATATCTTCTTTAGACGACATACAATTCAAGATGAAATTAGCATCGAAACACCCTATTTATTTTTCCCTTAGTATTTTGGAATACTCCAATTTGATAATATCCCAATACCCTATGGTATTTCCAATTGATAGCTACCGCCCGGAGTGATTTGTTTAGTTTTCCTGATTGCAGCGTTTACAGACTATCCACTATTCAGCATAAACCTGAGCTCTCAAATCTTGTAGAAATTTGAGGGTTTTGGCAGATTCAGTTCGATAGTTAAACTCCTTTCCTTCCTCTGTCGATATCCATGGATGAGCTGAAGATACAGACCGTTCATAGCCAATATCCCTCAACACCCGAAATATGTGAAGGATTTTTTCCTCACAATTACCAACATTTGGTTGATACTTTTCACCTTGTACATGAACGTGCAAGCATAAGTCTGGCTCTAAGGCAATGTCCTCAAATGGTTGATCGAGGCGTAAAAAATAATTAAGATCTGCCATCAATCGCACTGAGTCTTTGCTTAACTCCTTAACAAACTCAATCCCATCCTTATAAGATGGGAATACAGTATTTGAGCCGGCAGCTGGCTCCAGCGCAATAAGCACACCGTATTTGTCAGCATACTTCGAGATCATTTCACAATATTTGAGTGCTTCGTCCTTGGCTTTATTTATTCCACCCGCTCCTATCTCAAAGAAATTACCCCAAACACCTGCAACCTCGCAACCAATATCAGCCATTCGACGGCATGACACTTCAGCCAGGTGTTCCAATTCGTCCCAGTCGGTCTTGTTGTTACCGCAAGGACGCTGCTCCATGATCCAATGACTTGCTGACAGCAGTGGTGGCTGGTTCCACGATTCAATATCAGCTTTCATTTTGTGCCAAACTTCGTCCGATTCAAACGGAACCATCAATTCCCAAATTGGAATTTCAGCGGTATCCCATCCTGGCGCCAGTTCGAGGGGTGGCTTCAAGTGAACTTTATCTATATTTAAAGCCAATTTCAGTTGCTTGCTTACACTCATAGTCGATGAATAGTAATGATTAATAAGCCATTTGAAAGCTCATTACAATGTTAAAAGTGATCAAAACATGCCTGATTTTTTTCAGGCATGTTAAGCATTCACTAGGTTGGTTTGTTTACAGTTAATTCCAGAAAGTCATTCGAATTATTCAGAATAAACTTCCTCTCTCAAGTCCTGTAGATACTTGATAGTAATAGCTGTTTCCTTGGTTAAATCAAACTCTCCATCTCCGGTATTAACCCATGGACACGCACAAGACACGGCACCTTCATAGTTGGTATCACGCAGTACCCTGAAAAAGTCTTTATGAATATCTCTGATTCCACCCACGTTTGGTTGACCTCCTCCTTTACCGGCAATATGGCAATGAAGGTTCCATTCCGGCTCTGGCCTAAGCACATTAAAAGATTCACCATTCCTGAGGAAATAGTTGAGGTCTGCCATTAGCTTGACGTCCGCATGTCCCAACTCCTTTACAAATTTTAACCCTTCCGCATATGTCGGGAACAACGAGTCTGGATCTGCCATAGGTTCAAGTACAACATTCATATTGTTTTTCACAGCCTCATCCCCGATCATATTGGCATATTTCAAGGCATCATCCATCATTTTGGTGGTTTCTGCTTTCCTGAAGAATTTGCCATAGATACCAGCTGTTTTCACACCCAGATCACCTAATCTCTTCATCGATCTCTTTGTGAAATACTCAAGGAGTTCCCAATCTGCATCCGGTGTATTTCCCGGAGCATTTAGCCAGTGGCTCGAAACCTTCATATGCGGCATTCCCCAGCTCAAAATTTCTCTTTTTCTTTCAGGCCATTCTGCATCAGGCTGCAAAAGGTCGATCACTTTACCCAATGGAATTTCAGATGCTTCGAATCCAGGAGCAATCTTCAACGGATCCATTATGGGAGAGTCAGCAAATAATACACTAATCTTAAACATGTTTCAATTTCTTTTTTAATTGTATAATAATTTCTAGCAAATATAGTTTATTTCATATCTTTTGCAAACTATATTGTATTATTTTAAAACAGACAACACAACCAACCCTCTAAAACCTAAAAAAAATTATTAAAAACCACTAAAGAACAAAAAATAAGAAGCTATATTGAATTGATCCATTCTGCCTATAAAAGTCTATTTAAGATAATTAAAGCATATTTTAGTACATAATCAAACAATTTTAACCCCTCCCAAACCTAGCTTTACCAAAGATTATACCCAAACAAATGTCAGACCCGAGCTCACCCTAACCCTTCCTACGACAAGCTTCATTTTCATAGTTTCCAGATATCTTTTTATCTACAATACATTCTATTAAATATACTTTTGAAAAGTATTTTTTATAAGTTAATTTTAATCATGAAAACTGAAAACTGAAAACAAAAGACCATGTCCAAGAAATATACAAAAGTGTTCTGTTGCTTATTCTTTGCTACAGCGTCGGCTATGAGAAAGGAACGAAATCCGGCCTGTGCAAAATCATAATTCTTAGACTTAGAATATTTAATGAGATGTTGATTATCTCATACAACCCTACCGATTACCCAATAAATCTTTTTTGCACTCTGCCTTGATTCCACCTGGAGGTTTGAACAGGGCGACAGTAAACTTATGTAGTAAAATGAACTCATTAAGGAATAGCTTAATCAGACTTTATTTATTGATTATTTTGATATTTCCCGCAATGAATGCGGCGTATTCACAGGTCACCGTACCGAGGACAGCAACACCACCTACAATCGACGGAAGAGTAGATGATCCCATTTGGAATACAGCTGCATTAATAGACGATTTTTTTCAACGGGAACCAAGTCAAGGCGCTCCACTCACAGAGAAAACGGAAGTATTTATTTTATATGATTCTGACAACATCTTCTTTGGGATCAGATGTTATCAGGAACCTGAAACAATCGCTGCTAAAGAAATGCTTAGAGGTGCACGACTTCCTTTCGATGACAGAATGCATATTGTTTTGGACACATACATGGATGGGCGCAATGCTTTTTTCTTTGAAGTGAATCCACTGGGTTCGGTTGGCGATGCACTCGTAAGTGAGAATGGCAGGAAAGTAAATACCAGTTGGGAGGGCCTCTTCATTGGTAAATCAGCACTCACTGACTTTGGATGGTCGGCTGAACTGGCTATTCCCTTCAAGACACTCAGCTTCAATCCGGAAACTGAAAGTTGGGGGTTATTTATGAATAGGATGCTCGAAACGAAACAGGAATGGGGTTCATGGCCTGTTGCTAATATCAACATGCCCGAAATGGCTGTTTCGGATGCAGGGGTGATTACCGGCCTGAAAGGCATTACTCAAGGCATTGGCCTGGATGTGGCACCCTTTGCGATTACCGGACTAGATGATGCCAAAGGGGTAGGAACCGATTACCAATACAATGGTGGTCTTGATATTTATTACCGCCTTACCCCGCGCCTGAAATCTTCCATATCTTTCAACACTGATTTTGCTGAAATTGAGGCTGATTCCAGACAGATAAACCTATCACGTTTCAGTATTAGGCTGCCGGAAAAACGGAACTTCTTTCTAGACGGAGCGGACATGTTCAGTTTTGGACTGGAAGGCCGGCGTACAGAGCCTCCATCTGGAAAACTAACACCTTTTTTTTCCCGGATCTTAGGGCTAGACGAACAAGGAGTCGCTATCCCAATTAATTTTGCTACCAAAATATCAGGCCGTGTAGACAACTGGAACATCGGAGTGTTGCATGTGAACGAACGAAGAGAGTCTGGTAATAGCAATTCTTCCATCGCACGCATTTCCTACAACCTCGGTCAGCTGTCTTCAATCGGGATGATCACCACTTACGGGAATGCCAAAGCTAAAAGTGAAAATTTAGTCACAGGAGTTGACTTGAACCTTGTCACTTCTAATTTCAGGGAAAACAAAAGAGCCTCATTGATGCTATATGGAATTAAATCGAGTACTCCGGATCTAGAAGGAAAAAACACCGCATGGGGAGCGCTAATCACATACCCGAATGATTTTCTGGACTTCAGATTGGGACACCAGCAAATTGGTGAAAATTTCGAGGCAGGCTTAGGCTTTGTCCCGAGAACTGGTATCAAAGAATATTGGGGAAACCTTGCCATTGGCCCGAGGATAAATAAGTTGGGCATACGTCAAATTAGTACTGGCGGACGCTTCGACTATGTAACCAACTTTCAAGGTCATTTGCAATCCAAGGCGTTTGCAATTGAACCAATAGAGATCAGGTTCAATTCGGGAGATAGTTTCGAGTACACTATCTCGTCCAGGTCAGAAAACCTGATCGAGGATTTCAATATATACTCAGACTTGATCATTCCAACGGGAGATTATGAATGGTGGGAAAGTAAATTTGAGTTGGAAACTTCAGGGGCACGAGACATTTTTGGTGAATTGAGTTACACAATCGGAAACTTTTTTACTGGTAACAAAAAATCCACAAACCTATCCATTCGATGGAAAATCGCCATACCCATTTTCATTGGCACTGAATTAAACTTTGACAGTGTCACGCTACCTGAAGGCAGCTTCAGGGCCGACATCTATCAATTCAATGCCAACATCCTTTTCAGCCCAAACATTACGCTTTATAATTTGTTTCAATTTGATAGTCAATCAAATACCGCCGGTCTGCAAACTAGGTTCAGATGGATTCTTAAACCAGGTAATGAGATCTTATTCGTTTGGAATTCCGGCTACTCCAAAGTTGGAGAACGATTATCCATGAGTGAGAACTCCTCGAGAATTAAGTTCAAGTATAATATTCGATTCTAACCAAAATACCATCTGAAATTTATATCAGACCAGGTTTTCATCTTACCTCAAGGGGACTATCGTTACCAGCTAATTTTTCAGAGTCCTGTGTGGTTCTGAGGACTGATGCCTAAACGAGTCACAACAAGAGCCTTCATCATGAAAAAATTAAGGGGAGTCCTTTAAACTTTCAATGGTTTGTAAAAACCGAAACGGAAATGAAAAATCCTTCTTGAAATAAAAAGGGAGACACTCTTGCAGCATCTCCCTGGTTCCAATAAACTATTGGTAACTAACTATAACTAACTGTAACTAACTAAAACTCAACTCCAGAGACGATCATTCGATCGTATTTTATTCCATTCGGGTGTTGGCGCAAAAAACTTCTCGCCTTTGATCAAATATTTTTTCACCATATCCTCGTTCAATTCCACGCCAATCCCAGGTTTTTCGGGAACGGTCACATAACCATCTTTTACAATAGGCCCATCAAATCCGGTTACAAGGTTTTCCCAGTCTTTCTTGTCCACTGCATGATGTTCAAGCCACATGAAATTCTCAGTAGCGGCGGCACTGTGCACACTTCCTAGGAATGACACTGGACCAGCTGCATGATGATGCATAAACCCAATGCCATGCCGAGAAGCAAAATCGCCTATTCTTTTGGTTTCAAGAATACCTCCAGCCGTGTTTGGGTCAGGGTGAACTATATCCACCGACCTAGTGGTGATCAATTCTTCGAACCCTCCTTCGAGACAAAATATATCTTCACCTGTCTGAATTGGTGTAGTAGTAGAAAGGGTCAACTCCCTCAACTGGTCTGTCATCTGCCATGGAATGATATCTTCTATATACGCCAGGTTATATTTTTCTGCAGCCCTAGCAATTTTGACGGCTTCATTGATACCTACATGCCCCCAATGATCTGTACCCATAGGTATGTCATATCCAATTTTGGAACGCATAACATCGAGATATTCCATCAACAAGTCAATCCCCTTGTCGGTAATCTGGGTACGTGTAAACGGATGCTTAATGGATCGATAAGGATTCAATGTGTGTTTATAAGGATTGTAGCTGGCTGTTGGAGAATTGATCAGTGCACCGGGGACATCCCTGATCAGGTTGATTCCGATATCCATTTTCAAGGCAGTATAACCTGCATCTACCCTAGCCTGCATCCTGTTGGCATATTCATGCGGATCCTTGGAAACATCAGTATCACAATAAATACGAACTTTGTCCCGATATTTACCACCCAACAATTGATAAACCGGTACGTTGTAAGCTTTGCCAACAATATCCCAAAGGGCCATTTCTACCCCAGAGACTCCTCCTCCTTGTCGACCATGATGACCAAATTGTTTGATCAAACCAAACAGGCGCTCCACATTACAAGGGTTTTCGCCTAGCAGCCTACTCTTCAAAAAGAGGGCATACTCCTTTGCCGCACCGTCACGTACATCTCCATGACCGATGATACCCTGATTGGTATAAATTCTCACGATAGGTGTACGAAAAACAACATCTCCGCCGATCTCCGCAATTCGTAAGTCTGTAATCTTAAGCTCTGATGGACTAGAATTCCTGTTTACCTTTTGTGTAGCATAGGCAAGTACATCGCTCGTAGAAGTCAATGATAGTCCGGCAAGGCTCAGACCTCCCAGCCCGATTTTCCCTAAAAAAGACCTACGAGTGTTTTCTTGTTGCTCTTTTTCCTCTTTTAGTGTACTGCCAATAATTTGTTGCAATTTTTTGTTTTTGTATTCCATATTATAAAATAGTTATAGTTGAAAATGACATTTAGTATGTTCAATTGAGTATTAATTGGCAGTTTTGAACAAAATGAAACCAATTCTTTCCTAGTCAATCGTGAAAGAGCAGGAAAGAATCGGTTTCTGTCAGACACTCTAAGTGTCAGTCATCACTTATTTCACAATCACATCGCGCTATGAAACATGACGAAATATTTATTAATTATCCCACCAAACGCGGGTGTAAAGCTCATCGGCACCTTGTGCAGTGATGGCCGCATTGAGATTATCGAGATTTACAGTTCTTTCACCATCAGGGTAGACCATTCTGCGAATAAAGTCTTCCTGACCATTAAGCTCACCATTCAATGGGTTTGGTGTAATATTCGGAAAGTCAGACCTTCTGAAATTGGCCCATGCTTCGTATCCTACTAAGAAAGAAGCCACCCAATATTCTGCATTGATCTGTTCGATCCCAGCTGTACTGCCAGCATATGTATGAGCAGTGATATAGGCATCTATATCACCACTGGTTACAGCCGATCCTCCTGGGTATTGTGAGAATTGTTCCATGTGAGCTCTAATTCCAGCTTCATACGCTTCAGCCGGATCACCTGTTGCCCACCCTCTTTCCCTGGCCTCTGCAAGTAAAAGCATGGTCTGTGCATAGGTCACAATGTATCCGGGTGCTGTCTGACTACCTACCGTAGATCTATTTACTTGAGAAAAATCATAAAGACTTGCTAGTGGAAGTGTATTATCGGCTATATAAGTTGCAGCACCACCTTGGTCGAAACCAACTTCCAATCCGTACTGAATAGATGGATCTGAGTCAGCAATATCCAAAGTCTGGTCAGCACCAGTTGCCGCTCCAACGTAGCGCACAGCGATCTTTTCTAACCTGGGATCGTTTTCTGCCTGCAAATGATCGACAAAATACTTATCTAAGTAATAGTTTGATTTTTCCAAACTATTGAAGGTTTCTCCCAAACCATTAGCATATGCGGCTGTGTGGGGCACAAATGCATTATCATCATTGGATTGCATCAAATCAGCCTGACTAATACCTGAAACCACAGATTGTGCAGTAGCTGCGTCAACCTTAGACAACCTCATTGCTGCCCTCAACAACAACGAATTTCCAAACCTTTTCCATTTGGTGATATCACCATTGAAAAGACCTTCTGGACTAATGTCATCACCTGATGCTGTTAGCGCCGCTGATGCACTTTGAAGCTCGGAAATAATGTCATCATAGATATCTTCCTGACTGTCGTAAGACGGAAACTCTACTTGAGCTGTAAAACCTTGTCCGGCTTGAGAATAAGGTACATCACCATAGGTGTCGGTAATTACCATAAACGAATAGGCTTTGAATATCCTCAATGCACTGAGTGTATTGGGCCTGTCTGATGTTCCTTCCAGAGCGCTTATGCCATCTACTAGGTTCTTGATTACGTTAGGGTAAAACGTCCCCCAATTTCTACCATTAGATCCAGGGTTTCTGGAATTTGTATTGGCTCCTTCCAATACTCCTCTGAATGGAGTCACAATTTGCCTAACAATACCATATTCATAATCAACATTTTCTCTATTAGGAGAGACACTTACAAGTGCCTGGTTTAGTTGGAATAACGGATTAACTGAACCAGGTCGCGAAGCATCTGTATTGATCTCGTCATAGTTATCATTGCAAGAGGCGAATGGAACCACCAGGATCAACAGCACAATAATTTTTTTCTGTATATTTTTCATTGTTCTTTTTCTTAATGTGTACAATTTTCTTTCGGATTAGAACTTAATGCTCAGGTTGAAACCAATGTCCCTTGTTACCGGAACACCAGTTGCTTCAAGTCCTTGCTCTCTGTCAGAAATAATACCATTCTGATCAGGGTGAACGTGTGGAATGTCCTGAGACAATACAGCAACATTATTGGCCACAAGGCTGAGAACAGCACCATTGATATACTTATTCTCAGGAATGACTTTCATCAAATCATAGCTCACCGTAATTTGGCGAAGCTGCCAAGAACCACCATCGAATACTGAAAGCTCTGCTAATCTTGCACCTCTCATTGACTCATGATACGACTGTACCGGAACCTGAACAGTATTTACACTTCCATCTTCAGTTACACCATCACCAATAACAAATCCGTCTTCTCTACCCAACAATGAAGCTTTGTCCAAACCGTGACGATAGGCGTTTACATGAGTTCCTGATATTACTTTATTACCTGCAGTCCAATCGATCAGGAAACTGAAATTAACACCCTTATAAGACAAGGAATTCGTAATTCCTCCCCAGCTTGTGGGCAGAGCCGAACCGAACGAAACCTGATCTGGATTTCTCTGAGGTTTTCCATTGCTTCCGTGGATTATTCTTCCTTGCGCATCCCTCAACCACTCATAACCATAAAGTTGAGCCATTGGTTGTCCAACGACCTGTCGAAGTTCACCGTGGAAGAATGACCCCCCTACTCTGATACTTGTTCCGTCTACATTGTCCCCCAAGCTAATAACTTTGGATTTATTAAAACTGGCATTGGCGCTTATTCTCCATTCTAAATCGTCATTCCTGATCGGAGAATAGGACGCAGCAATTTCAACTCCCTTATTTTCACTTTCCCCAACATTAATATTCTGGTTATCATACCCGGATGCACTAGATACCTGCCTATTCAAAATTTGATCTTTAGAAGTTTTCACATACCCGGAGAACTCCAATTCGAGATTATCAAAGAGCATTGCCTCTATCCCGAACTCCTTCTCGATAACTCGCATTGGCTTGAGGTTGGGATTTGGTATAGTTCCACCAGAGACTGACCCTATAGGGCTGCCATTTAGGGTTAATGGGTTAACGTTGTAAAACAGTTGATCGGAATATGGAGCAACGTCCGAGTCGCTTCCTACTTCAGAATATCCAGCTCTTATTTTACCAAAGCTAAACCAGTCTGGTAACGAAGCGAATGTTTGAGAGAATACCCACGATCCAGTCAACGAAGGATACATAATGCTTCGCTGGTCCTCCGACAAGGTTGAAAACCAATCGTTTCTTGCAGTATAATTCAAGTATAAGTAACCTTTGTAAGAGAGCTCCAATGAACCATAAATGGAATTAACTATACGCTCTCGCAAAGTATATGCTGGCTCTACCTGAATGGAATTTCCGATAGTATAAAGGCCGCTCTGATAAAAATTAGTACCTCTTTCAGTGTTTATATCCCTTTTCTGATACATATGGTTACCACCAAAGTTTGCCACAACTCCAAAATCTCCAAATTCCTTGTTAACACCAATTAAAAAATCTGTATTTATCTCTCTGAATTTCCTTAAATCCCTTACATACTCACCATTTTCAAATCCGGCTGGTGCAGGGCTCTTAAACTGAACACCGTGGGGGATGTTGATCTCCTGATCTCTGTACCAGAAATCCTGGCCAAAACGTCCTTGTACGTACAACCAGTCAGTTAGATCATATCGGGCCGTTACGTTTCCGAATACACGATCCCTTTCGGTATTGTTGATCCTTTTCAGAGAAAAATAAGGATTAGTTCTGAGACTAAACCTTGACCATGGGTTTTCATATCCTTCATCGCTAAAGGCATTGTCCCTCAGCACATCCATCGGAATGGTATTACCCAGGTTGTACATTACAACAGCACTAAATTGTTGCTGACCAATTCCAGGAGGGTTGATTATTTCTTCGTTGGAATAGTTTACATTTCCAGATACTGTCAGCTTGGATATCTTTTGAGTAAAGCCCAAATTGATCGTCTTCTTATTGAATTTGTTGCCCGGGTGAATTCCTTTGCTTTTTTGGTTTGAAACAGAAAAATTCATTCCGCCATTTTCACCTCCTGTAGAAACAGACAAGGTATTGGTTACATTACTACTGTTGTTATAGAAATCTTTCAATTGATTTCTTTGCGGTTGATAAGGCACGTTTGTATCGTCAAAAATGGTAAACGTACCACCCATAGGCTCTCCAAAACTCCACTGACCCGAGGTAGGGTAAGGTGTTGTAGGACGTACACCCTGCTCTCCCATTCCATACTCGAATTGATAGTCTCTTAAATCTATCAATGAACCGGTGGTAACATTAAGGTTGTACCGAACCTGTATACCACTACCCTCTGATCTGTTCTTCGTTGTGATCATGATCACACCATCTTTTGCCCTGTAGCCATAAAGTGCAGCAGCCGGGCCTCCCTTTAGAATGGACATGGATTCGATATCATCAGGGTTTATACTTGAAAGTCCGTCACCGGTATCTGCTGTATTGCTATCCGCAACATTTCCTTCATATCTATTATCACCATTGGAAACACCAAAATTCTGATTATCAATTGGAACCCCATTCACAACGATCAAAGGTTGGTTGTTGCCACCAAACGAAGAAACCCCTCTGATCCTGATTTTTGTACTTCCCTGAGGACCCGAACCGAGTTGCGTAATTTTCACACCGGCTACTTTTCCCTGCAAGGAATTCATAAACTGAGATTGTCTGTTGGTAGTCAATTCCTCAGAAGCTACATTTGATGTGGCATATCCAAGGGTCTTTTTATCCTTTTCGATTCCCAGTGCTGTTACAACGACTTCCTGCAAAGACTCAACACCAAGCGCCAGCTGCATATCGATTACAGTACGGCCACCAACTGACACTTCCTCTTTTCTATAACCAACATAAGAAATGACTAGAACTGCATCGTCTGCAACAGTAAGGGTGTACTTTCCTGTTATATCAGTTGTAGTTCCAACATTGGACTCAAGCACCCGGATTGTCACACCTGGCAAACCCTGGTTGTTCTCATCTGTTATTGTACCAGTTACTGTTATATCGGCTTGTGTATCCTCTTCAATTTCAGCGATCTTCTTTTGGGTCACTTTCCCCTTGCTGACATATATTTTGTCATTAATACGCTTGAATTGCAGACCATTATTAGAACCGATATCCCTCAACAGATCGGCCAGTGAAACATTTGACTTTTTAAGATTTAGTTTTCTTTTCTTATCAAGGATACTTTTTTTATAGGCAAAGCTAAAATCACTTACTTCCTCTATGCGCTCAAGTGCGCCGGCCATATTGAGATCTTCTATGTCAATTGAAACATAAATCTCCTCTATGCTTTTCCTTTGGGCCTCTCCTTCATTAGAGAATACCAACGTATAGCACAGACACTGCAAAAACATACCGAAAAGGGCATATTTTGACATAATTAATACTTTTTTTAGTACTTTTGACTTCATAATTAATAGTTTTTTGTTTTGAATGAAACAGGAACGAAATAATTCTTATGAATGTCGGCAAGCCATATCCAGTGTATTGCTGACTTCATAAGAATTTCTTTTTTAACTGGTGTTGATTTTCATAGCATTAGTTTTTTAGTTTTACTTTTTTATGTCTCCGAGCCTTAGAAATTGCCCGATTGATTCTAGTTCGTTTCACTCCTGATTGTGTCCATCGTAAATTCTTCTCAAACAATCACAACGACATTTTCGTCAATGGTAAACTCAAAATCAAAAATGAAACTCAAGCCCTTGAGCACAGCTTCCAATGACTCATCGTGATATACCACAGTAAAGTCTTTCTTCTTATCCATCCTATCTGACACCACTTTATTCTCGAATATGATGCTTACCCCATACCATCTCTCCAATTCGTTTTTGAGTGTCTTGAAATCTGCATCTGTGAACTTAAGAATTCCTTCCTTCCACCCTAGCATGTCGATTTTATCAAAGGGAATTTTCTCAAATAAGTGATCTCGTTTACTGTATGTGCACATCTGATCAGGCAGCAGAAATATATCTTCACTTTGATCAGAGCTGTTGTTACCGGTTACTTGCACTTTGCCAGTCGCCACAGCCACTGATATCAACTCACTTTCCGAAAATGACCTTACATTAAATGATGTTCCCAACACCTTGACTTCAACATCACCTGAAGCCACACTGAACGGTCTGGCCTTGTCATGTTTCACATCAAAAAAGGCCTCACCCTTCAAGTAGACTTTGCGCTCGTTAGTAAATGTAGTAGAATAGGTCAACTGACTTTCAGCATTTAACCACACAATTGACTGATCTGGCAAAGTGATCATACGTCTCTGTCCTTTGGTATTTTCCTTCGTAATAAACCGATGGCTTAATTCGTCTTGCCCAGAAGCATTAAAATCTTGATTAAGCAAATAGAACGAACAAACAATCAGAAACATCACTGCCGCTGCTACCCAATAGTAAGGTTTATTATTATTCTTTTTGGTCGACTTAGGGTTATCAATTTTAGCATTTACCTTACGCAGCATTTCGAATTGCTCCCCCTTGTCATTGAGCATAACATACGAAGGTTGATTTTTGATTTTATGCTCAAGCATTTCAGTATAATACCCCTGCCCTTCAGAAGTTCCAAGCCACTTAATCACTCTCTTGGCTTCAGGTTTAGTCACCTGACCGTCATTATACCTGTTCAATATATCGTTACTTGGTCGTTTCATAATTCAATAGTCTCTTCTTTCTGAAACCATCCTATATTAACTACACATCATGTTTTAAATGGTATATAAAATATCGGAACTTTTTTCCAAATGGCGAATTCGGAAAACTATTGATTTCTCAAAATGATCAAACAAAGAAAAGTATGAGCGGAATAATCACTGCTTCGATATTTGATTCTGCAATGTGCGACTTGATGGCCTTCCGCATGCCACTCAAATACATTTTGACTGTATTGGTAGATAGGTTAACTTTTTCCGAGATATCTTTATTCTTGTACCCAAGAAGACTTAGCTCAAATATTCTCTTCTTTACGGAAGGGGCCTCGGACAAAAGTTTACCAACAGCCATATTCAATTCTTTTGCAATCAGCTGATTATCATGAGGCTGCTCTACATACTTCTTTGGTTCAGTAAATTTTGTATGCTTCAAAATTATGTTCTGCTTAGTTCTGATTGCATTTAGGATTTGATTTTTAAGGCATGTAAATAAAAACCCCTTAATCGAACCGGTGGGCCTTAGGGTACTCCTCTTTTCCCACAGTGTGACAAACACATTTTGAACGGAATCTTCTGCCAATTCCCCTGCCTTCAATTCTCGCTTAGCAAAGAGCAACATAGACTGATTATATTTATAGAAAATCGATTCAAAAGCTTCTTTATCACCTTGAATCATCTGCTCAATCAGCTTGTTTTCAGCAACTTCTTGTTTTAACCTGTAATCAGCTAGCATAGTCGAAGTATAGTTTGTAGCGATCTGCTCAAAACTACAAGAAATGGTTTATTAATAATTATTATAAAACAAATCATATAGCTTTATTTAATGTATAAATGTAATAATATTTTTCACTTTTAAAAAGTCTTTTTCAATAAAAAAATTAGAATAAAAATGAAAGTTGAAAAACTATAACAGCTTCAATTTTCAATCAAAAATGATTACGCTACTGAAAATTAACATCTCATTTAGGACTTAAAATTATCATAATATTAATTTTAGGCACATTTTTCATAAGATAGTGCATTTAGAATACTCTTAATGATAAGAAATCATACATAGATCACACCGATCATTTTGTACGACAAAGGTTGAGGATCTGAATTTTAATCAAACTTATAAAAAGCAATGAAATTAAATATAACTTTACAGCCTCAACAATACCTTAATCCGATTCACAAGCAATAAACAAAATACAGAAACTGCTTGTTGTTGACGAAAAACAAACAACAATATTTTCTCTTTAAAATAGTGATGAATTCAAAAAAACAACGGGAAGACCATCAACAAATCAAAATTACATTCTCATAAATACAATGTTCTTTAAGCATCTTGGAAACAACCTACATAAACGGCTGATCTATATCGCCATCCCCATTATCATACAGAACCTGGTTCTTTATCTTCAGATTCAGATAGATATGGCTATGGTAGGTCAGGCCAATTCACTATTTCTATCAGCGATTGCCAATGTGCTCTACCCATACAATATTGTTATAGCATTTCTCACATCTTTGAGTACGGGAGCCACCGTTGTTAGCTCGCATTGTATTGGCGCCAAATCCCTGAATAGTGCCCAACGGTATTCTGAGGTGTCTTTCTTTTTCAATTTCATTTTGGCTGTACCTTTCTTTTTGATCCTTTACCTTCTCCCCTCGACCCTGCTAACCCTAATGGGTACAACCGCACAGATCAATGAGTATGGAACAATATTTTTGCAATCATTATCCTTTTCGGTCATATGTTTAGGAGTTTCTCTATCCATTACTTCACTGCTGATGGGAATGGGCAAAACCAAACACCTCATGCTCTCCTCGGTTGTCACCACCGCAATAAACATTTTCTTTGACTGGGCACTCATTTACGGAAACCTTGGCTTTCCCGAATGGGGAATCCAGGGCGCAGGTATCGCCACTTCAATTGCCAATTTTACCGGAATGATGTATTTGATCATCGCCTTAATTACTTCTAAAAACCTACATTACAAACCATCTCTCAAGGGCATCTTAAAGCCTCGTTGGCACATCCAATGGAGAAGTATTGTAGTTGGGTTGCCATTTGGCCTGGAGGCCATGTTTTGGTCACTTGGACAGATTATTATGGTACGCATGATCAATGGAGTGGATGAATATGCTGCAGGATTATACGTACTCATCACTCGCATCCAATCTGTTACTTTCTTTTTCTATTTGGGCCTGGCCAGGGCCACCATGACGCTTGTTGGCCAGGAGATGGGAGCTAACAATCGGGAAGGTGCCTTTTATGTAGTGAGTCTCAGTTTGAAATATGCTTTTTCAATTTGTGTACTGGCATCTATCACCTTCTTGCTTTTTCCAGATTCCCTACTTTCTATTTTTTCTTCTGATCACGATCTGATCAATCGGGCTCTACCACTACTCAATATAGTAGCCTTAACAATTTTTCCTGTAGCCGTGAACGTCATTTCTGGTAACGCCTTGAGAGGCATGAAGGACACCAAATGGATGTTTTATACGCAATCATTTGGAACGGCCTTTGTGATTGTCGTTTCTGCAACTCTGCTATTCAATTTCAACTTAGGTCTGAAGGGGGTAATTATTACTGTCTTATGTGATGAAATCATCAGGGCCATATTAAATTATCGTCGTTTCCGAAACAATGTTTCCGTGCAGATAAGCCATGCTTATTAACGAAAAATCAGACAGCAAATTATGGACACAAAAAAAAGACCACATCAGGAGCTTCCTCCTTCCATGGCCTTTAGATTCCATCAAAAAACTAAAATCAGAGTTTTACATCTGAAGAATAGTTGATTGAAGTATAATTAAAATAGAGCAATCAAGTAATACGGCTTTCCACTATCTCCCTTCCCTTTCAGCTGCACGCCTTCTTTCATCACGCTCCTGCATATAAGCTTCCAGATCAGCTTTCGACATTGGTAAATTGGGATATTTATCCAGCCAATCCTTAAAATCTCTTTCGAAGACCTCATCATCCACAACAAAAGCCTCATTGATGTATTCATATTTGTTGGTACTCATGCAAAACCGATTATATTCATCGCGTAATGCTGTGAATTCTCCCGAGATAACCACTTTCTGCAGAAGGTGCGGTGGAATAAAAGCCACGCCAGTGGTTTTAGCCAGCACCACATCACCTGGCAACACAGACACCCGACCAATCCGAATTGGAGCATTTACACTGGCAATCATCATATCCTTGATCGCAGAAGGATCCGATCCTCTTATCCAGGCATTGAATCCTTCTATTTTAGACAGGCCTTCGACATCTCTAACAGAACCATTGAATATTACACCACGGTTTGAGGCCCTGTAAATTGCATTACCGAGATTATCCCCGATCAAGGTTCCTTCCACCATTTTCCCATAGCTATCTGCCACGTAAATATCGCCATCCAACAATTTGATGATCGGAGCATAGTTGGTCACAGGTGTTTTAGTACCTTCCTTTTCGGCTTGCTTCTGCACATAATTATCAAAATCTTTTCTTAGGGGCATAAATTGAGCCGTCAAAACCCGGCCTGTCATCACCTGCTCGGGATTGAGAATTTCCCATCCGTTTTGATGCGTGCTGGCAAAGTTTTCAAACTGGTTATTGTATCCATTGCGACGCAAAGTACCCCACACTTCCTCCATAGAAAGCGCCTTTAATCTTTCCAAAAGGTTATCGGACACCTTTGGCCTTCCATCCGGTGTTCTTTCACCGGTCCATTCAGCAGTCAATTCCTTTATGGTCTCAGGCTGCCAAACTACATTTTGTGAAAATGATTCAAGGCCAAACAAAACTGCAACAGCCAACAATATGATTTTTCTTTTCATGATATTTTGAGATTTATATAATTATAGATTTAATGTTTTCATTTGATTGAAGTTTAGAACTCATTCTCCATGCTTATTTTATCATTTCAGGGCATACATTGACCTGTAAGTAATCCTCTTTTCATCATGCCAATGAAAAAGAACTTGGAACCAATGCAAAAGCAGGATATATGATTCATTAAATATGACTTAAACGCTCCGAAAGATTTCTTTAAATCGTTTCTATCTTAGCCCGATCTCCGCTAGCAATACTTTTGTGTATGGCATCTATGATAAACATGTCCTTCAGACCATCCTCACCACTAACGATTGACTCCTCATCCTCCATCACACACCGGGCAAAGTCTTCAATCTGAAGCCTTTGTTGAAAAACTTGAGGGTAATCAAACTCACCTTCGGATGACCTACCCCGTTGACCTGTGTAGCTTGTAGCAGGATCCAACTCGATGAATCCATTAGAGCAACCGGCGAACATACGATTGGTCCTTGCTGACGAGCTTGAGTAGCAGTTGCTGAGTGCACCGTCGGCAAACTCCATCTGCCAGCTAAAACTCTCGTAGACTTCCTTAAATAATTCTTTTCTTTGAGTTGTCCCCATTGCGGTCAGGTAGATTGGCTCGGCTCCCTTGGTGTGTCTTGCACATTGAATCGGATAGACTCCAAGGTTGTATAAAGAACCGCCACCCATGTCTTTTCTAAGCTTCCAGGATCCTTTTTTCGGATTAGAATAATAGGCCAGCGTACACTCCAGGTAATTCACAGACCCCAGAATTTTCTCTTGCCCCAGCCTTTTTACTTCTATAAAATAAGGATCGTAATGCATCCGGTAGCCAATTGCTAGTTTCCGCTTGGCTTTTTTAGCGGCATCAATCATCTGACGTCCTTCCGTTGCATTCAGAGCCATGGGTTTTTCGCAAATAACGTGCTTACCTGCTTCCAGCGCGCGAATGGTATACTCAGCATGCATGTCGTTGGGCAAAACCACATACACCACATCAATGTCATCATTGTCAACTATCGCATCAAAATTTTCATAGTTATAGACATTCTTCTCAGGGATGCTATATTCATTCGACCATTTGGCAATTTTCGAAGGAGTCCCCGTCACTATCCCAGACAGGTAACAATTCTTTGCTTCTTTTAGCGCTGGACCCAATTGGCCAGTGGAATAATTGCCAAGCCCCACTAATGCAAATCCCAATTTTTCTTTTTTCTGGCTAGAAAAATTTGCAAAAAGATTTGAAGAAGGCAGCAACAAACCAGCAGCGGCCACTTTACTGCTATCTTTAATAAACTTGCGTCGATTTCTTTTAAAAGTATTCATCGTCCCTTATAGTTTCTTGAAGTTCTATTTGTCAAAAAGTCTCCACCGTTGGCTCTTTGGTGTCAAGTGCATGCTGTATGTCGTAGCTAATCTTCTTAATAAGCTTTCCACTGTTGTCGAAGGAAAGCAACACAGTGGTTTGATTGGGAATTTGATCAAAATGCTCCGTATCTGAATCAGCGTTGATGTTGATCGCCAGAGCCTTATCTTGCGACGCTGATTGATCGTCCAGCCTTAGTGAGAATTCAAAATCGCGATTGTTGTACATATTGATGAGCATGACCCTGTAGCCCTTATCATCGCGACAACCAAAAGACTTCACCCATGCCTGATTCGATGTTCCCTGGCAGTATTCCCCACTAAAGTTATGCGCGAGCATCCACATGTGCCAATAGTTGGAGCGAGGTGTAGGATTGTCCATAGGCCCGTCCAGGTAGCCAAAATCGTTTGTGTAGCGATTACCTTTTTCATGAATATTCCAGGTGGCAGCATAATATGCCTCCTCCTCCATACACATTCCAAACAGTTCGGCATAGAACTGCCCGCTGAGAAAGGACTGGTGCCCCACCCCTTCGGTTGTTTTGTATTTGACAGAGTCTGAATCCACATCTATATTCACATTGATGTTGAATTCGCCTATTCCCCATTTGAGTTTCTGATCTCCCTGCCGGTTGTGCTTGGCATCTGCGGCAGCCATGAGCTTCCGTAGGTCCTGGGCAATCGGCCGGTACGTCAGCTGCACCCTATCCATGACATGTCGACGGGCATAGTCGTACCAAAAAGCATACAAATGCCAACTAAATCCATCAATAAGATAGGTATCTCCTATTTTCTCTCCAGTGATATCCAAGTCTCCCCCACACAGACGCACGTAACCATCCCGTTTGTACCCTGCATCATCGGGAACAAATATTGTGATCGTTGGATCAACCTCCTTCATGGCTCTGGCATACTTCACCACATAATCATAAACTGCTTCTATACCCGGTGGTCGATGAATGTTTGGCTCGTTCCCAATATTCCAGTATTGGATTCGGTTTTTAGTTTCAACGTTAAAATATTTGACCCATCGAACGGCATCATTTACATCTGCAAAACGGGAAACCTGGAGCATTGGCTCTGCTCCTGCCCCTTTTATATCATCGATCCAGGTTTCAATCTCTTCATTTGATCGCCTTGACAGGTCATGATCATAACCGATTCCACCTATCCGTATAATTTTCACCCCGCTCTCCCTTACCAGGGGAAAAATCACATCCCGCTGCTCCCATAGATCCATCCAATAATTTTGACCGAGTAAAAAAGAGCTGATTTTGGGCCGAACGGATTCTGACTCAACATTTTCATCTACAGCATCAATTTTATTTTGATTCACACTACAAGAAAATGAGAAAATCAAAGCAATGAGTACCATTCGAATTTTGATAGGTGGATTAATTGTGATCATAGTGATTGATTGGATTTCCTACTTGTGTTTAAACTTTATTACCAGAGTATCGATTATTAAATAAACCATTCTATTTCCAAGCATTTTTTCGTTTATAAAATTAACTTAATAAGTTTATTTTAAATAAATATGAATACTTAGATGCCGTTCATTACATATAGTACACATCAAAGCAATAAATGGATATATAGATTTCATGAATAAATAGATAAAAGGTACTTAAACTAGCTATAAAGCGCTTATTTATATAGTAATCAGCTTTGTAAATGTAGTTATTTTTATTACTTTGCAAAAGTTTTGAAACAATCCGCTCCAACTTACTAAATCAATTAGCGGCCAAAATCCAATAACAGTGTCAGAAGACATTATTTATTCAGACAAACCAGAGACATCTTTGACTCAAAACAAAGTCAGGGTTCTAGGACTTATCCGAAATAAAAAGGAAACTACCAGGTCTGAAATAATTAAACTCACTCAACTTAGCGCACCCACCGTCACAAAAATCATAGATGCATTAATCGACGAAAAAGTCATAACCCATGACGAATTAGGCTCCTCAAAAGGAGGCCGCCCTCCCCAGATCATCCGATTCGACTCTAAAAACAACTATGTTATTGGGGTGGACATTGGAGGCACCTTTGTTCGTGCAGCACTTTCGAATCTCGATTGTGAATTCAGCTACGAGATACACCAATCGACAGAAATTACAAACGGATTCGAAGGAATAATGGCCCAAGTGGGTTCATTGATTGAAAAACTTGTGATCCGGGCCGAATCCCAGAATGATCGGGTATTTGGCATTGGTGTATCCGTTAGGGGATTAGTTAATAGCAAAACCGAAAAAGTCGCTTATTCCCCAGTCTTTAAATGGACCAATGTTGACATCAAAAACGCACTTAAAAAATATACAGACCTAAAAATTGCCATTGGGAACGATGCGCAGCTCAATGCCTTAGGAGAGCTTTTCTTTGGCATAGGCAACAAATACGATCATTTCATTACTTTCAAGCTAGGCTTTGGAATAGGTGCCGGTATTGTTGTAAACAGACAACCGTTTCAAGGCTGGGAAGGGTACACTGGAGAAATAGGACACATTATTGTGGATCCCCACAGTAAAAAGAAGGGGCGTGAAGGAATAGACGGCACCCTGGAGGTTCTGGCTTCCGGGTATGGCATAGAAGATGTCGTAAAACAAATGCTAAACGAAGGCCAGAAGTCTTCACTTGCCGATCACCTGCCATCTACGATAGACACCCGATCCGTGATCAATGCAGCTATCAACGGCGATGAACTAGCCGCCAAGGTTGTAGATTCAGCTTGCCAGTACATTGGGATTAGCATTGATACACTTATCAAACTATTTAATCCGCAAGCAATTAGCTTGTCTGGCGGAATGCTTAGAAATAATTATCTTATTAAAAGAATCGAAGAAAAGGTAGAGTCGTCAAGCTTATCCCCATACAAAGGCAAGGTACCTATTTTACCATCAAGCTTCGGGGAAGAAGCATCACTCATGGGCGCCATTTCACTTATTCTGCAAAATATATTAAGTCTAAAGTATGACGACACACCTCCTGCCAACAATCATTCTCAAGCAACATCAGAATAAAACTTCAACCTTAGGATTATCTCTTTCTAAACCAACCTCTTAAGCACTCACAACCCTCATCAATTTTCCTTTCTTCATTTTATTTCATATATTTTATTAAATAATTATTAATTCCAGTAAAATGATATTTAAACAAGCTTTAATAGCTAAATTTGTATTTAAATACTTTTTTTCTATACTTTTGTAAAGTTTATTTGTAGAAAAAACTGAAGTATTGTTGATATCTCAATCACAAGGAAGTTTTTTCCTTCAAGAGTTTATTATGAAGAAAGAATTCTCAATCAACTTCATCGCGCTGACCGCCCTGATCATCCTAGCATCTTGTGGAAGAAAGGAAGTTGATAGCTCATATACAGACAGTACATATACTCAAGGAATCCAAACCATTCCCGGAAAGCTACAATGTGAATATTATGACTTTGGAGGTGAGGGCGTTTCTTTCCATGACATGGATACTTCAAACAATGGAAGCGGAAAACTAAACAAGGGGTCTGATTACCTAAGTACCTTTCGCAAAGATGAAGCTGTTGATATATCGTACACAAAATTTCGCAACGACATTGACAACTCAATATTTAACAAAGTACAACCAGAAAAAGGTCAGTTATATATAGGGTGGACCGAGCCTGGTGAATGGACAAAATATACTTTAGATGTAAAAAAAGCAGGCACTTACAGAGTCGGGATTATGTACACGTCAAATCAGGGAGGCCAAATCTCACTGATGACGGACAAGGGCATTAATTCAGGAACCATGGACATCACGTCGACTTATGATGCAAAGGATACCATCCAATGGAGACAATGGCATCATTGGAACCTCGATGAAAATATCGGTGAAATAGAATTGGCAGAAGGCATACAATCGATAAGCCTACATACAGTGACGAATGGACAAATGAACTATGATTACCTGTCCTTCACCTATTTAGATTAAAAACAATACCTATCAAAATATAAAAAATATTAAAAAATGAGCACAAACTACTTAGCAGACCCTAAGAGATATGACCAAATGAAATACAACAGATGTGGTAAAAGTGGCTTAATGCTACCTACCGTATCATTGGGCCTTTGGCACAACTTCGGTGGTGTAGACGTATATGAAAACTCCAGGAACATGGTGCTACGGGCATTTGATCTCGGAATTACACACTTTGATCTAGCCAATAACTACGGCCCTCCGGCAGGTTCTGCCGAAGAGACCTTTGGACAGATCATGGCAAAAGACCTCAACAGCTACAGAGATGAGCTGATCATTACCTCTAAAGCCGGATGGGATATGTGGCCTGGGCCATATGGTGATTTTGGCTCCCGTAAATACCTGATCGCCAGCTGCGACCAAAGCCTGAAGCGTATGAGGTTGGAATACGTGGATATCTTTTACAGCCATAGACCCGATCCGGACACTCCTATTGAAGAAACCATGATGGCTTTGGATACAATTGTAAAATCCGGAAAGGCCCTTTACGTAGGCATCTCTCAGTATAAACCAGAGCAGGCCCAGATTGCCATAGATGTATTAAAATCACTGGGCACACCTTGTCTGGTACACCAACCTTCTTACAGTATGTTCAACCGATGGGTAGAAGATGGCCTGCTGGACGTATTGGAACAGAATGGAGTAGGATCAGTGGTATTCAGCCCGCTTTTCCAGGGATTGCTCACAGATAAATACCTGAAAGGAATACCAGAAGGTTCGAGAGCTGCCAAAGAAAACACGTTCCTCCAATCTTCGACCATCACACCTGAAAGGATCGAAAAAGTGAAAAGACTCAATGAAATAGCACAAGGCAGAGGACAAAAAATGTCTCAGCTGGCTCTTTCCTGGGTATTGAGGGACAAAAGAGTAACTTCTGTGATCATTGGTGCAAGTAAAGTTTCGCAAATAGAAGATGCTGCTGGTATAGTTGGCAGTCCTGAACTAACCCAGGAAGAAATCGATGCTATCGAAGACATTCTAAGGTCAGAAGTCTCGGCTCTGGCTTAATGATTTCGTATTCAGCGAACAATAAAATCAAATGAGAAGGATGATCATTATTTTCTTAGCTTCGACAAGCCTCATAAAAGTTGATATCACTTCTGCCCAGACACTGGAACAGTTTCAAGTCCTTCTATATACAAGCCCTGACCGATGGCACGACCTGACTGTTCCGGTAGCTGTATCTCAATTTGAACAACTTGCTAAAAAACACACTTTTGGTCTGATCTGGGCTCAAGCAAGCGGTAGCAAAGGAACGAAGAATGTCTTCAGCGATGAATTTCTCAACAAGATCGATGTAATCGTCTTTTTGCAAACCAAGGGATCAGATCTGTCTGATCAGCAGATGGACAGTTTCAAGAGGTTTATAAGAAATGGTGCTGGTTTTGTTGGCATCCATGCGACTTCTACTACCAAAAACAAGGAACAGTGGTTTCAGAAACTTATCGGGAGGGTCATGACCCTTCATCCCGAGGAGCAAACGGCTGTGCTTCATGTGGAAAACAAAAACCATCCCGCAACAATGCACCTTCCTGATCACTGGATCTGGACAGATGAATGGTATTCATTTGAAGAAGCTTTGACGGACAATCAACAGGTGCTTTTGACATTGGATGAAGGTACTTACGATCCAAACAGAACCTGGGGAGATGATAGGGCGACCGCAATGGGTGATTTCCACCCTATCTCATGGTATCATGAATATGACGGGGGACGGTCTTTTTATACCACACTTGGACATCTTCCGGAATCGTATAAAGACCCTGTTTTCATGGCCCACAAATATGGCGGGATTATTGGGCCGCAACCGGTTTGGGTGTAATCAAATCAGCGTCCGCTGACTGAAGCAAATACTAACTATCTCAGATCCATTGATCTGGGGAAGGATATAGCTATTAAATGAATTAACCGAGCCTTGATTGGTAAGGACGCAACGAGTCTAAACCTATTGAGTTAAATCTATTTCTTTATGAGGAGGACTCATCTTTTTGGTACATGTATTATCCTGGGTCTGCTGGGATGCTCATCAGTTTCGGAGGTTCCTCAAGTAGAAATAGAAAATAATTTCATAAAGGCTAAAGTCTATTTGCCTGATCCTGAAAATGGGTATTACCAGGCATCTCGCTTCGATTGGTCAGGGATAATTTCCCACCTGGAATTCGACAACCACACCTATTTCGGACAATGGTTTAGAAAATATGATCCCAAAGTACACGAGTCGGTAGTGGGGCCAGTAGAGGAATTTGACCCACTAGGTTACACAGAAGCAGGCATAGGTCAGGAGTTTTTGAAGATTGGTGTGGGTATGCTCAAAAAACCTGATGAATCAAAATACTCATTTTCGAAATTTTATGATATAACAAACCCCGGTATTTGGTCTGTAAAGAATGAATCAAACCGGATAGAATTTAATCATGAACTCAAAAGCGAAAAATACTCATACGATTACAAAAAATCATTGACGTTAACTGAGGGCAGGCCGGAATTGATCCTTCATCACACATTCACCAACACTGGTTCGGAAGCAATAATCACCGAAGTATATGATCACAATTTTTTTGTTATAGATAGTACCAATGTGGGCCCTGGATATCTGATTAAGTTTCCATTTTCTATTGTTTCCGATACCACTCGTCTCAAGGGTTTTGCGATCATCAAAGACAATGAACTAGAATTTTTGAAACAATTAGGTTTAGGAGAACATGTTCATTTGAAGTCAATAAGAGGCTTTGGTACCGATCCTGAAGATTACGACTTCAGAATTGAAAATAGAATGACGGGCGCAGGAGTGAAAATAACCTGTGATAGGCCGATTTCAAAATTAGCTTTTTGGTCAGCCACCAAGACAGTCTGCCCTGAACCATATATACATTTATCTGTCGAACCAGGAGACACTTTCACCTGGCAAATCACCTATACCTACTATACTATCTAAGAATGACTTTAAATGAACTAAAACTAATCAGGAAGATTGTTCCAATTGTTTTCCTCTTGGCGATAAGTTGTAAAAACAATGAACAGGAATCCGTTTTCACTTATGAAACGGGGAACGATTGGCCGGTATATGGAGGCAACAAGGCTGGGAACAGGTATTCTCCGCTAGATCAAATTAACCTGGGCAATGTGCAGGACCTGGAAGTAGCCTGGGAATATGATGTGAGGATGGATGACGGAGAAGACAGCCTCTTGGCCAGATCCAAAAGGGCCATTCAATGCCAGCCAATTGTCGTAGACGGCACACTCTTCGGAACAATGCCTGATCTGAGGTTATTCGCAGTGGATGGTGCCACAGGAGAAGAAAAATGGGTTTTTAATCCGGATAAGTACGACCAAAACTTCTTCTTGAATTCCAATCGAGGGGTCGTCTATTGGCAAAAAGGAGGTGACAAAAGGATTTTATACACAGCAAGTTCAAAATTGTATGCAGTAAATGCGATGACCGGTAAAGGCATCAATGATTTTGGAGAATCCGGCTCAGTCGACTTGTTTCAAGGAGTGCTTGACGATCGTGAAGTCGATGTAAGCTCTGCCGTTTTGAGTGCCACAAGTCCCGGAGTTGTTTATGAGAATATTTTTATAGTTGGTTCTTCTGTAAAAGAAGGAGGAAACGGGCTACCGGGTACTATACGGGCATTTGATGTAATCACCGGTGAATTGCTCTGGGCATTTCACACAGTGCCAAAACCTGGAGAAGTTGGCTATGATACCTGGCCGGAAAATGCCTATAGAGAAGTTGGAGGTGCAAATAGCTGGGGAGGACTATCAGTGGATGAAACAAGAGGCGTGGTGTATTTCGGTACTGGATCACCCACTTCGGACTTCTACGGCGGCAACAGGGAAGGCCAAAACCTTTTTGGCAATTGCATTGTAGCACTGGACGCCAAAACAGGGAGGCTGAAGTGGTATTATCAAACCATTCATCATGATCTCTGGGACAGGGACCACCCCTGCCAACCAAACCTCACATCAATTGCTTATGATGGTAAAGTGGTAGATATTTTGGTTCAGACGACAAAAGACGGGCTTGTATATGTTTTGAACAGAGAAGACGGAACTCCAATTTTTCCGGTCGAAGAAGTAAGCGTACCAACCGAAAACGCACTGCCGGGAGAATCCCCCTGGCCCACTCAAAAGCAACCTACAAAACCTGCTCCCCTATCCAATCAGGTCTTTACCGAAGATCTTGTCACTGATTTGTCTCCGGAATCACATGCATATGTCAAAGAGTTTTTCGATAAGTATGAAACGCATAATAAGTTTCTTCCACCAAGTGAAAGCGGCACCCTGCTTTATGGCTATAGCGGGGGTGCCGAATGGGGCGGAAATGCAATTGATCAGGAGGGTATATTCTATCAAAATGCTAACAATGATGTGTGGGTATTGGAAATGATCAATTATGAAGAGCAACAAAAAATGATGACATCAGTATCCCTCGGCAAAGGTTTGTATTTAGCAAACTGTGCAGTGTGCCACGGTGAGGACAGGAAAGGAAGTGGGGACATTTTTCCTTCTTTGATCGACGTAGGCAGCAGGCTTTCCAGAAAAGAAATCGGATCGTTGTTGTGGCATGGAGGAGCCAGGATGCCAGCATTTAAAAAACTGGATGATATCCAGCGCGGTGCAATAATTTCCTTTATTCTAGACCTACCTCCAACCAACGATCACCTGAAGGAAAAAAAACCAACAGTGTCTGAGGCAGACTCAATAGACAAAAAGAAAAAGTTCGGTTTTCAGCCAAAATTTGTAGTTCGCAAATGGAAACCATTGCTGGATCAGGATGGTTATCCTGCATCGAAAAGACCCTGGGGTACATTAAATGCAATTGATTTAAGCACAGGAGAATATCTCTGGAGAGTACCATTGGGAGAGTACCCCGAACTGGCAAAAAAAGGAATTAATGCCACCGGGACAGACAGCTATGGCGGACCTATCGTTACTTCGGGAGGTTTGATATTTATAGCGGGAACAAAGGATGAGAAGATCAGGGCATTTGATAAGAAGTCGGGCAAAGTAGTTTGGGCCTATCAATTGTCTGCTGGTGGATTCGCAACACCTGTTTCATACATGGTGGACGGTACTCAATATATTGCCATTGCTGCCGGGGGTGGAAGAAATCAAAAATTAGGAGAAAACTATATGGCCTTTGCACTAAAGAAATAATCAAATAGCGCTAATTCATACAAATCACAAAAAAAAAATATCATGATCAAACTAGTCCAATTCACTATCTTATTTTTCGTATTAACCCATTTTAGCTGCAATCAGCAAGCAAATACTGCTCAAAAGGAAGAGGAAGAAACCACAACCGCCCTGCCTCCAGTCTCAGCCGTTGAAGTTGAAAAAACAGTGGACGACCTATATGGGGTAATGGTTGAGCCCAACTCAAAGTTAGAAAACTATTGTGCTGACGAACTCACTTACGGACACTCAAGTGGAAACATACAAAACAAGGCAGAATTCATTGCTGAGGTATTGTATGGCCCATTTGATTACCTCTCCATCGACACACCAGAACAAACCATTAGTTTGTCCGGTGAAGTTGCTACTGTCAGGCATATTATGGCAATAAAAGGTGCTAATCAAGGGGACACGGTAGATGTTCGCATTGGCAATATGCTTGTGTTTAGACGCATAGAGGGCGAACTAAAACTGATAGCCAGACAAGCTTACAAATTACCTGTAGAGTCTTAAAGCTAAAGCTCTGATAACTGATTTAAAAGCCTTCATTTATTTCCAATACTCTATTGCTCAACTATAAAAAACCACTTATGAAACCATTTATCATCATTTTAATATTGGCAGTTACCGCATGTAATTCCGTTACCGAAAATAAGATCGAAAATAAACTCAAGGAAGTCCGAACTGCATCAGACAACATACTGGTGGCCTATATCAAAGATCCGGAATTGCACTCTATTGATACAATAATAGAAAAATGGAGCCTCAACAAACAGACACCTCTGGAAATAAGCAGATGGAGTACTCCTAAATGGGATGAGGTAGATTTTAGTTATGAACACCACGTTTACCTTCGGTTTGAGGAAAAGCTCGAACAAAATGAGGAATATACACTCAAAACCCCTCATGGAAATATAAACTTTACCTTTGATCAGGAGCAGGTTTATTGCGAATCCATCAAAACAAACCAGAGTGCCTATAGTGGGTTGTCCAAAACTCGATTTGCCAATTTTGCCATTTGGACTGCCAACGGAAAAACCGAAAAAATCGAAGGTAAATTACCGGATTATTACGTCGTTGATCTGACTAGTGAGGAAAAGATCTCTACTGGAAAAGTAGAAGAAATAGGAATGAGCGATAATTCAGGCGATTTTGTATATCGAATGGATCTTTCGGCAGTTCCGGTAGGTGGACCTTATAAGGTTGTGGTAGATGGATTTGGCTCATCTTTTCCATTTGGTGTAGGGGGACAATTTTCAGATCGATTGGCTTATATATCATTTCGGGGATTGTTGCACGAGCGATGCGGAATGGAGCAGAAAACCCCGTATTTTGATCACGACATAAGAGAGATTTGTCATACCGAAGTATATGTGACCGACTCGGAATATAAAGAAGCGAAAGTAACATTTTCAGATAGTGACCCCACAATGGAAGTTTATGGGGGATATCACGATGCAGGGGATTGCGATCGCAGAGATCACCATATGATGGCACCTATCTTTTTATTGAGCATGTACGATGCATTCCCTCAGTATTTTTCAGATCTTCAATTCAATATACCCGACAAGTTCGACGAGAATTATAGACCGATAGGAAAAGGAAATGGTATTCCGGACATTATTGATGAAGCAGAATGGGGAACGTTGATTTTTGAGTTTTTACAAGAAGAAAATGGAGGTGTCAGAGCGGGAACAGAGCGGAATGGATACCCTACAAATGGGCCTACTGTAGATATGGATACCGTAAAATACGGAACGTTTAAGGTAATGGATCGCTCCACGAATATTGCTGCAGGATTATTTGCCCACTTGGCTCGATTGCTCAAACCCTACAAACCTGAAAGAGCTGCCGAACTTCAGGAAAGGGCCGAAAAAGCCTGGAACTTCGCTAGTGTAAATGCCAAACCTGCACACAAGTTATACTATTACACGCAGCACTATCTGTTAACCGGTAGCACCGATTCTCATGCCAAACTCAAGGAAGTTGCTGATTATGCAAGTGAGTATGTAGACAGGCATGAAAATAATCCAAGAGCGATACAAAAGGGAGAAGTGGTATTTGGTGCCCATTTTTCCAGCTACCTGACAAACAATACACAGGTAAAAGATCCAGAGATTGTCGAAATATTTGAAAACGCCATTAGAGCTACTGCAGTCAAACGAATCAATGAGCTTTACGAAAACCCTTACCCCAATGGAACGGCTAACCCTAACAGGTGGTGGGGAAGCCAAACCGCCCAGGGGCAGTATGCGGAATCCAGTATTTTGCAATGGAGACTAACAGGCGAACAGAAATACATTGATGCCGCAAGCGTATTGATGGATTATAATCAGGGACTTAATCCTGTCGGCAAATGCTATCTCACGGGTATTGGATTCGATCGTACTGAAGACCCTCTTCATCACGACTCTTATCCCATGAAGGTACAAGGATGGGGACCAGCTCCCGGCCTACAGGTTTTTGGTCCGGGCAACCTAAAACAAATCAACCGGGGCTTTGTGCCTATGTACCCTGATGTACATTCTTTGCCCGCACAAAGGCAGTTTGTCGATCATCGCAGATATGTGAGTGTAACAGAATTCACAATACCTGAGTCTATCACATTTCCATCTGTAATATATACGATTCTCGCTGAAGGTGGAAAATGGGATGGAAAATCTGATCCTTACGATTTGGAACAGGTGAAAATAGGTCAGCCATTTGATTGAATTGAATTTCCACCCTTTACAAATTTAAAATCATAGTCAAATTTCACTTCAAAGTTCAAAGTAGCCTCCTCTAGGAGTTCTGGCAGTGCAATGTCTTCTACAATCCTTCTACTTCCCTGCTCATATCCGATATAATTTATTTGGATGCACCTAGATGAACTACCTTCTTGTTTATCAACTAGTTGGGTCAAACTGTTGCTTATCAGCTGTCTCTCGGCTGAGGTGATCGCCTCGGAATCGAACATGAGTGACAAGACAGGCTTTGGATCATCGACAAGTTCCACTTCGGGATTTTCCACACCACATGCCGAAAATATAACAAATAACAACTAGCAGATAATTGGGATCCTCATAATTGTATTTATTGGATTAGTGTCAAATGTCTGCAAGTTTTATTTATTAAGGCCTTACACCTACCTCCTCAACAAGGAAATAGTCTCGAATTGAGATTGGCCTTCCCTCTGAGGTAAAACCTTGGATTGAAACAATATACTCACCCTCTACGTCCGAACTATAAAATTCGATCTCGGTTGGCTTTTCCCCATTTGAGTTCAACTCCGAATCCCAATACAACTGTGTCCGCATATCTGGTCGCCTCAAAAACGGTTTTCCCTCAATATTAATATCCCAGGAGGCCGTTTTTGGACTAATACCTAATATGTTGAGTTTGTGGTATGTCTCTCCCAACTCGAACTCATCCCGCTTTCCTTCTATGGTCTCAAGACTAATGACGCCTTTTGCCGCCAAGGGCCCCAGATGATAAACATCATTAACCACATCAATATTTTTAACTTTATAAGGGCTGAAGTCCAGCAAACTATTTTGGGCTACAGGCAGCCCATCAAGCAGTAGCAACAGTGAATGATCTTTATAAAATGCCGGTGCTGTAAATTTTGTTTTGAACGGAGGGGTTCTGTTACCACGTAAGCTGGCAAATTCCACAAACTCGGTAAAAGTCTCTTGAAGAGTGGGGAAACGAGTATATTCATCCAGCAGATACGAATCATCAAATTTTATTTGGTATTCGTGTGATAATGCTGGTTTCTTAGTACCCTCTGACTGAAAAAATGCATTTTCCAATTGATTGGTGATACTTATTGCTACAATCGCATGAATCATCTCTTCGCTGAACTGATCGAGGTGAAAATCGAAGGCCGGATATTTCTCCATAAACTGATCGCTTACTTCCACATGATATTGATCTTCCGAACCAAGCACCGAAATATAAGCCGAAGCTGTTTCACTCAAACTTTGAAAAGGCAAACTTACGTGTCCATTTGCATCAGAATACGCAGTACGAAACTGATAAGGGCTGGTCGGTACAGAGAGCGCAATCATTTTATTTGCCACTGGCTTGTCATTTTTGTCCCTGATCGTTACATTGAGAAACTCATCTCGAAATTCAGGCATGAGGTAAGGGGGCTTTTTATTTGGCACCTCAGATGGCAAGGTCAATAAGTAATCTTCCAGAACCTCGGTAGACTTTGTCATAAAGAAAGCCAGCTCTTCAGGTATATGCGTTAGCACCAATCCTGTACGGATTATTTTAGCGTCAATCAGATGGTTATCAGTAATACTCTGGTTTCTATTTACCGACACAGAGTAAGATCCGGCAGGCAGATTGAATTCCAAATCAATCTTTTGCCTACAGCTAAATTTTGACTTGACGTTTTTTCTTGTCAGAGTATTAGAAATATTGTTGGCCACAAGCCGTTGACAGAGCATATTGCCAGCTGTATCCAGAAGGGTAATTTCCACCAACCCTTCACCCAGCTCATTTTTAGGGTAGGCGCTTTTGGTATTCAATAGTACCTCTTTCGAGGAATAATATCCCGAACCAGACCTAACAATCAGAAGCCCGGAACCAATGCCAGATGGCATAGTAGATGATTCAATTAGAAGATCGGCCGAATTGTACTCTAATCTGAGCGTGGTGCCGGATGAAACTACATTGGGGAAATCGAAAAACTGAATATTGCCCAAAGTATCTTCAAGTGTGGTTTTGTAATCCTGTTGCATAGCCGGCTGGAATGAGAAGCTTCCCCTGCCATAGGTATCTGAAGTAAAATCAACTTGTACCTCACCATCGGTATCTATGACTTTTCCCTTGAATTTTTGAGAACCTGTGTTCTTTATCTCAAACCCAATGATATTATCCAGGCCTGCAACTACCTCCCCCCCAACAGGATAAAAACTAATACCAACCTCTTCGACACCATCCAATTTGGGATTGTATTTTTCAAAGGGGTTAACAACAACCAGTGAACTCTGGAAGTATTTGCCAAAATTCTTCATCCATCGGGTGTAAGCCAGCAGTTGATACTTGGCGGTCGCCATCGGGGTAGGCACAAAAAATTCGGTATAGCCCCTTCCTCCTTCTAGCGAAATTTTCTCCTTGTGCAACACACCATCCTCGCCAACAAGTTCCAGGTACAATATTTTGCTTAAAGGGGATGGTTTTCCAGTCAACGCACTAAGACAATACGCTGATATATACAATGTCTCTCCCGTTATCACCTCATTGCTGCTGATATGTAGAAATACCTGCTCTTCAACATTCGATTGCCGGGCAGCAGATCCGAAGGCGATCAACCCAATTATCAATATTAAGAATCCGATTTTTTTCATATTGTCAATCAATCCAAAATTCAGGCCTTTCGATACTTCCGTGAAACCTACAATCTATGCATGTCTCGGGTGCCATTGTCCATATTACGGGAATCATCCTCCCACCTTCACTATATTCAAATTCAATCCCGATAAGATCTAATTTTTCCAGTTCATAGTAGTATTTGGCACTGTCCAAATGCCCATCCCGATCTTCAAACCTAACTTGAGTTAACGGATCGCATACAAATTGCCTGTCTAATACCGGCACCCGCTGATCAACTTCATCACTGTTTACAAAGACCCTCTTTGAAGACACATCCGATACCTCAAAATACCCTAATACTGTTTCATTCGGATTGTCTGCCGAATATATATTGCCAACAATGGTACCTTGCTGCTGGTCAAATAAGGAGCCTCCGGACTCAGCAGCTTCTTTTATTTTCTTATAAAAACTATGCGCACTGGCGCTGATGGCATATTGTCTGACCAAAATACTGTACCTGGAAACCAAAGGCAGTAGTTCTTCCTCTGAAACAAAACGAATTGGTTGCTCTGCAACTCTGTTGTTTTCATCGCCAGCCGACTCCCCAATAATCATGATCTTCGATTTGTCGGATTTGAAACACTCAAATGGAAACTCTGTTCTCCATTGGAAGGAATCTATCTTCGGAAGGTATTCAATATCGGCCTTGAATGTGTTGATCTCGTAAGTTTCATCCCAGGTATAGCGAAAGTATTGCACCTGATCCGATTCGCTGTGTGTATCCAGCATGAACTGAATGCCAGCAAGGTTTTCTTCTGAATCATCTACCGGTAGTTCGGCATACACGTGATATATGCTATCTATAGTAGGGGAAGCATTCAATTCCTCTGAAAAAGAGGCGTATGCCTTACCGTCGGAAAGGGTGAATGACAACTGGTATTGGCGACCCAATTGTGCAGCTACCAGCTCTTTGGTTTCATAAACACCCGGGTTTATTTCAATGTATTCTATTTTATTGTCAAGGTCGTCGCAAACCCATACCTGCGCTCCGGACATTTGCTCTCTGACAGAGTCTTCCAGTGGAAAAGTATAGCTCAGCAATACCTGATGTTTTTTTAATTCACTCGTAAATGAAGCGTCTACAACCACCACCCTGTCATAAGTTTCAAAATCGAATTCAAATGGTTTTACACAGCTTGATAATAAAACCAATGAAACAAGACAATATAAACACTTGATCCTATTCATATCAGAACCTGAAATTGTATGTGAGGGTAGGTATAGGACTACCAAAAATGACCAACTGATACCCGTTCACTTGTCCGTTTTTCAAGTCGAAAAAGACCGAATAAGGATTGTCCCTGCCCAGTAAATTGTATATTGACAAAGACCAATACGAACGGGTAAATTGCTTAATCTTATGACCGGCTTCCAGGTTGATCCCCAGATCCATCCTCATATAGCTTGGTATACGAAATGAATTTCGATCGGCATAATGAACGTTTTGAATGCCCTTGAAGTCATAGGATGCTACGGGCACGGTCACAGGTCTACCAGTGTTGTAGGTGAAGTTATATGACAAGCTCAGACGATGCGTGAGCTTATAGTTGGCCACAAGGTTGACTGTATGTGGCTTGTCATAATTTGTGGGGTAGAATTCACCTTGATTGACTCTTTCTTCGGGAAAACTTCCATCTAATTTTATCAAAGTGCGTGCGTACGAATAATTGAACCAACCGTTCAGCTTACCCTTTTTTTTCAGCGAAAGCTCCATACCATAAGCTTTTCCATTTCCCTGGAGTACAGCGGTCTCAATATTATCATTGAGTAAAAAATCAGAGCCTACTTTGAAATCAAGGAGGTTTTGTAAGTGTTTATAATAAAATTCAACAGACGTCTCAAACTTATTACCAAGTATGTTTTTATAATATCCAACTGAAAACTGATCCGAAACCTGTGGTACAATATGCTCACTGGAAAGCCGCCAGGTATCGGTAGGCGACAGGGAGGCACTATTAGAAAGTGTGTGCACGTATTGACGCGTCCTGTTATAACTTGCTTTTAAGGAGGAGGCTTGGTCTAAAGCATAACGTGCCGACAATCTCAATTCAGGCCCGTGGTATGTTTTTACTATTTCGCCTGGGCCATAGCTGGTAGAATCAACCTGATTTTCGATCTTCCTCGGTTGATTTGCGGCGTATTCATAAACTGTCTGACTCCCAAAAACCGAGAAAAATGTATAACGCAAACCGCCATACAGGGTGATCTGATCAGAAGGTTTATATTCATAAGAAGCGAAAATTGAAGACTCCAAAGCTCTTTCTTGATCCAACGCTTTTGGAAGAACAATAGACTCTTCTCCGCGAGGTACTTTTGTTCCAGGGTTGATTGAAAGGTATTTCGATTCGATACCACCGCTAATCATATATTCTTCACCAGGATAATAGTTGCCTGTCAATTTCAGAGAAGCTTCGCTTATTCCAAAATCCTGTTTAAACGCATTGGGAGGGGATTGATCATAATTCATTTCATACCCATATTTTGAATATGTGGCCGTTGTGGCAACATCCATTAAGCCGTTTAGCTGACGTGTCCATTTTATTGCAGCGTTGGCATTGACAAACGAAAAATCAGAAAATGAAAAAAGAGTATCGGAGTTGAGCCTGAGGCGGTCTCGACTAAAATATCCGCTTACCGACAGCTTATCTTTTGGGTTTAGGTCTTGATCATACTTGACAATAAGGTCGCTAAAAGCTGCCTCATTTTCACTAAACTCTGCGTTTTTCACTTGTCTCAACACCCAGTTGGAGTAGGTTGTCCTGCCCGACAGCATCAGTCCGGCATTAGACTTTTCAATGGGGATCTCCAGGGTGAGCTTAGAGGTGATCGGTGATATGCCTCCAACGCCTTTGAGTTTAGTAGTGCCTGGCTTTTTGGACCTGATATCGAATACCGAGGAAAGCCGACCACCAAATGCCGCCGGAATTCCACTTTTGTATATCTGCATATCCTCAATGGCATCAGAATTGAACACTGAAAAGAATCCAAAGAAATGGGAGGCATTGTATATGGTGGCATCATTGAACAATACCAGGTTTTGATCAGACTTTCCTCCCCGTACATTAAATCCCGAGGCGCCCTCACCTACAGTCTGTACTCCTGCAAAGGTGGTGGCAATTTTCATGATATCCCTTTCTCCCAGTACAATGGGGACGTTTTTCGTTTCCACAATGCTGATTTTCTGTACACCCATCTGCACATCTTCCAGATTGTCGTCACGATCAGCTTCTACGGTCAATTCTCGTAAAGCAATCACATTGACCTCCAGGTCTATATTCAATTGACCATTTGAAAAAAGAACAACATTCCTTTTGGTGGTTTTCATGCTGACGTGCTGCACAAGCATCTCAAGCCTACCATTGGGGAGGGTGATAGAATAGAATCCTTCTGGATCCGATGTTGCAGCTAAGGATAACTTTTTCGAATAGACAATCGCACCTGCAATTGGATCTCCTGTATCTGCATCTTTGATATATCCGGCAATTGTAGAAGATCCATCCGGAACCAGTTTTTTTCTACTGCCAATTTCGACAACCTGGCTTTCAACTCCGGCTTTGACATTGTCTTTACTTAAATATTCACGGGTGAAAACCAACCCTTTTTGTACGAATTCGGCTTTAATCGGCTTCTCCTGTATACCTTCCAGTATGGGTAAATTGCCAATAATCTGAGTATCGTATAGTATAAACACTTTTTTACCCTGGGTATAAAAAGTAAGTCGTGTGCCTTCAATTATTTGCCCCAGTGCACTTTCTAGTTTTAGGTCATGAAATTCTCCGGTGAATGATAGCGAATCAATGTATGAAGTGTCAAAATAAAACCTCATACCTGATTGTTTTTCCAATTCTATAAAAACCTCATCCAAACCTACCTGATCAAACGTTGCATTGATCACAGGTTTTTGGGCGAAAGCTGTGAACCCTACAAGCCCCGTAAACAGAATACCAAAAAGAAAAGTTTTCATATCATTCATCTATCAGACTGGCACAATATGAGATTACTTTGATCAGATCACTTTCATCATTTTTTCGAAAGCCTTTGTATCGGTTCATTTTCGTGAATTCTTTGATCTCCTGCCTATTGACCCTGAACAATTTTAGTATATCTGTCTTTCCGGAAATTCGATAATATCCATTTTGGTATTTCAAAAAATATTTGGCTTGTTCCATATAAATATTGATCAACAAGTCGGAATCAGTTTTTAGCTGCTTATCGTGTTTTTTGATCAATGTCAGGATATTAGTGTCAAATAATACTTCGTAAAAGCCTTCATTATAAGACCCTATTTTATCAGGCACATATCGGAAGTGATTATTTTCAAGGGTGAAACTTGAAACGTATTCTTTAGTCAGCTGTAAATTGACATTCCTGAAATCGGATTCAATATTAAGGTTTACCAATAGTTCATCTCGTTCAACATCATATACCATTGGTATATTCGTGAATTTCTGCCCCATATAAGTTAGCGCTCCCAATCTCCAGTTTTTTGTCTCAAAGTATGGAACGGTAGTAGGGGCAGTAGTCCTCAGCCTGGAAATCTTCCCCGTGGCTAACACTGTATTTTCAAGCCCAATTTGGTTATCGTACCAGCCAGAAACGTCAGCATTAAGATCCAATCCATGCGTAGAAACAACCTTCTGACATATGCCACAATTCAAAGTAAAAAACAGAAGCAAGGAGAAAGCAGATTTCATATAAGTCATCGCATGTGCAGAATTTATGGGATAAAAAACTAGAGCTATGGGGAAATGGCCTTTGAAGTGAACGGGATTATCTAGTAAAGCCACCGGAAACCGAACTGTTTCATCGCTTGTAGGCAATGCGACAAATTCGATTTCAATTGGTGGCCTCCTAACTAAAACTATAACAAACTATATACTCTTTTGATTGCTACATGGGCAACATAAAGATCTAACTTTAATCCTTCGATCTTTATGTGCCCTGAGCAAGGTTGTTGTGGTCACTTTTTACTTGTAATACTATTTCCTTTATTGATCTTATCAATCTATCGCTATTTTTCTGCTAAATCCTCTATCGTTTGTTTCGACGGTTAATACATAAATACCTTTTGACACATTGAGCAACTTGACGTCTCCTGAAATGAATTTTGTACGGTTAGCAACTAAAAATTTCCTTCCCAAAAGGTCATATATGGATATCTTCACCTGTTCGGCAGGTTCAATCAAATCCAAATGTATTGATTGCGCATTCCTCCTATAGAACACCTTAAATTCGGAGTTTAAGTCTTTCGTATCAATATTGGTAGGAACAGGGTCTTCTTGCTCGGCAAATTCGAACCAGTTGACATTGAACTCTTGACCCTGAAAAGTCAACTTCAACAACTGATCCTGACCGCCATCCAGCTCCACATCATTTAGCGTATAAGTTTGCCATGCCTGCCAACCACCAGTATTTGTTGGAGTAATAATACCTAATGTCTTATCATCAAGTGTTACCGTTATTCCCTTAGTACCAGTGGTATTGCTTGCAAGTCGAATGTCAAATTGGTAAGTACCCGGATCCACTGTGGCTATACTGTAGTTGAGCCACTCCCCTTCTGCAATCCAACCAACATTGTAGCCGCCACCAACATCGGTGCAATCATCCACGTCCACCCATTCATTGGCTCGAAAGGCGCCTCCTTGATTAGCAGCATCTGTATCGTTGTAGCCCAGACCTTGCCCATTTTCATTGTAATACTCGGCTTCAATTTTTCCCGGGATAGCATGAGGACCATTATAGGCAGCCTGACCTGGAATCGCATCAGTAGTACCGGTTGCGGTATTGGACAAGTCCGACTCTCCGGCACTATTGTAAGAATAGATCCTGTATGAGTAGCTCGTCTCGGGATCCAGGTCCGTATCGCTAAAGGACGTGACATCCGCATCAACCAGGGCTATGACTTCAAAATTGTCTCCTGATCCACGCTCAATAATAAAACCAGCTTCATTTGTAGAGTTATCTGTCCATGTAACCTGGAGTTCACTATATGAAATAGCAGAGGCAGCCAAAGTAGTTGGAGCGGATGGAGCTTCGGTGGCGGGGCTGATAACCGATTCGACCGGAGCAAGCTCATTATCAAAGTGATATTCAGAGTAGTTGATCTTGGTGATATTCCCACCTTCAAAAATCAATACATGAGTAGTTCTCTGTCCAATGATGTCGGAATAAGTATCATCCAACCCACCATCAACTGTCAACACTACATTGTCATCAACTGTTCCATCCGCCTTTAGGTTTATTGTGTACTTGAGTGGCGCTCCTGATTCCCTGTTCATGATCATCACGCTTGTTTTGTCCCCATTCTGCGCTCCATATACGAGCATATGAGAGCTACTTGACGTGCCTTCCAGATAGCTACCTGTAAAGTGCTTAGCCACGAATTGCATGTGCCTGTAGGATGACCGTGGAGTCATATTTTCACCATCAATAAAGCTGTAGTCGGTTCCTGTACGACTGCCACCATTTTCAAACATACTCCAGGTGGCGGCATAAGTTGCCTCATATTTCATGCACAAACCAAGGACTCCGGCAAACATTTGCCCATTTTCCCATGTGTGCACAAAGGGGCCGTTTTTGGCGTTATATTCTCCTATTCCCCATTGAACCGCATCATCACCAGTCCTGTTATGTTGTTGATTGACGGCATCTACTCTCTGTTTGCACTTGACAATTCCAGTCTCAAAATCGGCAATTCCCTGGATGGCCAGGTTGATGCTTTCGTCTTGAGGATACCTGTGCCATGATATACCGTCACAATAATAATAGTCTTTGCCTGGCACCTTTCCAGCGATATCATTTGCTCCTCCGAAAAGATCGTCAATGGCATTCTCAATGTAATAGGCAAAGTCTGGTCCGTAGATCTTAATCGTAGGATCAACTTCTTTCATTGCAGCAGCAATTGGTTTAAAATACTCTTCAACCAGCGGCCCCATCGTGGAAGTTGCCGGACGATTTGCTTCCAACCAGGGTTCGTTTCCGATGTTCCAATATTTTACCGGCGGTATCTCACCTTTCTTTTCCACGTTAAAAAAACGTACAACATCCGCAGCTGCAGCTGCAGCGTCGGCTGGTGTTCCGTGCTGAGAAACCTGAACAATCGGCTCTGCGCCAATCTCCCTAATCTTATTGACCCAGCTCAAAAGGCTGGTATTGGAAGGCATATTGTCGTTAAATGAATTTCCTCCAATTCTAATTGTTTTCACACCGCATTCACCGGTAAGTGCCCAAACCTCATCCGATGGGTTAGTAAACCAGGCGTTGTTTCCTACTAAAAGCGGGCTAATTTCTTGCGCATTCGCTGTAGAAGAAATAATGGCTACCACGGACATTAACAATCCCGATAGCCGAAGTATCTTTTTCATCAATGCTTGTTTTTCCAAGAAATCTGGTAGTTGTTTAATCATAGTTGATAATTTTTGACCTTCTAATTATTTTCTTTTTGGTAATAATCCTGAAGGATGTAATAAGCCTTTTTGGGAACCCCTTGCTCAGATATCAAGCCCTTTCTGTTGAAGTCATTTTGTATTTTCCTCAAGTGCCTGCGATGAGAGCGAAAGTCCATCAGTATCCATGGAGATGCCCCTGCCAAAAAGTCTATATTCCTCATCATTTCGATGTTGTTCTTGTACACATCGGCCTGGTACTCCTCTGTCCATCGCTCGTTGATCTCACCATGATAACCCTGAAGAGCTCCTCCACCTACTTCACTCATGATCATAGGTTTATCATAGTCACTACCCCATTTCATATCACCGCAAGAACCCGGTTTTCCGGAGTACCAGCCACAGTAATTATTGATACCAATCACATCTACTACTTCACCTAGAGGATCTTCAATGTGCCTTGCCCCTTCCTTTCTACCTTGTGTATCAAGCGCTGCAGTAATCAGCCGCGTATTGTCTAGTGATCGTGCAAAATCAGCCAGGTTGCTTAAGAACTTCAGTCTTGCTTCTCCTTCCGGGGTTTCGTTTGCTACTGACCACAATACAACTGCCGCTCTGTTCTTGTCTCTCGAAATCATTTCCTGGAGTTGGTTTTGGGCGTTGGCATAAGTTTCCGGATTATCAAATAAAACAGTCCAGTACACAGGGATCTCAGACCATATCAGAAAACCCATCTTTTCAGCTTCCCTAACCATGGTTTCACTATGCGGGTAATGGGCCAGGCGTATAAAATTGCATCCCAGTTCTTTTGCCCATTGCAACAAAATCCTGCACTCCTCTTTGGATGTCACACGGCCAGTTTTGAATGGAGCTTCTTCATGAATACATATTCCTTTGAGAAAAACTTCTTCTCCATTCAATATGATTTTTGATCCCTGGGTTTCAATCGTTCTAAACCCAATCTGTTCAGTAACAGTGTCTGAACTGGAGCTAATATTTACCTGATATAGTTTTGGATTGCCCGGCTCCCACAGTTCTGGTTTCGCAGATATAGAGAATTTGGCCATGCCACCTTTGAGGGTCGCCTTTGTTGTCTTTTTTAATTCAGGAATTTCAATGTTAACTTCATCGCCATCTTTACCGTCTTTTACAGCTACCCAACCTTCGATTGTCGTTTTGCTGCCCTTAGCCAGTTGTACCGAGTAGTCTGAGATGTGGCTTTTAGGCGTGCTGATTAAATAAACTGATCGCGTAATCCCTCCATAATTCCACCAATCGGTATTTATTGTTGGGATGGCCTCTCGTTTGCGCTTGTTGTCCACTTTTACAACCAGGCAATTGTCTTTCTCATTGAGCTTACCGGTCACATCAAACTGAAAAGGCGTATATCCTCCCACATGTAACCCAATGAGTTCACCGTTCAAATAGACTTTAGCCTCATAGTTGACCGCCCCAAAATAGAGGTAATTCACCTCATCGGCAGAGCCTGAAAAGTCGAAATCCCTTTTGTACCAAACAGTGCCCTCATAGTAGTACAACTTTTCCTTTTGCGTATTCCAATCACCGGGAACCATAAGTTCATAGTCCGAATCAAAATCGTACTCAATGAGATCTGACGGAGACTGCATTTTGGCATTTTTGAAATAACCATTCGCCTTTGGTTGCCAGCGATGATTGTAGTAGCCATTCTCCAATGGATCAATGATGATCTGCCACATACCATCCAGTGTGGTCTTATTTCTTGATTCGATGTTTTGTAGTAGATCCGAATACTTTTCTCCCTGAGAACAAGCTCCAAATACACTTAAAAACACAAGAGATAGGGTTATAGTAAAGTTTTTCATATCGTTCGATTATCTTTTTATTTCTAATTCAATTTTTGAAGGGTCTTTGCTTGTCCATTTCAAAGTCCTTTTTTTGCTTATTAGCTAAAGCGCATCTATCAGTTTTTCTCATTATTTTATTTTTGAAATTCAATGCTTGCCAGATCAAAATCACCCTGATCAAACCTGAGCCTCAGCACTTCCCCGTCGGGGACGTTGACATCCGTTACCACCACGTCTTGCCATGTGCTAGACCGTGAAATAGTGATCGGAGAATTCGTCAAGCTACTACCGTCTAACATCAGATTCAGCTTCCCTTCCCTATTCTGGTTTGCCCTTGCCCGAACAGTAATGTTGTAGGTGCCTGCTGATATACTAGACATGCTAAATACCAGGAACTCACCTGATTTTATATGTCCGACATAAAATCCGTTTGACTTGGCATCAGAACTAGGCCAAATATCAACACCATCATTCCTATAGCTTTCGCCCCTGTTCCAGGCGGTGTTTGAAGAACTCCCCGATGTGTTTTGATAGTCAGTATCAAACCAGGATTCCTCACGCTTGCCAAGATCATAGTCGGTGGCATATAATATTCCCGGCATTTTATGATCGGCATAAGCTGTTGTTCCTTCACCATATGGTGATTTCAAATAGGCGTAGGCCACATCCTCCATTAGCTTCACATTTTCCAATTTTATGTTTTCGGCTATAACTTTCAATGCGTTTTGAGCTTCGGAGGTAGTGGGCCTGGGTCGTGAGTTGTTCGTTTTATATGCCATGAGTTTGTCCCAATCGGCATGAGATGGCACGATGGCAGGCCCGTCTATGCTGTGTATCTTTTTCCATGGCCAGTTGGCATAGCCTATCTGGTAGACTTCCATCAGTTCCACCATTTCTGTAAACCAGGTATTTGAGTTTTCACCAATCTCTCCACGCCACAAAGGGATATTCAGCTCGTTTCTAAGGGTAATTAATGATTGCATTGCTGCCGGTGTATTCGAGCCCCAATAATTGTGAAAGCTGTACGCCAAATTCTTCTCAGTATCATAGTTGGCCAATGACTCCAGCCCTTGATAGTTGCTACCATAACAATTTCCTTCGATGATCAATAAGTGATTCTTGTCTATTGCTCTGATGCCATCTATAAGTTCTTCGTACAATTCTCGTAATGGAATGTTTTGCCTGCATGTGCAACCCTTCGTATTACCTGTGTTTTCAAAGTCATAATTAGGCTCATTCAACAAATCATAGCCTCCTATCCACGACTCGTTTTTGTAATGGTCTGCCAATTCAAACCACATGGTTTTGGTCATTTCCACAAATCTGGTGTCTTCCCAAAGCGACTCTCCATTTCGCCTGTCGCTGATATCCTGGTTATTCCCCTGGCCTCCAGGCGCGGCATGCAGATCGAGAATCAGGTATATTTCTGCCGCTTCACACCAGGACAGTAGTTTGTCGGTAAGTTCCAAACCTTTGCTATGATCCATCCATTGGCCTCTTTCACTAAAAAACAGATCATAGTGCAATGGCAGTCTAACTGAATTGTAACCCCACTTGGCGATTTGATAGATGTCATTTTGATTTACAAAATTTGACAGCCAGCTTTCATAAAAGTCATCAGTGGCGGCCTTGCCTGCCATCGATTCCAGATATTCCCTGATTTCATGTTGTGGGCCGTGTGTACCCAGCATGTATCCTTCCTGCACCATCCATCCCCCAAGGCCAATTCCTTTCAGGATCAATGGGTTTTCATTTCCATCAACTATTTTTTTGCCAGATGCATGAATATATCCTCCATTCGTAGGATTTACCGACACCTGATTGCATGACAGTGGGATCAATGCAACCAAACAAATCAGAGTAAAAATTCTATGTTTTAAAATATTAGTCATTTTATTAATCGATTAGCTCGAACCCTATTTTTTGACCTTGTACTTCCACGATATACTCGCCAGACTCCACATGCTTCTCCCCATATTTATCGTAGAAAAAAAGGTCTCTTTCAGGAATGATCTCAAACTCAAAAACTTCCTTTTCACCTGGGCTTATCTGCTTTTTCTCAAAGCATTTCAATTCCTTTATTGGTCTGGAAATAGAAGCCACAGGATCGGTGATAAACCATAACACCGCTTCCTTACCATCTTTATTCCCTGTATTGCTCACTTCTACCCTGGCTTTAAGGGTTTCATTTTTCTTGATTTTTTCTTTGCTAATGCCCAGATCGTTGTATTCGAAAGAGGTGTAGCTCAAACCGTATCCAAAGTTGTACATCGGCTCCTTGGGAATGTCCTGATAGAATCCCATAGGACGGGCCGGATTTCTCATATTGTAGTGCATCGGTAGTTGTCCTGTGGTCTGGGGAAATGTGATTGCAAGCTTAGCCGAAGGATTGTAGCGACCTGAGAGTACGCCTGCTACAGCCGGGCCACCCATGGTGCCTGGTTGCCACATTTGCAGGATGGCATCAGCCATAGGTTCCAGGCGGATCAATTCCAATGGCCGGCCACTGGACGTTACCAGCACAATGGGTTTACCGGTACTTTTTAATTCATTGACCAGATTTTCCTGAATGTCAGGGTAGGCTATGGACGAACGAATTCCATTTTCACCGCTCCACCTTCTTTTTTCACCAAGAAAAACCAATACAATGTCTGCTGACATAGCAGCTTTTCTAGCCTCGGCAAACCCTGAGTCATCAGTGCCATCAAAATCACATCCCTTGGCATATATGAGGTTTTTATCTCCACCAAATTCCTTCTCTATACCTTCCCTTATCGATACCACATCTTTGGCATTTCCCTGTCCTTCCCAAAAGCCCATGATGTGCACCGAGTCTTCTACCATTGGCCCAATCACAGCTATTTTCTGATGAACATCTTTTATTGGAAGCAAGTCGTTTTCGTTTTTCAGAAGAACCATTGACTCTGCAGCCATTTGCTCGGCAAACTCAAGGTCTTCGGCTTGTAAAAAACGATCCTCTTCCGGCAACTCGTCCACATACGGTGTATCAAAAAGGCCTAATCTGAATTTAATCCTTAGGATTCTCCTGACCGCTTCGTCAACGGCCGCCATAGAAACCTTTCCCTCTTCCACCAATTCCTGCAAATGATCCAGGTAAACATCATCGACCATATCCATGTCTACCCCGGCTTTTAAGGCTTTCAAGCCTGCTTCTTTTCGATCCACGGCTACACCCTGATCCACCATATTTCTTATCGAACCCCAATCAGATACCACGAACCCATCATGACCCCACTTCTTTTTAAGCACCTCGGTGAGTGTGTAATAATTACCTGTGGCAGGTACCCCGCTTATGTCGTTGAATCCACTCATCACGGTAGTCGCACCGGCTGCTATTCCAGCCTCGTACGGTGGCATAAAGGTTTCCCAAAGAGTTTGATCGGAGACATCACTATAGTGGTAGTCGCGACCGCCCTCAGACAAACTATATCCGATATAATGTTTCATGCAGGCGGCTATAGTGTGCTTTGCTGACAACTCTGTTCCCTGATAACCGTCAATCGCAGCTACGGCAAAGGCCGCATTGGCATATGGGTCTTCTCCATATCCTTCAGAAACCCTACCCCACCTTGGATCACGCGCTACGTCAACCATCGGGGAAAAAGTCCAATCCACGCCAGCCAGCCAGCACTCTTTGGCAGATATCTGGCACGATATTTTTACCAACTCCTTATCCCAGGAACATGCCTGTGCCAAAGGAATTGGGAATACAGTTTTGTAGCCATGTATTGCATCAAAACCGTTGATGATTGGTATACCCAGACGAGATTCTTCCATCGCTTTCCTTTGAATATCATTTCGATAGACCGGATTGGTACTTCTAAAAATGAGCGATCCAATCTCGGGACGCACCTTTTTCATGGCATCTTCGATATTATTCGGGTTTGCATTTTTCCCATAAGTCCACTGGGTCATCTGAAGCACTTTTTCTTCAAGTGTCATGCGTGGTATCAGATCCTCAATCCGATCTTCAATAGATGCATTCTTGTCTTTATATATGAGCTGATCATCTTCTGCCTTGTCACAGGCCGTCAAGAGTATTGATGCCAGAACAATTTGAGCCTTTAGTATGATGTATTTAGTTCTCATTCGTTGTTTTTATAGTGGGATTTTGTCTATTGGGCCAGCATGCTCGGCACGATGTTGTTTGTAAAAGACGATCCGCTTGAATTGATCAATCCAAACCAACCTCTGTCATCCCACACGCTGTATGACATATTCTGACTTTTAGTTGTTTCCGCAAAAGTTTTGTAATATCCACGAACAAGATCTGTGTTCCTTTCGGCGGTATTCGACTGACGTCCAACACCAAACTCACCATAGTTTACCGGCACATCAAGTTTTACTGAATGTGTACCAACTTTTTTGATTGCATTTTCTATCGTACTCGATCCTGGCCATGCTGAGTTGCTTCCAGTATGTCCACAAAAAGACCATGGGTTGTAGCTGTGCACCTGAATAGCCAGGTACTCATCCGAACCACTACCGGGAAGGCTTGATTTTGAAGGATATACTTCCTCAATCTGCGCTTCGTTACCCTGCGCATTTACGCCCACCATGATGATCCTTGTGGCGTTATTCCCCCCGGTTGCACGTATGGCATCATAGCCCACTTCGTTTACTTTTCGGGTATAGGAAATAGCCTGGGAAGTGGTGGGATTTGGCCAGCTTCCTCCCCATTCGCCCAAATTTCCTTCAGGCTCATTGAGTATTTCAAAAATCAGGTGATAGTCATAATCCTTGAACTTATTGGCTATACCTGTCCATAGGGTCTCAAACTTTGTATCGAATTGGGCAGAGCCATCATAATGATCCTTTAGCCAGTGTTCGTGATGGGTATTGATCACGACGTACATACCAAGACCAAGAGCATAGTCAATTACTTTCACCAGTTCTTTGAAGCGGGTGTTATCCAAATTGATATTGCCATTGGCATCCGCCAAATGATCGTTGGCGGTAAACCTGTCCATCCAGGTTACCGGAATTCTCACATGCTTCATTCCGGCATTTTGATAAATATCGATAACAGGTTTTATGTTGGAAAATAATGTTGAGTTTAAACCATTGTCAAATGTGTTACCGAGATTGAAACCATCGGACATGTCCAAGATTACCTCTTTGGCTGTTTGTGCTGTATTACCTCCATCGTCATCTTGTGGGTTTACCTCTTCATCTCCGGAGCAGCTAAGCAGCATTGTAGACATCAACAACAGAGCTGTCAGGGCTAGCGCCGAGCAGATTTGTAGGGTTCTAAGTGGTTTTATCAAAAGTATTTTCATTGTCCTGGTTATTTCGTCTTTTTAAATCATCGTTTGTTTCAGTCCGAATCGAGTCAATTCGGAATTGATGCTGTTGTGGATCTAGGCGACCGGTCATTGTCAAAATCTTCCGATGTGTATTCCCACTTGGTTACTTCTCCCTGCTGAAAAATGAGCACTTGCGTACTTTGTTCTGCAATTGTACCAGTGTACTCAACAGGTTTTCCAGCATCTACATTCAGGTTTAATTTTTCACCCTCAATCTTCCTGTTATCCAGTCGAAGCTGGAAATCCTGACTACCACCTTCACGGTTGATGATCATAACGCTTACTTTGTTTTCATCGGAAGCGCCGAAAATTTTTATGTTGTTAGAAGAGGAAGTACCATTGGCATATTCCCCTGTAAAGTACTTGGCGATAAATTCCATATGCCTGTATGATGCCCTTGGTGTTCCGTTTCCATCTATCATGCTAAAATCTGTTCCGGTACGGCTTCCTCCATGCTCAAACATGCTCCAGGTAGTCGCGAAGGTTGCTCCATATTTCATGCACGCTCCAAGCACTTGCCCAAACATTTGTCCATTGCCCCAGGTATGCACCTGTTTTCCACCTTTGGAATTATATTCTCCAATACCCCATCCAAGGGCTTCATCGCCGTTTCGGCCATGCATAGTATTTGCGTAATCAATTTTCTTTTTGGCTTTTTCGATCCGTTCGATAATGTCATCTGCACCTTCGGTTCCCGGATTTCCATCTCCCTGAGGATAGCGGTGAAATGTGAGCCCGTCGCAGTAGTAATAATCCTTGCCGGGCACCTTACCGGTGATGTCATTCTTCCCACCAAACAAATCATCGTATATTTCATTAAAGTAATCGCAGCAGTTGGGGCCGAAGATCTTAATGGAAGGGTCTACACCTTTCATCGCTACTGCTCTGGGTTTCCAGTATGCTTCGATCACAGCTCCCATCGAGTCAAGTGGAGGTCTTTCGTACTGCAACCAGGGCTCATTGCCTATGCCCCAATACTTTACATTTTGTTTGTGTTCGATATTCAGGTAGCGCACAAGTGCCGCGGCAGAATCGGCCGATGCATACTTTGAAAATTGCACCACAGGTTCAGCTCCTGTTTCTTTGATCTGTGTCACCCAGGTGAGCAATTGCTCAAATCTAGGTAGCCTACGATCATAGCGCGCTCCCCCAATTCTAATGGTCTGAAGTTTGGCATCTGCTGCCTGCTGCCATACTGGTGGTTTGGGATTCAACCATACGTTCGTTCCAACCAGTCTTGGGCTTATGGATTGGGCATTAAGCCCATGACAGCAGATAGTTAGTATTGATAAAAATACCGGAAGTAATTGTATCACTCTGTTTTTGGAGTGAGCTGATATTCTTTTCATTTATTTGTCGTTTTAGTCTATAGTGAGTCTTTATAGTTTTTTAGCCATCCTCTGGTCATTCCTGTAGTTGGGGTGGTTTATTGCCGATGGCCATCTCCAAATCGTACAACACATGTGCTTTGTTATTGCCTTGTTCGTCAAACACCAACACTACGGTTGAATTGGGCTTGATCAAACCTTTGAAACTGGCCTTTATTTCTATACTTGCAGTGATACTGACATTTCCATCGGACTGTTGGTCACCTTTTATCGAGCTCAAATCCACATTAAATGACCTTACACTATCCTGGTTCATCAACACAACCGTGGATGAATCATTTGATTTTGATCCAAACACTTTCAAATAAGGATTCTCTGATTTCATCTTCACATATTCCCCTTTCATATAGCTGGATAGCAGCTGCTCATGGTAATATGTGGAGTGGGGTGTGAATGAAGGAGGGGCTCCTATATATCCGAAATATGTCCTTGGTCTGTCACTTTCCTGAATACACCATGGAGTTACTGTGAGGGCATTGAATTCCATGGCCATACAAAATATATCAACCCAAAACTGACCATTGATGAATGATGGCACAGCGATACCCGCAGTGCTTAGGTCGTCCGGGTTGTTGTATGTGATGTTAAATTCTGTGATGGCCCAGGTCAATTTGTCCTTTCCTTCCCTGCCATATTTTTCATTGGCATATTCCATATCCTCAATTAGATTGAGCACCATTCCTCTCATCTTGGAGACCGAATAGAAAATGACATCAGACCTGGTGTAATCTTTGGCATTTGGGTAATTGTGGAAATTGATCCCGTCCACATACCAGTTGCCGTTTTCATCCCTGCCAGCTACACTGTACTTGTTACTTTTCAACAGCGCTTCATATACATTGTCGTAATATGCGGCCAGGTCAGGCACCAATATTTTGATCTTCGGATCAACAGCCTTCATGGCAGTGGCATGACGCTTGATGTAATTCGAGATGGAATCAATAGAGAATTTGTCCATGTGATAGGGCTCGTTCCCGATCGACCAATATTTAATATATGATTCTTTGTTTTCGTTAAACACCTTGACGAGCCGGGCAGATTCTTCAGGCGTTTTGAATTTTGACACTTGCATGAGAGCTTCGGCTCCAATATTCTTGATAGACTTTACCCATTTTTGCAAAGTATCCAGAACAGGCATATTCCTATCATATCCTGCCCCACCGATCCTAACCATTTTTACCCCACTTTCTTTTACCTGGGGCCATAGATCCTGGGTATAACCCTGTCGACCTTCAGCCTTGTGCGTGAGCCATAGATTTTGACCAAACAAATAAGGACTGATCTGCTGGGCATAACCTTGGTTACATAAGAGTATGAAAATGAATGGTATACATAAATGTTTTTTTTTGTTCATGCTATGGTCTGCTTGTTTGGAATTAGTTTAATTCGTCACTTAAACTGCCCATCATCGATAGGCGAATGAATACTTGAATCAATGCACACTCTTGGTAAATACTTTCAAGTTTTTTGGTATAATTCGGTCTGTCTACAGGCTCAAAGTGGCATTGGACTTGAACCAGGTTTTCCCTTATTAGACCTTTGTAGCCATTCAATAGTCGTTAGGGAACATTGCTGATTTTAGAGTCACCTTCAGTGGTTCAAAAACAGTCAGATTTATTTTTATGCTCAGGCTTCACAGCAAGATTAAAACAGTGGCCAGCGAGAAAATACTGGCCACTGATAATCCAATTAGATGGTAATAATTCGAGCTTCTTCTTTCGCAAGAATTTACTCCCTTATTGTTTTAAATCACTTTGATTAGTTGGTTATGTAGTCAACGCAGTTCAAGAATAACTGAGAACCTGCTTCATTGTAGGTGAATCCTCCACCCGTTCCTGCAAGGAAAATCCTTTTGCTAGGGAATACTTCTCCACCAGAGTATGCTGCTGTATTGGCATCAAATACTGCAATCGCCGCATTTGCTCCATCAGAAGTAGTACCCACCATTGTTCCGTTTCCTGCATCTGAACCAACAACTACGTGCAAATCACCTGCCGTCACTTCCAATGAACCATCACTGGCAGGCGCAACCTGCGTAAACAGCACATGCGCTTTGTCAGTTGCCAAAATGGTAGTACCTCCGCCTTCGTTCTGATTAGCACTATTGATGAATTGCAACCTTGTACTTCTGGCTACATATGAACTCAAATTCAACACTGGTGCTGTAACGGTGGTCCAGGCTGGTCTTGCACCATCACTGAAATTACCACTGTTGGTACTTCTAGATATGATCACCAAATCAAAATTGTTCAACTCGGATGCAAGGGCATTCGTCAGGTTATTGTATTTTCCAGCTTCAGCTTCAACAGTATGGCCTTTACCTTCAAGTAAATCGATGTAGCCCTGATCGCTTGTCATATCATCAGAAACGAAGGCAACACTTAGTGTTTTGGATGGAATTGTATAAACAGAACCGGTAACTACAAACTCTACGCAGTTCAAGAATAATCTGGCTCCAGCGCTGTTGTAGGTAAATCCTCCACCTGTACCGGATAAGAACATTCTGTTACTAGGAAACACCTCTCCACCACTATATGCAGCAGTGTTAGCCTCAAAATACGCAATAGCCGCATTCGCTCCATCAGCGGTAGTACCAATCATTGTTCCATTGCCCGCATCTGAACCAACCACCACGTGTAAATCTACAGCAGTCACTGCAACAGTTCCGTCATTTTCAAGCGGCACATTCGCAAAGACAGGGTGAGTAGCGTCGGTGGCCAAAATAGAGGTTCCTCCACCTTCGTTCTGATTTGCGCTGTTAAGAAATTGTAACCTGGTACTTCTGGCCACATAAGAACTCAAATTTAGTACCGGTACTGCAACTGTAGTCCATGCCCCTCTTGCACCATCGCTAAAGTTACCACTGTTGGTATTTCTGGAAATGATCACTAAATCAAAATTGTTCAGAAGGGATGCACCAGTTGCATCCAGGTTGTTATACTTTCCCGCCTCTGCTTCAACAGTGTGGCCTTTGCCTACAAGCAAATCAATATAACCCTGGTCACTAGTTACATCATCGGTAACAAAAGCAATACTTATTGGCTGAAATGGTGTGCCACCAGCTGCTTCTCCTTCTCCTAATGATACCGTGAATGATTTGCTCACCCTCCTATTATCAGTGTGTACTACTGTTAAAAAAACATCTACATCCATAGGTTCAGTAGATGGGTTAACAAAAGTTACATCCACTACAGCAGCATCTGTTGATTCAGAAGTACCATTAGGAAAAGACCATTTTCGAGATTTAACTTTTGTTGATACATCAGTAAAAGTGATCACTCCTCCACTTTCAATACTAGTCGTAGAAAGTGTTGCGTCGACAATTCCAGCTTCAAAGTCCTGTACATCCCAATCGTGCAAGTTCTCTGTGCATCCAAGTATCATTGCCCAAATCCCTAGCAGGGAGAAAATCATTAACACTCTAAAGTTTTTGTTTATCTTTTTCATTTGATTTGTATTATTTTTTTAGTTCGAAAATTGATTCGATTGCTTTTTAAGCAGTTGACATCCAGCTCATTACGTTTGATGAGAAATTAATGTCCCTATGTATTGAGGTTTAGATTACAAACTGATAGTTGAAATCAAATCGCATTTTTTGTAATTGAAATGCAACACCCTTCAAATACTCCGAAGGGTATTACATTTGCTAACTAAACTATATGCTAAAAGTATCCTTCATTTTGTGGGAAAGTCCCACCCATTAGATCCAGCTGATCCTGTGGGATCGGAAGCCTTACCATATGAGGTTCCATTGGCTCAACAACGATGTTACCCGAATTTGAGCCATAAGTGTAATGCAAATTTTGTCTCTCAACCAAAATTCCCATTCTCTTCAACAAGAACCATCTGTTTCTTTCGAAAGCCAATTCTCTGGCCGATTCTTCCAGGTAATTATCCAAGGTAAATTCAGTATAATCATAAGTTGCATCACTCACATTGTATGCCCTTCTTCTTACCATATTTACATACTCCAATGCCTTCGCATTTGCAGAGTTTTCACTGTCATTTCTCCAATGCGCCTCAGCACCCAGCAATAGTGTTTCTGCAAACCTGTAGTAAATGATATCATTCCACTGGTCAAGACCAAATAAGTTCTTTTCCTCATCGTGGTACTTTTTCAGGCTAAAGTGGTGCCTTCTAAAATTGTCGTCATATACTACTTCTTGTCCGAAATTTACATGATCAGTATTGTTTACAAATTTTGGTAGCGGGTAGTAGTAGGTTGAATACCGCAGGTCATTGTCCTGGTCATACAAACTTTGCAAATAGTCATTAGGGAAAGACCATCCAAGAGACTGTCCTCCATAATCTATCGACTGTACAATCTGGTTATCAGACATCTCATAAGCACGGTTGTTCAAAATACTGCTGAACCAGGTACCTCCACCACCAGCAGTATTTTCACCTCCACCGAGCTCTTGATTACGAGGGTATACAAGCAACGATTCAGAATGGTCTTTGTTCTGTGCGAATACTTGCGATACACTTGACACCAATGCATGAGTTCCATCGTCAATGATGTTATCGAATTGAGATGCCGCTTCAGCCCAATCACCTTGCCACATGGCTATTTTACCTCTGATGTGTCTTGCAACACCCTGACCGTATTTTCCCAATTCAACATCGTAATCAAGGTGCTGAATTGCAAAATCTAAGTCGGACGTAATTGTCGCGTAAACATCTGCTTCATCAGCAGGTGTGAAATCTTGAGGATCATTGGCATTTTCCGGAGTAACAGGAATAGTATCCAAAAGAATTCTGTCATACATTCTTAAAAGGTCAAAATAGTTTTCTGCCCTAAACATTTTTGCCTCAGCCATGATACGGTTTCTATCAGCAGATTCCATTTCGACATTCTGAGCTGCATGTATGATGGCAGATGCTCTATCAATAATTGCATAAGGACGTGTCCACTTCAGATTACCAAAACCAGTAGGAGTATGTCCCGTACCATATGGTCTGTGCCATGTTCTGGTATGGCCCAAATCATGAGCTACCATAAAAAAGAGGTTTTGTCTTGTAGAACTTCCTCCCGAATCACCAAAAGACGGGAAATTGTTTCTTCTTTGGAGATTGTACAATGCAATCAGTCCAACTTCCAAGCCTTCTTCCGACTCAAAAATAACGTCAACTGATACGGAGGTAACCGGAACTTCATCCAGATAATCCGCACATCCAGTAAAGCCCAACGTGATCAGGCATATGATTATATATTTAAATGACTTTTTCATTTTACTTGTTTTTTAGATAATTAAACTTTCTAAAAAGAATTAAAACCCTAATTGGAGACCAGCAGTGATTGTTCTAGCTTCCGGGTATTCATTTGGATTTCTTTCTGGGCTAAATGACTGATATTCTGTAATTGTTATGAGGTTTTGACCAGTCACAAAGACTCTTAATTTGTTCAATCCCGCCTTGTCCAGTACAGCCTGTGGCAAATTGTATCCAAGCGTCACGTTTTGCAGTCTGATAAAAGATGCATCCTGAAGGCCCAATGTCCATATAAAGTCCTGGTCATTTGATTCCCTCGGCCTTGGCCAGTTTCCTGTTGGGTTTTCTGGTAACCAGTAATCCTGCTTCACACCACTGTAAATTCCTCTTAAAGAACCACCCTCATTATATCCGTATAGGAAAGGATTGTTTCTTACAACTCCCTGCACTACATATACGCTGGCAGATAAATCAAATCCTTTGTAACTTATATCTGTCTGGAAAGAACCAAACCAATCTGGCCCTTCTTGGGTGATGACCCTATCATCTGCATTCAATTCACCATCATCTTCATACCTATCAAATAATTTAACCTGACCTGGCACTGCATTTGGCTGGTGTGTACTGGCTATATCCTCTCCAATCTGGAATATCCCAATTGGCTGATACCTATAGTGCACATCAATTGGTTGTCCAATAAACCAACTATTTGCAACATCATCATCCTCAATTCCATCACCATCCTCATCTTCACCAAACAAAGACACAATTGAATTCCTGATCCTTGCTCCTGTAAATCCAACACTCACCTGGAAGTCTTCTTGATCTACAAGAATGGTGTTAAGACTCAATTCTATACCGGCATTTTTAACCTCACCTATATTGTCCAATGTTCTATTGTATCCGAGAGCACTGATGTTTCTCCATACCAACAAATCTGTAGTTCTTTTGTCAAAGTATTCAACCGTACCAGAAATTCTATCTGTCCACAATCCAAAATCCAATGCAACATTTAGCGTAGTAGACGTCTCCCACTTCAAGTTGGGGTTTGGAAGGTCAGTACCTGCCACATAACCAACTCTTTTAACACCATTAAACAAATAATCCCTTTGGTCGGCAAGTGCCTGGCTTTCATAAGGATCAATCGCCTGGTTCCCAACGCTTCCATAACTAGCTCGTAATTTCAGATTGTTTACCACACTTATTCCATCCATGAAGTCCTCCCTGAAAATGTTCCACCCTACTGCCACAGAAGGGAATGTAGCCCACTTATTGTTCTTACCAAATACACTAGATCCGTCCGCTCTGAATGCTCCATTGACATAGTACTTTCCATCATAATCATACTGGATCCTACCCATTACAGACAACAACTGTCTTTCATTACCGCCAATTGTCGGTGTGTTGATGCCGGCAGCTTCCAGTCCACTAATTCCCAATAGATCGTTTGGAATTTGTGAACTGCTGTTTCTGAAATCATTATACTTACTTTCAATCGCACTTTGTACAGCTGTCAAATTCAAACCATGTTGAGTATCACCAAAGTCAAAGTCATATGTAAAGATATTCTCTAGCATCAACTCATAATTGTCCTGATATCTTAAATAGCCGCTTCCTACTCCTCCATTTACCACACCTGTCAAAGATTCTGAAGTACTATAGTTTTGAGTTTTTCTGTGCCACGATCTTCTACTAAGGTTAATTCTGTATTTGAATCCTTTGAATGGAGTAACGTCGAAAAACAAGTTCATGATATCGTTCCGATCTTCCTCAAGGTTGGAAGTTGTAGAGATATCCATCAATGGATTTCTGCTCTCCTGTTGATCGGTAGGAAAGGTTTTGAATGACCCATCATCGTTGTATATCACACCTAACGGTGAGGTAGTGATCGTTCTCTGCAGTGTGCTGCCGGTACCAGGAATGTTCTTGTCAGATAGTTGCCATGAAGAATTTATCCCTACCTTCAACCAATTATTGATTTTCTGGTCAGCATTGAACCTGATATTAAATCTCCTAAAATCTGTACCAGGAATAACACCTCCCTGTTGGTTGTAATTTAACCCAGCGTAAACAGTAGTATTTTCTGTTCCAGTGGAAATAGAAGCATTATGGCTCTGAATAGACGCAGTTTGAAGCACTTCTTTTTCCCAGTCTATGTAGTTACCATTTTGGATAACATCATATTCCGTAGGTGTGAAAATATCTACATCATTTTCATAACTATCATCCAGATTATCAGTTCTGAAAGCTTCCCTTTTTAACTGAGCAAATTCTTCCGCAGAATAGATATCAAACCATCTATTGACAGATTGCACACCGTAATATCCATTGTATGTAACTCTCGTCTGACCAACTTTTCCTCTTTTCGTAGTGATCAAAACTACACCATTAGCAGCCCGTGCACCATAAATAGCCTGTGCAGCGGCATCTTTCAGAATTTCCATGGACTCAATATCATTAGGGTTGATATCGTTAAGCCCTCCAATCTGAACACCATCCGCAATATAAATGGGTGACGTACCACCATTAATTGATGATTTACCACGGATCAGAATATTTGTGCTTCCTCCTGGAGCGGCACTTGCTGTTGTTACATATACACCGGCTACCTTTCCCCTTAGCATCTCCCCTATATCTGTAGAAGGAACTTTTAGAAGCGCCTGTTCGTCGACAGACGCAACTGAACTTATAATGTCGCTTTTCTTCTGTGTACCGTAACCAACAACTACCACTTCCTCCAGGCTCTGAAGGTCTTCGACCATTTTGATATTGAAATAAGTTTGATTGTTTACAGGAAATTGTTGGGTTACATACCCCACATAGCTAATAGAAAGTATGTCATCAGTATCTGCCATTAAGGAGAAAATACCGTCAAGATCTGTAGTAGTTCCCGTGGTTGTTCCTTGAATAGTGATACTAACTCCAAGTAAAATCTCCCCACTTTCGTCGGTGACCTTACCGGAGACTTTTTGGCTTTGAGCCAATGCTCCGGGTCCGAAGAGGATCAGGAGCATAAACAAGCAGGTTTTCATTAAAGTAATTCTAGTTTTCATAAATGTTTTTTTAAGTGAAAAAAATTACGCTGATATATAAAAGACTGTGAGAAAGAGCGCGATAATGGAAATGGCCAGAGCGATTATCAGAAATAATAGTTTGTTTTTGCTCCTTTCTGATTTTTGCTCTCAGTTTTTCAAAATCATGGTCTTTTAGTTTTTTATACTTTGGTAAACTTCACGATCCCACAAGCAAACAAGAAAAAAAGGCGTTTCAGGAATACCTATCAAATGTTACACCTAAGGTCCCAAATGTTGCAAAACAACAGAACATATGTAACACCATAAGATCGTTAACAATTGTTTATCAGCTACTTATAAGATTAAACGCAATGCAATCCAGCAACCACTCATAAAAGTGCCTATTGTTCTTATTGTTAGGCATTATGTTTAACTTTCATCTTGATTTTATGCTAAGAGAATTTGAGAGATGGGTAAACTTTCATTCTATATATGTTTCACTTTGACATTCCTATTTCAATGGGCGTTTGGTGACGACATGACCTTCAGGAAAATTAGAATGAGCGAAGGGCTATCTTTCAATTCTGTACTCAGTATCATTCAAGACAATGATGGCCTAATATGGATAGGAACCCGGGATGGAATAAACAAATACAATGGTGTAGACAATTTAATCTACAAACATAGTTTTGATGACCCACTTTCCCTGTCCAACAATCATGTCAACGTTGTTTACGAGGATTCCAGAAAAGACATTTGGGTGGGCACGGCAAATGGCCTGAATTTACTTAATCGGAAAAATGACACATTCATAAGATTCAATGTGGATGGATCACCCGAATCAATTTCCCATCGCTATGTAAAATGCATCTCCGAAACCCAGAAAGGAAAAGTTTGGGTTGGCACATCTAACGGTCTGAGTATTTACGATCCTAATACTGGAAATTTTGAGCTGGCAAGAGTCAAAGAAATCGAAAGTAACACAAATAATATTATAGGACTATACAATGACAAAAATGATAATATATGGCTCTGTACCAAGGGGGGATTGTTTATCTCAAGAAACGGCCAATCCTTTGAAAGAGTGACTTTAAATGCTCAATTAGAGGAAGGCAAAGATCTTTTTGAAATAAGGGATATCGCAGAAGATGATACCGGAACCTTTTGGGTGGCGACAGAAATTTATGGAGTCTTTAGCTTCAGTTTCAAAAACGAAAGACCTTCTGAAGTTCGAAATTTCAATACTTCAAATTCAAGCATCATTTCTGACCATGTAAAAAAACTCAAAGTGATCAATGGAACACTGCTGTGGTGTGCTACGCTTGATGGGGTATGCATAATCAATACAACATATACTAACATCACCAATTTACGCAGTGAAAGCATAAGCCAAAGCTCATTCCATGATATTATGGAGGATACAGATGGAGGAGTATGGCTGGCTTCCTATACTGAAGGTATAAATTATTATCACCCACAAAACAATTTATTTCCATTTATGAAAAAAAAGAACAACCACCAGGGGTTGAGTGACAACTCGGTTTCCGGGTTTCTGGAAGCGGATAAGGGGCTTTGGGTGGCAACAGGAAACGGTGGTTTAGATTTTCTTGATAACGGAACTAAAAAATTTATTTATTACAAACAGGAAAATTCAGGCATTTCAGACAACAATGTAAAATCGATTTCCTATGACAAGAAGGGCAATATATGGATCGGCACATACAATGGGCTGAATTATTTCGATTTAAAATCAAACAAATTTACAAGTCATTTTCATGAACCAGGCAATACGAATTCATTGGTCAACAATCAGGTACATACAGTCCATCTCGATGATGCGGGGTTGGTCTGGGTTGGAACCAATGGTGGGGGTGTCCAGATATTTGATCCTAACAAAAAAACCTTCACCAATATTCCCACGAAGTTTTTTAATATCAATGTTTTATATGAAGACTCAAAAGATAGAATTTGGGTCGGGAGTAATTTAGGACTTGAATGTGTGGATAGACTCACCAAAAAACTTATCGATATTTCATCAATCACAGGACAGTATAACAACAAGTTACTTCATATCAATTGTGTGACTCAGGATTCGCAGGAAAGAATAATTGTAGGAACACAAAACTACGGTATGTTTATTTTGACAGGAGAAAGAGTAAAATGGTATAACAAGAGCAATGGTCTTGTATCGAATACTGTAAACGCTGTTCTCGAAAGTGAAAAGAATACATACTGGGTATCCTCAAATGATGGTCTGTCAGAAGTAATCTTATCAAAAGAGCCAGACACGGAAAGCACAATAGCATCAACAAGTTTTGATGTGATTCATGGTTTGCAGAGCAGGCAATTCGATCCTGGCAGTGCGATGAAAGCCAGCAATGGAAAGCTGTATTTTGGTGGTGTGAATGGTTTTAATTCATTTTATCCTAAAGACATTGAAAAAAAAGACTTTCACCCTCTAGTTGTTGTTTCCAAATTGACAATTACCGATGATGATCCTGCTGACAATTCGTTTTCATATCCTACACAAAACATAGCACAGGATAGTTCAATCACCTTGGAATACAGTCAGCGCAATATTCAATTGGTATTTGCCGGTTTGAACTATGTGAATCCATACCAGCTTTATTATAGATATAAGTTGGACGAAAGTAATAACTGGAATTCCCTCGGCCACCAGAGATCAATTAATATCACCTATTTACCGATTGGATATCACGAACTTTGGCTACAAAGCAGCTCAAATAATGAACATTGGGGAAGTGAATATTCAGTGTTAGGATTTACTGTATTGCCCCCCATCTGGAGAACATGGTATGCCTATTTGTTTTATTTTCTTCTATTGATCGTTTTGCTGTATTTGTATTTCAGGTTTTCGTTTCAATGGGCTCAAATGAAATCCAGCTTGCAAATGGAACATTTTCAAAGAGAAAAGGAACATGAGCTACATGAAACCAAATTGAGATTTTTTACAGATGTATCGCACGAGCTGAGAACCCCTCTTACGCTTATTCTGGCTCCCATTGAAAACCTATTGAAGCAGGCCAAAACTAGTGATCGTTTCAGGCGTCAACTCGAAATGATCCAGCGCAATGGTGACCGAATGATACAGCTCATAAATCAACTACTAGATCTAAGAAAGCTTGAAACAGGGAATGAAAAACTTATGATTGCCGAAGGAAACATCTTGGCCTTTATTAAGGAAATATGCTTGGCCTTTGATGGTATAGCTGAAAGCAAGGGAATTGAAGTGAATGTATCTTCGGCACAAGATTATGTTCCTTGCTGGTACGATCGGGACAAGCTAGAGATTGTGTTTTATAACTTATTATCTAATGCATTTAAGTACACTCCTGAGCATGGAAAAATAAAGTTAGAAGTGCGACAGGTAGCCGCAGAAAATATGCCTTTAGATATGCCGGCTAAACGAAAGTATGGTGGCATTGAAGTTACCATAACAGATAGTGGGCAAGGCATTTCCCAGGGTGATATTGATAAAATATTCAAAAGGTATTACTCCAAAAAGGGTAAGCTTAATGACAATCCCACTGGTATCGGTCTAGAGTTGGCTAAACGAATGATCGAGCTTCATCACGGTATAATTTTGGTCAAGAGCCGGGTGGAGACACTGGATGATCATGGTTTTACCAGCTTTATCATTTACCTTCCAAATGGCAATAGTCATTTCAGTAAAGAAGATATAATCAGTGATTTTAAGAATAGTGACAATGTAAGCCAGTATACCAAGGATTTCATTCAGCGAGAGCGCCAGCTAGATTTACCGAAGTTCGAAGAAGTATCTGACCATATTCCATCTCGTGTGGAGAAACAAACCGTCCTTATCGTAGAGGATAATATGGAAGTACGTCAATTTGTCATTGAACTTCTTAAATCCGAGTATGAGCTCATCGAAGCTGAGGACGGCAAAGAAGGGCTTGAACAAGCCATCCAGGAAGGGCCGGATCTGATTATAAGTGATGTCATGATGCCTGAAATGAATGGCATTGAACTTTGCAGGCACATCAAGAAAGACTCCAGGAGCTCCCATATACCTGTAATTCTATTAACTGCTCGGACAGCCATTACATTTAAATATGAAGGATACGAAACCGGAGCTGATGAGTATATCACTAAACCGTTTAGTGCCAGCTATCTCAAATTACGCATTAAAAATTTACTGAACCAACGAGACATTTTACAGAAACATTTCAAGACGGAATCTATCCTTGAGCCTGAAGAATTGTCCATTACTTCAGTCGATGAAAAGCTTCTAAAAAAGGCAATTGATTACATAACTGACAATATTTCAAATACAAATATTACAGTCAACGAACTCAGTAATGAGCTGGGGCTGAGCAGGGTCCATTTTTATCGAAAAATGAAGGCATTGACTAACATGACCGCCATTGAATTCATCCGAAGTATCCGGTTGCGAATGGCCTGCCAACTGCTCGAACAAGGCAAATTCAATATTAAAGAAGTGAAAAATTTGGTTGGGTTTGAAAATGCTGATTACTTCAGAAAATGCTTCAAAGAAACCTATAATCTCACCCCAACTGAATATGCCACCAAATTCACAAAGCAGGAAGTGAAGTGGTGACCTGAAGGTTGCGGCTTTCATTCTTGTGAATAATTCCTTGCAAGGATCTCACTCAAGTTCTCCACTGCACGTTCCACGCCTTTTTTCATAAGATCGTGTCCCAAATTTGGGACAAACCGGAAATGAGTTATTAATGAACTCTATTGGTCAATTTATTTCAAACGGTTAGTTAGTCATATGAACTTTACCAAGGTTTATTACATCTTTTGGCAGTATATAGCAGCAAAAAAGTTGTACCAAAATTATACCCACTAATTTTCATATTCCCTAAAACACAGAATATCAAATGGTTGTAATATTTGATTCTTTTTCAGCCAAACCAACATACTTTTTTCACTCACATTCAATATTGCCATTTCCTAAAAGCCCTGATGATCCCCCAATTGTTAGGACAGGTATTGTGTTAGATTAAGTTCCAATTCAGTAAATATATTCATTTTAAGCAGCTTCAATATTTTGTTGATGGTAGAGCTGTTCAGGTATTTTATTTTTTATCCCTAAATGCCTTCTTTCCCTATTGTAGTAGTTGAAGTATTCAGCTATGTGCAGGTATAGATCTATGCCATCGTTTGGTGGATTTAGATACAGCTTTTCATATTTGACACTTCTCCACAATCTTTCGATAAATGCATTGTCTATAGCCCTACCTTTTCCATCCATACTCAACCTGATATTTTCTTTAAGCACATAACCCGAAAACACTTCCGAAGTAAATTGAGAACCTTGGTCTGTATTGATAATCTCGGGCTTGCCATACATTTCAATAGCTTCTTGTAGGGTTTGCTTGTACCAATCAGCATCCATAGTATTAGATACTGACCAATTGACCACATAACGGCTGTATAAATCGATAATAGCTGTCAGGTACATATAGCCTTTCTTCATAGGAATATAAGTGATATCAATCGCCCAAGCTTGATTGGGGCGATCGATACTCAAATTCCTCAGCAAGTATGGATAGGTCTTATGGGCTTTGTGCCGTCTGGAAGTGTGTTTTCCTGGCATTACAGCCCTAAGTCCCATTACTCTGTAATAGAGTCTTTCTATTCTATTTTTACTGACATTGTAGCCTTTGTCCATAGTCAACCAGGTATGCATCCGGTTTGCCCCCTTGAATGGGTGATGTAAGTAATGTTCATCCATCAAACGCATTAATTCCAGGTTTAATTCAGACTCTCCTTTGGGTGAATAATACAGACCCGAACGATGTATGGAAAGCAGCTTACATTGCTTTTTCATACTCAATTGACCCTTGCTTATCATTGATCTTCGTTCCTTTAGTGGCTTTACCGCAAGGCGTTCTTTAAAAAATCATTCTCGACCTTGAGCTGGCCAATTGACTTCAATAATTGGTCTTTCTCTTCTTCTGCCTGAGTCTTGGCACTTTTGGACTTCTGCTCAAAAACAGAGTCTGCTTTTGATAAAAATTCACGCTTCCATAGATGGATTTGCTGTGGGGCAAGCTCATACTTCTGTGCCAGTTCGGCAACACTTTGCCTTTCTTTTAATACTTCCAAAACCACTTTGGTCTTGAACTTTGAGGTGTACTTCCTTCTTGTCATAATCAGTAAATTTAAATTCAATTTTATGAACTTAACTTACTGTCCTATTTTTTGGGGTACCATCAGTCTTTGACGAAAGAACAAATAAATATGTCAATGAAATCTCTTACTATGAATCAGGGGGAATGGTAGGTGATCTTATGGGAGGAGGCAACATATATTTCATATACAAGAATGAAATCATTGCTTATAGAATGACTTGGGTTTCCTAGATTGAAGCAGCAAATAATTGAATATCTTAGATCCCAATGAAAAAGACAAAAGCTCTGTTAAGTTTTCATGTTAAGTTTTTCTTGTTTTTTGGCTGTTCTGTTACGTTTTGTATTTTGTAACTAACTGATAATCAGTATATTTAATTTCTTAACTTAGTGCCTGTCACGCAGGAGGTCGCGGGTTCGAGTCCCGTCCGTTCCGCCAAAAAGCCTCTTAGAGAAATCTGAGAGGCTTTTTTGATGGTTGGTACTAAAACAAAAAGGGTGCTTGTTCTAACGAACCCGCACCCCTTTCAATTTACAAACACCTTGATGCTTGCAAATCGCCAAGCTACTGTTGAAAACCTTCTACCTTCCGATCCGCTTGCGCAAATCTTCCGACTGAGAGCCTCTTGAAAATTCGAACCAGAAGAACGTATTCTCCTTTATCTTCCCTTCTCCGAGACCAACCCCGAAAGGTTGATTTTTTATCTCTTACTTGATGATACTAAAGTAGACTACTCCAGTATATTTGCAAAGAAATCAACCCCATTGTTATCTACAACTTTCCCACTCATTATTAACAAGTTATCAACCTCATCTACAATCCTCACACCCCAATGTGTTTGTTGTTCAGCAATTTGGCTACAGTGTACTTTGATTCATTTTCAATAAAGACTGTCTATTTAAGTTATATTATTTATTCAATCGAATGGACAATACCCGCCTACTTTTGTAAGCATTTGATTTTCATATTAGACTTTAACAAATATATTAGCCTTCACTATTGATAGAGGCAGAAAAGAAGTTTTTCATTTTTGTTTGTGTGGTTGGCTAAAACATCCTGATTAGATTCAAGAATTAGGACAAATACAATTCCACTAATTCAGGAATTAAATATTCTTACTGTTTGTTATTGATTGATAACAGAAAACTTATTCCTACAGCTATGGATTCCATTCAATCAGTGGTAAATAAGACTTTGCAGAATAGAGTCAGAGATAATTCGAGCGAGCGAAAAAAAGTAGAAAAGCTTGTTATTCGACCAACAAGGATAACCTTTGGTCTACTTTGATCCGGACAGAGCACTGCTAGAACTTAGGGGGAAATCAAGTCCCGAAAACTCTATTCAATTCTACAAAAGATTACTAATTGCCCTAGAACGATATGCACACTTTGGCACTAAAAGTGTCACCGTCAATTTTAAATTTGAGTATTTCAATACCAGCTCATCAAAATGTCTTTTTGACGCTTTCAAGAGACTGCTTAAAGCAAAGAACCGTGGAATACCAATAACCATCAACTGGTACTACGAGGAGCACGACGATGACATGTTAGAGGCCGGAGAAGACTACAGCGATCTGCTTAATTATAAGTTCAACTTCATTGAAACCGTTTTCAACTAAGTAGATTGGGCTTGGTATTACTGATCCAACCAAGCCTTAAACTCCTGAACACGTTCCCTCGCTACAATGAGGTCTTCCGCTTGTTCTTCATTTTTCAAGAATATTTTGAGGCGACTGTTTGAAAAACTGACTATGTCCTTAATTTGGTGAAGATTGATTATATACTTCCTATTGATACGAAAGAATAGCTGTGGATCAATCAGGTGCTCGACCTGATCGAGGGTATAATCGACCATATACTTTTTCCCCTCTAGCGTATGGATATAGCTTGCCTTTTCCCAAACGTAAAATACCCTGATATCCGCAACGTTCACTGTTTTGATGTGCTCGCCTACTTTTATCACAAACCGTTCTTTGCGCTTCTCGGTATTATTATGAGAAAGCGATTCGACCAAACGTTTCATATCTACTATTCCAGCTAGTCTCTTTTCAACTTGTCTCTGAAACTTTTGAATGGCCAATTCTAGATCGTCTTTGACTATTGGTTTAAGCAAATAATCCAGACTATTAAGTTTAAAAGCTTTAATTGCAAAGTGATCATATGCAGTAGTGAATATGATGGGACAATCAGTTTGAATGGATTCGAAAATTTCGAAACTTTGACCATCTGCTAGCTGAATGTCAAGGAAAATAAGGTCAGGACTGTTATTGGTCAGCCATTGAATGGATGACTTGACAGAATCCAGATGCGCTACAATATTCAGTTCCGGGGACACCTCCTGAATCAATTGCTTCAAGCGATCCGCAGCTATTTGCTCGTCTTCTACGATCAATACATCCATCATTCCTTGTGTTTTAGAATTGGTAGTATGACCAAGAATTGACCGTCATCCTGCAAGACTTCTACAGACTTTTCAGTGAGAAACTTAAACCTGGACTTAATATTATTCAGCCCAACACCTGACGATGCTTCTTTACTATTTTTAGGATTAAAACTGTTCGAAACAGTTACTTCATCCCCAGCAATTAAAATATCTATTTTCAAACGCTGATCCCGGGAAATAATATTATGCTTAAAAGCATTTTCAAGCAACATCTGTATGGCCAATGGGGGTATCATATCCACTGGCATAATCTGCTCCTCTCCTTTTATTTCTATGTCCAGGCCATCTCCGAATCTTATTTTATTTAAGTAAATGAAAGACTTGGCAAATTCCAGCTCTGTTTTCAGCTCAACAACCTCCTCCAGCTGATGATCCAATACATAGCGATAAACATTTGATAGCTTTCTAATAAAATCAACCGCCTTTTCCTGATCAGAATAGACAAGAGAGGACAAAGCATTAAGACTATTGAACAAGAAGTGTGGGTTCACCTGGTTTTTCAATGACTCATATTGAGAAGCCACATTCTGATTCTTGAGCTTTTCATTGTCTATAGCGGCTTGTCTCCAGGCAAAAAGAAACTCCTTGCCATGCATAAATATGGCTATAAACATAGTGATTAGAAGTCCTGGAACTATTGATGTTGACCAACCTCGTGCATTCATACTCCGTACAAAATCGTAACCCAGAATTACCTCTACATATATCCAGAGAATAGCTACACAGGCAAATACCGTATATACGAACAATACGGCACTTCCAATAGCAAACCTCTTCATGGGCTGTCTGAGCCAGGTCCACCTACGGTCAACAAGATTTGCCAGGTATGTATTGCCATTTGCCAGCACTGTCCAAAAAGTTGCGGAAATCAAGCAGTTTTCAGCAAGTTCTCCAAAATCCCCATCAGCAATGCATTCCATACAAAAGAAAGCTCCTATAACACAACCTCCCAATAAAGGAATACCAATCCATTGCAGGAAATATCTCAGAAAAGGGTAGCGTATGGATTTTGTACTCCAGGACATAATGATTCAGTTGTTTCGATCAAAGAAAAGAAATATAAATCGTTTTGCGGTCTATTTACTGACCGAGTTACACTTTTCTTGATACTGTCTTGCGGATACTATTCCCCATGAAGGTTGCATGGTTTGATTACCTTCCTGAGCCTCGAATATTTCTATTGACTTTAGAACCATCCCACAAGCCTCCTCTGTACCTGAACCAAAGAACTCTGCTGCGCCGTACATCATTTGTCCTTTGAAGAGAATAGCCCTTGGGTTTTTAGGGTTCAGCGCAAGTGCTTTCTCAAACGCCGCAAAAGCCTTTGGAGACATAGACTGCCCTCTGTTTGCAGGATCAACACTCAAGCTAATCATATACAAAAAACCTTGCAAGGAACTGATTTCACTGTTTGCTTCTACCAGATCTTTGGCCTTATCAAGCGACTGCTGGGCAGACTGCAGCGCCTGATCCTTCGCAGTTGATTCCTGTAACTGAAAGCTTTTGAATATATAGGTCATAGAAGCGTAATAATACGGCAGCCATTTATCCTTTTCAGCTTCTCCAATCCGATTGAACTTGTTGGCCAAAGCGTCCATATCCTCTGATTTGGAAGAAAATATCTGACCAATGGATTCTCCCATCGTCCTTTCATAGGCCCCTCCAGCATAAGAGGTGCTCAATGAGATTACAAATGCGGTAATGAATAATAGTATCTTTTTCATGTTTTTTTTTAATATTAAGTATTGAGTATTTGGTAATAAGTGTTTAGTAAATAGTATTGGGTATTTGGATAAAGTCGCTGTAGTATTATTTTCTCTCATTCGCTATAATCTTCAAACCAAAAGTTAAAGTCAACAGTCAAGGTCAATGGTTAAAGTCAATGGTTAAAGTCAATAGTTAATTAATATTTATCTCAATCGTCTTATCACTGTTCAATTCAAACTGACACTGCTCAAAGCTTGGGGGTCCGAAGCTTCCTTTGGCATCATTAGAAAAACCATAGTCTTCTGTTGGAATTCCGAAAACACCCTTATCGAGCTCGTTGTTGCCGTTTTCATCATGAACAACACTTACGGCCAAAGTGCCGGGCTGTACATTCTCAAATACCACTTTTATTTCGTTTTTATCATTAATAGTAGTACGTGCCCCTTTACCATCTTTCAAAAATTTATCTTCCGATTGAAAGTAAGAGACCATAGCCTGTCCATCTGTGTTTTCAAAATTCTTAATGACTACTGTCAGTTTGTGCCCTTTGGGCTCACCGGCCATGGTATATCCTGTCACTAATATTGCGGCCAGCATCATGATAATCGTTTTCATTGTAGTTTGTTTTATAAATTGTCTAATTGATTTTGTGTCTTGTCTTTTGTCAAAGTGATGAATACCCCCAGGAATAAAAACCTCTTGGCTGCCTGGCCAATCGCTCGAGAATCATACACTCCATCCATGCCTGGGTCATTTTCAAATTCATAGCCAAATACATTATCCCGACCCAACAAATTGGTAGCTGATGCATAGATCACAATGTTCTGCCGAGGGAGGTAGGCAAAGTTGAAGCTCAGATTAGCGTAGTGTTTGGTACGCTCACTGTTGAATGTTTCTTTGTTGGGGTTATGGTAAGGTCTACCCGAATTGTAAGAAAAAGTGGTACCTACCTGCGTCTTCCATTCGGTAATAAAGTACTTGTAGACCAATGACAGATTATGTCTGGCTGCAAACCCTGGTACTGCCCTGTATGGGAAATCTTTAAAATCCCTTTTTGTATCAATAAAAGAATAGGAAACCCAATACTGACCGTTTTTAATGGTCTTGTCATCCTTCCAAAGTATATCTATCCCCTTGGCATATCCGTCACCCAGGTTGTTGTAGCTTGTAGGATTAAATTCATCATTGGAATCGAATTTCACAAGGTTATCATAGCCCTTGTAGTAAACTTCCGCCCTGAAGGTCTTCCCCTCCCTGATCATTTGATAGTTGGCGATATAGTGTGCTGATTCCTCAAAATCAACATCACTTGACCTTAGTAACATATCGCTTTCTGCCAATTGGTGAAACTTTCCATAAGCCAAAGAGACTTGAGCAAACTCCCCTGTTTTGTAAGCCATAGACACTCTTGGAGACAGTTTAGCTTTACCTATTAATGAATAGTTAGACAGGCGTAGGCCAGCTCTGAAGGTCATATTTTTGCTTGCATAGATATCAGACTCGACAAAACCTGCAGTGAGGATATTATCAAACTCAGAATGAAAACTGCTGTTGTCCGCATCATCAAAATCCTGATCCTTTCCATTCCCGATCACCTCTGCCCCTACTTTCAATCCAACATTGCTCGCTAGTTGAGTATTCAAATAAGACTTAACGTGCCATCCATTTTCCTTTTCATCAATTACATCCTTGTTAAAGTTGATATCTTCATTGGTCACTCCATAAGAAACACCTGTGAATAGCATCGATTCTTTACCTATAGATTTCATATAGGATGAATTGAGGTAAAGATTCCTATTGGTTAAGTCAATTCGATCAGGCTGATTGTCATTGTTGATATTGGGCATAAGGATGACAAAAGCACTACGATCCCAATTGGCATAGAACTTAAAGCGATCTGATTTGTTCACATCATGCCAGTACATGAGCGTACCATTCTCGGAGGTGTAGCCATTTTCCCAATCAAAATCTTGTTTAACAAGCCCAATGTATGGATCAAGGTTTGTGTAAGCGAACTGTGCATTGATGCCACTGTTTTTCATGTGCTGGGTATGCGACACAGCACCACCAACACTCATGAACGACAAATCTGTTTTGGATTCGGTCGGTGTATCTATAGAATTTAATGAAAGAACTGATGATAAGGCTTGACCGTACTCGGCTGAGTACCCTCCGGCACTAAAGAATGTCCCCTTGAAAAGGAATGGTGAGAACCTTGCCCTTGTTGGGATATTGTTGGGGGATGCGCTGTAGAAATTGCCAACCATCATCCCGTTGATAAATGCTTTAGTCTCGTCGGCTGTGCCTCCTCGCACAAATAAACTTCCGGTTTCTCCGTTTGTTGTAGTGCCAGGCAAAGTATTCAGTGCCCCGGCAATATCGGCAGTAGCTCCTGCCGTAGTAGCAATATCCAGAGGCTTGAAAACAACAGCTTTGTTTTCGTCACTCGCTTCAAAAGATCCTGCTGTGATCACTACACCGTTAAGTTTGCTGATTTCCTCTTTCATCAAAATATCCAATTGCAAATCAGTGGTCAGGTCTACGATTAGCTCTTGTGTCTTATAGCCAATAAAGCTGGTAACCAATACTTGCACGCCAGTTTCTGCTGTACTAAAGTTATACTCTCCGGTAACGCTGGTTGTTGCTCCATCATAGGTGTCCTTGATGTACACATTGACACCTGGGATACCTTCTCCTGACTTATCGGTCACCTTGCCAGAAACAGTGCTGGCAACAGCAACACGTGCAGATAGCGTAAAAAGCAGCAGGAGAATTATTGATCTTATCATTGTTTTTCGATTCATTGACAAGTCAAAATTGTAGATATTCAATAATGCACGAACTATCGAATGGAGCGTATGGTCGGATTTCTGGTGTGAACTGTCGAAAAATCAGGATAAGCCGTAATGACAATTTACAATTGGCAATTAGAAATTATTGGTGGTTGGAAACTGTCTCAAATGTTTGGTAAAAGTCATCCTGAACTTGTTTCAGGATCTGTTCATTATAGATTATCTGCATTTAGACTTACCTTTACTGTATGGACAAGACCAAGACATACCCCGATCCATTTATGCCCATTGATCCTGATTACACAGAGATTATTGAAGCGTATATATCCGAAGAACGTGAGGGAAAGGTTTTTTACTTTGATCCAGAAGAGAAACTCAATGATACCACGGGAAAAGTGCTTCGCTTAGAAAAAACAGCGCAAGGTGTTTTTCTTCATATATCCAGCGGACAAAGTGTTCGGGTCGACAAGATCATCACTTTGGTTGGTCGCCCTGGCCCAGCCTATGATGCTTATGATCGATATGCCAATGCTTGTCTATCTTGTGAGGATTTGGGGCAGTTTGGGACTTAATCTAAAATAATTACATAATTTGGAAACATCGATTCAAGCAAGTAATAACAAGGTTGAAACCACTTTCAACAACTACCCTCCCCATGCCAAAAAGAAAATGCTATACCTCCGTCGGTTGGTTTTGGAAACTGCCAATGAAATAGAAGGATTGGGAGAAGTTGAAGAAACTTTAAAATGGGGAGAACCCAGTTACCTGGCCAAAAAAGGAAGCACACTCCGTATGGACTGGAAAGAAAAGACCCCTGATCAATATGCCATGTATTTCAAATGCACCAGCAAGCTTGTCGCCACCTTTCAATTGGTTTTTGGTGATCTATTTAAATATGAGGGTACCCGAGCCATTGTCTTCAATATGGATGATGAGGTGCCGGAGGCAGAATTAAAACAGTGTATTAAAGCTGCGTTGACTTATCATAAAGTAAAGCATTTACCCCTATTGGGAATGTGACGGATAGAAACCTGCAAGGTTTACCTCAGTAATAGCAAAGTCTCCCAATATCATGTGTTCTACCTTATAAAACCTTAAGGTTTAGCCTTCATATCCCCTTAGGATAGTAGTAAAAATCGAGCTTTCCACGAACATTCGATATTTCCTGCCAAGAGTCAATATCAAGAGCTATTCCGGCCACACCACAGGTTGGTATATTAAATATATTCGACCTTGAGAGTTGATTGACGAAATATGTAATTCCGGGATTGTGCCCAAAGAGCATAGCACTATCATGTGCATCGTTGATTTGTGAAACTACACGCTTCCAGGCCGATTCTGAAGCATGATACAGTTCGCTTGTTTGTGTAATATCCTTTTCTGAAAGACCAAAAGCTTTGGCAAATTCAATTGACGTTTTGAATGCCCTCTCGGCATGACTGGAAACAAAAACATCAGGGCAAGTAACCTTATCCGCTACATGCTCGGCCATTCTTGGTGCATCCCGTTTGCCTCTTTTGTTCAGTGGACGTTCTTCATCCGTCAACTCAGGGTAATCCCAGCTAGACTTGGCATGACGAACAATGTAGAGTTTTTTCATGAAACTAAGGAATATAAAAATCCATTACTTGTTTTTTCATGCAATCAAAATGTCCCAAAGGACACTTGTCGCTTCCAATCTTGGAGCATGGTCGGCAAGAAAGGGAATTGTTTTCAAATACTGTAAATTTCGTGCGATATGGATACATACCAAACTCGGGAATGGTATTGCCCCATATACTAAAAACATCTTTACCAAAAGCTGCAGCAATGTGCATTAATCCCGTATCATGCGTAAACACCGCAATTGTTTTTTTTATAATAGAAGCCGATTGGTTCAAGTTGAATTTACCGCATCCATTGAAAATAATGGTCTTCTTATTCAAATCCTTCAGTCCCTTTTCATAAGGTTGGTTTTTATTTTGCTTCTCGAAAAAATCAGCAACATATTGCCCTACCTCCTCTTCCTCCTTACCGCCAAGCAATATCACTGGCTTATTGATTTTATCACAGACCTCAATGACCTTTTCTTTTGGCAATTTCTTGGTTCCGAACTTTCCTCCCAACACGAATGCAACTAGGTTTTCTCTGTATGCTTCGGGTAGCCAGTCATCCTCCACTACATCTTTGTGTGGAATAAAATAGTCCAACCCACCGTCATCCAAATGAACGCCCAGTGGCTTGGCAGCTGCTACATATCTATCGACAATGTGCACATTGGGCAGCCTGTTCATTTTGAAGTTTACCAGCAGCCATTTTTCAATGTTCAGTTTTCGAAAGCTACCAGAGGGGGCTCCAAGTGAAAATTTCACTAAAAAGGACTTGAAGTTTTTTTGAAGGTCAATGACATAGTCAAACTTCTCCTGCTTTAGTACATGTATTGCCTGACCCAGGCTTCCTTTTAACAAGTGAATTTTATCAATGTGTGGATTGGCTATAAGTAGTTGTACGTAATCCTGATGACAGAAGTAATGCAATTCAACATTCTCTAATTGAGTTTTTAAAATACGAATTACAGGGGTAGTCAATACAATATCCCCGATGGAAGAAAAGCGAATAATAAGTATTTTCTTTCCTGGCATCAGGACAGTACTTTGGCTTTTCTAGTGCTGAAATAGTTAGATATTTCATCAAGAGATTTGGCGTTCAAGGTCATCTCTTTTGTCAGCCCCCCTTTTCTTCCCGCCAACAAGCCATAATACATATTGTGGTAGCCGTCCTTGGCATGTGCATCGGGGTTGATACTCAGCATGACTCTCTGCTCCAACGCATAATGCACCCAGCGCCAGTCAATATCCAACCGCGCTGGGCTGGCATTGATCTCAATAACCACATCATTTTCTACGCAGGCATGAATGATTTCTTTATGATCAACAGGATAGCCTTCCCTATCCAATAGCAACCTACCAGTCATGTGACCTAAAATCGTCGTATATGGATTTCTGATGGCCGCTAATAATCTATTGGTAGCTTTATTAATATCCATATTCAATCCTGAATGCACGGAGGCGACTATAAAATCGAAGCTTTCAAGGATTTCATTAGGGTAATCCAGCGCACCATCCCCTAATATATCTGATTCTATTCCTGAGAATATTTTAAAAGGTGCCAGCTCCTCATTGAGCTTTTGAATTTCTTCTTGCTGCTGCTTTACATTGTATTCATTTAGGCCACTCGCATACACAGCAGTTTGACTATGGTCACTTATACCCAGGTACTCATAACCCAACTCTTTGCAGTATTCCGCCATTTGCCGGAGTGTATGTTTACCATCGCTGTAAGTAGAATGATTATGTAAAATTCCTTTCAGGTCATCCATCTCCACCAGCTTTGGTAATTCTTGTTTGGCAGCTTTATCCAATTCGAAAGAACCCTCTCGCAGTTCTGGTTCTATATATTGTAGACCATGCGATACACAAAAGTCCTTTTCCGTACCTCCATTCATACTATCGATGGCCTCTTTGATTTTTTCTCCACTGCCTAATACGGCACTGAGGTGTTTGGATGAGCCTGTTGTCTTCAGTAAGGTAGATTCGAAATCTACTTCTTTGCAAAACCTAATTTTCACCTTGGCCTTTGTTGGCAGATGACTCCCCGACCAGGAAAAAGGACCTGAACTCAATGCTACTTCTTCATAATCCTCATGAGCGTTTATTGTATTTCTAACCTTTTCAAAATCATCATACCCTACTAATACCTCTACCACTGAGATGATATCCATTCTACGTCTTACGGCTCCAGTCTCGGACACTTTTGCCTCCGAAATGCTGGTAGTAATTTGTTCAATAATTTCTTTAAATACCGGTTCAATTACTGCGTATCTGTACTTTCCTCGGCAATCCAATTTGAATAACACGGCTTGCATCAGGGTATCCTGAGATCGATCAGCAAATCCCTTTAGCGAAGCAATTTTCCCTTGTTGGCACAATACCAAAAGATCTTCCAGGGTCTCAGCACCTCCATCTTGCCAGAGTACCGCTATTTTCTTAGCCCCAAATCCAGGCAGCCCAAGCATCTCAACCACACCTTCCGGTGTTTTATTCAAAAGTTCATCTAGCGCATCGAATGATCCATGGTCTGATATAGCTGCAATTTTTTCAGCGGTGCTTTTTCCAATCCCCTCAATATTAACAATATCTGAAACGGGCATTTTGGTCAGATCATCATCGAGCATTTTTATGACATCCACTACCTTCTGATAAGACCGAACTTTAAAATCATTTTCGCTATAGAGCTCCAAGAGCTTGGCTGTGAGTTTGAGTTTTTTTATGATGAATGAGTTGTTGATCATGGTGGTAAAATTTATGCCAAATGAAAATTAGCAATTATGAATGATCAATTTCAATTATCGATGAATTTGTTCTTTAAAAAATTCCAAACGACATCAGGCCTTAAAGAATTTCACTCAAACACTTCACAACATAATCGATTTGCTCTCTGGGAATTTCAGGATACAATGGCAGTGAGAGCCCACAATTGGCCAGCCTTCCTGCCACAGGATAGTCGTCAGGGTTATTGATTGAAGCATAAGGCTTTAGCATTGGCAAAGCATTTGGGTAATGTAGCTGCGTGCTTATTCCTCTATTCAAAAGCTCAGTTTTAACCTGATCACGATTTTCAAAATTGACGACATACACATGAAAAACATGCCTATCATGATTGATCTCTGGTAAGGTAAAATCAAGACCCGACAGCTCTTCATTATAATATTTGGCATGGTTTATCCGCCTTTCAGTCCACTCTTCAAGGTATTTGAGCTTCACATTCAATACTGCTGCCTGAATTGTATCCATGCGGCTGTTTCGTCCCTCAAGCAAATGATCATGCTTCTGTAGCTGCCCATGATTGCCTATTTTCCTACATTTTTCAGCCAGTTTTTCATCATTAGTAACGATCGCACCTGCATCACCATAGGCACCCAGGTTTTTTCCAGGATAAAAGCTAAAAGTGGCTATATTTCCGAAGGTCCCGATTGGCTGGCCTGCATGCGCAGCTCCGTGGGCCTGGGCTGAATCTTCTATCACTTTTAATCCATTCTCCTGCGCTATCTCCATAATCTCAGCCATCTCGGCTGGCTTACCATAAAAATGAACGGGAATAATCGCCTTGGTCTTTGCTGTGATTTTCTTTTTTACTTCCTCAGGGTCAATTGTCCATTTGGTAGGCAAAATATCAGCAAAAACAGGTGTAGCTCCAACTGTCGTCACTGCCTCCGAAGTAGCTATCCATGACATGGCCGGTACAATCACTTCGTCACCCGTGCCAATTCCCAGAGCCTGCAAAGCTATCTCTATTGCATCTGTACCATTGGCGCAGTTGACACAATGATTTGTACCACAGTACCTGGAAAAATTCTCTTCAAACTCCTTTACAATCGGTCCTCCAATAAACGAGGTATTGTCTAAAATACCGTGGATGGCAGCATCTATTTCCGGTTTAATAGAATTGTATTGGGCTTTTAGATCGACAAAGGATACTTGCATTTTCTAGATTCTGGTTTTTTGATACTGGATTCTGATCTTAGGTGTTTAGGTAGCAGTCACTCCTAACTTACGCCTCAAGTGTAATTCAATCATAGCTTCATTCACCCATTGACTTATTCAGTTTTCGCGCTGGATTTCCGATGTAAGTTCCAGGCTCGGTAATGTCCTTAGTCACTACAGCACCAGCTCCTATCACCACACTATCACAAATAACAACGGGGAGTATTGTAGCATTTGATCCGATAGAAACATTACTACCTAAAGTAGTCTTTTTCCATAGTTCCGTATTTCCTCCAGCAGGTCCTCCCTCAGAAAAGGTATCGTTGATAAACATAACCCCATGACCGATGAAACAATCATTCCCAATCGTTACCAACTCGCAAATAAAAGAGTGTGATTGTATCCTACAATTTTTGCCAATAGAAACATTTTTTTGGATTTCCACAAATGGACCAACAAAACCATTATCTCCAATAGCACAGCCGTATAAGTTCACTGGCTCCACCACTTTTACGTCAGCTCCAAATTCTACATCTACTATGACAGACTTCAATATTGTTGGTTTCATATTAGCTGTTTCTTGCACTATTGTAGATCATTTCGATAGCCTCTATGGATTTAATTCCTTCTTCTCCTTCCACAATGTCTGACTTTTCTCCATTCAGGTTCTTCACAATCTCATTCACCACCTTATGATGATTGGAACTGGTTCCCTGGTATTTACCATAGTTGTTCGGCAGGTCGCCAAAGTTAATATTGTTAGGTAATGGATAGGACTGCACGTCCCAATAGTCAATCTGGTTCAAGTACGGTCCACCAATCTTTATCGTTCCCTTCTCTCCAACAATGGTAATACTACCTTCGTAGTTTTTGTTATAAACACAGGTAGTCCAGGTCATAGATCCCTGAACACCGGAAGAGAATTCCATCAGCGCATTGCCACAGTCTTCCACCTCTATGTTCTGCATCTTCGTATCAATTAGTCCTTTTGCGTCAACAACATCTCCAAACCACCAAATCAATAAATCTACAAAATGGCTCGCCTGAGTAAACAACGCTCCACCTTCCTTGGCAATTTTTCCACGCCAATCCGATTGAGAATAGTATTCAGGGTTTCTATTCCAGTACACATTACACTGCACCATAAATATCTTTCCTAAACGACCACTATCCAATACCTCCTTGGTGAGTGTTATCGGCACATTGAAGCGATTTTGCTTCATAACGTACAGCTTGTTACCCGTTTCTTTGGCTGTCTGAATCATTTCCAATGAATCCTCAACATTCAAAGCCATGGGCTTTTCCACCAAGACGTTCTTACCGTTCTTAAGGGCAGATACCGTCATTTCCTTGTGGAGATGATGCGGCGTACAAATACTCACAAGATCTACCTCATCAGTGCTAATCACATCATGGAATTGGTCAGAAACCGTATACTGTTCGCCGTATTTGGCATTTTCAGTTTCAGCTTTACTTATGACTTTGTCACATAAAGAGATAATATCGGTCGCCTCATTCGCATCAAATACTGCGACATGCCGCTTGCCAATATTTCCACAACCAACAATTCCTACTTTAATCATACCGCCAATGTTATCTTTTACTGCACAAGATTATTCAATAGTTAACCAAAAAAGAAATGCACCTAAGGACTACAGGCAGCATTCATAATTTGAGACAACTTTTCCGTTAGGTTTCTGCGCGAATACTGCAACACATTAGCCGACCTTTTGAACACAATTCCCTGTTGATGATCGACAAAAGCCTTTTTAACAAACGACCTAATTTGTTCCTTTTCATCAAACCCTATCACTTTCCCAGCCTCACATTCCATCAGCATATCATTCACATCACTCTCGGGCTCTCCCAGAGTCAATATGGGCTTTCCACTAAACATATATTCATACATTTTTCCTGGTAGTATCCATTTTGCATTCTCGCTTTGGTTCAACAGAAGCAGTTGTATAGAAGCAGACTGATAATATAAAAAGACCTCCTGATGAGGCAGGTAATCCAAATAATTAAGAGCCTTTCCTAAAAATTGGTCGTCTCTCAACTGATCCAAAATAGAACCACTCACCATTCCCGCCAAAACAATCTCCAACTGATCGTTAAACTCCTGATCCTCTTCACACAACTCACTCAAAACCTCCCAAAGCACTTCAGGGTTTCGTATTTCATTGAGCAAACCCATATGAACTATTTTGAATTTTCCATTGGCTTCAATTGCTGAATCAAACTTAAAATCATCCTCATCTACCCCATTGTTCACTACTTTCATACTCCTACCGTATTTTTTCTTTATTAATTGATCAGCCAGTCGATTTGATACGGTTAGCAACACATCACATTGCGTCATCACATTTTTCTCCATGCGCCTATGTATCGCACGCGCCCACGATGTAATATCCAACTTATCCAAAACATCCCAATCCGACCAGGGGTCCCTAAAATCAGCTATCCATTTCACCCCAGTTGAATTTTTTAGCCTGCGACCAATAAGGTGCATGCTATGCGGTGGTCCTGTTGTAATGACTAAATCTATCTGATTGTCCTCAACAATAGATTTCAAAAAATTTGATGAGGATTTCACCCAAAACCTCCTAGGATCGGGAATAAATAGGTTTGCCCTCACCCATATTGATATTCTATCTCCTAAGGAGAGTTTAGATTTTTCAATGACTATCCCCTGTTTCACGGTTTTACCAGAAGACTTGAAAAGCTTTTTGTACACACCAAAGGGTTCCCAGATAGGAAATCGTATAACCTCAAGTTCTGGCGACACATCTTTTTGTAATGTGTCGTCCTTAAGTGAGAAATCTGGATTTTCTGGCGTGAAGATGATTGGCTCCCAACCAAATTGGGGTAAATACTTAGCAAATTTTAGCCAGCGCTGCACACCACCTCCACCACTTGGAGGCCAATAATATGTGATAATCAGTACTTTTTTCACGGAATCAATTTAACTAAATATTGGTGTTGCAAAGAAATGCTATTTGTTGAACGGATTCATAAATAAGGACATTTATTAGAACAATTATAAAACAATATAGCAATGAGTGTTTATTTGTTGAAAATAGTTACGGAATCAGTAAGAATTTTATAATTTCGGCCTTTCTTAAGCAGGTTAAAACCAGCTTAAACCTGAAGAAAAAATATACTAGAGAACTAAACTAAGAAAATGAAAAAGATAGCGGTATTGACTTCCGGAGGCGATGCTCCCGGAATGAATGCTTGCGTACGATCTGTCGTACGGAGTGCATTATACCTTGATGTCGAAGTGTACGGGGTAAGGTACGGATATGACGGGATGATTAAAGGCGACATTCATAAAATGAAGTCTTATTCTGTTAGTAACATTATACAAAGGGGTGGTACAATTTTAAAGTCCGCCAGAAGCAAGGACTTTATGACAAAGGAAGGTCGTAAAAAGGCCTTCGAACAATTGAATTATTATGGCATTGAAGGGCTTATCACTGTTGGAGGTGACGGTACTTTCACTGGAGCCAATATCTTCTACCAGGAGCATGGAATCCCTGTAGTAGGTATACCAGGTACAATCGACAATGACCTCTTCGGATCTGATTTCACAATCGGCTTTGATACAGCCATTAATACGGCCTTGGAGTCAATTGATAAAATCAGGGACACAGCAAACTCGCATGACAGAGTATTCTTCATCGAGGTGATGGGGCGTCACAGTGGATATATCGCGATTCAATCCGGCATAGGTGGTGGTGCTGAATTGATTATGGTGCCTGAAACATCTACAACCATTGAGGATGTAATTAATAAGCTGAAAAGCGATAGGGATAGTCAGAAGACCTCATCTATAGTGGTAGTTGCTGAAGGTGATGAACAAGGCAATGCCCATGAGATTGCCGAGAAAGTGAAGGTACACCTACCAGAGCTTGATATCCGTGTATCCACTTTAGGACATATTCAACGTGGTGGTGAACCTACTGCCAGGGACAGAATTCTTTCCTCAAGACTAGGACTAGCAGCTGTTGAAGGTCTATTGAATGGAGAAAAAAATGTGATGGCAGGTATAATCGATAACAAAATTGTATATACCAATCTGAAGATCGCTATTTCTAAGTCGAAACCGATTCAAGATGAATTATTGAGATTGACAGAGATATTGAGTATGTAAAAGTATATTTTTGTGAGAAAAACAGCGAAATTTAATGATATAGGTCAAAAAACACTTAGTCAAACTTAAACTTCAGGTATTTGATTGATTCGCCTTTGTCGAAGAAGAGTTTTTCATACTTTGTTTTTACGCTATAGTGCTCATCCATATAAGGTGAGTTGTACAGATCGAATGTGTACTCTAAATCCTTAGCCTTGACTGTTGTTTCAAGCAAGTCGAGGGTGTATTGAAATAATGGAGTGTTGTCGGTCTTGAACTTCAACCATCCATTTTTCTTCAAGATATTTCGATACATTTCCAGGTATCTGGGGCTGGTGAGTCGACGTTTTTCATCTCTGTCTTTGGGCCTTGGGTCAGGAAAGGTTATCCAAATATCTGATATCTCATTTGGTGAAAAAAAATCTTCCAGTGAAACGATATTGGTTCTCAAAAAAGCTACATTGTCAAGTTGGTTGTTGATGGCGTAGGTGCTACCTACCCATATTCTGGCTCCTTTTATATCTACCCCGATGAAGTTTTTGTTAGGAAATTTTTCAGCCAAACCAACTGTGTATTCGCCTTTTCCACAACCAATTTCTACTACAATGTCATTATCATTATCAAAATGCTCTTTTTTCCAGTTTCCCTTAATGGTTTCAAAAACCGGCTTGCCTCTTTCAATGATATTCTTACGCTCCGCATTGTCCCTAAAACGCTCTAGTTTCTTTCTCAATTCTTATAAATTTTCAACTTCAGCTACCACAAAAGTACTGCCACCTATGAAAACTAAGTCATTGCTTGCGGCACTGGCTATGGCACTCTCAGAGGCGCTTGACACTGAATCATATTTATTCCCCTTTAGTCCATAAGACGTAGCAACAGCATACAATTCATCCACAGGCAAAGCCCTAGGCACATTTGCAGCACAAAAATAATAAGTGGCCTCCCTTTTTAACAATGAAAGGATGTTTTCAAGGGATTTATCCTCTACGGTACCAAACACAAAATGTAAACGCTCATATTCTAATTTATCCAGCTGACTAACTATTTCGGATATACCGTCTTCATTGTGTCCTATATCGCAAATCGTCAGTGGATCATTAGATAAAACCTGCCATCTCCCCTTCAATCCGGTATTCCTCTGGATTTTGGACAGTCCCTTGATAATGTGATCATCTGTAATATTAAATTGTCTTTGAACGTGAGTTAGCGTTTCTAGAACAGTTGGTAAGTTCTTCAAGAAATAGCTGCCCTTGAGAGAAACATTAATCTTCGATAGAAACTCTTCTCCTTGTCTTTCAATATCCACAGAACCTGAATCATTCACTAGCACATTCCAATTATCACTGGCCTGAGTCAATTGTGCATTATTATGTTGAGCTTGTTCTTGTATAATCTTTAGAGGCCCTGATAGTATAATTCCAACCACCACTGGTTTTCCCTTCTTGATAATTCCAGCTTTCTCAAAAGCAATAGATTCTAATGTATTTCCCAACAAATCTTCATGATCACGACCAATACTTGTAATCACCGAGACGATTGGCTCGATGATATTGGTAGAATCTAACCTCCCTCCCAGTCCAGTCTCAATTATTGCCAAATCTACTTTTTGCTTTGAGAAATAAGAGAATGCCATTGCCACTGTAATTTCAAAAAAAGACGGAGATATTTCCTTTATTTTCTCCAAGTGATCATTCACAAAATCCGTCACAAAACCCTCCTCAACCTCTTCTCCATTGATTCTAATTCGTTCTCGATAGGATTTCAAATGTGGTGAAGTGTATAACCCAACTTTGTAACCGGCTTCTTGCATAATAGATGCTAAGGCATGGGCTGTAGTGCCCTTGCCGTTCGTGCCGGCGATGTGAATAGATTTGAAGTCCTTGTGAGGGTTACCTAATAGCTTAACCAAGGCAATTGTGTTAGACAAGTCAGGCTTAAGTGCCTTTGCACCATCTCTTTGATACATAGGTAACTGCTCGTACAAGAAGGCCAAGACCTCTTCGTAATTCATTTACTACTTGGCTTGGATTTTAAAAGTTATTGTTCCTTCTGAGCGTGGTGCTATTTGTCCTCCATGATCTGTTTTACTAAAGGTCAACTCCTGGACAGCATTTTCATAAGCTTTCATAATTGCCAAGGATAAATTTCCTGTTAGGCGAACTACTTGGATAATTTCACCATCTCCATCTACAGCAATTTTAAAGACTATGGTTCCAGTCTCATTTGACTCATCCTTAACCTTCGGTTCGTTATCCCAAATCCAGCCACTCAGATCAAGGCTTGCTCCTCCACTGCTACTATTCGCACTTTTGGTAGATTCTCCTTTCGAAGCTGTATAAATAGCCCTGGAGTCAATCTGTGGTTTTTTCTCTTCTTCCTTTGCGGATTCACTATTCTCATTTTCACCTGAGTTAGCTGTCTGCTTTGTACTTTCTTCCGTCTCCACCTTTTCCACGGGCTCAGTTTCCTCTTGTTCCTCAACTATATCCGGACTATTGACATCCTCTGTCGCGACAGTTTCCAGCTCTTCCGTTGGTGTTTCTTCTACCACTTCCTCTACAGGTTCTTCTACATCTTCACTTTCAGTGCTTTCACTTTCCTCTGTTTCATTCGTCACCTCTTCGACCACTTCTTCCTGAGGTTCTGGCTCAGTATCATTTTCAGTCTCTTGAGATTCTTCCTGCTCATTGGCATCATTCTGCTCATTTTGCTGGCTCTCTACTTTCCCTGTAGAATTACTTTGTACAAAACTCAACTCTATACCATATTGAGGAATGGGTGGGTCCGGTTCAGTCCATGCCAGCAAAAAAATAAACAACAATAATAGAGCTGCGTGAAATCCAATGGTGGATATCATTCCTATTCTCTTGTTCTTTATTTCCTCTTCACTTGGCTTTGCCATGTTAATCGGGTTTCGTGGCGATTGATACCTTGGCCTCTAGTTTGGTCGCTATTCCTGCTACCAGCACAAGATCATCTACAGGTACATTCTTATCGCAATGAAGTACGACAACTCCTTCCTTATTGCTCAGTTCGTTTCGTAGAACCATCTCCAGCTTATTGGAAGTCACTTTCTTATCATTAACGAAAAACTGCCTATCCTTAGATATGGTTACACTTACCTTTTGCAACACAATTTTGGAGCTTTTGCTAGTCGGCAGGTTTACAGGTAAACCGGAAGGCGTAACAAACGAAGCTGTCAGCATGAAAAATATCAACAACAAGAATATCACATCTGTCATTGACGACATGCTAAAAGCGGCTTGAACTTTATGTTTTGACTTTAAGTTCATTTACTCTGCGGTTCTTGGAGAAGATCAATAAAATCAATGGTACTGTACTCCATAGTATGGATTACTTTTTCTACCCGAGCAATCAAGAAATTATAGCCCAGGTATGCCAGAATCCCTACAAAAAGTCCTGCAGCAGTTGTAATCATAGCCTCGTAAATTCCACTGGATAATAGCTTAGGACTAACCACCCCTTCTTCTTGAGCAATAGAAATAAAAGCTTGTATCATTCCGGTCACAGTTCCCAAAAATCCTATCATCGGAGCAGCACCTGAAATAGAAGCCAACAAGCTCAGATTTTTTTCCAGTTTGTAAATCTCTATTTTCCCAACATTCTCTATTGAAACTTCAATGTTCTTCAAAGGATTCCCAATTCTCACAATTCCTTTTTCTATCATTCGGGCAATTGGTGTTGCTGTCTGGGCACAAAGCACTTTCGCTCCGGAAATATCTCCATTCAACACCTGCTGTTTTATTTGTTCCAGAAATTGATCAGGAGTCTTAGCTGCCTTATTAATGGTCATCACACGCTCCACGAAAATATAAACTGCCGTTATAGATAAAAGCAAAATAGGCAGCATCATATAACCACCTTTTACAAGCAATTCCAGGAGTGAAATTGATTCAAGAGCTTCTTCAGGTACATCTTGAAGTCTCGACAAAAGAATTTGTCCTATCATGAATTATGAGTTTGATTAGATTAAAAAAACAAAAGAAAGGCATAAAACCTTTCTTTTATAGTATTTACAAAATTTTAACGGAGCTTATCTGAGATAATTATGTCTGACTAATATTTTAAAGTCCAAATATCTTCACCATAGCTTGCCTTGTATCCACCAATCTGAGCCGTTGCGTCGCTGTATGAACCAAAATCAGCAATGGACACCCTATATCTTTTAGAATTACCATAAGGGAAAATTACTTTAACTCCACTACCCGATGTAGATAGCTCCTTGGCAAAATCATTGGCCAAATCCTCATCGATAAAGCTTCCGATAATCACATAAGACCTACCAGTTTTTGCTTGAATATTCACAATCTCACCAGCCGGTGCGGTGCTAGCGGGTTTTGGTTTTGGTTTTGAAACTTTTTTGGCAGGAGCCTTCTTTTTAGGAGCAGGCGTCTTTGCCTTTGCCTCGCTAGTGCCTGTCGTCTTGTTCCCACTAGCCTTCTTAGGCTCAGGTTTATCACTACTCTTTGCAACCTCTTTAGAATCATCAGCTTCTTTGCTTGCCGTCTCTTTCTTAGTTTTGGTAGGTGTAGTTTTCTTTACTTCAGTGGTTTTCTTGGCCACATGCTTTTCACCGGCAGCACCTCCAGATTGCATAAAAAAGAAATAGAATATAAATCCTACAATGGCAAAACCTAAGGCACCAAAAATGATTACTTTGGCAAAACCACCTTTAGTTTCCTCATCAGCATACGGTTTGTATGTTGGTGGCAATGCATCTTCTTCTGCTGGAGCTTCAAATTCCTCTTTAGACTCAGTACTTTCGAGAGCCACATCATCACTTGCAAAAATAGACCCACCTTCAAAGTCATCATCTTCACCACCAAAAATATCGCTATCAGCTGATTCACTGCTTACATCCGGGTCTGCGGCAAACAATGATTCAGTGGAAGTTTCCTCCTCTTCATCAATACCCAGGGCAGCCAATTCATCCGGGCTGTCAATATTTGCCAGCGAATCATCACTTTCACTAGAAATAGTATCCTCTGAATTAATGTCAATTGACTCCAATTCGGACATATCTTCATCCGCTGGAGCACTTTCACCAGAGTCACTTGAAGACGATTCTCCAAGAAGGTCATCATAATTGATATCTGAAGCAGATGCAGGATCTGACGTTTCTTCTTCGGTATCTCCCAAACGATCACTGATGAGCTGAGCACTATCCAATACATCTTCTACCTCATCAATACCTTCCTCCAGAGCAGAACCATCTGACTCTGCAATTGGAGCCTCTGGTTCAGCAGGAGGCGACCCTAAATTGATATCCAATTCGTCTGCAGAGGCCTCTTCTTCGGGCTCGTCATCATCGAGATCCAAATCTAACTCCTCCAATTCTTCAAACTCCAGATCGGGTAACCCAAAATCATCATCGTCCTGTGAACCTGCACTATCTTTTTTTTCTTCTTCAGAACCTTCGCTATGGATATCTTCAGCCATAATTATCTAATTGAATATTAATTCTTTTGTAACAAATCTATTTAAATATAGGCATAAATGTAACAATATTTTAAATAATAGAACCTATTATCAATAGTTGTGAATTATCACTTTTTCTAGCTAAACTATTAACATATCAAGTCATTTTGTATCTAATCATCTAAAAGAGTGACGAAATGAATGTAGTCTTAATCTCAATCGCACATACAACTGTGCTTCTTGCGATAAAAGTGATATTTTCGCCAAAATTTTATTCATGAAATACTCAAATGGCGTTTTGTTGATCTTCTGGATCTGTTTGGTAGCCTGTACCAATATAAGCAAGGATTTACTGGAAATCGACCTTGAAAGCTGGAAGCAGGACAAGTATGGCTGCAAAGACTATAGGATTTCTAAAGAAGAGTTGATTACGAATAACAAGGACAATTTGATTTCACTTTCAGAAAAAGAAATAAGTGAACTACTCGGTCTACCCGAAACAACAGAATTAATCAATCGAAGTGAGAAATATTACAACTACTCTTTAGCTGGTAGTAAGCACTGCGATTCATCAAGAAACTCTGTCCACAAATATTTAAGGATACGTTTCAATTCACTTGGATACGCTAAAGAAGTTTTAATTTTAAGTGATAAATTATAAATGTTTTTTCTAGTTGTATATCTTTATGGTCACCCAGCTAGAAAATTTTCTAAATAAAAGAATATACTAGCATAATTATGTCAGACATCAAACGTCAACTCAGCCTACTGGTACATCTATCAAAAGTAGACAATCACATTGCCGACCCGGAAACAAAAATGATTCATTATATCGGCGAGAAGAATGGATTTAGCTTTCAAGAGATAGAAGAGCTCATTGACGATCCGGGAGAAATGCCTGATATTCGTGATTTCGACCCTGAAGACAAGTTTGACTGCCTATTTAATGTTGTCCAGCTAATGAAGATTGATGGCAAAGTTCATCAAAGTGAAATTGATTTTTGCGAGCGCGTAGCAATGAAGCTGGGATACAAACCGGGAGTGATAGCTGATTTGTCAGCATATATCTATAGTGACCCAAACATCATTACCAAAAAGAGTTTTCTCAGGGCCACTGCCGACGAGCATTTGATTCCAATGAAAAGAAAATAGTCGATTGTTTGAAGAAACGAAAGATTCAACTCCTTACCCTACTTAATCTTATTTGACAGCTTATTGGTAGAAGATCCCTTTCTTCTGTCATTTGGGTTGTACCCAAACAAATATGATACTGAGAAAACAATCATATCGTGTGTATATTGAATATCAGGCTCGTATGTAATACCTTCTAACAATTGAAGATCATCATTGAATCCCATATTCGAGTGGCCTACGCTATATCTTGCTTCGACTGACAAACGTTGACCACTGGCCAAATCCAAAATTGCTCCAAAGCCAATATCCAAGCCATACTGGATACGGTTAGGTCGGGGCACAGCCAATATTTCGCTACCATCATTGGGACTACTCTCGCCAAACTTTATCGTATAACTTCCTCCGGGTACACCAAAATTATCATCCCCTTCTTGAGAGATGTATGAGCCCGAACCTCCAAGCCAATAGCTAAGCCTAGGACCTGCTAGTGCAAAAAAGCGCACTACTCCATTCCCAAAAGTCATTCGTCCATGCATAGCAGATGCTAAAAAATTGTACGTTGATGAATGATCAAGAATAGCCGTGTCTAGTTTATTCCTTACCCTGTTTTTTACCTTTCTATACACCAGCTCGGTATGCACTGCAAACCTTTGCTCCGTCGTATACTGAAGGGCAAAGCCAGCATGCCAGTTCATATCAACATCAACCTCATATCTATTCTTGTAGCCTTTTGACTGATAAGAATGGCTGGTCATCTGGCCGCCTATTTTTGGTCCAAACCAAAACTGAGCCTCCGACTCAAATGAAATCAAAAAAACTATCGCAAGTACAAATAAAAACCTCATGTTCGCTGTTTAATAATGGTATGGCAATGGTTTTAAACCAAACAAAAACTAAAAATACAAAATATTTCTATAAAATATTCGAAAAGTTAAACAATTGATCCTGGAACGTTTTTTATCATGAAAATATTAGGTTGTACTAGTTAAATAACGGATTTAATACGGATCTTGAAAAAGCGATTTTCCAATCACATATAATATTATATCGATTCAATTAAAGCTATAGTATTCAAAATAGTACGATTTATTTGCACATTTATCAACTAATTGGGGCTAAAACTGCGTTTTTTGTGGATATTGATATAGATTTGATACAACTAATTATAAGAAATTTTACAAACCACCAGTAAAACGATTTATAATCAGATAATTTCCCTATGAAGAGATTTTCGTTAGGCATTCTCCTTTTCTTCCTATCCAACAACTTATTAGCCCAGGAACAAAGAGTTTTTAGCCAGTTTTTTATGAACCCCTACGTGTATAATCCTGCATATGTAGGCGTAGAAGGTCACACGGCACTTTTTGTGGCATATAGAGCGCAGTACACCGGTTTGACCGGTGGGCCAAGTTTTTCTCATGCCAACATTCACACTCCTTTAAAAGGAGGTATAGGCATTGGAGGAATGCTCTTCAACGAATTGGAAGGGGGCATCCTTAGTACATCTGGCTTCAAGGTCTCATCTAGTTATCTTGTCCCATTTGACAAAAAACACTACTTGCGTTTTGGGATGTCACTTGGAGCAGGCACAACGTCACTAGATGATTCCGATCCGGCAATAGCAGCGGATATATTCGGAGACCCAGCATTTTCAAATCTTTCTAATAAATATTTGATTGCTGATTTTGGCATGTCCTACCATTTTGATCACTTCAATGTGGGATTATCAATTCCAAATCTTATTAGCAGAGAGGTAATCTCATCAGAGTCCTTTTCTCCTATCAGGGTATCGCCATTGGATAATCTTCTAATAAAGATGAATTATCGTGGACACATCAGCCATGATTTTGCCATTGAACCACACCTATTATATAGGTATTCAAGTATTACCACCAGCCAGTATGAAGCGGCTGTTATTGCTCACCTCAAACATATAGTTTGGGTAGGAGCCTCATTCAGACAGGGTGCAGGCATTAATGCTTTAGTAGGTTTCAAGGTAAAAGAGAAATTAGGTGTTGGCTATGCTTTTGAGTTGGGCAATTCTAATATTTCATCAATAATTGGTACTACCCACGAAATTCATTTAGGATATCACCTAAGTGAACACAAGAAACACCATGGCCACCACCATTCATTTATCAAATCTCATAAACTGACCGCTGAAGAGAGAGCGAAACTAGCAGAAGAGAAAAAACGCAAGCAAGAAGAAAAGGCAAAACGAGACGAAGAGCGTCAGGCTAAACTGAATGAAAAAACAACAGAGCCAACTGAAGAATACAATACAATCGAAAAGGTTGAAGAAGTTGAAGTTGATGACAGCTCTACTTCTACAACCGAAGAAAGATCAGATCCGTCTAGTGAGAGCTCAACTACAGACGACAGAAGGGATAATGAGACTAGACCTGAAGAAACTGATAGTTCGCAAAGAAGGGATACGCAACAAAGCAGGGATACAGAACAAAGTAGGGATAATACAAGCGATAATAACACCGAAGATAACACAAGAATTATTAATACACCACCAGTAATTACCAGCGAGGAGGTTGTAGCTCCTGACAATGCTCACCGTGTGAAACGAGGAACCCATTTCCTTGAATTACCTCCAGGCAATCATGTGATCGCCGGAGCATTTAGTGAATTTCAGCACGCCGAAGATTTCAGCGATGAGCTCTTCCAGCGAGGGTTCCACGATACCATAGTAGGTTACCAATCTCAAAAAGGTTATTACTATGTCGTGCTGTTTAGATCAGCTGATCATGCAGCAGCCGCGGCTCAAAGAAGCAGGATACGGAGAATGAAAGGTATGGAAGAAGTTTGGATTTTAGTTGTTCAGTAAGGAGATGGAGGATTTAAAGCAAAGGAATATGAAAGCATATAAAACTAAGGCATTAATCGTCCTGCTGATTTTCACACTAACATCAGTAAATCAGCTATTTGGACAAGTTCCTTATATAAACAATGTCGATATTACATCTGGAACTTTTGGCGAAACTGTCACGATTACGGGATCTAATTTCTCCAACAATTCAGCTGATTTGATAGTGAAATTTGGTGGAGTAGATGCAATTATTTCTTCTTCTACCACAAGTATTATCGAGGCGTTAGTTCCGGCGGGTGTTACCTACGATAACATAACAGTAACTAATACCAGCGGAAGTTCTGTAAAGACCGGATACTCTAACGAACTTTTTAATATCAGTTTTGGAGGAAACAAAGGATCTACCGCTGCATTCGATGCTCTGGAATTGATCAACGAGACAAGTACTGACATTAGCACCTATGATCTATGTATGTGCGATTTTGACAGAGACGGATTGTTAGATATTGCAGTGAGTAATAATGGATCAAACAATATCGTAATTCATAAAAATAACAGCACTCCGAATGCAACAAGTTTTGCCAAATTCACAGAAACTACAGGATTCAGTACCATCAATATCACCTGTGGAGATATTGATGGAGACGGCTATGCCGATCTGGTAGCTACTCAAGGAGGAACTAGCAATGAGAATATATTTGTTTTTCGAAATGCGGGAAATGGAAATATTGATTTTGGCACACATACTACCATCGCCATTCCAAGAAATGGATCAAATTTGAGATTTGTAAGAAGAGTGGCAATACAGGACCTTGACCTGGATGGCAAACCTGAAATTATCGTAACCAATACTTCTGATAACCTTGTAGATGTATTCAAAAACAACAGTACACAAGGTTCCATTTCCATTAGTACAAGTGCACTTCAATTTGAGATGGTCTCTTCCGATTCCAGAGATGCTGGCTTATCAGGGTTAGACGTAAAAGACTTGAATAATGATGGTTTTCCGGAGATTGTTGCTTCATACAACAGACAATCAAACGTTTATATTCTACCAAACTCCAGCGAACCCGGTGCAATCTCTTTTGAAAACTCAAAAGAAATTGATGCCAACGGAGGATTTCAGAATCTGAAAGTTGGTGACATCAACCAAGATGGCTTCAATGACATTGTATTAACTGGCAGTATAGCTGGTACTCCAGCGAATACCATTGTTATTGTACGCAATGACACATCCACACCCGGAGGTGATATAACTATGTCAAGTGCCGCCACTATTACTGATATTACAGCACCATGGGGTCTCGATATCGGTGATATAGATGGTAATGGCTCTGTTGATATTGCTGTGGCCTCAGTCGGAAGTCCGGCTAAAGTATTTGTGATAACTGCAGATGATCCCTCAGCCCTCACCTTTTCTAGTACTTCTATATCGACTACCGAAAACAACAGAAACATCAAAATTGGTGACTTAAATGGAGACGGAAAACCAGATTTAGCACTTACCCACAATGTAACCGATGGACAGCAGGGAGAATTGGCGGTTCTGATGAATAGAAATTGCCTCATTCCTATCATTTCTCCTTCAGATATTAATGATGTTTGTACCGGTCAGGAGTTCAAACTATCTATTAACAATAGCCCCAGTGCTGCTTTTGATTGGAAAAGAAACGGAGGTTCAGTTGGAACTAGTTATGAACTCATAGTTGACACTATGAACGGTCCCAGAAGTGATAATTACACAGTGACGGTAAGTGATGTTGGTTGTACTCAGACTTCAGATGCGCATGCCCTTGAAGTGAGCAATGCAGCCATTGCAGCACCTAATGCCACAAGTAGTGCTGGAAGTGCGGTGATTTGTGCAGGCACTGAGGTTACTTTCATGACCGGGCAAACATTTGCTGGTTATGAATGGACCGGTCCGGATGGGTTTACATCTACTGAACAAAATCCTGTGATTAGCAGTGTAACCCAGGATATGACCGGAAAATATTTTGTGTTTGGAAAGGATGCTGATGGATGTATCAGCCAGACTAGCGAAGTAGTGGTTGTGGTAGAAAACCTGCCCTCAATCAATGTAAACAACGATAATGAGGATATCTTCTGCACAGGTTCAACTGCCGATATTTCAGTTACTGACTTTGGATCAGATTTTTCATACAAATGGAAAAAAGATGGTTCAGACATAGCAGGACAAACCAGTACAAGTTTGACTGTTTCTGAATCGGGAGATTATTCAGCAGTTATTATAAGCATTGCCAACAGTTGCGAACTGGAGAGTCCAGTAAGGACTATTACAACAGTACCTGTTCCTACCAACGCAATTACCACCGACCCTGCTGATGGAGTTATTTGTGAAGATTTGGCTATTAATTTTTCAACACCAGCCGGAGACCAAAACAATCAGCCAGTAACCCATTTATGGGATTATGGAGATGGATCCAGCACAGAGGAAGGAGCTTCCGTCAGTCATGCTTTTGCTGATGCCTCTACTCCCACTGTTAAGTTAACCACATCATACACCAACTTATCAAACTGCCCATCTACTGAAACAACGAAAGTAGTAACAGTTCAGGGAGTTCCAAATACACCATCAGGCCCTACTATCGACATTTCATCTGATCTATCCGATCCAACCACTAAATGTCCAAGTGATGTTTTTGCCCTAAGTGTCGATGATCTCTACACAAACTATTCATGGTTTGTAACAGCTGGAACCGTATTATCCACGACCAGTTCTTTACCAGAACTCACAGACCCGGAAAGAGGTGATGACCCAGTTACTTATATATTAAATGCTACTGATGATGCGGGTTGTGTTTTTTCAGACAGTATTAAAATTTCTCTAAAATCTGCTTCGGGTATTACTTTAAACTCCATGGATGCAGTGTTTAATGATGCTACTGGTGAAAATGAGATAGAGTTAGATGAAGATCAACTTTCAGTTGACTTGAGCGTCGCAAATGCGACAGGAATCACCTGGACACCTGAAGAAATTTTTGACAACCCGACAGCAGACATGGTTACTGCCGTACCCAATGACATAAACATTTTAGTAAAGGTTTTTGGAACAGATGCATCCGGTTGCCTCGAATCAGACTCTGTTAGAATAATCAACCCTATAATTCGTGCTAAAAGTGTGTTCTCTCCCAATGGTGACGGTATTGGAGATGAATGCTGGGAAATAACCAACGCAAGAACACAACTTAGTGGTTGCACCATATTTATTTTTGACAGCAAAGGTCAAATCATTAAGCAAGAAGCCATAAACAATACCGTGGACGACTGCATTTGGGATGGCACACACAACGGATTAGCACTACCCGAAGGCATATATTATTATGCACTTAAATGCACTGATAATTCTATCAGTATCACTAATCCTTCAGGCTCAATTCTATTGGGAAGATAAATCTTCAATTCTCGTGCATTGGTACTTCAAACAGTACCATTCATCGAATAAAGACCTTAAATAAGTTCTATTATATATCGAATTAATGCATTTTTTGTTTTTTAGCCTATCTTTATGGGTTAAAGTGCCATAATTATGTTTTATTTAATAGATGGTAAATGATTTTTTCAGCTCATACTGGCTGAAATTATATTTATATTTAATGGAATTTTATACCGACCAATTGATATGAAAAGCTATAGGAAACCCCTACTCTTTGCCTTGTTGTTACTCTCAACTGCAAATTTGTATGGACAGGAAGTGTGTGATGATGGACTAGACAATAACGACAATGGATTCATTGACTGTTATGATCCGCTTTGTGCAGATGATGCAGATTGTGCCAATTTTTATTTTGGTAATTCTGTTATCTGTCAAAATAGTCCAACAGATGACCCTACATTCAATTTAAGACTTCAATGGGGTTCGACCAACGAAACAGCAAACAACTCATCATTACCAGCGGTCGGTGATATAGATGGTGATGGAGTACCCGAGGTAGTAGTTTCGAATAGAAAAAATAATCAATTGTCCATCCTAAACGGTATAGATGGAAGTACAGAAAAGACTATTTATGCAGATCCAGCAAGTAGTTATAAAATTAGCCATGATGTAACCATTGCAAACCTTGACGGAGGCGAGTGCGGTACAATATTCATGGGTGGTGCTTATACCTCAGGAACAATTACCGCTTATGATTGTGAATTGACTTTGCTTTGGGAAAAAACCGTTCCAGACAATAGAACAGGTCAAATTTCCGTAGCTGACTTTAATGAAGATGGTACCGCAGAATTGATGGTAGGCAATGGTATCTACAATGCATCAACAGGTGATGAAATTATTGCTCCAACTTCCCCTATGGCTACTACTGGTTTTTTCGGAACAACTGCAGTAGATATCTTAACAGATGACGAATGTGATGATTGTGCCGGATTAGAAATGGTAGCAGGAGGTATTATATACTCAATAAATATCGGAACGGGAACAAGAACAGTAGTAAAAGAAGTAAACGACTTGCTGAGTGGGAAAAATGAATGGGAAATAGATGACTACTCCGATACCTACAACATGAACTTTAGTGCTGTTGCTGATTACAACCAAGACGGAAATTCAACAAACCCAAAATTGGATGTACTATTTAATGGTAAAAATGGTCATGGTAAAATTGTAATGTATTTCTGGGATGTGGAAAATGAAACAGTTACACTCTTTGATGACTTGAATGATGACGACCATTGGTTAGGTACAGGTAGAATCAATATTTCAGATTTGGACAATGATGGCCAGCTCAATGCATCTTTCGTATCGGATCAGACCCTCTACGCACTGGATGAAAATTTTGAAGAGCTTTGGACTAAGGGTATCACTGAAGGATCTTCCGGTATTACTGGTTGTTCTGTTTTCGATTTTAATGATGATGGTTCTGCTGAGGTACTATACAGAAGTGAAACTACTCTGCATATCATTGACGGTACGGATGGTAGTTCCAGAATGACAAAAACATGTATCTCTCTGACATGGGACGAATATCCCATAGTAGCCGATGTTGATGGTGATGGCCAAAGCGAAATATGTCTGGCATGCGGTACAAGTGATAGTAGTGATAAATATGATAGTGAGGATGGTCAGGTAAGAGTTTACGAATCAGACGGTGAGGACTGGCAACCTTCCAGGGAAGTTTGGAACCAGCACGCATACTTCAATGTAAACGTGAATGACGATTTGACAATACCAACTGTGATGCAAAACCCTGGTGCTGTCTTTTCCAGCAATGTATGTACAGCTGGAGACAATAGGCCTTTGAATACTTTCCTCAACCAGGCCCCTATTCTTAATGAACAGGGTTGCCCAAGTTATGTATCTCCTGACTTGGAACTCTTGGATGGTATTACTGCTGATTCTCCACAATGTCCTGACACCAATTTCAATGCATCATTTGATGTAAGAAACTCTGGAGATATTAATCTCTCAGCTTCATTCCCTGTTACCTTTTATGCTGGAGATCCAAGATTATCGGGAGCAACAAAATTAAACACATCTATTGCCACGCTTGACAACTTAGATGTAGGTGAAACCACCACTATTACGCTAGAAGTTCAAGGCCCTGGAGGATCCGGCTTTGAGCTATTCGTATCCATCAATGACTCAGGTGCTGAAGATCCGCCGATAGCAAACTTCAATGGCACATTAACAGAATGTGATGATACCAACAACCTCGGTTCTACAGATATCACAAGTTTACCTTTTGAATTATTTGCCAATAAAGACAAAGACAATGAACTGTGCGACCCTGAATATCAGGATAATGGCATAGCAAGTGCCTACTATATCGGCAGCAATGATGCTACCTCTTCTGTAATCTGGGATGAGAATTTTGACTTAGCCAATGGCACAACGGAAGATACCGGTGGTTCTGACGCATGGAGTAGAGTATGGAGTGATGACGATGGCTATGCTCAAGTGGAAGATGGCGTATTTGAGGTAAACAACTCCGATACCGAGGTGGTATGGACTTCAGAAACCATAAACATCAATGGTCAAGACCATATCGATATTTCCTGGGAACTCAATGAAAGTGGAGATCATGAAAGCGACGCTGATTATTTAAGGGTATATTATCAATTAGATGGAGGAGCGAATGTGGCCTTGACAAATGGCTTACAAGCTGGAAACTTCAGCGACCCAATTAATGCAACTGCATCTTTTGAAAATACTGGTGCCACCTCTCTTGTTCTTATTGCAGAGATTAAAAATACAAGTAGCTCTGAATACTATTTCGTTGATGACATTGTAGTAACCGGTACAGTTAATGCTGCGGCAGGAGAAACAATCACCGGAGCTACATTCTATTGGTTCAATGGTACCGATTTTGCGTCAGGCCCAGTCTCTACCGAACCAACTGCAACAAATTTGGCACATGGCACTTATTCAGTATTTGCTATTCTCGATGAAAACTCATGCCCATCTGATACTCTTACTGTAGACATTGGCCTGATCGAGCAAGATCCTGTAATCAAAATTGTTAAAAATGCCCCTCTTACAGACTGTTCTGTTCCAAATGGAGAGTTGGAAGCCTTTGTTGTAGTAGATGGCATTGATGTTCAGGATGGATATGATTTCACCTGGTTCCTTGGTAACGACTTTATTGATACCGTAAGTGTATCACATCTTGCTCCCAAACTTGAGGCCAGAACTTATACTGTTGTCGCTGTAAACAAAACAAGTGGTTGTTCCTCAAACCTGGATGAAGAGGTAGACACCAACCTAACACTGCCCGGAATTCAACTAGAATCCAAGGTTGACATTACAGCATGTAATGACATAAATGGTGGGGAAATTACAGTCAGCTCCGGTGGATCTACGGCAGATTATACTTTTAAATGGTATGAAGGAGATCAAGTTAAAGCCGTGGAGGATTTTTCAGGAGTAGCTGGTGCTGGCGCAACCTACTCAGGCATCACATTTGGTTTTTACACAGTGGTAGCGGTTGAGACCCATGGGACTGATCCTTCAAATTGTTCATCAGAACCTTTGGTAATAGAAATAGAAAACCTAACTGGTGCACCAGATGCAGATTTTGTAGCAGTCAATAACACTTCATGTTCGACTAGTGGCGGTAATGGGTCGATCACAGCATCATCCGCAGGAGAAACAACAGGTTATTCGTTTGAGTTTTATGAAGGAGTAAGTACTGCTCCCTCTAAGCTCATAACCACCAATCTTTCCGGTACCAATAATAGCATAGCAGGTTCATTAACAGATGGAGACTACACTGTAATCATCACAAACACAACAAGTGGCTGTAGTGTGGAAAATGTAGTAACATTGGAAGACACCAGTTCAGATCCTGATATTCTGGATACTGAAATAGATGTAACCGACAGAACTGCCTGTAATGGTGGTGGCGCTGATCCTGACAATGGAGAGATAGATGCCGTAGGTTCAGCATTTGGAGGTTCTGGCAATTATGAATACATCTTGTGGAATGGTGCAGCCAGTGGCTCTCCATTGGCAACCAACAACACAGGTCTGTTTCCTCAACTAAACTCTGGAAATTATTCTTTGAAAGTAGTGGATTTGGAAACAGAATGTATTTCTGATGTAACCAGCCTTAGAATTAACCTTGTTAGAGATGAACCGATCATAGGACTTGCAAGCAGCACCCCAAATTCCAATTGTGAAGGCATTGGAGGAAATGGTACATTGACAGTAACAGCGGTATCAGGGGTTTCCGAACCTTTATCAGGCTATCAATTCAGCATTTATGATGGAAACAATACTCAGGCATCCAACCTAATTCATCAGTCCGCCCCTGTTATTGGAGACGCTTCAGGTGCACAATACACATTTACGGGCTTATTGGGAGGAAACTATAGGGTTGAAATTCTTAACATAGGTAATAATTGTGATCAAACAGAAGATTTTATTGTTGCAGACGAAACCTCAACCCCGGTATTTTTATCATTGATAGAAACCAAGCAAAGAAGTTGTAATGCGCCTAATGGAGGCCTTTTTGCCCTGGTGGATGAACCGGGTGATGGATTCTCAGGGTATAACTTCGTTTGGTACGCGGGTGATCAGGCCACAGGAAGTCCAATTGATGATGGCGATGGAGTTGATCATGAATTAACAGATCAGGCTGCTGGTCAGTACACTGTAGTAGCTACCGAAATTGCGTCTGGCTGTGTATCAGATCCATTAACCGGTACAATATATGAGGTGCTTGAACTGCCTGACGTTGAGACTCAAGTAGAGTCTCCTCAATCAAACTGCTCGAACGCAAATGGAAGCGTATCAGCCCATGCGCTAGTAGATGTAGGAGGATCAATAAACCCAGTAACGAATGACCACACCTTCGTATGGTATTTGGGCACTTCTGCTACAGGAACGCCACTTTCTGCTGGAGTTGACCCAGGAAATGGCTCAAGCCCTACCTTCCCTCTTGGTGCTGGAGAAGAGCATACAGTCGGAGGTTTGGTTGCCGATGATTACACTGTTGAAGTGACTAATGATGATTCGGGTTGTACTGTGACACAAGTAATTACGCTTACTGAAAGTATTATATACCCTGTAGTTAGTGGTGCAGCGATTGTCGACAACTCAGGATGTTCGGGCAGTTTCACCGGATCAATTACTGCTTCCGTAACCTATGATGGTGTTGCAGTAACTTTGCCTGACGCAGATTACGAATTTAATTGGTACACTGGGTCAGGTACAGGAACCCCACATACCTTGGGTGCTTCCAGTAATGTATTATCCGGTTTGCAAAATGGTGATTATACTGTGACAGTGACCAATACAGCAGCCGGGTGTACTTCAGATCCACAGATTTATACAGTTGATCTTAACCCCGATGTATTTGATATCATTGTAACTACTGAATCTCCCAATACCAATTGTTCTGGTTCAGGAAATGGACATCTGTCAGCCTCCATTGAAATATCAGGTGTGGCACAAAATACATCAGATTACAATTTCGAGTGGTTTGATGGCGACAATACTACGACTGCCCTCACAGCCCCTGCAACAGAATCAGGTACCAATGACAGTGAGGCTATAAACCTTGACCAAGCGACATATACTGTTCGAGCCACTAACATCTCAACAGGGTGTTCATATACTACGACAGGAACCATAAGTGATGTAAATGCAACGTCGGTATTATCCGGATCTACTAATTCTGGATCTACAGATTGTAGTGCGGGCAATGGATCTATTACAATTACTGAAATCACTGAAACAGCCAATGGAGTGGCTACAGTGATTTCGGGTGCAGCTACCATTGACACAGATTTTACATTAGAATTATTGGACGAAAGCCTTAATTCCCTGGATAGTGACATGTCCAACCCAAGCACTAGTAATCTTGCTCCAGGTATATATTATGTAGTAGCTACCTATACTGCTGGTTCTGGTTGTGATTCTGATCCTTTACAAGTCACTATAGCTGATGAGTCAATTACACCAGTAATAAATATTATTGAAGATAATGCTGATACCGCCTGCGACGGAGGAACTGCTACGGGTGGACTAAGTGCTTCTATAGATGAGACCGCTCAGGGTGGTGGTACTGGAGTGACAGCAAACTACTCCTTCCAATGGTATGTTGGTAGTGATTTGAATGATACGGGTACCGCAGTTCCAGACGGTCAAGGCGGAAATACAGCCTCCATTTCTAATGTAGCAGGTGGCGACTATTTTGTGGTTGTAACAGATGGATTGACTCCTAACGATGGTTGCGAGGCTAGATTAAGTTTTACGGTAAGTGAAGACAACCCAGATTACAGTATTTTAGAAGCTGACGTTACCTTAATACATATAAGTGAATGTACTGGTACAACCACCGGATCTTTTGCTGTTTCAGATGTTCAAATTGATGGTGGATCTAACGGTGGATTAACTGGCTTTACCTTTGAATTGACAGATAACATGGGTGCATCGTTGGCAACTAATGGTGCCGGAAGTTTCACAGGTCTTACTACTGGCACTTACTATGTGACGGCAACTAACGGCACTACTCTTTGCGAAAGTACACCATACGAGTTTGAAATCTTGAACGGTACTATCCTGCCACAGCTTTCTATTGCTGTGA
>JAGDZP010000002.1:0-245139 GCA_049115735.1 Cyclobacteriaceae bacterium | reverse complement strand
ATCGGAAGCAATCCAGTTTGATGCGGTACCTGTTTTATCAAACATCTGAACGAAAGCATCATTACTGTTGACTGATATATCATCAACCCGGTTAGGCAATGAGGTGTTGTCACCACCCGCAACACCCTGATTGAAGTCAATAGATGAGATCAAGTTTGGCGCGGATGTCAGACTAGCAGTCGTGAAGTTAGATTGTATTGCTGACTCGTCAAGGAACTCATTATACACCCTAAATTCATCAAACACTCCTTGATAAAATCCATCAAAATCGCTTCCATTCCAGTTGGCCCCAATGGTCCAAAAATCGGTGATCGATGGGATAGAAATTCCAGTAGTAGTTGTGACCAAAGCACCGTCCTGATAGATAAACCCATTTCCGCTACCATCCACAGATATGGCAAAATGGTGCCATTCGTTATCTACAAGTCCTGATCCTGAATTAACCGTTTCAGAACCAATAAACTGGAAGTAATCATCATTAGCCAGGTACCTTACTTCAAACACCTCTCCTCCAGTATCTCCATCAATAGAAAATACCACGTGTGGATTACCATCGCTTCCTATTGTTGGTTGCGTCCAAAATTCAACGGTAAATCCACCTGAATATGAGGTGTTTTGAACCGAGCTGATATCAATGTAGTTATCCACACCATCAAGCGAGATGGCATTTTCTGGAGGTGCAGTAAGCGTAAATACAGCATCACTTTCATCTGAAATGGTACCTCCATCATTCGTATATATTTTTACCTTATAATTTGAGCCTGCTGAATAATTTCCTTCTGTGATAGTCCAACTAAATTCTCCATTCAATGTCCCAGTAAGACCATCATTGGCAAATGTATAGTTTGACCCTCCATCTGAAGATATATCCAAGCCTAGTTCTTGCCCTGAATCAATACCATCAGTGGTAAAGTTTACAGTAATTGTTGAGCCTATTTCATAGCTTTCGCCCCCGTTTGGAGAGCTTATTGTAATGCTTGGTGGATTAGCTATAATGAATACATTGTCGCTTTCATCCGAAAGGCCTTTGGCAGTGATTCGCACTTGAACCAAATTGGTCGAACCCAAGTTATTTGGTACTGTCCAATCATAACTTCCATTAAAGACACTTGCATCGCTAGTTGCAATGCTTGTATAGTTTGAACCATTATCAGTGCTATATCTAATTTCAATTTCATCATCACTTTCAATACTTTGCTCATCCCAAATGATTTTGTAAGTACTTCCTACGAATAATGTTTCCGTAACATTTGGAGCGGTCACCTCAATACTTGCAGCCGCAGGTGTACCTAATGGTAATCCACCTGCAACCCAATCGGTCGCCGCATCCATATCTCCAGCAAGCGTACCGTTATTTGTGCCTAATGTAACATCCGATAATGTGGAACTTCCCGGGCCGTCTGAGAAGGTATAGTATGCCACCAGAGCATTTTCACTATTGTTCAAAGATTTATTCCAGGTAGCCGCTATTTCCGCATCAGACCTTTGTTTATTCCATATTCTAACTTCATCCAATTGACCACTAAAGTTCTGACCACCGCCACTACGTCTTCCGAAATTGAGACTGGCTGAGGTATTAGGTACCGTTTGTGTGTAGGTTCCGCTAGCCTTATAAACACCATTAAGATAGATTTTTACTTCCTTGTCAGCTGCATTTCTAACTGCAGCTACATGGTTCCATTGATCTAGTGGGAATGTGCCACTACCTACTACAAAAACAGATGATCCGTTATAGAAATAGACCTGGTTATTCCAAATTGTCAAATCGTACGCACCATTAAAGCTTTTTGAGATCAATGCTTCTCCGTTAGAACCTGTGGTGTAAAACCAACACTCAAGTGTAAGGTCGCCATCTATACCAAGGACATTTCCGAAATCGACAAAGTCATTCGACCCATCAAAATCAAGGGCATAGTTAGGACAGTCTTCAGTATCCCCACTTATTGACCAATCTGGCCCTAAGGCATCTGTTAGAGCATCTCTTGCAGTGCTTCCAGTGCAATAAGTTAGTCCGGTTGCTCCAAGCGTTATATTAGAAGGCACCTCATCTATATTCGGGTCAGCGTTGCTATCAGTTGACCACCCAATCAATGTGTTATCATAATTCTGGGTTGACAACCCACTATTATTTAGCATATTCACCATAGAGGTTACATCACCAATGTCCCATCCACCTAGATCCTGATCAAAAGCTGTAGCGCTATTGAACATCAATTGCATATTTGTAGCGCTCGAAGTATTCCATCCGCTAATGTCCTGGTTGAAAGCAGATGCTCCATTGAACATATCCGCCATATTGGTCACATTACCCATCGCCCAGCCGCTGATGTCCTGATTGAAGGAAGTGGCCTGAAAAAACAATGTGTTCATATCGGTAGACAGAGCATTTATTGTCCATCCTCCAATGTTTTGATTGAAATTGGTAGCACTACGAAACATTTGGGCCATGTAGGTAACGTCATCCACTTGCCAACTACTAATATTTTGGTTGAACAAGCTGGCTCCACTAAACATCGCGCCCATATTTGTAACACCTACAACATTCCATCCGCTGATATCCGAATTGAAGGATGTGCAATTTTGGAAAAGGTTTTGCATATCCATCACATCGTTCACTACCCAGGAACTCACATCGCCCTGAAAATCAGATCCACTGAACAAGAAAGACATGTCCTGCACGTTGCTTACGTTCCAGTTACTCACGCCAATGGTGACACTGGAGGCATTCCTGAACATGTGGCTCATGTCTGTTACTGTAGAAAGATCAGGAGCATCACTTGCATTGAGCACTAAATTGGAACATCCAAAGAAAGCCCTGCTCATGGATGTCCATGCAATGTCACCCCATTGTTCTACAGACTGAATTTTCGTTCTATCCCCTCCATTGTTGAAATAGATTTGAGGGAAATCTCCGGAAATCTCAACTCTATAGGTTTGACCGGAAGTCAAACCAGTAATCAGCGCATCAGCAGTTTGATTAGACAAGGAGCCATTGTCACCTGAATTCAATATATTCTCCCAATAAATGTCATAGTCGTAAGTTCCAGTAGTGGTTGGAATAGTCAACTGTGTCGCCCCGTCAGCTAACCAGGTGGTGACAAATGGCTTTGGATCAAATACTGTGGAAATCACCCAATCCGTATTTTCGTCCATGTTCGTTAATGTACCATCTTCGCTATTTTTGATCTCTGATAAACTTGTGCTTCCGGTACCATCATTAAATGGATAGTACCCAACAAGACCTGTTTCTGACCCTGAAAGTACTTGATCCATTTCAGAAGCAATAGTTGACTGGTCCCGTGCAAAATTCCATATCCTTAATTCGTCTATTTGACCAGGGAAGAAGAACTGAGCACCACCTTCGGTATTGCCAGCTCCAATTCTGACAGGATTGACGGTATTTGGGGTATAGCTCACATTTGAAGAATTAGACAACTCACCATCCAAATATAGTGATGCCGTAGTGCCATTATAAGTCATGGCAATATGTACCCACTTGTTGAGTTCAACATCAGAAGGGGAAATAATATCCGTGCTACCTGCATTGAAACGCCATTTGTCATCGACATCAGCATACAGGAAGTAGCCAGTTCCTGAACCTCTAGAAGTAATCGGAGACCTCCAATTACCAGCACCTCCCGTAGGGCGGCACCAAAGTTCAATTGTAAAGGTTGAAGGATTAATAGTGCTATTAGCACCTATCTCTACATAATCATTTGATCCGTCAAAATCGAGAGCATAATTAATTGGTTCTGATATTGTAAAATCCGCATCACTCGCATCACTGGCCAGCTGAGTTGTGTTTTCCACTTGAATTTGCACGGTAGTTCCAGGCGAAGAAGGCACTGTCCAGGTATAGCTTCCATTGAAGGTGCTTGCTGCATCACCAAAGAAAGTAGAGAAATTACTTCCTCCATCTGTACTTAGCCTAAAAGCAATGTTGTCAGTCGGTTCTGTTGACTGCTCGTCCCAGGTAATTTCAAATGTGTCACCAACTGTTAAGTCTTCTCCACCATTAGGAGTAACTACGGTAATGTTCGGTGTGAGTGCAGGTTGCATTTGAAGGGCACCATTTACAATAGTAGCTCCTGATATGGTTCCGTCATAAGCAGTTGAAGTGAGGTCCTTCAGGTCACTCGTTTCAAGGCTACCATCATAATAAGCAATCAGTCCGTTTTCATTGCCAAGGAAGCTGTGTTGATAACTAGCTAAAATTTCCCCTTCTGAACGTGCATGACTCCAAATTTTTACTTCGTCAATCAATCCATCAAATGCATTTGATCCTCCGCATGTTTCGATACCTATCTGTAATGAGCCACTCTGATCTGCGGTTGAAGAGGGTACGGTACCCGTAAAAGATATCGTTTGCTCGACCCCATTGATATACATCTTAACTTTATCTTCGTTTGTGGCTCCTGTTCCATCAAATGATACGGCTACATGAGACCATGTTCCCGTAGGAACTGTGCCCGCAAAACAAGTTGCTTGAAAAGAGGCTCCATTTCTTATTAAGAAGCGTAATTGACCGGAGGCCAAAGCAAAATTCCAAGTGGCTGTAGCACCTCCATTTTTGTCTAATATTCGGCCTGCTGTAGAACCAGGGTTAATCCATGCTTCCAATGACATTTGAGCAATGTTATCAACTGCGTCAAGGTCTCCAATTTGGACACAATCATTTATCCCATCAAAATCCAAGGCATCATTAGCTGGAGGCCTGATGAAATTCCCGGATTCCGATACTTCTGGTCCTACATTACCTGTAGCATCTGTCAGCGTGGCTTTTAAAGTCAAGATGCCGTCATTCAAGGTGCTGATGTCTATATCTGTGAAGCTTTGAGTGGCAGACGATAGAGTCCCCGTACCTGTCGCAGGTGTTCCTCCCAGGTTACTGGTGATTTCATAATCGTATGTCAATCCAATAGCACCACCCTCTATGTCAAAATTTATTTCTTCACTCGCTCCATCAATATTAATGATGGCAACATCATACCCAAATGGAGGTGTCTTATCATTTAGCGTAGCAGTATTATTGCTCTGAGACACTGACATTGGATTGCCAGCATGGTCGTAAATACTGGTAGCATTCAATGGTGTGATAGTGAGTGACTCTGTACCATCAGGAGTTCCATTATAAACCAGTGAAATAGCTAACCGGTCATTGCCTGCAATGTGCTGGACGGTATAGCCGTTCAAAGTGGCTGAACCACCGCTCAGGTTCACATCCAGTGAAGAGTTCATCAGACTGCCAGTAGCGTTCGTATTGGCATAAATCCCCTCAGAGAAATCGATGGTCACGCTGAAGTTATTGGCTGCAAGCGTCGTAGCATCGATCACAGGAACCGAATCGTCGAAAGTGACTACAAACTCATTGGAGGCCAGGTTGCCGTTTCCGGCTAAGTCGGTCGTTTTTCCGGCTTCAAAGTCTACCGTAACCTGCCCAGCTGCGGTTGGTGTAATATCCACAGTGAAAACAAAATTATCTGAGGTAGCTGGCGTGCTCGCTGTACCATTGGTTATGGTTATATCTGTATTGTTGAAAGTGTTTACTTCTTCACTAAATGCCAGTATTACTTCAAAAGGAGAACTATTAGTTGCACCAAATTCCCCACTTAAAATGAATAAAGTTGGAGGAATGATTTCGTTAGAAATACTGAAATTGTCGTCACTTTCATCTATCAGACTGCCATCTGTAGTATTCTCTATCTGAATCTTGTTGGTAGAGCCCACCGTACCAGGTATGATCCATGGATAGAGCCCATTATAGGCCGCAAATGTTCCTGAAGCCAGGCTTGAGTAATTCGTACCACCATCGGAACTCCATTTGATGTCAATGCCATCGGAAGATGAAAAACCTTCATCTATCCATTGAATATTTACAACAGTTCCCACTGTCAAATCTTCCCCGCCATTTGGAGAACCAACTATGATTTTTGGTGAGGGTGTAGCTGTAAACGGACCATCACTTTGGTCGCTAACACCTTCGGTCAAATCTACTATTTCAATTATATTATTTAACCCAACGTTTTCAGGAACAACCCAGTCGTAAGAACCATTGTAAACGCCAAAGTTCCCTCCATCCAAGACGGTAAACGTCCCGCCTCCATCATCACTCCATCGAATTTCTATCAAATTGGCATCATCAATACCTTGTGTTGTCCATTGAATCGTAGTGGAATTGCCTGCAACGAAATTTTCCGCACCATTAGGAGCGGTAACCGTAATAATAGGCTCTGTTCTTATTGTGAATGGAGCATCGCTAACATCCTCTTCGACCTGACTGGTATTTTCTACCTTAATCAGGTTGTTCGCCCCGGCATCATTTGGTACTGTCCAGGAATATGAACTGCCTAAAGTGGCAAAAGTGCCACTGGTCAATGTTGTGTAAGTTGAGCCTCCATCTTTGCTCCAGCTTATCACACCATTATCCGCACCAGCATAGTTGTCTGACCAGGTAATGTCATAGGTATCTCCGATCCATAAATCCTCCCCACCGTTGGGACCTGTAACAGTATGGTTCGGGCATACTGAGCATGTTACTACATTGCTAATGTCTTCAACCCCTCGAGTGCTATTTACTATTTTTAGTAACGTTACATCTGAGTCATTAGCAGACCCTGTATTTACTGTCCAATTGTGGGTGAATTCTGACCCATTTTGCGCAAAAGAGGCATTGGTATAGTTGCCGACTATTTGGGTGAAATTTTGACCACCATCAATACTGTAGTAAAGATAATACCGGTCATTGGACATGTTATCACCGTTGTTCCAGGTGATGCCCTGCATATTTCCAATTGATAAGATATCCCCAGCTATAGGGCTCAAAATATCAATAGATGGCTGATAATAAACAGTAAATTCAGGACTTATATCTTCTACTTCACGTGTACTGTTGACAACTTTTACATGCACCTCGTTGTTCAGGTCTGTTCCGAAATCAGGAACATTCCAATTATGGGTCAATTTGGTACCGTCCTGAACGAATGACGCTCTGGTATAATTGCCTACAATCTGTGTATAATTCTGACCGCCATCTCTAGTATAGTATAGGTAATACCGGTCATTGGACATGTTGTCACCATTATCCCAGGTGATCGGTATTTGATTACCAAATTTAACGTTTTCCGAGCCTGTAGGACTTTCTATTGCTATTGAAGGGGCATAGGAAACTGTGAACTCAGGGCTTATGTCTTCTACAGCCCGGGTTGAGTTTACTACCTTAACAGATACATCATTGTCGTAATCCGTTCCGAAATCAGGAACATTCCAATTATGTGTCAGTTTGGTGCCGTCCTGAACAAATGATGCGCGGGTATAATTGCCTACTATTTGTGTGTAATTCTGACCACCATCATTGCTGTAGTACAGATAATATTTGTCATTAGACATATTGTCACCATTATCCCAGGTGATCGGTATTTGATTACCAAACTTTATATCTTCTGATCCTGTAGGACTTTCTATTGCTATGGAAGGGGCATAGGAAACTGTGAATTCAGGGCTTATGTCTTCTACTGCCCGGGTTGAGTTTACTACCTTAACAGACACATCATTGTTGTAATCTGTTCCGAAATCGGGAACATTCCAGTTGTGAGTCAGTTTGGTGCCGTCCTGAACAAATGATGCGCGGGTATAATTGCCTACTATTTGTGTGTAATTCTGACCACCATCATTGCTGTAGTACAGATAGTATTTGTCATTAGACATGTTGTCACCATTATCCCAGGTGATCGGTATTTGATTGCCAAACTTTATATCTTCTGATCCTGTAGGACTTTCAATTGCTATGGAAGGAGCGTAGGAAACTGTGAACTCAGGGCTTATGTCTTCTACTTCCCGGGTTGAGTTTACTACCTTAACAGACACATTATTGTCATAATCTGTTCCGAAATCAGGGACATTCCAGTTGTGAGTCAATTTGGTGCCGTCCTGAACAAATGATGCTCTGGTATAATTGCCTACTATTTGTGTGTAATTCTGACCGCCATCATTGCTGTAGTACAGATAGTATTTGTCATTAGACATGTTGTCACCATTGTCCCAGGTTATCGGTATTTGATTACCAAACTTAATGTCTTCTGATCCTATCGGGCTCTCGATCGAAATCGAGGGAGAATAGATCACTGAGAATTGATCGCTTACTTTTTCCTTGTCTTTCGTGATATTTTGTACACGAATGACCATTTGTTCATTGACATCAGCTCCTAAATCTGGTATGTTCCAATTATAGGTCAAAATGGATCCAGAAGCGTTGAAACTTACCCATGCACCAGTATTGGTTACAATACTCGTAAAAGTATCACCTCCATCGATGCTGTATGATAGATTATAACTATCAGTACCCAAATAGTCCTGATTGTCCCATGAAATGGCCAGCGCATCAATAAACGTTAAATTCTCCACTCCGGTAGGTGTTACAAATGAAATTGGGTTTGTAGCAGCAATTGCAAATGCCAGATCACTTTCATCTGTTTCTGTTTGACCAGTATTTTCAATTTGAATGAGGTTATTGGCTCCCACATTATTTGGTACGGTCCAGGTATAACTTCCATTAAAACTATCCACTGTTCCTGAAGTGATATTAGAATAAGTGGAGCCTCCGTTGGTACTCAGGTTAATATTGATATTATCAGATCCAGAAAAATCCTCAGCGAACTTAATTTGAACCTCATCACCCACTAAGTAATACTCTGTTCCGTTTGGTGATAATACTTCCAGTGCCTCACAAACTGAGCAGGTAATGAATTCTGAACTAATGCCTTGAACACCTCGAGTGAAGTTTTCAATACGGATCAGCGTCTCGTCGGAATCATTACCCGATCCGGTCTGAACATTGGCCCAATTGAAAGTAAGTTGAGATCCATTTTGGCTGAAGGTACTGCCTTGAACATAATTTGCCGTAGGAATTACTGTCCAACTCGCCCCACCATTTAAACTATATCTAATGTAATAGTAATCTGTTAATAAATTATCTCCATTTTCCCAGGTTACATTCTGTGATGAGCCAATAGCATAAACATCTCCGATACTTGGAAGAATTACGTCAATCACAGGCTCGTAATACACCCTGAAACTTTGACTTATTCCTTGTACACTTCTAGTGAAATTTCTTACTCTAATTAAGACATCATTTTCAAGATTTGAACCAAAATCCGGAATAGTCCAATCTAAGCTAAGCTGAGAACCAAATTGGTCAAAGGTCGAACCTTGTTTATAGTTGCCTGCAGGATTGATTGTCGTCCAATTCGAGCCACCATTTGTACTATATTCAACGTAATAGTAATCGATTAATTTACTGTCTCCATTATCCCAAACAATCGTCAAAGGGTCGCCAAATTTTAATTCTTCCGTTCCTGTAGGACTCACGACCGTTACTTCAGATTCATAATTTACCCTGAAAGGAGTACTAACATCTTGAACACCTCTTGTAAAGTTTCTTACCCGAATCAGAACATCATTTTCAAGGTTCGATCCAAAATCCGGAACTGTCCAGTCCAGACTGAGTTGGGATCCATTCTGGACAAATGTAGAACCTTGCTTATAATTACCGGCAGGATTAATTATTGTCCAATTCGAGCCGCCATTTCTACTGTATTCAACGTAGTAGTAGTCCGTAAGCTGACTATCCCCATTGTCCCAGGTGATCCTAAGCGGGTCGTCAAATTTTAATTCTTCCGTTCCTGTAGGGCTTACGACCGTAACCTCAGATTCATAATTTACTCTGAAAGGAGTACTAACATCTTGAACACCTCTTGTAAAGTTTCTTACCCGAATCAGAACATCATTTTCAAGGTTTGAACCAAAATCCGGAACTGTCCAGTCCAGACTGAGTTGGGATCCATTCTGGACAAATGTAGAACCTTGCTTATAATTACCGGCAGGATTGATTATTGTCCAATTCGAGCCACCATTTCTACTGTATTCAACGTAGTAATAGTCCGTGAGCTCACTACCCCCATTGTCCCAGGTTATCGTGAGAGGATCTCCGAATTGTAATTCTTCAGCGCCAGATGGCGATAAAATTGAAACATATGATTCATAATACGCGCGAAATCCATCACTCACATCCTGTACGCCTCGAATTGCATTTTCGACCCGCACCAATACATTATTTTCCAGAGATGACCCAAAATCCGGTACTGTCCAATCCAAACTCAATTTTGTGCCATCCTGGTCGAAAGTAGAACCCTGCACATAATTTGCCGTCGGAATTACCGTCCAATTTGCTCCTCCATTTTTACTGTAGCGCACGTAATAGTAATCATCGGGCCTACTATCTCCATTGTCCCAGGTAATCGTTATTGGATCTCCAAACTTTAATTCTTCAAACCCTGTTGGGCTCAACACTTCTACGAAAGGCTCATAATAAACCCTGAATTGGTCGCCAGTTACCTCGATATCCTGGGTAGAGTTCCACACCCTTAATTCCAAATAATTGTTGTCCACAGCTCCCAGATCAGGTGCTGTCCAGGTATAGCTCATTTCAGATCCATTAATCGTATAAGATGATGCTGTCTGATTTACTATTTGTGTAGTTGTAGCTCCGCCATTGGTGCCATAATATACCCTATAGTTGTCTGTTGGCACATAATTACTCACATTCCACTTTATGGTGATGGTTTCACCAAATTTATATTGGTCTGCAGTAGTAGGCTCAATGAATGAAATTGGTTCAACATAGGTAAACGAACCCGAAAATTCTGAAATGCCATTCGAAGCATCCGTCAAGGTAGCTACATAAGTTTTGTTTGGATCTATTGCTCCATTCGTAAATGTCCATGTACCAGAACTTGCCGTTTCGAATCCAACATGTAAAGCACCTTGATTGTCGTCACATGTTTCATCTATTTCATAAATGTCTACAATACCATCTGTTGCAGTACCCGAAATAGATCCACTTGATAATGATGTGATGACTGGCGGTGAGACTATTGGTGCGTTTCCAAACTCAATTGCACCACCAGTGTTGCAAAAGTAGCTGTTAATCCCGATTATAGTTCCGCTAGTGACCTTCGATTGGCTGGAAAATAAAATACCAAAAGATCCATTATTGGCTATAGTGTTTCCGTTGATTGCCAGGTTTGTTGCCCCATTGGATACATTAATACCTTGTCCTGTATTTCCTAAAGCGTCATCATTGATATCCACACCAATTCTATTATTCTCAACTAAGAAATTGGAGCCTGTTCCTGTAAAACTGATGCCCCTGTCTGACCCTCCGTCACCATTTCCAGATATCACATTATCCTTGATTTCAATACGACCATCCGTGTTGTTATCCCCATTGGCGGAATTGATGGTAATTCCATGGCCTAAGTTCGCCAAACTAGTACCTACTCCTGTGCCGGATGAATTTGTTCCAATGTAGTTGTTGCTTATTTTGACGTTCGCATCTGTACCATTCAAATTGATACCGCTTCCGCTCATACCTGAAATGGTGTTGTTGCGTATGATCACTCCAGAGCCAGTTTGACTGGTTAATGAAATACCGTCTATGTTACTTCCGCCTGTTGCTATCTTGGTATTTCCGACGCTGTTCAGCCCAATAATATTATTGTCAATGATGACATTACTTGCGAATCCCTGGATTACAATTTCATTGGAACCATTACTTCCCGAAATTACATTGCCTTGTCCTGTCCCGGTTCCACCGATATTCACAATGTCCGCCCCGGTCACGTTAATTCCTCTATTATTACCCAGGTCACCGTTTCCATTGTTAGCTGTACCAATCAGGTTTCCATAAATAGATACATTATCGGATGAAACTACAATCGCATACTCAGTGCTCCCATCTCCATTACCCGAAATCAGATTGCCTTCTCCAACAAGACTATTGCCACCAATGACCAGACCTGAGGACCCACTCACGCTAATACCATCTGACCCATTACCAGCACCGGTAAGGGAAATACCATCAATTGTGGTTCCAATTCTGTTGCCCTGGATAACACCATTAGTTGCTCCACTGATATTTAGACCTCTGGAATTGTTACTATATACTATATTTCCCTTTCCAGGTCCACCAAAAATAAGGTTAGCGGCACTAGAAGTATTTACTGCATTGCCATTGAAATTGCGGATTACTAAACCATAAACTTCTACATCTGCGCCAATGATCTCTAAGCCATACCCGGATGCATTGGTACCATCCAAAATCACCATTTTATTTGGGTCACCAAAACTGAAGTCACCTGGGCTCGCTCCATCTATCTTCATACCTTTACCATTGGCGTTGTTTACGGTAGGTAGAGCGGATTGCAGGTCAATCACCCATGGGCCTGCCCATGCGATATCAAATGTAATGGTTTGCTTATCCGTTGCGGCATTGGCATCAATGATGGCCTGACGAAGAGAACCTGGCCCATCGTCATTGGTATTTATTACTTTATAAAGAGGAGCACTCATTGCTCCTGAGGTCCGCCAGTTTGAGTTATCAGAATTACTGGTATCGTCTAAAGTGAAATCAACAAGAATACCATCATTGTTATTATTACTCCTATCTGGGAGAAGGGTATTCTGTGTATTAACGTCCTCCGTTCCAGCATCTTTACCTTGATCAAATTTGTAGTAAGCTGTGAGGTCGCTCAAATCCGAAGTGTTGGTACTTGGCAATGTCACAAACATGTCTGATTGCACATCTGATGCGCTTCTAGAAGTACTCCAAAACCTCACTTCGTCCAATTGACCGTCAAAATAATTTGTCCCTTCAGACCATCCAAGATAGGTATTTACTGCAGGGTCAGTTATCGTTTGATCTATAACATCAATACCTAATGAAACTCCATCTAAGAAAAACTCGAGATTTGAATTGGTCTTCACTATAGCAATATGGTACCAGGTATCAGCTGACAAGCCGGCCGGAGTAGGTGGTTGAAACCAATGTCCCGTACCTCCCAATGCCAAGGCAAAATTGTTGGTGATAGGACCTCCTGTTGTGCTTTTGCTGGTTGCATATCCCAATATCCATTTCGGTACATTACCTGGTCCTTCGTCTTGCGCTGCAATTGAATAAAAATTATCTGTTGCTGGAAGTGTATTAAATTTTATCCATGTTTCGAAAGTCTTGTTTGTCACATTCCAACTAAAGGTGTTGTCTCCCGGGTTGCCGAGATTGACATAGTCGCCAGGAACGGCTGGATCAAAATCCAGAGCCAGACCAGGAGCATTAATGGTGCTACCAAATTTCTCATTGGACGGATTGGAGTCTCCTCCCAGGTTTCTAGCCCTAATCCTGTAGAACCACTGACCTTCTGCTGTTATGTCTGTATCAGAATAAGTAGTAACACCAGCACTGACTGTGGCCAGTTCAGACCATCCCTCATTGTTGTCCACAGATCGCTCAATCACAAACTCTGCTTCATTCGATGAATTGTCTGTCCATGACAAGTCGATTTGAGAAGCGGATGTTTCGGTTACAATTAGATTAGAAGGGTCACCGTCTGGTGCGGCTACCATAAGTGCCTGAGAGGCTACCCAGTTGGAAGTCGTACTATTCAGTGCAAATCCATTCAAAGAGCCATCATGTCCATTATTGCTTTGATCGATCAAAGTTGTCTCGGTACTATTGTTTCCATCGGCTATTCCCTGATCGAATGTGTAATATGCTACTAGTCCGGTGTTGTTGCCAGGTGAAGTTTTGTCAAGATTGGTCTGAATATCGCCAGCAGAGCGTGCCACATTCCAAATTCTAACTTCATCAATTTTTCCTGAGAAAAAATTTCTTGCCTGAGTAAATCCTGCATCATTCCAATAAGCCCCAATGGTAACCGGAATAGTTACATGATTTTGCATTCCAATAGAACCAGGTGTCGCACTCGCTACTTCTACCCCATTTACATAAACTTTCTGTACACCAGTAGTTTGATTAAATACACCAGCAACATGAGTCCAGGTATTATATGAAATCGCTGAAGTAGCAGTTAATGATCTATCTGCATCATTGTCTTCAAAGAGGTTGAAAATTAGGTTTTGACCATCTACAGCCAAGCCCCATTGCCTATTTGAAGTTGTATACTGCTTTTGCACAATATTTCTAAAGCCTGAGCTTCCATCATGAAAAATCCAGGCCTCTAAAGTAATGTCGCTTTGAATATTCAAAGCAGGATCGGCTCCAAGATTTACATAGTCCTCAGTTCCATCAAAATCCAAGGCATTACCAGGTTGCACCATAAAAGGATTTGAAATTACATAATCACTTTGAGTTCCGCTATAGTCGGCCTTTGCTCTATAGTAATATTGTGTGCCTGTTGAAAGCGAAACCGTAATAGGCGCTATGCCTGATGTGCCAGCGGAAATATCTGTAGCGATAGGGCTGCTGAAATCTGCATTGTCATCCACATCAATAATTATGTCAGTTGCACCGGATGGTGCGGTAAAGTCGGCCGTAAAGCCTTCGGTATCTACATCGGTCGCATTGAATATAAATGGTGCTGATGGCATCATTGCCGCTGAAGTAGTCCAATTGGATATTGAACCCGTCAAATCAAATCCCACATCCAAGGTGCCATCCAATGCATTTGGACCTCTGTCCGGTAATAGGTTTACGGCTGGAGAGCTATTGTCTCCATCTGCTATACCCTGATCAAATCGATAATAAGCAACAAGGCCAGCATCACTGATGTCATCATCAATTCCATCTCCATCCAAAGTGCTAAACATGTAGTCTTGAATTTCACTTTGCTCCCTGGATATACTCCAGATCCTTAATTCGTCTATTTTACCTAGAAATTGTCCGGAGGCTCCTGTACCACCAATCTTCAATGGGTCAGTATTCACTGGCGACACTGGACTTAGGTCGGTATTTGCTATTGTACCTGTTGGCTGACCATTGATATAGAAGATATAATCTGATGTGCCGCCACCAAGGGTTCTTATCGACACGGCCACATGAACCCATTGGTCAGTCGGAACAGGTGAATCAGACCACATCTGGTCTCCCTGACTGCCTGGAGTAGCTACCAAAAACTCCAGCTGATTGCTGGCGTCAGCCCTGATAGCGAACCTGTAATTGTCATCCGTTGTTCCGATAGCAAAGCTGTTTCCTTTGAATGCAATGAGGCTCATATCAGTAGCAGCAGCATCCAGATATACCCACGCTTCTATAGTCATTTCACCCCCTCCAGTTGGATTCAAAATTGTCGAGTGAGGTATTGTTACATGATCATCAGCCCCATCAAAAACCAAAGCATTACCCGGTTCAGCAATACTAGCAGCAAACCTCACATTCGAAATGCCGGAACCTTGCGATTCAGTGAGTGCTTCTACCCTATAAAAATAGCCTGTATTACTGGCTAAGGCATTATCTACAAATGATTCGGTATCCGCAGCAAGCGTATATTCAATCACATTTTCTGTGGCATCCCGATCAGTTGATCTGGTGATCTTGTACTCTACTTCATTAGTAGCGTTATCCGTCCAGGAAAGAGTCACTTCATTGTTGCCAGTTTCTATGGCTTGTAGTCCGGATGGGGCCAAAGGCGCCATGGCTCCTGAAGCTACCCAATTGGATTCTATGGGATCAGTTACATCTGTTAGGGTGAAACCAACAAGATTGCCATCATTTTGATTGGAACTTCTATCAGGAAGGAAGGTGAACCCTGTATTATCTGCTCCGACATTGGCCTGGTTAAATCTATAATAGGCAACAAGGTTATCTTCGTCACTAGACAGGCTAGTAGGATTGGTGCTCAAAGGAGTAAACATATAATCTGTGATTTCCTGAGCTGTTCTAACATCACTCCAAATTCTGAATTCATCAAGTTGTCCATCAAACTCCTGACTCGCCACTGTAATCCTACTGCCAATCCTGGCATCTGTTGCTGTGAAGCCGTCACCAAATTTTCCAGGATTATTGTTTTGACCCGCAACGGCTGTCAATGAAGTGACTTGTCCGTCGACATATAAAATAAATTGACTTCCATCAGCAACCAAGGCATAGTGATGCCATTCCCCAGTATAGTCAATGCTTGCATTCTCATAGCCTATTTGAGTAAGAACGCCTCCATCGTTGTGGAATATTGAAATAAGTTCGTCGTTTAGCCCTCCTGCGACATCACCAATGCCGATCGAAAATTCGTCCGATCCATCACTAATATTAAAAATGGCATTGGTGCTGGAGACCGTCTTGTGATCATAGTCTGCTTTCGCCCAGAACTCTATGGTCGCCGGTGCGTCAAAATCCAGATCAACCGCATTGGAGGCTAAACCTATATAATCCCCGGTTCCATCAAAATCCAATGCATTTCCTGATCCTGTAATCAGGCTACCCCATTTGATATTGGATACGGATGTTCCACTTTCACTAATGGCACTAACTCTGTAGTAGTATCCATTAAACTCAAAATCTGTATCAGTAAATGTTTCCACATTTGCTCCAACATTATATGTATCCGACACTGGACTGAAGGCACTATTCAAGGATTTTTCTATGATAAATCCTGTTTCCGTACTCGAGTTGTCTGTCCAGTGAAGGACTACCGAATTACCATCACTTCCTTCGGTGTAAAGATTGGATGGAGCAGGAGGGGCCATTGCTCCGGAAGCCAACCAATTGGACTCATTTAGAGTTATACCATCGTTAAGCGTGAAATCCGTTAACGTTCCGTCATGAGTATTTTTTGTTCTATCTGGAAGCACACTAAAAACCGTATTGTCGTCAGAATCTCCACCATCTGTTCCCTGATCGAACTTATAATATGCCAATAACCCTGATTCATTCCCTTCCAATTGCTCAAACATTCCGGCCTGAATTTGTGAGGCATCTCTAACGACATTCCAGATTCTAACCTCATCCATCTGACCATCAAGTGGAGAGACCAATGGAGGGTTGTATCCACCACCTATTGCCAAAACATTGGCTGTAATATCGGCATCACCGGTTGCGGCTACAGAATTCTCCTCTACGCCATTGATGTATATTTTTAAATTACTACCGTCATAGGTACCAGCAAGATGGTACCAAACATCTGCGGATGGAGCAGTTACAGAACTCACTTGAGTCCAACCACTTTGGGAGATTCCAAAATTAAACTTATCAGCTCCTCCTCCTCCGGCGGTTTCAGCAAAATTTAATGTGAATGCATTGGTCTTATGTATAATAAATTCTCTTGTAGATGTGACTGGAGAACCTAATTTAACCCAGGTTTCGATTGTGAAATTGCTAGTCAAATCCAAGGCATTATCATCCGGAACGTTTACAAAATTGTCAGTCCCATCAAAATCAAGGGCATTCCCTGCCGAGTTATCCTCGAAAAACATATACTCAGGGTTAGATGCTGTGGACTGATTGCCATTGATTGCATTGACCCTGTAGTAATAAGAAGTGGAAGCTGAAGCAGTTTCATCAACATAGCTGGTCGTATTACCCGTGAGGGTAGCCATAAGCACCTGATCGGCGCTCAAGGTATAGTCAGAAGCCCTTTCAATAGTGTAGAAATTCTCATCAGGAGAATCCGTCCAGGTAAGCTCAACGTTGTTGTTTGCATTAAGTGAGGTAAAAAGCTCAGTTGCAGCACCAGGAGGACTAACCGTGCTCATTGCTCCTGAGCTTACCCAGTTGGATGCCGTGGAAGAAAGAGCGAAGTTGTTTAGTGTACCATCGTTGTTGTTTTTACTCCTATCCGGCAAAGAGGTATATGGTGTATTGGTCGCATCAGCTGTGCCTTGATCGAATTTGTAGTAGGCTGCAAGGTTCGGCTCATTTGTAGGCTCATTAAGGGAATTGTACAAATTATCCTGGATTTCTTGCTGGGTACGTGCGGTACTCCAAATTCGTACTTCATCTAATGTTCCTTGAAAATCTCGACTAGCAAGAAAGTCAGATCCACTTATTCTAACATCATTCCCAATAGCAGTATTTATAGTTTGAGAAGTAGAAGAGGCTATAAGATCTACCACTCCGTCAACATATAAGATAACATCCTCTACATTTGGTGTTCCATCATCTTCAAAAGTTACTGCTATATGATGCCAATTACCGTCAGAAATATTTGTTGTTCCATTGATTCCACCTCCATTCACTTCTACTCTCAATGCACCTCCACCACCTAAATTTGAAACACTAAATCTGTTTCCATTCGCATCATTGTTTCCCCATTCTACAATTTGCTTACCACTCACTGACGTTTTGATCCATGCTTCTACACTCCTTGCTACTGGTCCAGAAATACCCTTATATCCAGACAAAACAACATGATCATCCGTTCCATCAAAATCCAATGCATTGCCGGGAGGGCTAAGCGTTCCTCCGAATTTGGTATTGGAAAAGCCTGTGTAAGTAGTACCTGATCTTTCTGCTTGTACTCTATAATAATACTGAGACCCTTCTGCAACCACATCAGTATATGAAGTGGCATTTGCCGAAATCCCTGTAATGTATGATGAACTGACAAAAGCAGGATCATCACCTTTTTCTATTCTAAAGCCGACTTCATCATAAGAATTGTCTGTCCAACTTAGCTCTATTTCAGTGCCAGATAGCTGAGTAGTACGCAAATCAGAAGGCGCTATCGCGCCTGAAGTTACCCATGCCGGGAGGTTTGCATTGATGGAAAAGCTTGCATTGACTGCCGGATTGCTACTCCAGGTTGATGATATTGTCAATTGATCACTTGTATTTGAAAAAATACTTTGGTCTTCAAAACCAACCTGATCATCGGATATACGAACGGTCAGTCCCGCAAATTCGTCAGTCGAAAAGGACTCTGCTGTTGCAGTCAGTGTATTGGAGGTCGTGCTTGTTACCAAACCATGCACGCCGAATATCTGACCATGATGATTGTTTCCGCCATTATCCGAAAGAATATCCCCACCCCCAACATTAAAATCATAGTAAGCCTCTAAGTTATCCGTAACACTAGGGTTAGACTCTACCATATCCTGTTTCACTTCAGTAGCAGTTCTCGCATCATTCCAAAGTTTTACCTCATCTATTTGGCCGTCAAAGAATGACGCAATTCCATTATATGGAGAATCATTTGCATGACTCGCAGCAATATAGACCCTGGTTCGATTATAAGTACCGACACTTACTGAAGTATTACTTGCTACCAGTACTCCGTCCAGGTATAGACTGTACTCATTGCCTTCCTTGGTGGCGGCCACATGATACCATCTGTTGTTCGCGATTACAGGACCTGTAAGCACCAGTAATTCAGCACCCGTATTATTCCTTTTAGCGAAGGTAATGGCAGATGAGGCAAAATATAGATTTGAGGCTGGTTCTGAGGCATTTATGCCATTGGTATAACTTATCAGTGACTGAAAATCGACAGAGGTATTGTCTGCATTGAACCATAGCTCCATAGTATAATCATCAGCCGCATCGTCTATTTTTTTGACAGTCGAAATATCCACATAATCATCCGTACCATCAAAATCCAAAGCAAGACCAGGGTGGTTATAGGTGGAGGCATAAGATTCGTTGGAGTAAGCACTATTGCCGGAAGTGTTTATTGCCCTGATCTGATAGACATAGGACTTATCTGCATCCACTTCAAAGTCTGTATATTCTTGAATTTGCCCCGCTGTGGTGGTGATGGTGGTGTAGGTATCTATACCATCGTTTAGTTTTCGCTGGATTTCAAAGCCAGTCTCATTGTTGGAGTTGTCACTCCAATTTAGTCCTATGGACATTTGGTCTAGCTGTACCGCAACTAGATTTGATGGAGTGGCTGGTCCGACACCCGTCACTCCTGAAGGAACTTCGGTAGAATAAACCGCCCCGGAAATGGTACCATCAAATCCAGAAGTTGTAAGATCAGTAAGAGTCGTCCCTGTACCTTCATTGAAATTGTAATAAGCTACTAAGCCACTCTCATTGCCTGCTAATTCATTATTCATATCGGCCTGGATATCTCCAACTGAACGAGCCACATTCCACACCCTAAATTCATCTATAAACCCATCCCAAAATTCTCCAAGTCCAGAATGTTGCTGACCCAATCTAAAATTTGCTCCATCGGGGTTATCAATGGTAGAACCTTTATCAGCAACCTCTACTCCATCTAAATATAGCTTTGTCGTAGTACTATTTTTAACCAGGGCGTAGTGATGCCAATCCATATCAGTAGGAAAAGAAACACCTGTACTCAACCAGTCCTGACCCGCACGAATGAAGCCGTCATTACTACTACCTATATAGAAGTTGTTTTGAGAACCACTCTGAGAGAATATTTCCCTGTAGGCAAGTCCGGTATGATCGCTTTTGGCCCAAACTTCAACTGTGAAATCACCTGAATTCGGAATAACAGTATCACTGGTTGGTACCTCATCGTTTGTTCCGTCGAAGCTAAGTGAATAGTTAGTACCTCCGGCGTTCATCCCCCCAGAAGTCACCCAATTAGCTGAAGGATCTGCAGGAAAATTTGTAAGTGTACCATTATTCTGATTGGCTCCTCTATCAGGCAGAGAAGAAACATTTCCACTTTGGTCAAATCTGTAATAGGCAACCAAATCACCCTCGGCTATATTAGCCAAGGCATTGAACATATTTTCCTGGATTTCGGTCTGCGTGCGAACGTCATTCCATATGCGGATTTCATCCATTTGTCCAGCAAATTGGACATTCGAAGTATTGTCTTTCCTGCTTCCTATCACAACAGGATCATTATTAGTCATACTGCCGGCCAAAAGGTCATTCTGATCGACCACCATTGTTTCTAATACGCCATCAACATAAAGTTTTACACCGGATGCACTCTCCGTACCATCGTAAGTCACAGCCACATGATGCCATGTACCATCGATTACATCGGTTGTACCACTTACTTTGGTTCTCAATAAGCCAGAATTTTTCAAATTAATTCGTAATTGATCCGATTCTATGTCTTTCAGAGAAAATGCAAACCCCGCTGAAGTATTACCAACATCATTCTTAGCAACTATAAATTGATCTCCAGTACCCTTAGGGTCTGTTTTTACCCACGCTTCAATACTGAATTGACTTGATGTCGTAAAATCAAAATTTTCCTCATTCACTATTTCCACAAAATCATTGACTCCATCAAAATCCAGAGCATTCCCCGGAGGAGCGAAAGTGCTGGCAAATTTCTCATTGCTATAGGCCGAAAAGCCCTGCTCGTTCAATGCACGTACCCGATACCAGTAGCCAGTGTTGTTGCTAACCTCGTTATCTATATATATAATGCTATTTGAATTGTTTGCACTCAGTGATGCAATTTCGGAAAAGGTAGAACCTCCGTCTTCTGAACGTTCGACTTTAAATCCTGTTTCATTAAAAGAATTATCCGTCCATATAAGATGTATTTGGCTGCTACTTCCATCGGCTGTTATCAGGCTTGTTGGATTTGCTGGTACCATTTCTTGCAGTGCGCCAGAAGCCACCCATATGGGCCCATTTGTTGTACCATCAGCAGCTGGACTGTTTGCTGCTCCGTTTAATAGGGTTCCGGTATATCCATTCGGTGATAGATCAGTAGTACTAGTCCCGGATGCATCATTGAAGTCATAATATGCAACTAATCCTGCTGACTGAACATCCACTGAATTGTTCATAAAATTTTGAATTTCGGTTTCAGTACGAGCCAAATTCCAAAATCTCACTTCGTCGATAATACCCTGGTAAACATTATCTTCATTTGATCGAGTGGCAAGGATCACATCATAAGATGAAAAAGTATGATCCTGAACACCCCCTGCGACCACTGTGGCATCTAACAGTCCATTGATATATAAAGAATGTGTCGTTCCACTGCGGACAGCCGCAATGTGATACCATTGATCTACGCTCAAATTGGTTACTGAATTGACAGTTGTGTTTCCCAAAACGAATGAAAGGGTTGATCCAATTAATGACAGTCGTAATTGCGGGATTGACCCACTTTGATCTTTAGTAATGATAAACTGGGTACCTGATAAACTAGCTGGTTTGATCCATGCCTCCCAAGTGATGTCGCTTGACCCCACAATGATGCTGTTTCCAAGGTTCACCTGGTCATTTATTCCATCAAAATCGAGTGCATTGCCTGCATCTGCCAATAACGATGTGCCATCAAACTCAAGTGCACCAATCTCTACGGCTCCTCCCTGCACACGAGAACTACCTGCATAGTCAAATGGGAGATTTTCAGTGGTATCGCCATCATCATCCAGGTCGGCTTTATCGGCTGGTATAGCATCAAACTGTCCCCCATTGATGGCAGCAGAACCAGATTGCAAAGTAAAATCAAATTCATTTTCATCCATGAATAGTGGATCACCGGTTTTGCCGTTGGTTCCATATACTTCAGTAGAGGTCAGGTTGTAGTCTATTTCCGAAGATCCAAGTGATTCTATATCGGTACCCGTTGGAGCAGAATTATTCCATAATATGTTATTCTTAATTGTACTACTGGAACTGGCATTTACAGAAATTCCGCCTCCTTCGGTATTCGCAGAGTTACCATAAATCGTGTTGTTGATGATTGGCTTAGAACTATTGAAGGTAATGTCTATCGCACCACCTTTGTCATTGGCATCATTAATAATGAATACAGAGTTGGCCACTACCCCAAGATGCCCTGCTCCAGAAATATGTAATCCACCTCCGTTTTGGGCTGTGTTTTGTTCAAAGTAACAATTAAAAATAGTCGCATTACCGGATTCATAAAAACCGCCTCCGTTTGTGGCAGCTGCATTATTCCTAATTGTGAGATTTACAAATTCACTACTTCCGTCATTAGACCAAATTCCTCCACCTTCATCACTTGCAGTGTTTCCTTCGATCACACAATTGTGCATATCCATGGTCGCAAAATTGATGAGTGCCCCTCCTTGGTCGTCAAAAGAAGTACCGTTGGCATTACCACCAGTAATCGTAAAACCGTCTATAAAGACGCCCACTACGCCAGCCACATAAAGAACATGGTAAGAATTTTCACTTCTTGTAGATTCCGCGGCATCTATGTTATCATTGTCATCTTCATTGAGGTCACCACTAAGAATAGTAACGTTTGCTTTAGGGTTCCTTTCATCCTTGGTAGTCTCACTTCCGGAAAAACCACCAAGCAGCTGGAGGTTGTTCATTTCGGTTCCTTCTATTCTAAAGGAAGCATTCCTATTCACATCTGAAGGATGATATGTTCCTTCAGCTACCCAGATCTCTACATCGGTACCTGCCAATGCTAAGGCAGTTTCTAAATCGTTAAATGCATTATTCCAAGACATTCCATCACCCGTTCCACCAGCATCGGCATCTACGTATAAGGTGGTTGGCCCGTCAATGGTCTGTAAAAGCCCAAGTGTATAATAGCCTGTTGGCAGGTAGCCAAAATTGCCACCAAATGATACAGTATTACCAGAAATAACTCCCCCCACACCCATCAACTGATACTGCGAAGAGTTGTTTTCTCTATACAGCAAGCCATACTCACCACTTGGAGTACCACCTACTTCTGCATCGTCAAAATCAAAAGTCAGGGATCCATTACCACCGTTAAAGTTTACGTCGGTAATGGTCAGTAGCCAGTCACGTTCCCATCGGCTTTCAATGATGGTTGTATTAATATCTGAAGTATTCGCACCATTCGTAGATGTTGAAGTATATGAAAATGTTATTTCATCTCCATTATCCTGAAGGAATCCATTATCTGTCAATGTCAAGCCATCGTTGGAGGCGTTTGATACAGTTCCTCCAGCTTCCTGGCTGATGATCGCATTGTTAGGTACATTGTCCAAAGCACTAGATGATACCCAATTAGATGAAGAACCGTTCAGGGTAAAATTTGTAAGTGTACCATTATTTCCATTACCTGAAACATCTGTAAGGGTATTCAGCCCAGTATTATCATTTCCCGGGTCGCCTACATTGAAATCATAGGAAGCTACTAGCCCCGTTCCTGATGAAATTGATTCTCCCATTCCGTTGATGATTTCTGCCTGGGTAAGTGCCCGGTTCCAAACTCGAACATTTTCTAGTTGCGCATCTATGAATTGGGATGTTCCATTCTTGGCTCCAAGGTGAAAAGGAAGTGAATTAGCATTTAACGAAGCAAATACACTTGATGTCAACTCACCTTCAAGCGCACCATCAATGTATAGTCTTAACGAGTTACCTGGGTCATAAACCCCCGCCACATGGTGCCATTGATCATCATTGATGGCTGTCGTTCCTGCGGCAATCTGGCTTGTTGTTGCACCGTTGTTTATCACAATTTGCACAGATGATCCTCCTTCAATACATGAAGCTATACCTGCAGCGGTATCATTTGTTCGCCTTCCTAATATATACCCTAGAGATGTAGCCTTAATCCAAAATTCATAAGTTAATGCTCCAGTAATTTGCAGTTCTCCTGGAGATCCCATTGAAACGAAATCATTTGATCCATCAAAATCAAGAGCGTTTTGTGGAGCAGGGTTCAAAGTGAAATTGATTGAATATGTCCTACCTAGTGTAAAATAACTATGCGATGAACCCAATGATATCGTCGCATTATGGATCAAATAATCTACTCCGCCAGTCTCAAAACTCACAACACCAGGAATTGAACTAGTCGCATCCCCGTTTCTCCAACCTAATTTGTATTTGCTATTTTCTACGATATCTGTACCCTCTACCAGTCCAAAGGCATAAGATTGAACTCCCGATATTGCCGTTCTGGTGGTTCCGATTCCCCTCACAGTAAAAGTACTACCATTGTCTTCTACTATTATCGGAGTAATCTCGCGACCTGGGTTATTGCTAAAGAATTCAAAAGTAGTGATCTGCGCCCCTGTGTAAGGTGAAAGGTCAGTCGGATCAGCATGAATCTGACTCGTTGCACCATCTGAGCCTCCACGATCTGTTGCAGCAGGTCCAATAGTTTGAGCCAAGGTTTGATAGATAGAAAATAGTACAGCAAGTGCCGTTAGGATCAGTGGTTTGGTAGAGTATCTCATAGTATAAGAATATGGGCCAAATTCAATCGACTAAAATATTGGGTTTTGAATAATATTAATATACCCTGTATTAGGTATTTATTAATAATTCAAGAAATTTTAGGACGAGTACTCAATTTAATTTATCTGCCTTAAAATAACCACCTTCGATTAGTGTTTAAGCATAGTTTTTCGATGAATGAAAGTGAAAATCCGACAGATAAGACATGTGGAATATTTCGTGATTGGACTATTTCACTATCTTTATCCATTCGTAAATGATTGACAGGAGATCAACTCTTGGAGTGCTATTTGCAGTATTCTGAAAATTGAATCTTCTAATGTTCTCAAGATTAACCCTTGACAAAATGAAACGAACATGAGTTTTCATCATTTCAAACTCACACGAAGAAATGATTAAAAATTATGTGAGTTACTGAATGTATTTAAATTTTTTGAACATTCAGAAATAAAAAAATTTTAAACAGATGAAAGCAATTAAACTTCTTGGCCTTACAATAAGCCTTCTTTTCATAAGCAGCGGATTGTATGCACAATACGATTTTGGAAGTAAGGAATTAAAAAAACTTTATTACAAGTTTGAAAAAGCCTACGACAACTATGACTATGAAACCATTCTCGACAATGAGGATCGGATTTTGGAATTGGTTGAGCCAAAGAAAGATACACTTACCGCACTGATCTATTCATTCCTTGCAGAGGCCTATCTGGATTATGATTATGTACCGGAAAAATGCATTGACTACTATCAAAAAGAGTATGATCTACGGCTACAACTGCAAAGTGATGATGATGAGCTCATAAAAAATACGGCTTACAACATGGCCCAAATTATGGATGAGGTGGGCATGTATGCCGAGTCGGAAATACTGTTACTTGACCTGATAGAGAAAGACAAAAAGTCTTTTGGTGGAAAAAGTGATGAATATCTCAATACTGCTATTGCATTAGGTCAGCACTATCAATTCACAAAACAATACGGTGATTTTAAGAAAGGCCTTAAACTGTATAAATCACTACTCAAGTCTACTGATGAAGATCACAAATCTTATGGGGAATTGTTGAACGGAATCGCCGGAATTTATGAGGATTTGGGATCCTACGAAGAGTCAGAAAAGAATTATATGGCAGCTATTGATGCATTCGAAGCTACAGGCCAATATGCCTCGCTGAACATGGTGGCCAATCTTAGCAGTTTGGCATTAATGTATGAAAAAACCGGACGGCTACCCGAGGCTGAAGAATTGTATAGTGAGTCACTTTCTATTTTGGAGCGTTTGACGGGGGATAATGAAGACTACTACCAGGCAATTTTTAACAATCTGGGCGGTACTTATTATTTATTGGGCAAATACCAAGAAGCCGACAAGGAGCTTCAGAAAGCCACACTGATAGCAGAGGATTTTTATGGTGACGATTCAGACATTTACGCCATTGCCTTATCTTCTCAAGGCGATTCATTTTTTTTCCAAAAAAGGTATGATGAAGCGGAAGAAAAGTTCAAACAGGCCCTGGATATTTTTGTCGAAACACAGGGAGAAGACTCCTACGATGCTGCCCTTATGAGCTACAACCTGGCAAGGGTGTACCGCCAAAAAAGACAATTTGAGAAAGCCCTGGAGTATAATAAGGAGGCCTCTGAAAAATTAAAAGAGGCCATCGGTGATGAGGATGATGAGTATGTAAGGTCCGTCATGAACCTTGGCCATACCTACAACACTATCCACAATTATAAGGAAGCTCAGAAATACTATGATCAGGCATTAAAAATCAGGAAGAAAACGCTAGGCGAGAATCACCCAAGGTATGCTGAGACTACCCGCAAACTGGCCTTGCTGAATTGGGCCATGGACAATGGAGAAGATGCCATAGACTTTTATAAGCAGACTTTCGACAACTATTTTGTTCAGATCGAATCATACTTCCCTACCATGACTGAGGAAGAAAAAGCTAAGTTTTACAAAACCAAAGTTAAGCCCACGTTTGAGCAATTTAACTCTTACGCCTTTGACAAGGGGGTTGATGACCGAATGCTTTGGGGTGATATGTACAACTATCAACTTGCAACCAAGGGCCTGATTATGTACGCCACCGGCAAAGTACGGGCAAGTATTATGGATAGTGGCGATACAACGCTCATCAATAAATACAACACCTGGATCAGTCAAAAAGAACAGTTGTCTAAGCTGTTTAGCTCAGTTAAAGAAGATATTTTTTCGCGGAACTTTAAAATTGACTCTATCACCCGAGAAGCCGATAAACTGGAAAAGGAGATCAGTGTTAAATCGCAAGCCTTCGCCAACACCTACACGCAAAACAGGGTGACCTGGCAGCAAGTACAACAAAAACTTCAGCCGGGTGAAGCAGCTGTTGAGATGATTAGGTTTAGAAGTTTCAAACCAGATTCCGCCGGAATCTTTACCGATGAAGTTTACTATGCTGGTTTGGTATTAACCTCGGAAACGACAGAACATCCGGAATTAGTGGTGCTTCGAAATGGTAAGATGATGGAGAACAGATTCCTTTCGAATTATCGAAATGCCATCAAATATAAAGTAGAAGAAGAGCACTCCTATCGGCTTTTTTGGAGACCCATCGCCAACAAACTAAGAGGGGTCAAAAAAGTCTACTTCTCTCCGGACGGTATTTACAACCAGATTAGCATCAACACTTTAAGAAACCCTGCCACCAAAAAATATACGCTTGATGAACTGGAAATAAAAGTGGTAAACAATACAAAAGACCTTGTAACTGCATCGACGAAATCGATCGGACCAAAAAATGGGAAAGCACAACTATTTGGATTCCCAAATTACAACATGGGGCTGATCGATCAGCAAAAAAGTGGGCTTCAAGATAACTCTGAATTGGACAGAACTAGTGGTGGCCTTGGAGGTCAAAGAGGTGGCAGAGGCAATAGAGCTACCAGGGGCAGTGGTATACGTGGTGGTATTTCGAGAGGACTGAGAGGAAACTTGCAACGTTATATCAATAGCAATGCTTTGCTTGCCATGTTGCCTGGGACCAAGACAGAAATTGAAAATATCCAGAATGAGTATAAAGGAGCCGGCCAAAGCCCCACAGCATTATTTGGAAACAACGCAGTTGAAGATTCCATAAAAAACATCAACAGTCCACAAACACTCCATATCGCTACACACGGTTTCTTTTTAGAAAATCAGGAGCCAGAGGAGGGTGAGGAAATAGATCAGTATGTTGAAAACCCATTGCTTCGATCCGGGTTGATCCTTGCTGGTGCAAATAGCTTTTTGCAGTCTGGTTTTATAAGCGCGGGAAGCGAGGATGGCGAAGATGGCATCTTGACAGCTTATGAAGCAATGAATCTAAACCTTGACCAAACCGATTTAGTGGTTATGTCAGCCTGTGAAACAGGATTAGGTGAAATTAGTAATGGAGAAGGGGTTTACGGTTTGCAAAGATCTTTTCAGATAGCAGGAGCAAAAAGCATCATCATGAGTATGTGGACGGTTGATGATGCAGCTACACAAGAGCTTATGACGAATTTCTATAGTGAATGGCTGGAGACCGGCGATAAGAACAAATCCTTTATCAACGCTCAAAAGAAGCTGAAAGAAAAATGGAAAGACCCATACTACTGGGGAGCATTTGTAATGGTCGGCTTCTAACCTTCCGTCTGTAGGCTTGCAATTTCAGGTTGTGAATCAGGTTTAGCTGTCGGCATAACATCAAGCCTTTTGATCACAATTTGACTTAAAGAATCAAAAGTAGCCCTGTGCTCTTCAACAATAGGATTGGCAGCTGGTAGGTCAACCTTCAAGGCATCAACCTGTACTCCATTTTTCCAGAACCTATAACATAAATGTGGCCCGTTGGCCAAACCCGTTTTTCCAACAAAACCAATGGTTTGGCCCTGTTTAACCTTTACTCCTTTTCTAATCCCACTGGCGATTTTGTTCATGTGTAAGTACTGGGTAGAAATATTATCGTTGTGCTTTATCTTCACATAATTACCATTGTACTTTTGATATTTCGCCTCCAGCACAATGCCATCACCAACCGTTCTGATTGGGGTTCCAATAGGTGCTGCATAGTCAGTACCTCGGTGGGCTTTATAACGCTTCTGCACAGGGTGAAACCTTCTACCAGAATAGCGAGAGCTTATCCTCGTGAACTTCAAAGGTGCCTTTAATAAGTTCCGTCGCAAGCTTTTTCCATTGGGCTCAAAATAATCTATTCCTTTACCCTGATCATAGGTAACTGCATAGTATGGTTCATTTATATGGTCAAAATACGCCCCAGTAATTCCGTTAATTCCAACAGCTTGACCATCGACCAATTGCTCTTCATAAATGATCTTGTAGTTGTCTCCCTTTTGAATGCCAAAAAAATCTACCTGCCAAGCAAATACATCCACAACCATATCTACTAGCTCAGGAGAAGCACCGGATTCAACCATGGTTTCATAGAATGAAGACTCAATTATCCCGCTTAGTTGACGCTCCTCTATTTCAACTGGCTTTTCAGCTTTGTATATCTCAATAGAATCTGAAAAATTGTATACGATGTACTCAATTGGGCTTGGCCTGTAAATGAAATGAGTCCCTGTTTTCACTGAGTCGTTCTTGTATAAAATGCTATAGTCCTTTCCTGAAACAAGTTTTCTTACATCGAATACCTTTTTGGAGGCAATAGCCAATTGATGGATGGTATTATAGGAAATATTGAAAGGAGTAAGAATATCAGCCAGATTTTGGTTTCGCCTGATCCTGCTTTCAAATACTTCCAGCGAATCGACAATTATGTTGTAATATCTCTTTGGCTCAACAATAGTAACTGTGTCTTTTGTAAGTACCTCCGTAGTTTCTACAGGCTTTTCTTTGTCCTTACAAGACCATAAGGAGATTACAAAAAACAAAAGGAAGCAGATTAAGAATCCACTTCCTTTCATATTTCTGGCAAAACTATTGAACCAGTTGTACGTCATTAGATCAAATTAAATTCCGAAAGCAGACTTTACTTTTTCCACGTAATCAAGCTTCTCCCAGGTAAATGTCTCCACTTCCTGATTGATGGTTTGTCCATTGCTGCCAAACGATACCGTTTTCACCTCTGGAGTTCTACCCATGTGCCCATATGCAGCTGTTTCGCTATAAATAGGCGTCATTAGTTTCAGCCTTTTTATTAGGGCAGCTGGTCTCATGTCAAATATCTCCTCAATAATGGTTGCTATTTCTCCATCGCTCTTATCAACTTTTGCAGTTCCATAAGTATCCACGAAGATACCCATTGGCTTAGCAACTCCGATTGCATAAGATACTTGAACCAAAATTTCATCAGCTACTCCAGCAGCTACCAAGTTTTTAGCAATGTGTCTAGTAGCATAAGCAGCAGACCTATCAACTTTAGAAGGATCCTTTCCAGAGAAAGCCCCACCACCATGTGCACCTTTGCCTCCATAAGTATCCACTATAATCTTTCGGCCTGTCAAGCCTGTATCACCATGTGGTCCGCCTATTACAAATTTTCCGGTTGGATTGATATGATATTTGATATCGTCATTAAACAGTGCCTGCAATTCAGGCTTCAAACCAGCCCTAACCCTTGGAATCAATATTTCAATGATGTCACTTTTGATTTTCCCAAGCATTGCCTCATCTTCATCGAAATCATCGTGCTGCGTAGACACTACAATCGCTTCTATTCTTTGAGGTTTGTTGTCGTCACTATATTCTATAGTAACCTGTGATTTGGCATCTGGGCGCAAATACTTGATTTCGTCATTCTCTCTTCTCAATGCCGCCAGCTCAATCAGCAACTTATGAGAAAGATCGAGTGCCAATGGCATATAGTTTTCAGTCTCGTTAGTCGCATAACCAAACATCATTCCCTGGTCACCTGCTCCCTGTTCTTCGTCGTTTGCTCTTTCTACTCCCTGGTTAATATCAGGTGACTGCTCATGAATGGCGGAAATCACACCACAGGAATCCCCATCAAATTGGTACTCTCCTTTTGTATATCCGATTCTATTGATTACGTCTCTGGCTATTTGTTGTACATCCAGGTATGCAGAAGTTTTTACTTCTCCACTTAGAACAGTCAAACCAGTAGTTACTAAGGTTTCACATGCAACTTTTGACGTGTTGTCAAATGCTAAAAAATGATCAATTAAGGCATCTGATATCTGATCTGCAACCTTGTCAGGGTGTCCTTCTGAAACGGATTCAGAGGTAAATAAATAAGGCATTCTATCTAGTTTTTATTTTAAGCGGGCAAATTTATACTTTATTCTTGATTAATGAGAATGGAGCTCCAACTTAATGGTATAATGCAAACATCACTGGAATTTTATGTAGACCAAGCTTCTTGGCAGACTTCCATTCGTTGATGGATTTTGTTTGGATCAATTCATTCTGACCCGTTATGTCCCGCGCTATACAAAGCCTGGTTGAGGGACTACAATTTGCTATCAAATCTTCGAACAACTGACCGTTTCGATATGGCGTATCCATGAAAATTTGAGTTTGATCAAGTTTGGTAGCATCTTCTTCCATTTTTTTGATCCTTCGCTTCCGCTCGGCTTTATCAATAGGAAGATAGCCATGAAATGTAAATGATTGACCATTAAATCCGGATGCCATTAGTGTCATTATTATGGAGCTTGGGCCGACTAGGGGAACAACCTGAATCCGATTTTTGTGTGCATATTCAACAGCCAACGCTCCTGGGTCGGCCACTCCAGGGCAACCAGATTCAGACATGACTCCAACATCCTTCCCGTCATGAATTGGTGCCATCAGTGCAATTAAGCTTTGACCTGATGTTTTCTTATCCAATACTTCGAAACGAAGGGACTCAATTTCAACATCCAATTTAAGACTGCTGATAAATCTTCTTGCCGTGCGGACATTTTCCACCAAATAATAATCAACATCAGATATGACTTTTGTAACAGCCTCAGGAATTATTACTTGCTGAGTATTATCAGAAATAATGGTGGGTATGAGGTAAAGCTTTCCATTTTCCATTTCTAGTAATTTTTTACCGGGATCCAATTCAGGTATTCTAATGTATCACCTCTTAGTACAAGTTTTCCGTCTAATGGGAATTTGAATTCCACAGTATCAAGGCCTCTTCCAAATTGCCCAAAGCCATAATCAAAAATGAGAAAGTGCTCACCAGAATCATAAATAGAACGGACAGTATAGTTTTCCGCAGCGTACCTGGGTTCAGAGGTTAAAACTTTACTTGTATCAATTTCATAAAAAGACCAAATCCCGTAATCCTCATTCTCGAACTCAAATTCCATAATATGGAGATTAGGATATTTTTCTGCGCTGACGAGAATGCTATCTCGATAATTGAAATTTACGAGACCCGAATCAGTTCTAATTGTATGTATTAGGAAGCCTCTATCAAAATCTTCTGTTAAGCCAAGAGACTCATTCACTAAATTCAAGTTTTTATGATCGACTATCCACCGTCCCTCGATTTCCAAAATTGACCTTTTCTGCTCACAAGATAAATGCGATAAGAATAATAAAGCACATACGCCAATCGGAAATAGGTTCATCTTATAATAGAAATGTTGCCACTTTCTGATAAAAGGCTTCAGGATTATCCGCATGTAGCCAATGACCGGAACCCGCCACGGTCTCGAAAATCACTTCAGGGAAAATTTCCGAAATGTCATCAAAATCGTCATCCTTGATGTAGTTGGATGCCCCTCCGCGGATAAACATTGTTGGGGTTTCAATTGGCAAAAAATAATCAAGAGGTTTACCTACTTCTTCAATATTCTTGCTGATTGCTATCAAATTCATCTTCCAATCAAACCCACCTTCAGAAGTTCTTTTTACATTTTTCATCAAAAAACTCCTTGTCCCAAAATCAGGAATATGCTTCTCTAGTGCCATATCTATTTCTTCCCTTTTTTGCATCATAGAAAAATCCACGCTTTTCAACCCCTCAATAATCAGTTCGTGATGTACGGGATAGGGTTTGGGGCCAATATCGGCAACAATCAGTTTATCTACACTTTCCGGATGAAATGCAGCATACTGCATTACCGTTTTTCCTCCCATGGAATGACCAAGTAATATAGGTCTCTCCAAAGCAAGATGGTCAATTAGGTTTTGAAGGTCGTCAGACATTTCAGAATAATTAAAATCATCGGCATGAAAGGATTTTCCATGATTTCGTTGATCAACCAAAACCACCTGATAGTTTTCTGCAAAGCGCTTACTAAGAGTTAACCAATTGTCCAGGCTTCCAAATAGTCCATGTAGGATTACCAAAGGCTGTCCTTCACCAATAATTCTGTGGTTTAGAATTTCCCTCACTTTTTCAGTTCTCTAAGATACAGCTGAATGGTGTTTTCAAGACCGAAGTAAAGCGCATCACAGACCAACGCATGCCCAATTGAAACCTCTGCCAAATTGGGAATATTTTCATCAAAGTATTTCAGGTTTTTTAAATCCAAATCATGACCTGCATTTATACCCAAGCCCAATTCACTGGCGAGAACAGCAGCTGTATTATAGGGCGAAATTGCTGCTTTTTTGTCGACAAGATATTGCGTGGCATATTGCTCAGTGTATAGTTCTATTCTATCAGCACCCAAATCAGGTACATTTTCAATTTGAGACTTCACAGGATCCATAAACAAAGAAACCCTCGTGCCTGCTGCTTTCAGTCTGGCTATTACATCTTTTAAAAAAGCTTCATTCTCTATGACATCCCACCCTGCACAAGAAGTCAAAACATCCGGTCCATCAGGAACCAGGGTGGCCTGATCAGGCTTCACCTCCTCGATGATTTTTAGAAAACGCTCATCTGGGTACCCCTCAATATTAAATTCTGTTGTTATAACTTCTTTTAAATCATACACATCCTTGGTGGTAATATGCCGTTCATCCGGCCTTGGATGGATAGTAATTCCTTTAGCCCCGAATCGCTCACAGTCCTTTACAACCCGAACCAAATCTGGATTGTTGCCGCCTCGGGCGTTTCTTATAGTGGCTATCTTATTTACGTTTACACTTAGTCTAGTCATCCTCAGCCAATTGAAATGATTGGATTTATAGTTTCTATGAAATTCCTATTAGGTGATTCCAATCTGATTAAATTTGCCGGAAAATTAAACATTATTGATTTTAAATTATTAGGAATATGAGCTTGAAAAATCAAATAGATTCTGATATCAAATCAGCTATGCTGGCCAAGGATAAAGACAAACTAAGAGCACTAAGGGCTATTAAGTCTATGATTTTGTTGGCAGAAACAGAAAAAGGAGGTGGAGATGGTCTATCGGAAGATACAGAAATGAAGCTCTTGACCAAAGCAGCTAAGCAGCGTAAGGATTCATACGATCTTTACAAAGAACAAGGTCGTGACGATCTGGCTGTCATTGAAAAGGATGAACTGGACATAATTAGTGCATATTTACCTCAACAACTTTCTGAGGAAGAATTAAAGTTAGAATTGCAACAGATTATTGAAAAGGTTGGAGCATCCGGGCCTCAGGATATGGGTAAAGTAATGGGTACAGCAACCAAATCATTAGCTGGAAAAGCGGATGGGAAAGCTATTTCTACTATGGTGAAATCACTACTGTCCTAGTCGTTTTGAATGTCATTGATATAGTTGTTGTGGTTGTATTTGGAATCGGGGCTTACTCCGGTTTCAAAAAAGGATTCATCCTTGAAATCATTTCATTGGGAGCATTTTTCGTCGCAATAATTGGTGGAATAAAGCTTCTTGATCTAGGAGTCGGCTATTTATCATCATACATCGAAGGCTATGATAAAATATTACCGGTAGTTGTTTTTACGATTATTTTTATTTTAATCATTATCTTACTCAATTGGCTTGGAAAGCTTTTGAAAAAGGTGTTGGATATGACCCTTTTTGGAAGCATCGATGACATAATTGGGGCACTATTGGGAATTCTCAAGTGGGCTTTAATTCTTAGTATATTCCTTTGGGTATTTACCTCCTTCGGGGGAAGTTTTGATAAAGAATTGACTGAAGAATCTTTTTTCTATAAACCGGTCGCATCATTTGCCCCAACTCTTTTTGGGTTGATCTCATCGGTCTTTCCATTCATTGAGGAATTCTTTAAAAATTCGTCAGAATTTGTCAAAGAGAAAGAATTTATGACCTGAAGATCAGGATTTGGAATAATATCGCTATTTTAATCGTTTCAAACTAAAAAGTTCATTATATCAGCTATGCTACAAGCCAAGGGAATGAAAGAAGAGAATGGATTTAAATTCATTGACCAGGGGTCGGGGGAAATACTCTTACTGCTGCACGGGCTTTTTGGTGCTTTAAGCAACTGGGAAGGCGTGGTGAACAAATTCTCCGGAAGCCATAGAATATTAATTCCAATGCTGCCAATATATGAGCTGCCGGTGAGGCAGGCTGGTCTGGAAAAATTAATAGAATTTTTGGAGTCATTTATCGCATTTATGAAACTGGAAAAGTTTGACATTATGGGGAATTCTTTGGGTGGCCATATGGCACTAATGTATACACTGAAGCATCCAGATAAAATCAACAGAATGATTCTTACGGGAAGTTCTGGTTTATTTGAAAATGCTATGGGAGGCTCATTTCCCAGAAGAGGAAGTTATGATTATATAAAAGAGCGGGTTGAGTATACATTCTATGATCCAAATACAGCAACTGAAGAATATATTCAGGAGGTTTTTGAGACAACCAAAGACATACCTAAGTGCTTAAGGATTGTGAGTATAGCAAAATCTGCTCAAAGAAATAATCTTGCCAATGAATTGCACAAGATAGAAGCGGAAACTTTACTCATCTGGGGACTAAATGATACAATCACACCGCCTATGGTGGGTCATGATTTCAATCGACTTATTAAAAATTCTGAATTGCATTTTATTGACAAATGTTGCCATGCCCCTATGATGGAACATCCTGAAAAGTTCAATGAAATATTGGAAGGTTTCTTAAATAAAGTTACAGTATGACGGCCAAGGACCTTATAAATTATACGATCCCTCCGCTTAGGCTTTCTGATGATTCAGAAAAAGCGAAGAACTGGTTGAGTGAATTTGATACCAAAGAATTTCCTGTTGTTGATGAAGGAGTATTTCATGGTATGTTCACTGAAAGTATGCTTTTCGATCAGCGGCCTCAGAATCAATCTATTTCTTCTTTTCAACTAAAAGCCAAGGAAGTGACTGTAGCTCCAGAAGAGCATTATTATGATGTGCTGAAAAAAGCTTCCGCTGAAAACCTAAGCATCATAGCTGTAGTAGACGGTCAAGGTAAATATCTGGGCGTAATCACAATTCAGGATGTGATAGAGGCTTTTTCCAAAATGTCTTCAATCAAAAGTCCTGGAGTAATAATTGTAATCTCTATCCCTCAAATTGACTATTCTCTAGCGGAAATATCTAGGATTATTGAATCTGAGTATGGGAAAATTCTGAGCAGTTTTGTAGAAAATCACCCTGAGGATAGTTCAATTCTTATGCTAACCATTAAGCTCAATGTAGAGGTTGCTGGCAATATCATTTCGTCCTTGGAGCGTTTTGGTTTCAATGTTACATCCGTATTTGGCAAGGAAGACGAAGAAGACATTGAAAAAGAAAGACTTGATACTTTGTTTAAGTATCTAAAAATGTAAGGGTGCCCAAACTACCTGTTCCGGTCACCCAATTTCAATTCTACTATAATGAGGATAGCAATTCACGGCAGAAAAATTAATAAAGAAAGTTATCCTTTCATTAAAAAAATATTTGAAGAACTCAACGCTAGAAACGTTGATATTATAGTCTCGAAAGAATTTGTTCAACAGAGCAAAAGTGCGAAATTGGCCTTTGGAGAATATCCCATCTACGGTAGTTCGTCCGATTTGGAGGGTGTAAATAATGTTTTCAGCTTGGGTGGAGACGGAACACTTCTGGAGACTCTAACACACATTGGATCAAAGCAGATTCCAATTCTTGGTGTCAATCTGGGAAGGCTTGGCTTTCTAGCAACTATTTCCAAAAACAATATTTCAGAGGCACTCAAGCTGTTTTTCGATCAGAAATATAGCTATGATGAAAGAACACTAATTCATCTTGACAATGATGAAGGTATTTTTGGCAATCAGAATTTTGCGCTCAACGAAGTGGCTGTTTCGAAAAGAGACACTTCTTCAATGATTATTGTTGATTGCAAAATCAATGGAGAATATGTGAATACTTATTGGGCAGATGGGCTGATGGTTTCTACTCCCACTGGCTCCACCGGATACTCACTCAGTTGTGGAGGACCTTTAGTTCTTCCTGAATCAGATAATTTTATTATTACACCGATTAGCCCTCACAATTTAAATGTACGCCCTTTAATCGTTTCCGGGAGTAGTGTTATTTCATTAGAAGTGAGCGGGCCTGGACTAAAGTTTCTAGCCTCACTGGACTCGCGTTCACACACGCTCAATCATGGAATAAAACTTGTATTAAGGCAGGAGCAATTCAAAGCCAGGCTTATCAAATTGGAAGGCTATCACTTCTTTGACACATTGAGAAACAAACTGAATTGGGGGTTAGATATCAGAAACTAAACAATTCAAGTATTTTTTATAACAATACTATTTCTTTACTTTTGTTATGTATTTTGGATTAGGTTTCTAGTGGAAGCTTCTCCAAATTAATTTGATCAAATGAAAAAATATATTCCAATACTTCTGATCGCATTGCTGGTCATCTCCTCTGGGCTTAAAGCGCAGAAAAGGAAGTATGGGATGAACACTAGTAAAAGGCAGACCGCATATAGAGGAGGCAGGGTTCACCACGGAGGAATAGGAATTAAAAAGTATTCGACTGTAGGGTTTAGCATCAATGCGATGAACTACTTTGGTGATATTACGCCAACTCCTTCTAGATTTAGTACCGATTTTGCTTTCACAAAGGCTGGATTTGGCCTTACTTATTCAAAGGTTTTTCATCCTCAAGCTGCATGGAGAGCAGCATTCAATTATGGGACCCTTTCAGGCGATGATTTCAACGCCGATAATTCTGCACCCCCAAGTCAGTATCTATATCTAAGAAACCTACATTTCAAGAATACAATAATGGAATTATCTTGGGGTCTTGAACTTAACTTAATTCCAAACACTGGTGGAGCTAATAACAGGTTTCCACTAAACCCATATTTGTTTTTGGGAATAGCAGCGTTCAGACATAATCCGCAGGCCAAGGCACCAGAATTTGATCTAAATGGACAACCTTTGGCGGAAGCAGGAGAGTGGGTGGATTTGCAACCGCTAGGAACAGAAGGGCAGAATTTAGCAAGTGGTAAACCATATAATTTAATCCAGGTTGCCATACCAATAGGCATTGGAGTAAAAGTCCGATTACCGGACAACTTTGACGCACACTTTGAAATTGGCTTCAGGCAGCTTTTCACGGATTATCTTGATGATGTTAGTAGTAGGTATCCAAATTTGGCTTTATTAGATAGTGAACTGTCCAGAGCTATGTCTGAAAGATCGCACGAAAGCGTTGGATCACTGAGCGGTGAGACGAGAAGTTACAATGGTGGGCCAGTTACTGTTTCGAATTGGCCACTTGACAATGGTAACAATGAAATTGTTTACTACAAGGTCGGTGGAAATTTTGGCTATGATGTTGATGGAGGGTTAGGTGGAGTAAGAGGTAGCCCAAAACAAAATGACATGTACATAATCACTCAACTACGGCTGGTCTACATATTCGGACACGTATCCAGAAAGAAAGCCAAGTTCAGATAATATTTCACTTATTTTCTTGTTGAAAATATATGCGTAAGTTATTCTATTGGCCGATTTTATCGGCCATTATTTTAATATCAAATTTGGCACAAGGCCAGCTGATTGAGTTTGGAGGCGGCATAGGAGGCTTGAGCTATGCCGGTGACTTATCTCGGGGGATTAAACTTAGCAATCAAAATTTTGCTTTCCAGGGACACTACAGAATGAACCTGAGTAAGATTGTTAGCACTAAATTCAGTGCTACTATTGGTAGCTTTTCCGGAAATGACAGTAACCCAATTGATCCGGCCGCTGCTTTAAGGAATGAGTCATTTGATCGCTCAATTTTGGAAGGAGCAGCAGTATTCGAATACCATTTCCTGGATTACAAGAATGATAAATCAAGAATCAAATGGTCCCCTTATGTTTTTGGTGGTTTTGGCTTTTTCAAAATATTTGGCCTAGATCCAGAGGCTGAAAGTATCAGCAGTTTCCAACCAGTCTTACCTTTCGGACTTGGCTTCAAGCATCTTGTCGGAAAGAGGTTTAGTATCGACCTGGAGCTTGGGGCCAGAAAAGTGTTTTTCGACAAACTTGATACTGTGTCAGAAGGAGATGTTTTTGATAAGAACTACCAATACGGAAACCCTAATGATCAGGACTGGTACCACTATGCTGGAGTATCAATCAGCTACATCCTGTACAATATTCCCTGCCTCTATAAATACATACCTAACAAGTCGATATATAATTAATACTATTAGTTCCATATACGGGAAAAAATACTCAACTTTGTGCCTTATTTTTTGGCCCTAGGTCAATAGAAGGCATGAGAGAGAATATTGATCCGTTAAAAATACCCAAGCATATTGCCATAATAATGGATGGCAATGGAAGGTGGGCAAAACAACGCGGGGCTTCCAGGATATTTGGCCACAAGAATGCAATAACAGCTGTGAGGGAATCCACAGAGGGATGTGCCAAATTGGGAGTTCAATATTTGACCTTATATGCATTTTCAACAGAAAATTGGAATCGACCAAAAAGCGAGGTTGAAGGTTTGATGTCTTTATTGGTTTCGACAATAAAAAAGGAGATTCCGACTTTGATGAAAAACAACATTCGCTTGCAACCAATCGGAAATATTTCGCATTTACCTAAAGACACGAGATCAAATCTTAAGGAAGGAATAGACAAGACAGCCAATAATGATGGAATGACCTTGATTTTGGCATTGAATTATAGTGGGAGAAGAGAGATATCTGAGGCAATTAAGTCATTGGTAACAGATTTAACAAAGGCGAAAGTATTAGAAGATGAAATTTCAGAGGAATTAATTTCTCAATATTTATATACCAAAAATATACCTGATCCTGAATTAATGATTCGAACAAGTGGTGAAATGAGGATAAGCAATTTTCTCCTCTGGCAAATGGCCTATACCGAGTTTTACTTTACAGAAACTCTATGGCCGGATTTCAGAGAAGAGGATCTTCACAAAGCTGTAGTTGATTATCAGAGTAGAGAGCGAAGGTTTGGAAAGACCAGTGAACAATTATTATCATAAGAGACGTAGAAGCGAAAAAAGGATGTATTCAAGAGTAATATTATTGGTATTTGCAATGATGATATCCATTGCTTCTTCTGCACAGATTCGATACGGAGCAGCCAAAAAAAAGGCCGATGGCATCACTTTAAGCTATTCAAACCCCCAAGAATTCGAAATCGCCGAAATTGAAGTAGAAGGTTCTGAATTTCTAGACTCAAATGCATTGATCTCGATTTCCGGATTGAAAGTAGGCGATAAAATAAAAATACCAGGGGATAATATTACTAGCGCCATAAAAAAGCTTTGGAAGCAGGGGCTAATCGGAGACATCAAGATATATGCCTCGAAAGTGGAAGATGGGGAAGTTTATCTTACTATCTCCCTGTCGGAACGACCGAGGTTGAGCAAATTCAAATTTTCTGGAATAACCAAAAGTCAGGAATCTGAACTTAGAGAAAAAATAAACCTGATTAGAGGGCGCGTGATGACAGATGCCATCATCAAGAATGCTGAGCTCACTGTCAAAAAATATTTTGCTGAAAAAGGATATTTAAACACGGAAGTTGATATCACCTATGTAAAAGATACCGTTCTGAACAACAATGTTGTACTTGATGTTGGTGTGGACAAAAAGAACAAGGTAAAAGTCCATGACATCAATTTCTATGGAGATAATAATTTCTCTCAGGCAAGGCTCAAGAAAAAATTGAAGAATACTGGTGAAAGGGTTCGTTTCAAACTTCCTAGTGCACTCATTTCCAAAGGGATTCAGTTCCTAAAAAGAGGCGACCACAAAAAACCAATATTTGACAGTACTGCTCTCGTCTCAAACAAAGGCTTTAAGAGATTCTTGAATGACAATGTCAAAGTGAATTTTTTCAAATCATCAAAATTTGTACGAGCCAAATTCGAAGAAGACAAAGCTAGCCTTATCAGCTTCTACAATTCTAAAGGATACAGAGATGCAGAAATTGTTTCTGATACAAGCTATCGCTATGATGAAAAGTCTGTAGATATTGATTTTAAAGTAAACCCAGGTATTAAATACTATTTCAGAGATATAACATGGCAAGGCAACTATGTCTACGAGGATGAAGATTTGGGCAGAATTCTTGGTATTGAAAGAGGTGATGTATATGATAGAGAATTGATGGATAAGAAACTTCAGTTCAACCCTAATGGAGTAGACGTGAGTTCTCAATATATGGATTTTGGTTATTTGTTTTCATCAATTACTCCGGTAGAAGTTAAAATTGAAGGAGACTCCATAGACATTGAAATGAGGGTATTCGAAGGTGCCAAAGCCAAAATCAATAAAGTATATGTTACTGGAAATGATCGTACCAATGACCATGTAATTATGCGTGAAATCCGAACCCTTCCAGGCCAGTATTTCAGTCGAGCAGAGCTTATAAGAACACAAAGGGAATTGTCCCAGCTTGGGTATTTTGATCCTGAGCAAGTGTCTCCGAATCCTCAGCCTAACCCAGCTGATGAAACTGTAGATATAGAGTGGTCACTAGTCGAGCGACCAAGTGATCAGATAGAATTATCCGGTGGTTGGGGTGGAACCTTTGGCTTTGTAGGTACCCTTGGACTAGTTTTCAATAACTTCTCAATAAGAAATATACCGAATTTTGATAAATGGCGTCCATTACCAGTAGGAGATGGCCAAAAGCTTTCACTCAGATTTCAAGCGAATGGAAAGCAATTTCAAAGCTACTCAGCTAGCTTTTCCGAGCCATGGCTTGGTGGCAAAAAACCAAATTCTTTCGGTGTTAGCTTCAATTACTCTCTTCAAAGAAGTTTTGGATTCACAAACTTCTATCAGTTTGACACAGGTGATTTAAGAGGATCTATGAAGGTATTTGGTGTGACAGTGAGCTTGGGCAGAAGAGTGAAGTGGCCAGATGATTACTTTACTGTGAGCAATTCGTTCTCATACATAAACTATGACCTATTTAGATTTGGAGGATCTCTTGGTTTTGAGAATGGCAGTGGATTTGCAAACAATTTTACATTCAATACTACGATTTCAAGAAATAGCATCGATAGCCCGATGTTCCCAAGAGGAGGGTCATCCGTCAGTCTTAATATTGCACTAACACCTCCTTACTCCTTGTTCAGGGATTTAGACTATAATTCAGCAAGCAACAATGTGAAATATCGCTGGGTAGAATACCACAAATGGATGTTTGATGCCAAATACTATTTAAAGTTAATCGGTAATCTTGTACTAGAATCCAGGGGACATATTGGGGTAATTGGCCAATATTCAAGCAAAGCTGGCATTGGTCCGTTTGAGAGATTTCAACTCGGTGGTGACGGCTTAACAGGTACTAATTTCTTACTTGGAAACGAGGTAATCGGGCTCAGAGGATATCAAAACAATTCGATTACACCACGAGATCTTGAAAACAATATTAACGGAGGAACCATATTCAATAAATACGTGATGGAACTGAGGTATCCTGTGTCACTTAACCCATCAGCTACTATTTATGTACTGGGATTTGCGGAAGCAGGCAACAACTGGAATCAATTTGCTGATTTCAACCCTAATGTATTGAAGAAGTCAATGGGATTTGGCGCGAGAATATTCATGCCGGCATTCGGACTTCTCGGGTTAGATTGGGGCTATGGGTTTGATGACGACCCGTCTACAGGACAAAGAAGTGGCGCACAATTCCATTTCTCAATTGGGCAATTATTGAGGTAACAAACAATATCTTTCATTTAAATACGCTTATATAATCAGCATTTATGTAATTTTATTCAACTTAAAAAGGGCGTAAATTTCTTATTCCAAATGCCGTCAAAAACCTTATCAAAAAATAAACGGCATAGGATTTGATAAACCAACTATAGACGCTCCTCATTTCCCAACAAACCAAAGACGATTATGAGAATTAAACTTAGCCATATTAAAATACTATCCTTGTGCTTGTTTCTTTCACTTTTCGATTTAAATGATACATTTGCACAAAAATTCGGATACGTAGATACAGACTATGTATTAAACAAAATGCCTGACTATAAGCAGGCGCAGGATGAGATCAACAAAGTTTCGTTGTTGTGGGAGGAGGAAATACATACAATGTACCGCGAAATAGAGCAGATGGAAACTGCTCTGAAAGCAGAGGAAATCCTTTTAACAAAGGAAATGAAGGATGACCGACTGGTGGAGATCACCCAAAAGTGGGATGAAGTAAAAGAATACCAGAAAAAAGTTTTTGGATTCGAAGGTTTATTCTTTCTGAAAAAGAAAGAATTAATCAAACCGGTTCAGGATAAGGTTTTTGAGGCCGTAGAGAAAGTAGCTAAAAACCATAGGCTTCAGATTGTTTTTGACAAGTCAGGAGATATGGTAATGATATATACAGACCCAATTCACGATTACACCGATTATGTCTTGGAAGAATTGAATTTAGGTGATAAAAACGATGTAATAAGTAATAACTAATTGAATTAATCATGAAAATCAAATCTTTAATTTTTGTTTTTGTACTTTCCCTTGCGACGTTCGCGTCTCAAGCGCAAGATTTCAAAATCGGGTACACAAACGTAGAATATATTTTAAGCTTAATGCCAGAGTTGAAAGGCGTAGAAGCTGAGTACAAAGCTTTCGAAACTCAATTGCAAAGCACGATTGAAGCTAAAGCCAAGGAGCTTCAAGCTAAAATGGCAGATTATCAAGCCAACGCTGCATCCATGACTGAATTGGTGAGAGCTGATAAAGAGGCTGAATTGCAAGGGCTTCAACAGAGATACCAAACATATCAGCAAGAAGCCCAAAAGCAGGCTCAGAAAAAGCAAAGTGAGCTTTTTGCGCCCCTATTTGACAAAATAGGCAAGGCAATTAAAGAAGTACAAAGCGAAAATGGTTATGCTATGATTTTGAGCACAGGAACACAAGGATTGGACGTAGTGCTAGCGGCTGACGAAAAATATGATGTGAATAACCTAATCTTCAAAAAATTAGGAATTGATCCTCCTGCTGCTCAGGAATAAGAATAAACAAACGAAATATATAAGAGCCCGCTTTCAGTGGGCTTTTTTTGTTTACAACGCAATTCCGGCAACTAGCCCGACAAGAATCAATACTGGTGTAGGGATTTTAGTAAACACTAGCAGCAGAAAAGTGGCTGGCATCAGAAAGTAATTAATTGGAGTATCCTGAAGTGGCACGAACAATAAGAATGTAGCTGCTAAAATTAATCCTGCACTTACTGCACTCACCCCATCAATAGAAGCGCGAATGATTCTGAATTTTTTTAGTTCCTCCCAAAACCTAATCACAAAGAATATTAAAAATGTACCCGGCAGGAAAACTCCCAAAGCCGCCATAATTGCTCCAAGGATTTGAGAGTATATGCCAAAGTCCTTTAAGGATATTGCTCCAACAAAGGCACTGAATGAAAACACCGGACCAGGAATAGCCTGCACAAGAGCAAAGCCAGAAAGAAATTCTTCTGATGTAAGGTATTCCTTAAACTCCACAAATTCCGTATAAAGAAGAGGCACCAAAACCTGACCCCCACCGAAAATCAAACTGCCGTTACGGTAGAAGTTTTCAAATATTTTAATGCTCAAAAAATTTGTTATTCCACCCAGTGCTGCTGCGAATACGAAAACTCCACCCCATAGGAAGAAGTTTGACCAATTAATATGAAGTTGCCCCTTTTCTTCAACAGGCTGCTTCTTAAAATTAAATGCAGTAATCCCTCCGCCAACAACAAGCAGTATTGGAAATACATAAGGCGTCTGAATGTAAAGGGAGATGGCTGTCGATCCAAGCATTAATATGATTGCCGTATATCCTTTAACCACTTTTTTAATAATAGTATAAGCCGAATAGCCAACTATACCCACAGCTATTGGATGGACGTACTTGGTAAAATCAAGAGAAAATTGATCCTTGTCCACGACAGAAATAGCAATCCCTGCTATGGTCATAATTATTACCGCTGGTATCAGCCATACAAGAAGTGTAAGGTATGCCAGGCTTGGCCCTCCAATCTTAAAGCCAATGGCCGTTAGGGTTTGCGTAGATGTAGGACCGGGAAGAATTTGGCATAGGGCATGGAGCTCTATCAATTCCTTCTCATCCAAATACCCTCGCTTCTTAACCATCAGATCCAGGAACATTCCGAAATGCGCCTGAGGCCCGCCAAAAGCAGAAATAGTTAGAATGAAGACATCTCTAAGAAATATGAAATACCTGACCTTCTTAAACATTATTTCTTCAAGCCAATTTCAGCCAATCTCTGACTTAGAAATTCGCCAGCAGTTATGTCATCATAAGCTTTTGCATGATTTTCATCAATGCAATTGCTAAGACAAGTCAAGTCCATTTCCGACCGAGGGTGCATAAAAAATGGTATCGAATACCTCGATGTTTTAAGCAGTTCTTTGGGAGGATTTACAACTCTGTGAATAGTAGATTTTAGTTTGTTGTTAGTAAGTCTTTCAAGCATGTCGCCCACATTCACTACCAACTGGTCAGGAAGTGCTGTGATAGGAATCCACTCGTCATCTTTCCTAAGCACCTGTAAGCCATCAGCACTAGCTCCCATTAATAATGTTATCAAATTGATATCGCCATGCTCTGCGGCACGCACAGCATCTGCTGGTATTTCATCCGGATTTTCTATTGGGAAATAATGGATTGGTCTTAGGATACTATTTCCATTATGGACTTTATCATCAAAGTAATTTTCCTCCAAGCCAAGATACAGCGCAATTGCCTTTAGCATTTGAATCCCAGCCCTCTCAATAGTTGCATACACTTCCAGGGCTATATCTCTGTATTCCGATATTTCCTCATCAGGCCATATATTGTCGGGGTACTCGTCCTTTATCGGGTCATTATCAGTCACATTTTGCCCAACATGGTAAAACTCCTTGAGATCCGCCGTTGTTCTTCCCTTAGCGTGCTCTTTGCCCTTGCCTACATACCCTCTCTGTCCGAAATTGTCAGGATCCTCATATTTCTTTTTTACCTCCTCTGGCAATGAGAAAAACTTTTTATTGGCCTCATAAAGCTTGGCAATTAGCTCATCGCTTAACCCATGGTTTTTAATAGAAACAAATCCAATATTATTATAGGCTTCTCCCAGTTCACTCACAAACTTTTGTTTAAGGGCTTCATCACCACTCATGAAGTCTGCCAGGTCTAAAGAAGGAATTTCATCATATAATCTTGAGGCCATTTCTTTGTTGTCTTGATTGGGTATCAATTTACTCAAATCGCTCAAAAAAATAAAGACCTTGAAAAATCAAAGTCTTTATTCATTCAATAATAATGCTGTTGTTTACTCCACGGTAATATTAATAGTTGCCGACATATCAGGGCCATAAGAGGTATGCACACCATCAGCGAATTGCAGGGATATCTTATAATTGCCCGGTTCCAATTCCAAAGAAGCATCGGTCTGCCCTTTGCCAAAGTGAATGGTGGAGTCGCTTGCTGGTATCACTTGTCCAACAGGCCAGTTGTCCTGATTGATCAAAATATGGTGATGCCCGAATCCTTCGTTTACCTTACCTGCTGGTTCAATTTGCATGCCTTTCACTCCCATTTCTATAAATACCGGGCTAGGCACTGTTGCCCCGTCTTCGGGATGCTTAAAGAATACCGAAGCTTCCTCTTTGGCCATTTCAGGCTTTGCTTCCGGTACTTCTTTTTCTGCGCTAGTAGACTCTGCGCTCTTTTTTCCGCTACAAGAGAATAGAAGTATTCCCGAGGCTATCAATACAAATAATACATTTTTCATTGCTAGTTCTGTTTGAGTGTGGTACTTAATTTCAAGATGTTAAATTAATAGATGCCATTCAAAGATATATGATCTACCCATGAAAAACATTTTTGAGAATGTTAGCTGATTTAATTTCTCCGAAGGACTCAATATGGGATTTGTAGTAATTCATAAGTAAATCAATGACCTCCTTTCTGTCCATATTGCTCATTGGGTAAGGTTGATCATAGTCCATTTTTCCCAAGGTTACGGTTCTTTCAGCAACGCTCATCATACCCTCATTAACAGCTTTATCAGTTGTTATCAGGTTTCTTGCTCTTATCACTCCAAAGCCCAGAAAAGAAGTAGCCTTTACCATGAGTTGCAAATGAAAATTTTCATAACCGGAGACCAAAGAATCAAAGGTTTCAAATGACCGAAAAAAGAATTCGAACTGACCGGAATGATCTAATTCGTCTTCTGCCAAGATTTTGGAAAGCCACTCGGTAACGAAAATTACAATGGTGGATTTTTTTATATCGAATGGAATGGTCTTATAAGTAAAGGCAGGCCTGAACTCCGATAACCTCGAGATACCTCCGTTATGGTTTTTCTTTTTATATACGACTAATTCAAGCAATGAAAGTGGCTGCAAAAGAGCGAGGCTTTTCTTAGAAGCTTTGCTGCGAATACTGTTGATCACATAAGACTGCAACCCAAATTCTTCTGTATAAATCTTGACTATGACTGAGGTCTCCCGGTACTTGATGTAATTGATTACTATTCCGCGAGTTTTGTGCAGCATCAGTTCACAACGGCTATTTTCCCAACAAATGTTTCTTTGCCATCGGATGAAGAACTGAACACAAGATAAACACCAGCTTGGGCACGTACCCCATTGTAGTCCGCTACATCCCAAGAAGTAGAACCTCCTGCCGCAAACAATTCTTTCACCAATCGACCTGACACGCTCGTGATTTTGACATTTGCATCCTGCGCCAGGCCACTAATACCCACATGACCGGAATATCCCGGTAATACAGGATTGGGGAAAATCTTCACATTTTGGTGAAAAGATAGAGCATCCGTAGCATCGGATCTAAATGAGACCAAACCCTTGTCTGTCGCAATAAATATTTCCCCCGAAACAGGGTCGATCTCCAGGTCCAGAATATTGTTAGAAGGCAATGGGCTATTGTCCACATCGAAATTATGAATGACCCGGTCTGCATTATCCTCAAACAACCATAAGCCATCTTGCGTTCCTATCCACCTTCTATCTCCGCCATCAATTTCAATCGCTGAAATATACTCACCATCAAGTAAGATCCTGTTGTCAAAAATGGGTCGATTGGCCTTCAGTGATTTGTCCTCAATCACACCAAAGCTAAATGGGAAAAAAGCAAGACCCTTGTCGGTGGCAATCCAAATTTCATCATCTCCCGCAAAGGCTACATCCGTCACTCTTGAAGAAGGAAAATCTACTGAAGAAGCAAAGTACCTATAATCATCCACATCTGGATCAAATGCCAACAGACCTCCCTGAGAGCCACCAAGAATCATCCAAACTTCTCCCTGGCTATTTACTTTCATATCTATCGGCCTCTTAGAAGCTTCCACCGCAAACGAAAACTCCTGCCAGTTTCCATCTGATGACAACCGAAGCAATGGCGACCCCTCACTGCCATTGGCTACCCACAAATCGCCTTCATTATCTGCTTCGATAGCTGCTACTTTCACATCGCTTCCAGTCCGTTCAAGCGGGCTATTGGCTTCATCATAAATTAATGGTTGTGTTAGATCTAAAAGACCGTCAGAAAAAGATGCTGCAAAACCTCCTGAAACAGAGCTCACAGTTCTCAACCCTTCTAGTTCGTCTTGTTTCATTGTCGTCCATGCACCATTTTCGAATGTGGCGTAACCCAGGTCGTTGTGTGCAACAGTGTAATTGATTCGGGATTCGAGGAAATAAGGAACAGCCGTCATGGTCTCCCCTGTGTATTTTAATTTTCCAATTGCACCTTTGAAAATACCATTGGGAATCAGCTTCTCTCCCTGCCCACTGGATACACGAGTGAGTCCATCCAACATATCAGCAAACCATAGCTCAGATCCATCGGTTACAATAGCGTCACCGGGTTGAGCTCCAGCTTCAATAATCAGCTTAGAAACATTGCCGGAACCATCCATGGTGCTTATTCCACTTTCGGTGACAATTATTAGCTCAGTACCACTTTCCGAGCTCCTCAACTTCCTAATCAAGAGACCACTCCAGGTCAGGTTTGCCCAAATCGAACCATCAAAAGAATAGAGATCACTCCCTGTGGTAATGAAAACTTTATTCCCTAGAGACTGGATTGATATAATATTCTCTGCGGAGAATGGTTCATCAGAAAACCTTTCCCAATTATTGAAGTCTTGCAAATTGATATTCTGAGCCAAAGCACCTCTCATTGCACCAAGATCAGTGGCTGCATATATATACGCTTCATTGATGTCAAGTGCTTGTACAGAGACAACCTCCCCTTGTGGTCCCAAATTTTGAAAAGCCTCAATTACCTCCGCACTACTAGCATCAAAAACGATAATACCAAAGTTTGTGGCTGCATAGATTCTCCCATTAGTTGCAGAAATAAAATTGATGCGCTTGCTCTCAGTGCGCGAACTATTCTTTATGACCTCAATATTGGTCACCTCATTTTCATTGATAAGATCAATATTGCCCGAGGTATATCCAATTGCTAGGGTTTTCAATGATTCGTCATAATGCATGGCTGACACACCTACATCACTTAAGCCACTGACTTTATCTAAGATATTAAGGCTGTTGTCTTCCGTATCGTAGTAAAAGAAGCCATTTTCCGTGGCACAATAAATTTTACCTTCTGCATATTCGATAAGCCGGGCATTTTGATAATTAAAATGAGTACGCCATTCACCCACAGGAATATCACCTTGCGCCATTAGCGTAGATATGCTGGCCAAAAAAATAACAAATGATAATATGCTTCTCACCCTTATCATTTTTGAAAGTCCCTGTAAAAACAACTTCTGCACCTGGCTTCATAGGTTTCCTTTTCGCCAAGCATGACTTTATCACCAGAATTGATGAGACGAAATGAGTATGAAGCAACACCACCGCACTTGACACAAACAGCATGCACTTTGGTAACAAATTCCGCAGTAGCGAGCAGACCCGGCACAACACCAAAAGGTTTTCCTGTGTAATCCATATCCAGACCAGCCACTATCACTCGTTTGCCCTGGTTGGCCAATGTTGAAGTCACATTGACAATTTCATCATCAAAAAATTGCGCTTCATCGATACCAACCACATCACAATTTCCTGCCAAAAGTAGAATGTCATCCGCAAATTGTACCGGAGTAGAGCGAATGGAATTTTCGTTGTGAGATACTACCTCCGAATCATGATAACGCGTATCAATGGCCGGTTTAAATATTTCTACTTTCTGCTTAGCGATGAGTGCCCTGTTCAATCGACGAATAAGTTCTTCGGTCTTTCCAGAAAACATAGACCCACAGATTACCTCCACCCATCCTGAGGTTCCATTTTCAGCCCTAAATTTATCTATCTGCGGTTCTATAAACATCGTTGAACTTATTCAATTCCAGTCGACAAATATATCGTGTATTTTATTCTTAAGGAGCAGTTGATCAATGCTCATAAAAAGACAAATCCAGGATTTCATAAAAGTCTAATAAAAAATATCGGCGCGATTTTAGACCATCCTATATGTTGGATTCGTTCTCTAATGATACATACCGTTTTGGATAAAAGTATCTTCTTATATGGCTTTTTCGTACCCGTTTTCAGCATATTTAATAACTTTACCAAACAAGTAAATATTATGGCTGGCAATACATTAGACTACACTGCTGCGGAACAATACAGCAAATCATTTACATCCAAAATACTCGAAGAATCATTCCCTGCTAACAACTTAATTTCCGGTCAACAGATCCTTGAAGTTACCCCAATCAAGCAGGTAAATTTCTTTGTGCTTAAAGTACTTTTTTTGCAGTGGCAGGAAGAAACCAAGAAGTTTCAAAGCCCGTTTTTTGATTATTCCAAACCAGAAGTAAAAGATGCATTAAAGGGCTTGGTCAACACATTGTCCAAAAATATTCTGATTAAAAAAGAGGCGTTTAGGCCATTGCTGGAAAAAGCTGTTTTGGAGACGCTGACGCTGATGTTCGATCACAACAACTATTTCATCAACGAGTTCACAAATTTACCAAATGTCACCAGAATACAAGGTTTTAAGGGGTTGACTAAGTACGTCAAGATCAGAAAAAACATATTTAATAGTGTCGTACAAAAGCTTGATGCCGATGGCAGCCAGGTAATTACTGATGATGAAATTAAAACCCTGGTTCAATTTGTATCCGGGCAGAACCCTGCTGAAGACGATGAAATTCAAGAAGATACATCCAGGTTCGATGCAATCCTGTCATTAGACATTTTCGAAAGTGAGCCTGAACCCGAAGCAGTTGAAGAAGATGATGAGACAGAAGTAGAAAACGAGATAGAAATTGAAGCTGAGGAGACGAGTGAAGTCGACGAGAGTCCAGAAGAAGATGAAATCTTAATCGAAATAGATAATGAAGAAGAGGAAGTAGAAACTGGTTCTATCATCATTGAAGAAGAACAGCTGGAAGAAATCGATCAGGACACGGCAGAAGAAGATGGAGGGATCATTATTGACAGGGGTGATGAAGAGGAACAAATAGTGACTGAAAATATGGATGCAGAGTTTTCCCCTGTGGTTGAAACCGAGACTGAAATCCTGGACGTTCCTAATTCTGTGAATGAAAAATTTAGTGAGGAAAAGACTACACTCAACGAAACGTTTGAAAAAGAAACCCAAACAGTATCGACCATAGCCGAAGTACATGAGACTGAAAAAGTATCAGAGATTCAAAAAAGCATCAGTGTAAACCAGCGCTACATGTTTTTAAGTGATCTGTTCAATGGTGATGAGTCGGCATACAATACCGCGCTACAAAAAGTTGAAGAAAGTAACTCCTTTGATGATTCGGTAGAACTACTCGTACAAAATTACTCCAAGCAATACGAATGGGACATGAACTCCGATGAAGTCAAGGAACTTCTGAAAGTGATATTTAAGCGCTTTAGGTAGCCCATTTGTTTAGAAAATCAATTTATTCTAGTTTTGCGCATCGTTCTTTTAGTATTAAACTTATCAAGAAAGGTGGAGGGAATGGCCCTTTGAAACCTTAGCAACCAGTCCATTTTAAAAGGACAAGGTGCTAAATCCTGTCCCTTTGATTAGATATTAAATCGTTAGTAGGGAACAGATAAGTCATTAGATTCTGAATATAACTTTTATATTAATGGCCTCTTTTGACAGATTGAAAGAGGCTTTTTTGTTAATTGAGCGATGCAAAAACAACTAATATTCTCAAATGATTGATTAAAATTAGACCAAAGAAAAAATTTTACGTAAGACATTCAACATCAAAATAATTAGGAGAGAATATGGAGGCTGAAAAAGCAGAAACACAAAATGTAATTGCGGGCTTGTCAGAAGCACTGGAGGATCCAAAAACCCGTGCTGAGTACATCAAACTTCTAAATGATAAGTACCACTCAATGACCATCAAGGAGCGAGTGCATGCGTTGTATGAGGATTTTGCAGAAAAGGATGTCATGCTTACTTCCTCTTTTGCGGCCACATCTGCATTTTTGTTGAGGGTCTTTTCGCAGATTCACCCCAGTCAAAAAATCTACTTTATTGATACCGGCTATCATTTCAGGGAAACTTTAGAATACAAAGAAGAACTGACGAAGCTTTATGGGCTGAATGTAGAGAGCATAAGGGCTGAAGACTGGAAGCATGATTTTACTACCAAAGAAGAAACCTGGAAGAAAGATCCTGACTTCTGCTGCTCGGTGAACAAGGTGGAGCCGCTTAATGACATCAAAGAAAATTATAAAGTTTGGGTTTCAGGCCTAATGGAGTGGCAAAGTGACCACAGGTCGTCATTGGACATATTTGAGGACAGAAATGGTATCTTAAAATTCTATCCTTTGCTGGATGTGACACAAGAAGAAAGAGAAGCCTATATCAAGGATCACAACCTACCCTTTCATCCATTGGTAGCCAAAGGATATTTTTCCATAGGATGTGAGCATTGTACTGCTCCAGGAAAAGGAAGATCGGGACGTTGGAATAACAGTCCGAAAACTGAATGCGGATTGCATTTGTAAGAGAAAACTTATAGAAGTAAAAAGGAGAGCAAATTGCTCTCCTTTTTTGTGCCTTAAGTTTTTATTAACTGATGTGCTTTTGCCATTGCCATGCGGTAGACATCATCTCATCTAGTCCTTTTTCAGCTGTCCATCCAAGCTCTTTATTGGCCAGGGTGGTTTCGGCGTAAATTTGCTCAATATCTCCAGGCCTGCGGTCGACTAATTCATAATTCAATTTCAGGTCGTTGACTTTCTCGAAAGTCTCAATAATTTCCAGTACTGAGTAGCCGTTACCAGTTCCAATGTTGAAAAACTCATAGTTGGATTTGTTCTTGTCTTGCCTAAGCCTGTCTACAGCAATCACATGGGCCTTAGCCAAGTCTACCACATGTATGTAATCCCTTACTGCAGTGCCATCCTTCGTATTGTAGTCATTTCCGAAAACACTCAGCTTCTCTCTCTGTCCGATAGCTACTTGTGTAAGAAATGGAATCAAATTTCCTGGAATACCCAACGGCAACTCACCAATAAGGGCTGAGTCATGAGCGCCTACGGGATTAAAATACCTTAGAGAAATCGCATTTAGATCTCTGTTTGCTTTGGTGCTATCCTTAAGTATTTCCTCACATATTTGCTTTGTGTTGCCGTACGGAGACTCTGCAGGTTGGTATGGAGTATCTTCCGTTACTGGAAGCTTATCCGGCTGGCCATATACTGTGCAAGAAGATGAAAAAACTATGTTGGGTACCTTATGCGCCTTCATTGCCTTCAAGAGATTCAGCAATGAAAGAAGGTTGTTTTCGTAATAGAGCAGCGGTTTTTCTACCGATTCACCAACAGCTTTGCTAGCCGCAAAATGAATAATAGAAGAAATGTTAGTTTCTTGGCCAAAAAACTTTTCCAATTCACCCGCATCGCAAAGATTGAACTCATAAAATGAGGGCCTTTTTCCTGCAATTTTTTCAATATTGTCTAAGACTTCTATCTTTGAATTGGAGAGGTCGTCAACGATAACCACTTCAAACCCTGCATTTATCAACTCCACCGTGGTATGCGATCCTATATACCCTGTTCCTCCTGTTACTAATATTTTTTCTGCCATCAATTAGCTGTTCTAGATTCAAAATCTCCGCAATTTAAAACTTGTTTTTTTATTAGCTAATATTTGCGGCTCTCAATAATTTTTCGATACAATTTTATTGAGTTCATCTAGTCTGTTTAAAATTTTCTCTGACATCTTGAGTTGGCACCTGGCTCTATCCAGGTTGTGCTTTTCTCTTCCTATTTTAAAATACTTGTCTCCAGAAATGTAATCGGTGAGAAAACGCAGGCCAATCATAAAAGGAAACAAAGCCCCAGATAAAGCGAGGTATTCCTTTTCCGTTTTGGTGAGAATATGTTTTGTAGCCGCCAGATAACCGGCGGTGAAACCTTCGAATTTGTCAATGTCAAAGTCCACCTGCGATAAATCCGGTTCGTCTTCTACCGTACATGCCGTTGAACTTCTAATACCATCACCGAAATCATAATGCACAACTCCCGGCATAACTGTATCCAGGTCGATAACGCATCTCCCAATTCCCTGACCATCTAGTAGTACATTATTGAATTTGGTGTCATTATGTGTTGTTCGAATTGGTATTGCTCTTGAGTTTTTTAAGTCCTCTATCTGGCACATTTGCTTAGCATGCGTTTGAACAAAATCCAGTTCATTTTTTACTTCAATTACCCTACCCAGCGAGTCGTTTTTAACAGCATCCTCTAGTTGACCAAGCCTAAAATATAAATTGTTAAAATCAGGAATTGTAATGGACAGGTTTTCGTGAGGAAAATCTGATAGCAAACTTAGAAATGTGCCAAACGCCTTTCCCCCTTCATAGGCCTGCTCTGGTGATTCTACCAGGTCGTAAGAGTGTAGCCCTGTTTTGAAAACAAACATGCGCCAGTACGCCCCATTCGAGTCGATGAAAAACAGCTCACCTTTTTTTGTCTTGATCACTTCCATATGCTCCTGTTCCACATTCTGATCAGTGTTCTGTAGGTCTTTTTTTCGAATGTGCTCGGAAATAAACCAAATGTTTTTCATCATTCCAGGAATGTCATGAAACACCTGATGGTTGACTTGTTGTAGAAAGTAATCCGGACTATTGGCCGATTCCGTGGCAACTTTAAAACTGTTGTTTATGTGACCGCTTCCAAAAGGCTCGATGCTTGAGATCGCACCTTCAATATCAAACTGCAAAACCAGTTCCTGTTCATTCATTAGTGTATAAATCTATATGACGGAAAAATAAGTAATAATAGATTCTATGCCTCAATTGCTTCCTCCCTTCTTGTCAACAATTTCGCAGCGTGTGTCATGCCAGAAAATCACATTCTTGAGAGTTCTGACTGTATTGTATGCTCCCAACCAAAAGAGAAGACATACGGCGACTATTTGAAGCGACCGATTGAGTGATTTCCACTTATTATCTAGCGACATGACTCCAGAAAATACCAGTAAGCCAAAGAGGGGTGTTAGGTACCTTTCGGCGGTGTAATATTCTACATGAAATATTGGGTGAAGGGTGACATAGTAAAAATTGAAAGTTGAAAGGATGCCAACTGTCCAAATATTTGTATTTCCTTTAGATAGTTGCTGCAATGCTTGCAGTATTATCACCAACAACACCAATGCCGCCAACACCATTCTCAGAGGCTTGTATATTGATAAGGGTAAGAAAAACAGGCTAAACCCTTCGAGATATGCATCGAGGTTATGCAGGTACATGTCTGGGCTACCTGAATGAAATGGCATAAGTAATGTATTCCAGCGATCTAAAAACCCATCAGCATTTTTTAATACCCAAAATCCTATAATTACCACCCCTAATGCGCCAATGGCAATTATGGCATTCCTAACTGATTTTGCAGCATTAATGAAAATGAAAGCAAAAATAGGAACCACTATTAGAATTCCTGAGAAACGCACAAAAGGCAACAACAGAAAAAGAAAAAGCGAAATGTATAGGAGCCAACCGGTGGATCTCGTTTCATGCAGGTAATAGAATAAAAATGCCAGTAGCAGGCCTGTAATGAATAATGGTTCGGTCCATGCGAAAGCATGTGTCAAGTAATGTGGTGTGACAAATGCAATGAAAATAAAGTAAAGGACCTTCAGAGAGGTACTTTTCAAGTTCAACCCGAGATAAAATAGAACGCCAGTGCTTACTAATAAACAGGCAAGATTTAAAACGGTTAATGACTCTTCGCCTACCCAATGAATGGCCAATGGATATATGGGTGGTTTTATGCGCAATCCGTCAGCACTGAAAAAACCATCTGAACCAATTTGTTCTGCAATTTTCAGGTAAATGTGAGAATCGTAAGTAAGGCCAAGTCCACATCGATTCGCATATAAAAACAAGCCCACTACTACCAACAACAACAGGCTCGATAAAGCAATAATTGATTTTTTGATGAATTTTCCGGTAAAGTCAAAATCAGACATTGGCTGTAAAAATACAGCTTAGTTATACAACCTGATTAAACGGTGTAATTGCTGAGCATGACAGGCATTACAAGCATAAGCAAGTCTTCATTCTCGTCCTGATCAATTGGTACGATCAAGCCTGCCTTGTTTGGCTCAGAAAGCTGAATGGTGATTTCTTTGGACGACATGTTACCAAGCATCTCAATAAGAAACTTACCGTTGAATCCGATTTCGATATCCTCCCCATCGTGATCACAGCTCAAACGCTCATTTGCTTCGTTAGAAAAATCCAGATCTTCTGAAGAAACCTGCAGCTCACTACCTGTAATTTTCAACCTAACCTGGTGAGTGGTCTTATTGGCATAAATGGCTATCCTTTTCAATGAACCCAACAGTTCGTTTCTGTTGATGGTCATATTGTTGTCATTGCCGGCAGGAATTACATTTTCATAATCTGGATAACGTTCGTCAATCAATCGGCAAACCATGAAAATATTTCCAAACTTGAAGAATGCATTCGATACGTTGAATTCCACATTCACATTTGTATTCTCAGATGGCAGAGTGGCCTTGAGGAGCGTCAATGCTTTTCTCGGCACTATCATAGAGTTATCGCTCTCAGAAGCAATATCCACTCTTCTATATCGGATCAAACGATGACCGTCAGTAGCAACGAAAGTAGTATTCGTATCAGAAAGATTCATATAGACACCAGTCATTGCAGGTCTCAGCTCGTCATTACTTGTAGCTAATATTGTATTGTTAATGGCGTTAGCTAAAACGTCTGAAGAAATATTTATTGAGTTTCCGTCTGACACTGAAGGTACCTTTGGAAAGTCTGTAGCATTCTCTCCGGAAAGCTTATAGCGTCCATTATCAGAATTGATCTCAATGCTGTAGGTCTCCTCGTCTATACTGAAGGTGACAGGCTGCTCAGGAAGGTTTGTCAACGTTTCCATCAATATTTTAGAAGGAACCGCAATACTACCATTTTCCTTAGCCTCCACTTCCAGTTCTGTCACCATAGATGTTTGCAAGTCTGACGCAGTAACGGTCAGTTTTCCATCATTGATTTCGAATAGAAAGTTTTCCAAAATAGGAACAACCGGATTAGTAGTGATGACGCCATTGATAGCGGCAAGTTCTTTTTTTAAGTATGATGAAGAAACAATGAATTTCATTCCGTTGAATATTTTTTATGACAAAATCTTATGAGTTGAAAAGACTTCAGCAGGCCTGTCTGTCTAATCTGTTTTTGATGGCTAAACGGTCAATTTGGAGCCGTGTACATCATTGCGCAAAATAACCATGTTTTGTTGAAAAGACAATGGCTACTCAGATATGAATTGGTCTTTTTTGGATAAAAGCTTATTCATTCGCTGAGCATCGATTACCATCATTTCACGCGCTTCATTGCTGGTGAGGTAAAACTGCTCACCAGGTATTTTTGGATAAACCTCAATCACTCCATTCTTAGACAGATCAATATCCTTTATGTCAATTTTGGCAAGGGGCTGAGTTAAAAGCAAACTATCGTACCTCGGATAGGTGCCTTTATCTAAAAAGTCATTGATTTGAAAATATTGGTACTGCTCTACATAGGACATAAGAGCCGCAGTATCCAATTTTTCTACGCCAGAAACAGCCAGAAATTTTTTGTCAAAATAAATAGAGACATCTTCCTGCCCCGACGCATAGTCGATATCCAGCGATTGAAGAGAACGCCAGGTGCTGCTGAATAGTAGCCTATCCCGCCATTGATTTTCACTTAATTCAAATATTCCGGAGATGTAATTGTCATATCCCGGTATCTCAACGACATAAGCCTTATCACCATCAGAATAGGTAGATAGTTTTTTCGAAGAACTGCCGCCAGCAAAAAAGGTTAATGTAGAATTATCATCAAAATCAATGGAAACGGCTCTCCCATTATTTTGAAGATCTACTACCACATCCTCCATGTTAAGTTTAGATACTGGCCTCTTTATTCTCACCCGTGAGAGAATGGATTGCATCACCTTTACCAAACTGGGATCAGCTTTGTATTGTTCATTAACACGCCAACCGCTAGCACCACGTTCTATTTTCATCGATTTGTCCAGCGTCTTAATACTAATGCCCACAACACTGGCAGTATCAGCGACGGTAAAAAGATTAGAATCAAATGACCGCCTATTATCCTTCCCTCCTGTCAATGCCAGCAGAATAGATACGAGGATCAGAACACCAAGAATTACCGAAAGTCGAACGGTCTTTTTCATTTAAAGCAAATCAAATGTGCCTTCATATTATTAAGCGGTAAATCTAAGATTTTCTGTGGCAAATAGTTTTAGCATCAACGTTGTTTTACACTTAGTATTTCGTGGCTCACAGCAGCAGTTGAGTCAGTTGGAGTAAATAGCCTCATCTCCCCGACTACTGTCCTCATTTTATTTTTTAGTTGCTTTGGGTAGAGATAGTCGTAGTTGACAACCAAAGTATCTTCCGCCCTTGTAAAATCAATTTTAGAAAAGTTGATATAACCATTGTTAGATGGGTTGACTTTATCATTGAAAGATTGGAGTTCAATGGCATCAAAAGGCCATATCCCGCTGTGGTTAAATTTATATACCAAAATATCGTTTTGAAGGTTTTTCAAATCCTCGTTGGTCACCGGTATCATAGCTTTATCAGTTTCAGAGAGCTTAGCCACCTTGCATCCAACTATGGTAAGTGCAACAACGATTGTTATGAAGTGCTTTACAGACATAAATTTTATTGACTGACTCGGGTGATTCAACTTAGGTATTAACCTCCCTTGCGATGAAAAATTATAGTTTTGTTAACAAATAAAATCAGAGCAAGTGTCACTGAAATCAAAAGTATATCAAAAATGTTTGGAAGAAGTATCAGGAAAAATTTCATTGATACAGAAGGCGATGAAGGATGCTCAGGAATCAGCTAACTCTGAAGAAAAAAGTACCGCAGGAGATAAGCATGATACAGCCCGTGCCATGAGCCACATCGAACGAGACATGTATGCCAAACAATTGACAGAAGCGTATGCGTTGAAGAAAACTCTTGATGCTATAGACAGCACCAAGACTTGCGAGAGTGTTGAAACAGGGGCACTTGCAAGAACAACTTCGGGTACATTTTTTATTTCGTGTGCACTTGGAAAAATTGATATAGAAGGCAAAACAGTGTTTGCGATCTCTCCGATATCACCCATGGGAAAGGCCTTACTAGGAAAAAGCAAAGAAAATGCAGTTGAATTTCAAGGAAGGAAAATTGATATCCTGGAAGTGAGCTGATCAGCCAAGTTTTTTGACCTTATCTTTTTTGATAAACACGCGCTCGCCATTCCATTCTATCTCCAACCAGGGTCCTAATTCACCAAAAGTTTTTACCCGGTGACCTTTGTCTATGACTTCTACCAGGTCAGAGCCTGAGGAGGGGCCGGTCATTAAGTATGAGTGGTTTTCAATGATTATGGCCTGATCATATTTGAAACCGAAATTGAATGCATAAAACATCAGGACCAGCAATCCAGAAAAGAATATCGCAGGAATTACTGGCTTTTGGTTCAATTTGATCTTCTTGTAGAGAATAAGAAGAAGTAAAAAAAGTGCCAATGCAAACAGACCTAGAATTATCACAATACGAAAACGGTTGATTAGGTTCAAAAAGAAATCGGAATCGTTGATGACAAAACCAGAGAGCTGGTGTTCTTCTGCAATATCCTTCATTTTATCACGAGCCCTTTTGTCAGAAGACTTCAAGTAATAAATATTCAGGTAGTATAGCGCAGCACTGTAGTCACCCAATCCCTCTTTGATGAAAGCCATTTTCAATAGCATTCTTGGAGACGCTTTTGACTGTTCTTCCAACAGTTGCTCATAAATATCGAATGACTCTGTATATTTTTTTTGCTCAAAAAGGGAGTCCGCTTTGCTAATAGAAATACTTTCCTGAGCCCAGGCGGAACCAGTAATGGAGGTCATTATAATGACTAAAACAAAATAGAAAGATTTCTTTTGCATTTTGATTTTGAGATATCTAAGTTTGCATCCGCAAAATAAGGGAAGGCATTATAAATAGTAAAGTGTTCCTTGAATTTTTGTTCGATTTGGTAGCTCAGCTGGTAGAGCATCTCCCTTTTAAGGAGAGGGTCCTGGGTTCGAACCCCAGCCAAATCACAACCTAAGACCACTTCGAGACCGATTTGGTCTTTTTTTATGCTTTTTCCAATCTTTAGGTTTCTTAGCGATTAGAGTCACCAAAACAACTTTTTTATTTTTTACAGGTCTTGATAATAGAATCTTCAGCAGGCTCTCCACGATTATTCCAACTGTACGGGCCAGAAGGTTCAAACCCTAATCCTTCCGTATTCGCATGCCAGTTATAAATATTTACACCCTTAAGTCCGCTGATAGTTCTTATGACGTCCAATGACGCTCATAAAACTGAGCATTTGTTTTTCCAGGAGCCTTAGTTTTTAACTATCGTGAACTATTGTTAGCCTGGACAACCTTTTTGATTTCTACTAACCATGCTGGCAATCTACCTAATCGTAATTTCAATTGTTCCTCAAAAAGCGATTCGGGTTCTACAGGTCTTCCTAGACTTTCAAGTATATGAACCTCGTCTTCTTTAAAAGTTGTACCGGTTCCGTGAAATCCAACAATGATCGGCGGCACAATTTTCCACCACCAGCTATCTGTGGCCCAAAATCGAAAATTCAATTCAGGCTCATCGGTTTCTTTGTAATTCCAAAGAACCAAATATCTACCATGGTTCGGTAAATTTTTTCTAGCTCCTCCTGCCCTACCTGAGAAGAACCCACCCTCAACATTGTCAAACAAAGTACAGCGGGGTTGTGAAGCATGAGATTCAAAGCAGGTGTGATCAGCGTGCTTAGATCGCCAAATCACAGTGCATGTGGTACTTCCCCCGCCAACTCCTGTGGAATGATGCATACCGGCTATATCATTTATGTTTGCTAAAAGAATACCTGTGGAACCAGAGGCATGAATACCGCTATGGCCAATCTTACCCAGAATCGTGATATCCAAAGCAGTGCATGCTGCGGAAGATGAAAAACCAGCACATCGGTTTACGTTCTTGAATGTACAATCCCTAATCCAGGAGTTAGTCGCATCGGAAATCGAAAGTACACTCCACCCCCCATCGTCTTGCGCAGAACGGTGATGAACAAATTCTTTTAACCAATTTCCCTCAAACCGTATACCTTCAAAACCAACATGATCAAGGTTTTCGAACTTCTTTAACCTCCAATTATGCTTTGCCTGAACATCATAATGAATGGGATCTACGAATGTGATTATATTATCATCCACAGAGGCCACTTGATGCCTTTCGTTTATTTGAACACCCTTCTCGAGAATGGAAGTCCATTGAGGTTCCGGAACCAAAGGTTGAACATCATATTTTACAAGGTCTTTGCTATTATTTAGAACTTCCAAGATCACCCAATCATTTTTCTTTATTTTAGAAGCATCCTCTACTTCTACACTAAACGTTTCTCTCTTTGAATCTGAAATCACCTTAGTAAGAACTTCGTCTTCTTTTGGGCTAGAAACTTTTATGGCTGACGGACATGTCCACAATTTTGTAGGATTTGCAGGCGGTAGATCTCTATCGAAGAATAGGATACTACCATTCTCATCATCTCCTTCTCCTCTTAAAACAATCCTGGATGAATTGATATTTAAAATACTTTGATCATCTTCTTTAGTATTAATAAAATATTTTCCTCTCGGGAAGAACACTACCCCCTCACCATTTTGACTTGCAGCCTGAATGGCCTTTTTTATCGCTTCTTTGTCGGATTTTTGATCATTTCCGTTTGCTCCATAATCCCTGACGTCAAATTTCTTAAAATCAACATCTGGAATTGCCTCTTCGCTGTACTTGTAGCCTGAAAAAGAAAAATCAGGCAAAATGGCTTCCTTATTCTCTTCTTTTGATTTCTTAAAGTCATTCCATACAGCACTTTGCTGAGCCGGCACAATTGACGGGGATATTACTAAAAGAATAATGTTGAAAATCTTAGATTTCATTTTGCGATTTTTACTAATGAATGTTTTTCCACTTGACAGAGTGTATCACTAAAGTAGCAACCTAGCATTTAGGATATTATCATAGCTTAGCTATCCACGAATTCTTCCCCTGTCAAATCAGAATTTCTCCCTTTAAAATACCTTATTAAGAACTAAGTGGATAACCTTTTACACAATGCCCTATAATTTTTAATAAAGTGGTCAGGGGCATTTTCGTAATTCATTGTAGACAAATTCGTGCAAGTAGCCAGGCAAATCAGTTTGTCAAGAATAAAACTTACATTTGATATACTTGAAAACAATTTTAGATGAAAAACCTAAAATTCCAATCAGTCTTGTTGTCGATATTCATAGTTTCCCTGAGCATCAGTTCTTTGGTATTTGGTCAGGATATTTCGAATTTGAAATTTAAGAAAATTGGTATTGAAAATGGCTTAAGCAGCACCACAGTTAGTAGCATCCTTCAAGACGAAAAAGGCTATTTATGGTTTGGCACAAGAAATGGGTTGAACAAATACGACGGATACAATATCAAGACATATTACAATCAGTTAAACAGTGACTCGACACTTCAAGACAACTGGATATACTCACTTTTTGAGGATGCTAAAGGTAGACTTTGGATAAGCACACTCACGGGTGTTAATATTTATGATGAAGATCTCGATAAAGTCATACGAGTTAAAGACACTGATGGTATTCTTCAAGGTTTATCAGTAAGACAAATCAATAAGGGAATTGGCAAAAATATTTTGTTTAGCAGCAAAAAAGGCTTATTCACATTCAGTTCAGAAGATAGTCTTGAAAATGGAATCCAGCTTACGAGACTAGTTGAAAATCCAATTTTGAGTTCCTTCATAGATGGGAGCAAAATTTGGGTAGCCTCCACAGACGGCATCTACCAATACAACACACAAACGAAACTAACCTACAAAGTATTCGATTATGACAAAAGAGCAATTTCTTATAACTTCAAGATTAATTTTTTCAAAGAAATTAATGGGTCAATGCTGGTCAGTCTTCCTGGTGGCCTATATCAATGGGAAGAAGAATCAAACAGTTTTATTCCATACCATTTCATCGACATTGATGGTAATACTCATACCTTTAATTCTGCTGTGAGGACAATAGTCCAGGATTCTCAAGGCGTGTTATGGATTGGTACTTATGAGGGTTTGTACCTTATCGATACTGAATCCAGAAAGCTTGCTAAGTACACCCATTCTCCTCAGGACCTATACAGTCTAAGTCATAATTCGGTTCATGTGATTGTTGAGGACGGAGAAAGAAACATGTGGATAGGCACATGGGCTGGTGGTGTAAACTTTTTCGATAGAAACCTGTTGACTTTCAACCATTTCTACTCTACTCAATCCAACAAATCACTGAGCAACAATATTGTGAGCAGTTTTTTCGAAGATGAGAATGATAAATTTTGGGTTGGCACAGAAGGAGGTGGGCTCAATCTATTCGATCGAAAATTGGGAGCTTTTGAAAGAGTAGATTACGGTTTTGCCATAGAACCTGAAGCGAATATCAAAAAAGTGATTAAGGATAGAAACGGCAACTTGTGGATAGGCCTTCATTATCATGGTCTGGTGGTTTACAATCCTGAAACGGGTGAGAATAGAAAATTTATTCATAACCCTGACGACAAAAGTAGTCTGAGTAGCAGTACGATTGTCACAATTGATGAAGATCGAAATGGAAACATTTGGATTGGCACAACCGAAGGCGGAATCAATTTATACCTGGGAGATGGAAAGTTTAAACGATACGACAATGACTCTTGGATGGCTAATAGCTCTGTATTTTCCTTCTACGAAAAAAAAGATGGACTCCTGCTATTTGGTACGAATATAGGCCTCATCGTATTTGACCCAGCCAAGCACACATATGCCAAATTACCCATATTAGCCCCAGATTCCGGGCAACAAATTAATATCAATTGTATTTATTCTGCGGATGATGAGACATTCTGGTTGGGTTCGTCAAGTCATGGTTTAGTTAAATTCAATCTGTCAACCAATCAAACTAAAATCTATCATACTGGAAATGGTTTGCCAAACAATCTTGTTTACGGAATTCTGCCAGAGGACGATAGCCTTCTGTGGGTAAGCACCAATCGTGGATTATCAAGGTTAAATGTTAGAACAGAAAACTTCGAAAACTTTGATATTGCAAATGGACTTCAAAGTAATGTATTCAATTACAATAGCTACCTTAAATCATCAAAAGGGGAAATGTTCTTCGGAGGGGTTAATGGTTTTAACTTATTTGACCCGAAAAAAATCTCATCAACACAAGGAGAAAAACCGGTTTATATCTCATCACTCAAAATTTTTAATCAAGATGTGAATATCGGGGACAGTAACGGGTTACTCGTCAAGAATATTTCCAACACCAAAAAAATTGAATTAGAACCAGGTCAATTCAACTTTACCCTTGAATTTGTATCATTAAATTATACATCCCCACAATCGACCGAATATTTGTATAAGCTTGATGGTTTTGATCATGATTGGACTTATGCAGGCAATCAGCGTCTTGCAAACTACAATAACATTGAGCCGGGAGAATATACTTTTTTTGTTAAAACTCAAGGGTCTCAAGAATCGGACTCTATCTCTATGGCCTCTTTGGAAATAACAGTCCTGCCGCCATGGTGGAAAACATGGTGGGCCTATACCTTGTATTTGGTTTTGATAGCTGGAACTATAGCAGTTTACCGAAAATTCCGAAGTAGTCAATTGAAACTCAGACAGGGGCTGATGCAGGCTCAGCTTGATACTGAAAATGAAAAAAGAATCTATGATTTGAAATTAAAGTTTTTTACAAATGTATCGCATGAACTCAAGACTCCCCTGACGCTGATGCTTGGGCCAGCTGAGGAACTTGTTTCACATTCATGGAAAAGCGCTGCATTGAAAGAAAGAGCCCTCTTGCTCTATAATCAATCAAAAAAAATGTATCATCTTGTTAACCAGCTTTTAGATTTCAGAAAAACAGAGACTGGCAACATGAAGCTTAGAGCGGAGAGAGGGGATATTTCAAAATTTGTAAATGAGATATATCTGGTTTTTAAACTTAAAGCAGAAGAGAAAGGAATTCAATATTCATTCAAGAGTATAGACCAGGAAATTCCGGCATACTTTGATCGGGATAAGTTGGAAATCGTTTTTACCAACTTACTCTCCAATGCCTTTAAGCTAACCCCTGAAATGGGACACATTAAACTTGATGTAGATTATGTAGGTTCTCCTTATGAAGATGGTAGAATGTTAGAGGGCAAGCTAAATGATAATTATGTTTCTATTTCAGTTTCTGACAATGGCTTAGGAATGACTCCCAGTCAGGTTGAGAAAGTATTTGATCGTTTTTACCAAACATTGACAAGCGAAACATTGTCTATTTCAGGGACTGGTATTGGTCTGTCTCTGGTCAGAGACTTGATTGACTTGCACCATGGTCAAATTGAGTTGGAAAGTGCACAAGACGAAGGAACGAAGTTTAGTATCAAAATTCCTTTTGGAAAAAAACATCTAAAACCTGATGAGATTTTAGCAACTGTTAAAAGCAGTAACGAATCGAGTTACTACAGAGAATTTAACTCGGAAAACGAATTAGCAGAACTACCACTCATCAATCAAAAAAACGGGCAAGAATTCACCATCTTACTTGTCGATGACAACCAGGATTTACTTTCGTATTTGAAGGACCTACTTTCAACTGATTTTAGCATTTTGTCAGCCGAAGATGGGCTGGAGGCACTCGAAATAATTCAAGAGCATCAACCAGATATGATCATAAGTGATGTAATGATGCCAAGAATGGATGGAATCACACTATGTAAAAAAATTAATGAGGACAATGCAATGAGTCATATTCCTTTCATCTTATTAACCGCCAGAACCGCTACAGTATACGAAATTGAAGGATTGACAATAGGAGCAACTGATTATTTGACAAAACCTTTCAACCCGAAGGTATTGCAGGCAAAAGTCCATAACATTTTTATCAATAAACTTCGCCTACACGAATATTACGAAAAAGCCATATTAGCAGAACATTTTGATCTTGAAATCCCCGATGAAGAAAAAGAGTTCATTGAAAAAGCAATAAAATATGTGGAAGAAAATGTCGAAGATCAGGAGTTCAACGTCCTAATATTAGCTCAACATATGGCGATGAGCCAGTCTACTTTCTACAAGAAGCTTAAAAGCCTTACCGGTAAAACTGTCATAGAATTCATCCGAGACGTTAGAATGCGAGTAGCGTCTCAGCTTCTGCTCAATTCCAACTACAGGGTTTCAGACATCTCCCATAAAGTTGGAATCACTGATACAAAATATTTCAGAGAATCTTTTAAGAAAGTTTATGGAGCAAGCCCTTCAGAATTCAAGCGCATAAAGGAGGCGGAAGGGATTGGCAAAAATGTGAACTAGTTTCTCAACGAAGGGTATTCATTTTCATGACCCTAATTTGCTTCAATCATAGGTCAACTTAGACCCTGTCTTTTCATTTATCCGTAATTATGCAATAGCATTCTATTGGATAATCAGACGATTTGAAAACCAGGTAATTACGCTGAATATTCATATATCATTTTGGTGGTTTTCAAATGTCTGGGTTAACCCTGATAAAATACTGAAAACCAGTATTTTCGTTAAATTATTCATTATTTAAATGAATAATGTGGGTTTATTTGAAACAGCTTGAGTTTTTCGTTATTTCTTGCCACGATCAATAAATCTCCATGATTTGTTTCTATTTGAGCGCTTGATCGAACCTCTCCTTCTACCATCAATCCGCTTTTAGAAATATTCATAGGCCTGAACTCACCAGTTCCATCTCCTAATAGACACAAGCCATAAGAAGCGTCATTCCTTGGTGTTTCAACTTCACTGTTTAAAAGGTTTCCCATGAGGATCAAGTCGTCATAACCATCCGAATTTATATCCATTATTTCAATACTGTTCACCGAGGACAACTGAGCTTCAATTGGCAAAGGTTTTATTTTGTACTTCCCTTCACCTAAGTTCTCAAAATATGAATTCGAAAAATTAGTCGCCTTATAATGAATTGATTGAGCCAAATTGTCTTCACCATAGATCTCATAAATTGAAGCGTTTCCAAAAGCTTCGTAACTAGGAAATTTCTTTTTAATGAAGGGCATATGCTCAGATGAACATTGCCGACCTCTGACTGGATACAATTGTCCAGCATTATGATAGCCGAGAACAATGTCAAGTGATCCCGTTTGATCAAAATCTGAAGCGAAAATCTCAAAGGGCTCCTCTTTGCTGGCTTTGTACTTGTAGTTAAGTCCTAAATTTCCAGCAACTAAGTCCAGGTCTCCATCCCCATCAAAATCCTCTGCCACCATGCAATTCCACCATCCAATGTCATTGGACAGAGTTGTACTTTCTGAAATATCAGAAAAGACTCCACGATCGTTTTTTAAAATTTTAACAGACATCCATTCACCAACAACTATCAAATCCTGAAACCCATCCTGATCTATATCCTGCCAGAGAGCATCTGTTACATTCCAATATTTTTAAGGGATGGGGCCACAGATGATGACACATCGGTGAATTTGATTTCATTGCTATTACTCTCATTCTTAAAAATATAACTACTTGGCGGTGATGGATATTTACCAGGAATCTGTCTTCCTCCAACAAATAAATCTAAGTCTCCGTCATTATCATAGTCCTGCGCAACGACACACCCCCCACTAAGAAGTACGGCCGGAATAGCCTCAGATTTTTTTATCATTTCACCTGATTCATTTTGATAGAATCGATCCCTATAATACTCATTTCCTGGTGCTTCTTCATTGCTTCCACTGACAACATACAAATCCAAATCATTGTCTCCATCTGCATCGAATAACAGGCTTTCCACATCTTCATGTTGTCGATCTAAATCAAATGCAGATACTTTTTTCCTTTGAAAGGAACCATCATTTTGCTGCAAATACATCTTTCCGGGCTGACCCATTGCTCCGCCTAAATAAAAATCATCGAGGTTATCATTATTTATATCTCCGATTGAGAGTGCCGGTCCCAACTGCGACAGTTTATGTGGCAATAAGCTCTCCCTCTCAAAATCATTAAAAGGATTTTCCTTATAAGAATCGTCTAAGGCAAATTCTGTCCAAATTTCAAAGAAAAAATCATCCTCTGTTCCACCACTCTGAACTAGCACAGACTCAGCATTTTTATAGTCTAGCAATAACTGCTGATTAGCCATTACATGTGACAGAATTTGCGCCTTTCCGTCCAGCCACACTATCCTCAATTCATCTATGATCGAATTATCGCCTAACCCAAAATGCAAGACTTCCGAAACCGAAGATTGATAACCTCTTGTAGGCATTTGCTCTCTAACTTGAATGTCATTATTGCAGTTAACAGTTACCCGCGCACCTACTCCAAATTTATTCGTACTTGGCCCTAGGAGCTTGATGGTTAAATACCCATTCATGCTAAATTCATTACTATTATTTTCGTAAACAAAGGCCGCAGAATCAACATTATTCACGACCAAATCCAGATCACCGTCGTTATCCAAATCTCCATATGCTGCACCATTTGAAAATGACAACTGATCCAGACCCCAATCTCCTGATTTATCAGCGAAAGACAGATCCCCATTGTTGTTCCTGAAAAGATAGTTGGCTTTTTCTCGAGTAGGTGAAAGTTGCGTCCACCGCTTATAATAATCAAGTGGATTTTTTTTCTTGTCTACCACCTCTTGTGAAGCGTCTCTGAGAAACAGATTGAAATCGTTGTTTCTAAAATCCCTTTTTACACCATTGCTAATAAATAGATCTTGAAAACCATCATTATCAAAATCAGCAATTAATGGTGCCCAACTCCAATCGGTGCTTGACACACCTGCAAATTGTGCAATATTTGAGAACAAAGGATTTCCATTTTCGTCATTTCCATTATTCAATTGAAGTGCATTGTACATATATTGATAATGTAGACCCGCCCTGACATGAGCGTTAAACAATTCCACATTCATTCCACTCATACTCGTTTTGATTCCATAATTATCCGCTGCAACCATATCAAGCGTCATAAGATCCAGATTACCGTCATTGTTGATATCCGCCATATCACAACCCATTGAAAAATTAGGCATCTGACCAATGGAACTACTAATCACATCCTGAAACGACCCATCCTTCTGATTCAAGTACAAGTGATCCGGTTCGGAATAATCATTAGTTACATAGATATCCGGCCAACCGTCCTGATTGATATCCCCCACAGACACTGCGAGTGTGTAGTTCATCATATGAGACGATATTCCAGCTTGTTTTGTGACGTCTACAAACTTTCCATTTTCATTTTTTAACATTTTATTTCCACCTAATGGGCTAGCAATTGATCTCAATCTTTCGATCGATTCAATATCATTGGGAGGAGCTTCAATGTTATGATTGGCTAGAAAGACATCCAGATCACCATCTTTATCATAATCAAAAAAAGAGGCTTGATTTGAAAATGAAGGAACATCCAAGCCATAGCGGTTGGCCAATTCCTTAAAAGTTGGCTTCCCTTGATCATCAATACCTTGATTGATAAAAAGTTCATTTTTTCTTTGATCTGGGTTCTTAAATCTCCCCGCTCTACACACATAAATATCAAGTAGCTCATCCTGGTTTATATCCACTATAGTTACACCGGTTGCCCATCCTTTCTTTCCTGCTACACCTGATTTATTAGTAATGTCTTCAAACTGAAGGTTCCCTCTGTTTAGATAGAGCTTGTTGGCTTCAAGATTAGATGTGAAGTAGATATCAACCAAATCGTCACCATTCACATCCCCAATGGCCACCCCTCCGCCATTGTAGAAATACTCGTAAATAAAGCGGTTCATGTGAGCTGATTCCGGCAAGTGGTTTACAAAATCAATATTAGTTTGTGCAGGTTCAAGTAGTCTAAACAATGATTCTTTATGTTCTAGCTTCTCCGGGTTTTGAGAAACTGGATTGGTACAGGACGCTAATGATATAAATATCACCAGCACCGATGCATAGCCATTAGCACTATCGAGAAGATTTAAGAATCTAATGATCATAATTCGGATCAAAAAACCAAGGTTACCATTACCTCTTAATCACTAGTTTTCTAAGTATATTTTTGTCATTGATCGTCGATACTTTGAGGATGTACATACCGTTCTCAATATTCTGATCGAGCCCTACTCTTAATTGATTTTTGCCTTTTTTTACAGCTTCATAGCGATCCATAAGCACCAACCCGGAAGTATCATATAGTTGTAGGTTGAGCTTTTGAAAACTCGGTGAATCATACAATAATTCAAAGGACTCATATGCAGGATTTGGGTAAATTTTTACTTCAGAAGACAATTTTTCAATTATTGATAAAATAGGGTTATTACCCCTGTGTTCTTTAAGCTTAAGAATTTCAAAAAGGCAATAGGCGTCATAGGTATCTCCCTTTTTCGCAATGTTTTTTTCTAAAATATGATTGACAATTATCTTATAAACTTCAGGACGATAAGATGCATACCAGACGTATCCATCATATGATATTGGTGTGCCCTTAGTAACGTTTCCACTTCCATTCAACCTTTCTTTGAATGTTCCATCTCCATTATCCAAAACTTCAACGAGTGTATTGGCCATAGCATTCACATACCTTTCATCAAAATCGTACCTTCCACTTTTATAAAATAGCTGGAAATCCCTGGAGTCAAATGAACCATGGGTAAAATCCTCCGCTTGATCCGGATTTTTTTCTTGAGCCTCATCGCTATATGGATATCGTACACATTCTTTCCCATTAACTTGAAAAAATGTCATATCATCAATTAGATAATCAATCATGGCTTGATTGACTCTGTCAATCTCTTCGATTTTATCTTGGTGTGTTTCAAATATTTCATACGACTCTAAGAGAGGAATTGCTCCAGACATTACAGGAAATACCCTATTGTAGATGTAGACATTTCCATGCCACTCAGTACGCTGCATGGTAGATGGATAACGGATCAAGTGATCATCCCCAACGAAAACATCATAAGTGTAATCAATTGTTTTTTGGGCCTCCCCAGCTAGCTCGTTAGCAATATCCCGATAAGATTTTCCCTCAAATTCCAGACTCCAAATATTACTATTCTCAGCAATCATTCGAACTGGAATGGTGATCATCGGCAGACCTGCAAAACCAGATGCTCCGGGGGCCAAACCATGGGTACCATCTTCATAAATTTCCAACTCCTTATAGTTCGGCCAAACAGGTGCAATGCTCCGATCATAACTGATTTGATAGCAAGTATACAAATCATTGACATTACAAATGTTGTCGTTTCTATAAGCGACGGCTCGTCTTGCTATGGTAATGGCTCTATTTAATAAATCAATATCCTTATCAGTTTTGTATAGCCACTCGATCATATAGCTATTCATCCTTTTTCGAAAATAATAATTGAAATCGTTGTGCGTTGGCAACCATGCATTCAAGGCATATTGCTTCAAACCCTTGATCTCATTACTGGTAAGATCTCCATTGACATTCTCTAAAATCATGAACTTGGATGCTGGATCATTCCAGTCATATTTATTGACGGCAGTCGCTGCTATAAATTCAATGTTTTTAATTAATTCTCTATACAGCTCCCGGGCAAAACTTGAAAACTGAGGGGCATTAATTATTAATATGATCAAAAGCATATATGTGCCCTTCTTCCTATTGAATAATCTTTTCATGAATAATCTTTTTTAATACTTCCTGTGCAGGAGAATTGTATAAAGCATTGGTAGTTCGTGATTTTTTCCAATTGCTTTTCGTATATGAATTTGGGTCAGCAACCTAAATTGACTCTGAAATAATACTTTTCATTCGTTCAACAACTTCCGGATATTTATTTGCCAGATTAAGCTTCTGGCCGGGATCATTTTCTAGATTATACAATTGATATGCATCCAAAAATCCAGTTTCGTTTTTTACCCATTGATTAACAATAAGCTCACCCTCATAGGGTGGAATCAACACCCACTTACCGCTTCTAACAGCCAACCGCCCCATCGCCTCTGTGATCAGGTTCTCTCGCCCATTTACAGAATTTTCAAAAAAAGCTGGGGACAGGTCTTGACTATCTCTAGCGACAGAATCAGCGCCAATAACCTTCGCAAATGAATTCATCAAATCCATTTGACAAACTAAAGCATCGGATACACCAGGTTTAATTTTGTCGGGCCATCTTATCATAAATGGCACACGAGTACCCGCATCAAACAAACTGTATTTACCTCCTCTTAATCCTCCTGCTGCCTTATGATCACCTACGAGCTCATTTGCCAAATCCCTATATCCATCATCTAGTACTGGCCCATTATCACTTGAGAATATAACAATGGTGTTATCAGAGATTCCTAAAACATCTAGTGTTTGCAATATTTGACCAACGCACCAATCTGCTTCTAAAATAGCATCTCCCCTGGCTCCCATTCCTGACTTGCCAACGAATCGAGAATGTGGTGTTCTGGGAACATGTGGTTGATGAAGTGAATAAAACAAAAAGAAAGGATTGTCCTTGTTTTCAATAATAAACTGCTGTGATCGGTTTAGAATTGTATCAGCCATATGCTCATCAACCCACAAAGCTGATTTACCTCCTTTCATAAAGCCAATTCGCGAAATACCGTTGTGAATGCTCATGTCATGACCATGGCTCGGTTGCAGTTTCAGAAGCTCTGGATTTTCTAAACCGGTTGGCTCACCAGGATAATTCCAGTCAGGATTCCAACCATCCTGCCAACGAAATTTAGGATAAAACACTTTTAGAGAATCTCTTGATTCAAGGCCCACAACTTTATCATTTTCGACATATACAGTCGGTACACGGTCATTTGTTGACGCCATTATGTATGAATACTCAAAACCTATTTCGTTTGGTCCCGGGCTGATCTTTCCATTCCAATCCAATCCCTGACCGCCAAGACCCAGATGCCATTTTCCAATTACTGCCGTTTTGTAACCTTCTTTTTTTAACAGCCCTGGCATTGTGATTCTGGAGACATCAAAAAGTAATGGTGCATTTCCAGCGAGAATCTCAGCTTTATCATTTCTCCATGGATATTCACCGGAAAGCATTGCGTAACGACTAGGTGTGCAAGTAGCCGATGTAGCATAGCCATTAGTAAATCGAACCCCTTCCGCAGAAATTCTATCAAAATTGGGTGTTTGTATTTCAGTAGCTCCATAGCAACTCAGATCGCCATACCCCAAATCATCAGCATATATAATGATTATGTTGGGTTTGTTCGATTCCCTCCCTTTATCGACAACTTTGGATTCAGTACCTTGAGGGCTCTGACAACTAGAAATGACATAGGCAAATACCAATATTTTATAAAGTGAATTCATTCTGAAGTCCATTATTATTCGTCTATTTTCAAGGGGATACTCCTTCCGACCTGATCAATATTGATCAGAGACCATTATCTTTTTCGTCAGACTCTTATCCTTACCAATCAGTATGAGAAAACACAGTCCAACAGGCATGTGACTAGTCTCTAACTGAATTATATTATCATAGAAATAAGTTAAAGTATTGGCTCTTAACACTACTTTCCCTGAAAGGTCAGTAATTACAATTTGAGCACCTTTCCCAAAAAAGTTTCTATCATACTCAACCTTTAAAGGGTTGCCTCTCACAACCGGATTTGGGTAAGTAGCTATTGCATTTTTATCTTCCAAGTCAATGGGTGCACTTGCAATAAGTTCACGTAAAGGTGCATCACCAATTCTAGTCAACTCTATTTCTATAGGTAAGCCATCAACCGTGTCGAACCTAACAACAGTTTCCAAATTATTTGACTCCAATATAGTGGCTGATGGATGAGAAGAAATTCCCCACTCTCCATATAAAGTCAAATTGATGGTGACAATAGGAGAGCTTCCCTGCACCTGTCTCCATTCGAATCCCAAGTCCGGATATGTCATTGAAAGCAAGTATTTTTCAGGGTTAATTTCCTGATGCATGACGAGACAAGGATGACTATTACTTTTGATTATGCTATTTAGGGATAGCAATTCAGAGTTCACATCGAAAAATGCAAAGCCAACTGTTTTGTCTTTGATGTGTTTTACAATATGAGCTTTTGAATCTTTTTGTTCAACCAAATATGGTCTGTCATTTTCCATTTTAGTTGCCAGACTTGTCATGCTCGCAGAGCTGGTCGCAGGTAAACACACATATTCATAGCCGCCATTGTTGGGGTTGGTACCATGATCTATGTAAGCATAGGTATTTGGCAATGTAGCATTTCCCTGCCATGATCTACTCCCCGGTACCACGATCTCATTATGGTTTGGAGTAGCTTCACTTCCGCTCCATATTTTCAAATCCCCTCCATTAACCACAAAATATCCTGTATTTGAATTATCAAGCACCCAGTTAAATTCGTTATCAGAAAAAACTTCTGAATGAGCATCTCCCTGACTTGAACCATTTACGACTACTTTGTTGGTATTTTTCAATCTTTGATAAAGTGTAGTAACTGTAGGGTAATTGCTGTCGTTATTTCCGATACCCGATCCCAGAGCCACTATCATATCACTGAAAGCAAAAGTGGATTTCTTGAAAACGAAAGTAGCATTGTGACTTTCCGGGTTTCTTCTGGTGCTAAACCCTTGCCCTTCTTTACCTTTAAAATCCATGGCAAACATGCCAAATACTCCATGAGTTGGAGTCAACACTTCACTATTTTGATTGTTAAAGGCTAAAGAACCCACAAAACTCTTAGATTGACTCTCGTCAATCCTGTCCATTTCAGCGTGAAGTTTATCAAATGGTAAAACTATGGACGTTGTTCCAGGGTTGTAATTCCAATTCCAGGTATCATGGTCATATCCGTTTATTGATTTCAAACTACCATTATATATTATCTCCAGAGCACCATACGATTGGTATCGACCAAATCGATTTGAGGTAGGATAAATTTCAGCTCCCCACATATAGTCGCTAAGACCCTTAAAAGAAGCTATCCAGTTGTCCTTGCGAAAGATTCCCATATGACCATAGTTCATCTGAAAGAATCCATTGGTAAATGTAGAAGCAGAGCTGTAATTAAATTCAGAATTGATACCCCACCGGCGATTGACATAACCCGCCAATACAGGATCAGCATGATCTATTCCCAGTATCTCTCCACCAACAAGTGCCATTTGAACCAATGATTCTTCACTGTAGCTAGAAGCTATCCTATTGGCTGGTTTTCTCCCACATGCTGCCAATGGTATTACTCCATCATCATTTGAAAGCATCAATTGATAAAACAAGGCGTCTCTGAAGTTTAAATATTTTTCAGCACTAATATCAAATGGAGTTTGATAACACAATGAAAAAACGGCTCTGGCTGCAGTTTTATAAGCATACATATAGTTTTGATAGGCCGCCCAATGATGAAAACCACTACCATCGGATTTAATTCCATTTCCTAAGGCTTCACTTATCGTAAAAAATCTTTCAAAATAGCGAACCATAGCTTTCATCCATCTTACCTTTTCATCATCGGTTTTCATCCAGGCGCCATATCCAACCAAAATATCTGAAATTCCATAAATCCAATCCGTACTGTACTCTTTTCCTGTGTAGTAATCACTTCCGTCAATTGGATTAGGCCATACGTTTGTAAATTGCCTGGAGTGATCATCAAGAGTTTTCCCAAACTTCGCTTTAATATCGTCTGATAAATGGAACTCATGGAACAATGACGCTCTTGCGTATGCATCATAGTCATACAACCTTTTGTCAAATGGCCAATCACCATCAATATACTTTTGAGCAACCAGCCAAATTACATTTGATGCCATCAGCTTTGCTGTTTCTACATCATCTCCCTCAGGATAGAACTTTAGATACTGTGCACATTTTTTAATTATGTTCTTAGGATCCTGCATTTTGGCTGAAAGCTCATCTCCCCCGTTTATCATGCCATCTGATATGCTGATTCCTAAATTCTGATAGTCCTGCTTCGCCGTAGCAAAAACTTCATCCAAAAAATCATCACTTGGTTCTGAGCCTAGTAGTAAATCTGAAAGTCTGGCATTAATGGTTTCCAGAGCTAACAACTCATCCTGAGTGGCCGCAATAAGGGGTAAATCGGGCTCAAAATATGGAATGAAATCTTGCTGAGCACAGCAAGGATAACTAGAATAGAAAGAAATAATTGATATCAATATCAGGAAGTATTGCTTCTTAAAAGTCATACTGTTTTTTGATAAGGTTTCATTCTTCGGGTGCGACAAGAGTAACTCTATATTATTTTCAAATTCATTTAATTGACCTGTTTGTGGTTACAGATCGGATTCCCATACTATAAAAACAGGAAGGTTGTCTTACGACAACCTTCCCAGATTTTAGATTGATAATGTTATTCGGGATAGCCTGTATTTTGAGTAAGATTTTCTCCTCTTTCTAATTCTGAAGTTGGGATTGGCCAAACGTAATGTGTATTAGGATCAAAAATTCTAGTTTGATTGATCTTTTTCGGATTGAATTTTATACTTTTTCCAGCCTTCACTGTAAATCCTTTTACTTCAAATCCATTATTCATTTCAATCTTACCATTTCGTTTCATATCAATGTATGTCCAGCCTTCAAAGGCTAATTCGACAATTCGCTCATGATAGATGTCATCCATTGTAATATTACCTGCATTGAACAAAGGCAAATCCACAGAGGCCCTGGTCCGAACGGCGTTAATAGTTTGGTCCAAAACAACCTGTGAAACAGTATTTGCTCCGCCATCTCTCATGGCTACTGCTTCAAGGTAATTCAACAAAATATCTGCATATCTAAAAATAATATAATCTAATGGAGAATCGCTATTTGCAGAAGTAGCTGCACCTGGCACCACATATTTACGAGCGTGCATACCTACCTGAGAGTGGTTCACCGCCTGAAATTTATGAGGGTAAAGAATATTCTTATCCGTTTTATCTAAAAATCTTGCTCCTGCTCTTAAGATCGTATGATCCATTCTTGGGTCTCTACCTTCAAAGTATTCATATACTTTATTGGGGATTTTACCTGGATCTTCGTTAATGTAATCAACGCCTTCCACAGGAGTTGGGATTATTCTCTCATATTGATCTACGAGCCACATTGTAGGCTGTATCCATGACCACCCATTTCCGGATGAACTGCGAAAGGCGTACATTTTTTCAGCTGTCCCCCCTCCTTCAGCATCATTCATGAAAACATGTTCAACATCAAATATTACTTCATTATTATTTTCATTGTCGATACTAATGATGTCAGCATAATTGGGTTCCAATGTATAGCCCATGGACATGATTTCCTCTGCCGTATCAGCAGCGGTGCTCCAATCTTTTTCATAAAGGGCAACTTTTACTTTTAGGGCTAAGGCTGCACCGCTGGTCGCACGTCCGGTCTCTTCATTACCTCGAAGTGGTAAATTGGCCGATGCAAATTGAATATCCTCCTTGACCAGCGCTAAAACTTCTGTCTTTGGCGCTCTAGGGGTTGAGGCATCTTCCACTCCGGGAACTGTTGAAAATAGAGGAACATCTCCCCACAATTCAACTAACATATAGTAATGCATAGCTCTTAAAAATCGAGCTTCTCCAATCATTCGATTCTTTCGCACATCATTTGGATCATTGTCAAATGTGATGTTATCAATATGATCCATGAAATCATTGGCACGAACTACGGCTCTGTATAGGTTTTCCCAAGCTCCTTGAATTCTATTTGTATTAGGGTCATGTGTCCCTTCCGCGATTCTTCTCCAGTTTCCTTCTCTCACATTTCCTATTGGCGTGAGCATATCCAGCACGCCGAAGGATGCCCATCCGAATTCTCTTATTGGGTTTTCCATTGCATCATATATTGCAGTCAATCCAGCATTTGCATCTGATTCATTTGACCAAAACGAAGCTGATGACAATCTATCATTTGGATTTCTATCCAAGAAATCATCCTGGCATGAAATGGACATCATTCCAAGCAAAAACAAAAGGAAAGTAATATTTTTTATATTTTTCATGATCTTTATGTTTATTCTTCCTGATTAGATTAAAAACCAATATTTACTCCCAAAATCAACGTTCGTACATTTGGAACTGCACTGGCAGAGATAGTTTCGGGATCAAATCCCCATTCCTCATTGCTGATGGTTAATAAATTATCGGCACTGAAATACACTCTGAATTTCTGCATACCATACTTTTCAATCAGAGAGGTTGGAAGGTTATATCCAAGTTGAAGGTTTTTCACTCTAAAAAAAGACAAGTCTTTTACCCAAAATGTTGAAGTGTCATCATTCAAACCATCGAATGCATCTTCGTTTAACCTTGGAAGAATTCCACTCGTATTTTCGCTTGACCAAGAATCATCTACCCATCTCTGATGCAGCGAGCCTCTATCACTCCATTGAATAGGTCTCACTCCCTGGCCCAGTGTATTCACATCTCGATTAGCAATTCCCTGAATGATAATGCCCAAATCGAAACCTTTGAATTGTAATCCAATATTGCCGCCATAAATAAATTTTGGAATTCTGTTTCCAATAATTACCCGGTCATTGCTATCAATTACTCCATTTCCAGCATCAGGAATTCCGTCGTTATCGGTATCTTCAGTTATTTGATCTTTAAATTGAATATCACCCAGGTCTGTGCTGTTACTATGTGTTGCAGCGCCATCCAGTTGCTCCTGGGTTCGAAAAATGTCAATAGCCTCTAATCCGTAAAATGAATTGTAAGGGAATCCAATCTGGGTACCTCCAGTCACAATATCCTCGAAGTAGTCAGTTACTTCATTGTCTGTATGTGTAATATGTCCTGATACACTATAAGCGAATTCTCCAATTTTTCCTCTATACCCTAGACTTACTTCAATTCCTTTGTTTACCATAGAGGCTAGATTCACAGTAGGGTTTGACTTGTCTCCTAAAAATCTAGGAATTGGCAATCCAGTAAGAATTCCTTCCGTTTCTCTTCTGAAATAATCAAAGGCAAACGTTAATCTTCCTGAAAACCAACTCGCATCGATACCAATATCTGATGTAGTTGTCTCTTCCCAAAGTATGTCTTCATTGACTAAGGAATTCTGAGCAATTCCGGTGTAAACCACACCGCCAAAAGTGTAATTCTGATTGAGGTTATAAGTAGGTTGATAAGGGTAATTTCCGATTCTGTTATTTCCCAGTTTACCCCATGAGGCCCTAATTTTCAAGTTATCCAGAAAATCAAGATTCTTCATAAAAACTTCATTGCTAATCAACCAGGCTGCAGAAAATGCAGGAAAATATCCCCAACGATTTCCATCTTTAAAACGAGATGACCCATCTGCTCTAAAATTTGCTTCTAGAAAGTACTTTTGTTGGAAATTGTAATTCATTCGGCCAAAATAGGACTGCAATGTCCATTCTACTGTATTGCCACCAGTAGAGGAAACCAAAAGACCAGCATTAATAGCCTGAACTTCATTGTTTTGAAATTGCTCCATAGATGCTGATACAAAATCGTCCCTAAATTGTAAAGACTCATAACCACCTAGTATTTTGAAGTTATGATCACCTAGAGATTTTTGATACTCAAGAAGCAAATTAGATGTTAAAAGGTAGTCCTGATCTTGTCTTGAGGATGCAGATCTTCCTGTTCCCAAAGCAAACTGCCGGGTAATAACATCGCGTCTAAAATCCCACAGGTCGTATCTTTTGTTGAATGTATTTCTAACTTGATGATTATAATTCAGGGCCAGCTTAGCAGTAGCTGTTAATCCATCAATCACTTCCCAGCTGGCAAAAACACTTCCGAGTAATCTTTGTTGGGTCCTTTTATCAACCCTGTTTTCTATCGTGGCAAAGGAATTATTCACGGTTCCTACTGCTGGCTGTTGAGGTCCTCCCCAGCGTCCATCAGGATGTTGAATACTAGGCATACCGGGAACAGTACCATGATTTATTTCATCCCCATCACCAATTAAACTGGGAACCAACTCTGTCCATCTGAAAAACAAATCCCCTCCAATTTTCACTCGCTTCACAACTTCAGATTGCAAGTTGGTTCTGAAGCCATATCTCTTAATATTATTAGAAGAAATAAGACCGTCTTGATCCAAATAGCTTAATGAAAATCTGTATTGAGTAGCGTCAGTACCTCCTGAAAAAGAAAGATTATGAGATTGAATTTTAGCTGTTCCTCCTACCTGCTCTTCGTACCAATCTACATTAGGATAGCGTAAAGGATCGTTTGGATTATTTCTCCATTCCTCTATGTCATCCGGATCAAAAATATCTGTACCCCTGTTGATATTTGCATGCTCCATATAAGTAGCAAAATCACTAACATATTCAGGTCTTCTTGTTGCTGCCTGAGATCCAACATATCCATTGTATGTAAAAGTTGGTTTGCCAGCCACTCCTCTTTTCGTAGTAATTAAAATAACGCCGTTTGCTCCGCGAGAGCCATAAATTGCAGCAGAGGCAGCATCTTTCAAAACTGAAATATTCTCAATATCGTTAGGATCAATATCATTCATTATTCCCGTTCCACTGGAAGGAATTCCGTCAACAACAATAAGCGGATTGGAATCATTAAAAGTACCTATTCCTCTTATGCGAATCGTACCCCCATCGCCACCTGCAACGCCACCATTTGATTGTGTGACTAATACTCCAGGAGCTAAACCTGACAATCCAGCGCTGATGTTAGTCACTGGCCTTGAGCCAATATCATCGGTACTGATGTTGCTGACAGAACCTGTAAGGTTTATTTTCTTTTCGGTACCATATCCAACAACTACAATTTCATCAAGGCGTTCAGCATCAATATTCATCTGAATATCGATGACACTTTCTGACCCGACGGTCAGCTCTTTTGTTTTGTAGCCTACAAACGAAATGGTCAGCATCGACCCTTCAGCTACATTCAGTTTATATTTACCCTCCAAATCAGTTGTAGTTCCATTGGTAGTACCTTTTTGAACAACGGACGCTCCAGGTAGTCCCTGCCCGTTTTCATCTGTAATTTTTCCTGATATTTCAACATCAGCTTGTGCTTCAATATACTTAATCAATTCACGCTCTGTTGTTTGCTCAGGAATTGAGATATAAATCCTATTGTTCACACGTTTGAAATTCAACTTGGATTTTTCCGAAATGATATTGAGGATCTTACCTAAATTTTTCTCTCCCCCCAGATCAATTTTTTTCTCCGTTGCTGATAAAGTTGACTTAAAGTAGCTAAACTCAAAATCTGTTTGATTTTCAATCGCATTGAAGATTTGTTTCAGGGAACCGAGGTTTCTTTCAAGGTCTACATTCACATTGTGCAGACTTGACTTTGATTTCTGACTATTCACTTCATTAGCGAAAATCATCGATCCGCATAAGCACACTAGAAATATTGCAAAAAATGTGTTCCTCGACATTATGAGTAACTTTTTTGTGTAGTTAGAATACATTATTTTTGTTTTTAAGTTTAATAATAATTTTATGTTACCCTGGTGGAGTTAAGGCCAATCAATTCCATCAGGGTTTCTTTTTTGCTGGTATTCTATCCAGAGTCTATCGTATATTTATTGATCATAGGCATTATTTTTAGTTGACTTTTATTTTTACTTTTTTACCATTAATGGCATAATCAAAATGAGCTGCAAAACTCAAACCTTCCAATACCTCTTCAAGAGATTCATTTAGATAGCTGAGGTCAATCCCTTTCTCCTTTATCACACCCTCAATTTCAATATCCACCCCATACCAGCGCTCAAGGTCATCAACAACATCTTCGAATTTATTTGCTCTCAAGACCAGCAAGCCATCTTTCCATCCTATGGTCTCATCATAAGTATAATTCGTTTTCCAAATTTGACCATTTGCTACTGCCATTTCACCAGGGGTAATTACCACCCGCTCATTTCGATTCTTCACCTCAACTTTTCCACTTAACACGGCTACCTTGATTTCATCATTGTCTCTTGAATCCACGTTGAATGAAGTACCCAATACGGTTGTGCTTACTTTCCCCGTTTTGATAACAAAAGGACGATATTCATCTTTTTTTACATCAAAGAAAGCCTCCCCTGTGAGAATAACTTCGCGCCTTTCACTCACAAGAAAATTATCCACATATTCAATAGAAGAAGAAGAATTGAGTCTAACCTTTGTGCCGTCAGGGAGTCTAGCTGTTAGATTTTCTCCTCGGTTAGTTTTTTTGATAATTGAGCTGACTCCATTGGATTTGATTTTCGAGTCTTCAATATCGAGTGATTCAAAAACAAAAAATGACACCAGCAGGACTGTAACAACAGCTGCAATTTTCAGTGGGCTTTGAAAAAGTATTTTCCACTTAGGCTCATCAACCTTAGTCTGTTTATCAATATTTTTCCATACCCCCCTTAAATCTGCTTCTACCAGTGTCGATGAGCCGTTGAGGTCCATTGCACCTTTGTCGAAGATAGAAACAGCCTCCTTGTCTTCAACTTCCAACCAATATTCGACCAGTTTTCTCTCCTCTATCGAACAGCTTCCTTCTAAATAGGAATTAATTATTTCGAACTTTCCTTTTTTCATTATTTGATCATGACATAAAAAGCCTACATCATTACATACTGAAAAAAAGAGAGGTAACCTTACCTCCGACTTTAATTAATTTGGAATAATTATTACTCACTCGAGGACAACATATCTCGCAAGGCGTTTGAAGCCAACCTCATATGCTTTTCTACAGTAGCCTCAGATACATTCAGCTTTCGTGCAATTTCCTTGTTGGTAAGCGTGCTACCAACCTTTAATTGAAAGACTTGTTTTCGCTTTGGAGGCAAGCGATCAATGGCTTCATCTAATTCTCTGGAGGCCTCTTGATAGTAAAAAGAATTTTTTGTGGAAATACCTAAATTTTCAAGGGTATCATAATCGCAAGAATCAATTTTTTTAGAGTTTGTTTTTATCTTATCGATCGATAAATTTCTGGCTATTACAATGATATAACCAGTTAACTCTCTGGATACATCTATTTTCTTTCTTGAATTCCACAGTCGTAAAAATGTATCCTGGACAATCTCTTCTGCATCGCCGCGGCTTGATGTCATTCTATAAGCCAAATTGAATATTCGAATGGCATTTTCTTCATATAGCAATTCCAGAGCTCGTTTATTTCCACGAACCAGTTCACTTGCCAAACTTTTAAAGTGCCTAATCATATGCCCTTGTTATATCTCGTTCAGCCTTTTTAGTCTAACCAAGGATTCCAAATAATAATAGTCAGCATAATTTAATGGCTTATCTATTTCAGAGCCATGTGGTATGCTCCCAACACAGTGTTTAATTAAGAAATTATTATTATATACCTCTGCAAAGTACTCCGGGCTGGAAAGAGTAGACATCATTTCTTTTGCTCTTTGAAGGTACTTAGTATCTGTATATGTACTTAATTCAATCAAAGCTGAGGCAGTAATGGTTGCTGCAGAAGCATCCCTCGGTTCATCAGGGATGTTTTCAGCATCATAATCCCAATATGGAATGTCTTCTTTGTCTATCGCCGGATTGGAAAGAATGAAGTTTGCGATATTCATAGCCTGATTAAGGTACTTTTTATCTTTTGTAAATCGATAACACATTGTATAGCCATAGAGTCCCCAAGCTTGCCCTCTTGACCAGGAAGATTCATCAGAGAACCCTTGCGCCCTCTCCTTTTTCCTTACTTCACCAGTGATTGTATCATAATCTACTACATGGTAGGAGCTGAAATTTTCTCTGAAGTGATTTTCAATAGTGGTATTTGCGTGACTGATCGCTGCATCCGCATAATTTTTATCGCCGGTAATATCACTGACATTGAAGAGCAGTTCAAGATTCATCATATTATCTATGATCACTGGAAATTGCCAGTCCCTTTTTGATTGCCATCCTCTATCTACATTCCAGGATTTAGTGCAGCCAACTGAAGAATCAAAGCGGGACATCAAAGTATTCGCTGCATCTATTAACATGGCCTCATAGCCACTATTTTGTGTAAGCCTTAGCCCGTTTCCATATGAATTGTTAAAAATAAAGCCAAGATCATGATTGGACTTGAATCGATCATCTTTGTTGAATTCCTGGAAATATATTGCATCTGTTTTCCATTTTTCGTCTCCTGTAAGCTCATACAAATACCATAGAGATCCGGGAAAAAATCCTTCAGTCCAATCAAAATTTCCTCTAGCCCACATGATGCTTCCATCTTCTTCAACACTACGAGGAAGTTTGTTTTTTTTCCTAGCCACCTCAACTAGAGCACCAAGCTGTTGCTGTGCTATAGAAATTTGTTTCTCAATTGAAAAGTCACTGATAGCAGTAGAGGGTTTTATGGTAGTGTTTTTAGCATTGCTGGTACATGCAAATATGAGTAAGGAACAAAGTCCTAGAGAAAGAAGGTTTATGGCATTATTCTTTAAGCGGATGAGGTTCTGACCTGATGAGGAATTTTGCAAATACATATTATAATTTGATATTTTAATCATGAGTTAAAAATAGTAGATCTACCAGGACACTTCATCTGATATTGGCCATACACGAATTTTACCATCATCAAATCCGAATTCACCCCTACTAATTCCGTTCAACATTTGGACTAAGAACACATCTCAAAGCTTCCTAGAAAATTGATGAATGAATGGTCGTTTATGAATTACTGCATCGAGACAATAAAATCTTTATTCCAGTTGATAAATTCTGATATTCTTATACAAAGCTCCTCTGGTGGCCATATGCCTTAAACCTACTATTCCGGCGGTCAGTTGTGGATGATCTTGAAAATGCCAAATAAAAACTCTAGAGTTTTCGTCATTGGTAATCTTCATCAAAATTTTACGATCTTTTTTGATCACCTGAATGTAATGTTTTACACCGGTTTCGAAGAACTTTTTCAAATCAAAAGCACCCAAATCAGTACCCTTCAAACCCTGCTTCAGATCTGGGCGATAGCGCCTGGCCCTTAAATATTGCTGGGGTGTTTCCAAAAGTTTGATACCAAACGCTGCATAGCTGATGTGAAGCGAATTCATGCTGTTGAAATAGCGACGCATATAGGGGGTCTCCCGATGATTTGACCATTTTGAAATGTCTTTATCAAACCCCATTCTATCACTACCCGTGGTTAATAAATATAGGATGGTAACAAACTGCTTGGATGAGTCTAACCTGGTGTATTCATATTCGATTTTCAAATCTCCTTCAAATGATTCTTTTGTCCACAATACTGCATGATGGGCAGGATCTTGAGCTATTGGTCCCGCATAAAAGTACATGCCTAATTCTGAATTGTCAATAGTCGCTTTTTTTCCATCTAAGAACCATGATTTATTCCAATCATCTGTGCAGGAATCCGAAAACTTGACTTTCCAATCAAGCCCATTGAGCGATTGAAATACAGGCTCAACCTCAGTCGGTTTGAATGGTGTACATGCTATACAACACAGTATTGAAAATCTTGAGATAAGACCAAAATTCATTGACAAAAAGAAGAAATGTGTATTAATTGATACCAGCTCATATCAATTATAAGATAGAAAATCAGAAGCCACTTGTTCCTGATACCAACGGTCATTTGTTTTTCTTAGTAAATTCTCCAATTGAATCCTGAAATTTGTTTTCATGGATTCATTGAGCTCATTATATGCAATACGATTTAGTTGGTAAGGGTCGTTTATATTGTCATAGCAAAAAATATCATCCGCTCGATTTTCTTTTTCTGTAACTATAAAAGTATAATCCCCCGTGTAGATACCTCGTGATTTCGGTAACATTATCAAAACACCTTTAGGCTTCTTGTCCAAATTGTTTTGCGGATCAATCAGCACATCAGCAAAATTTTCACCTTGTACTTCTGATGGTATTTTATCCCCCAATCCTGCTAAGGAGGCCAATGTAGGCAGGACGTCTGGTACACTCAGAATAAGATTCTCTACCCTATGCTTTAATTTTTTTGTATACCTCACCATAAAGGGAATATTAAGTGACTCGGTCTCCGGCTTATTTTTGCCTTTCATTCCGTGACTGCCAAGCATCTCTCCATGATCTGATGAAAGTACGATTATAGTATTATCAGCGATATTCATTTCTTCAAGCTTATTTAGGACCGTTCCTATATAATAATCCACGGCGCTCACGTTTGCGAAATAATACGGGGCATAATGACCGACTGAATCATTTGCATTGCTACGAAGAAGCAATGAATCGATGTTTATTTTGCCATTCCTAGCATACTGATCGAAATATTCCATTTTGGTACTCTCTTCAGTCCAGGGATTATGAGGAGGGTTCAGCGACCACATCATAAAGAAAGGCTTAGAAATATCTCTTTGCCCATGAGTGTTGTTCAGATAGTCAATGATCTTTTCAGCCTCAAATTCTGCTGAAAAACGATAAGGCCTATAGAGTTCACCATCCTTTCGACCATCCACTACTTTTGCATCATTAGAATACACCATTGGATTAAAATGGTCATCCTTTATCATCTGAACCATATAATCGATACTGTGACGATCTGGTCCGGGAGGAACATAGGTATCATAATTATTGATATAATGACCTCCAGGTTCTGTAGTAGTTCCTATATATGTCCCCTTTTCATCAAAAAGAGGATCATTTTTCAGCCAGTGAATTTTTCCAAAGTACGATATATTATAACCAGCTTCAGCAAAAAGGTCAGTCATACATACCGCATCTGATCTCAAAGAAACTGACCTGTCCTTATGACAATTGCTGGTAGTCCCATTTCTGTCTGGATACATTCCAGATTGGAGCATACCCCGATATGGACTACACAGTGGAAAATTGCTTACGGCTCGGCTAAATACGACAGACTGACTAGCAAGTTGATCAAGAGCCGGTGTAGATACCGGGTCAGGTTTTCCCTGCATGTATTGAGTATATCCTGGTTTTGACCATATTCCCAAGCTGTAATTTCTCAATTGGTCAGGAAAAATGAATATAACATTTGGTGGCGTTTCATTTTCTGATTTCTCTGTTTCCTTTTGAGTGCTACAGCTAATACTGCATATGACCACAAAAAGACACAATATCATAGATCTTAAAAGATTCATAGTTTATTTCAAAATTTCGTTTTTATCATTTATGCTTTGGTCTACTATTAATTTTGAGCGTTATAAAATTGCACTCGAGCTTAGTTCAGGCCCAACTTTGCAATTCATTAATTTAAAACGTATTAAGAAGGCCAATGAGAGACTATGTTTTGCATGTCGAATACGAAATTAGACCCTCTTATATTCCAATCGGGCAATGGAGAACCTTTCAACAAATTCTTACCTGTTGAATTCAGAATTTGTCCCCTAGAAATATTTCCTTGATATAAATACTCTGCTCTTTCTCCAGGTAGAGTGCTAAGAAGTCTGAATGGAATTATTACCTCATTCTCATTGATAAGAATGTTGGTTAAAGAAATCTGCAAATAATTCCTTTCCTATCATGGTGAAATAGCTTTATGCCAGAGTCTCACTGGATATTTATATTCTTGAACTAACTTGTTAAGACGTTCCTTTGCCACTGGTTTATCCTCTTTGTAGGTAACACCAAACCACTGTTCATTTGATATCATTACCGGGACGTGTACTCCTGTTTTTCTTACTGCGTCTAGTACGGAAGGAATAAAATATTCGGATTTCAATTCAGAACCCTGCGTCTTTAGAAAGTCAATAAATTTATTTTGCATTATGTCAAATACCTGCGGAGTAAATCCCATTAAGTTCATTGACACAATTTCGTTTCCTGACAAATCAGTTTTTGAGCCATTCTCCTCAAAGTATGCCCCGCCATTTTCTTTTTTATAAATGTGGGTGCGCTCTACAATTTCTTCTAGGTTTCCAGATGAGTCCACCTGGCAAATTCCCCTAGATACCCTACCGTGCTCTGATAAGGTATTTTTTAGGACAAAACCAACCAAACATGCAGACAGTTCATTGCTATTCAAATGTGACAAATATTCACGAATGGCCTTTAGGGAATTCCTCCCGTAGAAATCATCCGCATTTACGATAGCAAAAGGTTCATTTATTTTGGGTGCGGCGGTCAATACCGCATGTGCCGTACCCCAGGGCTTTTCTCGGCCTTTGGGTATTCGAAATCCTTCGGGTAAAACATCTAGTTCCTGAAAGACATACTCTACATGAATCCTGTCTTTCAATTTGTTGAGAAAAATCTCTTTAAACTCTTCTTCAATACTTCGGCGTATAACGAAAACAATTTTATCGAAACCTGCTTTAGTGGCGTCATATAAGGCATAATCAACAATTGTTTCTCCTGAAGGGCCAAACTTATCTAATTGTTTTAAACTTCCATACCTGCTGCCTAAGCCGGCAGCTAAAACTACAAGCGAAGTTTTCATTGTGACATTCTGTTTTTATGTACCAATTCCTCTAATTCTTGCTGGATCAGTGGTGTTTTTTGAAATCCTCCTCCAAGGTGCTGCCAATACACTTCCCCATATTTAACTCCTATTTTCTCACCTAACTTCCGGTTGTAATCCTTCATTAAATCAAAGAAATCATCCATTTTATGCATGTGTTTCATCAGTTCTTGTTGGGAATGATGACACGCAAGCATTTCCATTTTGGTATCGATGGCAGATGAAATATCCAGGTAAAAATGTGGAGCAGGTAGCTCACCGCCCAAAGGATCACTCAAGTCGATGGTAGCAGAATGATATAGCAATGGCGTAATTTCAAGTGGTTCCTCCATACAAGGAACGCCAGGTAAACTGGATACCATAGCTGCTGCCTCTGCTATACTACATGCCACCCGATGATCGGGGTGATAGTCCATTGGCAAATGAGTTAACACAATGCCAGCCTTGACTTTCCTGATTAGATCAGTGAATTCAATTCTTGCTTGTTTATTGTCAAAAGCATATCCATCCTCCAGGCCAAGACAGAAATACTCCGCATCCAAAATCGCTGCTGCATTTTTGGCCTCAAGTTTTCGGAGCACTTTAGTCTTTTCTATGTCTCCGTTCATGCCACCAAGTCCACCGGCAGTCAAAGTGACAATGGTGATCTTATATCCCTTGTCATGAAGCAACTTCAGCATCCCCGCCGAAAAAGCTTCCGTATCATCCGGATGTGCATGAAGCACAACTACACTTTTGTTAAACTCACTCATGCTTCTATATATTCTGGTTTTAATCTTACATATTCAGGCAGCTCTCCAATCAAAGGTTTCGCATAATTGATGAACTCCTGTGACGGAAAGTTTCCAGCCTCGTTCATATAGTTTCGAGGCATAGATTTGGTGCCTTTGGCCACTTCGAGTAAAGGTGATTTGACATATTCGACAGTATATGGCTCGTCTGCTAATCGTCGCATGATCACCATATTCCCTGAGTCTCCTGCCTCCGCTAGTTTCACAGCTTTCAGGCCGCATTGATAAGCCTCCTCCACATCGAAAGGAGCCCTTCTTATATGATCACTCATGATCAATGATTCTGTAATCTGAAATTCTCCTCTCCATCCAAACTCCTGGTGAATCATTCTATGAACGTTGAGTCCTGCACTAGCACCTGCAGTCGCGCCAAATTCAGTACTCGTGAAATCAGTGGTATCAGCAGCGGCGCTCACCAACGTACCATCAGCATATCTGAGACCTTCACTCACCACCACGGACACCCATCCATGACGCTGCTCTATCTCTTTTACATCCTGAAGAAATTTTTCCCTTTCAAAAGGTATTTCAGGGATATAAATCAAATGAGGTGCATCATCACTACCCTTCCTAGCCAATGCTGTGGCTGTGGCTGCAGCCAGCCAGCCGGTATCACGCCCAATGGTTTGATAAACCATAAACTTATCTACCCTCTTCATATCCCTGGCCAAAACGCCCGCTTGCAATACATTAAGTGCATTGCTTCGGGCGGCTGATGGATATCCAGGTGCGTGATCGGTGAGACAAAGGTCATTGTCAACAGTCTTCGGTATGCCTATAACACATAGCTCGTAATTATGCTCCCGACAGTAAACTTCAAGTTGGTTGAGGGCATACATCGAACCATTGCCCCCAATTTGAAACATATACCTTATGTTGAACTTTTTGAGCACCTCAAGTACCTTGGGAAATTCATTGTCAGACAATGCATATCTCGATGAACCCAGCGCAGAAGAAGGTGTGTTCTTTAGCTTAGTTAATACATCCTGAGGCTGCTTATTGAAATCAATCAGCCATTCATTGATCAAGCCTTCAATACCATAATGCATGCCGTAAATAGCTTCAATGGTATGCGATTTGGCTACTTCCTCAATCACAGCAAAAAGGCTTGCATTGATCACCGATGTTGGACCTCCTGATTGTCCGATTACAGCATTTCCCCTTATCATGGCTTATGAATTAATTTCTGGATTCTCAGTTAAATCAGCATTTACCTGGCTCACTATATCCTGCATCCTGGCGTATTGCTCTTCCATGCTGCTCAGTAACTTGTATTGCGCTTTTGCCCTTTGAAGATTGTGTCCCTCACGATGAATTTTGAAGTAATTATCACCGTCCAGGTAATCGGTCAAAAAACGCGTGCCTATCATATATGGCAGTAGCTTCGCACCGAGCGGAAGGAATTGAATTTCGAGATCTGTCAATGATCGCATCTCTTCAAGGTAACCACGGGTATACCCTTCATAGAGGTCAATGTTCATGTTGACTTTATATAGATCGGGCTCATCCTCAGCTGCGGTATTGGTACCCGTGCGAATGGAGTCACCAAAATCGTAATGAGCGATACCCGGCATTATGGTATCCAAATCAATCACGCAAAGGCCATTGTCCTGCTTATCAAGTAATACATTGTTGAACTTGGTGTCATTGTGAGTTACACGCTCGGGAATATCTCCATCGCGATACAGGTTCAATAAGATCTTCATCTCATCAGCTCTTTCCTCAACAAACTTGAGTAGCTCCTTCACCTTTTTGACCCTACCGACCTTATCGACTTTAACAGCCTCAAACAACTTGTCAAGCCGTGATTCAATATTGTGAAAGTCAGGGATGGTCTCATAAAGCGGTCCTCCCGGAATATCAGAAAGGAAGTTTTGAAAGCGGCCAAACATTTTACCCGCCTCTTGCGCTTGGTGTACTGTCTCCACAATATCATAGGCATTGTGATCCTCGATAAATATGTAAAGTCTATAGTAGTTACCCTCTTCATCTTGTACGAATTTCGCTCCTTGATAAGTCGGAATCAAAGTCAGTACTTCCCTGTCAGGATCAGCACCTGGAACCTGATGAAGTTTCCTTCTGAGATGTGAGGTCACCCGATCAATATTTTCAATCAACTTCGGCACGTTCTTGAAAATATTATGATTCACCCGCTGGAGTAGATAATTCAACGAATTTACTTCCTTCGTCTCAACCCGATAAGTGTCATTGATGTGACCTGAGCCAAAAGGATAGTGTCGCTCTACGGTCCCTTCGATCTGGAATTGCCTCAACACACCGGTTACATCCTTATTTTTGTTATCGCTCATTTTATCAAATTCAGAGTGTTCACGTGCACATAAATTGGCGTAATATCCATTCTTTTATCAGAATCAGATTCCTATTGTTTCAAATAATGTTTTCCGTAGTTAAGTCCCTGCTCGTCATAGCAAGTAAACATGTCCTGAAGCCTATTCTGAAAATCAGTCCAATCCTTTTGCTCAGCCTTACTCCAGACAATCTCAGACAAAGCGGCCATTCTTGGTAAAGCCATATACTGTACATGCGAAAAAGTCTTCATGTATTCGGTCCATATATTGGCCTGTGCACCGAGGATGTATTTTTGTTCCTCTGTAGTTAATTCCTCAGGTAAAGGTTCATAACTGTATACTTTATCCAATGGCAATAGCCCTCCGATTGCAAAAGGTTTTTTCTCCGCAGCATCCAGAGAATCCTGATAGTAGTCGAAGTACAAATGTGTGGTTGGGGTCATGATCACATCATGCTTTTGCCTGGCTGCCTCAATGCCACCTTTGACTCCTCTCCATGACATAACAGTTGCATTGGGGCTTAGACCACCTTCCAAAATTTCATCCCATCCAATCAGCTTTTTACCCTTGCTGTTTAGGAATGTTTCTATTCTTTTTACAAAATAGCTTTGTAGACCATGTTCGTCTTCAAGGTCAAGGCTATCAATAAGATTTTGACAAAATTCACTCGCTTCCCATTGAGGCTTTACTGCTTCATCTGCACCAATGTGTACATACTGACTTGGAAATAAAGCTATAACCTCAGTCAACACATCCTGCAAAAACCCAAATGTATATTCCGTTGGGCAAAACAGGTTCTCAGATACTCCCCATGTGGTGCCCACCTCAAAAGGTCCTTCCTTGCAGCCCAATTCAGGATAGGCAGCAAGTGCCGCTGACGAGTGTCCAGGCATTTCTATTTCGGGAATCACTTCTATGTATCTTTCCGCAGCATACTTGATCACCTCTTTTATTTCTTCCTGGGTATAAAATCCTCCATAAGGAGTCCCGTCGTACTCCTTGGAATCACGTGCATGACCGATCACAGTTTCTTTTCTCTGAGAACCAATTTCAGTTAGTAGCGGATACTTATTAATTTCGATTCGCCAGCCTTGATCTTCCGTTAGGTGCCAGTGAAACTTGTTCAATTTGTGAAAGGCCATTAGGTCAAGAAAGCTTTTCACGTCTTCAACAGAAAAGAAATGCCTCGCCACATCAAGCATTGTACCTCGGTAACCAAACCTCGGTGCATCCTGAATACTTACAGAAGGGATTCCATTGTCAGTTTTGATCTGCCTAAGCGTATGCAAGGCATAAAATACACCCGCCTCGTCTCCACCTACCACGGTAATCGCATCAGGAGATACTTGCAAGTCGTAACTTTCAGCTGACTTGGAGCTATCAATGCTGAGTACTATGTTTCCAGAATTCTTATCTGCAGACGCTTCAATTTTATTAACTCCCAAATGATCTGCGTAGAAGCCAGCAACGGCTCTCAATTCTTCTGATTGAATCGTAATAGTACTTTCTTCATCGATTTGGAAGCTTCCGTCAGCCTCAGTGATACTAGTCGGAACAGGAATAATCCCTTTGACATCAATATTAACTGTCTTCTTTTCCGTACAAGAAATTGCTGATATCAAAAACGTCAGGATGACTACAGCTTGGAGTAACTTTCTTTTCATAATTTGTTATCGTATAGTTTTAGCAAAAAAAATCCTATTAATCCCACTTTGTCAAGTTCTAACCTAAATGTACAAATCCTTCTTTTTACCTTTTGATTCCCCAAAGGGAAGGAGGATAGATTCATTCTGGCTCCCTTAAGGATTCTGGCTAAATCAGATTAATTAAAGTAGAATTAATAATTGAAATCATTCAATATTCATTTTTGACCACAATTTGATCAGTATAAAAACGGCCACTGCAAACACAATTGCAAGGATGAATCCACTGACCATATTTCCATAAACAAAGCTTCCTATAGAAAACAGCGCACTGTAGATTCCTATGCTACCAATCAGTACACTAAGCAACCCATTTGGAACGTCCCATTTCCTCCCAACATCAGGAAGACTATCTCCTCTTCTTTCAGCTTCTTCTCTAAATGATTTCCAACCTGGCCCTCCCGGATGGGTGATTTTATAGAAGTTGAGTAGCGTTTCGTAGTTTTCAGGTTTTGTGGTAAATGTTGTTACCAACCACGTCACAGATGTTATGCATACGGCGATCAAAAGCTTGATTGTAAAGCCATCCAGCACGCTTGTTGCCAAGGTTTCATCCTCAACAGCCACAACCAAAACTATTGCCATGATCGACGCGACAACCATTGCCACAATTTCCGTGAGGGCATTTACCCTCCACCAGAACCATCTTAGCAAATAAATGGCACCAGATCCCGCTCCTGAAAGCAGCAATATATTAAAGGCCTGCGTGGCATTTTCAAGCAAAGTTAGAGACAGAGTACCCGCAAAAATCATCAGAGTCACTGTTGATATTCGGCCTACACCCACAAGTTCTTTTTCTGACGCCTCGGGCTTTATGAATCTTTTGTAAAAGTCGTTTACCACATAGGATGAACCCCAGTTCAAATGCGTACCAATGGTAGACATGTAAGCAGCAATGATGGAGGCCACAACTAAGCCCATCCACCCCGGACTCAGACGTGTAAGCATCACCGGGTAGGCTACATCATGTCCCAAATACTGTTCTGTAATATTGGGGAACTCTGATTTGATTGAAGCCAAATCAGGATATATCACCAAAGATGCAAGTGCCACAATAATCCATGGCCATGGTCTAAGAGCATAGTGCGCAAAGTTGAATAAGAGCGTAGCTCCGATCGCGTTTTTTTCGTCCTTTGCAGAAAGCATCTTTTGAGCAATATATCCTCCACCTCCCGGCTCTGCTCCTGGGTACCATACTGCCCACCATTGTACGGCCAGCGGAATCACCAGCATAGGAATATAAATGGCAGGATCGCTAAAATCCGGCGCAATTTGAAGTTTGTCTTGTAAAATTGGATTTGCAATTAGTTCTTTCAAGCCTCCAACTTCCGGTTGATCCAGCGCTACATAGGCTGCATATACTGCTCCTATCATCGCTATACTATATTGAAAAAAATCTGACCAGATCACCCCTTTTATACCTCCCAAGGAAGCATAGATCACTACGGCGATTGATGCTCCAACGACTGTCGTTAAAGGTGATAAACCCAACATCACTGCCCCAATTTTGATTGCAGCCAACGTGACAGATCCCATAATAAGACAGTTGAAGAAAATCCCCAAATAGAGAGACCTAAAACCTCTCAAAAACGAAGCATATTTTCCGCTATATCTTAATTCATAAAATTCCAGGTCAGTTTTTACATTTGAACGCCTCCAGAGTTTAGCATAAATGAAAACTGTCACCATACCAGTAATGAGGAACACCCACCAGGCCCAGTTTTTCACCACGCCATTTTCTCTCACCATTCCAGTGACAAGGTTTGGGGTATCAGCCGAAAATGTACAAGCCACCATTGAAATCCCAAGTAGCCACCATGGCATGGATCTACCACCTAAGAAAAACTCGTCTGTGTTTTTACCTGCTGTTTTAGATGCTACCCAGCCAATGCCGAGTACTATCGCGAAGAAAATTGAGATAATAATCCAATCTACCGTACTTAATAACATAATTGTTTTTTAAATGGTTAGCCTTAATAGTTATACCTTACAAACCCCTCAATTGCCTCGTATTCTGTCAACCCTAGTTGATTATAACGCTTCGCGGTTTCTTCATTTCTATCTTCTACTCTTTGCCAAAACTCTCTACTATCCTCACCTTGAAACATTACACCGTCTTTCTGACTTTGGTGAAAAAATATTGCTTTTCTCTTCTTCACTACTTCATCTGGACTGAGCGGCACAGCCATTTCGATCTCATCTACAGGCCATTCATGCCACGCACCCCGATAGAGCCAAACCCAACAATCTTTCATATACTCCGCAGATTTCAAATTCGAAAGGCTCTGAAATACTGCATCTAAACAGACCTTGTGTGTTCCATGGGGGTCAGCTAAATCTCCGGCCGCATAAATCTGATGCGGTTTTACTTTTTCTATTAACGCTTGAGTGATTTGAATATCTTCCTGTGAAAGTGGGTTTTTCTTGCTTTTGCCTGTTTCGTAAAATGGCAAATCCATAAAATGAATATTATCATCCACTAACCCACAATAGCGAGCAGCAGCCAATGCTTCTCCTTTCCTAATCAGTCCTTTGACTTTCCTGATATTCACAGAGTCAATATCAGCATCGTTCTTAGTTGTAATTTCTTTTAAAAGTTCCTCCTGCTTAGGATTTGTTATTCCATTGGATTGATTGAGATATCTAGCAAATTCGATAAACCTTAAAGCATCATGATCGGCGACAGCTATATTTCCAGAGGTTTGATATGCAACGTGTACCTCATGGCCTTGATCTACTAATCTTAACAACGTCCCTCCCATGGAAATCACATCGTCATCGGGGTGTGGACTAAATATCAATACCCTTTTTCGAGCCGGCTCTGCCCTTTCCGGCCGATTGCTATCATCAGCATTAGGCTTACCTCCAGGCCAGCCGGTAATAGTGTGCTGCAACCTGTTGTGCATTTTGATATTGATCTTGTATGCAGACCCTTCCATGGCCAAAAGGTCGGACATCCCGTTATCGTTGTAATCTCGGTCGGTGATTTTTAATATTGACTTGCCCAAGAACTGGCTAAGCCATATGATCGCCTTGCCTTTTAAAGCCTCTGTCCACTCAACAGGCCCAACCAACCAAGGTGTTTTGAATCTCTTAAGTTCAGAGCAAGACTCTTCATCAAGCAACACAGTGGTATTTGAGTTTTCCTGAAGAAAAGTTGCAGGAATTGCCGACGTAACCTGACCCTCAACTGCTTCTTTGACAATATCTGCCTTATTGTTACCCCAGGCCAATAATACTATCCTCTTTGCTTTTTTAATCGTCTTTATTCCCATAGTAATGGCTCGCTTTGGTACATTATCTACACCATGAAAATCAGAAGCAGCATCAGCCTTGGTCAAATAATCCAACGTCACCAATCGCGTAAGTGAATTGTAATGAGAACCTGGTTCATTAAATCCAATGTGACCGGTACGGCCAATGCCCAAAAGCTGAAAATCAAGACCACCATAAGACTCGATTTTTGATTCATACTTTGCACAGTAATCAAACACATCCTCCTGAGCCAAGGTACCATCTGGAATATTGATATTTTCGCTAGGTATATCTACGTGATCAAAAAGATGCTCCTGCATAAAAGAATAGTAGCTCTGTGCACTATTTTTTTGCATCGGAAAATATTCATCCAGATTGAAGGTTATCACATTTGAAAATCCTAAGCCTTCTTCTCTATGCAATCTTACTAGCTCATCATAAACTTTGATAGGAGAAGAACCTGTAGCCAGTCCCAAGACGCATTGCTCACCCTGCGACTGTTTTCTTCTTATCAATGAAGCCATCTCTCTCGCTACAACCACTGAAGCCATAGCGGATGATTCGAAAACCTCCACATGCATTTTTTCGAATCTGGTCAATTCCAGCCTGCCCACTTCTTGATGCGCAATGTCTACCGATACTTCTTTTAGTATGCTTTTTAATTGTGTCATAATTCTAGATTATTACTTGCCTTAGTCCAAATCACAATACAAACAACGGGATTTAGAAATTAAAATCAAAGCATTTTTATAAAAATGTTCACGTGAACATTAAATTTGTTCACGTGAACCTAACATTTAAATAATATTAATATATTTGCAGTCTCCGAAATGATGGGAGGGAACTATTTAAACAAGCATGAAGAAATACACTACCAAAGATATCGCAAGGCTTGCCAATGTATCCAGAGGTACAGTAGACCGTGTATTACATGAGAGAGGCAAAGTCTCGGAGAGTGCCGAAAAAAAAATAAAAAAAGTACTCTCTGAAATAAACTATCAGCCTAATCTCATTGCAAGAACTTTGAGAGAAAACAAGATCATAGAAATTGCAACCTTAATTCCTTCCCCCAATAATGATCCGTTTTGGCTTAAACCCAAAAAAGGTATTGATGATGCTTTGTCCGCATATAGCTCATTTGGTCTAAATGTGCAGCAACACTTTTACAACCAGAACGACTCAAAGGATTTTGCAAATGCTTCAGAAGAAATATTGGACTCTAATCCAGATGGTATACTAGCAGCACCGCTATTTAGAAAAGAAGCTGAAACTTTCTTCGATAAATGCGAAAAGCTCAACATCCCTTATGCAACATTCAATACGAGAATAGGCGAATCAAATCAGTGTTGCTTTATCGGACAGAACCTTTACCAAAGTGGCAGGATAGCAGCAGACCTTATATTTAAACAAATGCGAGGTGATGGTAAAGTGCTTATTTTTCATTTTGATGAGGAAATATCCAATTCGCCACACCTTCAGGAGAAGGAAAGAGGTTTCAAAGATTATTTCAAGGAAGTCGATATAAATTCTTACAGTCTAAAAACTTTCAACCTTATTAATGATTATTCTCACAAAGTAAATGAAGCAATAAAACAGGAAACGAGCAGTGGAGAGCGTTGCGCCATTTTCGTAACTACTTCTAAGACATTCGAAGTAGCCAAACACTTAAGTGATAGTAATAGGAAACCTTTGCTGGTAGGTTATGACCTTGTGGATGAAAACGTAAAGCATCTTAAATCAAACCAAATAGATTATTTAATAAACCAAAATCCAAGAAAACAAGCTTTTCAGGGAATTCATTATTTGAATGACCTACTTGTATTCAAAAAAGATATTCCTAAGCAAGAATTATTACCCATAGATATTATCACCAAAGAAAATATTAGCACATACATCTAAGGTGGAACAAGAAGAATATCTAGTACAGAAACTATTAACAAACTACATTTCATTCAACCATGTATAAAATTGAAACCCTTGGCGGATACATTCACGAGTATCAAAAAAGTATAGCACATCCTGAAGAATTCTGGAACAGAATTGCCGGGACTTTTCACTGGCAGCAACAATGGGACAAAACCGTAGAATGGAATTTTGAAAAGCCTGAGGTGAAATGGTTCATTAATGGTAAGCTGAACATTACAGAAAACATATTCGAAAGAAACCTATATACAATGGGCAACAAGCCAGCAATCATTTGGGAACCCAACGACCCAAACGAGGAAGGCATTACATTAACCTATCGTGAACTTTATGCCCAGGTTTGCCAATTTTCTAATGCCCTGAAAGCACAGGGTGTAGGCAAAGGAGATAGGGTGATCATTTATATGCCAATGGTGCCAGAAGCCGCAGTGGCTATGCTCGCTTGCGCACGTATTGGCGCAATTCATTCTGTAGTTTTTGCCGGTTTCTCTGCAACAGCTTTGGCAGATAGAATCGCAGATTGTGAAGCTAAAATGATCTTAACCTCTGATGGAAACTTCAGGGGAACCAAATCGATTGACGTAAAAAAAGTCGTTGACGAAGCAGCTGATATCAGTGGGATTGTAGAAAAGGTAATCGTGCTTAAAAGAACGGGGACAGAGGTCACCATGAAAGATGGCCGAGACATCTGGTGGCATGATGCCGTTGCTGGTGTTTCGACTGAAAACAAAGCTGAGATCTTGGACAGTGAGGACATGCTTTTCATCCTATATACTTCTGGTTCTACAGGTAAACCCAAAGGTGTGGTGCACACATGCGGTGGATATATGGTGTATGCCCAGTATTCTTTTGAAAATGTGTTTCAGTATAACCAAGGTGACACCTATTGGTGTACAGCTGATGTGGGCTGGATCACAGGTCACTCCTACATTGTGTATGGGCCACTATTAGCCGGAGCGACTACCCTGATGTTTGAAGGCATTCCAACTTATCCTGATGCAGGTAGGTTTTGGGATGTTGTAGATAAATATCAGGTCAATCAGTTTTATACTGCTCCTACTGCTATCAGAGCGCTGCAAGCATATGGTCTTGAACCACTTGAAAAGTATAGCCTGGATTCTCTGAAGGTGATCGGGTCAGTTGGCGAGCCCATAAACGAAGAAGCATGGCACTGGTACCACACACATGTCGGAAAAGGAAACTGTCCATTAGTAGATACCTGGTGGCAAACGGAAACCGGTGGTATTATGATTTCTGCCTTAGCTGGAATTACGCCGAATAAACCTGCGCATGCTTCCCTGCCTCTGCCAGGGATACAGCCAATCATCGTGGATGCCGATGGTAATGAAGTGACAGGAAATAATGTGCAGGGAAATCTATGCGTAAAGTTCCCATGGCCTTCCATGCTCAGAACAACATATGGAGACCATGAGCGCTGCAGACAAACCTATTTCTCTACTTACAAGGACTTATATTTCACAGGCGATGGTGCCAAAAGAGATCATGATGGTTACCTGAGAATATTGGGAAGGGTAGACGATGTGATCAACGTTTCAGGCCATAGAATGGGTACTGCAGAAGTAGAAAATGCCATCAATGAGCACCCACTGGTTGTGGAGTCTGCTGTAGTTGGATATCCGCATGAAATCAAAGGGCAGGGTATCTATGCTTACGCGATTTGTGATATGGAAAATCGTAGTGAAGAAAGCCTGACCGAAGAGATCAGAACAACCGTCAGCAAGATTATTGGACCAATCGCAAAGCCTGACAAAGTCCAAATTGTACCAGGCCTACCAAAAACAAGGTCGGGTAAGATTATGAGGAGAATCTTGAGAAAAGTGGCTGAAGGTGATACTTCCAACCTGGGAGATACTTCAACCCTGCTGAACCCAGAAGTAGTAGAAGCCATAATCAAAGGTTCGAAAAGCTAGCACTCAACACTACTTAATTTGAAATACCTGTAGCTGCTAATGCAGAATAAAAGGGTGCGCACAAATCATAATTTTCTCGTTAAAATGAAAGCATATAAAGTAAACAAAGTGATTGGAGAATTCTCAGATGACTCCTGGCAGCATGCCAATATTTTGGATGACTTTTCCTATCCATGGCAAGACGACTTAGCTCCCCCAATGACTTTCAGAGCTTTGCATGACAGAAACAATTTCTATTTCAAATATGAGGTGGTCGATCCCAATAAATTCACTTACGTCGAAAAAAATGACAAAATGGAGGTTGTCAATTCTGAAAGGGTTGAAATATTCTTTCAGGTTGACGAAAAACTTGAAACTTACTATTGTCTTGAATTGGACCCTAATGAAAGGGTACTGGATTACAAAGCATCATTCTACCGTCAAATGCAATTCGATTGGCAATGGCCTGATTCGGCCTTAAAAGTTAAAACAACATGCTCCAAATCTGGCTATGAACTGACAGGTCAGATCAATATTCAATCGCTAAGGCAATTAGGTATATTAAAAGGAGATCGCATCAAAGCTGGACTTTTTAGAGGAGAGTGTACTGGCCTGGAGGGTTCGCAAGCTGATCTCAAATGGATAAGTTGGGTGGATCCTTTAACCAAGGAGCCAGATTTTCATGTTCCCTCTGCTTTTGGAGAATTACAGTTCAACTAAACTTCCAATTAGTAAACCTGAGGTGCATTATTGATATGTTTGATAAATAGCTTTTTCAAATTCAACCCAATGTTCACCGGTCATTCTTTTAGGTGTAAAAAGACAAATTCCTGCTGCACCATTTACCATTGACTGCCTAATTGCATCCCCCAATTCGCTTGGTATCAGGCCATGATACTCCGGATCATTCTCTTCCGTTTTACCTTCAGGATTAGGACAAATAAATAAGCCACTGATCACAGGTTTCTCAACAGACTCGACCGCCTCTTTGGTCACCTCACCAACCCACTTGGTTCCTTCCAGGTAGAAGTCGTTGTAATTCATCGGGAAATACATATCCAGATTCCACTTATCCCATTCCTGTCTAACTATCTTCTTTGCCACAGAATGTGGGCCCGGGAAAACAGCTGCATTGATCTTTTTGCCATGGCTATGTATTTTGTCAGAAAGTCTATTCACTATCCCGGTGATGAGATCATATCTGTACTGTTTCCACTCTTGAACTTGAGAAGGGTCCTTTACAGATTTAATGTCAATTCCTGTCTTATTTTTAAAGCCATTGGCACAATCATCGCAGTAGCAATAATCAAACTGAGGATATTCTTTATCCATTACAAGACCATATTTATCCCAAAGTCCCCTGGCAAGTATTACATCCGGAAAGCGGATATAATCCAAATGTATAGCATCCACTTCTTCAACCTGAGCCACATTTGAATACATGCTATCCAGGAAACTGTAGGTCCCTGCTTTACTTGGACAAAGAAACTTGTAATAATCTACGTACGCTGGTTTGTCATATGCAGATGCACCCAATCCATTTATAGCGTACCAGGAAGTGTCAATTTGAGGTTTCTTACCTTGTACCATTGTGGGAATCCAGGTATGAAACCCTAACCCCGCAGCTTTAGCTATTTTACCTACCCTCTTATATACTTCTGCATTCTGTCCTCCATTATACATCAGCACATCAATTCCCTTCAGTTTGTACTCCTCAAACAGGCTCTTCAATTCTTCATCCGAAGACTCACCTGGTCCACCAAGCCACGCATAAACAGGAATCTTGGTTTTTTGATTTTTAGCTTCTTTGGGTTTAGGACTGCAAGCAGCAATAACAAGCAGTATAAAAATGATGAAGATATTTTTCATGCAATTACTTTTTGATATAAATGACTATAAAGTTTAATTCTTGTTGAGCTCAGAGCAAAAGCATTATTTACTCGTGCGAAGCGGGGATCCACCTTACGGACAAATCAGGGTCAGCCATGTCATAATCAAGCGGAAACATCGGTCTTTTGATTCTATTGTAACCTAACCTTTCAAGATCCTGATCAACTCCTCCCGGTGTAAGCGCCATTACCCAGTCACCACGTATATTGTACAATTCCGGCACCAAATAGCCAATTTTCACAACGACTATATCTACTTCTGTCGGTTCTAAATCCAGCTGTGTAAAGTCCTTCACATAATGATAGGGTTTACGTTTTTTTGTCACAATTACAGAAATGCTACCTACCCTAACCACAACTTCAATTTCAGCATGTTTGTCTCCTTCTCTTATAGAGACTACTGTACCATTCAACAAAAGCGGAGGAGCAAAACGGTTATCCACTTCCGCTCCAACTTTGCCCTCGACTGTACCACCAACTCCAACCTTTAAGGCTTTCTCAATAAGTTCAGGTCCTGGAATAGATGCGTAGATCAATGATGGGCCATCTTCATTTTTAAATTCTTCTCTGTTCAATAGTTCTTGCAATGTCCAACTGACATCTCCAGCCCCTCCAGCGGTGGGATTGTCACCCATGTCACTTATAAGGAACGGCTTTTTTTCACTGCCTAAAGCCATTTTCAAAGCAGTATCTAAAGTAGTGGTAGGTGCTACAAAATCAAATTCCTTTCTAACATCCCAAAAGGCCTCAGCTAGTTGCTCCGCTCCAGCTTCTACTTTCTTCTCATCATCACCAGTAACCATAACCACAGCGTGATTCCTCGGCTCATCAGCCCAGGCATATCCGACCCATATGGCTGCATCTATTACTCCTAGCTGATCTGCAATTGGTGCCACCTGGGCATAGAGACTTTTTCCAGGTTCAATTCGAGTACTTGTTTTTTCCCCTGGCAGCAGAACTGGCACAGGAATCCAGGCTTTAAACTTCGGTTTGCCTTTTCCAGACTCCAAACGGTCTATTAAGTTAGATAATGCCCTTCTTTTTGACTCCCAGGCATCCTCATGTGGTGCCAATCTATAGCAAGTCATCAAATCGGTGTGCTTCGCGAGAGTTTCCGATACATTGCCATGGAGGTCCATACAGGTTGAAATCACACAGTCAGTTCCGACAACCTCTCTAATTCTCTTGATCATATCGCCCTCAGGGTCATCTATGCCCTCAACGCTCATAGCCCCATGAATATCAAAGTACAAGCCATCATATGGTAGGTTTTCTTTCAGCCTATCAATTGTCTTTTTCATCAGTGACTCGTAAGCTTCACTTGTAACAATACCTCCTGGCAGGGCATGTCCCTTGACAGCAGGGAAATACTCAGCTTTTGACCTAAGCACAGAATCTGGGGCCAGAAACTTGAAATAGTTGAAGGCTTCTTCTCCATAATAGGCATGAAAGGCTGCCTCCTCTGTCTTTGCTGGTGAAAATGTACTCGACTCAATGGCTAAACCGGTAATGGCTATTCGCGGTAACGCCTTTTCTTTTTGCTGGCATCCCCAGCTCACGAAAAGCAGCAATAACAATTTGTAAATGCCAATAATTTTCATGTTTGCTTTTGCTGTAATATTATACTCTATCATATAGTTTTAATTTTTGATTGATGCATTATAAATAGCATCTAATAAGCTCCTTCCTTCTTTTGTATCATTTCCCAATTCCCAAAACATAATTCCTCCAAGAGATTTATTCATGGCATATTTAGTTTTCAGTCTGACCGAAACTGTATCATCGTATGACACAAAAATACTGTCCGCAGCATTATATAGAAATGGTGCCTTGGCTACCTCATCCCAATACCTTTGGTAATTAGCGTCAGACTCAAAATCCCTTCGAATATGATCGTAGCTAACCCAGCCAATATGACTGCCTCCATTTGGTTGGTACAATCCATTATCGCTTGGGTGAACACCTTTCCAGGCTCTTCCATAGAACGCCGCTCCAACCACTAGCTGCTCCGGCTTGACACCTTTGTCAAGTATAAAATCAATAATCTTTTCAACAGACCTTGGCTCCCATTCATATCCTCTCTTGGCCATTTCTTCCTTCCTGCTTTCCATATAACCAACCAAAGAATCGCTCATATCCTGTTCTGTAATGAATCCAAGAGCAGTATGATGCGCTGTAAATGGAGAAGTTGCACCCACCTGGTCATAAGTCATGACATTCATGTAGTCAGCATATTTCATCACATCCAGTGTTTCGATATTTTTATAGTAACGTTTCCATCCAGCAGAAGCAAAAGTCAATGTTTGCTGACGATCCAATTTGTCCAGTGCTTCTCTCAATTCCTTCATCAACAAGGTGAAATTCTCTTTATCTTCATCTCTTGCACCTGTACCGGCTGCAGGAATAGCCGGATATTCCCAATCTATATCGACACCATCCAATTGGTAAGTCTCGATAAAATCAATGGTACTTTCTACGAAGGCTATTCTGTTCTCAGCGGTACTGGCCATATCGGAAAATCCATCAGCTCCCCAGCCACCACAGGCAATCATCACCTGCAGCTCAGGGTTCCTACTTTTCTGAGCAACCAACTGCTTCAATTTCTGACCAGACTCCTCCGGGCTTCTAAACTGCATAAGTCCGTCTATCACATTGGAAAAACTGAATATTATGTGAGTGAGCTTTTCAACCGGAACACGCTTTGGTTCATAGTCTTCGCTTGCAACAAAGTAGGCCATAACCACGGGTTTTGGATCAGGCTCTTTCATCTCTGATTTCCTGGGACTGGCGCATGAGACCAGTCCGAATAACAACAAGCAGATAATATTTTTCATGTCCAAATTTTTAGATCTCTATATTCTCAGGTAGTGTCAAAGTACCTACTATCTTCTTTCCATGGTAAGCTTTTGCACCCAGCGTCTTATGGATTTGATCAAAGTTCAAATTGGTAATCTTACCACAAGCAATCACTTCAATTTTATCTCCTGCCAGTTCTACTAGTTCTGATAGTAATGGCATTCCGTCAATTGCTGTAGCCTGCTGTCCGGAGGTAAGAACCGAATGCACATTATGCAACTTTATCAGTTCCTTTAATTGTATTTTTACATCGTCACACTCATCAATTGCCTTGTGTACTGTGACTTTCAATGGTGAAGCAAGGCCTGCCAACCTATCAATAGCCTGTATATTTAACTGTCTATTTTTGGTACAGACGCCAAAGACCACTCCTTCGACTCCAATCTCCTTACAATAGGAAACTGACTCTTGCATCTCATGAATTTCTTCATCAGAGTAATCAAAATCACCTGCTCTTGGTCTGATCATAACTCTTACTGGTATGCTTACCTTCTTCACCACTTCTTCTATCAGTTTTCGACCTGGAGTCAGTCCATCAGAAGCCAAATCTGCACATAGTTCTATCCTATTTGCACCAACCTTTTCGGCCTGGATGCATTGATCCAAGGTCTCTACACATGCTTCTTTTATGGTCATAATTCTATTTTAGCTGGTAAATACTTTTTACATGTGCATTACGTACATCATCGATTTGTCATAGAAAAAGGTACCGATGTTTCTGCCGTCCCCCAACCTGAATGAACCTTATCAACCATATCAAAATCCAGCGTTCCTCCGTCTTGAAGTTGCTTGTGACTTATCCATGTTTTATCATGAACCTCATGATTTAATTTTGTCCCGGCAACATAAAGATTTGAGGCACCATTATTCGAAGCATTGATGGTGAGCTGATTTTCATTTTCAAATGTAAGAGTCACCTTTTTGAATAGCGGACTTCCCAATACATATTGATCTGTGCCCGGAGTGACAGGATAAAAACCCAGAGCACTGAACACATACCATGCTGATGTCTGTCCGTTATCTTCATCTCCACAGTAGCCATCAGGAGTAGCTGAATACAATTTATTCAATACCTCACGAATGCGTTTCTGCGTTTTCCATGGTTGCTTTGCATAATTGTATAAGTAGATCATATGTTGAATCGGCTGATTGCCATGGGCATAGTTACCCATATTCACTATTTGCATTTCCCTGATCTCATGAATGGTAAATCCGTAGTAAGTGTCATCAAAATCCGGTGGCATTGTGAATACATCATCTAGCTTAGAAACAAAGCTCTCGTCTCCTCCCATCAGATTGATCAACCCTTGAACGTCATGGAATACAGACCAGGTATAATGCATACTATTTCCCTCAGTAAATGCATCACCCCACTTTAATGGATTGAAAGGGGATTGAAAGCTTCCATCTTCATTCTTGCCCCTCATCCAGCCGGTTTCACTATCAAAAAGCCTTTTATAATTCTGTGCTCGTTCAAGATATAATTTGGCGTCCTCCTCTTTCCCAAGTTTTTTTGCCATCCGGGCTATATTAAAATCTGCAAACGCATATTCCAATGTTCTCGCAGCATTCTCATTTATCCCTACATTATAAGGAACATAGCCAAGCGAGTTGTAATAGTCCACACCCTCACGACCAACAGAATGAACTACTTTACCATTCTTATCAGTTGGTCTTCCGTCATCAGTTGTAGCGTTTTTAACTATCGCCTCATAAAGCGTTTCTATGTCATAATCCTCAATTCCTTTTAGGTAAGAATCTGCTATATTAATGGCCGAGTTGGATCCAATCATCACACTGCGATGACCTGGGCTCGCCCATTCTGGAAGCCAATCGGACTCTTTATAAGTGTTCACCAAGCCTTGCATGATCTGGGCATTCAACTCAGGGTACATGAGTGTGAAAAATGGGAATACAGCCCTGAAGGTATCCCAAAAACCATTATCTGTAAACATATATCCAGGTAGCACTTTACCATTGTAGGGGCTGTAATGTACAATCTGATTGTTTGCGTCAATTTCATGAAACTTCCTGGGAAATAGCAACACTCGGTATAAACAAGAATAGAAAGTTCTGATATTATCAATATTGTCATCTTCAACTCTTATCCTGCTGAGTTCATTTTCCCAGGCATCAAGAGCCTTAGCCTTAGTTGTTTCAAAGGCATCTTCCCCTATCTCTCGAGCTAGGTTCAATTGTGCCTGCTCATGACTTATAAAAGAAGAAGCAACTTTTACATGCACTTGTTCACCCCGTGATGTTTTGAAACCAATAATAGCCCCAACATGATCGCCCTCGGATTCTCGGTTGTTCTTACGCAAAGCCCAGCCATCTTCCCAGGTATGATTGACTTCAAATTCGTGATCAAATTCTACTACCCAATAGTTATGAAAGTTGTCCGGAACGCCTCCATGGTTGTAGCGTGAGTAGCCGATGATCTTTCTTTCCTCAGGTATTATTTCGACTTTCGATCCTTTTTCAAAGGCATCCAAAATGATATAGGATGAATTCTCTTCAGGAAAAGTGAATCTAAAGTGAGCGGCTCTTTCGGTTGGCGAAACTTCTACTTTGGCATCATAGTCTGCCAGGTAGACACTATAATAGTGGGGTTTGGCTTCTTCTGCCTTATGAGAAAACCAAGATTCTCTTTCATCCTCCTTGTACTTTAAATCACCAGTTACCGCCATCAAGGAGAATGCCGCATAATCATTCAACCATGGACTCGGTTGATGAGTTTGCTTGATACCTCTGATCTTGTTTTCCCGATACTTATATGTCCAGCCATCTCCCATTTTGCTCGTCATGGGCGTCCAAAAATTCATCCCCCAGGGTTTAGCAATTGCGGGATATGTATTCCCGTTTGAAAGATCAAACTTAGAATCTGTGCCCATCAAGGGATTGACATAATCAACCAATTTAACTGAAACAGAAGTGTTCTTCTCATTAATGGTTTGCAGTTTATTAGGTGTCTGTTGACATTTGGTTAAAAATGTCATGACCAGTGCTAAAAACAGGTAGTAGCGGAGATAAAAATTCATCGTTTTAGTAAATATGATTGTAGCCTGGGAATCCAAATTTCAAGAATCATTTTGAGCATTAATTCGACTTCTTGTGAATCATGTTTTGCACTTTAAACAAACTTGGAGCCTGGTCATTATTCATCACTATCACTAGCTTTGAATTGTTGATAGTAATCAAGGCTGTTTTTCGTGCATCCATTGGAGCAAAAAAACCTGATTGAGAAGGAAATAGGGCCTGATATCCATTAATCTTACTAGTAATGAAAACACCCTTACCGGCATCATTGCGAGGCGTTTCTATTTCAGCATGATAGTTATTACCAACACCCAATATATCAGGACGTTTATCTCCATTGAAGTCTTTAATTATGAGGTCGTTAATGGATGAAATCTGCGCATATTCTGGTAATTCTTTAATGTCAAAATCTCCTCCACCATTATTCTTAATTAGTATGTTAGCAAAGGTTTTTGCCTTATAATTTAGAGCGGTTCTTAATTCATCCTTGCCATAGATGTCATATAAATCAGACGAAGCAAACAATTCATAGGATCCGAATTTATCGTTCAACATTGGAACCTGCTGCGATGAACAACTCTTACCTCTAAGTGGATACTTTTCTCCAAAGTTATAGTAGCTCAATACTATATCTTTCTGACCATTGTCATCAAAATCTTTATAATGAACTTCAAAAGGTTCCTTTTCCGAAGCTTTATATTTAAAGTTCAGGCCGAGATTTCCTAGAATAAAATCTAAATCCCCGTCCTGGTCAATATCTCCTTGTTCGATACTATTCCACCATCCTGTTGTGTTCCCAAAACCAAATTCATCTGTAGCATCATAAAAAAACTCACCGTTGTTTCGTAAGTAAGTTACTGGCATCCATTCACCCACTAGCATCAAATCCAAATTCCCATCCATATCGAAATCAGTCCAAATAGCATCAGTAACCATCCCAATATTTACAAGAGCCTTGGACTTTTCGTCTGTAATATCTCTAAAGCTTCCATTTTCATTCATCAGTATTCGGCTGGTTGTAGGCTCTGGGTAGTTCCATGGCGTATGCCTTCCACCAACGAAAAGGTCAAGATCGCCATCGGCATCAAAGTCTCCTGGCCGAACGCATGAACCACTTTCGTAAAACACAGGTAGTATTTTGTTATATCGTTCAAATTTGCCGTTTCCGTTATTCCTATATAGCCTGTCTTGATAGACTTTTGATCCTGGCATGTACTTATTGCCTCCACTGACTACATAGAGATCTTGATCCCCGTCCTGATCAAAATCGAAAAACGAAGCGTCAATAGTCTCATAAATTTTCTCTCTTTCCCACACATCTGAACCATCTCGAGAGAATGAGCCATTGGAATCTTGAAAATACAATTGAGATGCTTGATTTGCCGCTCCACCAAAAAACACATCTTCTAAACCGTCTCCATTAACGTCAGCTACGGCCAAAGCAGGGCCTAATTGAGAAAGTTTGTGTGGCAACAGAACCTGTTTAATATAATCATCACACTCGTTTTCCTGGTGTTTGAACTTTAAGCCCAAAGTCTCCATTTCAATCTTTTCGAAAGCTTGCGAACTATTCTCGAACTGTTGATTCGAAAACCCAACTTTTCCTTTTTCAATTATTATGTGTTGATTAGACTTGATATCTTTCAATTCAGAAACTTTCCCATCATTCCAATAAACAGTCAATCGATCAATTTCTTTATTCGAACCCAGTCCAAAATGGGCTATTTGTTCTGAAGTGGAATACATTCCACGAACACTGGTAAACTCATACCATTGTTCACCTTGTTCATTAAGAATTTTGATTTTACATCCTAGAATAGGTAACTCATCCCTCAAGGAAACCCTCAGATAATTGTTATTGTTTATTTCCCTTGAGTTGTTTCTATAAATAAATGCCTCTTTATTTATATTGTTTACTACCAGATCTAGAGCTCCATCATTGTTCAAGTCAACCAGCGAAGACCCATTTGAAAAAGACTCTTCCTCAAGCCCCCAATCTGACGTAACATTTGTAAAATTGATACCTGAATTATTCCGATATGCATAATTGGATATCGGAACCGAGGGTAAAATATCCAAGGCCTTTTTCAAATCCAGGATATCCCAAATGCTTACATTTTCAAAACTGGGATTATTCCTGATATGATTATATATCACCTCTTGAATATACTTGCTAACTTTTTTGTCAGCATCAGTATTCCTGATATCCCTTAATAGCCCATTAGTGATATAAATATCTTTCTTACCGTCATTGTCTAAATCAGCTATCAAATTTGACCAACTCCAATCGGTGCTGGATGTACCGGAAATTTGAGCAATATCACTAAATGATATTTCTTGAGAGCTACTATCTGTTTTATTGACGATACCATTATTAAGTTGAAGTGAGTTGTACATATACTGGTAATGCCCTCCCTGGTTCACTACTTTCCAAAATGCACTGGGATCCATGCCACTCATATTAGCCTTGCTGCGAAAGTTGTCCTCAGCTGCCATATCCAATACACTAATATCCGAAAACCCATCATTGTTGATGTCTGCAGCATCTACTCCCATGCTGAAATAGGTGATGTGTCCCATATCTAGTTCGATAGTATTTTTAAAAGTACCATCACCTTGATTTAGATATAATTTATCTGGAGCTTGAAAATCATTAGCTATATATAAGTCTACCCATCCATCGTTATTGAAATCATTCGCAGAGACACTGTTTGGGAATCCGGGAATATCAATTCCTGAACCCTTTGATTTGTCCTCAAAATATCCATTACCTGTATTTCTTAACAATACAGGAGCGTATTCAGGTAGTTCTAAATTAGTTCCCAACATGGTGGAATAGCTTCCAGGGTTGGGAGGCTGAGTCAGAAGTAATAGGTCCAGCCAGCCGTCTTTATCATAATCAAAGAATGTCGCATGCCTCGTTCTGCCATCATGGTCTGCCCTATAGTCTTCAGCGCTCTCTGAAAAGGTTAGATCACCGTTGTTGATAAATAGCTTATTTCGTCTTAATTCAGAATTGTCATCGTAAAGTTCACGCGTCACGTAGATATCCTGCCAACCATCGTTATTTACATCACCAACTACTACACCCGATGACCAGCCCCCGTTATCTGAAATTCTAGCTTCTGATGTTATATTTTTAAACTTAAAGTCTCCTAGGTTGAGGTAGAGTTCATCTCGTACCAGATTTCCAGCAAAAAACAAATCCTGTAGCCCGTCATTATTAAAATCACCGACTCCTACACCGGCTCCTCCATAATAATTAGAGTATATCAAGACATTATGCTCCTTAGTGTCTTTAAGCTTGTTGTTAAATTTCAGATTTGTGACTGAGGATGGTAATAATTCAAATAGCCTTTTTTGGGCCTGGCACAAAGTACTTGCTAGCAAAAAAAAGGCGGTCAGTCCCATGAAAATAATGTTGATCATATTGTGACCTGATTTCTGCATTTGATATGTTAATGAGGAACAAAACAAAAAAGTGGAATTAATCCACTTATTTTCCTATCCTATAATTTAATATCCCATTATAACACTTAGCTAACTGAATACGGCATTTTATTTGGTTAATGTTATCCGAAAAAGTCAGTAATTCTAAAAATCGGGGAGTAGATAACACTCCCCGATTCATATTTTTAATGCAAATTAGTTATTCACATCCCACCAAAGTTTGGTCATAAAATCATCAGGACCCTGAGCAGCAACAGCCGCTGCATAGCTTTCAGGATTACCTCCTATTTCAGCTTCGGGATAACGCAATCTTCTTGGAATTTGTCCGTTAGTCACATTTCCTGAATAGTTAGTTGGAGTCAATGCAGGGAAACCCGTTCTTCTCCAATTAGCATATGATTCATAATGGTTGAAATATGTAGCAGCCCAATATTGTTCGCCGATCAACCTTTCCTGATCAGCAGCAGAAGCGCCACCAAAATCCAGACTTGCTATATAAGCATCTACGGTTGCAGCATCTCTTGACAATGATGCATCATAGCTTTCCCAATTTGCTATTGCCGCTCTAACCCCAGCTTCAAAGAATTCCTGAGATGAAGAACTTCCAACGTTCCATCCATTCATCTTAGCTTCTGATAGCAACAAGGCTATTTCAGCATAAGTAATATAGAAAGTTGGGTCATCATAACCATAAAGCAATGGATTTAAGAAAGAATATAAGTTACGATCAAAATCAGCTTCATCGCTTATTACGTTATCAGCTATTGCTTTTGGAATTATAGTGTCACTATCATAACCATTTGGCAAACCTCTTTGGTTAGCAGGATCTGTATCCCAGGTAGAATTGTCCTGAGAATCACCAGTACCTCCACAAATTATCATCAAACGAGGGTCATTACCATCCTTCATCCAATTCACAAATGTCTCAGCTGGACGTGCATTGTTGTTCTCTCCACCGTTACCAGCAAAAAATACCTCTGAATTTCCATTACGATTAATTCCTCCATTGTCTGAATGAGCAATCATGGCATTATCCGCATTGGAAGTAAATACTCCTGCACTGTGGCCTACCGCTTCTTCAACTGTACTTTTAGCTAATGCATTGTCAACTCCAGACATTCTCATACCAATTCTAACAAGAAGAGAATTAGCAAATTTCTGCCATTTGGTTACGTCACCGCTATAAACTACATCCTGTGCACCAAGCGCATCTGCGCTTCCAGAAAGAGCATCTCTTCCTGCTTTCAGGTCAGCTATCAAATTAGCATATACGACATCCTGAGTTTCGTATGCTGGAAACCAATATTCCGAACCTTCAAGGCCTCTACCTGCATCACTATATGGTATTGCTCCATAAAGATCCGTCAACCTGTGGAGGGCAAATGATCTTGAGATTCTCGCCATAGCGTTAAGATTTGAATTATCAGGATCTCCTTCTGTTCTATCCATTACATGAGTAATTGTCTCCAATACATTTGGATAGTACCTTTCCCATTGAGATGCACTATAACCTGCATTGTACAAATACTTATCACCCGACCAATATCCGGCCAAAGACGCATTTTGTTGCATCATTGTCGAACTATAAATAAGGTTTGCTCTCCAGCTTTCATATCGGGAGCCTGACATTTCCATTACGCCATCAGCAAAAAGAAACTTTAAATCTATCTCGTTAGATGCATTTGGATTGATATTCAAATCCAAAAGATCTTCATTACTACAAGAAGGCCCAACTAAAACCAAAGCTGCAAGCGCTACTATAAAAAATCTATTTTTCATCTTAATATTATTTTTAGTGGAACTTAACTTTAGAAACTTACGGCTAGGTTGAAGCCAAAACTACGAGTTGCAGGAAGCGCAAAAAATTCAAGCCCCTGTCCTCTTGTACTGTTGGTATATCCTGACTCAGGGTCAATATTTGGCACGTTAGACCACAACAATAGTAGGTTTCTTCCTACGAATGACAGATTCACCGAATTGAAAGGAGTACCTTCTAACATAGATTTAGGAACACTATATCCTATTGAAAGCTGTCTCAATTTGCCAAATGAAGCATCATAGACAAAATACTCAGTGATGTTATTGTATTCGCCATAGTAATTATCCACGTCTTCCGGTGCAATATTTACAGTTAGAGGAGCTCCATCACCATCAACACCAGTTACAGTCAATCCACTTTCCCTTCCTGGCAATGTTTCTTTATGCATACCGAATCCATAAGCAAGAACATTTGTTCCAGACATAATTGATCCACCACTTCTCATATCGATTAAGAAACTCATATCAAAGTTCTTGTACCTCAGGTTATTGGTCAAACCTGCACTAAAAGGCTGACGTCCTTCACCTAGGATTTCAAAACCATCGCTTCTTACTGGAAAACCATTGGCGTCATAAACCTTCTCACCGTTGATCATTTTGTGTTTGTAACCAGTGATTAAACCTGCTGGCTGACCAACATAGTGTCTTATTCTTTCCTGACGAGTTCGGGCTTCATCCATATTCAAAAACTCAATTGGATTTCCTTCAACATCAGAACCAAGATTCACGACGTTACTTTGATTGTTAGCCATATTAAAGGAAACTTCCCAGTTGAAATCTGCAGTTTGAACTGGAGTTGCCCTTATCATCAACTCAATACCCTTGTTATTCAACTCACCTACATTGATTGCAGTATTGTTAAATCCTGAAGTCGGAGAAATTGTAGTATTCAATATTACATCAGTTGAAGTTCTGTTGTAATATGTGAAATCTACTCCAATTCTATTTTCTAGTAATGTTAAATCCAAACCTAATTCAACCTCTGAAGAGATGTAAGGCACCAATGATGAATTTGGCACAGTTCCCCTATTGGTTATATTACCCAAAACAGCTCCTCCAGGACCTGTCTGTGCTCTCAAGCTATAAGTCTGATTCAGACCATATGGATCTACGCCAGATCCTCCTCCAACTTGAGCCCATCCTGTTCTAATCTTGGCATGAGTAAAAAATGAAGGTAACTCTACAAGGTCTGACAACATCACGCTTGCGTTCAATGAAGGGTAGAACACACTATTATTATCCACTGAAAGTGTAGAGAATTTATCTTCTCTGGCAGTAGCTGTCAAAAACAAAAAGTTTTGATAAGATACTGTTGCTGATCCAAATACAGAGTTCGTTCCCCATTCGTTGAATCTTAGGGTATATGTTTGATTATTTACGTTAGTCACAGAATGAAAGAACGGTATGTTCAGATCGTTTCCTCCAATTCTCACGTCCTCAAAGCTTCTACGCATTCTATTACCACCCAGCAAGACATCAACATTAAAATCACCAAAGTCCTTATTAAAGCCAGCAAAGAGATCAATGTTGTCTTCTCGCACTTTTCTCGTATTCATGTTGATGCTACCTAAACCTTTATAAGCAGTTCCATAAGCTTCAATTGCTTCTTGGGTTCTTGTGTATTGGTCCGTACCTACCCTGGCTCTTACATATAACCAATCTGTGATATCATATTTCAGAGAAGCTGAACCCATGAATCTATCTTTCACGTCATTCCTGCTGAATTGATATGCTGCCCAGTAAGGATTTTGAGCAAATGCATTTCCCTGATGTTGTAATTCCGTACCATCTTCTTCAGCACCAAGCTTATCAGTTGTTCCTTTCAAACTTTCATAGGTAATAGCAGGAGACAACATCAAAGTGGTGTAGTTCGCATTTCCAGGTGAGTCTGACAGCCTAGGTCTGTTTTGGGCTGTCTCTTTAGAGTACTGAGCTGTTACCATTGAGCTCAATTTTCCGTATTTACCACTGATATTAGCATTGAACACATCTCTATCGAAACCTGAATTAGGCATGATGTCTTCATTTTTCAATTTGGACGCAGAAAAACGGTAAGTATGATTCTCATTGCCTCCTGACAAACCTATCGTGTTTGTCCAGGTGTGCCCAGTTCTGTAGAAATCAGCAAGTCCCTGCCCTTGATCAGAGTACGGTCTTGATACACCATCAAATTGAGGCACACTTGAGCCATCAAGACGTGATCCCCACGAGCTTTGTCCGTTTTCAAGAGCGCTTTGCTGGTTGCTTGGTTTCTCGCCATTTTGACCATGCCCATATTCACTTTGAAAATCTGTAAGATCATAAACGTTATCAAAAGTAAAATTGGAATTGAAATCAACTCCAATGCCTTGCCTTGATTTACCTGATTTAGTTGTGATAAGAATTACTCCATTAGCACCTCTAAAACCATAAAGTGCCGAAGCAGCATTACCTTTCAATACAGAAATATTTTCAATGTCATCTGGATTCAAAGACGTCAGTCCATCTCCTCCGTCATTTCCTCCCCACATTCCAGCACTACCGGCAGTAGTGTTATCAATTGGCACACCATTAATCACGTACAATGGCTGATCTGCTCCTGTAAGAGATGACCCTCCACGAATTAACACTCTTGTAGATCCGGCAGCACCTGAAGCTGGGGGAGTTACATTAACACCTGCAACTTTTCCGGATAGGGCACTACCCAAATTAACACTCCTGGATTTTGTAAATTCTTCGCCATCAACTTTGGTAACAGAGTAACCAAGGGCTTTCTTTTCTTTTTCCATACCGAATGCTGTCACCACAACTTCCTCCAACTGACTTGCGTCAAGTTCCATTTGAAGATCAATAACAGATTGAGAGCCTATTTCGATTTCCATCGTCACATATCCCACGTATGAAATAACAGCAATAGAACCCTCAGGAAGAGTTACCTGGTAATTCCCATCAAGGTCAGTAGTCGTACCATTGGAAGTCCCTTTCTGAACAACGCTTGCTCCGGGTAATCCCTGACCATTCTCATCTGTAATTTTTCCTGTTATATCAACATCGTCAAGTACGATTTGGATAATCTTCTCATTCGTATTTTTCTTGATCTTGTCTATATTAATGACACTATTGATTTGCTTAAACTTCAAGCCTGAAGTCTTTGACACCTTCATCAATATATCAGCTACAGTCTTTTGGTCTTTGTCTAAATTAATTTTAATCTTCTTGTTGATATCTCGTTTGTCGTATGCAAACCTATAATCAGTTTTAGACTCAATTGAGTTGAATATTTCCACCAACGACATGGAGGTGTCACCAAAATTGAAATCAACATATGCATCCCTGATACTCTGGCTCTTCTGAGCACTGATTTCTGTAGCCAATAACAACGAATATGTTACGCATTGCACTAAAATGCCATATATTGCTATTTTACTCACTGTTTTAATTAGTTCTAGTAATTTTAATTTCATAACTTACAATGTTTCGATTTATAATAAAATTGAACTCGTTAAGGACAGGTTAATTTTACATTCCCCAATGTGCATGCCTGTCCTTTATTTTTAAGTCTGGTTTCGACTTTCTTCTAGTTTGCTCTAAGTCATATATTAATGGTTTAGTAAAACATCCTCACCTATTTTCCAGCCAGATATTAGCTGAACATATCCCCTCCCTATGAGGTATCGGTCGACACTTTTCAACCTTCGTACTAGTACTTGATCAGTACTTTCTTGTCTTTTATATCAAATTCAAAATCCTGAGCATAGCTAATACTCTGCAATACCCGATTCAAATACTCATTTTTAAATTGTCCTGAATAGCTCCATATTTCGTCCGAGGAACCTTCCACTTCAAAATCCACATCGTACCATAATTCCAGTTTTGATACGACATCCTTCATGGTAGCATCTTTAAACACGAGGACTCCATCTTTCCAAGTGGTGACTTCTTCAATTGAAAAGTGTGTTTTTATGAAGTTGGAATTGCTCTTTTTGTACCTTACACATTCACCTGGGGTCAAATAATGTTCGTTATCAGGCAGTGCTACATTATCTACGCGAACCTCTCCCTCTGTTAAGGCTATTTCAAGAATATCGTCATCAGCGAAAGCCCTAACATTGAAGGCAGTTCCAAGCGCCGTAGTTACAATATCGCCAGATTTAACTACAAATGGACGATATTTATCTTTCGCTACTTCAAAATACGCTTCTCCGATAAGTTCCAGTTGTCGCGAATCCCGGCTAAATTTTGAAGGGTATATTAATTTACTACCCGCATTTAGAAAAACAACAGAACCGTCAGGTAAATGTATTTTTGATTTTTGTCCTTTGGGGTTTGCCTTTTCAATTTCTGCAAGCGAAGCATTACTTGAAAAGTCAATAGGTGCATTTGGGTAAAAGAGTCCAGCTGCAAGTCCAAGCACAATCAAACTTATTGCAGCCGCATATTTTATGACTTTTCTGCCATAGAACCAACTAAGCTTAGCCGAGTTCGCTGGCTCTTCTAGCTCCGCTATAACCTGCTGCACTTTTGCATATAAGCGTTCCTCCTTTTCTTTTTTCTTGTAGTGTGATTCCACTTTCCATATTTCCTCCTGTTCTCGGAAAATCTCCTGGTTCTTTTTGGAATCACTCAGCCAATTCGCAAATATTTTGTCTTCCAGTTCGCTGGTTTGCCCAGCTAACTTTTTGCCAATCATGCTGTATATTTCTTTATTACTCATTATTAATGGGCCAATGGCCTTCCGTTAATATTAAAGTCGCTTTCTTTTTATAATACCCTAGGTCACACAATCAAAAAACTTGAAAAAATCACAATAATAGTACTCGCTAGTTTGTTTAAATGGTTTTTTATTTCCTTTGAGGACAAGTATTTGTGCAATTGCCCTCTTAAATCCTTCAACGCCTGTCCAATATGGAATTCCACGGTTTTTTCAGATACTTCAAGGAGTTCAGACACTTCTCTATACTTAAGACCGTCCTCTTTTATCATTCTATAAATCAATTGGCGCTTAGGCGGCAACATCAATATCGCAGCATTGACTACAGATTCAAATTCCTTATATAAAACTTCACTCTCTGGATTAGACTCAGACTTGAAAGTATTCTCATAACTGTTGTCAATAGGAATAGTCTTTTCTCTTTTGAGCTTTCGCAGGTAATCGATCGACTTCCTTTTTACAGCTGAAAATAGAAAATGATCAAGCTTTTCAATCTCTAAAAGTTTATGCCTGTTTTTCCAGGTGCTAACAAAAACATCTACTACAATTTCCTCAGATAGCACATCGCTTTTGACAAAGTACTGAGCTATTTTGAGCAGCCTGTCGTAGTAATTATTGAATAATAAACGAAATGAACGTGAATCATCCTCCTCGGCAACTTTAGAAATCCATATTTTGATTTCTGTATTCATGGGTTAATTTGGGTTGTTCATTAATAAAATTACTCCATTTCTCACTCGTTCCCCAATCTTATGTATATAGACGTATCCTAATTGACATACCCTAGGTTTCATTTATATTTTTTTGTTTTTATTATCATCATTGCCTTATGATCATGAATTTTCATCAAATAGACTATTGCTAGAAAACATTTGAAGTAGTTCTGGTTTCACCTGAATTAACAGTTTATATTAATATCTTGGGCGCCCTAATTCTCGATCCGTTTGGCTTCAAATTCAATTGAACACACAATTTTGCATAGGTTAATGATTTTTAAAATAGTTTTTTCTGTCTTCATCACAATACTGATTACAGCTGGTAGCATCCATAGTCAGAAGCCTCAAAAGTACGTCTGCTCGAAACCAATAAACAAAATGATCATTGATGGCATGTTGAATGAAGAGTCGTGGCAGCTCGCCGACTGGTCTCAAAAGTTTGTAGATATTGAAGGAAATGCTAAACCAAAACCTTTGTATGACACGCGTGTCAAAATGCTTTGGGACGAAAATTACTTCTACATCGCCGCTAAACTCGAGGAGCCACATATTTGGGCTACTTACACTAAAAGGGATGCTGTCATCTTTCATGAAAATGATTTTGAAGTTTTCATTGACCCTGACGGTGATACGCACAATTATTATGAATTAGAAATAAACGCACTTGGAACCGTCTGGGATCTTATGCTCCTTAAGCCATATCGGGATGGCGGTCCTGCCATCGACGCTTGGGATATTTCTGGACTAAAAAAAGGCGTTTGGATTGATGGAACGTTAAATGATTCGAGCGATTTAGACAGGGGGTGGACTGTGGAGTTAGCCATACCCTGGGAAATATTGAAAGAAGCGGCTCGAGGAACACCCGAAGCAGGCGATCAATGGCGAGTAAATTTTTCGAGGGTGAACTGGCAAACTGATAAGCATTACAACAAACTGATTGACCCTAATACAAAGAAGCCTTTTCCGGAATTTAACTGGGTATGGTCTGCGCAAGGAGTAGTAGCCATGCATCAACCGGAAACCTGGGGTTATGTTCAGTTCTCAGATAAGGTTGTAGGGAATGGTGTTGACATTTTCTCAAATAGTAGCTCCTATTATATTCAGTCTTTTCTAAGGAAAATATATGTTTCACAAAAGAAATATAGGAACCTACATGGTAGGTATAGCCAAAACTTCACTGATTTAAATCTAGGATCCACCAACAAAAACATTAATCTAAACGCACTAGATATTCAGACCACAAACTCGCTCTTTGAAGCGAGCTATAGGATAGATGCATCCACTGTATGGCACATCATACAAGATGGGAGAATATGGAAAACAATAGACACAAAATGATTAGAAATTCACTCAAACTCTTAATCACATCAGCTATTCTGGGCTGGTTTGTTTCAGAAAAATCTCTGGCACAAGAATACATTGATTATGTCAATCCATTTATAGGTACTTCTAATTATGGAGCAACTCATCCGGGACCAAATTACCCACATGGTATGATTTCAATTTCGCCTTTCAATGTAGCACATAAAAAGGGAGAAGGCAACAAGCATGAAATGGATTTGGAGTGGAATTCCAGAACTTATATCCAGGAAAATCAATTTCTTACGGGATACAGTCATGTAAACTTAAGTGGTGTTGGTTGTCCTGATTTGGGGTCCATTTTATTGATGCCCACTACAGGTCAGCTTGATTTCAATTCAGAAAATTATGGTTCGACATACTCAGATGAAGTTGCAAAGCCTGGCTATTATAGTAATGTGCTCAATAAGTATAAAATCAAAGTAGAAACAACTAGTACCACAAGGACTGGCATAAGCAAATACATCTTTCCTGGAGGAGAATCTAATATTCTTTTAAACCTTGGCTTGGGCTTGACCAACGAAACGGGAGCCTATTTAAAAATTCTCTCACCAACTAAAATTGAAGGCTACAAAACCATAGGCACCTTTTGTTATCACTCGGAGGATGTTCGACCTGTTTACTTTGCCTTTGAGCTAAGCAAAGCACCAAAAAACTTTGGTGCGTGGAAGAAGATGCCAAAGTACAAAGCAGTAGAAGCTGACTGGGTAGGATACAACGATGCGTTCAAACCTTATGAAGGATACTTGCATCCATTATCGGGAGATAACATCGGGGCATATTTCACCTTTGAGACTGAAGACAATGAAAACATTTTCGTGAAAGTAGCCATATCCTATGTGAGTACCGAAAACGCCTGGATGAATCTGGAAAAAGAACAACCTGAATTCGATTTTGATCAAACCGCAGAAGCCAATAGTAACAAATGGAATGAACTTCTTTCCAGAATTGATATCGAATCTGATAATCTGGATGCGAAGACGATTTTTTACACTGCCCTCTACCATACGTTGATCCACCCTAATATTATCAATGATGTAAATGGTGAATATCCACTTATGGGTAAATACGGCATAGGTAATACCGACAAGAATCGGTTCAGCGTTTTTTCTCTCTGGGACACTTATAGGAATGTCCACCCTCTACTTTCATTGGTCTATCCGGAAATTCAATCACAAATGGTCAATTCGATGGTTGAGATGTATGATGAAAGTGGTTGGCTTCCTAAATGGGAGTTGATTGGAATGGAAACAGAAGTGATGGTCGGAGATCCAGCCAGCCCGGTTATCACGGACACCTATCTAAGGGGAATCACAGATTTTGATGTAAATAAGGCCTATGAGGCGATGAAAAAATCTTCGGATAACCCCGCATCCAATAACTTAATCAGACCAGGAATTGATATCTATAATGCAAAGGGATATGTTCATGAGGACACAACAGATCAACGGGGTGGTAGTGTTTCAACATCATTGGAGTATTACATAGCAGATTGGAACCTGGGTCAATTAGCCAAAAAGCTAGGAAAGAAATCTGATTTCGATAAGTATAACACAAAATCCTTAGGCTACAAGAAACTGTATGACCCTACAACAGGAATGCTACGTCCTAGAATGCAGGACGGAAGTTGGCTAGCTCCTTTCGACCCGGAAGCAGGCAAAAATTTTGAAGCTACTCCAGGTTACGTAGAAGGCAATGCATGGCAATATCGTTTTTATGTTCCTCACGATATTAATGGAGTGATTAAGCTTGTGGGTGGGAAGCGCAAATTTGTGAACCAGCTTGATATGCTATTCGAAACAGATAATTATGATATGGCCAATGAGCCAGATATCACCTACCCTTATCTTTATAACTATGTACAGGGATCAGAATGGAAAAGTCAAAAACAAGTTACTGAGTTATTGAACAAATACTATCACAATACTCCAGCGGGGATTCCTGGAAATGATGACACAGGTGCCCTATCCACCTGGGCAATTTTCAGTATGTTGGGTATTTATCCGGTATGCCCGGGAGATATGAACTATGCAGTTTCTCTTCCCTATTTTGACAAAATCACAATTTCTCTGAATCAAAAATACTATTCTGGCCAGAAGCTCATAATCCAAAAAAACTCGGCCTTAAAAAAAGGAGAATATGCCAGGCAAGTTCTTTTTAATGGAAAGCCATCCCGGTCATTTTTTATCAATCATGCGGATTTGACAAAAGGAGGTGTTCTGAATATTAACTAAGAGTATCTGAGTATCAATCAGCGAAAGTGAACAATGAAATATGATATCTAAATCATTTCGAATAATCTATTTCCTAAACTCCATTGCCATCTAAGGCAAAGCGAATGCAACAATCTTGTTATCTGCTGGAGACTCGAGTTTGGCAGAGCCGCAAGCTATAACGATAAATTGCTTTCCATCAGCTTCATAAATTGCTGGTGTAGCGTACCCACCCGCCGGCAACTCATACTTCCATAGCAATTCGCCAGTCTTTTTATCGAAAGCACGCATGTGATGGTCTTTTGTAGCTGCGGTGAACAAAAGACCACTCGCCGTTAGTACTGGGCCGCCAAAGAGCTCTGACCCTGTATTGTCCAGACCATATCTTTCAGCCAATTCAGGATAATAGCCCAGTGGCTTTTGCCAAACCACCTTGCCTTCAGCCAAATCAACAGCGGAGACCGTGCCCCAGGGAGGTGTGATCCCAGGAAAGCCTTCATGATCCAAGAGCTTTCTATAACCCATATTGGCATAAATAATGGTATCTGCCCTGCCACTGGTTGTGCGTTGAACGTCTTGTGATTCGCTGGTATAGTTCAGTAAGTATTCAGCTATTGCCTCAATTTCATTTTCGGGCATCCAGAAGAATGGTGGCATAGTTGCTCCCCCAATCGCGATTTTTCTTACCAATTGACTTTTATCATAGCGTTCTGCTATGGTCAACAATGCTGGTGCCGCACCCATGTGGTCCGTACCCATCAGATCAGCCCCATGACAATTGGCACAAACCTGTTGGTAAATGCCCCTTCCATGCTCTAAAGTTGTCTGATCTTGGTAGACTTCAATTTGCGCCAGCTGTAGAATATAAGGTATCTCATTTGAATTGATATAAAGCATACCCTCATCTGGATCATAAGCGGCCCCACCCCAGGTTCCTCCACCTCCCAGTCCCGGAAATATAACTGTCCCCTTTAAGCTTGGTGGAATGAAGTAGTTACCATAATTCATGGAGAGCAATTGCTCCTTTACAAAAGCATGAGCCTCAGGGGAGACCTGGGTCAACATAGTGGTATCAAGATACTGTCGGGTAAATGGTTCCGGTTTGGTAGGAATAGGCTGGGTTTTATTTGTGAACTCTGTTTCCAACTCAGAAGGTGGAAAAGGTTCCTCGTTAATTTCGAATATTGGCTCCCCGGTTAATCTATCCAGCAAAAATAAAAAACCTGTTTTCGTTACCTGTGCTATTGCTTTCATTTCCTTTCCATCAATAGTCAAGTCTACCAGATTAGGTGGGGATGGCAGGTCTCTATCCCAAATATCATGGTGTACGGTTTGATAGTGCCAAATTCGTTCACCAGTAGTCGCATCCAGTGCTACAAGGCAGTTTGCAAATAAATTATCTCCCGGCCTATCACCACCAAAGAAGTCATAATTAGCTGATCCAAGTGGTACATAGACGATCCCCAGTTTTTCATCCAGTGTCAACCCAGACCAGGCGTTCGCCCCTCCAGTAGATTTCCAGTTGTCTTTACCCCAGGTTTCATAACCAAATTCCCCAGGGTGAGGAATAGTATGAAAAATCCACTTTTTTTCCCCCGTCAAAACATCGTACGCTCGGATATGGCCGGGTGCCGCCTTTTCAGATTCAGAGACCGTAGTGCCTTGAATAAGCAAATTTTTATAGACAACCCCAGGTGCAAAACCCGCAACAAAAGAATTGGACACATCTCTGCCTAAGTCATTTTTCAAATCTATTCTCCCACCATCACCAAAAGACTCGATCAGTTTACCGGTCTTCGCCTCAAGCGAATAAATAAATGATTTATAGGGAGCAAATATGCGTTCATCATTCTTGCCATCACTCCAGTAAGTAACACCACGACCTATACCTCCACGAAATTTTTCTTCCTCATTCTCGAAGGGATCATACGACCATAGCTCTTCTCCTGTAGCTGCATTTACGGCAAAACACTTTTGATTAGGGGAAAGGCCATAAAGTACCTCGTCTACTATTATCGGATTGAGTGAAAATTGTGACCGCTTGCCGAGACTGTCGCCCTTTGGTTGGTATATCCATGCAATTTCAAGATCACTAACATTGTCTGCCGTTATTTGAGTGAGGGTAGAATATTGAGCACTCGATTTGCTCCCCAGGTAGGCTGGCCAGTCAGTATTAGCAAATTGATCAACATTACTCTGGCAAGAAATCAAGAGCATTATTAGTACAATCCAGCTTCCAAAACGTGTCACATTAAATAGAAAAGGTTTTTTCACGCTTTAATTTAGTGCTTAGAGAACAATAATCATAACTCCCTGATCTTGATATTTTCAAAATTATCATTGAAACAGGAACTCTGCATTCTTATGATGAAGAATTTTGTAGCCTTTAAAAATAATGACGCGAGTGACTCACCTTGCATACGACACATTCTAAATGTATTATTTCGTTTTCCCTACACTATTTGGTTAATTTTAGTGGAGCAAAGAACCATTCTATAAGCAATAATTGATCGAACCAAAATGGAAAACCGTAGAGATTTTGTGAAAAAAATAGTCATTGGCAGTGCCGCATCAGCACTGGCCGCTGCTCCTTTGTCTATCGCTAGCGCTAAGAGCAATGCCAAAGGTGTCAATTCCAAAATAACTGATATTGAGGTAACACTTCACAAAAAGGAACCAAACCCCAACCCAATACGAGATGCCTTACAGTCTTTGCCTGGTGTCGGGCAACTCTCGGTCAGGGTCATCACCGATGATGGTTTTAGTGGAAGCGGCAGTATCAGTTATGGCAGAATTGCCGGTGGATTGGAGGCACTTGAGGGCGTGATCATCCAGGAACTCGCTCCTGTAGTCAAGGGCATGCAACTGTCCAAAATCCGTCAGATCTATGAAGCTATGGTTTACGAGACAGACTACCACGGTACTTCTGGCATTGCGACCCTCGCTATTGCTGCCATTGATACCGCATTGTGGGACTGTCTGGGAAAGACCCTCGAAACTCCCTGCTGGAATATTTGGGGTGGATGCCACGACAGCATCCCTGCTTATGGCATGCTCGGATGGATAAATTATGATGAAAAACAACTGAAGGAACGCTGCGAAAAGGCTTTGAGCCAGGGCTATAAAGCATTGAAACTCAAGGTTGGTTTCCCGACGCTTAAACAGGATATCGCCCGAATCAAATTCGTCAAATCAATCATTGGAGAAGACATAAGGCTAATGGTAGATGCCAATCAGGTACTCACAGTTGGTGAGGCAATCATGCGGGGCAAAGCCTACGAAGATCTAGGGTTGTACTGGTTAGAGGAACCAATTCCTGCACATGACTTAGAGGGTTATAAGAAAATTGGATTAGAACTGAGCATACAGTTAGCCACCGGAGAAAACCTGTTTAGCTCTCACGATTTTTCAAGATTTATTAAAAATGACGCTGTGGACATTGTGCAACCAGATCTAAGAAGAGCGGGTGGTCCAACCGCCCTGCTGGAAATTGGTCACATGGCTCATGCTTTCAATATTCCCTACGCATCACATGGTGGAGGGGCTGCTCACATGAATGTGATGGCCTGCCTGCCAAATGTGATTTATGTGGAAACTGGTGGTACAGATTTTCTTGTCGATGGGAGGCTAAACCTACCCGAAGGACCTGGCTTTGACTGGGAGTAGAATATACTGAATCGAAGCATTGTCAATGGTGAAGTAAAGACAATAATTGTAAAGTGAAATAAATAGGTGGTGATAATTTGATCAAATGCAACCTCATACTCGGCTCCTCTATTAATATTCAGATTTAAGGAGAATGATTTTTGAGCTGTCAGCTTGACCAAAGAATCGCTCCTTTATAGCAATATGGTCACAGCTTAGTTAATCAAATACTCGCTTTCCTCTCACTATTTGATTAATTTTAGTGGTGTAGAGTACCCTTCTTTAACTATTAATTGATCAGACTAAAATGGAAAACCGTAGAGATTTTATTAGAAAAGCCGGTGCTTTAACCGCGCTCGGACTCATGTCAGATTGGGCGTTGGGTAAGCCGTCCAGTGATAGCCTTGGGGATATTTTACCCCAGAGACAACTGATTCGAAATGGAGAAAAGGTTACGGCGTTTTGTCTTGGAGGGTATCACCTGGGAACAGCGGAAAATCCTGCCGATGCTGAACGAATGGTGGAACGCTCCATGGAGTTGGGTGTAAGGTTTTACGACAATGCCAGAGGATATCATGATGGTAGGTCCGAAGAATACATGGGCGAATTTCTGACGCCAAAATACCGTGACAAAATTTTTCTCATGACCAAAGCCCCTGCCAGAACAGGTGATGGCGTAAAACAGCAGCTGGATGAGTCCCTTAAAGCTTTAAAAACCGACTATGTCGATCTATGGCAAATTCACACTTTTAACACACCAGAGGATGTGGATAATAGACTAAGGGATGGCGTACTGGACGCCTTTCTTGAAGCCAAAGCGAAAGGCAAAACACGATACTTAGGATTCACGGGACACAGAAGCCCAAAGACCCACCTGTATTTCCTGGAACAGCTTGAAAAAAGAGGTTTGGATCAGGAGTTTTCTACATGCCAAATGCCACTCAATGTATGTGATCCTTCCTTTGAATCATTTGAAAAAAATGTCCTACCAGTTTTACTAAAAAAGAAATATGGAATAATAGCAATGAAAACTATGGCTGGAGGGAGCATGATGGGTGGTCGAATTGATACAACACCAAAAAATATTAAAACAAGCGAAATTCCTGATTTGGTTGGCAAGACGAGCCTATCTCTGGCTAATCTACATCAATATGTTTATTCTCTGCCAATTTCATCATTATGCAGCGGCTGCAGGTCTAGTCAAGAAATCGAACAAAATGTGACGGTGCTAAAGGAGCTGGGAAATATGAAACAAGCCGACCTGGACAAACTTGTGGAAATTGCAAAACCTTATGCAGGACTGATGGTTGAGAATTATAAACGGATATTAAGCTAAAACAAAATTGGTCTGTACCGTCATCACGGCAATTAGTGCTGTTATGAATAATTTAGATTTGGTATCTTCAGCCAGAAATAATTAGAATCACAAAATATGGGATCCTTAAAAGGAAAAAACGCATTTATCACAGGTACATCACAAGGCATTGGAGCGGCAATAGCTGACCAGCTAATAGATGCTGGATGCAACCTATGCATACATTATTTCAGTTCGGATGAAGTACCAAAACAACTAGAAACCAAGGCTGAGGGTCTTGGACAAAAGGTGCTTTGCCTGAAGGCTGATTTGACTGATGAAGCTGATACAGTGAGATGCGTTCAGGAAGCCGTTAAGTCCTTTGGCACCTTTGATGTCCTAATCAACAATTCAGGTGCCCTGGTTGAACGCAGAGGCGTGACAGAAATTACTGAAGATTATTGGAGAAGACTAATTGACATTAACCTTTCCACTATGATGTACGTGACCAGGGAGTTGGTTCCCCATTTGAATAAAAAAGAAGGAGCAAGCATTGTAAACATGGCCTCATTGGCGGGAAGAAAGGGCGGACATGCAGGATCTTTGGTGTACTCAACTACTAAGGGAGCAATGCTGACCTGGACACGCTCATTGTCCGGCGAACTTGGAGCAGATGGCATCAGGGTAAATTCTGTTTCGCCAGGATTTATCGAAGGAACGCGTTTTCATAAAACGCATACCAAAAAAGAATCTGCTATTCAGACCATTGAAGGTATTCCGTTAGGACGCTCCGGAAATCCCGATGATGTGGCTCGCGCTGTGGTGTTTTTAGCTTCAGAATATGATGGCTTCATTACTGGTGCTACTCTTGACATCAATGGTGGTGTTTACTGTGCTTAATGAGTTTGGAACGGTTTGTGTTAAAATCGAAAACCATACTTTATCTGATAAATGAGGAATGTTTAACTTTCCGAAAATTATTAAAAAACTACCCATGACAAACAGAACAATCACTAAGGCCTCTCTAGTCGCCTTTCTTTTCGGTATTTCAACAACGGTATTCGCACAAAGTGCGCATGTGGATCACGATCATACCCACCATTCTCACGAAACGGCAAGTGTTGCTCATCATCACAGCCATGGAGCAAGCGATGCTCATCATGAGCACGAAAACGCAAAATCCGTAAGCGGGCAGGGGGATTTTGTATTCTCATGGGATGAGGCGCTAACAGGTGCTTTTCCAAAAGACGCTCAGGAATTTGAACCCAAAATGCATGGCGGTTTTAACGAAGACCCTGAAACGGGCATTGTGTATACCGGTATCCCCGGTTACGGCCTTTGCTCAATTAGCTCCGACCTTACCAAGTGGTCTACCATTGGTAGTGACGAACGCTTAAAAGATAATATTCACGGGATCGTATTCTTCGTGCACAAAGGGCAGAAACTGCTTGCTGTGGCACAGGAAGGCAAGCGTGTTCTCGTGCTTACCCTTGATGGTAAAATTATTAGTGAAATCGTAAAGCCAACAGGAACTGAATTCGATTTTACTATTGCCAATGAATTCTTTGCGTCTGAAGACAGCAATTTTGGAGTAACAGATGTGACCTACCTTAAAGGAACATTATATGTAGCACATGGCTACTCCAAAGGAGATTTTGTACTGACCATCACAGAGAAAGATGGCGACTGGAGCTGGGGGAAACTCGCCTGGGGAGGCAAAGGAGATCAGCCCGGGCAATTCCAAACGGCACATGGTGTATATGCCCATAGCAATCACATTTTGGTGGCAAACCGTGCCGCAGGTCAAGTCGTGAAGTTTACCAAAAAGGGCAAGTTCGTTGAGACGTTCAATGACATCCCTGAGGGAAGTCTGGTGTGCAATGTATCTTTCGAGACAGAACATTTTTTCTTCAATGCGTTGAAACCAATAGGTGAGCAAAAGTCTGCTCCTATTTATGCCCACAACAGCGAAAAGCTGATCTCTACGATTGTTCCCGGAGATTTGGGTATTCCAATTTTGACAAACATCCATCATGTATGGCCTCATTTTGTGGAGAAAAACGGCTCAAAGCAATTGTATCTGCTTGTTCACGGGTGGAACAAAGGAAAATTCGCTGTACTGAAATTGGAGAAGTAAAAGGCTTTCATCGCCATGAAATAACAGATTCGATTTCTACAGAAGGCTACTTAAGAAACAAGCCATGCATGGATGGTTTTGGGCATTAGGCTTTTGGCTGAGTCGAAAACTACTCGACTATCGTCAGGGTGCGACTTACGATCACCTTATCGCTGCTAGCTGAAGGGGCTCTCTCCGTCAAGTCAACATCAAAAAGTCGGTTTAGATTGTTGCCAGCCAAATCTTCTAACCTCGTTTCTACTTTGATTTGATATTCTCCGACTTTCCATGATGTTGAAGGGGTAAATGTCCATTGCTTCTTATTTTGAAGTACTTCGGTAGAGCCTTTTATTTCCTCATTGTCTCGTTCTAAGAAAATACATTCTCCGGAAAGCACATAATCCAGCACTTCATCAAACACAATTACCAAAGGATCGATGGACTTATTTTTTGGTAGAATAAACTTCCATGCATCAACATTTGGAGACTTTCTATCTGCAGTGCTACTGGTAAAGCTTAGCAAAACATCCTCCCCCAGTTCTTTTCCATGAGCCGATTTCCATTTGCCTGAGATCTTTATGCCATAATCCTGCCCCTCCCTCAGAGGGCTTCCAAGCATTTTATTCAAAACTAAATCTCTTTTGATCCTTCCGGGATCAATCCACAGCGTAAGTATGGTATTGTCTCTGTTCCAGAGCTCTGGTTCTAATTGAAGGAACGTTCGTGGTAGTACTTGCCCGTTTTCATCCAATATGGATATGTGCTCATAAACGTTTCCCACAGCCATAGGCTGGGAAAACACCAGATAGAATTTTAGCAAGTTTTCTGGCAGTGTGTCCAGCTTTGGATAAACCTCCACCGTGGCTGGTAATACGTTCACTCTTTTGGGAAGTTCAAAGGAATAAACTATTTTTCCATGCTCCCAAACTTCATATCGAATAGCCTGGCCAAATGGCCAAATAGGATAAAATATTATTCGGTCTTCGGATTCACTATACTTCCCGGAGATTGTGGCTGATTGACCTTTTACTTTGATAACAGGGTCACTGATGGAATTTGGGAGACTTACACCAATTGCCTTTTGATTTTTCCAGATTAGAATTGGTTCGTATTGCCCATAAATAGAAAAACCGGTGACAAATAGCATTATCACCGGCATCAAATATTTTAGAGACTTTAAAGCCATCTATCGCTACCTGTAAACAGATCCAGGCTACCGTTCGATTTTCTTTGAAGGACGATAAATCGGCTATCATCCAATTTTTCCAGTTGCTGAACATTCACATAATTCATAGCATAAAAATCCACACCAGCCGTACCGGTTGTTTTTTTGGGTCGTTCACTCAGGCTACCGCTAAATTGCTCGATCTGATCTAAGCCAATCTTCATCAATGCCCGGCTGCTATTGGCCATTAATAAATAGGACTTTCCATTTTTTTCCATGGTGATCACATCCAAAGGAGTATTTCTGTTTCCTAGTTCTGCCACTGTGCGTCCTTTCACATGTTTCCCTGATTTTAAATCATCAACTGGGAAAATTACCAATGGTGTACAGGTATAACTTGCGATCACATGCTTTTTGCCATTGATCATGGCGGTAGTAAATGTTTTTATTGGGGAATGTGTTTCGTACTTACCATGGGCAGCATGATAAATTTCAAGAGAGGCCTGCTCCTGAGAATCCGTAAATGGGAAAGGAATACTTCTGAATGTGGAGCCAAATTCCTGGTTGGAAAGCCCTGTCAACATCAGTTTGTCGTCCTGATATTCCATGTCCGATATAGCATATACTCTTTGGCTTCTACCTCTGCGATCGGTAGCATCAGCAGCTATAGCGTTATTGATATTGACTGACGAATATCCAACGTTATCCAATGCAACAGTCTCAAATTTGGTACCTTGAAGTCGAAGCAGGGCAAAATTGCCATCTGCATTTTGCACAGCTACATACACTTTTTTGGAAATTGGATTTACAGCAATGTCTTGAATTTTTATCTCCTCGGCATTAGCGCCTAGTACCGAAGCTATTTTTTCATCAACTCCTTCAACTTTTATTTCTGAAGAACCTTCAGCGACGGTCTCATCTTTAGTATCTATGGCAAATACAGAAGCGCTTTTTGAATCCCCTAAAAAGAGAATGCCTTGTGGCCCAAATTCCAATGAATTGATTGACTGGATCGAGGGACTTCCATTGACAAAGCTTGCGGTGTAATTCTTTTTCCTATCATTTTCTGCAAAAGAGATTAGGAAGGCCAGAACCAAGCCCATGGTGATTGGAATAGTTTTCATGACAAATGAGAGTTTTTTAGTGATCTAGTATTTACGGCTAGTATAAATATAAGGTTTTTTGATGATTGAAGACTAACTATCAATTAAACATGATCATAATGTTATTCACTTGTTATAATTGTATTATTCTAATAATTAATAAAATTATATTGATTAGACTGGATGATTTAGTAACTTTGAATTTCATTTATAGTTAAACTTAAAAAAACAAGAATCATGAAAAAGCATTTATTTCTGGCACTGTGTATTGGGTTGACGTTGGTTAGTTGTGGAGGAGATAATGAATCTGGTACAACCAGACTTCAAGTTGCTTTGATTGATGCTCCAGGAGACTATCAAGAAGTGAATATTGACATTCATGATGTTCAGATTAATTACGGAACCGACGAAGAAGGATGGACTAGTCTGACTACTGTAGAATCTGGCATCTATGATATTCTTGATTTAACGAACGGTGTTGAAGCGGTTTTGGCGAATGTTGAGGTACCATCCGGTCGACTTAGCCAAATTCGACTCGTACTAGGTACTGACAACTCCATCATGATCGATGGACAGTCAATCGATTTGAATACCCCAAGTGCGCAACAATCAGGATTGAAATTGAACGTGAACGCAGACTTGGTGGAAGGTGTTGATTATAAAATGCTTTTAGATTTTGATGCTGCCAGGTCCATAGTAAAGGCCGGAAATTCTGGCAAGTACAATCTCAAACCTACAATTAGAGTTATTGCAGAAGCTCAGAGTGGAAGTATTAAAGGAATTGTAGACCCTTCTTCATTTAGCTCGGCAATTATTGCTGTGATCAATCAAGACAGCATTAGCACCTATACTGACGACCAAGGCATGTTCTTGCTACAGGGAGTAGCACCAGGAACGTACGATGTAAGTGTAGTACCAGAAGAAACTAGCGGATACGAACCCAAAGAACTAGGAGGGATTGAGGTGATTTTGGGTGAACAAAATGACATGGGTACTATTGTACTCGACAATTAATTTGAACTGGTTACGTCCTATTCTGACGGATTGAGAGCAAACAAAAATGGCAGGCGATTCTTGATCGTCTGCCATTTTTTTCTTACGCTAGAAAGCTAACTAATTAGCTTTCTCCTTTTTTTCGATTGCCTCAATGGCCTTTTTCTGTTTTTCTTTATCTTCTTTTACCTTTTTATATTCCTTTTCAATCTCATCAAGCTTTTTGCTCTTTTCATCAAAATCCTTATCCGAAATTTCTTTGTTTTTTCTTTTCTCATTGAGTTTTTCTCTGGCCGTCTTGATCTTATCGTCAGCAGCATCTATGGATTTTTCAGATTTAGACATCTTGTCTTTCATCCCCTTAATTTTTTCATCCTTCTGAGATTTTGCCATCTCAGACCGGGCTTTACCAAATTCTTTGCCCGATAGCTCTCCTTTATCCTTCCCATAGGCATTCCCTTTGTTTTCTTTTTCAGGCTTATTGGAATTTTCCTTCTTGGCCTTTTCTTTCTTGCCTGCGTCTTTGGCAGAGTTCTGCTTTTGCTCAGCTTTCTTTTCCAGGCCTTTGTTTACTTTTTCTGTTTTCTCTTTCCCTTTTCCTTTGTTTTCGTCACTTTTACCTTGAGCAAAAACATCAGAAATAGCGAATGACAAACATATTATGACGGTGAATTGGATTAATTTTTTCATTTTATAAACTGTTTAAATTTCGTTAATCAGACTATCCAATTGTTGGTTTAACTCTTCGGTTTTCTCTATTAATTCATCGGAAGCCTCATCCAACTTGATTACTTCTTGCACTTCTTCGGCACTGAGTACAACTTCTTTTTCTTGATTTTGGGTTTCTTGTTTTTCCGATTTGCCGCCACAGGCGGCTAGGAAAAGACCCAATGTCCCTGTTAAAAATATTTTCTTCATTGCTATAATGGTTATGTTAGAACAAACAAGTTAGGGAAATTATGTGATTAAAGAATTTCCACCATAATACTCAATAGCGGTACCTTGACCATAATATGACTTCCAAAAGGTTGGCAGTCCTGTTATGCTCTGTCCAAATTATTGTAGTACTTGATCAGCTCATTGAGTTTTTTGAAGTCCAATTGACCTTTACCTTCTTTTAGGTGTGCGGCAATCGCCAGAGCCTTGTTGATGCGGCTATTGGTGTTTTTCACCTTAGACACAAGATAGATCAGGTTTCGTTGTTTCCCTGGAGTAAGCTGCTCGAAAAACTCAAAGGCCTCTGGTTCCTGATCTAGCATTACCTCCAGCTCTTCCGGCATTTCCATACCATATTTCGAAGCATCCTTTTCTAACTCAAGCTCAATTGCTTGACCTACCATCAAGTTCAGTTGCTTTTGTTTGGATTGGTTGCACAATATATACCAGTAATCCTGATAAGGCATCAAGCCACTTCGTACGACCACTTCTCCGTTGATAGAGCACTTCACTCTTCTGTTATCACCGTCAATAAAATGCTCGGCTATAGCCTTAGGAATTGGAAAATGAAGCCTGTAGACTTTTGATACCTCAATAGGGAATTTTTCCAAGGTGGTTTTGATAATCATAATTCAATATTCTACCCCAAAGATTCAAAAGAAATTTTGCATTCAATACTCCCAGAATATCCAGAAGGGAAGTCCACCATAATCGGTATGGCCTCCGCACCGGGCACCATATTGAATATGCGCTTGTTGGTGGTGGGTTTAATCCGCATAGGCACATTGGACTCTACCACTACTGTTCCTTTCTCTTTCACCGCTTCAATACGTTCCGTTCTGGGTCAAATCTATCCTCTCTGTAGTTCTATTAATCCGATAAATCCGTTTTTGCTATAGCAATATCTGCTTCAACCCATTCAGTAATTTTGATCCAGTCCACATAGCCCACACGGTTTGTCCAGAGCGGGTTGATGTTTTGTTTCAAATTAGCTTCAGTATATTTTTTCCAATATTCCAGTGCTTGGGTAAGCTGATCTATTGATTCATCCTGGTACATTTTATCCTTGGTTTCTCTATACAAAGCAACATTCGCTGATCCGGCTATTTTGTGTGCATAGTATTTGCCAAGATTTGCCATAGTGAAAATGTCGTGCAGGGTAACTTTTAATTCCTGATCTTCTACTGATCCAATTTCCTCAAGCAATCCGAAAGCTTTATCTGCATGTGCATGTAATTTCTCTGATACGGCAATTGGGCTCAACAACTCACTGGACCCACCGGCAGTAGTTTGCGCCACAAAATCGGGAATAGACTGAAACCCTGAATACTTATGAGGGGGCAGGTTTATGAAGCGATTCACATCATGAAATCCAGTCTCATTCTGTGCGTAGCGCGGTTGGCTTTTGCATGACTCAATATACCACTGAAAATCCAGCGGTCCCCAGTGAAATCCAGTAGTAGTCGGATAGATCATAGATGCTTCCTGCCAGGCAGTAAACAGTTTAGAGGCCTCTATCTCTGGAAATCTATTTCCCAACATTGCTATGAGCCTTTCATTAGAAAAGTCAGGGTCATAAGCCATTCTACCCCAAAGCATCCAATGATACCAATGCTTCACCACCTCCAGTTGCCTAGGAGAGGATTTTGGTTCTTTTGTGGTAAACTCTCGTCCCCATATCCACTGATCCGACCCGTAGTAGTAACCCCTGGAAACATCATGAGGAATATTTTTTACAAACTCACGAACAAAGTCAGGTGCTCCCCATCGAAACAAGTAATTATCGTCGTTTCGCATGGTCCAAATGGTTTTCATGCCTTTGATCTCTTCGACAAATTTTTCATGATAAGGCTGCCTGGTCGCACTCATCACATGTGCTTTGGCATATTTGAAGCTGAATAGAAACTCAATGTTTTTATGATCAACCAATGTTTGAAATCGTTCTGCAATGTCCAATGCGCCCGTCTGGTGTTGGCGATGCAAGAATGTGAACTTACGATTGGGCATTTCATTCGCAGCATCCAGCAAGCCCTGGCCATAGGTTTCATAAGCCCAATCTTCCTTTTCAGAAGTATCAGCGCCCTTCATATTTTCACCGGTTGTTAATCCTATACCGGCCAAATCAGGATATGTCACAAACATCTGCTTGACACTTTGCCTGAAGTAGTCGCGTGTCACATCATTGTTTATATCGTCGGTAATGCCATATTTTCCTTCTGTGCCATTTACGAAAATATTCCATGTAACAAAGTAAAAATCTACGTTCCTACTTTTTCCATAAGCCATTACAGCTTTCCAAAATTCTATCTTGTCTTCAATGGATATCTTCTTGATTATTTCGGGATTTGCGAGGATTTCTGGCGCATTGAAACCAATGCCATTGAGACTGTAAGTCTCTTTCCACTCAGCAGAAGAACGCTGCACATCATCCAATGCGACATCCGGGTATTCCGGCACTTTTACCAGTGACGGAAATGGGTGCAAGCTCCATAGGGAAATATAATTATATCTATGACGCGCCATATTGTCGATGTATTCCTTCCAAAAATCCATGCTCCACATCTCCGGAATATTCTTTTGGGCGGCATCACATGGGTCAGTGTAGCTAGGCGTGCGTACATCAAGAGGAATATTGAACTTAGTACCCCTCATTTCCATATGAGGATTTCGAGATACCTCCTTCACCTCGTCCAAGCCATAAAGCTTTATTTGTTCGGCCAATTCCAGGATTCCGTACATGACACCTGCCTCGTCCTCTGCCCAGACCACAGTATTGGCCTCATCTTTCTTCAGGGAAAACCCTTCTTCTTTCAGTTGATCATTGTCAAGCTGAAGCTCCCAGGCAAAATCTGCATCCGCAGAATTAACTAGCTCGGTCTCGTAACCAGCCCCTTGTAAATTGGCGACTAGCTCATTGATGGCAAAGTTGATTTGAGGATCATCAGATTGTAAAATTTGAATTTTGTTGTCTTCGGTACAACTGGCAAGAAATAATACTGTGAAGAATAAAATAATAAATTTTGGGATTTGTCTTAGCTGTCTTTTCATTAGTCTCATGATTAAATAGGTTTAGTCAGTGCAAGGATAGAAAATGGATACACCACGATTTTGAGCAACATCGCAATATCTACTATTGTTAAAGGTGCTGCCTGCTCTTGCAAAAAGCCTTTGCAATCTGGCAATAGCCATATCAACACTCTTAATCTGTTTGTATGCCCATTCCTTTTCCCCAATCGCATATGGATACAGGAATTCGTAAGCCGTCTGGATGCCCGCCCCCTTTTCATCTTTGTAGTTCCAAAGGTCTACACCAACCTTCTGACCATAGTATGCCAGTTGAGTAAAGCCCTGAAGATTCATTGTGCTGTATGACAATGTTTTTGTCCTCGCCAATTCATGGGGCTGTGTTCCATCCTTTTCGATTTGAGATGAAATTCTAACCTTAACTTCTTCCAATACTCGTCGAGCCTCTTCTTCTCTTCCCAGGAAAAGGAGCATACTTACTACCTGTCCATCATAGTGCGTGGCATGGTTGTTTTTTCTGGTTTTTTCCATCACACCCAACTCACTTGTTCGTAACCATTTCAGATATTGGGTCAGCCACGTTCTCATGGCATTTTCTAGCTCTTCACCGATGACATCATTTATTTTCAATATTTCAATGGCCGATACCACACTTTTAATTCCACCGAATTCGATGATGCCGAAACATCTACCATCATTTTGGCCGGGTATCCCTTGCGCATAATTCAAATGAGGATTCATCTTTGTATCAGGGTTCACAAACCAGGTATCCAATAATTCAATGATCTTGGAAGCATAAACTTTCTTCCCTGAGAAATAATAGGCAATTGATAGTTTGCCAATATTGTCAAAGCACCGACTGACTTGTGGTTGGTCCACATTTTCCCCTCTTGTCAATGGATTCACCTCGCCATCGCGTCTCAGCCACGGCAAACCATCGGGTTTGGATTCATCAGGCCAGAAATAAGGAGCCAGACTTAAATAATCATGTTTGTCTCCGCTAAGTGCAACCTGAGTTTTATTCATTACAGAAAAAGGACCTTCATTCAGCGCTTCATCAGCTTCATCAATAATCTTTTGATACTCCTCTACATATCCCGGATCACCGGATTGGATTTGAGCTTTCGCATATTCCAAATTTGACACAGACATATTGGTCAATGTCTTTTGGGGCGACTCTTTTTCGGCAACTGTATTCTGCTCTTTCTTTTTAGGACTCCCACAGCCTGCAAGCAGACCGCCACTGATCAAAACCGCTAGCAACCCGACTTTTAGTAATCTATTTTCCTGCATGATCCTATTTAGCATTTTGGAGTATTGATTGATAAAAATATGGCTATCTCACATAAATATTATCCTGTACTGTTGACATTGCTATGCTTCCGGTCGAGGATTCATTTTCAAGCCTGAAATTGTACCTCGACTAATGGAAAGCGACTAGGTCTGTCAATACAATTGGTCTAAATGGATCGCAAAAACTCATCATAAATGGCTTGCAGTTCATTTACTTTTTCAGGATACTTTTCCGCTAGATTTTCTGTTTCCCCCTGATCTTCCTTTAAGTTAAAGAGTAATGGGAAAGTACCAAAATCGATAGGCTTAACTCCAGGATACAAATCAGGAGTTGGTTGCTCCATAGGAGCGATTATCGTGGTTCCATCCGGCTTTCTTGCTTCCCATCCCTTTCTGTAATTCTTGTCTTCCCCATTGTAATATCTCGGCTTTTTCAGGAATAGCTTCCAATCGCCACTTCTTACTACCATCACCTGATCACCCCGCATAGTAAAAATTGGCTGATGACTAGACTCATTTCCTTTCAGGACTGCCTGAATGTTTTGCCCATCCAAAACCAATCCTTCGGGTACATCTACATCGAGCATTCCCAGAATGGTCGGGAAAATATCGGGCGACCAGCATGGTGTAGTTACCGTCCTCCCTCCGGGCAATGCACTACTTCTAATCAGGAATGGAACACACGTGCCTCCTTCCCAATTTCTCCCCTTCATTCCTTTCAGCCCGCCACTACTACCACCCCACGATGGGCCATTATCGGATAAGAACATCACTATTGTATTGTCAATAAGGTCTAATTTCTTCAACTCCGACATGATTTCGCCTACAGACCAATCCAGTTCTTGTATCACATCGTCGTACAAATTATCGGGAGTTTCAGGAGTGTAAAAGTCTTTTGATGCCGCAAGCGGTTTGTGAGGCATGGCGTGACACAGCTGTAGAAAAAACTGCTCATCCTTATTTTTTCGAATGAAGTCCAAAGCCTTAATAGTGTAGTTTTTAGTTAGCACAGTCTGGTCTACAGGGTATTCTACTGTATCCTTATTTTCCACAATTTGGACTGGCCTCATATCATTCGAGTACAGTATGCCATAATATTCGTCGAATCCATGATTCGTAGGGAAGTATTGCTCCACATGGCCGAGGTGCCATTTTCCCACCAATTTGGTTTTGTAACCTTCATCTTTTAAAACTTCTGCAATGGTTAGTTCATCCGCTGAAATACCAATATCATTGATCCCCTTGTCCGGTGTAGGATTTCTAACAAGCCCATGCCGAAGCGGAAATCTACCAGTGAGCAAAGTGGCCCTGGAAGGAGCACAGTATGGAACTGGCACATAAAAATCAGTACATTTTACGCCTTCCTTTGCCAACTGATCAATATTAGGGGTAATATGATCACTAGCACCATAAGAGGAGATATCCCCATAACCCATATCATCGGTGAATATGATGATGACATTTTGCCGTTGAGCTTTATTCGAACTGCTTTGCGTTCGTGGTTTACAGGCGAGCAAGATCAAAAAACTAAGAGTATAAAATAGGCTTGTTTTCATAATGTGGAAGGAAATATTTGTGCATATCAAAAATAACGGTTAATGGATAAGGATCGACTTGAGACACTAAATATTAGGAGAATGTAATGGAATAATCCACTTTCTACACGAATGACTTGAGTAAGGTGAGAATTGAAATTGTCTTAAAAACTAAAGTAGCTTAAAGCTTGCTTCCAGGGCTAAATCTGATGATCCGCCCTGGTAAACCTTATAAGACCCGGGCTCCAGAATCCTCTCCATTTCCATTCCTGTGAATTCCAGCATATCTGGTGTTATATTGAAAGACACGTTTTTTGTCTCCCATTAATTCATTGGTCTAGCTAACATAAGCCTCATTGCCCGAGGAATATTAGGCAATTGATTGTTTTTTAGTTTTCGACATGGATAAAAACCATTAACATGGAATAGGCGAATGTTTTTCGGTATTCTAAAATTTATTTCTACTTAATATGCAGTTTCGTAAACTTCAGATTGGGTATGGCCAGACCAGTAGATTCATCAAATAAAGTATGGTCATATGGAAATACGAAACCGCTGAAATGGTTTCCCTTAATCGAAATATTATTTGAGTTTCTTAAGAGTACTCCCGCATAGTAGGGATCCCAAATTCCTGAAGTCCGGTGACTCCTCAGGTTGGCAAAAAGGATATTCCTGCAATTACTAATTTCTACGGCAAGAACCTTTTCACTGCCGGTATCTTCTTCCAGCTGAAGTCCGTAGAAGGACCAGTTTTCCACATTTTCAAGAACGACTTCATGGTACTTATGATGTTCAACTGAGATTTCATAAATTTTACCAGGAGTCTTCGTTTTGTTTATGTAAAAAGGAACATCAGTATTGTTGTCTACTATCCAAATATTTTTAAATGCTCCGCCACCGCCATTTGTAACCCAGATGGAATGGGTACTACCCTCTCCGCGTTCGCATTTGCTCGAAGTTCGAAACAATCCGTCATTCACGAATGACTCAGATCCGGCCATCCATTTTAGGCCAATTGCCCCTGGATTGATCCCCAGGTCAATTCCTATGCCCGTTATACCATTACTTCCACCTTCAGGAGCTATAAGCAGAGGTCTGGGATCATCAACATCCTGAAATCCTTCTGTTCCATTGCTCAGAACTAATCTGGTTTTGTAAGGATGTAAGCCGATCAAAGTAGTCCTTTCCCTGAGTGTTAATGATCTGGATATTACATAATTCCCCATTGGAACATAAATGGCGTCATATTTTGCAATGGCCCTTTCGAATACCTTCGTACAATCTGTTTCCCCATCACCTTTCGCACTCAGGTCTGCAATATTTACCCAGGTCCCAGCTTCAGGCAAGTCTGCTATCTCTTTCTTAGGAAACTCGCCCAGTGTCTCAATGGGAGATTCATCTATCTCTACTCCAAAATGACGCAGCAAGGCATTTCCCTGAGGATTTTCAAGGTGTATCCCCTGGGAAAATTCCTTAATGGTGTAGACAGGTGCCGGCGCTTCATATTCTACCCTTCCAGCTCTCCTGATTGCCTGGTGGATTTTTGCCTTAAACTTGACACTGTAAGGGACATTTGAAAATTTAAGATTATCAAAGTTTACCTGCAAATCCTCATGTACGTAATGATTTATCTGAAATGCTGTATTTCCGATATCCTCAAACCAGGTATCTTGAACATATATCTGGTCCGGTCCGGGTAGAAAAATACCGATGGGCGTGTTTTTAAACCTGCCACGAATAACGAGCATCTTGGCATCACTGGTAATTATGGAAGACTCCCTCTGTCCTTCAAACGAACAATCTAGTACTGTAATCTGCCAGCTTGGGGCAGATTTTTCCGTCTTTATACCAAACTCACCCCCTTGAAATGTGCAGTTCTCAATTATATTCCCAGCTGCCTGAATCCCTCCACGGCCTTGCCCGATGTTAAAATTGATGTGATCCAGTACACAAACCTGAGCAACATGATATCTTATAGCAATGGCTGCAGGGTTACCGTCACCAATTTCAAAATTTATGTTCTGAAGCCCGGAATAAAATGTGGTATAAGTTCCATCTTGAAAATCTTCCGTAACCCAGGTATTAGGCTGAAGAGGACCCGGCGTGCCTGGAGGGTTTTGACAAAAATGAACCATATATTGATGATCCCCTTCCTGATAACCAGGAGTATTCTCTCCTAGCTTGAAAATTGGTCTTTCTTTCCCATAGCCTATCAATCGGATTCCACGCCAGACATAAACGGTTTTTCCTAGCCTGTATGTGCCTTCTGGAATAAAAACAATCCCGCCTCCCGACTTTTCCCGTACCAGATCAATGGCCGACTGAATTGCAGGAGCATCATCCCCGGTTCCATCTGCCGCAACATTGAAGTTTTCATTGTTGAGATAGACAGCTTGAGGATCATCAAATCTTTCTGTGTAAATTGATTCTTCTGACGTTTGACTTTTGACAATAAATGAAGATATGAAAGGCAGAATCAGTACCAATCTGACAAACCGAATTTTTAGTTTCATAATTTTAATAATTAGTTAGATAAGCTCACCATTAAACTCTAATGACCTCCTCCCGTTATCCGACACGGTATGACCAGAAAAATCGAGCTTTACAGCGCTTCACTTTATCACCTAAAATGAATTAATCTTAATCTCGATTTTGTTCATTCCAGGAGACAGTCGTATTGACCCAAATGCCGAATTTACTTTTACACCATTTAAAGTAATGACACTGTCACCAGCTCCAGAAAGAACGAATTCACCTAGCATATTCGCTGGCAATTCAATCTCATAAGTCTGTAAACGGCCGCTTACTCGTCGGTACTTCCCGTTGATCTCTCCTAGTAAAGTAGGTACTTTGATTTCACTATGCTCCAACTTTGACAGCTGTGGTCTGATTCGGGCCACACCATACCCTGGAGTTTTGGGTTGTATCCCCCACAAACCTCTTGGAATAGCATTGGCAGGGACGCCTCCCCAGGCATGGTTCCAATCCTGATTGTTTTTATAAATATTGTCCCAAGCCTCCATCGTGATGGTAGAACCTTCGCGAATCATGTTGTACCAACTCCTTTTGGCAGTACTTGCCATCAGCTCCAGCGCATAGTCTGCCTCACCGGCATTGTACAATCCATCCATCAAGAACTGTGAACCATAAACGCTGCAAGCCATGCCACGAGATTTTACATGCGCTACTACTGAATCGAAATATTCTTCCGGCACAATGCCAAAGGCCAAAGGCATCATATTCGCATGCAAGGCAGCATGGTCTGTGCCAATACCGTCCACATAAACGCCTCGTTCTTTATCAAACATCTGTTCATTGATTGCTTTCTTGGCTCTTGCCGCCCTAAACTCAAAATCCAGTACCTCATCCGTTTTGCCAAGTATCTGAGCAAATTCGGCCATTATCCTCATGTTTTCATAGAAGAAAGAATTGATGACCGTGCTATATGGCTTGAAGACATAACCGTCACGTTCTCCTTTGTTGTTAGGGTCGCCTCCCCATCCAGCTGAAGGCCAGTCTACGATATCTGTCAATGGTTTTTTATACCCTTCCTTGAAGCCAAGCTTCAACATAAATTCGTGTGTTACTTTTTCAGAAGTAATCAAACCATCTTCATTGGATAATTCAAAAAGTGTCTTGTGTTTTAGATCTTCATAGTACTGCTCTATGAGCTCGGTATTACCGGTGTACATATAGTCGGCATATATCAACAGTGCAACATGCTGCTGCCACTCCGTCGGCCAGGTGGGATGCTCCATAAAATACTCTATAGTCCTCCTCGCAATGGCGTATTCCCTGTCCGTGGTATAGTGACTAAGCTGGTTCAAATAAGCATCCGCCTCGTATGGGATTCTTTCTCGCTCACCATCTACATACAAACCACTGAAAGTTGTGGCCTTCATGGAATACTTGCACAGTTCATATACTTGGTTGAGAACAGTATCTGAGCTCGTAAAACCACTCGTGTTGTAATCGAAATAGTTGAAGTAGGCGACTTGTGTTAAATCGTCTTTTGAAATCGGGCTTTTAGCATTTTCTATTTCACAATACCTAAATGGTAATAAAACCGGAAACGAATCTGGTAGTGCTATGGCCTTGTTAGGAAGTGTGTTTCTTTTGTCAGGTCTAATACTCAACTTGTAATTGGTCTGAGCAGGGTTCACCGCTACTTTCAATTCCTGGTACCTTATGGTACCTATTGGCGTCCTGTTGATCTGGCCATTTTCTAAATCTTCACCAAGTCTCAAGATCAATGTATCAGCGGCTAGAGCCTTGTAATCAAACTCCAGGTTGGCAAAAGCATCCTTACCAAAATCAATGAAGTAAGAGCTCTTCGATTTCTCAACCACTTTAGCGGGCTTAATTCTTTCAATCTGGAAAAAATTAGCGGTTGTCAATTCTCCAGTAGGATTACCTATCTGGAACATTTGAGCTTTGGCATAGTTGCCCAGCCTATTATGCTCATCCCACAATCGTACTTTCCAGAAATATTTCATTCCTGCTTTCAGGGCCTTACCAGCATAGCTAACGTTGGTAGAATTGTTTGTTCTTACTTGTCCACTGTTCCAGACGTCACCAATGTTGTTGTCAATATTTTCCTTAGAAGTGGCTACTAAAATCTGGTAAGCAGATTGGAATACAGCACCATCTGGAACCCTCCAGCCTAACTCCGGAGTAGTATCCACTACCTTTACCTGAGATGGTTCTCTAATGTATTCAACTGTTAGTTCTGTTGGAGCCACCGTAGACTCATCACCCAATTCCAAGATCAGTTGATCCGTCTTCTTGCGCAACTTCGTCAGTACGCCTCTGTATTTTTTACTTCCAGCAAGATTCTTAATTTCTCTTGGGTCCTTCTTCAGGTTATAGAGCTCTTCCGAAGACTTGTCATTAACATAGCGGAAGTACTTCCATTCATCTGTTCGCACACCTTCACTTGGAGGAATGTGTTCGAATTCCCAAAGGTGCTCGATCAATACGGTATCTCTTTTGATGTCATTTGTTTTACCAGAAACAATTGGCATCAAACTTTTTCCTTGCCATGTTTCCGGCTGCTCTATTCCAGCCAGGTCAAGCATGGTGGCCGGCACGTCAATATTTAATGCCATTTCATCTACATCCTGGTGTTTTGCATTTCTGGGATCATAGATGATCAGCGGAACCCTAACCGAGTTGTCATACATTAGCCATTTTCCGGCAAGCTGTCTTTCTCCAAGGAAATGTCCATTATCCCCCATCACAATGATGACGGTATTTTTATCTAAACCTTTCTTCTCAAGTTGCTCTCTGATTTTGGCTATCTCCAAATCAACACCTGCAATCATACGATAATAGCCTTTGAGGCTGTGCTGGTATTTCTCAGGCGTATCATACCTCCATCCCCATCGTAGGCGGTTGAAACCATCCCTCACTGGTTTGGGTAATGCGTCAAAATATTTGTCATCAGAGATATTGGCCTTTGGTACTTCTACACCCTGCAACAATGGATCTGTAGTAGTCTGCCAGAAATATTGTTCAGGAGCACCATCATGGGCATGAGGAGCACTAAAACTAAGCGACAAACAGAAGGGTTGGCTGCTATCAGCCTTTTCCAGGTAGTCCAGTGCCTTTTGACCCGTGTACCGCGTTAAATGAACCGTATCTTTTCCAAGCGTCTTATAAAAGTAGCCTCGCTTATCCTTGTATTGATTAGCTCGATCATAATCCTCATACTCATCAAAGAGTTTGTCCTTATGCGGGTAGTTTACACCAAACTTGCCGTAAAATGCAGTCTTATAGCCTGAGTCCTTGAGTATCCGCGGGTAGGCCACACGCATATACTCATCCTTCATGGCCCCTGTTTGGAAATTGTAAGCGTGCGCTCTTTCGTATAAACCACTAAAGATACTCGCTCTGCTAGCTGCACATATCGGTGTGGTCACCATTGCATTCTTAAAGAATACTCCGCTTTGGGCGAGTTTGTCCATTTCGGGGGTAGTGACCAATTCATTGCCCGCATAACCCAGTGCGTCCCAACGCTGGTCGTCGGTTAGTATGAAAATGATATTGGGTTGATCACCGCTTTGAGCGATTGTGCTTACTTTGAAAATTAGGCACAGGATAAGTGTAAATGTTAATCGGTATAGCATAATTTAAATGTGTAAAAGTTTAGCCTATAAAACTAGTTCAAAAAATTGCGTAAGATTAGTGCACTTTTTGCGCAAATTCATCCTGCACTGTCTGTATTAGGTTTTCCATGGAATTCTCATTGAAGTGTAAATTATTCAATAGCAGGTCATGCCCAAATTTGGAACACTAACATGATGAAATAGTAGTGGAAATCTGATTTAGGTAAACCTGGCCCCTGATCTACGATCGCATCTATCATAGGATATTTTAGTAGCTGCTCTAATCGGTCGACACCAATATCATCTATTGTCGCTGATGTGCTATCCGCCAAATGCTGAAATATTTGATTTGAAACTATTCCAAACAATCAATTACAACTGGTCTTTATATTCTTGTGGGATCTTTTTTATGGACCTAATTTGAATGTTCTTATAAAAAGCTTCCGCTCCTTCAGATTGCAGCTGAATTTTGCCTTTTGTTAGCGGCACAATATTGTCATTGGGATCAAGGTATTGCGAGTTGTACAATGCCATTACAACTTTACCATTAACTACATGTAGACTACTTCCACCAATACAAATCAACTCCAAGGTATTCCATTCTCCATGCGGTTTTTCATTATCTGAGCCCTTGTCGCAATGTCCGTAAACAGAAGGGTCAATACTTGAAAACCTTTTCTTTTCAGCTCCTTTTTTGTAATCAAAATCATTTATTAACTCTCCCGCAACAGCAGGTATCTCTATTTCTGTTTTTGCCAATGAGTAATAATCTCCCATATCCCCCTGTTGTACCTGGAATTCCTGAGATTGCATCCATACATTCCAAAAAGCCCCGTGCGGACCTACACAATGGTATAATATTCCATTGTCCCTTTCGCGATCCAGTCTCGGTTCCCATTTTTTCTCTCCCCACTTAAATTGTAATTTCAGGTGGTAATTTTCGTACTCCGCCTTTGAGGAAAGTGCCCCATAAATTTCACCAGATATATGTAAAACAACCTCTGAGCCATCATCTTCAAAAGAAAAAACACTTTTTGGATCATTATTGACACCTAGTGGCTCTCCTTTTTTTCCATCACTAGCAGGATCAATTCCTGGCAGTCCTTTTACAGTACCATGCGGAACGCCTATAAATACTTCCCAATGCTTTGAATGGTCTTCATTCAATAAGGAGACCCAATTTCCACTCTGACCATTAGCGAATTGAACCAGTAATAATCCAACCATCAGGGTAAGTACAATTTTCCGAGACATAGTTTTTTGTTTTTAAGAATCTCTAAAACTATTCTCTCTCCAATTGAGAATTATCCTGTGCTGTCTGCCTTTCCTACTAGATAAATTTTACGCCTTTGTATCATTGAGGAAAAACATTTCAGTCTTGTATCTTAGTTTTGGTTTTTGCTCTTAGCTTGCTTAATAAATTTAGGCATATGGAGCTTAGCTTCCATCTCTGTTTGTTGACCTTTGTCGCCACACTCATCCATCCAGGCTAGAAGCTTTGAGTGCAACGTATTTTTGATATCTTCAAATTCTGGAATTTCTGCCAAATTATTCATACAGTATGGGTCTTCGATCACATCGTATAATTCATGTTGAGGGCGATGCTGATACTTTTTCACCAAACTAGCAGCCTTCTCATCATTTTCAGCTACAGATTGCCAAGTTTTCCACCACGTCTCCTTATGTGTGATGTTGTTCTTGAAAGCTACGCCTGGTGTGAGGTTGAGAATATACCTGTACCGATCGGAAACAATGGATCGAATCCCATAATGCTCACTCCCGTTATTGATACCTCTGGTTGTTTGAAGGCTGTAAGAGTAGTCTTTATGATGTGATGCCTTTCCCAGGAACAAATTCACAAGGCTCTTACCGTCTAAATTCTGAACTGGAGTTCCTCCTGCAATTTCTACAAATGTGGGTACCACATCGGAATACTCAATCATAGCATTTGATACAGATGCAGGCTTAATTTTGCCTGGCCACTTGGCAATAAATGCAGAACGTACTCCTACATCATAGCATGTCCATTTGGCAAAAGGAAAGCTATTTCCTTGTTCGCTTGAAAAGATTACAAGTGTATTATCATCCTGACCATTTTCTTTCAATATGCTCATTACCTCTCCGACCTGACCATCGAGGTAATTGATTTCAGCCAGGTAATTTGAATAATTTTCCCTCGTATCTTGGGTATCAACAAAAAAAGCAGGCAGTGATAAGGCTTTAGGAGGAAAAAGACTTGGATCTCCTTTATCCCAGGGAGTATGGGGCTGCTTGGAGCAAACGAACAGACAAAATGGTTCATCCTTGGAATCGGCATTTTTTACAAACTCTCTTATAGGGCTAAAATCACCATCTTTCAATCCCTTTAAATACTCAAAGGGGAAAACTTCTTTTGGTGATACATGTGACTTCCCGGCAAGTGCGACCCTATATCCGAGAGGCTTCAAATATTGCACGATACTTTTTGTGCCTGCTTTGGCGGTAGTATGATTTGGGTAGGCACCAGTCTTTACAGGATACAAACCTGTATACAAATTGTGCCGTGTTGGAGAGCACATTGGAGCCGCTTGATAGGCTTTATCAAATTTAATACCCTCTGCAGCAAGTTGGTCAATATTGGGTGTAATTGCATCTTTACTTCCATAAACACCCAAATCCCAGTAGCTGCAATCATCCGCTAGTATGAATACCATGTTAGGCTTCCTGTCTGAAGCAGTATTTTGGTTGCAGGACACCAATGCCGTAAATACGCTTAGAATTAACACCTGAGCAAGTTTCATCTTTAGAAGTTTAGTTGCTTTATCAATTTATTGAGAAGTATTTCTTGCCAACCAATTTTGGTATTGAAGATTTAGCTTATTTACTATTTCCGGATATTGATCAGCTAAATTGGTCATCTCTCCAGGGTCATTTTCGAGATCAACTAAAAACAACTTGTCCTCTTCGCCTAATGGAGCCTTTTTGCTCTTGTCTACAGGATTACCAAGTAGCTTCCATTTTCCCGACCGTGTAGCCCATTGCTTTCCATGCTGCCAACTGAATATCTCATTGTGCTGGCTCTTAGCACTGCTATTATTAATTACTGGCAACAAACTTTTACCATCTAGATCCTTTAATTCCAGCTCCAGCCCACACAACTCTGCCAATGTTGGCATCCAGTCGGCGTTTACTGCGAATTGACCTCTAACCTGATCTGCTGGAATATTCCCCGGCCAACTGATGGCAGCCGGGACTCTAAACCCTCCTTCGAATAAACAAGATTTTGCCCCACGATACGGCCCAGCGTTTCCTCCACCAAAAAATGCCCTTTCTTCTGTTGAGTATCCATTGTCTGATTGAAAAACAATAATTGTGTTTTCATACAAATTCAAGGATTTCAATTTTGAGATCAGTTCCCCAATTTTGTCATCCTGTGTGGACAGGAATGCTGCATATAGATCCCTTGGATACTCAACCCCTTTTTCCTGGTAATATTTAAGCCATTCAGGTGTGCCTTGATAAGGATAATGGGGCGTGTTCATTGCGTAGTAAATGAAAAATGGTTCTTCTTTATTCTTATCGAGAAATTCTGATGCCTCCTGCACCATGAGGCTTGGGAAGAATTCACCATCATAAAACACTTCTTTTCCGTTTCTATATAGGTCATGTCGGTTAGGACCCCTCCAATAGTAGAAATGAGAATAGTTATCAATACAGCCTACATGGTGTCCAAATGAATAGTCAAATCCCTGATCATTCGGTAGCATTCCTTCCTGATCTCCCAGATGCCACTTACCAATGTGTGCCGTCTTATATCCGGCTTCCTTGAACATCTCGGCCATAGTATATTGAGAGCCCTTTAATCCTTTTGTAGTAATAGGCACTGACGGAATATTGCCTGGAACACCTGCTCGTTGGGGAGTCTTTCCAGTCATCAGTCCTGCTCTGGAAGGTGAGCAAACTGGAGCCCCATAAAATTGCGTAAAACGCAAACCACTCTTTGCCAGGGCATCCATGTGAGGTGTCTGCAAATCTTTTGCCCCATAAATATTGAGATCAATAGATCCTTGATCGTCAGTGTAAATAATAATTACATTTGGTGAGCTAGAGTTACTAGACACACAGCCTATGAACATCATAACTATTCCAAAAATTAAAATTGCAAAAGGCGCTCTTCTTGTCATAATAATTTATAATTGGTTTGTATTAGGATAATATGGTTTTAAAACAACTACATAATTTTGAATTGGAATTTAGTCGAATTGGATCAAGGGATCAACCAATCGATAGCTTAAAACTTAGAGAGGTTCAAGTTTTACTATCTAACTCCCAAAACCTCTGGAATACGGCATACTGCACTTTCAACATCCCTTCTTCCACTAAAGAATTGCTCTCATTAATAAATTCATACAGTAAGGCTGCCAATTCTCTGGTCTTTTCAGGTTGGTCTTTAGAAAGGTCTTTTCGTTCACTCAAGTCATTTGCGATATCAAACAACTGCACCTTCGGGGTGCCTTTATATTTATTTTCCTTGCTCCAGTATTTGATGAGTTTGTATTCTCCCTTCCTGACTGCACTTCTTGGCGGACGGTGTGATGTGTGCGTCCATCCCTGATCATCAGTCAAAATAAAAATGATGTTCGGCGGCTGATTCTTTTGAGCTGCCAGTTTCGTGACGACCAAACAAAGAATGACTATTATACTTATCCGGTATAGAGGGTCATCATAGTTTAAATAGAAATTGCCTATATAACCTTTCATTGAGGCTTATTCTGTTAAGCCTTGGCTTCATCCTTCGAACCGACATTAGCTAAATTGAAATCTAAAATACCTAAAAGAAACTACAACTCGACTAATTTAAAATTCTTCCAACGAACCTTTTGCCCTATCTTCTTCTCGTTTTTGCCAATCCCATGAAGTTGCAAAGCAATGTAGCCAGTCTTTGTGAAATCATCGTTCAGATCAGCGACAGCCACACCATTCAACCAGGTTTGAAAATGATCTCCTTTTACCCTAATTCGGAAATGGTTCCATTCTCCTTTTTTGAAGGCATCAAGTGCGTCTTCCTTTACTCCGGGAGTATGCAAAAAGCCTCTTCCGCCTTCTTCATACAATGTCGCACTCCATCCACTTGAGGGATCGATCTCTACCTGGTATCCCCAAAACCGTCCGGCTTCCCAGGTTCTTTCCTTGACGTCCTTGCTACCATCCTCTTTGAAACGTCCACCCCATCTTATAGTCTTGGTTTCTACCGGATAGACATTGCTCCGTATTTGAATGCCGGAATTCAGAAGAGAATCAATCAATACATCGACCTCCAATTCAAAATCCTGATACATTTTTTCGGTAGCCATAAAGCTATTGGGAAATCCCATGGCAGCCTCCCCTACGATGGCGCCATCCTCAACAAAGAACTTTCCCCCTCCGTAATTCTTCCAACCATCCAAAGATGTTCCATCAAAAATTACCGTTTCAGTAGAAACCGTTTCTTTTTGGCCTTTTGGAGCATCGGATTCTTTAGGAGTATCCTTTTTCGCCTGACAGGCGAACATTAACAGAACGAAAATAAGATTGAACGCTTTCATATTAAAGAATTTCTACAGCAATCTTGCGGAATTCGAGAGTGCCATGCTCTCCCTGGATGCCCACATAACCCTCAGGTGTTTGTACATTCATCGCGATAGTAATGATTTCACCATTCAACCTGGCAACCAGCGTTCCCTTCTTGCATGTGATCTCATAAGTATGCCATTCTCCTACAGGTTTGTAGGCCTTTTTTATGTTTTCATGGCTGGAAATAAAATCGAAATCTGGCACCCCTCCGAAAAGCATGTGACCCAGGTGACTGGCTACTGTGGTCGTGTCATCTTTGCACTGCATTTGATAATATGACGCTGGCCATCCGTCGTTTTCACCTTCTTTGTTAGAAGGTATCCTCACATAGATTCCACTATTTGATTCCTTCTCCATAAAGCGAAACTCCATGGTCATTACGAAATCACTATACTTCTTTTCCGAACGCAACCAGCCCGTACCTTTGTTCAGCTTGATGACGCCATCTGCAACAGAAAACTGCCCGCCATTTTCAATGACCCAACCATCTAGATTCTTTCCGTTAAAAAGATCTATTTGCTGACTATTTGCATTAGATGTAAGACAAAGGATCAAAGCGGCAACAACAATGATGGAATATTTTTTCATGACTTGATGTATTGATTTTAGTTGAAAATAATCTGTAATATATGAGGTTTGGAATGAATGAAGAATAATCAAATAGATGTTTTTCACTGGATTCTAAATATTCCATGCCATAATAAAGAAATGAATTATAAATATCATCTTTCTTCTATAGCATTATATTTGAATTTACATAGCCAAACGTCAAAGCCCTTTTTCAATGAAATATTCGCCAGCCAACTCCTTCCTGTTGTTATTGATAACAATTGCAGCCGCTTGTTCGACCACCCCTCGACCTGCAAAAGATCTATCCCAGGAGAGCATTATCCCAAAACCTTTATCAACGTCTGCAACAGGGTCATCTTATGTGCTTACCCAGGAATCAATCATTTATTTAGAAAACAAAAGCCTAAACTTCCTTGGGGAATATCTGAAAGACATAATAAATAAATCGACAGGAATAGAGGTCGAAATACAGTTTGCAGAGGCGACAACCCATTCAGGGATTTATTTGAATCTAAAAGGTAAGTCCACATCTGTCGAAGGATACGAAATAACAATAGACGAAAAGTCTGTAGAACTTTCAGCAGCTGATCCGCAAGGTATATTCTATGCCATCCAGACGCTGAGACAGCTAATACCTATTCAACCCACAACTTCAAAAGAAGAGGACAAATTATCGGCCATTGCTAGTGGCAAGATCGAGGATGCACCAGAGTACCAATACAGGGGAACTATGCTGGATGTTGCAAGGCACTTTTTTACTGTAGAAGATGTGAAAAGGTATATTGACCTGCTTTCAATGTATAAGATGAATACTCTGCATCTTCATTTGTCCGATGACCAGGGATGGCGTGTTGAAATAAAGTCCTGGCCAAATTTGACAGTAGTGGGTTCGTCAAAAGAAGTAGGAGGAACCGAGGGCGGATTTTATACCCAGGAAGAATACAAGGATATTGTAGAATACGCATCTGAAAGGTTCGTCACTGTTGTACCTGAGATTGACATGCCTGGCCATACCAATGCAGCATTAGCATCTTACGCCGAACTCAATTGTGATGGTCAGGCCACCGAACTATATACGGGTACGGAAGTAGGATTCAGCACCTTGTGTACTGACAAGGAAGTGACTTATCAATTTGTTGATGATGTGATTAGAGAATTGGCTCAAATGACTCCCGGACCTTACATCCATATTGGCGGAGATGAATCGCATGTAACTGCGATGGAAGATTATGTTCCGTTTATAGAACGAGCTCAGGACATAGTTAAGAAATATGGCAAGACCGTTATGGGCTGGGATGAAATAGCACATGCCAAGCTAGAACCGAGTTCTGTCGTCCAGTGGTGGGCAAAAGTCGAAAATGCCAAAATGGGGGTAGCACAGGGCGCTAAGGTCTTGGTATCACCCGCTACCAATGCTTACCTGGATATGCAATATGATTCAACTACTCACTTGGGCTTGCACTGGGCTGGCTATACCGAAGTGGACAGTGCTTACATCTGGGATCCGGTGGATATCGCAGAGGATATTCCTCGTGAAAACATCATTGGTGTTGAGGCTCCATTGTGGACCGAAACCGTAACGAATATGGACGAGCTGGAGTACCTTGTGTTTCCTCGCCTACCTGGAATAGCAGAAATAGGATGGACACCTAAATCGTCAAGAAACTGGGATGAGTATAAGATGAGGCTAGGGAAACAAAAGGCAAGATTCGAAGCATTGGGCATAGATTATTATGCTTCTAAATTGGTGCCTTGGGAATAATCCATCTCCCTCAGGATTCACTTATCAATTACCAATCAGCCCAGTGCCTTTAGCTTGGCTTCAAGCATACTGATCTTAGATTCAGCGTCGGCCTTTTTCTTTTGTTCAACGGCCACCACATTGGCTGGAGCATTATTTACAAATCGTTCGTTACCCAGTTTTTTGTTGATAGAATTAAGAAAGCCTTTGGTATAGTCCAACTCTTTTTGAAGCTCTTCTTTTTCCTTTTCAGTATCCACATTCCCTTCAGCAGGGATAAAGAATTCATCTGAACCCAAGGTAAAGCTGATTGAATTTTCTGGGCCTTCCTTGCATTGTTCAAAGCCAGAAAGATTACACAACCTGGAGATTGTTTCACTAAACCTTGAGTAGTCAGCAAATGACTGAGACTTCACAAATACTTCCAACTCTTGTTTGAAAGAAATCCCATTTGAGTTTCTAATATTTCGGATGCTGGAAATCAGTTCGAATGATTTCGAAGCAAGGTCAATAAGCTGTTGGTCATATTTGCTAGCTTTTGGCCATTCGGCAACAATAGCGTAATCATCAGATTCCCTGTCTTTTATGTGCTGCCAGATTTCCTCGGAAATAAATGGCATATACGGATGAACCAATGTCATTAATCTCTCAAAAAATGACATAGTAGCCGCATGCGTCACACTGTCAATTGGTTTGCCAAAATCGGGTTTAATCATTTCCAGATACCAAGAGCAGAAGTCATCCCATATTAGTTTGTACACAGACATCAGTGCATCAGACAGCCTAAACTTTGAAAAATTGTCTTCCACTTCTTCAAGCACCTGGTTGTACCTTGCCTCAAACCAATCTATAGCCAGACCGTTCTTCGCATCTGATTCGCCCTCTACTATCTCCCAATTTTTTACCAGCCTGAAGGCGTTCCATATTTTAGTAGAAAAATTCCTTCCCTGCTCACAAAGTTTTTCATCAAACAACAAATCATTTCCTGCAGCCGAGCTCAAGAGCATTCCCACTCTTACTCCGTCAGCACCATATTTATCGATTAGTGCCAGTGCATCAGGAGAATTCCCCAGTGACTTGGACATCTTCCTTCTTTGAAGATCCCTAACCATTCCGGTGAAATAAACCTTTTTGAAAGGCTTATCATCCATAAATTGATAGCCGGCAAAAATCATCCTGGCCACCCAGAAAAAGATGATATCCCATCCTGTTACCAAGATGGAAGTCGGATAATAATAGTTTATTTCCTTATTTCCCGGGTTTTCAAAACCATCAAAACCGGAAATAGGCACCAACCATGAACTAAACCAGGTATCCACGACATCTTCCTCCTGGGTAAGGTCGTCCAATTGTAGATTCTCGTTACCACTTTCAGTTCGTGCGATTTCAAGTCCTTCTTCTTTAGTAGCAGCTATAGCCACTCCTTCATCACCATAGTAGTATGCGGGAATTTGCTGTCCCCACCAAAGCTGTCTTGAAATCGGCCAGTCTCTTATATTTTCTAACCAGTGCCTATATGTATTCTTGAATTTCGGTGGATAAAACCTGATCTCATCATTCATTACATTTTCGAGAGCGGGCTTCACTATCTCCTCCATATTCAGGTACCACTGCAGGGATAACTTAGGTTCCACAACCGTATCAGGGTTTCTTTCTGAAAATCCCACTTTGTTCTTTAGGTTTTCAACCTTTACGAGATTGCCTAGGGACTTGAGTTCCTTCGATATGAGCTTTCTGGCCTTTTCTCGATCCTCACCTACAAAAAATTGTGCGGCCTCAGACAAGGTGCCATCATCATTTAAGATATCAATCGTCTCTAAATTATGCTTCTGGCCTAGTTCATAGTCATTGGTATCATGGGCTGGAGTCACTTTCAAGCATCCCGTACCAAATTCTAAGTCAACATAGTCATCCTCAATAATTGGAATAGACCTGTTCACCAATGGCACAATGGCTCGCTTTCCTTTTAGGTGAGCGTATCGCTCATCATTCGGATTTATACATATAGCAGTATCACCCAAAATAGTCTCAGGACGTGTCGTAGCAATGGTTACAAAACCATCTTCACCTTCAACTTGATAATTGACATAATACAGCGCTGAGTCTACCTCCTTATAAATCACTTCCTCATTGGAAATAGTCGTTTGAGCAGTTGGATCCCAATTGACCATTTTATAGCCTCGGTATATGTATCCTCTTTGATGCAGTTTTACAAAACTGTCGGTGACAGCTTTAGATAGTTTGGGAGACATGGTAAAAAATGTTCTCTCCCAGTCACAAGAAGCTCCCAGTTTTTTGAGCTGATCGAAGATTATTCCTCCGTACTTTTCCTTCCAGGCATGTGCATGATCCAAAAATTCATCGCGTGAAATATCTGCTTTGGTAATTCCCTTTTCTCTTAGAAGACCTACAACCTTAGCCTCAGTTGCAATAGATGCGTGATCCGTTCCTGGTACCCAGCATGCTTCTTTACCTTCCATCCGTGCCTTTCTGATGAGCACGTCCTGAATCGTATTGTTCAACATATGCCCCATGTGCAACACTCCGGTCACATTGGGTGGCGGCATGATGATCGTAAAGGGCTCCTTGTCTGGATTGGGCTCTGAATGGAAAAAACCCTTTTCCATCCACTCCTTATATATTTTTGACTCTACTTCCTGGGGATTGTATTTAGCGGATAAGGCCATTGAATTAGTCTACAGATTCTTAATACTTAAAAAAATAGCACAAGGAGTAATTTCTTTATGAGACCTCACACACATGACTATAAATGAATCTGCAAAAGTATATAATTTAATCGCTCAGAAAATCTCTTGAGCCAACAATTATAACTCGCTTTAGGAAGGAGATTGGGATTACGATTTCAACCTTATAATCCCAACCTTTAGAATCTTAAATACCGGTATGTATCTCCCGTAAGGACGGAAAAAATTTAGGATGCTTTTTCTTCAACTTCATCCTCAGGCACACCATGGATTTTTCTTTTGATACTGGCTTCAAGTTCTTCCATCAATTCAGGATTATCCGCTATTAGACCTTTGACAGAGTCTCGTCCCTGACCGAGTTTGTTGCCTTTGTAAGAAAACCAAGAACCTGATTTATTGATTATATCTAGCTCCACACCCAAATCAATGATTTCACCCACTTTGGAGATACCTGTGCCATACATGATATCAAACTCCACCACCTTGAATGGAGGTGCTACTTTATTTTTTACCACCTTCACCCTGGTCCTATTGCCAAGCACATTGTCTGCACTTTCTTTGATCTGTCCGATTCGGCGAATATCCAGCCTTACAGAAGCATAAAATTTCAGTGCATTGCCACCGGTAGTGGTTTCGGGATTACCGAACATCACACCTATTTTTTCTCTGAGCTGGTTGATAAATATGCATGTACAGCCGGTTTTGTTAATTGCACCAGTCAACTTACGTAGCGCCTGACTCATCAATCGAGCCTGGAGTCCCATTTTGCTATCACCCATTTCGCCTTCCAGTTCTGCCTTCGGAACCAAAGCGGCCACAGAGTCAATCACAATGATATCAATAGCTCCTGACCTTATCAGATGTTCAGCTATCTCAAGTGCCTGTTCACCATTATCCGGCTGTGAGATGAGCAAATTTTCAGTATCAATTCCTAGCCTCTCAGCATACGTTTTGTCAAAAGCATGCTCTGCATCAATGAATGCCGCCAAGCCTCCTTTTTTCTGAGCTTCCGCAATACAGTGCATCGTCAGTGTTGTTTTACCAGAAGATTCCGGCCCATATATTTCTACTACCCTGCCTCTGGGAACTCCACCAATACCCATGGCGATATCAAGGCCTAATGAGCCTGTAGGAATGGAAGGAATATCCAAAACTTTCTCGTCTGAAAGCTTCATTACAGACCCTTTTCCATAAGTCTTTTCTAGTTTATCTATGGTCAGCTGAAGTGCTTTGAGTTTTTCAGTGTTTTCGCTCATCTTAGGCTCGATTTAATTTGAATTGTATTACTAATTTAGATTATTATTTGCTTGTACCCAGCGTTGAAAGTTGATTTTTATTACACTAAATACCTTTGCAATTTGACTAATTATTTTCACATAATAAAACTAATTACTATTTATTTTAGTATTTTAACACTTAAAGCTACCTAGAAGTGGTGGAAAACAGTTCCGAATGCTAAAACCTAACTTTTTTAGCTAATTCGCCAAATTGTTCTAATCTGGCCTTCTTTCTCTATTAAGAATATTTCCTTGACCAATTCTTATCTACTTTTATGGCTTGAGGTTTTTTAGTTGAAAAGAAGCCATTATTTAATAATTATCAATGAAGAAAAATTTTCTTTGGGGTATTCTGGTCGTGCTCGTTGGGCTAGCTGTATGGAATTGGGAACTGCTAAGTTATGGATTGATGCAGGGCAGGGGACAGATCAACGTAGTTTGGAATGCCAGACCAATTGATGAAGTACTCAATGATCAGAGCTTTCCGGATTCTCTGAAAGCTAAAATTCGATTGATGCAGGAGATAAGGGAGTTTGCCATTGACTCGCTTGGTCTAAAAGACACGGAAAATTACACCTCAATATTTGATCAAAAAGGAAAAGATATTCTTTGGAATTTGTCAGCCTCTGAACCTTTTGAACTGAAGTCGGTTCAATGGTCATTCCCTTTTCTGGGCAAGTTTTCTTACAAAGGTTTTTTTGATTTGAAAAAAGCTAAGGCCGAAAGAGACCTTCTAAATGCCCGGGGCTTGGATACGCGTATCAGGACTGTGAACGCCTGGTCAACCCTTGGTTGGTTTAGGGATCCTATTTTGTCCAATCAGCTCTTTAGAAGTGATGGTTCATTGGCTGAATTGGTCATTCATGAGCTTACACATGCCACAATTTTCATCAAAGATTCCCTGGCATACAACGAAAATCTGGCGTCTTTCATCGGTGAAAAGGGGGCAATTCGCTTTCTGTATAAGTATGGCACCAAAAATGCAAGATTGGATGAGTATATGGGAACAGAAAGCGACTATATAAAATACACCAATCATATGCTGTCAGCTACACAAAGCCTGGATAGTCTTTACAAGTCATTTGAGATTTCCTGGAGTGATTCTGTAAAACATGAGAAGAAACAAGCACTTATAAGTGAAATTGTTCAGACGATTGATACTATTTCTTTCAATAACCCAAATCGCTTTAAAGGTATCTTTTCAAAACATTTGCCGAACAACTGTTACTTTTTATCCTTCACAAGATATTTTTCCAAAATTGAGCAATTTGAGCAATGGTTGAAAAATGACTTTGGAGGAGACATAAGAGCCTTCATCGAATACCAAAAAGAAAATCAATAGCACTTGAAAGCTCTTGCTGCCATATCGATTTTGATCATTTCAATGGCCACCGCGCCGCTAGAACGACCGGTGTATCGTCATATTGACAACAGTCATTTCAAGTCCGGCGAGCATTTGGAGTACTACGCGCATTACGGCTTTATCAAAGCAGCCGAAGGTGAAATGATAATAAACAAAAACATTTCCACTGTAAATGGACTGCCTTGCTATAAGGTGGATATCTACGGAAAAACCACCAAATTTTTTGATGTCATTGCGAAAGTGCGCAATCATTGGGGGTCTTATATAGACACTGCCTCAATCATTCCTCAAAAGTTTTACAGATATATAGACGAGGGTAGCTACAAACGGAACGAGATCATGGAATACGACCACAAGAGCGATTCGTTATATGTACACGTCTTGATCGCGAAACCAAGGCACTTCAAAAAATCGAACCCTACGCAGTGCCAAACAACATCCAGGACATTGTAAGTGGCTTCTTTTACTTAAGAACAATCGATTTTGATCAGTTAGCCGTAGGTGAAACAGTCGCTATTAACGGATTCTATAAAAACAAAGTGTTTGATTTTAAAATCCGCTTTGAAGGGCGTGAGGTGATTAAAACCAAACTAGGAAAAATCAGGGCTTTGAAAATTGCTCCCATGATGCCAGAAAATTCTGTGTTCGATGGTGAAGATTCTATTCACGCCTGGCTCTCCGATGATCAAAACAAAATCCCTCTGAAGGTAAAATCAGACATGTTTATCGGTGCTATTGAGTTGGATATCAAAACGGCCAAAGGGCTAACCAAGCCGATCAATAAACTTTAAAAACAACTCTGTTTCCTGTATATTAAATTATTGTTATCACTGGATTACAAATTTGATTTTGAATTCTAATGCGTACATTTTTGAGGCGTAACTAAAATTTGGTTAACATTAGTTAACTTTAATTCAACACTCTTAAAATGGCCGAAGAAAAAAAAATCCTGGTTGTAGATGATGAACCGGATATACTGGATTTGTTAAAATACAATCTGGAAAAAGAAGGCTACTCCGTTCAAACAGCCCTGGATGGTATCAAAGGAGTAGAGCTGGCCAAAGATTTCCTTCCTGACTTGATTTTATTGGATATAATGATGCCTAAACAAGATGGCGTGGAAACCTGCAGGCAGCTCAAAGAAGTCCAGGAATTGAGCCATACATTCATTATCTTTTTGACGGCACGTGTTGAAGAGTACTCGGAGGTTGCTGCTTTTGACTCAGGGGCGGATGACTACATCACCAAGCCTATAAAACCTCGTGCCTTGATGAGCAGAATCAACGCATTGTTTAGACGCAAGACAAGCAAGCAACCTGAAAACGAAAAAATAGAGATTGCAGATCTTGTCATCGACAAGCAGAGCTATGTCGTACACCAGTCGGATAAAGAACTGAACCTGCCAAAGAAGGAATTTGAACTATTGTATTTCCTTGCTCAGCACTCAGGGAAAGTTTTTAGTCGTGACGACCTCTTGCACAATATCTGGGGAACCGATGTATATGTACTGGCCCGGACTGTAGATGTCCATGTGCGGAAAGTAAGGGAAAAAATCGGTGATGGCTATATTACCACCATCAAAGGTGTAGGCTACAAATTTGAGGTTAGCTAAAGCTCGATCAAAGAGCTATTTCCAATAAAAGTAGGATAAGTACTAAGTTTGCCTAAAATAATCTAATGGCACTGAATTCCCGCATACTCTCACTGCTTCTGGCATTTTCACTGTCAACCATCACTTCTATTCTATTATTCCTATTTCAGGACTTTACAGTCAAGGAGTTTTGGTGGATATACTTTCTATCCTTTGCTATATCATTGGTCATAATATATACTGTACTGGAGTTTCTTTTTTTCAAAGAGCTCAAAGGGCTCTATAAATTATTCCATAAAATAGAAAAAGAAGAAAGCCAAGAAAGGCAAACTGAGGATTTCAAGTCACTCAATAAATTCTACACCGAATTATATACTTACGCTCAAAACAAACAATCTGAGATCGATGAACTGAAAAGAATGGCCACCTTTAGGAGACAGTTTCTGGCAGATGTTTCTCACGAATTGAAGACACCAATTTTTGCTGCTCAAGGTTTTGTGCACACACTGATAGATGGAGCAGCTGATGATGAAAAAATCAGAATGAAGTTTCTCAAAAAAGCAGCCAGGAGCCTTGATGGACTCGATATTCTGGTACAGGATCTGCTGACGGTTTCCCACATGGAATCAGGTGACATCACCATGCAAAAGGAGAATTTTGATCTGGGTGAAATGATATACGACGTTTTCGATCAATTTGAGGATTCTTTGAAAAATGCTGGACTCACGCTCTACGCTTCTTGCAAACGGTTTGAGGAAGTAATTGTATATGCCGACCCAAGGCGTATTTACCAGGTACTGGTCAACCTTATTTCCAATGCTATTAAATACTCCAAGGGTGAGGGTAAAGTATTTGTAAATGTATCTGACGAAGATAATCCAAGGGTGAAAATAAGTATAGAAGACAATGGCATTGGCATACCACCCGAACACCTGAACCGGGTATTTGAGCGCTTCTATAGAGTAGACAAAAGTAGATCCAAGGAACGCGGTGGTACTGGCCTTGGCCTCTCCATTGTGAAACACATTGTAGAAGCACACGGTAGTGAGATCAAGGTGAAAAGCAAGGTTGGAAAAGGAACTGAATTCAGTTTTGAATTGGACAACCAACAATAAGTCAGCTGCTATTCCTTCCTTCTGGAAAACATCATTTTCAGCAAGCCAAAATTTATTGCCAGGATCAATATTAAGGCTGGTAGACCTCCGAGATTGGAGAGCATTTTTACTCCATCCACTCCTGCCATATTTACCATAACGAATGCTATGGTAGCAATAACAATTCCCCAAATCACCTTTATCGATATGGGCGGGGAAGGGCTTTTTGGTGAAATGCCAGTCGAACTGATTCCGCTCATTGCTTCTGTATTGGAGTCCGCTGCAGTGACGTAGGACAGGAAGGCTGTAAATAAGAAAATGATCGCTACAATTTTCGAAAGAGGCAGGGTATTGAAAATTGTATAAATGACGGCCTCAGGTCCGTCAGTATTCAAAACTTCTCCAAGATCAATCCCTTTATTCAAAAACAGATCGATGGCAGTTCCACTGAAAACCGACATCCATATTATTCCAAAGAGAGATGGGATAATCCAGTTGAATATTAAGAATTGTTTGATTGAATATCCGTAAGACAATCTCCCCAAAAACATTGCCGTAATAGGTGCCCATGCCAGCCAGTTGGCCCAATAAAAAGTCGTCCAGCTCTTTGGCCAAGGGTCGCTGGGATAAAGGATAGATAATGAGGTGTATTCGAAAAAGTTTTTGGCAAAAGCCCAAATACCCTCTAGTGATAAAGTCATGATAGCCTCTATATCGCTGGTCAAAAAAACGAAAACAGTAAGGCCAAAGAAAATCTTGACATTTAAGTCACTGAGTAAACGGATGCCTTTCATTAAGCCTGATACGGCAGAAATAACGAAGCAGCATACTATGCCAATAGTCAGCAGCAAGAGGATCCATTTTGGATTCCAGTTGAATAGATAATTAAACCCACCGGACAAGGTTAAAATTCCCGCGCCCAGGGATGCAGCCATGCCCGCCACCAAGGCATAAAGACATATTGAATCTATGGCATTGCTGAGCACATTGCCCGAGAGCTTATTTGAAATTGGGAATAAGGTAGAACTCAGGGAAAATGGAAGCTTGTGATTGTAAAAAGCGATGGCGAATACCACAGCAGGTACTGTGTATATGGCATACGGAATGAGGCTCCAATGTAAATACATTATTGACATGGCAAAGGAACCAGCCTGGGCCGTTTGAGGTGATAATCCTGAAAAGGCTGGCGGAGATAGGATGTGATAAATTGGTTCAGCAGTGCCCCAAAAAATTATTCCTGTTGCTATAGTGGTGCAAAGGACGATGGAAAACCACTGCCATTTATTCAGGAGTGGGACAGCATCTTCCCCTCCTATTTTTTGTTTGGAAATGGGATGAAAATACAGAATGACACAAGTCAGGAACATCAACAATGTTCCGCCACTAAACAACCTTCCGAAACGATTTAGAACAAAATCATTCGCCTGCTTGGTAAAACTGAGAAAAGTCGCCCCATCAACTAAACTAAAGACAAGTGCTATGATCAACAACACAAATGTTGGCCAAAAAACCTGATGTCTGAGTTCGGAATAGAGTTTGGGCTTTTTGATCAAAACACAAGAAAGCTAATTGGCAGGCGCATTGACTATTTCAAAAACTCGTCTGCAAAATTCATGTACTGCTGCCAATCGTAGACTGTGAGATCGTGCCCTCCTGTTCTGATGTGATACGACTGCCTATCGGACTGAACAGGAGCATCAACTTCCGGCATGGAATCGTCTAGAGTTTTAAAGCCATATAATTTGTAAACCTCTCCTGCATGAAACGTGGAAAGAAACTCCCCCTTCGGATCTGCCCACCGATCGTCAACAGCACTGCCTACGCATATTGGCCTGGGTGCTGCCAGGGCGATGAGCATGTGCTGATCAACTGGAATGGCTTTTTCATTGTCACTATAGCTTTTGAATTTTGTATTGAACCAATGTGGGAAATTGGTGTTAATTCGCTTCACTGTTTCGCCGTATTTCCTGCGTGACAGAGCGGCTCCTCCACAACCTGAATCGTTGCTTACTACTATGGCAAAGCGCTCATCTAGAGCTCCGGCCCACAAGGATGTCTTACCAAGTCTTGAATGCCCAATTACACTCACCTTGCCAATATCTTCCATTTCTTCAAAGTAGTCCATTGCTCTCATCAGCCCCCAGGACCAGGCTGAAATAGAAGGCCATGTTTTGGCTAATTCAGGCTCCACCAATGAATGAATACCATTCTCAAACCCATCGTCAAAATCAGGGTCAATATCTCCGTAGTAGATTGTGGCCACTCCATATCCCCTCTCTACTATATCCTTCATTGGCCACCTGTGGCTCCTTACACCTCGTGACTTTTCGTTAGCTACATTATCCGTGATACCATAGTCCTTGTTGTTTCGTACATAACTTTCTGTGATTGCTATCTTCGGGTCTGCATTGGTGGTGTGGTTTCCATAAAAATTATACCCAACAAAAAATGGAACTGGGGCATCATTCTTTGGCCCTACAAGCAATATTGTCATATCTACCTTGCCCTTATCGTTTGAGAAGCTTATGGTCACTTCAATGGCATTGTTTGGTGTGCCCATGTCCAGCGATCCAAGCTGTTTTGTGCTTACTGATGTTTCATATTCGAACTCTGGGATTATCCCGTAAACATGCTCTTCAAACAAGCTCACTATTTCTGATCTGCGGAGGCTTCTCCATAGACCAATGTTGACAATTCTAGGCCCATTTTCTGAAGCTAGAAGAGTGGGCAATTCGTATTTTGGAACCCTCGACTCGTCATAGTTGGCTTGGCCTAAAACATCAGCCATCTGCAATAGAATCACTAGTGAAATACATATTTTTTTCATTGTTATTTACTTTTGAATGAACAATATCAAATTCATTTTGTTGTTCGAATCTCATAATTATACAACCAGTTGCCCGGATATTCATAGTTTGAGTATTTAATCCAAATTAACCAATAGCTTAACAACAAGGAAATTGCTGCTGCGTCCTAAAATGATTAATTTCAGTCACAATTTAACCAAACCCCTACCACTATGAACAAATATTATTTAAAATGTATTTATGCTGGAGTCTTACTGTTGGCCTTCGCATGTAGTAGTCCAAAGAAAACAGAAGAAACGCAAGCGCCCGAAGCTAAAAGTGAATCATCAGAGAAAGCCGAAATGAATGGCTCATCTGATGCCCCAAAATACGGGATGATCATCACACATGAAGTAGCCGATTTTGACAAGTGGCTTGAAAGCTACAATGAAGCCAGTGGCATGAGAACGGGCAATGGCCTAAACGATGGCACTGTGCACCGCCATTCTGACAACCCAAATATGGTTACTGTCACTCTTTTTACCAGCGGACATGAGTCTGCGAAAGCATTTGCAACATCTCAGGATTTGAAATTTGCTATGCAGCAGGCTGGCGTTACTTCTGAGCCGGAAGTTTCCTATTGGGACTTGAAGTGGCTAAGGCCTGGATCGGAAGAAGCGGAATTCAAACAGGCCTACCTGGTTAACCATGATGTTTCCGATGTTGAGGCGTGGCAACAACTCTTTGAAGAACACGACAGTGTACGCGTGGCAAATGGTAGTTTGGCCATTGTCACGGCAACCAATTCAGAAAACCCGAACAATGTGGGCATTTACTTGGGAATCACAGACGCTGAAAAATCAGCTGTTTTCCTACAAAACCCAGAGCTGGAAGAAGAAATGAAAAAAGCTGGAGTAATTGGTGCGCCAACCGTGACCTTACTCGATGTTGCTCAAAGTGCAAATTAGAATATCCGCATGAGCACAATTACTTCTTTAATGAAATGTTTTTTCCCCAGCTTCAATAGCGACAGTAAGAATATTCTCAGCCGGAGGTAATGGGCAACTGAAATTGCCATTATAGGCACAATAAGGATTATATGCCAGGTTGAAATCAATATCGATTCGCCTGGCATTTTTAAATTCCAAATCCAGGTACCTGCCTCCACCGTATGTAGAGTCGCCACTGGTATCATCAGCAAAAGATGTGAAAACAGGCTCTCCCTTTTTTCCTGTCGCCTTTTTCAATAGCAACAGTTTCATTGGAGTTCCCTTTAATTCAAAACTGGCATAGGCGTATTTCAGATACTTTTCATCTTGGCCCGTTGAGGTGCCAAGCGTCAAGAAAGATTTGCTTTCGATCACCTCAATTTTAGCCCTTACTTTAAATTCTGGGTTTGGTGCAAAAAATTTCAAAGGCTCAAAAGCCATATCCGATCCCAAAAACGGAGACTGGGAAGAAGTCTTCATAAACTCATTCTTTTCTACCCTTGCTTCTTCAATCTTCGCAGCATATTCCTCTGCCGACTCCCTGCCTGATTGAGTATAAAATATAAGAGCCAACAAGCCCAAAATCACAACTACTATTATTCCCTTTTTCATTGATAATTACATCATCGATTCGTCTGCAAAACTATAATAACCATTGTTAGTAAAAATGATATGATCCAAAACAGGTATATCAATCATTTCGCCTGATCTCTTGATCTTGTTGGTAAGGTTGATGTCTGATTGACTTGGCTTTAAATTTCCCGAAGGGTGGTTGTGTACTAAGATCAGCGAGCAAGCTAATTCCTCTAGTGCTCGTTTGAATATCAGTCTCAAATCTGCTACCGTTCCCGAAATACCCCCGGAGCTAAAGGGTTCCTTACGTATCACTTTCCCTCCTCTGTTCAAGAAGATTACCCAAAATTCTTCATGATCAAGGTCTAATAATTGGGGCTTCATAAAATCATATACCTGCGAGGAGCTCGTCACTTTAGGCAAGTCTTTCTGCTCGCTTTCCTTTCTCCGGCGGCCAATCTCCAATGCACTAATTATGTTAATCGATTTGGCCTCACCAATGCCGTTGAATTTCATTAGCTCCTTTACGGATAGCTGGGCAAGCTTATTCAGATCATTGTCAACTGCCGATAGTAATACCTTCGCCAGTTCAACCGCACTCATCGAACGTGTGCCAGACCCCAGCAGAATCGCCACCAATTCAGCATCCGATAGTACTGACCGCCCTTTCAGCAGCAGCTTTTCCCTCGGGCGATCTTCCTCAGCCCATTCCCTTATCGTCAAATTATCAGAATAACCCATGCAATTTACCATTGGATATGTTTACGAAATTTAGCCAAGAGACGAAGCATTGCAAAACCATCTTGAAAGCTAATTTAGCTGGCAAACTACTCACTTCTGATAGTGTCTGGTATTTCCCTCACGCCAAAGTGGAGAAAGTTTATCTACCATTCGCTTATTTTCACCAGCAATGTTCTGCGTCTCATAAGGATCATTTTTGTGATCAAAAAGCTCAATGTCAGGCATGTCATCCCTCCAGTATTTGCTCAGCCGGTATCGTTCGGTTCGCATGGAAAGACCCGTTTTGAAATAACTGTAAGCCGCCTCTGTCCAGCCTTTAGCCTTGGAGTCTTGGAACAAGGGCCTCATACTCCTGCCTTTTGTTTTATATGGCATTGATATGCCACATAGATCCATGAGAGTCGGGTAAATATCCACTGTGCTTACTACTTTTTCTATTGCTCCGTAGTTGCCTACCTCAGGTACTTTCATAATTAGGGTGGAATGTAAGGATCTATCCAATAAAGTATGCTTGCCCCAAATACGGTGATCGCCAAGATGCCATCCATGATCGCCCCATATCACCACAATCGTATTTTTGTCTAACTCCAGGCGTTCTAATTCAGCAAGCAACTTACCGATCTGGGCGTCAATGTAACTGACACAAGCCGCATATCCATGCCCTAATTTCCTTGCATAATCATCAGAAAATGCCTTTTCCAAACTGGCTTTTTCATCACTGAGTTTGTAATTGTTAAACTCCCCCATCTTCTGCAGACTGACCTTACTCACATTCTCAGGCAAGGAGTTGTTTGGAGAAATCGGAATATCTTCCCGATTGTACATGTCCCAATATTTGGCCGGAGCATTAAATGGTAAATGTGGTTTAAAAAATCCTACGCCCATAAAAAAAGGTTTTTCCTGCTCTTTGAGTTTCTTCAACTTATTGATCGCCAGATCCGCAATAATGCCGTCAATATAACCCCTGTCATCTACCTCCGCCTTTTCATAGGGTTTTACCTGTCCCTTCAGCGTATTCCTGTTACTTCCATCCGCGTATCCAAAAAATGAATTATGGCCTGTACCCCATTTGCCATAGTCAAAAATAAATTCGTCCCAGCTGTGTGGAAGCTCCATCTCTTTGCTAACGGGATCCAGATATCCATATACCCTACCATCTGGGTTATGGGTGATTTTTCCCATTCCAACTGTGTAATAGTCATTTCTTTTCAAATGATGAATAAAGGTCTCAGGAATGTCTGTTTCTGGTTTGCCTGTTATAGAGACAGCTGTTGCGGAATTTTTTGTGTCTGCCATACCTTGAGGAAGCCTCCCTGTAAGTAGGCTATGCCTGGACGCACCACAAGTAGGGACTGTGACAAAGTGATTTTTGAACAGAAAGGCCTGGCTGGCCAATTTGTCAATATTTGGGGATTTGATATAGTCTTGTCCATATGCACCCAATTCTGGCCGCAGGTCATCCACGCAGATGAATAATATGTTAGGTTTGTTGGTTTGACTTTGGGCAGCTTGTATTATTCCGAAAATAATTACCAAATAGATAATTGTAGGCTTAAAGTTCATAACATAAAGGTAGCTTATTTATTAAATGCCACATTCTTAAGCCATTTTTCTGCAAGCCCCGGCCAGGTTTCGCCTGCAACATTCCCTGGTCGAAGGCCATAGCCATGACCACCTTCAGGCATGAGGTGCACTTCTACCGGAACCTTAGCATCTCTTAGGGCACCCGACATTACCAGAGCACTGTTGCCATGTTTGTCATCAGCTGTTTCGAAAATAAACATTGGAGGTGTGTTTTTATCTACTTTCAATTCTGGGGTGAGGCTCCTGTTTTCACCCTTGTCTAAATATGCCGGGTAAACCAACATTGTAAAATCGGGCCGAGCTGAGAGGTCATCATTTTTATCAACCTTATCATAAGTTTGATCTTCGTACCTAGTGCTTGCTCTTGCACATAGACTGCCTCCAGCCGAAAAACCCATTACTCCAATTTTATTTTCATCTATCTGGTATTTTTTAGCATTCGCCCTTACCAGCCGAATGGCTCTCTGCAAGTCCTGCAGCGCACCTGGCTCCTTTTTGGGAACTCTATACTCCAACACGAAGGTGGTGTAGCCAAGACCTGTTAACCACTCAGCTATTTCATGGCCTTCCAGGTCAATAGCCAAAATGTTGTAACCTCCACCTGGGCAAATAATCACAGAAGCACCATTTCGCTTCGAATCTTCAGGTTGATATACTGTAAATGCCGGATTCGTTACATCTGTTAATCTTGTGACATTGCGTGCCTTATTATCAGATACTACAGGCTCATGTTTGGCTTCTGTTTCATCTGGAACATCATCGGGCCAGATATAAACCCTGTTACTGTTTTGTGCACACATAGTAAGAACTGAAAATAAGAATAAAATAGTCAAACATGTTTTCATAACATCAAATATGGGCATAAAAACCATGTTATGAAATGGAAGCCTGAATTATCAAAATACCCCAAACGAGTGATTTACTAATTTTTGATCGTTTTGTTTATTTGTTTCCTACTCTTCGACATAACTAACATGAAATACTCATTTAGAAAATCTGCCTTTGACAAAGACAAGACATATGAGCTGACTCAAACAAGTATCAGCATTACAGATCACGAAGGACGAACCACAGATACACCCTATTCAGACATTGAAACTGTAAACCTTCAATTTGTTTCCACCAAAAACAATTCGTTTTATCAGTGTGAGTTGAAGTTAAAAAATGGGTCGAAAATCCTTTTGAAATCCCAGCACTACAAGGGGATTGCAAATTTTGAAGATCGGAAGGAAGAATACTCATTATACATTTCAGGCTTACACAAGATCTTAAATGCCAGCAAACTAGACATCAAATACAAAAAAGGAATAAGCCCTGTAGCCTATTTCCTTAGTATGGCAATATTCATTCTTACGGGATTTCTTTTTCCAATCATTGCGATCGTCATGCTCATAGGTGGTCAGCTATTGTTTGGCCTTGCCGGTTTGTTCGTTGGAATTATGCTCATTCTTAAAATGCTCAAATATGCTAAAAAGAACAAGCCCGGAACTTATTCGCCTGACGACCTTCCTGAATCGCTACTACCTGATTATTAATGAACATACATTTTCTTCAAACTTAGCAACCAATTAGGCACATTTGCTGTTGATACAGTTTAATATGATCTTATGTGTCTGATATTATTTTCCTGGAAATTCCACCCAAAGTACAAACTTGTTCTTGCTGCTAATCGCGATGAGTTTTATGCCCGACCTACTGCTAAGGCTGATTACTGGATAGAGAACAAAAACATGATTGCAGGAACGGATTTACAGGCTGGCGGTACATGGATTGGCATTACAAAAACAGGTAGACTTGCCGCAATAACCAACTACCGCGACCCTAAGAACCTGGATGCAAACGCTACTTCGCGAGGAAAGCTCACCACCGACTTTCTCAATTCCTTAGAAAAACCTGAAGACTATTTAGAGCGGGTACAAGTTGAAGGCAATCACTTCAATGGATATAATTTGTTGGTGGGAGACTCAGAGGATTTGTTTTACTTCAATAATGTAAACAATGAGATAAAAAAGGTGGAGTCGGGAGTGTTCGGACTAAGCAATGGCTTCTTTCAGGAAAACTGGCCAAAACTCGAAAAAGGGAGAAATGCTCTGCAAAAGATAGTCAACAAAGAAACCATCGAACGTGAAGACCTTTTTACGATTCTTTCCGATAACCAAATAGCTCCTGATGATGAGTTACCAAAAACAGGAATACCCTTTGAGTGGGAAAGGGCGCTATCTCCACTATTTATCAAAACCGAAGAATATGGAACCAGGTGTTCCACTCTCATTTTCATGGATTATCAAAACGGTGGGACATTCGAAGAAAAGACTTATCAAGTAGATGGTTGGCAACAAGAAAGCCATGTGGTACTGAATTTCTGATAGCTAAAAACCCTTTTGTAGAAGAGATTCTTAAGTTCACCCCCAAAATTGTGCAATTCACCGAAAAGAGCTAAACCTACACTAGCCCTTGCCGTATATTTGTATTGTAATCAGAACACAACTCAAAAGAAAGATATTTAAAATTAGTGATTTGTATAGTTGAATAGTTTTAGTCCCGGGCGTAGTGAACCCGGGATTTTTTTTGCTCTTTTCTTTAAATTCCACTCCCAGTAATTCCCAATTGGGCATAAAAAAACCGAATGCAAGCATTCGGTTTCCATTTGATTCTTTCAGAGCTTAGCGGAAGTCCACTATTTCAACTCCCGGATATCTATTTTCATTAAACTCAAAATCGGCATCTTTAATTGTAGAGTTGGTTTTGAAGTCATTTATCTTATAAAGGTAGCGACTACCTGACTTATCAAAGATTCTAAAATTCTTCAAGGCATTGTCAGACTTTTGAATTTCCATTCTAATCTTGTAGAAATCCTTGTCACGGTCTTCTGGTACCAAATCAATCACGCTGACTTTACCATTATCCTTCTCCGCCAGAAACAAGTATTTGTAGCCATCTTTATAAATTGTAAAAATATTTGATAAGCTGATTTCTTCTTCAGAACCGTCATATTCAGATATTGTAACTTCGTTATCATCTTTTATGTATGTCCAGACTGTCTCCCCATCATTTACAATCTCCTGACCACTCATAATCAATTTGTACTTAACATCCTTTACAGTGATCAATCCTTCAAACTTCTCATCTATACCTTCGTCCTCGTTTTCCATGATATAGCTGAAATTGGCAGTGAATGCCGGAATACTTTGGTATTTGGCACTCATGGCATCTAATACCTGAAGTGCAGCAGGATCTTTTTGTGCCATTGCAGTACTCAAAGTGAGCAATACAGCTACTGCGGTAAATAATATCTTATTCATAATCTTGTCGTTTTTTTCCTTGTTTATCAATTGCTACAGCTCATTCAATAACTGTTCCAAACTGTACTCATCTTTTACCAGCACTTCCCTGGCTTTACTTCCTTCAAAAGGACCTACAATACCGGCAGCCTCTAATTGATCGATCAATCTACCAGCCCTGTTATATCCTAACTTCAATTTACGCTGAATAAGCGAAGTACTTCCCTGCTGGTGCATTACAATCAGCTTTGCAGCCTCATCAAATAGCACGTCACGGTCAGAAAGGTCAATATCGCCTATTCCATTTTCGTTTTCCTCACCCACATATTCGGGCAGCATATAAGCTGTTTCGTATCCCCTTTGTGAGCCAATAAATTCACATATCCTTTCCACTTCCGGCGTATCCACAAAACCACATTGCAATCGGATAATCTCTGACCCCATGGATAGCAGCATGTCGCCCATACCCACTAGCTGATCTGCCCCTCCGGCATCCAAAATGGTACGTGAATCTATTTTAGATGTCACACGGAAAGATAACCTGGCAGGGAAGTTAGCCTTTATTACTCCAGTAATAACGTTGACAGATGGTCTTTGGGTTGCCACTACCAAGTGAATTCCAATTGCTCTGGCTAGTTGCGCCAGTCGGGCTATAGGTGTTTCGATTTCCTTGCCGGCCGTCATCATTAGATCAGCGAGCTCATCTATCACCAGCACAATATATGGTAAAAACCTATGCCCAGAATTAGGATTCAACCTACGCTGAACAAACTTCCTGTTGTATTCCTTTAAATTCCTACAACCTGCATCTTTAAGGAGATCATAACGATTGTCCATTTCGATACAAAGGGAGTTTAAAGTGTAAATCACTTTTTTGGTATCGGTAATAATTGCCTCTTCTGAATCTGGCAGCATAGCCAGGAAGTGCCTTTCAATTTTATTGAAAAGTGTCAGTTCCACTTTCTTTGGGTCGACCAAAACAAACTTTAGCTGAGAAGGATGTTTTTTGTACACCAAAGAAGTAAGCAATATATTCAGGCCAACCGACTTACCCTGCCCCGTAGCACCCGCCATCAGTAGATGAGGCATTTTCGCCAGATCCGTAACAAACACTTCGTTGGAAATAGTTTTTCCCAGAACGACCGGAAGCTCCTTGTCACTCTTCATAAACTTGTCAGTAGTCAGGATGGACTTTACATCCACCATCTCTCTGTTCTTGTTTGGTACTTCTATACCTATCGTTCCTTTTCCAGGAATTGGTGCAATAATCCTGATTCCCAAAGCAGCTAAACTTAGTGCAATGTCATCTTCCAGGTTTTTAATCTTTGAAATTTTCACCCCGGCTTCAGGCACTATTTCATAAAGTGTAACCGTCGGACCAATGGTCGCTTTTATACTGGAGATACCGATTTTAAAGTTGATCAGCGTCTCAACAATCTTATCCTTGTTTTGTTCCAGTTCTTCTTTCGAGACCTGTACGTTTTTTTCAGGATATTCAATCAGCAAATCGGCAGTGGGGTATTGGTAAGATCCCAAGTCCAGGGTAGGATCATAGTTTTCCAACTCTTCAGTTTTTACCTCTTTGCTTTCTGCCTCCTCTACGTCAAATGAAATGTCTTCCTTAGGTTCTTCTTTCGAATCACTCGTCTCATTTATTTCTACATCCAGTACTAATTCAGGCTTTTCAGCAGTCTTTTTCTTTTTATCAACCTCTTTCACTTCCCATTCTTCTACTGGTACAGTGGCTTCTTCCTCTTCTTCATCCGGCCCTGCTTCTTCTCCCTTCTCCTCGCTCTCTACTTCCTCTTTTATACTCGCTACTACAGCTGCTATTTTCTCCGATTCCGATAATTCTTCCTCCTCATTTTCTACACTTTCCTCAACTGGTTCATCACTTTCAGCCACAGGATTTTCACCTTCTTCCTTTTTGATGAATGAAACACTTTCAAAACCCATCAGCGTGGTTACGTTGAAAAAGTAAATCACAAACACAAGCAGTGAAAAAATCAATGCCATGATGGTGCCCCATCCAAATAGGCTATCAAAGAAGATCGCCAATTCATAACCCGCTCCTCCTACAAGAAATCCCCAGCTACTCACCTGGTCTGAGCTAAACATCACATAGCCTAGAAACATACTGATCCAAATCAGAAAGAAAGAAACGAATATGAATGACCGTGAAATAGATAGGATTTCCTTTTGGAAAACGACCTTAAAACCAACCAGAAACATTAACGGCGGAACAAGGTAAGACGCCACCCCAAAAAACTTAAACATAAAATAATGGGCAGCAATGGCGCCCATCAATCCAAGCCAGTTTTCTGCTTCCTGACCCGTAGCTTTAATTCCCTCTTCGTCAACAGCTCCTATAATACTTTGATCCGCCTGACCTGTGAACAGGTAGGAAAAGAAAGCAGTAAGCAGGAAAAGACTGGAGACAAGTAGCAAAAAACCAAACGAAAGATGAAGCCTGCGATCTTGTAGAAATCCAAGGTTTATCTTAGGAAGCTTAAAGCTGGATTTCTCCTTCTTTTTAGACTTGTAGGTGTTTTTTGCCATTCTAAAATTTGCTTCTGCAAAATAAATAAAACAAAGTCAATTATATAGTTATTGCCCGGAATTGAAAATGCGCCAAAATCCTTACAGTGACTTTGACAGTTGCTTGTTGATCTTTTTAACCAATCCAGGTCCTTCATATATCAATCCAGAGTAAATCTGAACCAGACTGGCTCCCGCTTCTAATTTTTCGATCGCATCGTCAGCTGAAGAGATTCCACCCACTCCGATTATCGGAAAGCTTCCGTTTGACTTTTCTGACAAGTACCGGATGACCTCTGTTGAACGTTTGGTCAGTGCAGCACCACTTAAGCCACCATTACCAATTTCACTCACCTGATTGACATCTGTTGTCAAGTTGCCCCTGTCGATAGTGGTATTCGTTGCAATCAGCCCGGCTATCTTTGTGTTTCTGACAATATCAACAATATCATCTAGCTGATCATTTGATAAATCAGGAGCAATTTTGAGGAGAATTGGCTTTGGATTTTCCTTCGTATTGTTCTCATCCATCAGTGACTGAAGCAACCTGGTCAATGGCTCTTTATCTTGCAACTCCCTAAGCCCAGGCGTGTTGGGTGAGCTTACATTCACAACAAAGTAATCCACCAACTCAAACAATTCATTGAAGCAGATCAGGTAGTCGTCCAGCGCATTCTCATTGGGAGTGACTTTATTCTTGCCAATGTTACCGCCTACCAAAACTTTCGACTTTCGCCTGGTCAATCTATTCTTAGCGGCTTGCACCCCTTCATTGTTAAATCCCATCCGGTTGATGATAGACTTGTCTTTTGGTAGCCGAAACATTCTCGGCTTGGGATTGCCATCCTGAGGCTTGGGTGTAATGGTTCCTATTTCAACAAAGCCAAAGCCAAAACAATCGAATACATCAATGGCTTCTGCATTTTTGTCTAAGCCAGCAGCGAGCCCAACCGGGTTTTTAAACTTCAACCCAAACAATTCCCTTTCCAGCTTTGGATGGTCGTAGCTATGAAGCGACCTGATTATTGACTTTAGTCCGGGGATGGAATCTATCAGAGATAAGCCAGAAAAAGTGAAGTTGTGGGCTCTCTCAGGAGCCATTTTAAACAATAAAGGTCGAAGGAGTGTTTTGTACATTCTTTGGATATTTCTGCTGCAAAACTATCCTAAAGTTTTCATCCGATGGAGAGATTCTTCGAATCAATTTTTTAATACAGATCAGCCACAAAAGTTTGTCGATTTAAATCCTGTGCCGGTCGAAATATTTTTTTCTTTTCGATTCGAATAAACAAATTCGATTAGCATTTACAGAAAAGAATAAAACCATGACACACCAAGACAAAACATCTCACCGCAAGCACCTCAAATCATTTGTGATCACCCGAGTATTATTTGTTGCCTTTATGGTACTGATGATTCTGGGATTGAAAATGTTGGCGTAATACCTACCCAGTTTAGCTCCTCGGGTGATAGTCCCGAATGATTTGCTTTAGGTAGTCACGATCCAGGTGGGTGTAGATTTCGGTAGTAGTAATCGACTCATGACCCAGCATCTCCTGAACAGCACGCAAGTCAGCACCACCTTCGATGAGATGAGTGGCGAAAGAATGCCGGAAGGTATGTGGACTAATATTTTTTTTCATGCCAATAGCCAGAGCCAGGTTTTTGATAATGGTAAAAATCATCACCCTTGTTAATTTGGCTCCCCTACGATTGAGAAAAACAAAACCTTCGTTTCCGGGCTTGATGTTTAAATGGCATCTGTAGTGGTCAATGTATAAATTCATATGTTTGAGGGCCTCTCTCCCAATCGGCACAAGCCTTTCTTTACTACCCTTGCCAATCACCCGCAAAAAGCCTACATCTTCCAATATATTGTTGAGCTTTAGGTCTGTCAGTTCTGACACCCTGAGCCCCGAGCTGTAGAGCGTTTCCAGCATGGCCTTGTTTCTTTGGCCTTCTGGTTTTGTCAGATCAATAGCAGCCAGCAATTCCTCTATTTCCTGCAAATTCAAGGTGTCGGGTAACTTCCTGCCAAGCTTTGGCGCTTCTATCAATTCTGACGGGTTATTTTTTATATCACCTTCGAATACCAGGTATTTGTAAAAAGATTTAATTCCAGAAATTATCCGGGCTTGCGAATGAACCGACATACCCAATTCGCTGATATATTCAATGAGGTTTCGAATGTCGCTATCGTTGATGTCCAATGGTCCCTTCTCTGATCCAGTGAGTATTAGGTGTTGCTGTAGCTTCTCCACATCACGAACATAACCTTCTACTGAATTACCAGCCAGAGATCGTTCGAATTGTAAGTAGGACTTATATTGTTTGATGTGAAGCTTCCAGGACATGAATTATCAGTTGTTAAACCAAATCTGAATAAATTTGCCGAAAAATGATAAAAGTGAATGTATTTTACTTTCTTTAATGCCTTATGAAGATACTAATTCTTAACGGACCAAACCTAAACCTGCTGGGCAAACGCGAGCCAGGAATTTACGGTAGTACTGATTTTGAAAGCTATTTCAAAGACCTGCAGGGGGAGTTCCCTTCAGTTGACATGGAATATTTCCAATCAAACCATGAGGGAAATATTATTGATAAAATTCAGGAGGTAGGATTCGATTACGATGGTATCGTCTTAAATGCGGGAGCATTGACACATACTTCTGTGGCTGTAGCAGATGCCATTAGAGCTATCACAACGCCAGTAATCGAAGTGCATATCTCTAACATTTTCACAAGGGAAGAATTTCGCCATCACAGCTTCATTAGCCCCGTAAGTGTCGGAATCATTTCAGGCTTTGGGCTCAATAGCTATAAGATGGCCGTGTCGCATTTTGTAGACTAGATAGTCTCACAGTAAGTTCACCTTATTTTTTGGCTCAAATGAAAGCAATCCTCTCAGTTACCCTTATCCTTTTTTCTGTCATTGACATTATTGGCAATGTTCCTGTAATTATCAATTTGAGGAAGAAGACCGGGCACATTCAGTCGGGTAAAGCGACTATTGTTGCCGGGGTAATAATGGTTCTATTTCTTTTCCTGGGAGAAAACCTGCTGAAGTTATTTGGGATTGATATTGGGTCTTTTGCAGTAGCAGGTGCGATCATTATGTTTTTGATAGGAATGGAAATGGTACTCGGCGTGGAACTTTTCAAGTCCGATCCCGAAGCGGCCAAAGCTGCCTCCATAGTGCCCATTGCCTTTCCACTGATTGCCGGGCCAGGCACTATGACTTCCCTTATTTCCCTAAGAGCAGAATTTGATACACAAACCATCTTGATCGGTATAGCGATTAATGTCTTATTGATTTATATCGTACTCAAATCCTCGGAGTGGCTGGAGCGAAAGCTCGGCAAACCAGGATTCAATATTCTTAGAAAAGTCTTTGGAATCATCCTGCTATCGATTTCTATCAAGATTTTTAAAACTCAAATCGTACTTTAACTGAATGATAACAATATATACTGACGGATCGTCAAGAGGCAATCCCGGTCCAGGTGGATTTGGTACAGTACTCATCTCCGGTCAATATCGAAAGGAAATATCTGGTGGCTATCGCAAGACTACCAATAATAGAATGGAATTGTTGGCAGTGATAGTTGGTTTGGAAGCCCTGAAAAAAACCGGCAATGAAGTCGTTATCTATTCAGACTCCAAATATGTGGTGGACTCAGTAGAAAAAGGTTGGCTCTGGGGATGGGTAAAAAAGAATTTCAAAGGAAAGCAAAACCCTGACCTTTGGAAGCGCTTCATACCTGTCTATAAATTACAAAAAGTAAAATTCAAGTGGGTGAAAGGTCATGCCGGTATACCTGAGAATGAACGCTGTGACCAGTTAGCGGTAGAAGCTGCCGAAATGCCTGACCTCCCAGCTGATTTTGAATACGAGGCTGCTAATCCCTAGAAAGGACGCCTGCTCGTGTAATATAATTACACCTTATCTATCATACAATGGACATACTTGTCCATGCAAATTCTTGTCTCAGACAATTCAATTTGATGTAGTTTAGCAACCTACAGGTGACATATTTCTGTGTGGGTTTATAGAATTTTGAATGTGCTATTGTCAATCATATCCCAATCCAATTCAATGCCAAGCCCAGGTTTTTCTGGGAGATGGGCATATCCATCCTCAATCTGTATTGGTTCAGCAAGGCCAAAATCGAAATACTCGATTGGATCAAGAACTTCAAAAAACTCACAATTTTTCATTGCAGCAGCGCAGTGGAGGTTGACCAATTCCAGTGGTAAATAGATTGCTGTATGAATTTCACACTGCATGCCAAAGGATTCAGCTAGGTGTGCTGTTTTCATAACTGGGGTTATTCCTCCTTTCCAGGATACATCAGTACGCACGATATCTACCACTCGTGAAGAAATGCATTCCGCGGTACTATAATGGCTTCCAGCCAGCACCTCAGTCCCACAAATTGGTATATCGAGTTTTTCCGTCAACATTCGCAAGCCGTGAAAATCTACGTCATACAAAGGCTCTTCCAACCAGTGGTAGTTGAGTTTTTCCAACGCCCTTCCCACCCTGAATGCCTCCTGATGGTTGTAACAAGCAACTGGATCTGCCATTAATTTGAAGTTGTTTCCCACAGCTTCCCTGCACAATTCATAGGCTTTAATGTCAAAATCAACATCCCCTGGAGGGTGCAGTTTAAAGGCTGCCCATCCTCGGTTCTTAATCTTGAGTGCCTGTTTAGCATATTCTTCGGGTGTATCGTTGACTAGTGAACTTGCATAAATTGGCACTTTATCTCGGTAAGCACCGAGGAATTGATATAGGGGAAGTCCGGCAGCCTTCGCTGAGAGAATCCAACATGCAATATCGAATGGGCCGTATGAATAAATAGGAAGATGGTTCCACCACCGGTCAGCCATTCGAAAGTCATGCCAGTGCTTTTCACGATAAGCGGGATCCTTATGCATGAAGAATGGCTTCAAAACATCTGATGCAATTTGACCAGCAATTTTAGCCCCTCTTCCTGCAAAACCAAAAGTTTCAGCTTTAATGCCTTCGTCCGTGTTCATAGAAATAACAAGAAATTCAAGGTCGGAACGTACACCATCCCTCATCTCGCTATCCTTCATCATTGGTGAGGAATGCCTACATAAGCGTATTTCAATATCTGTGATTTTCATTTTCTATATTTTAGTTTTATTGGATTAGTTTTCATTGTGAAAAGTACAATAGCTCAAAATTTTCCAAATTTTAAATATGCTTCTTGGGGATCCATTCCTTCTAAGATGGCCTTCCTAACCAGACTTTCAGTTTGAAGCACTACTTCTGTCTTTTCTACTACCTCCTCAACTCTGTCTTTAGGAATGATGACAACTCCATCTCTATCAGCCATGACATAATCACCCGTTTCTATTAAAACCTGACCTATTCTAATTGGAGCAGCGAATTCTTTTGGAGCCCATCTACCTACTACATCCACTGGAGTGAAATACTTACAAAAAACCTTAAACCCAATTTTGCTAATGAATTCCGAATCTCTGCATCCTCCATCAACAATGTAGCCTCGAATACCACGATATTGTAATGTTTCTGATGATAGCTCGCCCATATGCGATAGTGTGCTATCATTTGGCTGACAAATAACCACACTCCCTTTTGGGGCTTTCGACAATAGGCCTGTCCATTGAAGAAGTGTGTCATGAGGATCAAGATTGTCATCATAATTCCCACTTACGGTGTAAACAGGCCCTGAGAGTTTTGTGTGAACGTCTATTGGTCGGATAGAATTGGGCAAAGCCTGATTAGGAAATCCAATTGCCCGTAGTACATCATATACTGCGCCTGAGTAACACTTTTCCAATCTGTCGCTTAAGATTGCTGGAGTTTTTATATTCATTTTATTTCCCGGATGATGGTTTGGTGAATTTTTTCAATACGTTTTCAAGTGCTGTTCTACCTTTTTCTGTAAAATGAGGAAGCAAAAGATCCCAAATGTGCCTTACCATTTCTCCCTTTACATTAAAGTCGGAATTGGCTACTACTATTTCCTGTGGTTTCCAAAAAGTTAGTAATATTCGAATGGTGTGTTGTAGTCTTTCATAATACCCAGCGGTAGATTCATTCTTCATGTAGCCAAGCTCTAAGAACTTTTCGAAAAACTTAACCATTTGACCTTTCCTGATCTGCATATTGTTAACAAGCAGTTGATTCACTTTTTCGTATTTTCTACAGGTGTCAATCAAATCCATGCAGAAAAATTTGTATTCAGTTTGAAAATCCTCAAGCCTTACCAACAGCCTGTGAAGGTGCTCTATAGGATTCAATATGTCTTCTTTATGCTCTGGATAGTATCTGGACATATCATCACTCATCCTTTGGTATATGGCAATCAATAGTGATTCCTTATTCGGAAAGTGGTATTCAAGATTTCCATGACTGATTTTAAGTGCTGCCGCAATATGTCGACTTGTTACATTAGACAAGCCATCTTTATTGTATAGCCTGACGGCTGCCTTAAGAATTTTTCCTTTTGTATCCATTGAGTAAATTGCAATTAGGGCATATGCCCTAATTGCAATTATAGAATAATTTGACGTCAAATCAAATTAGCAACTCAGCTATTTTAATTAGATGGGCATAAGAAGATTACCGATCCTATCAATTATAAGCCACTTCCCCAGATGAACAATAAATATCAGCCGCTATTGTTTTATATTAAAAGTTACAGTAACATCGGGAAACTATTGAACCATAAGGCGATGAAGGCAAGAGGGATAATATTGATGGTATTATTAATGGCAGTGTTGAGTACTTCCGCTCAAAAACCCAGTGCGTGGAAAGAAGGTATCTATTATGACAGCAACAATCAGCCGAAAACAGGTATGATATCTTATGCCTATTCTCATAAGCCAGTTTTTCGTTTTAAGCCTGCGGACTCTTCCAAAGAAATCAGGTTAAAGGCCGATGATGTAAAAGCTTTTGTTGTTGAGAAGGACAGCTTTATTGTCATGCACAACTTTAAGTTGGACGCCCGGGAAACAGCCTCCAGTAATATCCCGATAGACTTTGTTCAGGTGATAGAATCCGGATCGTTAATGCTCTACAAACATTATTCTTCGGTCTATAGCGGAGGTGACTCCTACTCGACCACTCACGGAGCAGCAGTAGCCATAGGTGGCACCAACATGATAGAAACCTACATTATCAGAAAGCCATTGTCGGGTGCCTATTGGACCATCTATTCTGAGCCAAAAAGGTTTAAAGAGCAACTGAAAGAAGTCTTTCATTCTGACGAAGTAATGCTATTCAAGATCAGCCAGGACGAGGTGAGTTACTCTGAATTACCAGAGCTAGTGCGCAACTACAATCAGGCGAATAAGTAGCTTCTCTTGAGTAATCCCTATTTCCAATTCAAACAGTTTCGAATAGATCAGGGTGACTGTGCCATGAAAGTAACCACCGAAGGTTGTTTGCTTGGAGCACTCATCAACAAAAGTAATCCTGTTAGAATACTGGATATTGGAGCGGGTACTGGTCTATTGAGCCTGATGTTGGCTCAAAGATACGACTGCCCGATTGATGCGGTAGAGATAGATGAGCTTGCAGCAAGCCAGGCAAAGCACAACTTTGAGAAATCTAACTGGCATAAGCGATTCATCTTGTATCATCAGGACATAGAGGCCTTTGCCAACAACAATTCGGACAAGTATGATTTCATCATATCAAATCCTCCCTTTTTCAAAAACAATCTGGAAGCTCAAAGCGCATCGAAAAACCTCGCCATTCACAATACCAGCTTGTCCCAGGAACTATTCTTGTCATGTGTGGAAAAGCTTCTGATTGAACAGGGAAGTGCTTTTATCATGTACCCTGAGTATGAAGCGAAATTATTGGTTGAAGCTTCCAGTGAGTATGATCTTAATGCACATGAGAAAGTGATCATTCGAAATATTGAAGGAGGAAAGGTGCTGAGAAAAATTGTTGAACTAAGTAGAAGTCGAAAAGGAATACAACACGGACCGGATGAATTCATTATTCGGAAAAATTCAAAAGAATTCACAAAACAGTACACCGACCTGTTGCGACCATATTACCTCCACCTTTGACTACTTTCCACCCTCTTTTCGTGGCATTTCTGCCAGAATGAAAAGCTAATCATGTCAACATGTCACAATAAACGCAAGAATTCGCAATGGAACGGCATTTGTAATGCGGGGTAGCTGAAAAAGTCGCTTCTGCTTGGAAGCTTAATTTGGATAAAATCTGAAACAAAAAATGAGTACTAAAACGAAAGAAAAAGGCAACATTTCGATTCACACGGAGAATATTTTTCCGATCATCAAAAAATTCTTGTATTCTGATCATGAGATATTCCTGAGAGAATTGGTATCGAATGCAGTGGATGCTACACAAAAAATCAAAAGTCTCTCCTCTCTCGGCGAATATGGCGGAGAACTTGGAGAAACCAGGGTGGAAGTTAGCTTCAACGAAAAGAAAAAGACCATCACAGTTAGCGACCGAGGAATAGGTATGACTGCTGATGAAATTAAGAAATACATCAACCAAATCGCCTTTTCAGGAGCTACTGAATTTGTTGAAAAATACAAAGACAAGGAAGATGCTCAGCAGATCATTGGTCACTTCGGTCTTGGTTTCTACTCAGCTTTTATGGTTTCTGATAAGGTGGAAATTAACTCCCTTTCTCATCAGGAAGGTGCTGAGCCTGCTAAGTGGGTTTGTGATGGCTCTACAGAATTTGAAATAAGCAAAGGCAAAAGAAAAGAACGTGGAACAGATATTATCCTGCACATCAATGAGGACTCCACGGAATTCCTTAACCAGGCCAGGATTCAGGGCATACTTGACAAATACTGCAAGTTCCTGCCTGTGGAAATTATGTTTGGTCAAAAAGACGAAAGCGTTGAAGATGGTGAGGATAAAGAGGGTAAGAAAAAGTGGAAGACTGTCAAAAAAGACAACATCATCAACAACCCATCTCCACTTTGGACCAAGTCTCCTTCTGAGCTAAAAGACGAAGATTATTTAGCATTCTATAAGGAACTATACCCATTTTCTGAAGATCCTTTATTCTGGATTCATCTGAACGTAGACTATCCATTCAACCTGACAGGTGTTCTTTATTTCCCTAAAATCAAGAATGATTTCGAAATACAGAAAAACAAGATTCAGTTGTATTCACGTCAGGTGTTTATCACTGATGAGGTGAAGGATGTGGTGCCTGAATTCCTGATGCTGCTTCATGGGGTGATTGACTCTCCAGACATTCCTCTTAACGTTTCCCGTAGCTTTTTGCAAGCCGATGGAAATGTTAAGAAAATCAACTCTTACATTACCAAAAAAGTAGCGGACAAGCTTGCTGAGCTATTCAAAAACGATAGGAAAGCTTTTGAAGAAAAATGGTCGGATATTGGATTATTCGTGAAGTACGGAATGCTGAGTGAAGAAAAATTCAACGACAAAGCCAAGGATTTTGCCCTGCTCCAAAATACCGAGGACAAGTTCTTCACCATAGACGAGTACAAGGAACAAATAAAAACAAACCAGGAAGACAAGGATAAGAAAATTATAATGCTCTATTCTTCTGAGCCAGACAAGCAAGACACGTTCATTAGTTCAGCCAAAAACAGAGCCTATGACGTCTTGAAAATGGACGGTCAACTAGATAGCCATTTTATCAATCATTTGGAGCAAAAGGTTGAAGGTATTTCTCTTAAGCGAGTGGATGCAGATACTGTTGATAAATTGATTGATAAGGACGAGAAGATGGAGTCAGTATTGTCAGAAGATGAAAAAACTGCTTTGAAAGAATTGTTTGAAAAGTCAATCAATGACAAAAACCATACGGTAAGTGTAGAGTCTCTTCCGAGCGATGAAATGCCTGTAGTGGTTACTATGCCGGAATTTATGAGGCGTATGAAAGACATGGCTAAAGTTGGTGGCGGAGGCGGAATGATGATGATGGGTGGAGATATGCCTGATCAGTACAATGTAGCCGTGAATGCCAATCATACATTAGTTTCTAAAATTCTAAAAGAAGAAAGTGACGAAGCAAAAGAGCAGCTCGCTAAGCAAGCTTTCGATTTAGCTTTATTATCACAAAACCTGTTGACAGGTGCAAGTTTGACCAACTTTATCAAGAGGTCGGTTGACCTTACCTCTGAGTAAGAATAATTATGAAAATAGTTGAAAGCCCCGGTTTCGGGGCTTTTTTGTTTGTGACATTTAATCACATGAATAGAATTTTTCTCCTTAATTTTAAGGATTCGGAAATATTTATATTTGTGCATCGTTGATGAATAAATGAAGAAAACACATATACTATATAGCTCCCTTCTAGCCATCCTTTCTTTCGTTTTGGCTGCACCTTTTGCTAATGCCCAGGATGATGGTGAAGTGGACCTTTTTGAAATTAACTATGACACTCCGCTGACCATAGACATGGAAGCCGAAAGTGAGGTTCAAATAAAGGCTCCAAAGAAAAAGAAAGTTAAGAAAGGAACATTCTATGGTGTAAGGACAAAGAAGGGTTTTGTACGTACAGGGTTTGGCGATAGATCAACACTTGAACTATTCTATTACCTGCGAGAGTTTGAAGAACCTGATCAATATGTCCGTGACATTTATTGGTACAATTTCAAAAAACGCAAGTTGGCAGTTTCATCTGCAGGAAGAATTGATAAAGAAAACGCGGGAATCCTCCACGGGCCATACAAGAAAATGCTTGGCGATCAGCTGCTGGAAGAAGGTGTTTTTTACAAAGGCACCAAACATGCCCGGTGGTCTTATTGGAACAAGAACGATATTCGCACCGGCAAGGAAAAGTACTACAAGGGCTGGCCAAAAGAATCGAAAGTTCAGTACTACAACAAAGCCACAAAGCAAATCAAAGAAATCATTCCCGTTCATTTTGGGGAAAAAGAAGGAAATTACTACGCTTTTTATCCTAGCGGCAATGTGGCTGTAAGAGGTGAATATAAATTTGACGGAAAAGTTGGTATATGGACTGAATATCATGACTTGAGAAACCGGAAGAAACGACAGATTCAATATGGTAAAGATCCATTCGATGAGTCCTTTCGCCCATACATTATGCGTGAATGGGACAAGAGGGGACGACAGATCTATGAAAGTGCCAAGAAATAAGGCCTCATGCTAAGTAAACTCCAAATTCTGATTATTCTCTTGCACTAGTTTGGTAATTTTATCACCTGGTTTCAAAAACATTCTATGTTTTCAAAAACTTGTCAATACGCAATTCAAGCAGTTCTTTTCATTAGCATCAGATCAGAAGACAACCGACCGGTAGGGTTAAAGGAAATCGTTGAGTCTCAAGATGTACCGTTACACTTTCTGAGCAAGATTCTCCAGGACCTGGTGAAGAGGGGTATACTAAATTCCAACAAAGGACCAACAGGTGGTTTCTCTTTCAGGACCTCTCCCAAAAAGCTCAAACTGATGGATGTGGTAGAAGTGGTGGACGGTACGGATTTCTTTAAAAAGTGCGGAATTGGCTTAAAACATTGTTCCGACAGTTCACCTTGTCCCGTCCATGGAGAGTACCAAAAAATCCGAGCAGGTATGGAAGAATTACTTACGTCAAGATCCATTTTTGACCTGGCCACAGACGTGAAAAATGGCGAAGCAATTGTGAGTTTTAGATAATTTCCGCGTCCAAAGAAAATAATTGCTCTTCAAGGCTTCAAAGTCCTCTTAAAGTAAGCTCAGTTAAATAATTGAGCTACAAACCTTTTACAATTTGGACTGATTTTTATCAGTTTTTTTGGTTTGAATTTATATTGGACAAAATACTCCAATATAATACCTTTAGTGGCATCTTGTTGAATTCAAATTATGCTGAAGACCCATCCAAAAAAAAACAAAGACCTTTCCTTACCTATTGAATTTCCTGGTGAAATAGAAAAACAAATCGTAAGCACAAAGCCAAAAACCTTTTCAAGCGAAGAGGTAATCAGAAAAACCGCAGAATACTTCGATGGTGATAGCCTGGCCGCCAATGTATGGCTTAACAAATACGCACTGAAGGATTCTGAAGGAAACATTTATGAAGACAGCCCTGAGGCTATGCACCGTAGGATGGCGAAAGAAATATTTCGTATTGAGCAAAAGTATGAAAACCCGCTTTCGGAAAAGGAGATATTCGATTGCCTGGATCGATTTAAATACATCATTCCCCAGGGCGGATCAATGTCAGGCATTGGTAACAATTATCAGATTGCTTCACTTTCCAATTGCTTTGTGATCGGCAACAAAGGTGAGTCCGACTCTTATGGTGGAGTAATGAAAATAGACGAGGAACAGGTACAACTGATGAAACGCCGAGGAGGTGTGGGTCATGACTTGTCACACATCAGACCAAAAGGTAGTCCGGTGAAAAACAGTGCTCTCACTTCTACGGGGATTGTTCCATTTATGGAGCGCTACTCCAACACTACTAGGGAAGTTGCCCAGGACGGTAGGCGAGGTGCCCTTATGTTGTCTATATCGGTGAAACACCCCGATATTCAGGAGTTTGTTGATGCTAAACTAGATGGCACGAAAGTTACAGGAGCCAATGTATCTGTAAAAATTGATGAGGACTTTATGACAGCCGTTGAAAACAACACAAATTACTGTCTAGCGTATCCAATTAATTCACCCGCGCCAAAAGTAAAAGTGGATATCAATGCCAGAAAACTGTGGGAGAAAATCGTTCATAATGCATGGAAATCTGCTGAGCCCGGTATCCTGTTTTGGGATAATATCATAAAGGAATCCATCCCCGATTGTTATGATGACTTTGGTTTCAAGACGGTCAGTACAAATCCTTGTGGTGAAATTCCTCTGTGCCCATACGACAGTTGCCGACTAATAGCCATCAACCTATTCGGATTTGTGGATGACCCATTTACGCCCCAAGCCAAATTCAACTTTCTGAAATTCAAGAAGCATGTAGGGCTTGCGCAAAGAATTATGGATGATATTATCGATTTGGAGCTGGAAAAGATAGATAAGGTAATAGCCAAAATAGATGCCGATCCTGAATTAATGGAGGTTAAGCGGACTGAACTAAATTTGTGGAAGAAAATTAAAGGAAAATGTATCGAAGGTCGTAGGGCTGGACTTGGAATCACTGCTGAAGGAGACATGCTGGCAGCCCTAGGCTTGCGATATGGTACGGACGAGGCAGAACAACATTCAGTTGAGGTTCATAAAACATTGGCTCTGGAGGCATACCGCTCCTCCGTTCAACTAGCAAGAGAACGTGGCTGCTTCCCAATATTTGATGTCAAAAGAGAAATAGATAATCCATTTATTAAAAGAATCAAAGACGCGGACAATGGCCTTTATGAGGAGATGATGAAACATGGTAGGCGTAATATAGCCTTACTCACTATTGCCCCAACAGGTACGACCAGCCTAATGTCACAAACTACTTCAGGTATCGAACCGGCTTTTAAGATTTCATATAAAAGAAGAAGAAAAGTCAACCCAACGGATAAAAATGCAAGAGTCGACTTTGTGGACGAAATGGGCGACAAGTGGGAAGAGCACCATGTCTTGCACCATCATTTTGCTAGCTGGCTCAAGGCCAATGATTACGATCCGAAGGCGGTTTCAAAATCAAATGATAAAGAGATTGAGCAACTTATAAAAACATCTCCGTATTTCAGAGCCACAGCCGAGGATATTGATTGGACAGCCAAAGTGAAAATGCAAGGAGCAATTCAAAAATGGGTCGATCACTCCATCAGTGTTACAGTAAATGTACCCAGTGAAACTTCGAAGGATACTATTGGTGATATCTACATGCAAGCCTGGCGCAATGGATGTAAAGGAGTGACAGTGTACCGCGAAGGATCACGCTCGGGTGTATTGGTTAGTGAAAAAGAGAAGGAAGAAAAAGTCACCGACTTCCTGGAAACAAAAGCTCCCAAACGCCCCAAAATACTTCAAGCCAGGGTAATTCGATTCAAGAACAACCATGAAAACTGGATCGCTGTTGTGGGTATGTACAACGATAGACCCTATGAGATTTTTACCGGAAAAGAAGAACACTCATTTTCGATACTAGCGAATGTGAATGAAGGATGGGTGATCAAGAACAAATCCGAAAATGGGAAGAATAGGTATGACTTCCAATACAAAGATATTGATGGCTATAGGGTAACGATCGAAGGATTATCAAGAACCTTCAATCAGGAATATTGGAACTATGCCAAGCTCATTTCTGGAATACTCAGACACGGTATGCCCATCAAGTTCATTGTTTCGCTTGTAGATAACCTACACCTCGACAATGCGTCCTTAAATACATGGAAAAATGGAGTAATTCGTACCTTAAAAAAATTCATTCCTGATGGTACCAAACCCTCAGATACAAAATGCGGGGCATGCGGTGATGAATCGCTAGTATATGAGGAAGGTTGCCTCACTTGCAAAAGCTGCGGGCATACAAAGTGTGGGTAATACGGCTACTCAAGAATACTGGCAATATCCTCTTTTGAAAGGTTTTTGACGAAGCTTTCTTCCGTGGTGATCAAGTCTGTTGCCAGCTTTCTCTTGTTCTGTTGCAGGAGCATGATTTTTTCCTCCACAGTGTTCTTCGTTATATAGCGGTAGGTGAATACTGTGTTCTTTTGGCCAATTCTATGTGCCCTATCGATCGCCTGTGCCTCAATGGCTGGGTTCCACCAGGGGTCAAGAAGGAAAACATATTCTGCCTTAGTAAGGTTAAGCCCAAGCCCCCCAGCCTTTAAGGAAATCAAAAACACCTTGACAGATGCATCATTCTGAAACCTTTCGACTTGTGCTTCCCTGTCTTTCGTCGTACCATCCAAATAACAGAAGTCGATCCTCTGAGTATTCAAATAATCAGATATGATTGATAGGTGCTTGACAAACTGGGAAAAGACCAATATCTTGTGGTTCTTGTTGATGGCATTCGCCAACATAAAGCTCACTTCCTCCAGCTTACCGGACTCCCCTTCATAACTTTGATCTATCATTTTGGGGTGGTTAGCAATCTGTCGCAACTTGGTAAGACCCTGAATAATGAGAAAGCGAGAGTTGTTCATATCACCCGATTCTATCTTATTCATGATCTCATTGCGATAGCCGGATTTCACTTCTTCATATTCATTTTCCTGATCTGCAGTCATTGTACAGTATCTGACTGTTTCTATCTTCTCCGGCAGGTCAGTCGCCACCTGCGATTTATGCCTGCGTAGCAAGAATGGTTTGATGATCGTGTGCAGCTTTTTAGTCTGCTTTTCGTCTTGCCTTTTTTCTATAGGTAATTGAAAGTTGTTTTTGAAGAATGACTTAGTGCCTAATAATCCCGGATTTAGGAATGACATCTGCGACCACAAGTCCATCGTGGTATTTTCTATTGGCGTGCCAGTGAGTATCAACTTGTAGGTTGACTTCAATTCCTTCACTGCTTTGGCAATATTCGAATCAGGATTTTTTATTACCTGAGATTCATCCAGGATAATGTAGTTGAAATAAAATTCTCTCAACAGTTCCAAGTCCTGACGAATGATTCCATAGGACGTAATAACAACATCGTAATTGGCAAACTTAGCCGTGTTCTTTTCCCGCTTTACACCTGTGTATATGTGCAGTTTCAGTTTCGGCGTAAACTTCTCCGCTTCCTTTTCCCAGTTATACACCAGTGAGGTTGGCATCACCAATAACGACGCGCCCTTCACTCCTTGCTCCTTTATATTTTGCAATAGCGCCAAAGTCTGCACTGTTTTTCCCAGACCCATGTCATCTGCCAGGCAACCGCCGAAATTATTCTCTCTCAGGAAATTCATCCAGTTGTAACCGGCCTTTTGATAAGGTCGTAAATCTCCTTCGAAATATTCTGCAATCGGATAATCGATAATTTTTTCAAATGAACTGCTAAGCGTTTCTAGTTTCCTACTGAGCTGTACGGCAGCCATGTTAGACTCCTTCAATTCATTGACCAGCGCCAGGTGATGTTTGTCCAGAGACAAAACCTCAGAATCTTCCACATCCAGAGAAAAGGCAAACAGCTCGGCATACTCATGGAACCATTCCTCTGGTATCACTGCTATCTCGCCATTGGGCAATTCTATTTCCTGCTTTTTCTTCAGAATATGCTTCCTGATCACTTTAAAAGGAACCTCAAATTCCCCGAACTTGATCGTAGCATGAATATCAAACCAATCAATATTTTCCGTTACCTCGATAGATATATGAGAAGGCCCTAAGAAGTAACGCTTATCGCCTGATCCATTTTGACGCAAAATGACACCAGAATCTTTCAGGTACTTTTCATTTTGTCTTATCCAGGAAAAAGCCTTGGATGTACTCAATGTAGCCCTTGCATGTCGGAGTGACAGGCTTGTATCATCAAGAAAACGGATCACTTTTTTCTCCTTGTGCTGATCTCTCTTGATTCTGTAAAAAGTATAGTCATCATCCTGTTTATTGACATGAACGCTCACTTCCTGCGATTTGTCTGCGGGATAGTCATAGTCTCCGTATTTAAACGACAACTCGAAGAGAATCTTCTCTTCCTCCAAATCCTGATGTCCATTATTTCCATTTTCCCCAAAGAGCGAAAGTGTTTTTTGCTGAGACGCCAACTTGGAAAAGGTCAGGACAGGCTGGACGGCATAGTGCTCTGTTTTTATATCAAAACCTTTGGCATACACGTCAAAAGAGCTAACCAGCTGTGCCACAAACTTCCTATAATAGTTATCCTCTATGGCCTTGGGTATAGCAATAAATTTCTTGTTTAAAAATGGTTTGATCTTATTGCCATCAATATTTTTTGCAAAATGGTAGAGCTTGTTTTCTAAGACCATAAAGGCCGGCTCATTGCACAGGATATAGCCATCCTTGTATTGGTATTCTACCTTCTCCCCGGCATATTTTATGGTCGGGAAATAGTGCGTATTGTCTTCATTTCTTCTAAAATGAAACAATACGGTGGCCGGTTCTTGTAGCACTTCTATCTTCTTCCAGGTCGGCTCCCCATCAATGCCCATCTCAAAAAGCATTTTGTCTTTGAGTAGCGGGAGAATCTTTGAGCGTCGGTTTTCCGTATACCTTTTCAGCTCATCCTGCAATACCTCATTACCTCCTTTCGGATCAAAGATTTTCAGAAAAAAATCATTGACCTTCATCTTCTTTTTATTGTACTTCTTCACTACAACATCCGGCTGCATAGAGTCCATCAGCTTGATGAGCTCATAATCGTTATTGTCCAGACCGGAAGAAAACTCCGTGGCATTTTTAGCCGAAATATTCTGATGAGAAAAAGTCAGACGGCCTTCGCTATCCTTTTGAATAACAAATGACTCGAACAAATACCCAAGATATTGATGTTCGAAAAGCGTGTATATCAGCTGAAAAGGTTTAGCAGGAGATACGTTCATTGATAAGCTCTGAAGTCTGTAATAAAATCGAAATTTTCACTTTCGCTAAATCTTGCAATTTAAGTCAATTGAATTAACTGAGAACTTTTTTTTGATATTTATTGAGCCTAAAAACCTTCTTTCTAGGCATTACTTATATTTGTGTGAAATGAACATCAACGACTTCAATTTTAAGAAATATAAAGAGAAAGCCACAGCGCTCTTGCAAGACAAACAAAAGTTGCAAGCACTGATAAAAAACTCCGCTGAAAAGGTAAACGAGGTGATCGAAAGCAATGAAAAGCTTCGAGACCTTGTTGACCAAACCAAGTTGATGATAAGAATGGTCAAAGCTCAATTTTCAGGTGAATACAATGAGTTTCCCGTGAAATCTATCGTGATGGTTGTAGGAGCCTTGATTTATTTCATTACCCCATTGGATTTTATTCCGGATTTCATTCCTGCGCTCGGACTGACAGATGATGCCGCTCTGGTCTATTGGGTATATAAGAATATCCAGGAAGATATCGAAAAATTCAGGCAGTGGGAGATATCAAAGCAATCAGTAGAATAGCATAAGGAATGAACAAGGGAACTTTAAAGATTATAGGAATAGCCGGTGGCTTCCTGTTGATATTTCTTGCCACAAATCAATTCGTCAAATCATATCAAAGTGGAGACACTGATTGGTATAAGTTGGTAATGATATCTGGCATGGCACTACTGCTATTCTATACGCTCTTCAAAAGGTCACTGAAGCCGCGAAAACAGCAACCTAAAAAAGAAGACTAAATTTCTATTCCCCTCAATCAAATACAGGCATTTGGCACTTTGTACTCACTGCTAAATGTGTAGTTTTGCAACTTGCTTTTTTCAGCAGGTAGGGCTTGTTTATTCAAATAGCAAACTATCAGAAAAAAGAATTGGCTGGTCGCTCAGATCGGCTCAAACTCAAAAAAATTACAGAATAGAATAAACCGAATCAATTTCGGGAATATCAAAATAGAGTATGAAAATCTCACTGAATTGGTTGAAAGACTACATTGCGCTAGACGAGTCTCCTGAAAAAATATCAGAAACCTTAACAGCGACAGGTCTGGAAGTAGAAGGCTTAGAAACTTACGAACAGGTCAAAGGAAATCTGGAAGGAGTAGTTATTGGTGAAGTACTCACCTGTGAAAAACATCCCGATGCAGACAAGCTTAGCGTGACTACTGTCGACATTGGTGTGGACGAACCATCACAAATTGTTTGTGGAGCACCCAATGTTGCAACCGGACAAAAGGTAGTAGTAGCCACTGTCAACTCGACGCTTTACCCCGGAGGCGGAGAACCTTTCAAAATTAAGAAGGCCAAAATACGTGGTGTGGTTTCCATGGGTATGATATGCGCTGAAGATGAACTTGGATTGGGCACTTCTCACGATGGCATCATGGTATTGGATACAGATTTGGCCAACGGCACCCCGGCTACCCAATATTTCAACTTGGAAAATGACCATGTATTCGAAATTGGGCTGACACCCAACCGTGCAGACGGGGCATCCCATTTCGGAACAGCTCGTGATTTAAAAGCGGCATTCCGAAGACCACTGACAGAACCGGACATTTCAGCATTTGCCGTTGACAATACTTCGAAAACAATTGAAGTAGTGGTTGAAAACTATGAAGCTTGCCCAAGGTTTACAGGCGTGACAATCTCCGGACTTGAGGTAAAAGCTTCACCAGACTGGCTGCAACATCGACTCAAAAGCATTGGCCTAACTCCTATTAACAATGTAGTCGATAGCACCAACTATGTATTACATTCTTTGGGTCAACCACTGCATGCTTATGATTGCGACGAAATAACTGGCGACAAAATAGTTGTCAAAACCATGGCCAAAGACACTCCTTTTGTCACATTAGATGAAGTGGAAAGGAAATTAGCCGACAAGGATTTGATGGTTTGCAATGCAGAGGAAGGTATGTGTATTGCTGGAGTATTTGGTGGCATAAAATCCGGCGTGAAAGATTCTACCACGAGTATTTTCCTGGAGGCAGCTTACTTTTCTCCGGACTATGTGAGAAAAACATCGATGCTGCATGGCTTGAAAACTGATGCTTCTTTTCGCTTCGAAAGAGGTGCCGACCCAAATATGACGTTAACAGCATTGAAAATATGCACCCTGCTTATAAAGGAACTGGCTGGTGGAGAAATATCTTCGGAGGTGGTTGACATATACCTCAAGCCGCTGGAGGACTTTTCGGTAAGTGTGAAATATCAAAATGTTGACAGGCTTATTGGAAAGCAAATACCACATGACAGGATTAAAGAAATACTGGGTGACCTGGATATTAAGGTCTCCAACGAAACAAGTGAGGAGTTTGACTGCACCGTGCCCGCCTATCGAGTGGATGTACAGAGAGAAGCAGATGTCGTTGAAGAAATCCTGAGGATCTATGGATATAACAATATAGAACTAGAGGAAAATTACGGGACAGACTTCCTGGCCAATTTCCCCACTTCGGATAAGGACAAAATTCAACAGCAAATCACACTATCGCTTTCCTCCATTGGTTTCAATGAGATTATCACCAACTCATTAACAAACCCTGAGTATGCGGATAAATCCGGTTACATCAATTCGGAAGAGAATGTCGTCATCCTCAACAAGCTGAGTGAAGAACTGGGAGTGATGAGGCAGTCGCTTATTTTCTCAGGCCTTGAATCTGTTCGATACAACATCAACAGGAAGCAGAAGAACCTGAAGTTCTTCGAATTTGGCAGGACTTACAAATTCAAGGACAGTAACTATTCAGACCAAACCCATCTGTCGCTGTTCCTCTCTGGAAACAACAATGATGAAAGTTGGAGGGCTGCAAACGCAGAAGTTCAATTTCATGATTTGTCTTCAGCCGTATACAAGATCCTCTCCCGCTTCAATATTGATAAGCTGGATTCAGTGCCAACGGATAATCCTGCGTTTGAGTATGGTCTGGATATTTCGGCAAACACTAATGCGCTAGTTTCATTAGGCAGGCTGAGTAAAAAAATCACTGCCATAGTTGATGTTCGTCAAGCTGTATATTATGCCGAAATAAACTGGGATGCACTTGTCAAATTTTCAGGTAAAAAATTGCTTTACAAAGCCGTTCCGAAATTCCCAGAAGTACGTCGTGATTTGTCATTAGTAATTGACAAAAGTGTCACTTTTGACGACATCAAAAAGCTCGCTCAAGTCGAGAATAAAAAGCTCATCAAAAGAATTAATGTTTTTAGTGTTTACGAAGGAGAAAATATTGGGGAGAATAAAAAATCTTACGCATTAAGTTTTATATTACAGGATGAATTCAAAACGTTGAATGATAAGCAAATTGATAAAGTGATGAGTGCTTTGATAAGAAGCTTCGAACAAAATATCAATGCTATAATAAGAAAATAAAAATGACCGACAACCCCTTACGGCTGGAGCTCAATAACCTCGAGCGAAAGCTGATTCTACTACTTAACGAACACAATAAACTAAAGGTAAATGTAGACTCCTTGAAAAAGGAAAATCAGGAATTAAGGGAGGTCATCAAGGAAAAGGAAACCGTTTTAGGCGATTTTCAAAATCAAGATAAAATTAGTAAAATTGTGAATGGCATGGTAGTGAGTGAAGGCAACACTACAGAGTTGGTAGAAGTTTTAGATGAATATATTAAAGAAGTTGATAAGTGCATTGCTCATTTGAGCGAGTAGATAAAAAAGCTCGATGAACGAACTTTCAATTAAAATTAAGATAGGAAACAGAGAATACCCGATGAAGGTAAAGGCCGAGGATGAATCGGTTTTGAGGCAGGCAGGAAAAAAAATAAATGAAAAAATAAAATCTTATCAGGATCAATTTGGGATTGATGATTATCAGGACCTATTGGCAATGACCACCATAGATTATTTAGTTGAAAAACTGCAATCTGTGGAAATACGGCAAAGCACTGACGAGGTGGCTCTGGATCAAATATCTAAATTAAACAAGCTGATTTCCAGCGAGTTATAACAATATTCCTTAATACACTCCACTCTATTTTTAGTTACTTTATTACGCCCACCACCATGTAGTTAATCAAAACTATATATACATGGACGGCATAACATTTCAATTATTATTTCTGGTCGGCGGCCTGATTGCAGGGGCACTTGTTACCAGAATATTTGTAAAAAGCTCCAACAAGAAAGTCTTGGAGGAAGCTGAAGAAAAAGCCAAAAGCATTATCAAAGAGGCTGAGTTGAACTCAGAAAACATAAAGAAGGAAAAGGTTATTGAAGCCAAAGAGAAATTCCTGAAAATGAAATCTGAGTTTGAAGAAGAGGTAAGCAGAAAGAAAAATCAAATCCTGAGCAACGAAAATAAAGTCAAGCAACGGGACAGTCATTTATCCAAACAAATTGAAAAAAACAAACGACTGGAAGCGGAACTGGAGTCTGATAAGGAGAACCTGACCGCACAACTTGAGATAGTAAAAAAGAAGAAAGAGGATCTTGACAAGGCCAAGAGCCAGCAGGTATCGGCACTGGAAAAGATCTCAAACCTGACTGCTGACGAAGCAGTAGAGCAATTAAAAACAGCCCTGGAAGATGAGGCGAGAACTAAGGCATCTTCTCATGTAAAAGACATTGTCGAAGAAGCCAAATTGTCTGCTACCAAGGAGGCTAAGAAAATCGTAATTCAGACAATCCAACGGACAGCTACTGAGCATGCCATTGAGAATTGTGTATCGATTTTTAACATCGAAAGTGACGATGTTAAAGGTAAAATTATTGGTCGCGAGGGTAGAAATATACGGGCACTAGAAGCAGCCACCGGCGTGGAAATAATCGTTGATGACACACCTGAGGCAATTATCATTTCTGGCTTTGATCCGGTCCGGAGAGAAGTGGCCAGATTGTCACTGCACAGACTGGTTGCAGATGGCCGAATTCACCCTGCAAGAATTGAAGAAATAGTAGCCAAAACAACTAAGAATATTGAGGAAGAAATAGTCGAAATCGGTGAAAGAACCGTGATCGATTTAGGTATCCATGGTCTACACCCAGAGCTCATCAAAATGGTGGGTCGTATGAGATTTAGATCATCTTACGGGCAAAACTTACTGCAACACTCAAGGGAGGTTGCTCACTTGTGTGCGACCCTTGCGAGTGAGTTGGGCTTAAATGCTAAACTTGCCAAGAGAGCAGGACTGCTGCATGACATTGGTAAGGTGTGGCCGGAAGAGCCGGAACAGCCACATGCAATCCTGGGTATGGAGCTGGCCAAAAAATATAAGGAAAATAAGGAAGTGTGCAATGCCATTGGAGCACACCACGATGAAATAGAAATGACATCTCTGATCTCCCCGATCGTACAAACCTGCGATGCAATCTCAGGCGCTCGACCAGGAGCAAGAAGGGAAATAATGGAATCCTACATCAAGCGTCTGAAAGACCTGGAAGCACTCGCTCTTGGTTTTGATGGCGTGCATAAATGTTATGCAATTCAGGCTGGCAGAGAACTTCGGGTTTTGGTAGATGCAGAGAATGTAACTGACCAGCAAGCCGGGGATTTGTCATTCCAAATTTCCCAAAAAATAGAGACCGACATGCAATATCCGGGTCAGATCAAAGTGACCGTCATCCGGGAAATGCGCTCTATCAGTTACGCTAAATAACAGTTGCACAAACGACATTTTAAGGCGCCTCTGGCGCCTTTTTTTGTGCCTTTAGGTTTTCATGTGGACTATTATTGGCCAAAAACCTCTATATTATATCTTCATTTAACCCTACTTAATAATGAAGCACCTTTACCTGCTTGCTATTCTATGTGTTTTCCTGGCATGTTCCAATTCCAAAAATGCGGTTTCTGACACTCCCAAATTGCAGCTAAGTGACGTAACTCCGGGCAGGAGCTCTACAGCTCTTTTAGGAAAAATCATTAGCGCTGAACAAAACGGTAATAACATTGATGTCACGGTTTCGGTAATAAGTATGAAGCAAGGCGGAGCTTCCGCACCAGCTTTTGGTGCAAGCTCAAAGGCAAACATTGTGTTTACGCCAATGTTTCAGAAAAACTACCAGAATCAAAATAATGAACCTGTGATTTCAGTGCTCACAGAAGGAAGAAGCATCCTCATAGTGGTAGACCGAAACCTGAGAAGCAAGCAGACAGAAGTGATTCAACTCAAAACTCAAAAATGATATGAAAAGAATACTTGCTGTTTTAGCCTCGGTATTGATCGTTGGATTATCATGTTTCTTCATCTTTGATATAGATCAAAAAGCAAAGGAGCCAGAATCCAGAAAATTGCCAAGAGCCGAAAGGAAAAAAGCCCGTTACGAATACTTTCTAAATAAACTGAAAGACCCGCAAACCAATGAAATACCTTTGAATGTACGAACTAAGGAAATGGCTTTTGCTTCTGCCATGCGTCAAAAAAGGCGTTCCTTTACTGATGGATCTACTGGCACACACGAATGGGCCGAACTTGGCCCGTCTGATGTCGGCGGCAGAACGAGAGCTCTGGCACTGGATGTAAGAAATAGTGACATAGTGCTTGCTGCTGGTGTCTCCGGAGGTATCTGGAAATCTACTGACGGTGCGGAGACATGGGCATCTAAACTTCCAAATGGCAGTAATCTGAGTATTAGTTTTTTGGCTCAGGATCCTGTAGATAATGATGTTTGGTATGCAACAACAGGAGAGGTAAGTGATGGAGGTTCAGCTTCAGGAAAAGGTCAGGGTAATTCTTTTAATGGTTCCGGAATTTATAAATCAACAGATAATGGGGAAACATGGTCACTTTTAACCTATGAGTTTGTAAATGCCACTTCAGTAACTAAGGCAAATTCTCCAAACACAGATATTGCTAGCAACCCCTATATATCGCCATTTCGATTAACCAGCAAGGTATTTATTCATGATTTTCAAGGAATAGCTAGGGTATTTATTTGTACTTATTTTTATGGTATATGGGTTTCCTCAGATGGAGGTGATACTTTCAATCGTTTTGCTGCCAACCTCAGCAATAATGAAGACCCTCTCTATTCAGATATAATAGTAGATGGCAATGGGTTAATGACCGTTTGGTTTGGCCCGACTTCAACCCAAAATGGTTTTTTTAGATCCTTAGACGGGGGAACTTCTTTCACAAACTTAACACCTCCAGACTACTCAGTAGGAGGACAAAATGCAAGATGCATCCTTTCATTAGCACCTTCTCAGGAGTCCACTGTATACGCCTTCCTTTATGACAACCCTGGAACGGGAGACGAGCATTATTTTTATTTATTCGATTATAGTGGATTCGATTCAGGGGGTAGCGCCACCTTCTCTAACAGATCTAATAACTTGCCAACTTTTCCTGAGAGCATTTTTGATGAACCCGCAGAGTTTACAACTCAAGGCGGGTATGATATGACTTTGACAGTTCATCCGTCTGATCCTGATTTTGTAGTACTGGGCTATGTTGAATTAATCAAATCAGAAGATGGATTTGCCACCAATATCTCGGACAACCCTGCAAAATTCTGGATTGGTGGAAATGAAAACCCAGATAGAATTGATGAGGAAATACCATTCGGAAAAACGCATCATGCCGATCAGCATATTCTGTTTTTTGACCCCAACAGCCCTGATACACTCTGGTCCGGACATGATGGTGGGATATCAAAAACAACAGATGTTACTGCCGACAGGGTGATATGGGAAAGCAAGAACAATGACTATAATGTCACACAATACTATACCGTTTCTATTGGCAGAGATAAAGAAGAAACAGAAGTAATTGGTGGAACACAGGATAATGGAACCCCACTGCTGGAAGCGGCTGAATTTTCTGGTGTATTGATTCCATCCCTCACCGACCTTTCTTCTGGGGATGGTGCATATTGCTTTTTCGGATCTAATTTATCCTATGCCTCCTCTCAAAATGGTAACGTTGATATTTATGCTGAAGAATATTTTAGTTCTACTAAAAGAGATATTACGCATTTATTTATCCATCCTTTTGCGGTTGACCCCAATGATGAAGGTACCTTATTTTATACAAGCTTTGGAGATGGTCTTTTAGCTCGAAATAATCAGATTGATGAAGCAGTGGCTCAGGACGACCCTGATCAATTGGAAAGTGGATGGGAAGATTTCGATATAAACAATGCTGTAAACATGTCGGCCATTAAGGTCTCTGATCAAAATCCATCTCATAAATTATATTTTGGAGGCCTGCTGAATGATACTTTTCCGGTTCTATTTTCCTGGGAAGATGCCAATACAAGCACTGATGTATCGAATATGGCAGGTAAGGACTTAAGTGGGGATGTTGCAGCTGGATCATGGCTAAATGATATAGCCATTAATCCGGAAGACGGAAATGAGATTATACTGGTTTACTCAAATTATAATATCACTGGCCTTTTCCATTCGACTGACGGAGGTGAAACACTTACGGCCATTGAAGGGAACTTAAGTGTTAATGATGATCAGGGGGCTTCTGGATTTACAGGCCCGTCCATGCGTGCTGCTGAAATTGTAGTCGACTGGCAAGGGAATCAAAAATATTATGTGGCAACAAGTATTGGGCTCTACTATACAGAGGCATTAGATGGAAGCAATACTGAATGGACGCTGGAGACCGAGCTACTAAACAATGTTGTAATTGAAGACCTTGACTCCCGCCCTTCCGACAACACCATAGTCGCTGGGACTCACGGCAGGGGCATTTTCTTAGGACAAAAACTCAACATAGCTCCGGTTGTTGAAGAGCAAACGTTTGAGTTGGATGAAAACACAAGCAATGATTCTGCTGTCGGTACGGTTGTCTTTGTTGACCCAGAAGGTGAGGATGTTACCATAACTTTTTCTGATGGAAACAAAAATGATGCTTTTTCTATTGACAATACTGGTGCCATAGTAGTTAACAATATAGAGGAGCTGGATTTTGAAACCACTCCCATATTTAACTTAAGTGTATCGATTGACGATGGCGAAGCAACTGTGGTGACCACTGTAACTATCAATCTAAAGGACATCAATGATGCACCAACCTTCGAAGACCAATCTTTTAGTGTCGATGAAAATAGTGAGGAGAATGCAGAAATAGGAACTGTTGTATCTTCTGATCAGGATAATGATGCTTTGACTTATAGCATTATTTCCGGTAACGATGATGGTTTTTTCTCAATAGAAGAAGGGTCAGGTATAATAAAGGTAGGAACTGATAGTGACCTTAATTTTGAAACTAAGAGCACTTATGATTTGACTGTTCAGGTGTCAGATGGTGAACTAAATCAAGAGGCCACTATAACTATCAGCATAAATGATATAAATGAAGCTCCTGAAATATCTGATCAGGCTCTTGAGACTGACGAAGGGCTGGACAATGGCTCGATCATAGCTACTGTTTCAGCATCCGATCCTGAAAATGATGACCTGACTTATTCACTAAAAAGTGGTAATACCGATGACGCCTTTTCTATTAATGGAAGTACTGGTGAAATTACAGTGAATAATGTTGGCGCATTAGAATTTGATGTTAACCCGTCATTTCAACTGATCGTCGAAATAACTGATGGTGAGTTTACCGCCGAAGCTACCATTTCGGTCACTCTTATAGAAGTTATCCTTTCAGTTGAAGAGAAATTTTTGAACTCACTTAGTATTTATCCAAATCCAGCTAAAAACTACTTGACTGTTAATTCAACAATGATGACACATGAAGAATTAAAAATTGAGATTACTAATATGCTAGGTCAGAACTATCTATTGTTTGATGGAGTTCACACAGGAGAATTTCATAGAAGATTTGATTTGAGAAATTTCTCCAAAGGATATTACCTGTTAAATTTCAAATATTCAGACAAAACATTAAGTAGAAAACTGATCATTCAATAACCCAAAATGACATGCACGACAAATACCCAAAACTCTTTGAGCCATTAGACCTTGGTTTTACGACTCTGAAAAACCGCGTCTTAATGGGGTCTATGCACACCGGACTGGAAGAGGTGAAAAACGGTTATTCCAGAATGGCTGCTTACTTTGGTGAACGAGCCAAAGGTGGCGTTGGGCTCATCGTTACCGGCGGTATAGCACCAAACATGGCCGGCTGGGTTGCTCCTTTCAGTAGTAAACTGACCAACAAAAGAAGTGCGAAAAAACATAGACTCATTACAGAAGAAGTGCATAAGCATGATGCTAAAATCTGTATGCAAATACTTCATTCGGGTAGATACGGTTATCATCCTTTCAATGTGGCGCCAAGTGCCATCAAATCTCCAATATCTCCTTTCAAACCAAAAGCCTTATCAGAACGGGGGATTCAAAAAACGATAAAGGACTTTGTGAACACCTCAAAGCTTGCCCAATATGCCGGCTATGATGGTGTGGAAATCATGGGTTCTGAGGGATACCTGATTAATGAATTTATTGTCGCCAAGACCAACAAGCGGAATGACGCATGGGGTGGTACTTATGAAAACAGAATGCGCTTTCCTGTAGAAATTGTAAAACAAGTGCGTGAGGCAGTAGGTGAAAACTTTATCATCATTTTCCGTCTGTCCATGCTGGACCTTGTAGAAGGTGGCAGCTCTTGGCCTGAAGTAGTGCAGCTCGCCAAGGCTATCGAGCAGGCTGGGGCCACAATCATTAATACTGGCATTGGGTGGCATGAGGCTAGAATTCCCACCATCACAACAATGGTTCCACGAGCTGCTTTCGCCTGGGTGACCAAAAAAATGATGGGAGAGGTCAACATTCCGCTAGTGACTACCAACAGAATCAATACACCGGAAGTGGCCGAAAACGTTTTAGCGGACGGCTGTGCTGACATGATATCTATGGCGCGACCATTTCTGGCTGACCCTGAGCTGATGAACAAGGCAAAAGAAGGACGAGAGGACGAGATCAATACATGTATTGCCTGCAATCAGGCCTGTTTAGATCATGTATTCAAAAAGAAGACATCCAGTTGCATGGTCAACCCTCGTGCCTGCTATGAAACTGAGCTGAATTACTCTGCCGTCAATGACCGTAAGAAAATTGCCATAGTTGGAGCCGGGCCGGGTGGGCTCGCAGCTGCCACTGTCGCTGCTAAACGAGGACATGATGTAACACTATTTGATACCGATGGGGAAATAGGCGGCCAGTTTAATATAGCAAAGCAAATCCCCGGTAAGGAAGAGTTTCATGAAACAATAAGGTACTATAAACGGCAATTGGAAATTTCACGTGTTACTGTCAGGCTAAACACCAAAGCCGAACTTGAGCAACTGAAAAACTACGATGAAGTTGTTTTGGCTACTGGGATTTCACCAAACACACCCAATATTACAGGAATAGATAATGAAAAGGTATTGGGGTATCTGGATGTGCTAAAGCACAAAAAGCCTGTAGGAGAAAAAGTAGCAATAATTGGTGCGGGTGGCATTGGATTCGATGTAGCCGAATACCTTACTCATGAAGGTACGTCATCCTCTCAGGAGCTTGATGCATTTTTGAGGGAATGGGGCATAGATGATAAGAATGAGGTGAGGGGAGGTATTGAAGACATGGAAGAAGCACCTGTTTCCAATCCCAGAACAGTTTATTTATTACAGCGCAAAGAAACCAAATTAGGAGCTTCATTAGGAAAAACCACAGGCTGGATTCACAGATCTACGCTTAAAAAGAAGAGTGTTGAAATGATCAATGGAGTTACCTATAACAAAATAGATGATAGTGGTTTGCATATCACTCGCAATGGTAAGAACAAATTGCTCGAAGTAGACAATGTAGTGATATGCGCAGGTCAGCACAGCAAAAACAACTTGTACGAACCGTTGAAAAATGCTGGAGTCAAAGTGCACCTCGTGGGAGGTGCATATAAAGCCGCTGAGCTTGACGCCAAAGAAGCGATTAACCAAGCCAGCAGGCTAGCAGCTTCACTCTAATTGAGCAATTCCATATCCCGGATCAAAAACCGTCTTCTATCAAAGTTGATAATGTTTTTATCCTTAAGATCATTAAGGACAGTGGTAACGGTTTGTCGGGAAGTGCCAGTAAGACTTGCCATGTCTTTGTGAGTAAAGTAATTTTTGATCATGGTTTCAAAGCCTACTTTTTTACCTTTATCAAGTGCCAAATCCCGAAGGAATTCAACAATCCTAGTGCGCGCATCTTTCTGCAATAAAGACTCCAGTCGTTTTTCAGTCCTGCGAATTCTAGCTCCTAGTATTTGAAATATTTGTTCCGATAAAGACTTGTTAACCTTCATCATCTCAAGTACTTCCTCTTTGGATAAAGAAAGAATTTTTGTATTGTCCTCAGTGGCCTGAGCATAATCTATTCTTAAAGACTCCCCTGTCAAGGCCATCTCGCCGAATAAATCATTTTCTCCAAAAATAGCCTTCACGATCGTTTTATCATCATCGATCAGAGACCCTATTTTTACTCGTCCCTCGGATATCAGATATATTTTGTCTGATGGGTCACCGACATTGTAGATATACTCATCCTTTTGATAGATACGAATCGTATGCCTGGCTTTGTGCCACGGCGAATTGTCCGCAAATAAGGAGTTGAGGATCTGCTCGCCCTCCCTGATGTAATTACTCCTCTGTGTTGTGTTATCAACCTGCATAATCATTTTCTTTTTGTGTTGTTTGTAGAGAAACAACAATAGACCTCATAAAATTCCCTTATTCACCAGATGTAATATTCTCTAAGAAATCAACCGTCATATTTCTGATGAATATACATTTGCATTACTATGACGTATCTCTATATCAAAGCGTTGCATATTATTTTCGTGGTGACCTGGTTTGCGGGCTTGTTTTATATGGTCCGGTTGTTCATTTATTCTGTTGAAGCTAATGAGAAGGATGAGCCTGAAAAGGGAATATTGTTGAAGCAATTGCTCATCATGCAAAATCGGTTGTGGTATATCATTACCTGGCCCTCTGCGGTATTAACCTTCATCTTTGGTTTTTGGTTGGTTTATGAACTAAACGCATGGCTGATACCATGGATGCTTCTCAAATTTCTTTTCGTTGCAGGACTTTTCGTTTACCATCTCATTTGTGGAAAAATCCATATTCAAAACAAGAATGGACTCTACAAGTATTCTTCATCTAAGCTCAGAATCTGGAACGAAGTAGCTACTTTGTTTTTGTTTGCCATAGTATTCCTTGTTGTTCTAAAGAGTATGTTGAGTTGGGTATGGGGATTGGTTGGACTCGTATTAATTAGTGCATTGCTCATGTTGGGAATAAAACTTTATAAGAAACTAAGAAAAGATGAAAATTAGATGGAGTCAATTGATCCTATTGGGCCTCTTAGTTGGGTGTGGAGCAAAAAATGATAAGCTACCTGTATTTGGACGAAAGCAAGTAGTAGAAAAAATTGTAAATGGAAAAACCTTAGTGGATACGGTCTCCCACAAAATTGCCAATTTCAGTTTTGTTAATCAGGACAGCACCATAGTCACCAATAAAACATTCGATGGGAAAATTTATGTGAGTGACTTCTTTTTTACTTCCTGCCCTACTATCTGCCCGGCAATGAAAAAACAAATGCTCAGGGTTTATGAGAAATATCTCAATAACGACCAGGTAGCTATATTATCGCATACCATAGATCCTAGCTATGATAATGTAGGAGTTCTTAAAGATTATTCCGAACGTCTTGGCGTAAAAAGCGATAAGTGGCACTTTGTCACAGGACCAGAAGATCTCATTTACAAAATTGGAGAAGAAAGTTATATGGTAACAGCCGGTGCGGATGAGGATGCTCCAGGGGGTTACATACACAGCGGTATGTTTTTGTTGGTTGATAAAGAGCGCCAGATACGGGGCACCTATGATGGAACGCTGGAAGAAGACGTAGATGTACTCATAAACGATATAGAAAAGTTACTTAAAGAGTATGAAGAATAGCTGCCACCCGAAATTTACCTTTTTTTTGTTGACGGTACTTCTCATCAACGCATCCTGCAAAACCCATTCAGAAGCTGAAGAAAAAGAAAGTAACCTTTCTTTCTCCGAAAGAATTAAGCTTAGACAATATATGGTTCAGGGTGAGCAACTCTATAAACTCCATTGTGCCAATTGCCATAGTGCTGATGGTAGTGGACTAGCCAAGCTAATACCTCCTCTGGTTCGTTCTAAAAACCTGAATGCTAATCCCTCCAAAATAATATGTGGTATTAGAAATGGCATGGCCGGTCCAATGGTCATAAACGGCATCTCATTTGACAGCCAGATGCCACCTAATTATAAATTAACCTATCTTGAAATCGCTGAAATCATCACTTACGTCGGCAACTCCTGGGGTAATTCCACTGGAATAATAACATCTGATATAGTAGCGAATAATTTGAGTAACTGCAGGTTGAAAAATTAGTTGAGATAATATTCACCTTGCTTTTTGGCTTTAAGCATGTCGTCCCTCACCTTTTCTATCTTCTTCTTCTGATCCTTTAGATATTTCATAACCTCACCATGTGGTGTACCTTCCTCTATCTGTTCAAACTGACGCATCCATTCCATCATGGACTCATTGGCCTTCTTCAGGTCTTCTATTGCTTTATTGAGTTCTTCTTTCTGGCCTTTTTCCGTTAACAAGGAGTCAACGGCTATAGAATCCAGCTTAGATTCGAGCGATTTAGCTAACTTTCGGAGCGAGCTCATTTGGGGCATTACCTCATCATGAACGTCCATCACTTCATTAAATAAAGTTTCCTGAACCTTTTTTTCCTTGTTGCAAGATAGAAGCAGCAGGCACAGTCCTACGGGTATCCAAAATTTTCTCATCTTTATGAATGTGCTTATTATGTATGCAATATAAAAAATTCTCGATTGCTCCAAATGATTGAGGTGTTAGACTTATTTAATTTTCAATATTACTTTTTTAATAATCGTAATCGGGAGTTGAAACTATCCATTAATTAACTTCAATTAATCCTGTCGATTAGATATATTTAACTAACAATTAAAAGTATTAATTTAATTAAGCTATGGTTACTACTCTCTTAATCGCGTCATTGGTTGTATCAGGTATTTGCTATTACAGATATAAAAACCATTTGAGCCGGAGGCACTCTCAAAATTCGTAATGTAAGACGAATTTATAGACGCAAATAAATCCAATGGTCTTGCTTGTTCTATAAGCGGGTGCTGTTGCTTATGCTGTCTTAATTCCGGTATGTGGGCAAGCATACGATCTGCCATTTCTTCACCCCTCAATATTTCCTTTTGTTTTGCACTATTCAAATAAAGTTATGAGTATATAGCCCATATATAAATAAAAAATATTGCAATTTTGATATGTTTTTATATAAATTGAGGTTATTATTAGTAAATGAAACGGTAATTACTTGTATTTTCGCGTTAAAATCTGGTACTTAAACAAGTGTTTTACTAAACAAACAACATGCACATTTTAGATGTTATAGCCCTGTTTATCTTTTTGGCAGGGGTTTTTATCTACATTAACACCTACTATCTCAAACTCCCTTCTTCCGTAGGACTGATGATTTTGTCTCTAGGGCTTTCTATTGCACTTTTTGCTTTAGAGGTCTTAATTCCAGAGTTTAAATCGGGAACGGAACGCATATTGGCGGATTATGAGTATCACGATGTGCTTTTTCAAATTGTACTGAATTTCATGCTCTTCGCCGGAGCACTGCAAATAGACTTTAGAAAGCTCAAAGAAGAGAAAACCCCAGTCTTAATTCTGTCCATCTGTGGGGTATTTATATCCACTACTTTGATTGGATTCGGTGTTTATTACCTACTCGGCTGGCTCGGTATTGAGCTGGATATCTTGTATTGCCTGATGTTTGGGGCATTAATATCTCCAACAGACCCAATAGCTGTGACATCCACCATAAGAAAATTCAGGCTGTCTGAAAACCTAGAAACCAGAATTTCAGGTGAATCTTTAATCAATGATGGTGTAGCTGTTGTTACGGCTCTAACCATACTGGACTTGGCTCATGCTGGCGAGACGCATACTTTGAACATATTTGATATCGTCTGGATTTTCGGCACTGATATCATGGGTGGTGTCGTGATGGGCTTATTCTTAGGCTATACAGGCTATAGAGTCCTTCTATACATCGACAATGATGAGGTAGAGGTAGAAATCCTGATGACGCTGGCGCTCGTAATGGCGGGTACTCAGCTAGCTGAATTCATGCATGTTTCGTCTAAGCAAGCAGTCGTAATCATGGGACTTATTCTTGGTAATGAAGGTAAGAGTTCCAAAGTTACCAGTGCAACCGGGGATTATGTTTTCAAGTTTTGGAAATTGATGGAGGAGTCTTTCAACGCTATGCTCTTCGTACTAATAGGACTGGAAATGCTCATTATACCATGGCGTCTGGACTATTTCGCAGCTGGATTCTTTGCGTTTAACATCGTACTCTTCTCCAGGTGGGTAAGTGTATTCGTTCCGATCAAGGCGATGACCACCTACAGAAGTTTTGAGAAAAATACCGTGGCAATATTAGCCTGGGGTGGCCTCAGAGGAGGAATCCCAATTGCTCTCTCGTTATCACTACCAGAGTTTCATGGCAAAGAAGCCATAGTAACAATGACATACATAGTGGTAGTTTGCTCAGTACTCTATCAAGGGCTAACTGTTCCAAAGCTCTTGAAAACTACTTTCCCTCAGAGAAGATAAAACTTCAATGTATTTCTTAATGCATTAATACCTGCATTCTGTGTGCGTCGAGCTTTAATAAAATAAAAAGCAGAATTGTAAACGACCAAAGGGACGAACCTCCGTAGCTGAAAAATGGAAGTGGTATGCCGATTACAGGGAAAAGACCTATGGTCATGGCTATGTTTACCATGAAATGAAAGAATATCACTGATAAAACGCCATAGCCATATACCCTGGCAAATCTCGATTTCTGCCTTTCCGCAATGATGGAAATGCGTATAAGGAAAACACTGAATAATGCCAGTAGTATTAGACTCCCAACCCAGCCATGTTCTTCACCCAGAGTACAAAAGATGAAATCAGTGCTTTGCTCAGGAACGAAATCAAACTTGGTTTGGGTGCCATTCAAAAAACCTTTTCCGAATACCCCTCCAGATCCAATGGCTATTTTAGATTGGGTGACATTCCAACCAACACCAAGTGGATCAGCATTTGGATTAAACAATGAAATCACACGATTACGTTGGTGAGGTCTCAACACTTCCTCCATTATAAAACCTACACTCTTGACCATCCCTACAACGAAAACCACTACCCCGACAATAACCAAAATCCTTTTGTAGTTTTTGATTGATAGGCCGATTAGAATCAAAGCTATTGTCCCAGTAGCAATGAAAATAATTGTTTGACTGACCAGCAGCGAAATGAGGAATAGTCCTATTACTCCAAGACCAATTACAAACAACTTATAAGATAGTCCTTCTCTATAATAGACGATCAAAAACGAACCAAATACCATCGCTGAGCCTAAGTCGCCTTGCAATATGATCAGTACCATAGGAACGCCTATTAAAGTTCCAGCAATCAGTTGGTTTTTCGTCGTGTCTAATTTCACATTCACCGTGCCGAGAAATTTGGCAATTGCTAGAGCTGTGGCAAACTTCGTAAACTCTGCAGGCTGAAGCCGAAAACCTCCTATTTGGAACCAGGATTTTGAACCAGCTACTATAGTACCTGTACCAAGCACTGCGATGAGAAGCAGAATCATCAGCGCATAGAAAATGTATGCCAGATTATCATAAAACTTAAAATCCAACATCATTACACCGAGAATAAGCAGGAAAGAGGTGCCAATCCAAATGAGCTGTTTACCTGAGTTGGTTGAGAGAGAGAACATCGATACAGCCAGCTCATCGTCATAGACAGCAGCATAAATATTAAACCACCCAGAAAAAACCAGTACTAGGTATAATAATACTGTCAACCAATCAATTCGGTCCGCTATACTCTCTCTTCCACTCATTTTAGAAATTCTGCCTTCTCAATATAGTCCTCAATCCACTGTCTATTCCTGGCTATTTCACCATTGATGTGTTTTTCAACGATCAACCCTGCCATAGGGCCTGCAGCTGTTCCACCCCAGGTGGCATTCTCTACAAAAACTGATATTGCTATTTGCGGATTTTCCTTTGGGGCAAAAGCCATAAAGACAGAGTGGTCTGCCCCATGAGAATTTTCAGCAGTTCCCGTTTTTCCACATATGGTAATATCCTTTAGACCAAGAATAGAAAGTGTGGCCGTTCTCGCTGGAGCCTTTACCATGCCTTCTATTATCGGTTCGAAATGTTGGTCGTCAATTCCAACCTCAATTTTGGTCGTATATTTTGGATCGAGATAACCACTACTACCAACGCCCTTGGTAATGTGTGGAATATAATAGTAGCCTCTATTGGCAATGATTGCTCCGAGGTTAGCCATCTGAATCGGATTCATGAGTAGTTCTCCCTGACCAATACTCAATGAACGTATGTTAGAAAACTTCCAACTCCCCGCCTTATAAATTCGATTGTAATAATCAGGATTTGGTAGCAGACCCGACTTTTCACTTGGAAGATCAATGCCAAGAGGTTTACCAACTCCAAAGCGGCTAACCATTTCATGCCACCTTCCTAAACCGATTGGTGCCTGCCTGAACTGACTCTTAGGATCATTTCCAGCATCCCGTGTAATCACCCTTCTAAAAATCCTATAGAAATAATTATTAGATGAATATTCAATTGCTTTGGTCATGTCATAATAACCCGGAGGTGCATGGTCGCCAATCGGGCTTGTCAGCGCGTTCACTTGCTCATTAGCTCCAACAACTCCCTCTTGCAAGGCTACCAAGCCTTGAACTGTTTTGAAAATAGAACCCGGTGGATACATAGCCATCAGTGGTCTATTAAAAAGAGGCTTTAGTGTGTCTATCACCAAGGCACCATAGTTCTCACTATAGTTTCTGCCGGTCAATAGATTTGGATCGTAGCTGGGACTGGAAACGAACACAAGGATTTCCCCTGTTGAAGGCTCAATAGCGACTATACTTCCCCGCTTGCCCTCCATAAGCTTCTCGGCATACCGTTGTAATTCAATATCTATGGATAGTGTAATGTCTTCTCCCGGTACTGCCAGGGTATCAAGCTTTCCATCCTTAAAGGAGCCCTTTTCAATTCCCCGAACATTGACCATTTTATACTTAACACCTCTCCGGCCCCTAAGAGCTTCCTCATAAGAGGCCTCAATCCCCGCTTTTCCAATGTAATCTCCAGACTTGTAATAGTTGCTGGTATCTCTATTAAGTTGCCTTGAATCAACTTCACCAATATATCCGAATACATTAGCCAAGCCAGTATATGGATACTTCCTGACTGTACGAGCCTTGGGATAAAAGCCCTGATAATTCACCAGCTCGTCCTGAATTTTTGCGAAGTACTCATTCGGGATTTGCTTGATAAACTGAGATGGCTTGATATAAGAGTACCTACGTGCGGTCTGTATTTTTTCAATAAATTCCTCTCGCTCCAACTCAAATGCAAGACAAAACGCAGTAGTATCAAGGTTTTTCACCTCCTTTGGAACTACCATCAAATCATAAATTGGCTCATTATAGACAAGCAGTTCTTTGTCCCTGTCCAATATTAGCCCTCTATATGGGTATTCAATTATTTCCTGTACAATATTGTTTTCAGCAGCCAGCCTGTAGCTATCATCCAACACCTGGATGAAAAACAACCTGGACGCAAAAATGATGACTATCGTCAGGATGAGTACTCGGATAATATGTCTACGACTATCATTCAATGCTACTTAATATAGGTAATCATTTTTCTTTATTTAGAAATAAATACTGAACTACCACAATGCTAATCAGCGTAAAAATCGAACTATAGAAGGCCTTAACCAGCGTCTCGAAAAAATAAGCAAAAGTGAATGCTTCAACAAAGAGAAGGAATATTCCATGAACAAGAATCAATGGATATGTATAGGTCAGAAACCATTGCAAACCCTGAGAGCGAATGTTAATACGCACAGTGGCTCCATAGCCAGATCCAGGACTCAGTAGATTAATCCAATAGGGTCTAAAGAACATGATAAATGTACTAGCAGCTGCATGAATCCCTTGCGTATTGTAGAAAGTATCTATCAATAGTCCTACAATAAAACCAATGGCAATTTGCAACAATGGGTTTGTATCTACTGGCAAGAGCAACAAAGCAAGTATGTAAAAAAAGCAAAAAGCAGAGCCAAACAGCACAATATCCTTAAAGACAAAGACTTGCACAGCCATTATCAGAATGCTTACCAATGCAATTCCCAGTACACCTAACTTATTCATATTTTATACTTTGAATGTACTCAATAGAATCCTGCTCATTTCTCCTATTATAGTTCAGTAAATAAACATACGATAGGTTATAGAAATCTGTTGACAACTTCACTTTCACATCATAAAAAGTAGCGTTCTCCGCAACTGCCATTTCATCAACAATGCCAATCATTGTTTCAGGTGGATAGAGGTGATTGTAACCCGATGTAATCATGGTATCCCCCGCACTAAGGTTCACATGTCTGGGAAGATATTTTATGCTCGCAAATAATGGATCTGTGCCATCCCAGGATGTGGAACATAGGGAGCCAGAATTTATATGTTTTGTTGAAATGATAGATGCGCTATGCAACAAGGAGGTCAGTGATGAAAAATGTTGCGTAACAGCGGTGACCTGGCCTACCACACCTCCGGGTCCAACAACACCCATGCCCTTATATACACCGTCCTTGGTTCCTTTGTTCAAAGTAATATGATTGTTCTGTAAGAAGACAGAATTATTAATCACTTTGGCTGGAATAAATGTCCACAACGCTGTGTCGACATATACCGTGTCCTGAAGTTCTGACAGGCTGTCGGGCAGAATGTTTAGCCGTTTTCTAAGTCTTGAGTTCTCTTCTGCAAGAATCCGGTTTTGATTGCCAAGATCGAAGAAGTTTCTGAGTCCTGAAGAAGCTTCACTAACTGTCGCTGTGAAAGCATTCGCAGAATTGAAGTATTTGGCCCCCTGATAGCTGTTGTTCTCAACTACTAACCAAAAACTAAGACTCTCCAGAAATAAAAATAAAAGAAATGACCGGTACCGATAAAGAAACTGGAGAAGCCGCTGCATTTATATCATTGCATTAGAACTGCTTTATATTTATTGATATCTTGAAGGGCTGTACCTGTACCTTTTACTACAGCCAACAACGGATCTTCGGCCACATGAATAGGCAGCTTCGTTTTAGCAGAAAGACGTTTGTCTAAGCCTCTAAGGAGTGCTCCTCCCCCTGTCAGATAGATACCATTATCATATATGTCAGCAGAAAGCTCCGGCGGAGCAATTTCTAATGCCTTCAGTACCGCTTCTTCTATTTTAGATACAGACTTATCAATGGCAAAAGCTACCTCAGAATAAGACAACTCAATGACCTTTGGGATGCCAGTCATCAAATCTCTGCCTCTAATATCAAAATCCTCTGGCGGCTCATCAAGCTCGGTCAAAGCCGATCCGATAGTTATCTTTACCTTTTCAGCCGTTCTTTCACCGATCAATAAGTTGTGCTGTCTTCTCATGTAATCAAGGATGTCCTTATTAAAAGCATCCCCAGCTACTCTTATTGACTGGTCGCATACTATTCCGGAAAGTGCGATGACCGCAATTTCTGTTGTACCACCTCCGATATCCACAATCATACTTCCGACTGGCCTGTCAATTTCTATACCTATTCCTACCGCCGCAGCAATAGGCTCTGAAATCATGAATACTTCTTTAGCACCGGCATGCTCTGCCGAATCCCTTACTGCTCGTTTCTCAACTTCTGTAATCCCGGAAGGAATACAAATAATCATTCTATGAGAAGAAGGAAAAAATTTCTTTTTATGATCGTCAATCATATTGATCATACCCCGGATCATGAATTCGGCAGCCTGAAAATCGGCGATCACACCATCCTTCAAAGGTCTAATCGTCTTTATATTATCATGGGTTTTTTCATGCATTTGCATCGCCTCATTCCCAATCGCCAAAACCTTATTTTTGGCCTTATCGATGGCTATTATGGAAGGCTCATCCACAACTACCTGACCCTTATGAATGATAAGAGTATTCGCTGTTCCAAGGTCAATAGCTATATCGCTGGAAAAAAAATCAAATATGCCCATGCTGTATGAAAATCTTTAAGATTGAGTCGGCGGAAAATTACAAAATTGTTTTTAATTAATTCAGAGCCAGTTAGATAATTAATGTTTAAAGTGCCTGGTGCCTGTGAAGACCATTGACATGCCGTGCTGATCACAGTAATCTACCGACAGCTGATCCTTAATTGATCCGCCCGGTTGTATCACAGCTTTCACGCCTGCATTGTTGGCCAACTCTACACAATCAGGAAAAGGGAAGAATGCATCAGAAGCCATTACAGTTCCATCCATGCTTAGACCAAACGAAGCAGCCTTTTCAACGGCTTGTCTCAAGGAGTCTACCCTTGATGTCTGACCTGTTCCACTGGCCACCAATCTATCCGCTCTCGCAAAAACGATGGTATTGGATTTGGTGTGTTTACAAACCTTTGAAGCAAAGATCAACGCATCAATTTCTTCTGCACTTGGTGCGACTTTCGTCACCGTTTTCAAATCGGATGAACTATCAGTGACATTGTCAACATCCTGCTCGATCACACCATTCAGTAAGGACTTGTATTGTTTAGCAGGCTTACTCTTCTTCTTTTCTTTCAGAAGTATTCTGTTCTTTTTTGACTTCAACACGTCTAGGGCATCTTCATCAAATTCAGGTGCAATTAATATTTCAAAGAATAGTTTGTTCAATTCATTAGCCGCTTCAATATCAATTTTTGAATTAGAAGCCAACACTCCACCAAATGCCGAGATGTTATCAGCTTCCAGGGCCTTTAGATAGGCCTTACAAGTTGTATCTGCTACGGCTACTCCGCAAGCATTGGTATGCTTGATAATTGCAAAGGCTGTTTGTCCTTCGAACTCATTGATCAATGAAATAGCTGCATCTACATCCACCAGATTATTGTAAGACAACTCCTTGCCATTTAACTGATCGAAAAGTTCCGTCAGGTCTCCAAAAAACCTTCCCTTCTGGTGAGGATTTTCACCATACCTCAACACTTTTCCATTTCGCTGACTCACCTTCAATGAAGGTACTGCTTCATCGGAATTGAAATAAGAGAAAATGGCTGAATCATAATGTGAGGAGATGTCAAATGCCTTTCCTGCAAAAGATTTTCTTTGCTCTAGTGATGTGCTGCAATCCTGCTCTTTGAGTAAACTCAAAGTCTCACCATATTGCTCCATTGACGACACAATGAGAACATCCTTGAAATTTTTCGCAGCACCCCTAATCAACGAAATACCTCCAATGTCAATTTTCTCAATGACATCCTCTTCCCTGGCACCTGAAACTACAGTTTCTTCAAATGGATAGAGATCAACCACCACCATATCAATATCCGGAATTGAATATTCCTGCTTTTCAGCCATATCTCCATCATGATCTCTTCTGTTTAGTATCCCACCAAAAACCATCGGATGAAGCGTTTTCACACGTCCTCCAAAAATCGATGGGTATTGCGTCAAGCTTTCCACGGCTGTAACGGGAATACCCAGGTCTTCAATAAATTTTTGGGTTCCCCCGGTAGAGATTAATTGCACACCACTGGCGTGTAAAGTTTTTACAATCTCTTGAAGATTGTCTTTATGATAAACAGAAATGAGGGCGGAGTTGATTTTTTTCATTGGTAATTTATATTTCTATGAGAGAAAACTTCCTCTTTTGTGTTTGCTTAAACCGTAATTATGCGATAGCATCCTAATGCATAATCAGACGATTTGAAAACAAGTATTTTCGTCAAATTATTCATTATCCAAACGAATAATGTGGGTTAAACAAAAAAACCGCAGCAAATTTTCACCACGGTTTTTATCAATTTATTAAATCTTTTAGCTGTTGGCTGCTAGGGCTTCAGCCCCGCCAACAATTTCCAGGATTTCCTTAGTAATGGCAGCTTGACGAGTTCTGTTGTAGGTTAACCTCAACTCTTTCAAGAGCTCACCAGCATTGTCGGTAGCTTGATCCATGGCTGTCATTCGAGCACCATGCTCAGATGCATTCGATTCGAGCAGTGCTTTGTAAAACTGAATCTTCAATGACTTTGGAATGATCTCCTCGACAACAGTTGCCTGAGATGGCTCAAATAAGTAATCGACATCAGGGGCACTGGAAACCTCGCTAGATTCAGGCGCAGCAATAGGTAAAAATTGCTCTTTTCTCAGAATTTGAGTTGCTACGTTTTTGAATTCATTATAAACCAAATCAACACGATCATAATCCCCTTCGGCAAAACCCTTCATCGAAAACTCAGCTGCGGCTTTAGACTCATCGAAATTCAAATCATGGAATAAGAGAGAGTAGTCATCCACCAATTGATAATTCCTCTTTTTGAAGTATTCTAAAGACCTCTTACCTATTGGCATGATGTACAGGCCCCCTCTGCTTTCTACTGAGGAATATTTTTCTTTGATATGAGCAACAGCATTTTTGAAGATGTTGGTATTAAAAGATCCGCAAAGCCCTCTGTCCGATGATACCACAACCAACAATACTTTGCTGATTTCTCGTTCCACTCCATACTGATTCTCACCTGCATCATCCAGACCACCAGACACGTTCTGCAATATCCCGGTCAATTTTTCGGAATATGGCCTCATCCTGGTAATCTTATCCTGTGCCTTTCTCAGTTTAGCAGCAGCTACCATTTTCATAGCGCTGGTAATCTGCTGAGTAGACTGGATAGAAACTATACGGCCTTTTACTTCTTTTAAGTTAGCCATGCTTTATATCAATAGCTTTTAGTTAGAAAATCTTGAAGCCACATCTTTGGCTACTTCACCAAGTTTATCGGTAATTTCGTCAGTAAACTTACCGGCCGCTAAATCATCAATGATGTTTTTATGATGGCCATTCATTACCGTCAAAAATTCCGTTTCGAATGCTTTTACTTTCTCCACGGGTACTGCATCAATAAACCCTTTAGTAGAAGCGTAAATGATAGCTACCTGATCACCAACTGCTACTGGTGAATACTGTCCCTGCTTCAAAATCTCCAGATTCTTACGCCCCCTATCGATAGTCAGTTGAGTAGCAGCATCCAGGTCCGATCCAAACTTAGCGAAGGCTTCAAGCTCTCTAAATTGAGCCTGATCCAGCTTCAATGTACCCGCTACTTTTTTCATTGATTTGATTTGTGCAGAACCACCTACCCTTGATACCGAAATACCCACATTAATCGCAGGGCGGATACCAGAGTTAAAAAGGTTTGTTTCAAGGAATATCTGACCATCAGTAATCGAAATTACGTTGGTCGGGATATAGGCAGAAACGTCACCAGCTTGTGTCTCAATAATTGGAAGTGCGGTCAAAGAACCACCACCTTTTACTTTTCCTTTCAAGGAAGGAGGCAAGTCGTTCATGTTCTCAGCGATCTCTTGACTATCGTTTACTTTCGCAGCTCTCTCTAATAATCTTGAGTGAAGATAAAATACATCACCAGGGTAAGCTTCACGTCCCGGAGGTCTTCTTAGCAGAAGGGAAACCTCTCTATATGCAACAGCTTGTTTTGATAAATCATCATATATGATCAATGCTGGACGACCAGTATCCCTGAAGTACTCTCCAATCGCTGCACCTGTAAATGGAGCAAAAAACTGAAGTGGTGCAGGATCAGAAGCTGAAGCACTCACTACGACGGTGTAGTCCATTGCTCCGCCTTTTTCTAATGCCTGTACGATACCCGCAACAGTAGAAGCTTTTTGTGAAACTGCTACATAAATACAGAATACAGGTTCCCCTTTGTCATAAAACTCTTTTTGGTTGATGATAGTATCAATCGCGACGGCCGTCTTACCAGTCTGACGGTCACCAATGATAAGTTCTCTTTGTCCCCTACCGATCGGAATCATGGAGTCAATCGCCTTGATACCAGTCTGAAGTGGCTCAGATACTGGCTGTCTGTAGATTACACCAGGAGCTTTTCTCTCCATTGGCATCTCAAACAATTCCCCTTCAATTGGGCCTTTACCATCTATAGGCTGACCTAGCGTATCAACTACACGTCCACACATGCCGTCACCAACATTCACAGATGCAATTTTATTGGTTCTCTTTACAGTATCACCTTCCCTGATTCCTTTGGATTCACCTAAAAGTACAGCTCCAACGTTATCCTCCTCCAGGTTCAATACCATTCCTTTAAGTCCATTTTCGAACTCAAGCAATTCCCCTGATTGAGCTTTGGTCAAGCCATAAATACGAGCCACACCATCACCTACCTGGAGTACAGTACCTATTTCCTCAAGTTCAGCCTCTGTTCTGAAATCCGAGAGCTGCTCTCTCAATATTGCTGATACTTCATCTGGTCTTACATCTGCCATTATATTTTACTTTTATTGTTTTTGAAATAATACCTGTAGGTAGCCTACAGTTTATTTACATATAAATTTTGACTAAACTTTAATTTCAATTCATTGAGCTTGCTGCTGATGCTATCATCGATTTGACGATCGCCTACCTTCAAAACAAACCCACCTATAATTTCCGGATCAACTTTTTCTGTCAGTTCCACTTCCTGGCCAGTAACCTTTTTCACTAGAGTATTCACTTCTTTTCTCAGCTCAGCTGTAAGAGGGACAACTGTCGTAATACTTGCTTCAGTAATGTACTTAAACACGTTGTATTGCCTGTGAAACTCTTTTGCGATCTCCGGTAAATACATTTCTCTATTTTTCTTTGAAAGAATTTCAAAAATAGAAAGCGTCAATTCATTGACTTTTCCGGTGTATATTTTTTTTAGGATAGAAAGCTTTGTTAGGTGACTGATTATTGGATTTTTGAGCATTAGCACAAAATCCCTGTTCTCCTGACAAAGTGCTATGAATTCGTTCATGTCCTTGGCCACTGCTTCTAGACTGCCCTTTTCATTGGCAAGTTCAAGCAAAGGCTTGGCATAACGGGAAGCTATTCTGGTTACAGACATTGATTAGTTTACTTTAATATCCTTAACTAAATCTTTAACCAAAGCCTCCTGTGATTTTTTATCATCAAGATTCTTGCGAAGAATCTTTTCAGCAATATCAATAGAAAGTGTAGCAACCAGATTTTTTACATCAGCCAATGCTGCTTTTTTCTCTGTTTCGATCACTGCCTTGGCATCCTCTATCATTTTAGCGGATATCTTGGCTGTGTCTTCCTTGGCTGATTCTTTGATTTCGCTGGCCACTTTAGAAGCGTCCTTGAGCATATTGTCTCTTTCTATACGAGCCTCTTTTAGCAGGTATTCATTATCTGCCTGAAGCTGTTTCATCTCTTCTTTAGCCGCTTCTGCAGCTTGCAAAGAATCACGGATGAATCCATCACGGGACTTTAACGCATCAGTAATCGGCTTCCATACTTTAAGTGCCAAAATGGCAAAAACGATCAGGAAGACGACAGTCTGCCAAATGATCAATCCTATATCGGGGGTAACTAAATCCACGGTAGTCTGTTTTTAATTAATGAAAAATCCTGATCCTGAGACCTAATGTCAGCAGGATCAGGGTAATAAAGATTAAACTCCTGCTTGTACGGCCATAAATCCAATTACCGCAGCAAATAGCGCAACTCCTTCTATCAAGGCCGCTGCAATAATCATTGCTGTTTGAATTTTACCACCAGCTTCTGGTTGTCTAGCGATACCTTCAGTGGCACCTTTACCGATTAAACCGATACCGATACCTGCTCCTAATACTGCTAAACCTGCTCCAATTGCTCCCATTACAAAATGTTTATATGGTTATAAAAAATGAATACTTATTAATGATGTTCCTCTACTGCTTGTCCAAAATACATGGCTGAAAGCAAAGTGAAAACATACGCTTGTAGCAAGGCTACAAATAACTCCAACAGGTTCATTACCGAGGCAAATACTGCCGAAAGCACTCCCACTGCCAGACTTTGTGTTATAAATGTTAAACTAAGAATACTCAGGATGATAATGTGACCTGCGGTAATATTCGCAAAAAGACGAATCATCAATGAAAATGGCTTAGTGAAAATACCAATGATCTCAATCGGCCATAAAATCAGGTACAAGAAGAACTTTGCGCCCCAGCCCATAGAATTACCCAATGGATCCAGAATGTGCATCCAATAAGTTTTTCGTCCAGAGAATAAGGTGATCACAAAAGTAGCGATCGCCATAGTCATAGTAATTGCAATGTTTCCTGTAAGGTTTGCCGCCGCTGGCAACAGACCCAGTAAGTTTCCAAACCAGATGAAGAAAAACAATGTCAAAAGGTATGGAAGATATTTTTCGTATTTAGGCCCAATGTTAGGCTTAACCATGTCGTCTCTTACATAGACAATGATCGGCTCAAAAAACGACTGAATTCCGCTTGGTGCTTTACCCACATTTTTCTTGTACCCTCTCGCTACTGATAAAAATACCAACAGTAGGATCACAGCATTGATGAGTAGCATGGCTACATTCTTGGTGATGGAAAGATCAAGTGGATGTGCATTGGTAATATTTCCTTCAGCATCGTAGTTTAATTTACCTGATGCATCGGTCTTATAGATATGCTCGTGAGCATTGAAATAGTAGTTGCCGCCACTTTCAACAATATCCGCTCCATGATGGAATTTTGAAGACATGAAGACCTGCAAGCCTCCATCAATAAGTATCACTGGAAGTGGAATACTGACTGGGTGAATTTCACCATTTTCATCACGTGAATCCCACAAATGCCAGTCGTGAGCATCCTTAATGTGATGGTTGATCATATCGGATGGATTGAACCCTTCTTCCTTGCTATCCGACGCTACTAATGGAAAACTAAAAATAGAGATTAAAACTATTATTAACCCTCTGATTTTTAATTGTTTAGTAATAAATTTTTCAGCCATCTTTTGCCCTTATTTCAAATTAGTGCGCAAGTTAGACAATACACTAGTGATTTCAAATACAAAATATAATAAATAGACCGCAAAAAAAGTGATGACGAAATCAGTGGTGTTCGCCACTCCTAACATGATGAAAATTACAGCTGCAGCAAGCGCCGTGAGCATGCGTATTGTCATGGTAGCCATCACCAACATTGGCACTCCGATATCAAGATGCTTTCTTCCTGCATGAAACAATGCATGGACCGTGACGGACTGGAAAAAGTAAAAGAAGATAATTGAAAATGCGTTTTCACTAACAGGCCATGGCAGTTGGTAATACAATATCAATTGATGGAGGGCTATCAACACAAAGGTGATGATGGCTATCTTCAGTATGCCTTTGATCATAATCTAATCGTCTTTTGGAAGTCTTCGGATCACATTGAATATTGATCCTATGCAAGAAATGAGTGATAGACAAAGGAGAAAAACAGGAAATTCCATCTCGAAATATTCATCGAGCTTGTATCCTCCCCACACACCTATTACTATGAATCCCAGCATTTCGAATGCTATGCCGGAATACCTTACATATTGGTTGGGTTTGTCGTCTTTAATTATTGTGCTTTTAAAATACTTGGAGTATCAGAATCCTCACCGATCATTATTTCTTTGATGGATGCCCCCATTTTAGCGGCACCATTAAATGTAGCTCCTGATTCTACGATCAGTTTGTTTGTAGTAATATCACCATTGATCACGGCGGTTGCTTTGAGAGTGAGCACTTCCGATACATCAATATTCCCCCTTACATGTCCTTCTATATCTGCATTCTGAGCAACTACATCGCCTTCTACTTGAGAGGAATGTCCGATGATTAATTTAGACTTGGTTTTGATGTTGCCAACTATCTTACCTTCTATCCTGATATTGCCAAAGGTTTCCAGATCACCTTTCAGTGTAGTTCCTTTTCCGATAATGTTTCTGGCGTTACTCAGCTCTGTATTGTCCTGATCTTGTTTGTTGTTGAACATAATCTTTCGTTTTAAAACCTTATAAATTCCTCAGGGTCAACAGGGTTGCCATTATACCACAATTCGAAATGCAAATGTGGGCCTGTGGTCAATTCGCCTGTATTTCCTATGATCGCTACTACCTCTCCCGCAGTGACAAAACTACCAACGTTTTTCAATAAATCCGAATTGTGCTTATACTGAGATATCAAATTGCCCCTATGCTGGATTACAATTACATTGCCATGATCGAGCGTCCAGCCTGAGTAAACCACCGTCCCATCGGCCACCGCCATGACCGACTCATCTTCCTTAGCCGCTATATCTATGGCCAAATGTCCTTCTTTTGGATTGAACTTGTTTAGGACTACCCCTTTATCTACCGGCTTGAACAAATAAAACTCCTGCAGTTCTTCTGATATCTGATCTGCCGAAAACTTAATATTGAGTCCTTCTTCCTCAAAAGCTTTTCGAAATTGAGAATCCACCGAGTCGATCTCATTCGATATGATCCCATCGGAAGACGTTTGTTTGTTGTCACCATCTCCGGGGCTAGTTTCTATGTCCACATAACTATCGTCCTTTCCTGAGAGGATCAACCTGAAATTTTCTATATAGCGATCCTTTTTGTCTACTTCCATAATCAACGAATCAATTTTCATAGAAAGCCCCATAAGCTGTCGGTTAGCTACCATCTCGGCATGCCGGGGATCAAACCACTCCTTTAATAAAGTAGTGGCCATATAAAAGCTCAGACCAAACAGCAACAAGAAAATAGCCACTAAGCCAAATATGATTTTGGCATAAGAAAAGGTATAGGTAGTCTTTTCTGCGAAATTTTCCTCATTTCTAATAATGAGTAGGTATTTCGTCACCAGACGATTGGATAGTGTTTTCTTTGGTCCCAAATCTTTTGTTTTGGTTGAGGCGCAAAAATAGGAGCTTAAACGGTAAAACCCACTGATCAATACATTTAGTAGAGTTGAGCTTCAATTCCAGAGAAATAGAATTTATAATATACCAAGAGTCAGGCCTTCCCCAGAATTGTCCATGGTGTAAAAAACAGAGAACAAACACTTTTGCATCTCGTTAGGAATGGTCTAATTATCAACTAATGGATAGAAAATCATTTATTACTACAGGAATTGGAGCTGGTTTAGGATTGAGCCTTACTCCATATTTAGTCTTATCTAAAGGACTACAGGAACCAGCACAGTTGGAAAAACCACTGGTTAAAGAGTTTGTTGTGGCAGGACACAAAGATCTCGATAAGGTAAAATCTATGCTCAATGATTACCCCAACCTTTTATACTGTCGATATGACTGGGGGAATGGCGATTTTGAAGAAGCCATTGAAGGAGCTGGCCATCTGGGGAATAAGGAAATTGCAAACTACCTCATCGAGCAAGGGGCAAGGGTGAATATATTCGTATTGACCATGCTGGGAAAGGTTAAAATTGTCAAGTCAATGTTGCAAGAATATCCGAATCTTGTGAATGCCAAAGGCCCACACGGATTCACTTTACTTCATCATGCCAAAGTGGGTGGAGAGGAATCCAGAGAATTGTTTGATTACTTCCAAGAAAAAGGATTGACCGAAACTAATATACCCTTGAGGTAAGTTCTGTATTGACTAAATTCGGGTCAAACAAATTCAATTGCGCAAAAACCACACCCCAACCTTCATGAAGCACTACGCCTTATTAATATTCACAGTCATTATAGCAGCCTGCACAAGCGAAAAAAATTCAACAACAGATGCAGACTCAAATGTATCCTCTAGTGGCATAATCGACACGAGAGCAAAACAACGAATTGACTCAACGCTTAATAGTTTTGTGGAAGCAGGCAATATTGCCGGAGTATCTGCCTTGGTGTTTGAGAAGAATGAAGAAGTTTATTTCAATGCCTTTGGTTATCAGGATAGAGAAGATAGTATCCCCTTTAGGAGAAATACGATCGTCCAAATCTTTTCAATGACAAAGCCGATTACCGGTGTTGCATTAATGACTTTGTATGAAGAAGGTAAATTCGAATTAGATGATCCTGTTTCTAAGTACGCTCCTGAATTCGACAATATGCAAGTGTATCTAGGAGTAGATTCATCAGGTAAAATGATGCTGGAGCCAGCCAATCGACCAGTTACTATTAGAGATTTCACCCGACACACGGCTGGTGTAACTTATAACTCTGACCTTCCGATGCTGGGAAATCTTATTTCTCAGGCAAGCCCGCTTAATCCAAAAAACACGCTGAAAGAAATGGCTGAAAAACTATCCGGTCTTCCACTTTTGTTTCATCCGGGAGAAAAATGGGAGTACGGCATCTCGGTCGATGTTCAGGCTTACCTTGTCGAACTAATATCGGGGAAGCCCTTTGATCAGTATGTGCGTGAAAAAATACTTGCCCCTCTTGAGATGAACCAAACGAGGTATTACGTACCAGAGACCGATAGAAGCAGGCTTTCGGCTGTGTATTATAGAATTGGTGAGGGGAAATTGGACAGGAGGCCAGATGAAGAGGCATTATCATTTAACACGAACAAACAAGCCTTGACTCCAGGTGGACATGGGCTGACTGCCACAATAGATGACTATATGAAATTTGCCCGAATGTTGGTGAATGAAGGAACACTTGATGAAACTACCATACTAAAACCCGAAACAGTAAAATTGATGGCAACTAATCAATTAGCGGATAGCGTAGAAGAAAGGTCGTGGCTTCCTGGCAAAGGACAAGTAGGGTTTGGAATTGACTTTGCTGTGCGGGTGCGTCCACCTGCAGATGCCAATGAAAACAATGGTGTAGTTGGAGAATTTTTCTGGGACGGAGCTGCCAGTACTTTATTTTGGGTCGATCCTGTGAACGAACTTACGGCCGTACTATTCGTACAGCTATTCCCCTATGATCAAATTGGCTTACACAAGAAGTTCAGGGATGCTGTATATGGTCCCTATAAAGGGAATCAATAGCTCATTAAACTCCTTAGGAAAATTAGATCAGGTCCGCCTCCTTCTAGCGATAGCGGACTTCATCAATTTATCTTGAATAATTAGGCGCCTCTCCTGTGATAAATATGTCATGAGGATGGCTTTCCTTGGAGCCGGAAGTCGTAATCTTCACAAACTTGGCTTGCTTATGGTCCTCAATGGTGGCAGATCCACAATATCCCATACCAGCTTCAATTTCTCACTTTTATCTCTTAAAAAAGTTTTTAATGTTATACTGACAACAATCATATTTTTTCCCAGGTGAACTTATTTCGGAGGTAGGGACATTAACTTAATTTTATCATGAAATAATCATCCAGGAATCCAATTAAGATAGAAGGCTTAAGCAAGAATTAAACTAGAAGACAATGAAAAGTAAATCCCACCTAATCTTGATTGCTTGTATTGTGTTATGTGTTAGTATGTCTTGCAGAGAGGAAAAGCAAGAAATCATAGAGCCCTTCATTGACTATTGTGCTGGACCTTTAACTGGTTTTACTTTGAATGATCAGATTGGAAGAATTTATAAAGGAAATCCTTACGGCACATTCATTATTGGAAATGTTGATAGAAATTTAAGCGGTGGACACATCATATGCAATGACTTATCAGAAAATTTAACTCTACCCAGAGTTGGCTCTGTTGTCAAGTTTAGCGGAATTACATTAAAGTTTGTTCAGCCTCCAGATCAAGACCCAATTGACCCAATTTTCGGAGGAATCAAATTAACTGATATTTCCTTCATTAGATCATACTGATTTCATACAATGAAAAGTTCTGTTGGCTTCCCTATGCCAAACTTGACGAACACAGGCCTGCGTTACGAAAATACCGCCACCTTCTTACAATTGCGGTCTTCATCAGTTTACCTTGAATAATTAGGCGCCTCTCTTGTGATAAATATGTCATGAGGATGGCTTTCCTTGGAGCCGGAAGCCGTAATCTTCACAAACTTGGCTTGCTTAAGGTCTTCAATAGTGGCAGATCCACAATATCCCATACCAGCTTTCAGTCCACCAGTCAGTTGATAAAGAACTTCTGAAACCAGACCTTTATAGGGTACCCGTCCAACAATACCTTCTGGAACGAGTTTTTTCACATCGTCTTCTGCGTCCTGAAAGTACCGATCTTTCGATCCGTCTTCCATAGCCTCCACAGATCCCATGCCTCTATAAGACTTGAATTTTCTTCCTTCGTAAATGATCACTTCACCAGGAGCTTCCTCGGTACCAGCCAGCAACGACCCAATCATAATGGAGCTTGCTCCAGCAGCTATTGCCTTCACCAGGTCTCCTGAAAACCTAATTCCACCATCGGCTATGATCGGCACACCCCTACCAGCTACTGCCTTCACTGATTCATACACTGCTGATAGTTGCGGCATTCCAACCCCCGCAATAATTCTTGTGGTACAAATACTACCTGGCCCGACACCTACTTTTATGCCATCGGCTCCTGCATCTGCCAGTGCCACCGCGGCTTCAGCTGTTGCAATATTTCCCACTATTACATCCAAGTCAGGGAATTTGGCCTTCACTTTCTTACATGTTTCGATCACTCCTTTCGAATGACCATGAGCTGTATCTATCGAAATGACATCTACACCAGCTTTCACTAGCAATTCCACCCTATCGAGTATATCAGGAGTTACTCCTACAGCCGCACCAGCTCTTAATCGACCAAATTCATCTTTACAAGCATTGGGCTTATCCCTTTTCTTTAAAATATCCTTGTAAGTAATCAGTCCGGTTAGTTTGCCCTTCGAATCTACGATTGGGAGCTTTTCGATTTTATATTCCTGGAGTATATCTTCTGCCTCTGCCAAACCAACACCATCTGATGCCGTAATGAGATTCTCTTTGGTCATGATTTCACTCACTGGTTGTCTCATATTCTTTTGGAATCTCAAGTCGCGATTGGTTACAATTCCGAGAAGCAAATTATTGTCATCCACTACAGGAATACCCCCAATATTAAACTCTCGCATAACCTTTAGTGCATCAATCACTTTTGCCTCCACCTTCAATGTAACCGGATCGAGAATCATACCGCTTTGAGAACGTTTCACTTTTCTCACCATAGCTGCCTGTTTTTCAGCGGTCATATTTTTGTGAATGAAACCTAGTCCACCCTCCAAAGCCATTGATATGGCCAGCTCAGATTCTGTAACCGTGTCCATGGCTGCAGAAACAAGAGGTATATTCAATGATATGTTTTTGGTAAGATGGGTAGTAGTAGTGGTATCCCTTGGTAGAACCTCAGAATATCCTGGAAGCAACAACACATCGTCGTAAGTGAGGGCTTCAAAAAGTAGTTTGGAATTGTCGAAATGCATGGCAAATAAGAATGATTATTTGCCGGGCAAAATTATGTAAGTTATTTGGATATTCTACTACAGCCTTGTGAATTAATTTTGAAAGCATCATCTATTTAAGTGTATTCTTAATCATGACATTTCTGAAGCTTATTTTCAATATACTTCGGCCCTTTTGAAAACACATTTCGAGAGAAAAATTTGAAAGTTTCGATTATTGACTATAAAAGATGAAAAGAATAAAATTTTATTACTTTTGCGATTCCAAAAAAATAATTATTTGTTGCTTTAAACATGTCTAAAACAATAAAGCTAAAGAAGGGATTTGACATAAATCTCGCTGGAAAAGCTGAAAAGAAAATAGCCGACCTACCGCAACCCGAAACCTTTGCTGTAAAACCCACTGATTTTCCTGGAATCGTTCAAACAAAACTGAATGTTAAAGAAGGAGAGAATGTGAAGGCAGGTTCACCGATAATGCACGACAAAGCATTTGAGGACATTATCTATGCCTCTCCGGTTAGTGGAGAAGTAGCTGAAATAGTAAGGGGTGCCAAAAGAAAGATTCTTGAGATTAGAATTTTGGCTGACAAGGAAAATCAATACGAATCATTCGATCAGTTCTCGGAAGCGGATATAGCAGGGATCAGCAAAGAAAATGTTGTCGCTCAAATGACCAAGTCGGGTGTTTGGCCAAATATTATCCAACGCCCTTATGGGATTGTTGCAAATCCAGCCGATACACCAAAAGCAATTTTCATTTCTGCATTCGATACCCATCCATTGGCTCCAGACATGGGGTTCATTCTGGAAGGGCAGGGAAAATACTTTCAAGCAGGAATAGATATCTTATCTAAATTCTCTAAGGTTCATGTGAATATTGATGGACAGGGAGAAAATGTCGAGATGTTCAAGAATGCCAAGAATGCTGAGATAAATTCTGTAAGTGGATCTCACCCAGCAGGAAACGTAGGTGTTCAGATTCATCATATCGATCCGATAAATAAAGGAGATATTGCATGGACAGTGCATCCTTTCGGAGTAGCACAGATTGGAAAATTGTTTTTAGAAGGGAAATACGATGCGTCCAAAGTGGTGGCGCTTGCCGGATCTGAGGTAAACGAACCGCAGTATTACAAAACCTACACTGGGGCTTGCATCAATAAAATGACAGAGGGGGCAGTGAATAATGGCAATGTGCGCTTTATCTCCGGCAATGTACTTACTGGTGAGCACGTCAACTCAATTGGCTACCTGGGCTTTTATTCAAACCAATTGACGGTAATACCCGAGGGTGATTACTACGAGATGTTTGGGTGGATTCTACCAACAACCAAGAAACTAAGTTTCCATAGGGCATTCGGATTGCTTTCTTTCCTAAAGCCTAAAAAAGAGTACGCACTTGACACGAATACCCGTGGACAAGAAAGAGCATTTGTTCAAACGGGCACTTTTGAAAAAGTGACACCAATGGATATTCTTCCTACTTACCTACTCAAAGCTATTATGGCTGAAGACTATGACGAGATGGAAGCACTTGGGATATATGAAGTAATAGAAGAAGACTTAGCATTGTGTGAATTTGTGGATGTGTCGAAGCACGACGTTCAGGCAATTTTGAGAGACGGAATAGACTTAATAAAGAATAGCTAATATTTAGTAATGAAGTTTGTAAGAGACGCTTTAGACAAAGTAAAGCCACATTTTGAAAAAGGGGGCAAGTGGGAGAAATTCTACTATATATATGAAGCTCATGAAACCCTGCTTTTTGCACCTAACACTACCACCAAGCCGAAAGGCGTGCAGGTAAGAGATGCTATTGATATGAAGCGTATGATGATGACTGTGATCATCGCCATGGTTCCATGTCTTTTGTTTGGAATTTGGAATGCAGGACATCAGCATTTTCTGGCAACAGGCCAATCTCCTGACTTGGTAGGAGAACTTTTGGTTGGAGCTATATTGGTAGTTCCAATCATTGTGGTTTCCTATTCTGTAGGCTTAGGTATCGAATTTACCTTCGCTACCATAAGGAGACACGATGTAAATGAGGGATTCCTAGTGACAGGAATGCTTATCCCATTGGTCGTGCCAGCAACTATTCCTTTGTGGCAAGTAGCCCTGGCGACTGCATTTGCTGTGATTATTGGAAAAGAAGTTTTTGGAGGTACAGGAATGAACATCTTAAATGTCGCCCTGACAGCCAGAGCATTTTTATACTTTGCATATCCATCTCAGATTTCAGGAGATGTTTGGTCTCACATTGGTGAAAATGGTGCCGTTGACGGATTCAGCGGAGCTACACCTTTGGCACTTGGAGCCGAGTCATTAGCGACAGGTGATAATCTGGTAGCATCCATGAATAGTTTTGGTGCCGGCTGGGCTGAGGGAATGTATAGTTTCCAAAATATGTTTATTGGCATAATGCCGGGAAGTATCGGGGAGACATCTACTTTGATGTGCTTAATAGGAGCGGCAATATTGATTTTAACGGGAGTAGGAAGTTGGAAAGTAATCCTGAGCGTTTTTGCTGGAGCATTCGTAATGGGTTCTTTTGTAAGTGCACTAGGAGGCAATCCTTATATGGAATTACCAGCACATTATCACCTCGTAATCGGAGGTCTTGCATTCGGGGCTGTATTTATGGCCAGTGATCCAGTAACTGCTGCACAAACCGAATCAGGTAAATGGGTATATGGATTCCTTATTGGAGTTTTGACAATTATCATCAGAGTATTCAACCCAGCATATCCTGAAGGGATAATGCTTGCAATTTTATTAATGAATGTATTCGCTCCACTAATCGATTATTTCGTGGTGGAGGCTAACAAGAAAAGGAGGTTAAAACGTGCAACGGTCTAACACATACGTAATAATATTTTCGGCAATCCTTACTATCATTTTGGGATTGTTGTTGTCTGGTACTTCGGTGGTATTGAAGCCACTCCAAGACAAACAGGTCGACTTGGATAATAAGAAAAAGATTTTAGGAGCGGTAATGGATATTTCATCCATTAAAGATCCTAATGCAATATTGGAACTTTACAAAAAGCGCTTTAGTTCGGTTGTAATCGATATCAAAGGTCAGCCTATAGAGAAGGATAAAAAAGGCAACCCTGTAGTTGCAGAGAATATCAATATTCAGAAAAACTATAAACTGGACAAAGAGGAAAGAATGTATCCGGTCTATCAGTTTATGAGTGAATCCGACCCGAACAAAGTTGAAGCTTATATCTTCCCCATGTGGGGTGCAGGGCTTTGGGACTGGATATCAGGATTTGTAGCTATAGAAGGAGACCTAAATACTATAAAAGGTATTGCTTTTGATCATAAGACTGAGACTCCTGGTCTGGGTGCGAGAATCACATCTGACCAAATTAAAGATCGATATAAAGGAAAGAAAATTTTTGACCCCTCTGGTGCTTTGGTTTCTGTATCCATGGTAAAAGGTGAAAAAGGAGAACCACTAGACGATCATCACATAGATGGAATGTCTGGAGCAACCTTAACCGGAAAAGGTGTAAATGATATGATGTTAAATTATCTTTCATGTTATGAGGCGTTTATTGGTAGCCTGAAAGGTGGGGCACCTATGGCAAGTGCCAAATAATTAAAATAATTAAGAATATGAGTACTGAAACTCTTGAGCAGCCAGCAGTAAAAGAACCAGCTGAGCCATTATTGTCGAAAAGGAGAAAAAAATTCATTACTGATCCATTGAATGAAGACAACCCTGTGACTATTCAGGTTCTGGGAATTTGTTCAGCATTGGCAATTACCATTAAAATGGAGCCATCATTGGTGATGTCTATTGCCGTTGTGTTTGTGATTGTTTTTGCAAACCTTATTATTTCACTTATTCGTGATCTTGTTCCTGGTAGAGTTAGGATCATCGTTCAGCTTGCTATAGTAGCGACACTGGTGACATTGGTAAGTGAAGTACTGAAAGCATACTACTTTGATATGTACAAGGTACTTGGAGCTTTCGTAGGACTTATAATCACGAACTGTATTGTAATGGGTCGTCTTGAGGCATTTGCCATGGGCAATAAGCCTTATGATTCTATCCTTGATGGACTTGGAAGTGGGTTTGGCTATGCCTGGATCATTTTAACTGTTGCCTTTTTCAGAGAGCTATTTGGTTCCGGCTCATTTTTCGATTTCAAAGTATTTGAAGCTATTGGATGGATGTCATACCAGACCAATGGTCTGATGGTTGATTCGATTGGAGCATTCATGGTCATGGGTATTTTGATTTGGATCCAAAGAACGAAAACAGGATACGTAGAACATTGAGACAAGATTCAAAATTTTAAGAATCAAGACTTATAGAAAAAATTAATATGGAAGCATTTAATATATTTATCAAAAGCGCCTTCATCGACAACATGATCTTCGCATACTTCTTAGGTATGTGCTCATTTCTGGCGGTTTCCAAAAAGGTATCTACCGCATTCGGTTTGGGTGGTGCTGTGATCTTCGTATTAGGTATCACAGTCCCAATCAACTGGTTGTTGCAAGAGTATGTACTAAAAGAAGGAGCACTAGTATGGCTAGGAGCTAGTTTCGAAAGCATCGACTTGAGTTTTCTTACATTCATCATGTTTATCGCTGTAATCGCATCTATGGTTCAGTTGGTTGAGATGATTATTGAGAAGGTCTCTCCAGCCCTTTATGGTTCTCTTGGAATCTTCCTTCCACTGATAGCCGTAAACTGCGCAATATTGGGAGCATCTCTTTTTATGATTCAAAGAGACTATACCATCATTGAAGCTACATCCTATGGTTTAGGTTCTGGTGTTGGTTGGTTTTTGGCCATTGTAGCACTTGCTGCCATCAGAGAAAAACTAAAGTATTCGAATGTACCTGGAGGTCTAAAAGGTCTTGGCATCACCATGCTTTTGACAGGTCTTATGGGCATAGCATTTAAGTCCTTTATTGGAATAGCGCTATAACGACACGCCACATATTAAGAAATTGAAGCCCCGCATAGTCGGGGTTTTTTATTTACAATATTTGTTAACTTGCGAGAGTTGTATATTCAAAAAACGAGGAAATGAAAAGGTGTATTCTTCTATCAATAGCAATTTTGCCAATCATATTTGGATGTTCCAAGGACGATGATGCCAGCAATCAAAACGAACTGGAAGGCACGTGGGTATCTTCAGCTGTAGAGGTTACGGGTTGCGAAGACGAGAGCGACAATTATACAACCACGTGCGACTCACCTTGTCTTTTTCTGCGAATTGCAGCCGATAGTACTTTTGAAGAAACAGATGCTAGCGATGGGGATGGGGAGATAAGAGAAGGTACAATCGTTGTATCCGGCTCAGACCTAATCCTTTGCGATCCTGACGGGGAAAGCAACTGTGTTAGAAAGTCTTTCTCGCAAGATGGAGACAGCATGTCTCTTTCTTCAACTGATGAAGATGGATGCCTGAGAGTCATTGCGTACACCAGGCCTTAAAGGCTTGTTTTATTCTTGCAATAACCGATTGATTTATACTTGAGCTACTTCTGGCATTTTTTTAAGTTCGCCGGAATCTTCTTTGTCTCTCATTTTTCTAAACTCTGAGTAACGACGGTGAATCGCCATCACAAAACCTAGCACCATAATCAGTGTGCCAATCCAAAGCACATTAATAAGTGGTTTTTCAACAGCTTCCAGGATGACCCATTCCTTCTGAGTCGTATTCGTGGCAAAAGTAAATGAGCCCGTTTTCGGATCGATATTTAGTAACGATATTTTGATACCTAAATCATGTACAATATCAGGTATACGCCCGGCCATTCTATCCTTGATAATATAGATAGGTTCTACTATGTACTCGTCATTCTTTCCACTAATCGAAATAACCGCCTTTACCGCTACATCTTCACTAGCAAGCTGTACTCCGCGTACTTCATCAATTTTCTTTACTTCCTTTAATTGCGCAATAAAATCATTTACAATGAAAGTCTGACCAATTTGTATTTGGTGCTCCTCAGTTTCACTCCACTCCGTTTCTTGCTCTGGATCTGGGAAAGTTCTGATGTGAGTATATAAGTCCATCCCAGCTGTGCGGCTAATATCCGGAGAATATACTGTCATTTCCATTTGTTTATTCACCTGCACTGTTGGATAAAGTGTAAAAGATTTGCCATTCGACTTAGCATATTCTATTTCAAAATAGCTGGTTTCATGGTTCATTACTTTTACCGTATCTCCATACGAATGCATTTTCTTGTCTTCAATTATTATGTCCTCTAGCACCACAGATCTGGTTGGGTCAGGTGTTTCTTCCAATGAATGTACATCAACATAGCCAGGCACACCATCTACTAACTTCCTGATGCCCCTGTAGGTTAGAGAGTAGTCTTTCATTTGTCTCGGCTCATTCTGAAAGAGAAGCAGGTTTTTTTGATTGATCTCATCGGGAAAGTCTTTGTGCCATACCAGCCCTGTATTGTTAACACTTATTATTTTAGAATAACCCGACGAAAACAGAATCCCAATCAACATCATGGCTATGCCAATATGTGCAATGGCTCCTCCTGATAGCTTGTAATTAGATTTAAGCACACGCCTTAAAATCTTTGTATTGGCTGTGATTGAATAAACGCTGGCAGTTAGCAACAGCATGTAACCCAAGTCATTTACATCCGCCACAATGATTGCTACTGCTGATACAAGTAACGCAATAATGACAGGGTAGAGCAACTCGTCTTTGAGTTGTTGCTTGTCAATTTTTTTCCACCAAAAGAACTGCCCTGTGCCACTTAGCACAGCTAACACAATAGCAAACCAAAGTTGAATGTTCGAATATGATTGTACTGCATCAGCTGGTGGTGCCAGACTCAAATCAATACCTACAGATTCTGCCAGAGTATTGAAGACAGGAAATGAAGTGACAAAAATGACATGAAAACCCATCAAAAGAAATACTGCCGCTCCCATGAATATCCAAAACTCCCTCGAATAAACTGAAGTTTCCTCCTCGTCACTTGCCAGTTTATTCCATGAAATGGTGACCAGCAAAACTGAGATGAAAACAAAAGCCAGTAAATATATGAGCAACTGACCTGAGAGTCCCAAATCAGTAAATGAGTGGACAGATGAATCTCCTAATATCCCGCTTCTGGTAAGGAAAGTAGAATATAGTATTAGAATGAATGTTGAAATGACCAAAATGATCGACACCTTCAGTGCTGAATTACTCTTCCTGAAGGCAATCATGGTATGAATGGCTGCTATCAATACTATCCAAGGTACATATACGGCATTTTCTACCGGATCCCAATTCCAGTAGCCACCAAAATTAAGCGTTTCGTAAGCCCAGTAACCACCCATAAGAATCCCAACACCTAGCACTACAGCTGAAAAAAGCGCCCATGGCAGTGCTGGCCTGATCCATTCTCTGAATTTACCAAGCCAAAGCCCAGCAATGCAGTATGCGAATGGTACCAACGTAGTGGCGAATCCCAAGAACAATGTTGGGGGATGAATAACCATCCAGTAATTCTGTAGCAACGGGTTTAGCCCTGATCCATCTTGTGGCACAAAGTTCGGGTCAGTCTTGAATATCGGTGCATCGATCACATCTCGAAGTAGCAGGAAGGGAGAGCTGCCAATTTTTAAATTGAAAAAGACTGCTCCTAAAATCATAGAAACTAAAAATCCTTGCACAAGAGCAAAGACCGCCATGATCGGCGCTTCCCAGGTTTTATTCGTCTTGATGAGAACAAGCCCCAATATAACATTCCAAAATATCCAAAGCAAAAATGATCCCTCTTGACCTTCCCAGAAGCTAGACACCTGATAATAAATTGGAAGTATTGAAGAAGTATGACTGTAAGCGTAGTGATACTCAAAATAGTGATTGTGGATGATATAGAACAATGTAACCACTACGGACACGACAAACACACTATGAGCAATAAATACAACCCTAGCATATTTTGACCAGGATTCTTTCTCTGCCAAATCCGTCGCATAAACAGATTTCACATAACCGTATGTAGCCGCCAGTGCGGAAATGAAGGATGCAATTACAAAAAAATGGCCAAGGTTGCCAACGAAAGTATGTATCATTTAGCTGCTGATTTCCACTGTTTCATCCTGGTACTTTGATGGACATTTCATAAGAATCTTACTCGCCACAAACAATTCATCATGATATGCTCCAACCACCACCACTTGCTCTGAGCGCAAAAAATCAGCTGGCATTGGTTCATTAAAAATTACCTTTTGCTCTTTCCCATTGTGGTCGACCATTTGAAAAGAGAAAGACAACATATCAGGGCTAGCATCTAGGCCGACTACCTCACCATCTTTATCTTTTTTCAGAGTACCTACAACATGTATTTTTTTATCCTCTCCGCTATTTGCTAATTCTTTTGCTTCCCCAAAATTCACATATGTACTTGCATCGCCTGCTGTGGATATAATGATCATAATGGCTACCCCAATTACGATAATTCCAAAAATGTGTGATTTCTTCATAATATTTTATTGCTTCAATGCCTGATCTAATTCACTTTCCAACTTTGATATTTTTTTGTCAATTCTAACAACGTAGATCGTTAGTCCTAGGAAAATTAAAAATACGACACCTACTACTACGTATATTTTTCCGTTTGAGCGCATTACATCCGCCATTTCTACATTTTTGTTAGAATAGTCAGAATCATTTATCTGATACTTCTCTCCTTGCGCCATAGAGTCAAGCGAAAAAAGCAATAATATGATGATTAAGAACTTTTTCATTGGTCTGTGTGATTTATGAGTTTAAGTTTCAAGGATTTCATCCTTATTCTGAGTGTGGTTACCCAAACCCCTATCAGAATCCACCCAATTACTGCAGGATAGAACACTATTCTAAGTTTGTTATCTAAATCGTAATAGTTGAAACCTGGATTCCCTCCATTTCCCGGGTGCAAAGACGAATCAGCCATTCGAGGTAAAATGAATAACAATGGAATCATAGCTGCATAAGCAAATACATTGTACACCGATGAGATTCTTGCCCTCTGCTGGCTATCACTCAACGAGTTTCTCAACACTAGGTAAGCCATATAAATGAGTAATGCGATTGCTGAGGAGTTTTGTTTGGGATCGCCACTCCATGGCTCGCCCCATGTGTATGTAGCCCACAACATTCCAGTCACCAAACCCAACAATCCAAAAAGAATACCTGCATTCGCAAACTCCAGTGCCTTAACGTCCATTAGTGGGTCTTGCTTGGACAGATACCTTACCGAATAGACAACAGAGGCGGTAAGCAGCGTAATCATCCCAAACCACATGGTTACATGAAAATATAGGTTTCTTATGCTTTCATTCAATATCACTAACCTCGGCACTTCAAATAACAATCCACCCAAGATAGTATAACCCACGAGTATAACCCCTAACCACTTCCACCACGATTTTCTTAAGTTCATCATTCTAGCTTTTCCAGAGATAAGGGAACAACATATAAGCCAGTGCTCCTACGATTAGGTTAATTGCACACAAAGTTAAGACTTCATCATAGCTCTTACTACGATCTATACCATCAATTGCATTTTTTGATATTTTAATGACCATCAAAATCACTGGTATAACTACTGGAAAGGAGAGAATAGCCATTAGAATACCATTGTTTCCAGCTTTTGATGCTATTCCGGATATCATCGTGAGTGTTATGGAAAGCCCAAGAGAGCCAATAATTAGATTAACAATAAAAAGAGGGGTGTCACTGATAGGGTAGCCAAGAACAATGCTAAATAATACTGCCGCCAAAAATGACAGCACCCAGATCAAGAGCGTATTGTAAATAATTTTGGATAAGATTATTCCCTGAGGACTCACTAAAGTATAGTAGTATAATATCCTATTTTGATTTTCTTGCACAAAGCTTTTTGCAATAGCACTTGTAGTGGAAAAAAGCATGATAATCCAGAATAGAGCATTCCAGGTAAGATGGCTTATGCCTGTATTTTTGATATTAAAACTGAGGTAGCAAATGAAAATGGTTGATACTGTATATAGAAGGATTCCATTGAGTGCATACTTGTGCCTCAATTCAAGCAGAGCCTCTTTGTACAACAATGATTTAATCTCCTTTACTAACATAAAATAAGCGGCAAATTTATGCCCTTTTGCTTGTTAATTAACCATTTTGCAACAATTTATACTTTGCATTAATCGGGAATAAGGCGTAGCATTGCAGCTCAATTTTGGAACATTTAAATGTCTGAAAACTCCACCAACATTCTAATTACAGGTTCTGCCGGGTTCATAGGCTTTCACCTTTGCAAAAGGCTGTGTCTGGAAGGTTATCAGGTGACGGGTCTAGACAACCTTAATGATTACTACGATGTTGATCTAAAGCTCGAAAGAACCAGAATTCTCAAAGAACGGTCAAATTTCGAGTTTGTGAAAATAGATTTGAATGACGATAAACTAAAGGAGATATTCAGCGAAAAGAAATTCGATTATGTAATCAATCTTGCCGCTCAGGCTGGAGTTAGACATTCCATTGAAGAACCAGATGATTATGTTTATTCCAATATTTCAGGTTTTGTTCGATTAATTGAGTGCTGCAAGAAAAATGACGTTAAGCATTTTTTATATGCATCTTCCAGTTCGGTATATGGAGCAAACAAGAACATGCCCTTTTCTGCTCAAGACGATACCGATCATCCTATGTCCTTGTACGCTGCTTCTAAGAAGTCGAATGAAATGATCGCTCATGCCTATGCATCACTCTTCCAATTGCCAGTTACAGGCCTGAGGTTTTTTTCTGTTTATGGCCCTTATGGTCGACCTGACATGGCATTGTTTAAATTTACCAAAGGAATAAGTGAAGGCACATCAATTGATGTATATAACCATGGTAAAATGAAGCGTTCGTTTACGTATGTTGATGATGTGACAGAATGCATAAGCAGACTGCTCGACAAGACTCCAACAGAAGATACAAACTGGGATGGTGTAGATCGTAAACCAAACAGCAGTTATGCTCCTTTCAGGGTTTTGAATATAGGTAATGATGAAGTAATCGAGTTGATGGATTATATAAAATTAATCGAGAAAGAACTAAGCAAGCAGGGTATATTCAACATGCTACCAATGCAGCCAGGTGACATTGCAGAGGCTAAGCCGGAACTCTCCGAGTTGAAAGAATTGATTGGATACCGCCCGAATACCAGCATTGCTTCTGGTGTGAAAAGTTTTATTGATTGGTACAAAAACTACTATAATATATGAAAGGCATAGTTCTAGCCGGAGGATCAGGAACTCGACTGCATCCGTTGACGTCTGCTATTAGCAAGCAGCTGCTTCCGGTATTTGATAAACCGATGATCTATTATCCAATATCAGTTCTGATGCTTTCAGGCATTAGAGAAATTTTGATTATTTCAACCCCTCACGACTTGCCATTGTTTGAAAGACTTTTGGGAGATGGTAAAAAGTTTGGTTGTGAATTTACTTATCAGGTTCAGGAGCGCCCGGAAGGATTAGCTCAGGCTTTTATTCTCGGCGAAGAATTTATTGGAAATAATAAAGTCTGCCTAGTTCTGGGTGACAACATCTTTTATGCTTCAGGTTTGTCAAAAAAACTTCAGGCTTGCAATGACCCGGATGGGGGTTATGTTTTTGCCTACCACGTAAATGACCCGGAGAGATATGGTGTTGTAGAATTTGACGAGAATAAAACAGCGATCTCCATTGAAGAGAAACCAAAAACACCAAAATCAAATTATGCTGTTCCCGGCTTATATTACTATGACAATAGTGTAGTAGAAATGGCCAAAAACCTAAAGCCTAGTCCTAGAGGAGAATTAGAAATAACTGATATTAACAAGCTATTTATGGAACAAGGAAAGCTGCAAGTGTCTGTGTTGGATCGTGGAACGGCTTGGCTAGATACCGGCACATTTCCATCATTGATGCAAGCTGGGTCGTTTGTTCAAGCTATTGAAGAAAGACAAGGGTTAAAAATAGGTTGTATTGAAGAAGTAGCATTTAAAATGGGGTTTATAGACTCCAATCAACTTATTTCATTAGCCGAGCCACTCAGGAAAAGCGGATATGGTGAATACCTTATAAATTTTTTAAACTTATGATCGTAACACCTTTAGAACTAGAGGGAGCCTTTTACATTGAACCAAAAATTTTCCATGACAACCGGGGGTTCTTTTTTGAATGGTTTAATCAGGAAAAATTTAATAAACTGTCTAAAGTCAATTTTGGCACGGTTCAATTCAATTACTCTAAATCAACCAGAGGGGTACTTCGTGGCTTACATTATCAATTGAACCCTGCGGCACAATCAAAATTGGTCGGAGTTGTAAAGGGTGAAATTCAAGATGTAATAGTTGATGTTAGAAAATCCTCAAAGACTTACGGCAAGCACTATTCTATAATTCTCAACGAAGAAAAAAGAAATCAGCTATTCGTTCCAGAGGGGTTTGCTCATGGTTTTCTGGTACTATCAGAAGTAGCGGAAATTTTCTACGCCATTAATAACCCTTATAGCCCTGAAAATGAGGGTGGAATAAATTACAATGACCCTGCTTTAAGTATTAAGTGGGAGTTAAAAGAAGAAGAATTTATCGTTTCGGATAAGGACCGAATACTATTAAACTTGGATCAAACTCCAAATAATTTCTGACATGACTAAAAAAAGAGTATTAATTACGGGTGGTGCCGGATTTTTAGGATCACATTTATGTGATAGGTTTCTGAAGGAGGGATATAAGGTGATTGCGATGGACAACCTTCTGACCGGTTCTTTGAATAACATTGAGCACCTGTTCAAAGAGGAAGATTTTCAATTTTACCACAATGATGTGTCAAAGTTTGTTCACGTTTCCGGTGAATTAGACTACATCCTACATTTTGCTTCTCCGGCCAGCCCTATTGAGTATTTAAAAATGCCTATCCAAACTTTGAAAGTGGGGTCATTAGGTACCCATAATTTGCTTGGGTTAGCAAAATCAAAAAAAGCGAGAATTTTGATTGCTTCCACTTCGGAAGTGTATGGCGACCCATTGGTTCACCCACAGACTGAAGACTATTGGGGGAATGTAAATCCTATCGGGCCTAGGGGAGTTTATGATGAGGCTAAGCGGTTTCAAGAAGCTATTACCATGGCCTATCACACGTTTCATGGACTTGAAACAAGAATAGTCAGAATTTTCAACACTTATGGCCCAAGAATGAGACTTGATGACGGAAGAGTTCTACCTGCGTTTATTGGTCAAGCATTAAGAGGAGAGGACCTTACGGCATTTGGAGATGGTTCTCAGACTCGTTCATTTTGCTATGTAGATGATCTAATAGAAGGTATATATAGACTTCTATTGAGCGACTATCAATACCCTGTGAATATTGGAAATCCTGACGAAATCACGATCAAGGAATTTGGAGAGGAAATAATCAGACTTACGGGAACTGATAGCAAAATTGTTTATAAGCCTTTACCTGAAGATGACCCGAAACAACGTAGGCCAGATATCACAAAGGCACAAGAAATTCTTGATTGGAGTCCGAAATACTCCAGAAGGGAGGGTCTAAAACCTACCCTAGACTACTTCAAGAATGTAGTGAACAAATAGTTGATCTAAATTTTAAAGGAAATGATTGATCATAAAGTGGGAGTAATAGGAATGGGATATGTGGGGTTACCACTCACCATTGAAATTTCTAAGAAATATGATGTAGTAGGATTTGATATTAATGAAGTTAGACTTCAAGAACTCAAAGGTGGTTTTGACAAGACAAATGAGGTAACTTCAAAAGAAATCCTGGATTCAGCCAAATTAACTTTTACTTCACGAAAGACTGACCTCAAAAGCTGCAACTTCTTCATAGTTACAGTTCCAACTCCGATTGATTCCAACAACAAACCCGATCTTGGCCCTTTAATCTCAGCAACAAAAACAGTTGGTGAGCAACTAAAGAAAGAGGACATTGTAGTATTCGAGTCAACGGTCTATCCTGGTTGCACCGAAGAAGAGTGCGTTCCGGTTTTAGAGTCAGAAAGTGGGTTGAAATACAACCAAGATTTTTATTGTGGATATTCCCCTGAAAGAATTAACCCAGGTGATAAAACCAGAAAAGTAGGCGACATTAAGAAAGTAACTAGCGGTAGCAACCAACAAATAGCATCTTTGGTAGACGATTTCTATCAATCTATCATTTCTGCAGGCACTCATAAAGCATCATCAATACGAATAGCTGAAGCTTCGAAAGTTATCGAAAATGCCCAGAGGGATCTCAATATAGCATTTGTTAACGAATTAGCCTTATTGTTCAACAAAATGAACCTGAATACTTTGGAAGTATTAGAAGCTGCTCAAACCAAGTGGAATTTTCTCCCTTTCAAACCAGGGCTAGTAGGTGGACATTGTATAGGAGTAGATCCATATTACCTGACTCATAAGGCCGATCAACTGGGATATAAAGCCGAGGTGATATTGGCAGGGCGAAGAATTAACGACAACATGGGCAAATTCATTTCTACCGAACTGGTAAAAATGATGATTGCTAAGAGTGTAAATGTAAGCGAATCAAAGGTATTGATGATGGGTATAACATTTAAAGAAAATTGTCCTGACATTAGAAATTCGAGGGTATTCGACATTATTGAAGAACTGAAAAGCTTCAATGTCAACGTAGAAGTCCACGACCCTGAAGCGGACAAAGAAGAAGTCAAAGCTAGACACAGTTTAAGCCTCACTGACAAGGTGTATGAATCCTATGACGGTGTTGTTGTTGCTGTTAATCACAACGTCTATACTGAGATCGATTGGAATCTCATTCGTCAAAATTCCAAAGTGATTTATGACGTCAAAGGTGTTGCTCCCAAGGGGATAGCTGACAAAACGCTATAACCTTCTTAGCTATGGTACTAAAAAGCCCTGCCACTTTCAAGCAATAAATTCTGACATAAAATACCAGATGATCCCAGCTATGTGTCAATATGTCATATATGTGCGGTTGGCAAAGTAATTGACATTTAATGATCTCAAATTTTTGGAATAAAATGGCGAAAACTAAAAAAGAAGAAGAGCAAAAGAAGGAATCCAAAGATAATATCAATGGAAAAGCAGAAACTCCGAAAAAAGAATCCAAAAAGAAAAAGTCTAAAACCGACGAACTGAAGATTGAATTGGCAGAAGCCAAGGATAAATATTTGAGATTGTATTCCGAGTTTGAAAACTTCAGAAGGAGAACGGCAAAAGAGAAGTTGGAATTAGTAGGTACCGCTAACGAAGGATTGATGCATTCTCTTCTTCCGATCGTAGATGATTTTGAAAGAGCTGATAAGTCCTATTCTGTGGAAATGGAAGTGAGTGCGATGAAAGAAGGGATTGACCTCATTTATTCCAAATTCAAAAATGTTTTGGAACAAAAAGGAATAAAGAAAATTGAGGTTGAGCAAGGCTCTGAATTTGACACGGAACTGCATGAGGCTATAACTCAGATTCCAGCTCCAAGTGAAGAATTGAAAGGAAAAATTGTAGACGTAATTGAAAATGGATATCTGCTCAGTGACAAGGTGATCAGGTTTGCCAAAGTTGTAACCGGGGCATAAGATATGGCTAAGAGAGATTATTATGAAGTTTTAGGTGTTGATAAAAGTTCGTCAGCTGATGAAATCAAGAAGGCCTATCGGAAAATTGCAATAAAATATCACCCTGATAAAAATCCTGATGACCCTAAAGCAGAGGATAAATTTAAAGAAGCTGCAGAGGCGTATGAGGTCTTGAGCAGCCCGGAAAAGAAGCAGCGCTATGATCAGTTCGGACACCAGGGACTTGGCGGTTCTGGAGGATTCGGTGGAGGAGGTATGAACATGGATGATATCTTCTCCCAGTTTGGTGATATTTTTGGCGGAGGTGGTAGCCCATTTGATAGCTTCTTCGGAGGCGGTGGAGGAAGATCTCGTCAGAAAAAAGGCACCAATCTTCGCATCAAACTGAAATTAACCCTGGAAGACATTGCCAACGGGGTTGAGAAAAAAATCAAGGTAAATAGGCTTATCACCGCAGATGGTGTAACATTCAAGAATTGTACGAGCTGCGGTGGATCAGGTCAGGTAAGAAAAGCTGTCAACACTATGCTAGGTCAGATGGTTACTGCTTCAACATGCCCGTCATGTAATGGAGCTGGTAAGACAATTGACCACAAACCTCCTGGAGTTGATAATTCAGGACTATCATACCAAGAAGAAATTATTCCGGTTAAAATACCACCGGGAGTTGCTGACGGGATGCAACTATCTATGTCCGGTAAAGGTAATGAAGCTCCCGGTGGCGGAATTCCTGGAGACCTATTGATCGTGGTTGAGGAGGTTGAAGATTCAATCTTGAAAAGAGATGGAAACAACATTATCTATGAACTCTATCTCAATTTTGTAGATGCTGTACTAGGAACATCCGTTGAAGTCCCCACCATTGATGGTAAGGTAAAAATTAAAATTGATAGCGGTACACAAAGTGGAAAGGTGCTCCGTCTACGAGGAAAGGGCATTAGGGACATCAATGGTTATGGTAAAGGAGATCAACTGGTTTCGGTAAACATCTGGACTCCTAAACATCTGACCAGGGATGAAAAGACTATGCTTGAACAGCTTAGGGAGTCAGAAAACTTTCACCCAAGCCCCGGAGCTAAGGAGAAGGGATTTTTTGCAAAGATGAAGGATTTCATAATGGACTAAGACGTCCTTTTGACAACCTTTTTTTTCAATTATTTGCTCACCCCATTTACATAACAGGCCTTGCCAAATATCTGATAATCAGATTTTCGGTATAATTGCAACTCATTTTTTGTGATTACGTACCTAGATTCATGTTGAGGGGTATATTGGTTGTTTTTGCGAGTTTCATATGTTGTTGTTGTCATGGACAACTAAAAAAGTTTTATTCAGTAAAAAACGAAAGCAGCTTCGACACCATTCAATTTTCCCTCAAAGCTACTTCCGGTACTTGCCACATCAAGCCCTCTTATCACGCCGATCCCGTCACTATTTATGGAAATCCTGACTTCAGCGATGTAAATCCAAATTTTCAATCGGAAATATGGAATAAGCTGAACAAGGTAAACCTCAATCTGGAAGATTATAAAAAAAGTGGCTTAAGCCAAACTATTGCCTTCAATGTCTTTGGGTCAGATGAAAAGGATGACATGAACTTCTGGAAAGTCTACCTAAATGATGAGAAGATTTACAAACTAAATCTCAACTATGGAGTAGGTAGTGCGAATGTTGATCTTTCAGGCATTCCTGTTTCAGACCTGAGAATAGAGACGGGAAGTGCCGATGTGAATGTGAAATATGACCTTTCAAAACCGAATAGCTGCCCTATGGATACATTTCTAGTCAAGGTAGATTTGGGATCGATTAGCGCTCAAAATGTGAACCTTTCAAATGCTAAATGCATTGTGGCAGACGTTGGATTCGGTAATGCTGTGCTTGACTTTAACGAAAACCCTACTGATAAGTGCAGTGTAAACGCCAGCGTTGGAGCTGGTAATTTAAAGGTGATTATGCCAAACAAGAATACTCCGGCAATAGTCTATTTCAAAAAATCACCACTTTGCAATATATCGATCAAGGAGGGATTTGAAGAAGTGGACAACAATGTGTTTGTGAACAAAGAATATAAAGCTGACGCCAAAAACCTAATGACCTTCACATTAGATGTAGCACTTGGCAACATTACTTTTGAGTATAAGGATTAGTCCTTGATCAATCTTTTAGTACGTACATGGTTCATTCGAAATGAATATATTTTCTTGACGAGTAAGTGAATTAGTTTAACTCTAATAATCAATTGATATATTATCATAAAAAATGCCGTTTCATTTCTGAAACGGCATTTTTTATGATA
>JAGDZP010000001.1:0-99677 GCA_049115735.1 Cyclobacteriaceae bacterium | reverse complement strand
AAATCGTCTTGGACAGCATTGACTTTTGATATCCAGTGCCATTTGGAATCGTTGTGAGCTTCGGTAGGCTTCATTAGTTTAGTGCTGTTCACAGCTGAAAGGCATTTCAAAAGCTGACCATACTGCATGTATATCAAAAAAAGCCACCCCGATGGATGATCCAATCACCCTTCGAAGCAGCTTTTCTTTTATGCTCTAGTGCTTGTTTACAGCCCTAAGATTTTTCTATTGAAGTCATCATCTGCACCTGAGTCAGCAAAATCGTCAAATGCCTTTTCAGTAACGTTGATAATATGTTTTTGAATAAACGGAGCACCTTCTTCAGCTCCTTGCTGGGCGCTCTTGATGCAACATTCCCACTCCAAGACAGCCCAGCCGTCATACCCATACTGCGATAGTTTGGAGAAGATGGCGCTGAAGTCTACCTGGCCATCACCAAGCGATCTAAACCTTCCAGGTCTGTCTACCCAGTCGGAGAAGCTACCGTATACACCGGCTCTTCCTGTTGGGTTGAACTCCGCATCTTTTACGTGGAACATCTTGATATACTCATGATAGATATCAATGTGCTGCAGGTAGTCCATTTGCTGCAATACATAGTGGCTCGGGTCGTACAGCATGTTAGCCCTTGTGTGATCACCGGTTGCTTCCCTGAAGCGCTCAAAGGTGGTACCGTCATGCAAGTCCTCTCCCGGGTGTAGTTCGTAGCATACGTCAACTCCCTGCTCGTCAAATTCGTTCAGGATAGGAACCCACCTGGTTGCCAATTCTTTGAAACCCATCTCAACCAAGCCGGCAGGACGCTGAGGCCATGGGTAAAATGTATGCCATAGCAGCGCACCAGAAAAAGTAGCATGTACATTCAAGCCAAAGTTTTTGCTGGCCTTAGCAGCCAGTTTCAATTGATTGATAGCCCATTCTGTTCTGGCCTTATCGTTTCCTTTTACACTATCGGGAGCGAAACCGTCAAACATAGTGCTATAGGCTGGGTTCACAGCCACCAATTGCCCCTGAAGATGGGTAGATAATTCTGTGATTTGCAATCCGGCAGCCTCAACCGTGCCCTTTATCTCGTCTGCATAGGTTTTACTTTCCGCAGCTTTTTGCAAATCAATCACTCTTCCGTCCCAGGAAGGTATTTGTACTCCCTTATAGCCAAGCCCTGCAGCCCATTCGCAAATTGATTGTAGACTATTGAATGGCGCTACATCGTCCATAAATTGCGCCAGGAAAATGGCTGGTCCTTTTATTGTGTTCATAATTATTCTTATAGTTTAAAATTCCGTTTTATTCTTTTTGCTCTTAATCAAGGTCTACCCATTTGCCACCAGCATCTGAAGACTCCACTACCTTATCGACAAAATCCATTCCTCTCACTCCGTCATACACTGTCGGGAAGTCGTAGACGGAATTGTCGATCTCCAAGCCTTCCAATTTTGCTTGTATGGTCAATGCAAAGTTTTTGTAAATATTGGCAAAGGCCTCCAGGTATCCCTCTGGGTGCCCACCCGGCAACCTCAGATTGGCCATAGCATGCTCAGACAGGTAGGGTTTATCACCTCCCGTCCGGTAGGTTTCTATAGGTTTGTCGAGCCATTTGATGGTCAAAGTATTGTTGTGGTTTTGCTCCCACTCTACTCCACCTTTTTCACCGAATACACGCACTTTGATGTTGTTCTCCGCTCCTGCTGCTACCTGACTGGAAAACAACACGCCCGTTGCACCATTGTCAAAGCGTAGCAACATACCTGCATCATCGTCCAGCTTTCGCCCATCGACGAAAATCTTGGTCTCTGCAAATATGGAAGATATCTTCAGTCCGGAAACGTACTCAGCCATATTAGCCGCATGCGTACCAATGTCTCCGATGCAGCCGCCTTTGCCCGATCGGCTTGGGTCGGTGCGCCACTCTGCTTGCTTGAGTCCGGTTTGTTCCAGATTAGTCGCTAGCCAACCTTGAGGATATTCTACATATACTTTTCTTACTTTTCCCAGTTTGCCACTCGACACCAGATGCTTAGCTTCCTTCACCATAGGGTATCCGGTATAAGTATGCGTCAAGGCAAATATGACACCTGTCTCATCCACCTTAGCAGCCATTTCTTTAGCCTCATCGGAGGAGAAACTCAAGGGCTTGTCCAGCACCACATGAAAGCCATGATCCATAGCCATCATAGCCGGCCCATAGTGCACGTGATTTGGGGTAACGATCGAGACACAATCCATTCTTACGTCATCAGGCAGTGCCGCTTCTTTTTCAATCATATCCTGCCACGACCCATAAACCCTATCCGGGTCGAGGTAAAGGGACTCACCTGTGGATTTTGATTTTTCAGGATTGCTACTGAAGGCGCCACAAACAAGATCGATGTGACCGTCGAGTGCTGCAGCACACCTATGCACCGCACCTATAAATGCTTCCTGGCTACCCCCTATCATCCCCATTCTGATCTTTCTTTTACTCATTGTGAATCAATTAAAAGTTAGCAATAGTGATATTAGCATTGATTAATCAGGGAATTGATTGTCGCTACCCACCTGGCTCGTGCCCAGATAGAAGAACAATTTAATAGATTTTTTACACTAGGCAAAAGGCTGATTTACAATAAAAACAAATGATCAAATAATTCTGACTTCCCACACCAAAATGACAACATGATTGGAAAGTTAGGAGCAATTGCACCATCGTTTCATTAGTAGCTTCCCTCGGGCTCTCGCCTATATCCTCCCGACAAACCTGGAAGGGATGCCGGCTCGATCCCGGCTAAGAGTAACGACATCTCTTACTCAGTCTAACAATTACCCCAAGCCCTTTTCGCACCCGTTGGTCTTAGGTCAATTGGGTATTACTAAACTTCTGAATCTGTAATCCTTGTGGTTTGTTGGTGCCAACACCAACAAAGGCAACAAATGGTACGGGAGGTTGTTTCAAATAAATATAAATAGTCACCCTGAACTAGTTTCAGGGTCTACTAATAGAGAATATCAGGACTTTTGAATTTGATACAACAAACACTCCCTTAATCTTGCATCATTTTTCAACTTGGAGTATTCAAAATGCTGCAGCTTTTTCATCCCTATTTTCTTCATTACGGCTTCTGATTTGAGATTCACCGCTGGACAGACAGCATAAATTTTATCCAGACCCAGGTTTTCAAAGCCATACTTAAGACAGGCCATGGCCCCTTCCGTGGCATAGCCATTCCCCCAAGCCCCTTTCCTGAGTCGCCATCCAATGTCCACCAACTCACCAAGTTCCTCCAAATAAACTTTAGTCATTAGCCCGATGAAACCAATAAATTCTTCATCTTCCAAAGTATCTACAGCAAAGTAGCAAAAGCCATTGGCTTCAAAGTGCTGCTGCATGCTGGTGACAAGTTTCCTGGTTTGCTGCTCATTTTGCACATCAGGAAAGTACTTCATCACCTCCTTGTCTTGATTGAGAGCGGTCATGGGAAGCAGATCTTTTTCTTCCCAGTTTCTAAACCCAAGCCTCGATGATTTGAAAAGGTATTTCATGACCTTCTATAACGAAACAGGGATATGTAGTTCAAAGCGATAAGAAAAGATATTATCCTTGCCTCCTTGTGCGCTATAAGTAGAAATGTTATCAATATAGTCGGAAAGCGTATTGGAAAAGCCCAATTGCAGGCCGACCGACAGTTCATTGGGTAGAGAGTACAATACACCAACCTGAGTTGGTAGCATCAAAGTAATATTGCCATAAGTTTCGCTGGGAGCCCTAGTCTCCAACTGATCGATCAGGCTGGTATTAAACTCATCCTTTGGGTCAAATCGCATAATGCCGATTCCCTGCGAAGCATACACTTTCAGATTCTCTTTGTCGATAAAGTTATAGTGCAACTCATAGTTAAGGCCAACGAATTTGGTCTTAAAAAAACGATTGGGTGCTGGAGTCGGAAGCCCACCATTGTCAAAAACGTAATTAACATTCTGGCCATTGACCGTACCAATAGTTAAGGTAAAATTTCCATTGATTTTGTTGAAGCGATTAAACTTAACTCCTAAATACATGGAAGATGACCACTTATCAAAGCCACCATTCAAATCCCCCTTGTATGCAGATGGCCCCATCCCAAAGTATATTTCTTTTTTCTTAGGGTCTTGATCTTGAGCCATCAATCCAATGCTGCCCAGCAGCGCACAAGAAATAATGAGTAGTAAGAGTATTTTTTTGAACATTGACGATTTTTGTTTGCACTGGAAAATTAATGCAATTAGAAATTCGTCTCATCAATGTGTCCATTTAAAAAATAATTTTCTTCATTAGAACAGCGCAAAAGACCAATTAAAGTTATTTTAGTGGCCTTTCAGTCAAATCTAACTCATGCAAATAATTGCATTACTACTTTTTCTTGGAGTGATATTGGCAGTTATTTATCTATTCTTCAAGAGTATTTATGACATAATAGTAGCCTTTATCGACTACTTCTTCGGTGATAAATTGCACATGCGCGTACTCAACAAGCCCCTGCAAACAGTTTACCATGAGCCTATTGCCAAATATTTTCACTACTACAAAAAACTAAGCCCCATCAACAAGAATCTGTTTGAGCGTAAAGTGCAAAAGTTCATAGATAGTCGCCAGTTCATCCAGGGGCAGGATCTTGATGACATCCACCCAGACATGATCGCACTCATCAGCGCAACAGCCATACAGGTAACATTCGGCTTTCCCAGGGTTTATTTGGAGCATTTTAAGCGTGTGCATATTTACTATGATGCTTTTCATTCACCCAACACAGGGCGCTATCATTACGGCGAGGTGAATGGAAAAGGGGCCATTGTGCTTTCCTGGAAGAACTTCGTTTTGGGGCTGTCTAATGAAACCAATGGCAGGAATCTCGGCCTTCATGAAATGGCCCATGCGCTAAAGATCGAAAACTCGATTCGAAATTCTGAATATGGTTTTTTCGATCAATCTGCCTACGGTCGATTTCATTCAGAAGCTCGTTGGGAGATGCATCGTGTGCATGATGGGGCTACACATTTCTTTAGGGATTATGCAGCAACCAATGACCATGAGTTTTTCGCTGTAGCGATGGAGAACTTCTTCGAACGCCCGAGTGAATTCAGAGAATACAATCCCAAGCTCTACGGTTTGATGTCAAAGCTTCTTCGGCAGAATCCTATGAAGATTGGTTATCAACTGCATGAGGTTTGAAACCAGCATCCGCTAATACAGCGTCATTTCGAATCCCAGAGGGTGAGAAATCTGCCCTCTTAAAACCATCTGTATGTGAATAAATCAGGTTCTCTAGTTATTAACTAAAGAATTATTGGTAAATTCCTCACGAGACTCCCCTTTCCTCTACATTAACCTGCTTGGTCTGGCCGTTTCCGTGCAGATAGAAATATCTCTCACACAAACATAAAACAGACCTAAACCTGAGCCCATGATTCCCTCTACTTTGGCCAAATCAAAATTTGGCTGTATACTAATTATTTTATTGTTAACGACATTTTTTATATATGGACAAATCAACGTCCCTGACACAAATTTTCGCTCTATCTTAAGTTCAGATTACGGAATTACTTTTGATGCAAATAATGATATTAGTAATTCAAGTGCGACCAAATCTATTACTGCCCTTGTACTTGGAGGTCAGGCTATTTCTGATCTTAGTGGAATTGAGGCTTTTACAAGTTTAACTGATTTGAGGTGCTTCAATAATACGATTTCTTTACTTGATCTTTCTGAAAATACAGCCCTTGAATATTTGGATTGTTCTGGCAACCAATTAACAAGTCTAATAATATCTCCAGAGTCACCCATAACCTATTTACATTGTAAAGTCAATCAGCTCACGGTGCTTGATGTTTCATCAAATACGATGCTAAAAGATCTGAATTGTTTCAATAATCAGCTCACTAGTCTGGATGTTTCCAATAATACTGAACTAGAACATTTGCAGGCATCCGGTAACAGGATTCCAATCATTCTGACTGATGGGACAATTGCCAATATTTGGGGATATGATGAACATACACAACTGGCAATTAAGCGAAGTACAGATCAGAATCCTACTATCTTTAGTGAAGAAACTGGAGCCTATGTGCTAGGTTCTACAGGGGCCATTGTTAATATTACTACAAATCAAAGTTCAGCATCTAACATTTCATCAAATATTGGAACTAGTCCTGTCACAACTGGAACTCTTCCATCAGGAACACTTGACATAATCTCGGATAAGTACTGGATTATTGACAATCAAGAGTTCTCTGGTTTATACAATTTAATATTAGATTTAAGCAATATAAATGAACTTTTAGATTTCAATTCTACTAAAGTATTACAGAGGAGTGGTGAAGGTAGCGGATGGGAGGATGTTTCAATGATACCAGGAGTTAGTATTCAATACCTTGAACCTTATGTTATTGTTAATAATTTAACCTCTTTTTCCGATTTCGCTATTGGAAATTTTGATGTTGCAAGCACTGATTTTATCAGCTTTGAATTATCTGAACAAATACAATTGGCAGAAATTGACCTTGAAAATCATACTATTGAAGTGGAAGTGCCCTTTGGGACGGATGTATCATTTTTGGTTCCTTCTTTCATCCTTTCATCTGGCTCTGCTAAAATTGGAGACATTGAACAGGAGAGTGGTATAACCGCACATGATTTTACAACTTCAGTTATTTATTCAGTTACAGCAGAAGATGAGATCACTACTGAGACCTGGACAGTAACTGTTACAGCACCACTAAAGGTTCATGATGCAAACTTTCGCACAGTATTGAGTTCAGATTATGGAATCACATTTGACGTAGACAACAATATTACCAATACAGCCACTGCAGCTGCATTGACGTCTATGACAATTACCAGTCAAAATATTTCTGATTTGACAGGGATTGAAGGTTTCAGCGCTCTAAAAGAGTTGAACTGTAGAGACAATCAACTAGTTAGCTTTGATATTTCATCAAATACAGCTCTTACTGCCTTAAATTTTGAGTCCAATCAGCTTACTGGCATGGATCTATCTACAAACACATTACTTACAACATTGAGGTGTGCAGATAATCAACTATCCAATCTTGATGTCAGTTCAAATATGCACTTAACCCTTTTGGAATGCTATAATAACCAACTAACTAGTATAACCCTTTCATCAAATCCCGATCTAACTTTTTTGGATATTGGAGAAAATCAATTATCTGAATTGGATATTTCAACAAATACCAAATTAACGTGGTTGAGTTTTGCCAACAACCAAATTGACATTTTAGATATCTCCTCAAATGTGGCACTAGAAATATTAGGTGCAAATGACAATTCATTAGATAACTTGAATGTTTCTGCTAATACTTCATTAGTTCAGATTGCAGCTTTTAATAACAACCTAGCAAGCATTGATGTTTCGACCAATACTGCATTATTGTACTTGCAGCTAGAGAATAATATCTTGACCGGCATTGATGTTTCTTTAAATACACTGTTAAAGACTTTGGCATTATCCAATAATGAAACATTAACCGGGTCAGTTCCTGACTACATAAAATCGCTTCCACTAGACTATTTCACTTTTGATGGAACGAACCTTTGTGAACCTGCTGATGCTGCTTATCAGGCCTGGAAAGAAGGGCTAACCACATACAGTCCTTCTGAATTAATTTGCCTTAATACCGATACAGACATCACCTCCTTTGGCATTGCTGAACAAACTGAAGAAGTCTCTCCGGATGCGGCCAAACACACTGTAGATGTTAAGATGGCATTTGGAACAGACCGCACCCAACTCATGGCTAATTTTACATTATCACAGGGTGCATCGGCAATTGCAAATGCTGCTACTGATGACCTTTTAGCCTGGTATCCATTTAATGGTAATGCCGATGATGCAAGTGGAAACGGCTATAATGGAACAGTGGTTGGGGCAACATTGGGACAAGATAGATTTGGTAAAACAAATAGTGCCTTTTACTTTTCTGATAATGAAATTCAAGTTCCAACATTGAGTGGAACGAGTCTATCCATATCAGTATGGATAAACCCCAGTTTTTTAGGTACCGGAAGCGCAACTCAGACAATTATTAATTCGCGTGATCAGGGAACTGCAGACTTTCTGGGTGATGGCAATTGGGAACTGATAGTTGAAGATTCAGAAATTGAATTTGGTCTATGGGATAGTTCTGGAAAAACATATCTAAGGACCAATACGTCACCATTGAAAATTAATGAATGGCAGCATATTATTGCTGAATATAACAATGAAAGTGGAGAATGGAAAATTTCATATAATGGAAGCACAATCGCAACCCGAAATTTTCACATAGACATAAATCAACATTCGTCCTATCCTGTTTTAATTGGGCGGACATTTTCAGGCACATCAACCGATCATTTTCAGGGTGCCATTGATGATTTAATAATCTATAATCTGGGAAATATTTTCCAGGAAAGTGGAGTTTCATCAAATGACTTTTCCAATCCTCTAACTTATACGATCATTGCAGAAGATGGTACCACTACTCAAGACTGGCTAGTGACAGTCACCGCTCCTAATACAGAAGCGGATATTACCACATTTAGTTTGACTGAACAAACAGTTGCAGTAACTCCTAATTCAGCAACATATACAATTGATATAGAAGTGGACTACGGAACGGCTCTAACGGCACTAACTCCAACTATGACTTTGTCACCGAATGCCAGCATTGTTCCAAATAGTGCAACGACGCAAGATTTCTCAAATCCAGTCACATACACGGTCACTGCGGAAGATGGAACAACCACTCAGAATTGGACAGTCACGGTGACTATTGCCCCAAATACCGAGACTGATATTATCAGCTTTATCCTTGCAGAACAGACAGCAGCAGTCATACCAGATCCTACAGCTCATACCGTGGATATCGAACTAGTTTATGGAACGGATTTAACGTCACTAACTCCAACTATTACTTTGTCACCGAATGCCAGCATTAGTCCAAATAGTGCCACGGCTCAAGATTTCACGCGTCCAGTTACATACACTGTCACAGCGGAAGATGGTATATCAACTCAAGACTGGGTGGTAACTGTTACCATTGCTCCAAATACCGAAACTGACATTGTAGAGTTTAGCCTATCAGAGCAAACCACTGCAGCTACCATTAACTTTACTGACCATACGATTGATTTAGAAGTAGAGTACAAAACTGATCTGGCTGTATTAATCCCAACTTATATACTTTCTGAAGGGGCGAATGCACTTGTTGGAAGTAATTCCCAGGTGAGCAGTATCACTTCCAATGACTTCACTAGCCCAGTTACTTATACTGTGACAGCTGAAGATGGTGTGACCTCACAAGACTGGGTGGTTTCGGTAGTTGAAGAAACTATTCTTGGCCTGAATGGCTTGCCAAATGAGTTAGTGATTTATCCAAATCCAACAACATCTGAATTGATCATAGAATATTCTAATATGTCAGGTCAAATTTCCATTCTTTCAATCACAAATCTTTCGGGAAAATTAATGGAAAGAATACAAGTAGAAAAAAGTAAAGAGTTGAGAATAGATGCGAAGGATTATCCTTCAGGTCTTTACATGATTCAAATACAAAATGATCAAATCAAGTCTTATTCAAAGTTTATTAAAAAATAGTGGGGTTACATTAACACGCTGATCAAATTTCAAGAATCCTTATTCGGTTAACATGGCAACCTATATTGGCAGACTTTGGGGTGGGGTCTCGAGCTATTTATTCTGTAAACAAGAAAGAAACCGAGGAAAGTCTTTGATAAAACCCATGGCTTCCTAATAAGCCCTAACCGTCACCCCTTTCATGTAGTTGATGAAAGCTTTGTTGACAACACCATGTCCGCCGGGGGTTGGGTAGTCGCCAGTGAAGTACCAGTCGCCTAAATGATTAGGACACGCTTTGTGGAGGCTGTCTACGGTTTGGAATAGCACCTCCAAATTGGCCTTCATATTTTTCGGCCTCACTATGTCTGTAATCTTTTGAGATACCTCCTCATAAGAAAATGGCGCATAAAGCTCTTTTACAAAATTTGGCTGATCAGTCTCTCCTTTATGAGCTACGCATTTCTCCATCACCTCATCAAGAAGGTATTCTTTATCATTCTCTTCTAATAGTTTCACCACCGCCCTGAAGGCTACAAATTCCTTCATTTTGCTCATATCGATACCATAGCAGTCTGGGTATCGGATTTGAGGAGCAGACGAAACGATAACAATTTTCTTTGGTTCCAGCTTATCAAGAAGCGTCAGGATACTTTTTTCAAGTGTGGTTCCTCGAACAATCGAGTCATCTATGATCACGAGATTGTCCTTGCCTTTGTTGACCACCTCATAAGTAGTGTCGTAAACATTAGCTACCAGGTCATCTCTCTCTGTATCTTGCGTAATAAAGGTCCGCAGCTTGGCATCCTTAATCACCATCTTCTCAATTCTAGGTCGGAAGGAAAGGATGTCTTCCAAATCATCAGGGCTTGGTTTTTTATCGATTACGATTTCTTTTCTCTTCTTCACCAGGTAATCGTCCATGCCATCCATTAACCCCAGGAATGAAGTCTCCGCAGAATTTGGTATGTAAGAAAATATCGTATTTCTCAAATCGAAATTGATCGCCTTCAACACTTTTGGCACGAGTAGACGGCCCAAGGTTTTTCTTTCCCTGTAAATATCCGGATCAGAGCTTCTTGAAAAATAAATCCTTTCAAAGCTGCATGATTTTTTTGGAAGCGGATTTAGGAATTTTTCTATTGTATAGTCACCTTCCCTATTTATGATCAATGCATGTCCCGGCTCAATTTCAAGAATATCCTCATACTTGCAATTGAATGCCGTTTTGATGGCGGGTTTTTCTGACGCTACCACAACGATTTCATCATTGGCATAGTAGTATGCCGGACGTATGCCGGCAGGATCCCTGGCAACAAAAGATGCGCCATAGCCGAGAAGGCCAGCCATTGTATATCCTCCATCAAAGTCCTTACAAGATCGAGTCAAGATCTTTTTTAGGGAAATTTCATTTTCAATAATCTTGGTGATTTCCTTGTTCGAAAATTTGCTCTTGAACTTGCGGAACAGCAACTGGTTTTCTTCGTCCACAAAGTGACCAATTTTCTCCATCACAGTTACCGTATCGGTTCGCTCCTTTGGGTGCTGCCCAATATCCACCAGTATGTTAAACAACTGATCTACATTGGTCATGTTGAAGTTGCCAGCCATTACAAGGTTACGGCTTCTCCAGTTGTTTTGTCTGAGGAATGGATGACAGCTTTCTATGCTATTTTTTCCATGGGTACCATAGCGTAAATGCCCAAGCCATACCTCACCCGTAAATCCATGATTTTTTTTCAACCAGGCCTCATCGTAGTAGTTGTCCTTACCTTCTTTCTTTGCCTTGGAAAACTTCTTCCCAACCTTGTCAAAAACCTTCCTTAGAGGATCAGGATCAATAGAACGATACCTACTGATATAACGATGACCCGCTTCTACACCTATTTTAATGTTCGCTACTCCTACACCATCTTGTCCACGATTTTGCATCTTCTTCATCAAAAGAAGCAGCTTGTTTGCCCCATACATGGGCGTCTCGTACTTATCAATATAATATTGGAGTGGTTTGCGAAGACGGAGGTGCGCTATACCGCACTCGTGTTTTATTGGGTCACTCATAGTCGCTGTGAAAAGACAAAGTTAAATCTATTTGTTAAGTCAAACAACAAGTCAGCTTTAAAGAAAATTGCCAAAATCAAAATGGATACCAGTAGCAGCACAGTTTTATCTTTCAAAGAAAGTGATAAGTTCAATTCCTCGTCTCTTGTTTTGAATATACTGATGTATGGTATTTTTAAATAATAGAACAATGCAATTAATGTATTAACTAACCCAAATATGAATAGCCACAACATAAATCCTTGCTGAGTGGTTTCATAACTCGTCCATAGAGATGTAAAGAGCAGAAACTTAGCAGAAAATCCTCCGGTTGGTGGAAGGCCTGTCAATGATATCATGATAACAACGAGCGAAAACCCAATGATAGGAATGGATTTGCCCAGACCTTTATAATCGCTAATATCTGACAAATCATTCTTCTCCATGCAGGCCACAAAGTAGAATGTACCTAGATTCATAATTGCATACACAATCGCGTAAAACACTACACTTTGCATAGCAAACTGATTGTTTACTACAGCTCCGATGACCAAAAATCCAGCATGAGCTATGGAAGAATAAGCCATCATTCGTTTGGCATTCTTTTGCCAAATAGCCGCCAGGTTGCCGAGGAACATGGATGCAATAGCTAACCAAGAGATTACCTGGATAAACAGAAGTTGTGTGCTTTCATTTTCTATGAAAGAAATACTTCGCGCCAGAAATACCAATCCTGCCAGCTTGGGGATGACAGAAAATATTGCAACCACAGAAGTGGGTGCTGCTTCATAAACATCGGGTGTCCAAATGTGCATCGGCACCAATGAAAGTTTGAACAACACTCCTACTGACATTAGGAACAATGCTAGTAATGCGAGATCGGAACTTAGGTCCCCTGCCAAAATCACAGCCAAATCCAGTGAACCGGAAAGACCATACAGTAGGGAAATACCATACAACATGACACCACTCGCCAATGCACCGAACAGCAAATATTTGATCCCAGCTTCAAATCCTTTTTTTCTAAATCCTAAACTCGTGAGTATATAAGATGAAATGGAAACCAGCTCTAGCGCCAAATAAAACACCAGTAGGTTTCTGGATTTAACCATAAGAAAAGCACCTAATACAAGTGTGAATAGCAGAAAGTGATATTCACCAAGTTTTCTGATTTCAAACTTTTGGCTTGGATAAATGAGAACAAAAAGCAGCGTAAATAAAAAAACAGCTTCGAAAATAAAAGACAGCCCGTCTACTTGGAGTGCTTGATCAAAAATCAACATGGGTTCTGTAAAACTGACAAGCGAAATAGCCGTCAGTAGCACAAAAGCTCCACTAAGAATAGTTTTTAACTGCCATTTCTCCTTGGCAAACAGTTCAAGTATCAAAAGGAAAATTGCACCGGAAATAAGGCACAATTCAGGAAGAAGGTATGAAATACTTCCGAGGACTTCATGTAGTTTTTCTGACAATCCTAGACTACCCATCTATTTCACATTTTGTAGGATAGTATTCAGATTGTCCTGGCCTTGTCTTTGGACAAAATCTACAAACGCCATGATAGTTTCGTTGGAAAGATCAAGGATTAGTCCAGGGAAAATCCCGAAAACAAATACCATAGCCAACAATGGTAGAAACATCAAGTATTCCCTTTTTGTCAAATCAGGCATACTCCAACCTTCTTCTTTCACCCAATATTTTCCAAAGAACATTCTCTGAAGCGTCCATAAGAAATAAGCCGCCCCTATTACCAATCCAATCACACCGGTGATAGGCATGAAAGTAGCAATCAATTGATGGGAAACAGCTCCTTGAAATGAACCAGCCAACACTAAAAACTCAGCAATAAATCCACTAAAACCTGGTAAACCCAAAGAGGCAAAAAACGTCACCAAAACTATAACTGTGAAGTAAGGCATCTTCAATGCCAAACCGCTGTAGTTGGCAATTTGTCGATCTTTTGTGCGGTCGTAAACTACACCTGCAATTAAGAATAATGCTGCAGAGATCAGTCCGTGACTGAACATCTGAAATATCGATCCCGAAATACTTTGTACTGTAACTGCTGCAAGGCCAAGCATCACAAAGCCCATGTGTGATACTGACGAATAGGCTATGAGTCTTTTTAGGTCTGACTGAGCCATGGCTACAAGGGCTCCATAGATAATGGCAATAATTCCAAACAGGCCAATCCACCAACCGAAATAATATGCCCCTTCTGGAAAAATGCTGTAAGCAATCCTGTAGAAACCATACCCTCCGATTTTCAATAATATACCTGCAAGGACAACTGATATAGGTGTAGGAGCCTCCACGTGAGCGTCCGGCAACCAGGTATGGACCGGAACCGCCGGGAGCTTGATGGCAAAACCTATCAAGATCAGTATGAAGGCCCAAAGCCTGTAGGATAGTCCAAACAAACTATCGGTACTATTGATTGATAATACCGAGTCTGTGATAAAATTTGAATTGTCCATCATCAGCATCAAATCGAAGGAATGCACATCCACTTCAGGGTTTGGCGCAATCACCGATATACTCAATGCGATCATTACAATGAGAATCAATATAGAACCCACTAATGTGTATAGAAAGAATTTGATGGATGCATATTCCCTCCTCTTACCTCCCCACATTCCGATAAGGAAGTACATAGGCAAAAGCATAAACTCGAAAAATAAATAGAACAAAAAGAAGTCAAGGGCAACAAAGCAGCCTACCACACTAGCCGCCAATATCAGGTAAAGTGTCCAGTAGCCTTTGAGATTTTCTTTGATATTCCAGGAAGAGATAACACCAATGAGCATGACAATGCCTGACAACAGCACCATAGATATGCTTAATCCATCTACACCTAAAAAGTATTGTATGGAGATAACAGTTGTACTGCTAATCTGGAGATTGATCCAATCGGCCTTTTCAACGAATTGTAGTGCTTCATTGCCTATGCCGACTTTCGATTGATTGAATGAACATACGAGGATAAGGGTCAAAATCATTTCTATGGATAAAGCCACCAGCGATACCCACTTATAGATTGTTGAGTTCCTTTTAGGAATAAAAAGTATGATAGCCGCCGCAAGCAGCGGAATGAAAATAAGCAAAGACAATAAATGATTTTCGATCATTTTTTAAGCATTTCTATTTATTCCGAAGTACCTCAGAAATATTTTCTATTAATAATTAAGCCGAAGCTTTCAGGCTCAATGCATCTTCTTGAGTATATTCTATAAAATCATCATAGTCTCCGGTCTGCCTCTTGTCAAAAATATCCGAGAAGAATTTACCCAGTTCCTTATCAATGATTCCAGTTTTAATGAAGTGCAATCCAAACATTTGCCGCACGCCGCTATGAGTTTGAGTGTTTATTTCATTTTGTAGCAAAATAGCAGAAACAGCATAGTAGCAGGAATAATAAAGTCTGTTGATCGCAGTATTCCAAAACTTGTTCTCAATGTGAATATCAATTTCAGCTAGTGTCGATTTGGCTTTGGGAATTCGGTAAGCCACCAATTCACGTCTTTCCGATTCTGTCATAATCTTATTCCTTCCTTTTTTATGTTTTCATAAAAGGGTGTAATGCTATGCTTAGTTTCCCATTCTCTTTTCGACAAGACCAATGGGCTTATTACTTTGCCTTTGTCAAATTCTATGTCGTAAAGCGGGTATTTAATTTTCCTTTCGTCATCAATGGAAACCTTCTCCTTGTCTATCAGTATTAACAAATCAATATCCGAATCTGGTCTTTGATCACCTCTGGCGTAAGATCCATAAAGGATTACTGTAGCCTTTGGCGCACTCAGCTTAATTGATTTTTTTATTCCACTCAATATTTCTTGTTCGACACTCATATCAAAACGATTAAAACCAGCAATATCCCTAGCACTGCCCAAACGAAGTACGACTGAATTTGTCCTCCCTGAATACTACGAGCAATATTACCCAAATTACCAGAAATCAATGTAAGCAACCTTACCAGCCCATCCACAACCTGTTTATCAAACCATCCCAGAATTTGCGATATTACTACATTGACAACACCAAAGGCGTTTACAAATCCATCAATAATTTTTTTGTCAAATTGGCTGGACAAATCCTTAATCTTAAGCACAGGCTTTACGACCAGCATGCCATGCACATCATCCATAAACCAATTGGTAGCGGAGAGTTGACCAAAGGTACTGTTGACCTTTTCCAGAAAAGCCTGACCTCTCATTTTATAAAACAAGGTATATGATGTAAACAGTCCAATAGCGGCCAGAGAGAACGACACGGTTCCTAAAACCATCGGATTGATCAGGTGATCACTACCCCGACTTCCTCTGTAATCCAAAATCTCCATCAAGAATGAGTTTGCATGAAATGGATTGAAGGAATAAAATATCCAAAGTGAAAGAACCGAAAGCAAGAGAACAGGAATAGATACTTTCCAGGACTCTTTTTTAATATCGCTCGACCATTTAACCTCTCCAAAAAATACCATAAAGTATTGTCGGCCCATGTAAGCTGCAGTCATGAATACCCCCGCAAATGCAAATAACGGTACCAGTGCCTTCCAGCCAATGCCATCCATTGAACTATAGGTGATCCACTCTAATGTGCCACTTAAGATGGCTTCCTTTGAAAAATAGCCAGAAAAGAATGGCAAGCCACAAAGTGCCAGCATACTGATGGTATAGGCTATGAATGTATTGGGAACAGCTTTTCTCAGGCCTCCCATTTGCCGCATGTTCTGAGGTTCTTTTTCGTGATGCAAAAAATGAATAACGCTACCAGCGCATAGGAATAGTGATGCTTTGAAGAATGCATGTGTAACCAAATGAAAGAAGGAGGCGTCAGGCGATCCCACTCCTATTCCCATTACCATATAACCCAGTTGTGAAACTGTAGAAAACGCCAGAACTTTCTTAATGTCATTCTGAGCAAAGGCGGCAAAGGCTCCCATAAATGCTGTCACTGCTCCTATGATCGCGATAACATCCAGCACCGGAATACTTAACAAAGGAAAGACACGAACCAACATAAAAACACCTGCCGCTACCATCGTAGCAGCATGAATAAGGGCTGATACCGGAGTTGGTCCGGCCATAGCGTCTGGTAGCCATGTTTGCAGTGGAAATTGCGCTGACTTACCGACAGCTCCCAGGAACAATCCGAGCCCCATAACCATCAAAAATCCCTTTGAAATTCCAATGTCTGCGTTCGGCTCTCCAAAAACTTCAAACTGACTCCATAGCGCTGGCAATTCAAAGGTCTGGAAGAAAACTAGTAATATAAATAGCCCAACCAGAAAACCTCCATCGCCCACTCTATTGACAATAAATGCCTTAAAGGAAGCCTTAGGTGGCTCTGCATTTTGAAACCAAAAACCAATAAGTAGATAGGAAGAAAAACCAACCAATTCCCAAAACACGAAAGTTAAGAAGAGGTTAGATGACAAGACAATGCCATACATTGAAAAGGCAAACAGACCAAGAAAGGCAAAATAGCGTCCTTTTCCGGGATCTCCCTTCATATACTCCAGTGAGAACACATTCACCAAAAGGGTTATCAATGAAACAACCCCGATCATGACTAGTGAAAGCTTATCGAGTAAAATTCCTGCATTGTATTGAAAACTTCCAACGTTAAACCAGGATGCTGAGAAGTAATAAGCTTTGGAGCCATAGAACTGGATGATTACCTCCACAGCAACAAAAAACACAGCTGCGGAAATTGCCACGGAAAGGATTGCCGACAACTCTTTGTTTTTGGTTAGAGCGGCAGCTACGAAGGCCAGTAGTGGCAATGCTGGAATGAGCAAAACCATAAAAATCTGTTCGATATTTGCAACCTCAACCAAACTCATCCATTCAATTGGTTTAGGTCATCCAAATCAGAAGTTTTGTAATGCTGATAGACCTTGTAAATGATAGCAAGCGCCACCGCAGACTCAGCAACAGCTATCACAATTACGAATAGTGAAAACATCTGCCCAGACAAGTTAGGGTCTTTTTGAGAGAAAGCAACAAAGTTGATATTTGCTGCATTCAAAATAAGCTCAATTCCCACCAACACCATGATGGCGTTTTGCTTGGTTATGGCTATTACCAATCCTATCACGAAAAGCACAGCGCTCAATACGATATAGTGTTCCAATGGAATCATGCCCGGTCCTCCTTGGTTTTGATCCCAACTAAAAATGCCGCACCCACCAATGCTACCAACAACAATACAGCAGTAATCTCAAGTGCCAGCACCTGATCGGTCATCAAATTGATTCCTATTTTTTGAGTGGTTGTAATTCCGCTCTCCTGTGGCTGAGCGTTAAAAAAACTATTGTCGCTCAGTATGATGCACAGCAAAGTGTAGAGTATTCCCCCACCGACCAAGATGGCAGGTATCACTCTCTTATGTCCAGATTCCAGTTGTTGCCCCTCCAATCTATTTGTCAACATGATTCCAAACATCAATAGTATCACTACTCCACCAACGTAAACCAAAATCTGAGTGATTGCCACAAATTCAGCGTTGCTTATAATATATATTCCCGCAACGCCCATAAACACTACGACCAGCAAAAATATAGATCGAATCAGATTCTTTGAGAAAACGATCATCAATGCAGAGGACACAGACATGCCAGCAAGCATATAGAATGCTACTACATTCAAGTCGATATTTGTCAGGCCATCCACTATTTCTTAGGTTTAATTTTAGGTCTGAAAACAGATTTTTTACTTTTCTCTTCCTCTGAGTCAATTGCCTTTGTCGAATCAGCCTTTAGCTCAGCGTCTTCGGGTTTATCTTTCACCTTGACCTTAGGTCGAAACACAGGCTTCTGTTTTGTAACGGCTTTATTTTCCGACTCGCTAGTTTCCGTATCCTCAGCTTTTGGTTTCTCTTTTATCTTAGGCTTGAAAACTGGTTTTTTCTTTGCCACACTTTCATCTGCCTTTTCAGGTTTTATCTCTGCAGTACCTTCAGCACTTTTCGGTTTTATTTTTGGTTTAAAAACTGGCTTGGAAGATTTAGTCTCGTCTTGCGTACCTTCTTCGTCGCTTTTGGCCTTTATTTTCGGCCTAAAAGCGGGCTTAGCAGGTTTGGCTGCATCGCTATTACCACTTGTAGGCTTTACTTTGGGTTTGAATACTGGTTTCTTAGCAGTATCTGCATCAGTAGAACTTTTCACTTTCGGCTTAAATGTCGGCTTTTTCTTAACTTCCATTTCACCAGATTCAACAGATGTTTGTGCAACGGGTTTAGCTTCCTTCTCCTTTTGCTTTTCTTCATTGAATTTGTGCAGCTCATCCTTTTTCTCCGCTATCTCTCCATCGGACATATTTCCAAACACAAAGTTATGCTCGTTGAGATCAAATACGCTGAAATCATATTCTTTCGTCATGGTCAGGCACTCCGTAGGGCAGACCGTTGTACATAGCCCACAAAAACAGCACTTAGCCATGTCTATATCAAATTTCGCCGCGTATATTCTTTTGGGAGTGCCGTCAGAAGTCTTGCCTATTTCTTCGACGGCCTTTACTGGCTCAATGTCAATGCAATTAACAGGGCACACCTTTGCACATTTATCACAGACAATGCAATCATCAATTTCGTTATGGAGCTGGTAACGACCATTATCCGGCACTGGCAATTCCTCAAAAGGGTATTGCAGGGTCATGATGCCTTCCTGCTTTTCGAAGTATTTGTCGTCCTTCACTCCTATAGGATCGCGCATTGTTTTTGCCTGGAAAAAATGCAGCATAGTCAACTTCAACCCTTGTGAAAAGGTAGAAATCGTATTGGTAATATTTAATATATAGCTTTTCAATTCACTTTATTAAATGACCCATAACCTCCATACTCCCGCTACAAATACCATTAACAACCCTATAGGTGTCAAATATTTCCAACTGATAGCCATCATCTGATCTACTCTCACTCGTGGAAGAGTCCATCGAATCCACATCTGCACATAAACCAAGACCATCGCCTTTGAAATCAACCAAAATGCTCCCCAGGCATGACCGGCTAATGTTCCAGGCTGTCCTGATGTCCAGTCGGCCAAAGCAAGCCCACCAATATTTGGAAGAACCGTATTCCAACTACCCAGGAACAAAACCACAGCTAGGATTGAGACTAGGAGCATCATCCCGTATTCAGCCAACATAATGATAGCCCACCTGAATCCAGAATACTCTGTATGAAACCCTCCAATTAATTCAGATTCTGATTCCGGTAAATCAAAAGGTGTACGATTGGATTCCGCCAATGAAGCAATGAAATAGATGATAAACACAACAATCAAAAACGGGTGCCTGAATATATTCCAGCTCAGCACTCCACCCATTGCAGTGAGGCTTCCATTCTCCACCAACGATCCATCATTAAATATTCCTTGTTGGTAAGAAATCTCTTGCAAATCGAGAGTCTGAGCAACCATTACCACACACAATACTGCCAACCCAAGAGGAATCTCATAAGACACGATTTGTGCCACCGAGCGCATAGCACCAAAAAGGGAGTATTTACTATTAGATCCCCAGCCTGCCATCAAGATACCTACAACATCTAAGGACACAACACCCAATAGAAAATAGATTCCGGTCTCAGCGGTAGATCCTCTTACTTCAGAAGTTAAAGGCAATACTGCAAAACCGGCAAATACAGAGGCAAAAATTACGAGAGGAGCCAATAAAAATAAGACCTTATCTATGGCAAATGGCTTGATATCTTCTTTTTGAAGCATTTTTAGGACATCAGCCAGTGTTTGAAGGATACCGTATTTCCCAGCGACCATTGGCCCCAACCTATCTTGCATAAATGCACTCACTTTTCGCTCGGCGTATACAGCCAATATCACGAAAAGGAACAAGAACGGTAGGTAAAAAAGAAATGCGATCATCGACTTTATTCCCTAGATGTAGTTTAGAAATCAAAGATAGACTGATAATGTATAAATATCTCTGGCAAAATTCGATTTGTACTGTAAAGAAATCAATTTGTGAAGCCAGCCTCTCAGCTAACAAGCTCTGGTCGCTCCATTTTAACCTCTACCTGCACCGGGGCATTCAAAATAAAGGTAGTTCCCTTCATTCCTTCAGTGGTATCCAGGTCAATCTCCCCCTTTATGAGATTGGCTCGAGAGTGGATATTTTTCCAGCCATTACCCTTACCATTTTCTAATTTGCTTTTGTCAAAGCCCCTGCCATTATCTTCAATCAACAAGGTCATCTCCTCATCATCCTTAGTTATCTGCAAATCAATTTTAGTAGCATCAGCGTACTTAATGATGTTGTTGATCCATTCCTGGGATATTCGGTAAATGGAAATCTCCTGAACCTCATTAAGACGATCGTCCATATCGAATAATGAAACATCAATAATGATCCCACCACTCTGATTGATTCTAGCTGCAAATTCCTTCAGAGCCTGTCCAACTCCGGCAGCAATTAAGGTCTGAGGCATCAAATTGAAGCATATGTTCTTCAGTTCAACATACATGTCACTTAATATGCTGGAAGATTGTTCGAATATATTTGATCTCTTCTCAGCACTTGGTTTTGATATTTCCAAGCCCCTCAAGTTCAACATCAGGGAAGATATCATCTGCCCAAAACCATCGTGGAGGTCCTTAGCAAAACGATTCCGTTCGTCTTCCTGCCCTTTAACAATTGCTTTCATCATTAGCTCTTGATTACTCTGAACTATTTGATACAGTCGTTCCCGCTCATTATATATTGATAGTGTCACCTGTGCCATAAGAATCATAAAGGCCACCGTTTCAAATATGGACCCTACGAGCACATAATTGAAGCCATTCAATCCCTTGTCGGCAACTCCGAAAAGAGGTAGGATAATATTGCTAAATGCCAAACCCAGATAAATTAAATAAACAACAAATAGGTTAAGTGCCCTATTTATCCTACGTATTGTCGCTATACAAAGGGTAATTAACAAATACAAAAACATCAACGCCGTGAGGGACACCATGGTGTTGATGAACAAATTCGTAAAGAAGAAACTGAACTTAAAAAATGGGAAACTATACAAAACTGCAATACCAACGGCAACATAACCTATAGCCCGAATTCCTTTCCATGCCCACTTGCTTATCAAAGAGATAGGCACAATGCAGTTCAAGAAACGTGGCATGAAATTGATCATGATTACAGCACCAACCTGATAATAATTTGTCACCATTTGATACGGGTCCTTGTCCAGGAAAAGAAAGATGATTCCGGCATTTGATGTGACAATGATTCCTGTAGCAATTCCGAAGGCTATATAATATAAGAACATGTCCTGCCTTATACTCATGTAAAGAAACAAGGCAATGACAATAGAGAGGAACAGAATCCCCATCCACAGAAAGCTAAAAAACAAATCTCTATCTTTAAGGTCCATCGCCTTATCAAAACTCATCAGAAAAAATGGAGCGTTAATGGATGACATGGGGTCGGATATTCGCACCAAAACATCAACTTTAACCTTCGCCGGTAAATCTAATCTCACAGGATATCTAGGATCATTATACAGTTTCGCTTTTCTCGATCGAGCCAGACCAGTAGCAATGTGTTTGTCTAGTAGCACACCATTTTCAACAAAGTAAAAATCGATCTTATGGGTAATGACGTTGGTCATTGATATTACTTTGTGAAAGGAATTTGCTGATGCATTCTCAAATGGTATCAAAATCCATTGCGGGTTTTGAGCATAGCCTGTTAAGACTTCTTTTTTCCAGGCATCAGAGGGCAGGTTGAGAATTTCTTCAATGGTTGTGTTTTGATCTGCATCTCGATATAAATACGTATTACCCAAAAGTTCTAACAACTCCAGGTCTTCATCTACTTCAATTCTATCAAGGGCAAGTGCACAAGTAGAAATCCACGACAAAAGGAATATCAGGCAAACTCTTATCATAATTGAGTCAATCACTCTTGCAAATTAGCCAACAACGTAGATATTGAAAAAATTAGTTTACCGTATCGATACAACCACCTATTATATACCTATTAGTATATTTTTTCGATTTAAAACCAAACTCAAGAAAAATATTTTCGTATAAATTATACCATTTGGTATTTTTTATATACATTTACCAAAATTTATATTCAAATGCTCTCAAAAGCCGAACGTACTTCACAGCATATCCTGGAAACAACAGCTCCTGTGTTTAACCGCCTGGGGTATGCCTCTGCGAGTATGGCGGAGATTACAAAGGCAACTGGGTTGACAAAAGGAGCCATCTATGGAAATTTTGAGAATAAGGAAAATCTGGCACTCGCTGCTTTTGAATACAGTATAAAACGCATTACCGAGCAAATGAGAACCTACACTCAAAAGGTAAAATCACCTATTGAGAAATTGTATGCGCTAACAGACTTTTATCGTCAATATCATCAATATAGTCAGTTTTTGGGCGGTTGTCCTATCTTGAATATGGGTGTAGATGCCAAAAACAACAATCCTGATCTTCTAAAAAGAGTGAAGGAGGTTGTTAGAGAACTGCAGGGGAACCTGATGTTACTCATTCAGAAGGGAATTGATTGTGGGGATATCAAACCAGGTATTGATCCAAAAAAGTATGCCCACCGGATTTTCGCACTCATTGAAGGTTGTACGTTTATGACTACCACAATGAATGACAAAAGCTATATGGACGATATGATGGACTTTATAGACGACATGATTAAAAGAGAACTTGTAAACTAAAATTTTTTACCCTTAAATATACCAGTTGGTATATTATAACCAGTAATAATATGATACAGCTAATAAGAACCTACTTCAGAGTACTTTCCGCATTGGCACCAGCCCTTGCGGGGAGGCAAGCGTTCAACTTCTTTCAAAAAACAAGGAAAAAAACGATTAGAAAGAATGAACAACAATTCTACAATCTCAGTCGACACTTTACAATAGAGCATCACAGAGAAAATATTGACTGCTACGAACTTGGAAACCCGAACGATCCATTGGTACTCCTGGTCCATGGCTGGGACAGTAATGCAGGCAGTATGGCAGCTATAGCATTCGAGCTAGTTGAAAAAGGACATTATGTGGTGGCTTTCAATCTTCCGGCACACGGTTTTTCAAAATTGAAAAGGAGCAACTTGATAATAGGAAGGGAATATTTTAGAGCCGTAGTAGAAAAGATATATCCTGCTAAACCATTTTCTATAATTGCACATTCTTTTGGTTCGGTGTTAACAGCGTTTTCACTTTCTGATTCGCGTTTCAAAGTAGACAAGCTCATATTCCTGGCTAACCCTAATAAGTTCGGTCCTACTTTTGAAGCATTTAGGGACTTCATCGGGCTAGGTGATAAAGCCTACAAGGTTTGTGTAAAAATGGCCGAAGAGTTGGTCGGGGTTCCTATGGCAGAAATGAATGTAGAAGACTACAGTGAGACAGTGAAATATAACAGACTGCTGCTAATCCATGACAAATTGGATAAAGTGGTGCCCTATGAAAGGTCTCTGGAGATAAAAAACAAATGGCATAATACCGAATTGGTAACCCTCGAGAAAATCGGTCATTATCGGATGCTTTGGAATGAATATGTCATTCAATCCATCGTCAAATTCTTGGAGCCAGCTAAGACAGTCCAACTCAAGGCAGACTTAGGCAGAATCGCATCATAGTCAAATAAGTGACCTTAGTTTTAGGGTCACTTTTTTTTCAGCCCCATCCTGATTGATCAGTAGCTCCACTGTTTCTCCTTCCTTTTTGAACATTTTTATAACGTCTTGCATCTTCAAATCCTTCGTGGATTTACCATTGATACTTAAAAGCTCAGCGTTGACCTTTATGCCTGCTTCGGATGCCGGACTATTTTCGTACACCTGATGTATGAGCACTTTCTTCTTGTCTTCAGAAAGCTGCACATCTATTCCGCTACAATTGATTACCAATTCTTCATCAAAACTTTTGTTTTTTTCAAGGTATAAGGTCTTGCTCGGCAGATCGATAATTATGTTGAACTTACTTAATATTTCATTGCCTATGATGCCAGCCACATGTTTGTGCGCCTGCATGCCTGATGTTGCCAGGCTGATACCAATGGGCAAGTCTGTTAGCGTCTGATTACCAAAAGTGAAGGATTTGACATGTCCTTCGTAATGTTTAGTCTCTTTTTTGGATACGTTTTTCACAAAGTATGAAAAGTGCTTTCCCGTCTTGTGAATCACATCATATTTCACAGCATAAGGAGAATTGAAATCCAATGTTGTTCCCGCACCTGTCATGACAAAAAAGCTACCATCATGAGGCTCATCATTATTCAACACCACAGATCCTTCGACTGTCGGAATAGAGTTTACCAATTTAAAAGGAACGGGAGTTCCCTTTTTGGGGTGAACTCCTAAGTCGTAAATCTCGAATTTATGGTTGTCATAATCAATACGCACACTGTGGTGTCTTAGCAGGTCATAGCCAATGATTCCGTCAAACTCTCTACCCAGGCTAATTTCCAGGTGATCTAAATCCGTAGCATATACCTTGATATTCTTCTCTATCAAAAAACCATCAATTTCGATTGTGTTGTGCTTGATGATGGCTCCATAGATGGACTCCTCATTCAGCACCACCTCTTTTTTGACCAGGTGAAGGTTTTCTGCCACATCCCTGTCAATCACAGTGATTCCATCACCAGAATCAAAAATGAAATCAAGGGGTTCTGAGTCGTCAACACTAACCTTTATAAATAAGTGGTCACCATATCGCTCAAATGGAATGGTAGTAAGTGGAGCTTGGCACAGCGCGGTGAAAGAAAACAGACAAATGAATGGTAGGATTAGCTTTTTCATGGGATTAGTGGTTTAGGTATTAATTTAGCCATTCTTTATCAGAAAGTAAAGCAAGTAAGTCTCTGATGACATGTTTGGAGTATTTAGGAGAATCCCAAAGCTATTATTTGACCTTGAGCAGTCTCTGAATATTTTCTAAATAAATAGGATCGCCACTCATGTCATTATGCCCTTGGTTTTGAAGGGTAATTAGCTCATCTCCAGGCTTGAGGTGTCTTTCGAGCTTTAAGGATGAACCATAATAAATGACCTCATCGTTTGTACCATGAAATATTGCAACCGGAGCAGAAACCTGGTCAAGGAAACTTGAAGTATCGAATCGATATTTAAGTAAATTGGTCGGTAAGATAGGATAGTGTTTCTCTTTCATGTCAACAAAACTGTAATAGGGGGCTTGCAATATGAGAAGCCTAGGTGTATTATTTGCTGCCAACATCGACGCAGGGGCTGTACCCAGTGAATACCCTAAAACCACAATTTCATTTTCCTTATATCTGGTTTTTAAATAGTCATAGGCTAGCTGGACATCCGACATAAATTGTTTTTCACTGGAGATATTTCCTTCGCTTTTCCCATACCCTCTATAATCAAGCATAAACAGGTTATAACCCATATCTAGATAATCTCCTGCAACCATTCCCCATGAATCCAATGACCCTGCATTTCCATGCAAATAAAAGATCAAGCCTCTACTTTGATCTGCCCTAAAAAGAATCCCATGAAGGTTTACATTGTCCGGCGTTTTAATGTTGATCTCTTCGAATTCTTGATCAAAAAGAAACTTGTGATCAGAAGGTAGTTTTTGAGGAAAGAAAATTATTTTCTCCTGTAGAAAATATATTAGCCCACAGAAGAATAAGTAGCAACCAGCAATGCCAACAAGAATCCATAGTATATTCTTGATCATGCTTATTGAAATAAGAACCAATTAAAAAGGGGCATCTCCCGGACTGCCAACAGATGGCGCATCATCGGAATCATTCGCCTTTGAAGGCAGGGTTATAGTGCTTTGTCCTGCTGAGAACTCAGACGGAACTGTTGAAGTTGGGAAGCCTCCACCATAATCCCCTCCTACTAGACTACCATCGTAATCACAGAACTTCGTAAAGCGACCGATGAATTTTAGTTTCACATTTTCAAGTGAACCATTCCTGTGCTTGGAAATAATCACCTCACCCATACCTGTTGTAGGTAAGCCATCTTCATCCTCAGTAATATCATAGTATTCGGGTCTGTATAGGAAAATCACCATATCTGCGTCCTGCTCGATCGATCCTGATTCCCTTAAATCCGAAAGTTGAGGTTTCTTGTCCCCACCTCTGGTCTCTACTGCCCTACTCAACTGAGACAAGGCAATAACAGGCACGTCAAGTTCTTTCGCAATTCCTTTTAGTGCTCGGGATATAGAAGCAATTTCCTGCTCCCTGTTTCCTCCCGCGTTTTTGGACGAATCACCAGACATCAATTGCAGATAGTCAATGATGATCAGCTGAACGTCATGCTGTGCTTTCAAACGGCGACATTTGGCCCTCAGTTCCAAAATGCTAAGACCAGGTGTGTCATCTATGAATATTGGTGCTTCAGTAAGTTTTGATGTCTTATGTACCAGCTGTTCCCATTCATGATCAGCCAGATTGCCTTTCTTAATCTTATCACTTTCCAGTTCTGCTTCTGCAGAAATGAGCCTGTTTACCAATTGTACGGAAGACATCTCCAGAGAAAATATCGCTACTGGTGAACCGAAATCCACTGCTGCATTTCTCATGGCTGAAACAACAAATGCTGTTTTACCCATACCTGGCCGTGCAGCAATAATCACCAGGTCAGATTTTTGCCATCCGCCTGTCACACGATCAAGCTCTGTAAAACCTGTAGCCACACCAGTAAGGCCGTCCTTGTGTTCTTTGCGGGCTTCAATCTCCATAATCGCCTCATGCATCAGAGACGACATGTCTGAATAATTCTTCCGAATATGCGATTCAGAAATCTCAAATAACGATTGCTCTGTCTTGTCCAACAATTCGAAAACATCCTGGGTGTCTTCAAAGGCATCTGATTGAATCTCAGAAGAAATTCGGATCAATTCGCGCTTGATGGATTGCTCGGTAATTATCCTTGCATGGTATTCGATATTGGCTGCCGAATTCACTCGGGTAGTCAACTCGGCCACTGCGTAAGCTCCACCTGCAATCTCAAGCGTGCCATTTTTTCTCAATTGTGCGGTAACAGTCATCAGGTCCACCGGTTCCGATTTGTTAAACAAATGGACTATGGCCTCATAAATTTTCGAATGAGAGTCTTTATAGAAACTTTCAGGTTTGAGAATGTCAATAACGGCAGTCAAGGCATCCTTTTCCAGCATCAACGCCCCAAGCACCGTTTCTTCTAAATCAGTGGCCTGTGGTGGCACTTTACCCAGCTGCAAAGACAACTCCTGGACGCCTATTCTTTTCTTGGTCCTGGTTCTTCCAGCTTCCCCTCCTTCTACAGCTCTTGAGCTACTGATGTTCATTATATGATGCTAAAAATTAGTTAAATAAAGATAAAACAATTGACCGCCAATCGAAATGAAGGGCTTGACAAATTTGGAACACAAACCTACCAGACAGATTAACGAATCAATCCTTATTTATTAACAAGTTTTAAAATGTTTTCCACAATATTTTTACTGAGTCAAGGATAGATTATCAACTAGTTGTTACAAATGATTAATTCAGGTTAAATTTGCATGCAAATCCCAAGATATGTACTCTTTTAATAGAATATTAGTTGCACTCGACAATTCGGAACATGATAAAGAATTGGTAGAGTCCGCTTCCTTCATATCATCTTTATCGAGAACCGATGATGTATATTTCATCAACGTGGTAAAAGATTTGAATATCCCTAAAAGCATCAGTCTTGAGTTTCCTGATTTATTAGATAAGGCAGTTGAAGAACGAAGTGGTAATCTGGAAGGTACTGTCAAAAAGTATTTCAACTATGATGGTGCTAAAACCCATATTGAAATAAGGTCTGGAAATCCTACGCGTTCTATCCTGAAGTACAGCATTAATCAAAAAATTGATCTGATTTTATTAGGTAGAAAGAATAAACGCAAAGAAGGAGGCACATTAATCAATAGATTGGCGAGAAAAGCAGCGTGTTCTCTATTGATCATTCCCCAAGAGTATAAAAAACAGGTTAAGAGTATTCTGGTTCCCATTGACTTTTCAGAATATTCAAAAGACGCTTTGTTACAAGCCATTGACCTTGCAATACCAAGCCTTCCCAATGTGAAGATCTATACTCAAAACGTATTTCAGGTTCCAAATGGCTACCGTTATACTGGTAAGTCGTTTAAGGAATTTGCGACCATCATGAGGGATAATGCTGAGAAAGACTATAATGCCCTCATGTATGAAATAGATACCAAAGGAGTTGACATTGAGCCTGTCTACACGCTTGACAAGAGCGATAATATTATTGAAAAAATCTATAATACCGGCTTGAGATTGAAGGTGGATGCCATAGTAATTGGAGCCAAAGGTCGGACAGATACTACCGCCATATTTATTGGCAGTAGCGCTGAGAAATTGATACACATTGACTCAACTATCCCAATGATGGTCGTAAGGCCAAAAGGAAAAAGAGCTGGCATTATAGAAATGCTAAAGGATATCTAGGGAAGGCAGCCAGACTCATCAATCAGGTTCAGTGCCTCTGAACCGATCAAGGAAGCTGTTGACAGCTCTACATTCTTCTTCTGAAAACTGGTTGATACCACTTTCAAAATCTACCATTTTAGCATCTAGCGTTCCTAATAACTCAAGACCTTCTTTGGATATAATCACATCTACGGCACGACGGTCGGCAATGTTCTGCTGTCGATGAACCAGTCCCTTTGCGAGCAGTTTATCTACGATCCTTGAAGCATTTGACATTCTATCCAGCATCCTCTCAATAAGCAAGTTGATAGTAGCAGGATTGGGATATTGCCCCCTGAGTATTCTTAGTACATTGTATTGTGCCAAAGTCAATCCATGCGGCTTGAATAGTTTATTCTCTTGCTCATCCAGCCAGTTGCTGGTGAACATCAGATTGATGATGGTTTTGTGAAATTCTGATTTAAATTTTTCCTGCTTTATATCAGCACTAATACCCATAGCATTGACTTTTATTTACAAATGTATGTAATGTTACGACATATCAAATATATGGTTCTATCACAAAGAATGGTCAGGGACGAATATATTGAATCACTCAGAGCTTTGGCTCCTGAATAAGATTCATTATTTTACATATATCCCAAACAGATTGCCATGAAAACCACTAAATTAATTGCCCAAATTCCAAGGCTCATTGTTGCTTTTGTTCTACTGCAAACACTCTATTTTAAATTTGGTATCGGAGGAGAAGCTGCCCTTGCTGAGTCAAAAGATATATTCGGAGCAATTGCATTGGCTATTCTGGGTAATGCAGATTATGAATCCTATTTGCGCATAGGAACGGGTCTTATAGAATTGGTCGCCTCTATTTTGATACTCATAAATCGTACAGCTATATTCGGTGCACTGCTGGCCGTAGGCCTTATGGCGGGTGCCATACTCTCCCACTTGTTGTTTATTGGAATAGAAGTAATGAATGATGGCGGACAGCTATTTATGATGGCGATAATTGTACTCCTTGCAGCTTCAAAGGTGTTTTTTGATGAACGTCATGTCTTACTGAATTTGCTGGCTAAGAAGTAAATCCATCCCTACCTCTTTGCTGCTTCAAATTTTTTTGAAATAAATTTCCTACCTTCGTGCCTATAAACGTATATATAACGCTTATAGAATCGTTCATGAAAGACATTATCAACAACAAGTACCAGGAAGTTTTTGGATCAATGGCTGAAGTATCGGTCCAGGCACCTGGAAGAATTAATATCATCGGAGAGCATACAGACTATAATTTAGGTTTTGTACTTCCTGCCGCAATCAACAAGTACACCTTTTTTGCCATTGGATCAAACGACTCTGGAGTGGCTAAAATCCTGTCGACTGATTTTGATGAAATGAATGAAGTTGCCTTGGACATTGATAAGGTCACCACCAAAGGCTGGATGAAATACATGGAATCTGTGGTCATTGGCTTGAGGGAAGACGGGTATGCCTTAAAGGGTTTCAAACTTGTTTTTGGAGGCAATATACCTATTGGAGCTGGTCTCTCCTCTTCCGCCGCACTGACCTGCGGAATCATATATGCACTCAGCGAGTTGTTCGACCTGGGTATTTCGAAAGAAAAAATTGCGCTACTCGCTCAAGCCGCTGAACATAGAGTTGGGCTCAACTGTGGATTGATGGATCAATATGCGGTAACCTTTAGTCAGAAAGACCACTGTCTCTTTTTAGATTGCCGTAATCTGGAGTATAAATTCTTCCCAGCAGTACTTGATGGTTACACCATTGTACTACTAGACACTTGTGTGGCGCACGAGCTTACGGATTCGGAATATAATAACAGAAGAAGTGACTTGGAGAAGGTGGTAGAAGTAGTAAAGGAAACATATCCTAAAGTTGAATCTCCAAGGGATATCAGCAAGAAAATGTTAGAAGCTGTTGCAAGCCAGCTTGATGAGGTCAAATTGAAACGCGCCAACTACGTAATTAACGAAAATCAGCGTGTGGAAGATACTTGTCAAGCTCTTCAGGCAGGAGATTTAAAGGCCATGGGCCAATTCATGAACCAATCTCACCATGGATTAAGTAAAGTATATGAGGTAAGCTGCGCGGAACTAGACTTCCTGGCCGAACTGGCTCACAAAGACAAAAACGTGCTGGGCTCACGAATGATGGGTGGTGGCTTTGGTGGCTGCACCATCAACATCGTCAAAAAAGGTTACGAAGAAGAATTCACATCCAAGGCAGCACAAGCCTACAAATCTGCTTTTGAGATAGACCTAAAGTCTTATAATGTGGATTTGGGTGAGGGTGTGATGAGGGTTTGAACAATTGCAACTCCAATTAATGGTGAAAATTTCGAGGGTTTTGAGATTCCTTTTCAGAGGCAATCTGCATATCCGTTCAAAGAAAAGTCGTCGAAGAGTTTGGGTTTTATTCTTTAGAAGTGAGCCAGATGAGGAGGGAAATTGGGCAGGTGATTTTTTGATGGGTGTACTTTATACTGGTTGCTAGAAGAAGGTGTACAGATATGTTGAGATGAAAGTTTATGCCAGCAACCTATGAAGTGATTTCAAGTAGCCACTCTCTGAAAAATGTAGCTTTGCATAGTTCACATTGAAGCTTATAATATTTTGTAATGTCTGAGGATTATCAATTAGGTCTATCACTGCAGTTGCTACTGCTTGTGAATCTCTTTTAGGTACAATGACTCCATTGTTCCCCCTAACAATATCGGGTAGATAGTTATGTTCAGAAGCTACAATGGCATTGCCACATCGCATAGCTTCAACAATTACTAACGGAAACGCCTCAGAGGGATAGAAACTCGGAAAGACCAAAATACTGGATCGCGACAAAAAGTCTAAGCGTTTTTCTACCGGAAGATAACCAAGAAATTCAAGACCAAGATTTTCGTTTCTTTTTAGGTATGTATTCACTTGGGACTTAATTTGCCTCCTAGTCTTCAAATGATCTCCCATGAAGGCTCCTGCCATCTGAAACTTCACATTTTGATGGCGCTCCGTAATTAGAGTACATGCCTGTAAGAACTCCATAATGCCCTTACTTCGCATAATATTGGAAAGGTATGTCACTACCAATTCATTTTTAGTACCCATTGAAGTTTGCGTGTCGAACTCAGATGGGTAATAGTTATTTATTACCACTTTTTTCATTTTTGCGAACATTTCAAACTCCCTTTTCATTGAATCTATCAACACAATCGATGTTTCTACCCCTTTATAAGCGTGATCAAGAACCTTTCTATAGAGCCATGGTGTCCTATGGTAAAATTCAGCAAAATCTGCACCGTGCAAATGGTTTATTACTTTTAGCCTTTTCGCTCTGGCTATTAACAGCATAGGTATTTCCCTGAGAGAACCAGCTATGCTCCTACTGCATGTAAAATAAATTATAGATATGTCATTCCTTGAAATTAATATCCAAACACTTCTAACTATAGAGCAAAAAGTATTCAGAGCCTTTTTCGAAAATTTTGTTGTGTCAACTAGTAGGCACTCATTCCGAGAATAGGAATCAACCATGGTTTTGAATGCTAGTGACTGACCAGTTATTGGTGGAGAATAGGGACCTAAGAAGAGGATTTTTTTATTTAAAGCTGACAGAGCGTTTGAATATTAATGTTTTGAACAAATAGTTTAATTCAACCTTAATAAACTTTTGACTAAATAGTCAACAATATTTCCACCTAAAACAGCAAAAATAATACGTTCGTAAAGGTTAAGATCAGATTTCCAATTGTCTTTATACATGATATCTACTTCCTGCCTCAACCTAACTCCATTCCCTCCAATATCATGGTTGATTTCTTTTGTGAAACTAAAATTTTCATTCTCATCTGTCTTCCCAATAATGTTCATTTGATTTGGAAGTTCCGTGAATTCAAGTATCCTGGATAACGTTTCCTCACAGTTGACAGTAAGATCATAATAACTTATTGGTAGAAGGTTTTTTTTTGGCAGCCAGATCAAAAACCTCATATGCATATACTTATCTTTGAAATAATAGCCTAAATACTTTAAGATATTAAAGCTTCTTTTTGATTTTTCACGCCTCTTTTTTGACGCAAGATATGACTTTCCATCTCGATTGACATATATGAGTTTTATGTCAAAACGATTAGATAACCAAAGTAAAAAGGCCCTAAATATACTTTTTGAAGAATCTAGAACTACAGGCTTTTTAGATACTTTTGTAATCGACGAATACAAGCTCAAGTTGGAAATGGCAAAAGCATCTATTTCACCCTTGGTCCATATAGTCCTTGGGTTTATAGCAAATATTATTGCTAAAAATATTTTTGTCAGGGTCCAGCGAGGTATTGTTGTTGAATTTAAACCATTTCCAATCTGTGACAGCCCTTTTACCACATTCATCCAAAAAGGACATTCTTTGATTTCGTTTTTACAAGTACAATCTTCTCCCCTATCCCAGTAACTTGGTAAAAATTTCAATTCCCCAACACATTCCACCTTTTGATGGGCTCCCAGAATCACACTTAACAAGGTTGAACCACAGTGCGATGTACCAATGAGATATACTATTTTAGGCTTGCTCAAACTATTTACTCAATAAATTTCTTTTGATTCTATCAAAAATATTCCATCCTAAATAAAAAACATTCGGAGCAAGGCAAAACAGTTTGTCTTCGAAACTCACCTGGAAAAACATTTCCTTTAATTGTCTAATATAATAGTCGGTATACTCTTGGTTATTTTTTTTCGCCTGAACCCATGCCCATATCAAATAACGGGCATGATTTTTTTTTGAAGTAATATCCGTTCGATATTTCTCGTAAAATCTAATCATAGAAGGGAAATGTGGCTTGCTTTCTTCCCCCTTTTTCCAATTTACTATAGTATTACATCCATCTAGGAATTCCCAAGAAAACTCCTTACCAAACCGAATGAAGAAATCTAAATCCTGATGCCTTTGCAATTTCTCATCAAACATAATTTTTTTTACAGCATGACTATCTACCATATAAGTTGAAGTCTGCGCCATAACCCCTTTTGAGAATATAAAATCAACATAACTTTCATCAGAATGTAGGGGTCTTGTATTCTTAGCTTCTCGGAATTTGCCATTATCAATAATAATTCCACTGTATATCCCCTTCACATTTGTCTTTTGGTTTAGTAGCTCCCAATCAGCCTCTAGTTTTGATTGTTTCCATTGATCATCAGAATCTAAGAAAGCTATATAGTCGCCTCTTGCATTTTGTACTCCAAAATTTCTGCAAGAATTAGCTCCTTTAGGTTTGTTTTGGGGTCGAATAAGGTATGTAATTCTAGAATCTTTTTGAATGTATTCATAAAGTACAACAGATGTGTTGTCAGTCGACCCATCGTCCACCACAATTAATTCCCACTTATCAAAGTTCTGAGCAACGATACTATCGATAGTTCCAATTAGAGTATGAGCTCTATTAAACGTAGGAATAACTATACTAATTAGAGGAACCATCAAGTTGTAAATTCATCGAAAAAAATAATTGGAATGACTAAAAGGTTAAAGTGTTCTGTTGGAATTGATTGAACTCATAAATTTCAAAAAAAGCTATATCTGATTGCATGAGTTTGCCTGCCTCGCATACAAAAACGCCATGTACACCAAACAGAATAAAACCAATTCATTTTTCAAAGTAGGATGTTCAGATAAATTCATATTTTCGCGATGATGTATTGGGCCAAACAATTGTGACATTGTTAATTTTATCTCAAATTGACTTTTCACCCACTCTAACCAAACTCAGTTCTTAAATTATTCTTGAAAACGACAATTCAAAAATTATATTCCCATGAATAAAGTACAGACCTCTGACAATACGATCTCTAGTGCTGATATCGATAAAATAGAATCCTATGATCCAAATGGGTATGTATTTTTCTGGAATGGTAACATTTATCGAGCGATATACGAAAAACAACGTTCTCATGTGGAAGAGCTATTTAATTGTGGACTGATTAAAGACCTTATCAAAAGACGACTTATACCTCATACCGATATTACTAATTACTCAACAAATGACTGCTCACTGGTTCTTAAACATACCAAAATACCTTGTCACTCACTTCCTTTTGAATGGTCCTTTTCAATGCTGCAAGATGCTGCAAAAATCACATTGGAAGTTAATCATATAGCGAGAAAGTATGGATACCAAACGATTGATGCGCACCCATTTAACATATTATTCCATTATAACAAGCCAAAATTCGTTGACATTGGAAGTTTTGTAAAGATTGAAACCTGCTATGGTAAGAAATCTGACGGTTGGAGGGCCTTTGGAGAATTTCAACAGAGCTTCTATGCGCCCTTGAAATTATGGAGTCGGGGATATGTGTTTTTTGCCAGGCATTCCCTACATGGTAATCAAATAAGTTTTAACGATTTCTTGATACTGTTGCGTCCACTTTATAGGGTTTTTCCACCTAAATTATTAAAGAATTTTTTCTACTTATACTTTTCTTACAAAGCTTTTAATACGGTACACATTGATAGGTTCAAACAGCTTGTTTCTGTTAGTACAAAAAGAGAGAAAATAGGGAATATGATAATTGCATTAGCACATAAAAACCTGCTACCCTTTACTTTCGTAAATTTTGAAAAGCTTCAAAACAAAACTTCAAAACTTCAAAAGCAAAAAATCCCTTCGCTATGGGCAAATTATCATTCAAATATAAAACCAACTGAAAGGCATGAGTACATCCTTTCGTCAATCCAAAAGTTGAACATAAAAACGATTTTTGAATTTGGTGGTAATGCGGGATTCATATCACAAATGATTTCCGATATTTACGACATTGAACACATAATATGCTCAGATTATGATGATAATGCAATTGACACTTTATATAAAGACCTCCGTAAGAAACAGCTACGAATCACACCGGTTTTAATGGACTTTAGGGCAAATATATCCGATAATAAATTCAAAGCTGCTCAGGTAAGATTTAAGTCAGAAGCTGTACTAGCTTTGGCACTGACACATCATCTTATTTTAACTCAGAACTTATCTCTAAAATTCATATTGGAACGCATCAAAAGCTTTTCCAACAAATATGTTTTTGTAGAGTTCATGCCCCAAGGTTTGTACAGTTCCAATTTCGACAAACTGCCACTCATTCCACCATGGTATACTAAGAATTGGTTTAGATCTGAATTTGAGAAACATTTTAGATTGGTCGATGAAGCTCAACTGGAAGATAATCGATGTTTGTTTATTGGTGAAATTTGAAATGGAAGCTTTAAACCACATCTCATACAACCTTAACTGCCTGTTCATTTGTTTGTGAATGAGAGTATTATTTTCTTTTCGAGTTAATTATATTCATAAAATGAGGAAACCTAAATAAAACATAACAAATTGAATTTTTAATAAGGCTCCAATTATTAATAAGAATAACGTCAAGTAGTGTTTTTTTATACCCTTCCTGCCTAATGTCATGAACAAAATAGTAATGCCTGAAATGACTTCTATAATTTGATTCTATTTTTCCCTTTTCTGCCCAATTATATGCCGATTCATACAAGAGTCTTCTACTCTGGTCAATATTTTTGTTGTTCAAAAACCGATTGTCTGGGTGTACACCGCGTAAAGCAATAGCTCTTTCTAGTTCACCTGGGTATAGTTTCAAACAATAAGCTAATTTCCAAATGAAATCGGTATCTTGATGTAATCTTAATTCTTCATTAAAACTAATATTGGTTTTCCTGATACTTTCAGCCCTTATTGTTAAGGTTACGATGCTGAAATAGCCTTCTCCAAATCTTCGGAAATGAATTAGATGCTCAAATAATTTTTCAGGCGGTACTCTTTTTGAAGTTGTCGTGAAGATCGATTCATTTGGATCTGAGGTGTTTGAGACCATAGATAATAGCCTGTTTTTTTCTCCTGTCGACGCACTATCCAAGGCACCATATACTCCATCTGCTTCAGGGTACAATGAAAATATTTCCTTTTCTTTTGCGAACCTATTTGGCAGGTAATAATCATCTGCGTCCAAAAAACAGATGAATTCACAGGACGAATTTTCTAGCCCGAGGTTTCTGGATGCACCTGCTCCTTTATTCTGCCCATCAGCGTGCCTAAATAGTTTTACTCTTTCATTCGAAGAAGCTAATTTCTCACAAACTAATAAAGATTCGTCTGTTGATCCATCCTCAACCAGCAAAACCTCTTTAACAGTACTATGATATAAAGCAGAATCAACCGCTTTCTCGACAAAGTTTTCGGCATTGTAAACAGGGATTATTACAGAGTATTTAAACATAGAGGTACTCATATTAAGAGTACTAAAGGCTATTTAGGCCTGCTGGTAATTGCAGAATGTGCTAATCCAATTCTGTCCAAACAATAATATATTGCCTTTCGAATAAGGCATATTTTTATTTGAATAGGGCAATTTGATAGCAAAACCCATAGGTAATTTTTAGAATTCAAATGAGCTAGCATGCTATAACACATCCATAAATATTTATCGGTCTCATCTCTTATAGTCAAGCCGGAGATGTTATTAGCCAAACATAAGTTCTTTTTTCTTTCACTCATTCGTTTCCATTCACTAATGAGACTTGATTTTGCCCAAGTATGAGATGATTCTGAACGCCTAAAGATACTTAATGGCTCATATGTAAATGAAATGCTATGATTCATTAGTATGTCTAGATAATAACGCCAGTCTCCGCTATACCTATAGCTTTGAAAATAAAAAGGTGATTTTATTGCTGATTTTCGAACAACAACTGAGCTAGCATTCAATATATGAGTGCTGAATCTAAAATGTTCTTTGATAGCCAACACACCATCCATTACAAAGTCACCTGACCACCTGACATGAGAAAATTGATCTCCTGAATTACTAAATCCAATTGCTTTGCCTTTGTTATTAATAATCTTAGACCTGCAAAATGCAATTCCAATATCATTATCCTCTTCTAACCTCGAAATCAATCTTCTTAAAAAATCCAATTCAGCAACATCATCACTTTCGGCTATCCATATGTATTTTCCTTTAGTTAATTCAATGCCTTTCCTCCATTGTTTAAATGGACTGCCTGAATTGGTTTTATTTACTACATATTGGGTGACCTTTGGACGCTTTGCATATTGACTGAGAATTTCTTGACTTTTGTCTGAGCTTGCATCATCGAGGAGAATCACCTCAAAATCCTGATAGGATTGGTTGAAGATTGAATCAAGACGTTCTTTTAAAAAGTGTGCGTGATTATAGTTAGGTACTATAATTGATACTACCGGCATGTTGTTAGGTCCTATACATTTTCATTACAAAACCTCCCGCTTTCTTCACCATGAAAACCTCTTTAATATTCTAGAAATCTGAGGCAGGTTCAATTGTAGATGTATTTTGGCCTTAGTTATTGTTGAAAGGTAAGAATCAAGGTTAAGGAGGGCTTTTTGCATAAATACCTTTCTTTCACTTAGACTAGTTTGATTATTATAGAAGGACGCTTGTTTTTCATGCAACCTAAAAGTCACCAATTCTTGTTCAATCAAACCAATTTTCTTATCACGTATAAGCCTGTACCATGCTTCTATATCCAATGTCTGCTTTAATTCATTGTCAAACCCACCTGACTCTAACAAATCTCGTTTTCTTATCAACGTTGCTGTTGGCTCTCCAAAGTTGTTCTGAAATAAATTATGCTCATTCAAAGATTTCAATAGCTCATTTCCATTGAGAATTTTCTTGATTGGGATTGGCAACTTAGCAAACAAGTTGGAATAACGCTCAATCCACCTTTTTGCCCACAACTCATGTGAATCGGAGTTACTCTTTTCCATCCATATTTTCCGTTTACACACCACCAAAGAGGTGTTTGAATCGACTCTAGGTTTGCCCATCATTTCTTCAACACACGTAGGATTTAACAAATCATCTTGAAATAAGAATTTAATCCATTCACCTTTAGCCTTTTCAACACAATAATTCCAATTGGATCCAATTCCGGATGGCTCATGATTATAAATAAAAAATGGAATATCTGTCTTACACTTGTATGACTCGGCAATTTCAAGGGACTGATCGGCCGAAGCATCATCTGAAATAATTATCTCTAAGGGTCTATAAGTTTGGTTTATGGCAGAATTCAAAGCCTCATCCAAGTACTTGGCTCCATTGTAGGTTGGAATGCAGATTGAAACTAGTGGATTCGTCAATTAAAATCTTAATTTAACAAACTGGTAGTGTAAGCTAAACTCTGTCTGGTTCTTTATCATCTCATATGCTACCCTCAAAGTTCCGATATGTCTGATTAAGAATGTTTTCCACTCAGTGAGGTAGAATCTTGCATTATTGTAATTTGTAGCTAATAATTACACCATCAGTGTATCATACTGATTTTTTAATTAATTGAAAAATTTCCCAACAATAAGAATCTGTTTCAAATCTTTTGTACACATCCTTTTGAGCTGAAAGGCCCATTTCCTGTCTTTTATCTATATTTTTATGCATAAAAAGCATCTTGTCAGCTAACGATTTAGCCGCTCCGTCATAAAGAATTCCGGTCTTACTTTGAATTATAATTTCAGCTGTTCCAGCATTATTATATCCAATTACTGGTTTTCCATATGACATTGCTTCAATCGTAACTCTACCTAGACCTTCGTGTTTAGAACACATAAGGAGAATGTCAATATTCTGATAAAAATCTTCAGTGTTTTTTAAATACCCTAAAAATACCACGTTTTCAATTTTATTCTCGAAACAATACTCTTTCAAGCGCTTGAGTTCGGCTCCCTTTCCCGCTACCTTTAGCTTTATAAAAGGGTAACTCTTCTGTACTATTTTAAAAGCTTCAATCGCCTCAATTGGATTCTTTCCAATTGATAAACTTCCCATAAATCCGAATATGGTTTCAGGTTTATCAGATTTTCTAATATTTGGTTTCACTACCGGACCCTTAAGCAACCCATTATATACTGTTTTTACATTTATTCCATAAATTTTAGCATAGTGCTCAGAAATAGATTTGGAAATTCCTATCAGTACCTCAGAATTATTCATTTGTTGACGAATACGTTTTCTTCCATAGACATTGATTAGCTTATGGTCTTTTCTTCCAAATTCTCTTAAATGCCATACATGAGGAATTCCAAGTTTTCTGGACACAAGAAATCCAATATTTATAACAGATGTATTAGAATACAGTAAATCAGGTTTAAATGCCTCGATTCTGCGGCTAACCTCTTCAAGGCATTGATTATTAAACCTGCGATATTTGTATACTCTTCGAAAAAAATGAAACAAGTACCGTATATTAACCAAATCTATTAGTCTAGGTATTTTTATACAGTATGGGGTAAATTCTTCAATTATATAATCAACATTATTTGAAGTCAATACATCCGTAAACAATCCCATTTTAGGCAAGCAGACCAGAACTTCCACATCATACTTTCTTAGTCCAACTATCAAGTCCAAAAGTGAATGGTTAGACCCCATATATGAAGCATCATGGGTAAAAAAGATTATTTTCATATAACCTTCCAGGCTTCCAACGTAGAGGAAAACTCCCTCAATAAGCGTAAATCTGATTTGAGGATGTCAAAAATAAAACGACGATCTGATTGAGAAACATCAATACTTCTAGGTACTGGATGATAGTATCTTAGCTTAACAACTAATTGCCAAATAATAGGTAAAAATCTCTTGACGAGAGACTGGCTCAGGTTAAGTCTATCTATGCGATAATCTAATCGCTTAGTTTCCTCGGAATTCAATTTGACATTTGAAATCCCATTAGGAAATAAATCAGGATCAATTCCAAGAAAATTAGAAACTTCTTTTAATACCAATTGCCGCCTATTATTAAACCTTTCAAAATCAATTATGAGCACATGATCAGTTCCGAAGCGGTCAATATATCTTTTTATTTGTATATAATAATTCGTGATATTCAATAAATCCGGGTAATTACGAATTGCGTCGCTAAATGAAGAACTCAAATAGCCGCGTTCGTATAAATGTTTGTAAGCAGAAACTAGTCTTTCGATTGGATGCCGAACAATATACAAAAACTTGAGATTTGGATTGTATTCGTAGAGGTCATCTACAATTGCTTTATTAAATGAAGGATAGAATGTATAGGTTGTCGACCCTTCAAACCAGATTGGTAATTGTTCATTAAATTGACTGTGATATTCATCCAATTTATCTCTCCAATTGGGCTCTTTACTAAAAAAATGAGTTTCCTTCTGAATAGAACAGCACAATTCTGGATGCATGTTTAATACTGCTGCAAGTGAAGTCGTACCGCACTTTTGCGCACCAATAATCATGAAGTTCACTTTTCTCATTCTGCTACGGCAGATTTGAGTATTTCAGTAAGCCCATTGATATGCCTTTCAAAAGAAAAGTGATCGTGTATTCTTTTTTTAGCGTACTCACCCATCCTTTTTACTTGTTCTAGGTTGGCTAGAATATTTACCATTGAATTTGCCATTCCATCCACATCATGTTCATCAATCAAATAACCATTTTTGCCGTGCTCAATAACATCTGTTATTCCAGCATGGCGTGTAGATATCACAGGTAATCCTGCGGCACCTGCTTCCAAGATTGACAAAGGTGTACCTTCCTTTTCATTACTCTCCGTTGTTATAGAGTGCTGAACATAAGCTATTGAATTCTTTAAAAGGTTGATAAATTCTTCAGTACAGATTTTCCCTGGCATGTGAACCGATTCTTGCAACCCAAGATATTTAATTAAGTTGTTGCAAGTCTGAAACAATTCTCCATCACCTCCCATGGTAAGTTTGGCATCTGGGTAAAGAGCCAGGACTCTTTGGAAAGCCAGAATGGTATAATATGGTGCCTTTTTATCAACAAACCGTCCTACAGAAACAAAATGCTTGTCTCTTAATGTTGGTTGAACTCCAAAGAATATATCCCTAGGACCGTAAACGTTGTAAGCAATTTTCTCCTCAGAACAGCCTAAATTCATCAACTGTTTTTTCATGTCCTTGGATACACATACTACTTTTCTGGCCACCTCAAATGTCTTTGAATAATTATTGTTGGATTCAATAAACTGTCTCGAGAAAGCATCATCACCGTGAAAGTGTACAACAAGGGGTATATTGAATTTACGGCAAACCTCGCTAACCGTTTCTCCAGTCGGTCCGAAGTGCGCTAATACGATTTCGATTTTGTTTTTTTTTAGTGACTTGGCGAAAACATGTTCCCTTTCACTTGCTGCTCTGGGGTTTAACTTGAAACCCGTTAAGACTTTCAATCGGCCAAGAACACCAGGTTGAATTAGTGAGCCCTTGCCCTCCAGGTGTCCGGGAAGAAACCCACTATAATAGTGAAAAATTTCAAAGGGTAAGTTTTCTTTCTGAGCCTTAATAAAAGTCTCAGAATAAGCTTCCCGACTGGGAGAGATAAATGCTAACCTATGGTTTTTGGGCCGTCCCATAAAGTCCGGTAATCATTTGTTCTTTGTCAAACGAAATTTCTTCTTTGTTACTAATACTCATTAGTATTTTCATCAAAAAGAATGCTATTCTTTTGAGAACAGCATATTTGTATCTTGAGATTTTCTTTATGGGTGAGCGCCTGATCCACAAACCTATCATTTGTGCCATTGCAAGGTGCCAACCTCCAGTAGCCTGTATGTCTATGTTTATGAATCCTGAATTTTTCAAGTGTCGTTCCAATGAATAAGGAGTATACCTATATTCATCATGAGGAATTTCATGCAAATTCCAGAGAAATGGAACTGTAAAAAAAAATACTCCACCTGGCTTTAATACCCGATTGATTTCACCAAGTGTAATATCAGGATCGGGACAGTGTTCCAGAACCTCGGTTGCAATTGCACAATCAAACTGATCTTTTTCAAAAGGCATAGAATTGCCATCCCACAGATAATCAGGCTGTACATTTTCATCATAAATATTTGCAGTATTTATATCCAATCCAATGTAATTGTTGACTTCAGAGTTATCAATTACATATTTCTTGTAGGGCTTTTTACCACAGCCAACATCCAGCAATTCACCCTTTAATTGACTAAGGGAACTATTAAGGGCTTTAAATATTGAAGTTCTAACTAGATACCGGTCAAGATTGGAATGGTTGAAAGGAATATTTATAAAATTATCTTCAGACATCAGCTATTTCCTGTGCTCCGCTTTTTCAACCAATGAGTTAACTTCTTCAAATTATTGTTTTTTGATACTCTTTTCGGAAAATAGTCATTGATAATTAGCTCTTTTCCATTCTTAGCAAGCGTATCAATGTACTTAGCCAAGTGATCAGCTAAAAGTGTATCTTTTCCTTGGACTATTCCTTTAATTGTGCTCTTTGTAAAATGAATAAAAACAATTTCCCAACTATCATTAATAAGTACCTTTCCATTCTTCAATTCGCGTTTACAAACTACTTGATTCCAATTCGCTACATTACAACCCTGATGCTTTAGTATTTTCACTTTATCAAAATAAATAGGAATCAAGTTTAGGTAGGTCTGATCTACAAATTGACCTATCGAAAAATCTTTTACACATTTATGTAAGCAACACTTTGCCCACCAGTCCATCACCTTAACAGCCTTTTGATTTACCCCTATAAAACCTGCATTAAACAACCCACCTACGAATTGCAAATCAAAATTTGACTGATCGACTGTTAGATCCAATCCTCGCCAATGTGGTGTAAGTAAAATATTGTGTTCATCCAATTCATTAAACAAAAAACTGAAATCCGAAAAATAAAAGGTGTCAGGATCGGTGAAAATCACCTTATCGTATCCATTATCGAAGAGGTAGTTAATGAAAATGGGTTTTAAGGACCATCTGAGTTCATCAGGAGTATTATTGTATTTTGCGGAGATTTTTTGGCCGGTTTCAGAATCGGAAATAACTTTTTTTAAAGTGTGAGTAGTTATACCTGGCAATGCGATCTTGTCCTCAGTATCGGTAATCAACACATGAAAATTAATCTTCTTTTCACCACTTAAAGAAAAGTGTAATGCCTGAGAGAAAGCCAAATGGCTCTTGGTAATTATGGTGCAAAAAGTAGAGTTGATCAAAACATATACTACAATGGATTAAAAAAGCATAAATTAAAGTAAAACAGGGAACCCACTCTATTTATCAAATTCATCGTACACATCTCTATAGTTTCTTACTTATAAAATTTTTGAGTCGTCTAAGCGATTTACTATATCGGAAAGGATTATTAGGATGTCTTTCATTTTTATGCGATGAATTTGCATACGTGCAGTCAAACAGTCCCTTTTGACTTTGATAAATATTCAAAGGTTCTACTCTTTTTTCAGGGGACATTATTGCTAGTGCTAGACCACCCCACATTGATTTCGGCCTTGCGGTATCATGAGCTTCCTTATGAAACACACCTGGTATATAGTCTATTTCCACATAATGTACGTGTTCACAACTTTGCCAATCAGCACTTAGAATCCCCTTTCTGCAAGTAGGGTTGAAGCTATCGTGAAAAACTATGTAAATGGGTTCTTTTGGAACAATTTGCAGCACATTATTAATATCTGATCTAACACCTTCTTCGGAATGGTCCCCGTCAATTAAAACAAAACTTAGAGAAATATCAGATTCATTTATTTCTTTTATCAGCCCAGGAACAATTTTTTTAGAATCCCCTATGTCAAATGACACGTTTTCAAATTTCCCACTGAGATCGTTTACATAATTATCATTTATATCCACACAATGCACTTTTTCTGAATATCGACTTATCACTTGAAGTGATCCTCCCTTATAAGTCCCAATTTCCAATGAATATTTGGGTCGTATATGTTCGAGCAGGCCAATAAAAGCATACTTTTCACACCTGGTCATTTGCCAATGCAAGTCCAAGGTTTCCTTTGAATAAAATGGTTCGTTTGGATTCGAATCGTTTGTTTGCATAAGCTATATTTTGTTGACGCCTAAAACCGATTAATTTTGTTTGGTAAGAGCGCTTAAATATTCAGTCTTGCTTTTTTACATTAAGCGCCTTTTGAGGATCAGCAGGTTATCAAATACTAGAGCAGGTAAATATTTCAGCATCCTTAGAAGAGTACTTTTGACTTTGATTTTAAATAGTAAAAACCTATCTACTTCACGCTCAAATTTATTCCATGAATTCATTGAACTGGGCTTATTGTCCGGAAGTGAAAACTTTCTTGGAACTCTAATCTCATTTTTTCTTTCCTTGCATATCTTATCCAGGAAGCTAATCCATTTTTCTGCGTTTAGTCTAGACGAGTACTGATTGGTAATAGTTTGTCGAGCGGCATTTCCCATAACCTTCACATGTTCCGGATTCTGAACCAAATATTCTATTGCCTCAAGGAACGAGGTATTGCGATTCTCAACTATCAAACCATTAACTTTGTGCTTGATAAGTTGGTCGACACCACTATCGATCCGTAAGCATACCACAACAAGGCCGCAGGCCATTGCTTCTAACATCGCCAATGGTAGACCCTCGTAATCTGATAAAAGTACCATTGCATCATACTTCAACAATTCTGACTGAACGGCATTACTAGGTACACTTCCCGCATAATGTATCTTATCTTCACCCCTTTCTTCTATTTTATTAATGATGGCTTCCTTTTCAGAACCATCTCCTAAAAAGTAACATTCTACATCACCGACATTCTCCACAATCATTTTAAATGACTCAAATATATCCAGAACTCTTTTTTGCTGTTGATCCAGCCTACCACTGTAGACTAATTTCAACTTTCTATTTTCAATGTGCTGCCTGTATTTTTTAGGAATATTCACGCCATATGAAATTTTTCCTTTAGAGTATTTCTCTTCTAACTTTTTCGTCCACTCAAAAATGAATTCCGAAACTGCAACCACCGCATCAGCTCTGTAATTCCACTTTTTACATACAAACTCTTCAAAATAGGTCTTGTATAGATCATCATCAGAATGAAGCACAACAACCGTTGGAATGTTTGCTTCTTTTAAATATGGTATGGTATAATATGCTGCATTACAAAAACCCGGCAACAGGACATCCGTTTGACGTTTCTCTAGTATTTCAAGAATTTTTCTAACTTTTGATTCGGTGTAAGGATGATTGTTGTCTTTGATAAGATCAATTTCGATATCATGTTCATTCGCAAATTCTATTAAGGGGAAAATTCCCTCATTCCCAATTAGCACATCAACAATATGTGGTCTATGACCAAAGGTTGTTAATTCTGTGCATAAGTTTTTGATCCATGTGTGCACTCCGGAAATGCGGTCCGGTTTTTCAACGGTACAAAAAGTGATTGTCAGGGATTTCATTTAGAAGAATACCTCTAGTTAAATTTCATACAGCATTGATCGAATTCTTCGGAATAGCTTACCTATTTTTGACAATTTCAACAATTTGTATCTTCTTGTCCTTAATTCCTTATTGAATGTATTAAAAAAGTCTAAGGCTGGATTCTTTTCAATTTTTATCTTTATTCGGTTAGGAATTTTTATTGATACTTTGTCATTTGGTCCAATCTTCTCTATTAGTTTGATCCACTTTTTTGTAGTCTGCTCACTCGAATATTTGCATATCACAAGTTTTCTTGCCGAACTACCAATAGCTTCCAATAAGTGTCTTTCAGATGCAAGCTGTTTCACCATTTTCACTAATGACGGTCCACGATCTTCAACTAATACACCCGTCTTCATATGTTCAATCACCTCACATACTCCACTTTGCGTTCTCAAACAGATACAAGTCATACCCAAAGACATGGCTTCCAACAATCCCACGGGTAATCCTTCATAATCCGACAACAATATGAATATATCATACTCTAGTAATTTGGTTTGAAGTTTTTCTGATTCAAATTGCCCATCATAGGTAATCAAGTTGTTACCCTCTGAGTTTATTCGTCTTAGAAGTTCTGGTCTTTTAAATCCATTTCCTATAAAGTGACATGAGATATTTGATACCTGTGATACCAATGCATTAAATGCATCAAATGTATCTAAAACTCTTTTCTGCTCTTGATCCAGCCGACCACAATATACCAATTTCAATTTTTTCGCTGATGTAGAATATTGCTTTTTAACATCAGGGATGGTAATACCACAATAAATTTTACTTTTTACAATAGTCCCAGGCAAACCATCTACCCAACGATAAATGAAGTCAGAAACTGCAACCACTACATGTGCTCTATAGTCGGACTCCTTTACAACAAAGTCATCGTAATAGGCTTTGTATCTCAAATCATCAGAATGAAGGACTATCACCGTTGACAATTTAGCCCTGGTAAGATACGGAATCGCATAATGTGCAGCATCCACGTAACCTGGGATGAACACATCTGTTCCTCTACTCTTAAGAATCTTTAAAATATATTTTACAAGCGTTTCAGATGTTGTTCCATTGTTAACTTGAATTCTATCAAATTCCAATCCTTGATTGCTACAGAAATTTAAAACTGAGAAATTTCCCTCTCCAAAAGTCAAATCAATAATATGAGGTGTTATACCAAATTTTAATAACCCACTACTCAAGTTCATAATCCAGGTATTTACGCCAGAAAAATGATCTGGAAATTCTCCTGTGCAAAAAGTAATTTTGAGCGATTCCAAATTCAGATTTTTGACCTTAGTAATTCAAAAAAACATTATTTTTGAATATTGGATGGTTGCTAAACAATAAGGTTCTTTTCATCATATAGCTTTGTCAACATTAGAGAGTTTTCAGTTTCCTTATTAAAGAACTTGTTTCTTTCAATCTTTGTGGCAATGTCTTCATCCGTTTTACAGAGTACTGTAAAACAATCGTTATAAACTTTCTTAGTTCCCCATTTTATTATTTCTTGACTCTTGCACTTTAACCCACACTCTTCGGCAATTGATCTAAACAAATATGCAGACACGGTACTATCCCTCCAATGTAGATTTTCATCAATGAGTCCAATACCGGATAAAAAGGCTGCTAAAAAAGGCATTTTCTTTAAGAATCTAAATTTCACGAAGTGTTCTTCCAAGTTTGAATGATGTATGAAAGCTACTCCTCCAGGTGTTAAAATTCTGCAAATTTCAGGTAAATAGGATTCCATTACTTCCTTATTGGCATGAACCAATGAATCAAAGCTAAAAATAAAGTTAATTGAAGAATCTTTTGCCATACTGAGGGATTTTCCATCGTTCACATAGAATTCACTATTAGAATCTTGCTTAAACCGTTCTTTACATACCTTGATGCACTGCTCCGCTAGATCAACCCCAATAATATGATCACAACTGGCTTTAAGCAAATTTGTCCACCTTCCATGACCACAAGCGATTTCTAGAATTGATTGAGTTGGCAAAAAATTTTGAATTCTCGGAAGAATACATGTATACCACTGCATTTGTACACTTCCCCAACCCATTGACCATTCATCTCCTCGATTAATCCAAGAGTAATTTTCGTTCCAGCTTTTCTTATTTTCTTCTATTGTGGGCATCTTTTTCTTTTTTTAAGATTGGAATACAGATACAAAACACTTAAAACTAAGTAAACGCCTACCCACCAAAACATCAAGACAATAGTTTGGGGAAAATTCAGTTTTGTGTTTTTAACGTAACCACTAATCATATACTTAACGAAGCTCAACATCAAGCTTGAATTTATTCTTTCAACTTTAATATTTGCTATTAATAATCTAATGAGCCAAATAGAATTTGCATTTACCTCGTATATTGACCTCTTTTTAAATGTTATTAAGTTGCTATGGAAATAATACTTATCTGATGAAATATTTAATCCAAATGATTTGAGTCCTTCATTGATGATCTTGGTTGCGGTAATAATTTGTTTACTTTTTTGAGCGACTGATACATTATTTTGATGAAATCTTTGCTTTAATAGTCTTTTTTCCAGACAATGTATTTGAGTAACATCTGCCAGTTTTATCCATGCCTTATAATCTTCGGCCGTGTAGAAGTCATTCTCATATTTAAATTGAATTTGATTCAAAACCCTCCTTCTAAACATTACAGAAGGGTGACAAATATTATTACGAAATAGGAGAGCCAATGAATACATTTTGCTAGGTATACTTACAGTCCAATTGGGCTTTTGAAACCCATATTCATCTATACATTCAATCTCGGTTGACAAAACACCAACATTTATATTCCTCTCCATGTACTGCACTTGCCTTTCTAACCTTTCTGGGTGACAGATATCATCACTATCCATTCTTGCTATGTATCTTCCTCTAGAAATGGAAAGTCCAAAGTTCAGTCTTTCAATAATCCCACAATTATCCGAATAAAAAAAAGGTAATACCCGCGGATCTTTATGAGCATACATAGATATGATTTTTCTTGTTTTGTCGCTGGATCCATCATCTATTATCAAGAATTCAAACCTAGAAAACGTCTGATTCAATATACTTTCAATAGCCTCCGCTAAAAATGCCTCTGAATTATAACAAGGCATTAACACAGATACGAATGGATTTGAAATCATTCTCAAAAAATAAATCTTTAAAAATTAGAACTTATAGCCTAACGATCTAATGTCCTTTTCGTAATATCTATCTACTATACGTTTCGTTTTATTATCATAAAAATCCTGATAATTAGTATGAGTAGAAGATTCGTTCAATTTTTCAATTCTTATTTGAATTTTCAATTTGTCTTTAAGGATCTGTAATTCTTGCTCCATATGCTCAACCTTGCCAATGAAATTAACAATATTACTATTCCCTTTTTTATTAAATAGCCACGTATATTGAGGCATCCAGTGGTTCCATTGCTTATCATGCAATAACTCTCCATTTATCAATAAATTTGCACAGTCATTTAAGCTTGCGTCCTTTAATAGGTCATAGTCTAAATGCTTTCCATATTTGGCTTTACTAGGGTGAATTGAAGAATGATAATAACTTTCTTCCATACGTGCATAGTTGTATAAGGATAAAAATCTTGACCAAGGGTTTCTCACAAATGCGAATTTGAATAGTGTTGAATATCTAAACCATCCAATACTTTTTCGGATTTCACAAGCTTTCATGTGGGATGTAATATCTCCTAATCCAATTGCCTTTGCAATAGAGGTACCGGCACATTTAGGAATATGAATAAATATATATCTGTTATCAACTACATTGATCATTTTTGATTCAAGAGTACTCTTTCTATCCCATCCAATCATTTATTGATATCTCCTTATCATTTTATTCCCACTATTCTCAGGTTCTATAAACACTTAAATTATTACCGTATTGGTTAGTAAAACATAGACCCATTGTGCAAAGTATAAAAGAACCTAGAGCCCTTGAGAAAAGGGATCAGCTTTTACAAGCTTTCTTTAAATAAAGTTTTAGCTGGTTCAATTATTTACATTTTGACAATAGCTAACCATCTAGCTTTAGATAATGTTTTCTTTGGAATAGCACCCTCCTAATTTTTTGGGGTAATAAGATACGGTGATATTTAACATATCCTCATGAGTGTAATGACTTTATAATCTTCGATAGAATCTTTTTAATTACTACTATTTTTTCCCAGATAACTATCCCTTATATATACACATACCCATAAATTGACTATGTAGTTATCTGGTTTCGATTCCTACAAATTCTAGTACTAACGTATTATTCCAAAAACACCTTTTTTTATTTTAGTTATGTGTGCTTTATACCTAGAAAGAGGAGACATATTCCTTTGTTTGTCTTTACCAAAATTCTCAATTTCTTTGTTAATCAAATGGTATTCTTCATTTGACAGCAATACCTTAGGATCATCTAAAATATCTCCTATGTATTTTACCCCATTGTTGGTGACTTCTTTCCCTAAGCAAGACCAGTTATCAAGGGCTGGATGTTGCTGCACGTTTAGAAATTCACAAATTTTTTTCAATTCAGATTTGGTTTTTAATACAAGGTTTTCAAATGATACAGATAAGATTTGATTAGGGTGTAATTCCTTTATTTTTTTTATTGTAGCTAAATAGTTTAACAAATGTTTTAACCGTCCCGTTTGGATAAATTCTTTAACGGAATAATTTTTCAGTAAAAGTGACCTGAAGTCATCTTTTATTGTTTTTCGATTACTCAATGTGGCTGTTACACTATAAATATCCCTTTCAACATGTAACATTTTGCCATGTGGGTAATTTCTAAAAAAATTCTCCAAATAGGGCAAATCTGGTTCATCCATGCCTCCATAGTACTTCCTTTGAATATCATTAGAATTCAAAGATTGATCAAGCTGCTCATAAATTGATGAAACTATTATTTCCGGATTCCAATTATCTAACATATTTAGTCTATCGATAACCCTGGAGTCGAAATAACTCCAATCTAATTCAAAAGGGATATAAATCGTTTCTCCGGAAGAAAATCCAAATGGAATCTTTTTATTATATGAAAACCTCTCAAGCCTAAAATACCTGCCGTAACAAGCCATTTTTTCCCGTAACTTCTCAATATCTTTGAATTTCATCCATTGTTCTTCAGAATCTTCAATCCTGGTAAACATGCCCAAACTATTGTCATGTGTAGGAGATACAAATATATCTGGATGACCATCAAGGATGCCCTTTAAAACACTCTTTCCTGCTCCGTTGTATCCATTGATTGATAAAACCATCAAATATGTTAAAATAAGATTTTCAATAGTTGCATATTCTAATTATGGTTTGTATTCTCTCAAATCAAAATACTCACCGGATTCATAAGTGTTTAACTTAGGTAGCCATTCTATGAGTCGTCTAGCAACTGTTGAAGCAGACTCCATATTCGGGTACAAATCTTTGAACTTCCTAATTGAAGGAATTTCGTCTGCATCTAAACCATTAATATAGTTTTGCATATTGGTTTTGATTATACCAGGAGCCAATGAAATAAACTTTATTTTAGGATTTTCATGTGCGTAAGTTGACATCAATTGTTTAAAGGCTGCTTTTGATGTACAGTAGAGAGACCAGCCAAAGTAGGCCTTTAGTGCCGCACCAGTCGAAATTCCTATTATATTTTTAGTTTGAATTTTATTTATTATTAACCAATCAATAATCATTTTATTAGCTAAGACATTCACTGAAAATATTTCTTTAAATGCCTCTACACTGAGCTCCTCATTTTTTTTTAGTTCTCCTAATTGACCAGCATTCAAAATCACATGGTCAAGTGACTTCACTTCTATCAATCGATTAAGAGCACCAGGTATTGATTTTAGATCGAAAAAATCACACTCCACTTGATTTATTTCTAAATCAGATTTTCTTCTGCTAATACCGAATACATTATGTCCTAATTTTGAAAATTGACGAGCAATCTCATAACCCAAACCAGAACTTGTTCCTGTTATTAAAATATTCATCCAGTGAAACTCTCTAACAAGGTCTTGTCAAAATTATCTCTTTGGAGCCCTGATATTGTTGGACAAAATTCAATGAATTTCTTCATTGGAACATTCAATTTTCTTGCTTGTGTCGCATAATTATCTGTGATGCCAAACCTACCGCTAACCATGTAATATGGACTAACGGTTTTCTTAAATAATGAGTCGTAATGTTCATCTATAAACTCATTCAAGAGTAGAGCATTTTGATCATCAAGAACTTCCTCGAGTTTTAAATTGCCTGCCCCCTTCCCCATTCCCATAATTGAAGTATCACATATATCAATAAATGGGCTCTTTGAACAATTTACGTAATTTGAATAAGCTTTACCTGTATGATTGTGTAGGTGAAAACAAGTTTTTTTACCTGAATCTTTAATTCTCATAAATTTCTGCTCATAACGCTCTAAATCTTTATTTAAATCCAAATATCCATGAGTATCAGCAAATCCAATTATTTCGAAATCAGAATAAAGAACCTTATCTAGAACACTATTTAGTTCATCGTCGGTGTAATTTGTTGTATTAAATATGTTAAACGCTATGTCTAACCCAGAATACTCCTTTAGATTTTTAGCAAAAAGAAATGCATCATCTATCATATCCTTTCGAGCCGTCATCCTAATCATCTTGATTTCTTTCTGATGAAATGTAGGATAGTCCTTTAGGTTTTTGCTGCAATAATGGTAATCGATCATAACAGCCACATTTCTCTTTTCCTGTTCTTGAGTTACCGCCTTAACGGTATCCATATTCAAGTTAAAAAACCTATTCTGACTTTTTGAAGATTGCTTCCAATACCCTAACTCCATGACGCTCACGCCAAGTTTTGAAACCAAATCATAATACTCTTGTGCAAATTTCAGTGGCCAATCAAAATCACATGTAAAACCACCATCTCTCAATGTTACATCAACTATTTGCATAATCCTTTGTTTACTAGTTCAGCTAATATTAAATCATTTTTATAATCTATTTCTATATCCTCTGGAGGACTCAGTTCATAATAAAAAGGAGATTCTCCAATTCTGTTACCATACTTTTTAAATGTTTTTTTTCTAAATATAAAAAAAGCACCATTTGACATTGTTATACAAGGCAAATCTTGGGTTTTTTGTATGACATCAGGGTTAAAATTTATTGGTATCATTTTATCACCTAACCATGAAAACTCCTGATGCCTGGTAATTGAATGAACGCTATCATAATCACTATTCGTATTGAGAATTTCAACTGCATCTAATATAGTTTCAATTTTTAAGAACGGTGATGTAACATGCGTAGTGACAATTATTTCTTCATCGTCTACAACATACTTGTCCAAGAAATTGTCTATCATTTTTATTGCAGGGCTTAAATTGCTTGCATTAGAGTTTTCATAGTCAATGAATTGCTGCTTCCTTGGATATGCAGTGACCCAGCCTAAATTTTTACACTCTGAAAGTACAGTACGACTATCAGTGTCAATATATACTTCATACCCTTCTAGTTCACGGACTAAATGCTGCCATAATGGGAACTCGCCAAGCATTTGAAAATTTTTCTTAGGTACTCTTTCAGAATCCTCTTTTATGATAATGAAAAATTTCATGTTACTCAGAAATGAAAGTACATACCAATTCCCTCTTTCGTATTGGATCTAATTCAACTGCAAAAACTTGCTTCCATGTTCCGAGAATTAGTTCACCGTTTTGAACTGGCACCATTTCTGAAGAATTAAAAAATAAATGGCGAATATGTGAATGCCCATTAATAGGCTCGTCTTCAGGAACGTCTTGCCTTAGTGATATTAAATCGTGCAAATATTTCACATTCTTTTGTCCTCCTTCTGGGTCTTTCCATTTAGGTGCCATAGTATCTAAAAAAAACCTCACGTCTGCATGATGTAAAATTTCATCTTCGGTTATCCATACTGCACAAGTTGTATGCTTAGAATAAATATTTACCAATCCAGATTTACCCCATTCTTTAGCATATTCAGCCACCTGCTGAGTAAGGTTCGTGAATAATTTATCCGTTTCAAGTTTAATGATTTTCTTCATTGTTAATTCTTTTTATTTTCAATATTTAAGCTCATTATGTCTCCATTAAATCCCTCAGCTGCTTCAAATGGAAAGTATTCTTTTAAAATATCTATATCGCCCAAATCATAATTTATACTTGGAAAAGGTTCTATTGATCTTTTTTTAAGTACAATACCAATATTATAATCGTATTGCAAAAGTTGAATATTTGAGCAATCAAAGCCTGCCAGTATTAGATGATAGATCAAGAGTCCGCCATTCCACATACTGACATGCCCTCCTACTATAAACGGTTTTCTGGGGGGAATGACAATCGATAAATAACCTCCCTCTTTGAGCAATGAATGCATTTTTTTAGAAATATATTAGGATTCAACTGGTGTTCTAAAATATGAGCAGCCCAAATCGCATCATATTGAATAGGTATATTAATAGTATTGACATCACCAATATATACATGTCTAATATTTTGAACGTTAAAAGAAGCTTGAGAAAGATAATGACTGGTCTCGTACTCACAAATGTCTACAATCTTACCGGCTCTAATAAATTGTTCAGTAACTTCAAGTTTTCCAGCACCCACATCTAAGACTTACCCAAAAGACTTTGCCATTAATATGTCATATATCTTTTTCCCTCGAAATGGTTCCTTTTGAAACTTACCATACTTTCCACTTGCGTCTTTCTCTATTGTACCCAATTTAGCTTTCAAAGCAGATTTGGTGCTAGATCTATAATTAGTATCATATTCGGTACTATCCTTTATTTCTCGGAGCTTTTTATAATCAATCATCTATTCTAAAGAAAAATATATTGTTAGACTTCTTCAATTCGTTTAGTCTTATCACATATTAGTAAGTCGTATGCTGGTTTTTCACCTACATTTAGTTCGTGAAATTTGCAGCCCCAAGTATCCAGTTGCTCCTTGGTAACATCAAACCAATCAATACCTGTTACGGTTCCTCTTGCAGTCCAGTAAATTATGGTGTGTCCTTGGTCATACAATCCATTAATCTTTTTAATGTTAGTAGGACTAGGGATTGCTTTTTTATAATCCCTTTTTCTAGAAAATTTATCTAATCCATCTTCATAGAAGCATATTGTATCATCAATATCTACATAAATTTTCATAGGGTCAAGTATTATATTTTATCTGACATTTCACAATTGTATTTCTTATTTATGGTACGATTACCTAAACTTTATCTTGCATATCTATAGGTCTAATCGTTATTTTATGAAACCAACATTCTTAAGCTTATAGTTTAATTCCGTCATCTATTACTAATTAAAACTTAAGTTGGTATATATTCTTTATGAATAATTCCAATTCTGAAGCCATTCAAATTTTGCTTCAATTCACATTCATTTAAGTTCCCATTTGGCTGTTTGAAAAGAATCTGCCCCAGATGAAATACTATGCTTTACATAAATAGAAGCCACATTATCTACCCTGCATAAAACTTTATTCATCTTATCATATAGATAAACTGAAATATAATACCTTCCTGAAGAAAGTAGCACCTTATATGATTCAATTTTCAATTTCACTTCACCTAGTACACTTGGTAATTGAAAAGAATTATAATCTTTAGTAATTATATGAGATACAGCTCTCTGATCGATGTTCCGTATTATTAATCGAGCATAAAGTACGTCAATAAAATTTTCACTAAACAAGATCACTTGAAAATTCAAAAAGTCGCCTAGGTTGACGGATGGTTCAATTCCTGAATTAACTCCCATTATTTTAAAGTCCTTTAGTGCTACATCCCCGGACCCAGATATACTTGAATTTACAGATGAAAATTGACTTTGATATAAATCTATTACATCTGAGACTGTATTAGAAAAGCAACTAATTTCCCCACTTTTTAGTAAGAGACAATGAGTGCACAAATGACCGACATGTGGCATTGAGTGTGATACAAATATTACTGATGATCGTGATAATATACGTTGAATTTCATTCAAACATTTTATTCTAAAACCAAGATCCCCAACTGCCAGCACCTCATCAATAATCAACACATCCGGCTCCATTTGAGCAGCTACTGCAAAGCCTAATCTGACTTTCATGCCAGAGCTGTAATTTTGCACTGGAGTATCCATAAACTCCTCTAGCTCAGCAAATTCTACTATTGCCTTATATTTTTTCGCTATTTCTTCCTGGGTAAAACCCAGAACCGCTCCATTATTAAACACATTTTCTCTTCCTGTGAGTATAGGATTGAAACCCGCTCCCAGTTCTATCAAAGCACCTATCCGGCCTTTCATCATTATCGAACCTTTATCAGGTTTGATAAGGCCATTCAGCATTTTAAGTAAAGTGCTTTTTCCTGCACCATTATGTCCTATGAGCCCCAGGCACTCTCCTCTCTTTAGCTCAAAGCTTACTTCATTCACTGCCCAGAATTCGTCCCTACGTAGGCCTTCATTTTTCTTTAGACCAAATAGTTCAGAAGTGATGTCCTGAATGCCATACCACAAGGAGCGTTTGAGGTCTTTGCAGAATTTCTTAGAGACTCCCTCGACCCGCACCAATACCTCCGCTTCGGGAGTTGTTGATTTGTTTATATGTTGATTTGTTGATTCGATTATTTCGTATTTCTGTTCTTTTGGAACTTATGAAAGGCGTTGAGTTTGTTTGACAATAGTTCTATTTGAGGTCTTATTATATCAAGCGCATTTTGAGTCAAGTAACCTAAATCCGTTGAAACAATTAAGTGGTTAAGCAACTCCATCAAACTAGAATATGCCATTTGAGTAAAATGAGCCTGATCCTTTGAAGTTCCTCTGGATGTTCCTTCGGCGATATTAGCACTAATTGAAAGTGCAGATCTTCTGATCTGAGACGTAAGTGAAAATTTTTCTTCAGAAGGAAAGTCTTTGGTCAGGATATAAATGTCCTTAACGAGTTGCCTTGCAAGTTGCCAAACTTCTAGTTTTTCAAAAGAGTAGGTATACATGCAAGTTTGTTGATTTAGGGATTTGCAGAGGTTGATTTGAAACCCATACTGTTATTCAATCCACGAATAAACCAATTATCTGTAAAAGTTTAGTTGGAAAGTCGTTGGTTTGTTGATTCGACTTGGACTATCAAGAGGCATGCAACTAAACGAATAAACAATCTTCACAAATAAACCATTTCTAAGATCCTATCCTCTCAATAATCATTGGCATGGATATCCTATAAATTACTAAACCAACAATAAGAATGAGAAAAAAGAACCCTGTGTAATAAATGAACATGTTCAAATCATAGATAGGCTTTGATGTTAGCCAGTTTCTAGTTTCGGTAAGCAGTGAAGCCATCGGGTTGGCTTTCATGAATAAACCAAAGAGTCCTTCTGTTTTCATTGGGTAGATTACAGGTGTGAGATACATCAAAAATGGTAATATGAGGGTAACTCCTCTGCCTATATCTGTATATAGCATTCCAATAGGTACAATTAATAATCCTAGTGAAAAACCACAAATAACTATCGCGATAATACCAACAGGAACCATCAAAACTGACCATGTCAATGCCTGCTCAAAATAAAAATATATGATGACTAGAATTGCTGTTTTGATAGACAGGTTAAATATCAAAGTATATATTCCTGATAGTAGCAGCCCTTCACGAGGAATATTAATTTTGACAAGAATACTCTTATTGGTGTTTACACTTGTTAAGGGTGTTGTAATTGATTCGGAAAATATTTGCCAGAGTAAAGTTCCTGTAATTATGAATACAGGGTAAGGCACATTTGTCTCTCCAAAGTTTGCGACATTGTTGCTGCGTAATAAAATCCAAACACCTGCTGTAACAAGCGGTGGTATCAAAGCCCAAAAGAATCCAAGTAGAGATTGACGATATAAGGCCTTTATGTTCCTTTTGAAAAGTCTTTGACCAAGTTCATGCGCTTCGGGAAGCTCACTAATCATTTCCTTGAAGATTCTAAAAATAGATTGGCCCCTTTTTTCAGCTGAGTAAATCGTTATTTTGTTGGATTGATTCATTAATTTTTAATCATCTTTGAATCGATTCGCTGGCCTCAAGTGTATTATAACTCTTGAACCAAGCTACAAATTTCTCTAATCCTTCATCCAGAGATGTAGATGGTGAGAAACCAGCTAGAGTGTTAAGCTTATTTATGCTGGCGTATGTTTCTTTTACATCTCCCTGCTGCATGGGTTGAAATTCTTTGATCGCCTTAACTCCAATATGTTTTTCTAGCATTGAAATGAAATCCATTAGCTTCACTGGACTATTGTTACCAATATTACATATAGCGTAAGGTGCCTCGAAACTTTCCTGTGGGCCTGTTTCTTCATTCCTTGCTGTACGTGGTACTACACTCAGCAACCTGGATATCCCTTGAACAATATCATCAATATAGGTGAAATCTCGGCTCATTTCGCCATTATTGAATACCTTGATCGGTTCATTATTCATAATGGATTTGGCAAATTTAAAGTAAGCCATATCAGGTCTACCCCATGGTCCATAAACGGTGAAAAACCTCAATCCTGTACATGGAATATTGTAAAGTGCCGAATAGGCATGCGCCATCATTTCGTTGGATTTTTTGGTAGCCGCATAAAGCGAAACTGGGTGATCAGTATGATCCGATTCTTCAAAAGGCACTTTTTTATTTGCCCCATAAACTGAGCTTGATGAAGCAAAAATCAAATGCTCCACTGAATTATTTCTACAGGCCTCTAATATGTTGATAAATCCTATTAAATTGGAATCTATATATTCATAAGGCTTGTCTATGCTGTGTCTTACACCTGCTTGTGCTGCAAGGTTAATTACATAATCGAATTCGAATTTTTTGAACAGTTCATCCAGCTTAGGCTTATCAGTAATATTTATTGGAGCAAATGTAAAGTTTGGTTCATGTCGTATTTGATCTAACCGATCAAGTTTAAGCTGCACATCATAGTAATCATTAAGACTATCGATCCCAACAACCACAAATCCTTCTTCTAACAATCGTTTGCAAAGATGAAAGCCTATAAAACCAGCGGCTCCTGTAACTATGACTTTCTTAACTTTCATCGAGTATACTGAAAACTCACCTTACAATCCAGTTGCTCTATGTAGAGGGTGAAATATTGAGGGTTTAACTTATCTACTATCCCTGTCATTCCTTTGAAGGGACCTTCTTCTATTTCTACCTTGCTTCCTTTTTCAAGCCTTGAGCTTTCTACTACTACTTCTTCACCGTTTTCTACAATTTGCCGGAAGGCATCTATTTCACTATCTCGAACTACAGCTGGTTTTCCAAGCCAAAACACGTAGTTCATGACGCCAGGATCGTGCAAAGCCAAGGGCCTTTCTTTTTCATCCACACGGATAAAAACATAGGACGAAAACAATGGCACTTCCACCTTTTTCTTACGATCACTCCATTGTCTGAGGGTTTTAACCAATGGACAGTAGATTTCAAACCCTTTTTTGGAAAGTCGTTCTGTAACTTTCTTTTCATTTCTTGGCTTGGTGTACAACACCAGCCACCTTTTATCTGTATTCTCCGCCATCTACTTCTGCCAGATCAATAAATAAGTGCCATTATTGGATACATCTACAGATTCAAACTCCTTCTCAGAATAAATAATATACCTGACCTTTCTGTGTATGAGCTTCTCAGCTTTTTCTATTAGCTCTATGAGGTAAGGCTGATCAATCGTACCTACCAAAATGAGATCGATGATTTTTGCATCCATCCCCTTGGCAATATCACCAGTTAGATAAACAGTCTTCAGATTCCCAATCTTTTGGATGATATGATCTATAACCACATCTAACCCGAAGTATTTGGATACTATGTTTTTTATATCCCCAAAGAGTGGATGTTTCTGATTTACCCGAAACAACTTCCTATTCCCAACCTGCTCCGTATTCAACATGTTAGCCTCTTCCAACCTATTCAACTCCAGTCTAATGGCATTGGATGACTCATTGAATTCTGATTCCAGGCCTCTTAGGTAGGCAGAGTTATCCGGATTGAGGAAAAACTTCAAGAGAAGTTTAATGCGTGTTTTGGAAGTAATTAGCGTATTTATCATGACATCTTAGCTAGGCTTATACCCAGCTTCGCCACCTCAATCACACCAGAATAAGCAATGATTGAGTAGTTTAATTACTCAATATTAACAATAATCCAAAAATATTCATAATCATTATTGGTAATTTCTAAATTCTTAACATTTGGATGACTTTAGGGTATTGCAGAAAATGAGCCTAAGGTAACCGGATTTGACAGGGATGGAAAGTACTGTGCCTACATAGATATTTACAACTCTTTATCGAAAAAAAGCTGATGAAAAAAATCAGAATGCCTTAACTTCGACAACTAAACTCATAATTTCTACAAGAATAGAGTAATTCAAGACGTTGATATTCTACCAGAAATAATTGAGTAGAACAATTATAAGCTAGTGGATCTCATCAACAAATGATCGTTTCAGTTATCACCGTATGCAAAGACAGTGGGAAAACCATTGATGATACGATTAAAAGTGTCAAATCACAAACTCACAAAGAGATCGAACATATCTTTTGTGATGGTGGATCACAGGATAACACTGTAGACATTATTCAGTCGCATTACGGAGAGGATTCTATCTTATTAAATGGCCCAGACAAAGGCATATATGACGCCATCAACAAGGGCATCAAGCATTGTACAGGAGAAATAGTGGCCATCCTTAATTCGGATGACTTTTATGCCAGCGACCAGGTGATAGAAAATGTTGTAAATGCATTTGAAAATGGTACGGAAGCTGCCTATGGAGACCTTGTATATATCAAGCCTGAAAACACAAGCAAAATTGTTAGGTATTGGAAAACCGGAACAATCGATCAAAAAAAATTCCAAAGAGGTTGGACTATCCCCCACCCTGCGCTATTCATAAGGAAATCTGTGTATGATAAATATGGACTGTATAACGACTCATACAAAATAGCCGGTGATTACGATTTGATTTTGAGGTTGTTTTATACGCATAAGATATCGTCCAACTACATCCCAAAAATTTTGGTGAAAATGAGAACCGGTGGAGCCAGCAATGGTAGCTTACCCAAAAAATTGGCCGTGCACCGGGAAGATGTATTAGCCTGGAAGAATAATGGATTAAAGGGGAATTCACTAATTCTTTGGTTGAAGCCTTTGAGAAAGCTAGGACAATATATGTTCCACAAAATCAAGTAGGCATTTGCCATTTTGATCTTTTCACTTGCCCTCACATCAAATTGTTGATTGACGTTTTTTGAATAAACACAAAAGATACTACCTTCGCCTTGAATTTAGATTGTGAGTTTTGCAAGCTTTATTCAATTGATTCCTTCCTTAAGATTATTAACATTAAGTCGCTTTGAAAACTCTTCATTCCTATTGATTTTTCTCAATTGGAAGACCATGCATTTTCAACCGACAATTGAAATTTTACTGGAAATAAAAATTAAATACATCTAACTAGACCTATGAAAAAGAGTATCGACCTTCAAGCCGCTGACAATATCAGAATCTTATCAGCTGCCATGGTAGAAAAAGCAAAATCAGGACACCCTGGCGGACCTATGGGCGGAGCTGATTATATTCATATACTTTATTCGGACTATCTAAACTATGATCCGAATGATATGAACTGGAAAAACAGGGATCGATTTTTCCTTGATCCAGGACACATGTCCCCTATGTTATATTCTGCTTTATCACTGCAGGGTCACTACAGCATGGATGACTTGGCTAACTTCAGACAATGGGGAAGTTGCACACCAGGACACCCAGAAGTAGATGTGGCAAGAGGCGTGGAAAACACTTCCGGCCCATTGGGGCAAGGGCACGTGATGGCGCTAGGTGCCGCGATTGCAGAAAGGTTTTTGGTTGAAAGGTTTGGAGAGTGGATGGCTCACAAAACATTTACCTTTATCTCTGATGGAGGTATCCAGGAAGAAATATCTCAAGGTGCCGGCCGAATAGCAGGGTTCCTTGGATTGAGTAATCTGGTTATGTTCTACGACTCCAATGATATTCAGCTTTCGTCCAGCACTTCTGAAGTAACCAATGAGGATACTGCTAAAAAATATGAAGCCTGGGGCTGGAGCGTGACTACCATTGATGGGCACGATCATGATGCGATCAGAAATGCATTGGATGCGGCTGTGGCCGAAACAGAAAAACCAACACTTATCATTGGTAAAACGATCATGGGAAAAGGAGCTGTAACCGATACAGGTGAAAGTTTTGAAGCCCAGTGCTCAACTCACGGCCAGCCATTGACAAATGCTGGAGCATCTCTGGCAAAAACTATTGAAAACCTTGGCGGTGATGCTGAGAATCAGTTTCAGATCTTTGAAGATGTGCAAGCTCTTTATGCACAAAAGCTAAATGAGAAAAAGGCCTACGCCGCACAGAAAAAAGCTGAAGAACAAGCATGGGCTGCTGCCAATCCAGAATTAGCAGCCAAGCTGGAAAAATTCTTTAGTAGAGAAGCACCGGAAATAGACTATAGTTCAATTGCCCAAAAAGAAGGAGTTGCTTCCAGAGCCGCTTCTTCCGCTGTACTTGCTCACTTTGCAGAGAATGTAGAAAACATGATTGTTTCTTCTGCAGACTTATCGAATAGTGATAAAACGGATGGTTTCTTGAAGAAAACCACTGTGTTCAAAAAGAATGATTTCTCAGGCGCTTTCTTGCAAGCCGGTGTTGCTGAATTTACCATGGCCGCTATCGCAAACGGTATGGCACTTCACGGAGGTGTGATCCCTGTTGTGGCTACTTTCTTTGTATTCTCTGACTATATGAAACCAGCAGCAAGGCTGTCAGCTTTGATGGAGCTACCCGTGAAGTTTGTATGGACCCATGATGCATTCCGTGTTGGTGAGGATGGCCCTACCCATCAGCCTGTGGAGCAGGAAGCTCAGATCAGATTGCTAGAGAAATTGAAAAACCACTCAGGTGATATGAGTTTACTGGCTTTAAGACCAGCTGACGCGCTAGAAACTTCAGTAGCCTGGAAAATGGCGATGGAAAACACAAAAACTCCATCTTGCCTCATCTTGTCACGACAAGGCATCAAAGATGTTCCTGCAACAGGAAATAGCCGATATGAAGACTCTTTGAATGCTGAAAAGGGTGCCTATGCTGTAAAAGATGTTGCTGACCCTGATGTAGTCCTAGTGGCTAATGGTTCGGAAGTATCTACTTTAATTGCTGCGGCAGAATTACTGGAAGAAGATAACCTGAAGGTAAGAGTTGTATCAGTTATTTCTGATGGATTGTTTAGAACTCAAAGCACTTCATACCAGGAATCATTGATTCCGTCAGGTACACCGAAAGTGGGTCTGACTGCCGGTCTACCGGAAACTTTGCGTCCGATTGTCGGATATGATTCGCTGGTGATCGGCTTGGATCACTTTGGTTACTCTGCACCTGCCGGAGTATTGGATGAGAAGTTTGGGTACACTGGCCCACAAGTGTACGAAAAAGTGAAAGCGTATCTCGCTTAGTAACTTTTAGAATAGATAGATATCAGAAGAGGCTGGCCTAACGGTTAGCCTCTTTTTTTGTACTTACTTCAGCATCAACTCCCTCCGATAAGTGGAATCACTCAAATGATTCTTTGTCCAGTAGTCTAGTAATATTTTTTTCTTACGTTCTGCTGTGGTGGTCATCATTTTAGCTTTGCTGCCAAAACCACTTTGGTATTCTTCTTCCCAACCTAAAATCTCACAAGGAAATCTGCTTCCAAATGTCAATTTCACATTGCGCTTGATACTTTTGTATTCAATTATCAATTGTGATTTTTGATCATCCAGTCTGCTACTGGATATTGTTGCTTCTTGTGGTTTAAATCCTTTATGCGATAAGCGTGCATAAATACCGTTCGGAATTATTTCTACAGTCCCCAAAGGAATATACTCCGGGTTTAGCCGGATCAGATTCATCAGCTCACTTTCCAACAACACTGCATTCACCTCTATGTTTTCATCCCCATCAGACTCGAAGTAAGACTTTGATGACACCTTATATTTCTTATTCTTCAAATTCAATTGTGAAAAGGTATGGCCACACCATTCCTGCGAAGAAGTCGTTACTTTTAACGTTTTGTCATTATCATTCCTATACACAGGCGTAAACACCGACTCCATCATAGAATAAGGATACAAACCAGTGTTGAAGTTTCTTGTATGATTCAGCTTGAGCACTTTCACAGCATCAGCTTTGTTGGCTTTCGGATCGTCCAATTTTACTTGTTTCGATTTTGAAAAATCCTCCGTTACAAAAATCAACACGGCCTCCCCTTCTCGCAATTCACCATAACGAGCTTGGGTCAATTTAAAACTTGAAAGCTCAGCTTTTCCCTGATACCAATAAGATCCAAAATCAGGATGAAGTTGGACGTTTGCATTGGGAGTATTCTGAGATTGACTTTCACAGGAAATAAGCCCCAGACATATAACTGACAATAATATATTTCGAAATGTAGACATGGATATTGTGTTGAGTTTATTTTAAAACCACCAGCGGGAACAAATTGTTCAATTCTTTTGTCTATTGAGAATCGAAGTTGGAAAACAGGCATTTTTGGATGACTTTATATCCTAACTTCGCCTGACCAATATCAACCTTTGATGCACCCAATGTCCCCGAGTATAAAAGTAATCATTCCTGCATTTAATGAACAGAATGCCGTTGGAATGGTTATCGATGAAATTCCAAAAAATCTGGTGGAAGAAGTTATTGTAGTGGACAATGGATCTACCGATAATACCTGTGAGATCGCCCGGGAGAAGGGTGCGACTGTCTTAAAAGAGGAACGGAGGGGCTATGGTCGGGCATGTCTTAAGGGCATCCATTACATCATAGCACAGCAAGGAAGCAAACCCGATATTGTAGTTTTTTTAGATGGCGACCACTCAGACTACCCGGAGCAAATGCCCTCACTTATCAAACCAATTACTGAGCAAGGCATTGACTTAGTCATTGGCTCTCGCGTAAAGGGTGAAAAGGAAAGGGGCTCCATGACACCTCAGCAGGTATTTGGTAATTGGTTGGCCACCATGCTCATCCGGAATTTATATGGCGTATCATTCTCTGACCTTGGTCCGTTCAGATCGGTGAAGTATGATAGCCTCATAAAAATGGATATGCAGGACAAGACTTATGGCTGGACGGTCGAGATGCAATTGAAGGCAGCCAAATTAAAAATGAGCACTACTGAAGTAGCAGTGAACTACCGCAAAAGAATTGGCGTTTCAAAGGTATCAGGAACTGTAAAAGGAACTATTTTAGCAGGGTATAAAATCATCTATACCATTTTTAAGTATTTGTGATGGAATGGATCGTTGTAGGCGCCTATGTGGGTGCATTGTTTTTCATTTTCTTATTCAGCGTAGGACAACTACGTCTTGCCTGGCACTATAAAAGAGTCAAGAAAAACAAAAAAGAAGAGCCATCTAGCTTACACAATTATCCTATTGTTACCATTCAGCTACCAGTATACAACGAACGATATGTTGTTGAACGCCTGATTGAATCGGTTGCCAATATTCAATATCCAAAAGACAAACTGGAAATTCAGGTTCTTGATGACTCCACGGATGAAACGCTCGATATTGTATCGACGCAAGTCCTAAAGTACCAACAAGCAGGATATGATATCAAACACGTGAAAAGAGATAATCGTGAAGGCTTCAAAGCAGGTGCGCTCAAGCACGGTTTGACTTTAGCCAAAGGAGAATTCCTGGCCATTTTCGATGCGGATTTTCTGCCAAAAAAGGATTTCTTAGAAAAAACCATTCCCTATTTCATTGATGAAAAAATTGGTGTGGTGCAAACCCGCTGGGGGCATATCAATCAGGATTATTCTCCTTTGACCAAGCTACAGGCTTTTGGTTTGGATGCTCACTTTACCGTAGAACAATCAGGCAGAAGCCAGGCAGGCAGCTTTATCAATTTCAACGGTACGGCGGGTGTTTGGCGAAAGACTTGTATTGAAGAAGCTGGTGGATGGTCAGCGGATACTCTGACCGAAGACCTGGACCTGAGCTACAGGGCACAGTTGAAGGGCTGGCAGTTTAAGTTTGTAGAAGACGTGGTAGCCCCAGCTGAGTTACCGGTCATCATGCCTGCCATCAAGTCGCAACAATACCGATGGAACAAAGGTGCAGCTGAGACAGCTAGAAAAAACCTCTGGAAGGTCTTAATATCAAACATTGGCTGGGAGCACAAGGTCCATGCAACTTTTCATTTGCTCAATAGTTCGGTTTTCCTCATGCTCCTGTTGGCCGCCATCCTGAGCGTTCCAGTACTTTATATCAAAGATTCCTTCCCTGAACTTCAGCAATTATTCAACCTGGGCAGTGTTTTCATTCTGGGATTTTTCTGCATTGGGATATTCTATTGGACCTCAACCAAAGCCATTCACAAAACCAATTACAAACAATACTTCTTCACCAATTTCCCATTGTTCCTGACTTTTTCCATGGGACTTTCACTGCATAATTCCATTGCGGTTTCTGAAGGACTATTGGGTTATAAGACCCCTTTCATTCGCACACCTAAATTCAATGTCTTTAAAAGTGCAGACAAATGGCAAAACAACAAGTACATTAAAAACAAGTTAGGAATCAGCTCAATACTGGAAGGTTTACTGTGCCTCTATTTTATCTTTGGAATAGCGTCAGGCTTTCTGGTTGAGGACTATGGATTGTTGATTTTTCATGTTATGTTGGCATTGGGTTATGGAACCATCTTCTACTATTCCGTGAAGCATTAAAGCATGCAAAGCGTTTCAAAATACCAATCATATTTACTTTTCGCTATCTTAATATCCTGCATTTGTTGCATTCATTATTTTCTATTTCGGGAAGATACTACGCTTCTACTGGGAGCATATTCATTGGGATTTCTGGCCTTTTATTTCTTATCAAAATCCGAGCATATTAGTTGGAAAGAATTGCTTTGGTTGGCCATAGTTTCTAGGCTCGTACTGTTCTTTTCTTTACCCAATCTGTCTGATGACTTTTATCGTTTTGTCTGGGACGGCCGATTGATATTTGAAGGAATCAATCCTTATGCTTACCCTCCAGATTTCTTTGTAGACAAGATCGTTGAATATCAAAGCTTATCCCCCGAACTGTTTCAGTCTCTCAATTCAAAACCCTATTTTTCCATATATCCACCATTGAGCCAATTCATTTTCTGGCTCAGTGTTGTGATCAGTCCAAATAGTTTAGAAGGAAGTGTACTGGTGATGAGGTCAGTTATCCTGATTTTCGAAATAGGCTCGCTTTTTCTGCTGAAATCGTTGCTCACTCAAAATGGACTCAGTACCAAAAACTCCATCCTCTATGCACTAAACCCACTCATCATTCTGGAACTCTGTGGCAATCTTCATTTCGAAGGAATAATGATTTTTTTCCTGCTCCTTTTTATCTACTTGTATCAATGTAGCAAGATCAAACAATCGGCTGTGGCCATTGCATTAGGCATTACCACAAAACTGGTTCCTCTTATGTTCTTACCTGCCGTAATGAGGAAGCTAAAACAAAAAAAGCTGATCGCTTTTTATGGAATTGTTGCTGTGGTGATGATAGCCTCCTTTCTTCCATTCCTTGATAAAGCCTTCATCACCGGCTGGGCAGGCAGCCTGGACTTATTTTTCCGAAAATTTGAATTCAACAGCGGACTCTTTTTCCTCTTTCGAGCAATCGGATTCTATTTCAAAGGTTATGATGTGATCGGGACCATAGGCCCCCTAATGAGCATAACTGCGCTCATCCTTATTTTATCCTATTGTTTATTTGTTATAAAAAAGGATTCCAACATCAGCGTTTCCTTACTCGTGATATTGTTTATCCAATTGACCTTCGCCACAACAGTGCACCCCTGGTACATCATTCCTCTATTGGCCTTTAGCGCCACCACAAATTTCAGGTTTCCTATAGTTTGGTCATTCCTAATATTTTTTACCTATTCTGGATATAGAGCTAATGGATTCGAACATCCTTTTTTAGTCATGGCAGTTGAATACCTACTTGTGATTCCCATGGCCGTAATTGAAATACTAAATCATCACAACATCAACCTGAGGAAAATGCTATGAAGAACATTCTTATCATTTTTGTAAAAAATCCTGAGAAGGGAAAAGTAAAAACCAGGTTGGCTAAGGACATTGGGGAAGACAAGGCGCTCGAAGTATACAAGAGGCTATTGCAGCACACACATGATATCACCGTCAATCTCGATTTTGATAAGAGGGTGTATTATTCCAAAAGTGTTGAGCAAAACGATATCTGGGAAGATGCTGTCTATGACAAGTATGTGCAGTCGGGGCGAGAACTAGGAGACAAAATGGAGCAGGCCTTTCAATCCGCCTTTAAACAGTATGCCTCAAAAGTCTGCATCATTGGAAGTGATTGCCTGGAGCTGAGCGGTGAGATTATTTCTCATGCATTTAATCAATTAGACTACTTTGATTATGTTGTTGGTCCAGCTAAGGATGGCGGCTATTATCTTCTTGGGATGACCACTCATTCTCCTCAATTGTTTCAAAACAAAACTTACAGCACCAACACGGTCTGTGCCGAAGCAATATCGGAAATACAGCAATTAGGAGGCAGTCACTACTTACTTCCTGAACTTTCTGATATAGATCATGCATCAGACCTAAATCGATAATTTTATTCTGAAAAAAAACTATTTGTTATACTTTTGGAACATCAAAAAATCAATAGCAATGAAATACTCATTATTGTTTGTTACAATCTTAATTGTCAGTTCTTGTGGAGATAAGAAAAGTACCTCTTCCGAAGCTACAGCCGCACCAGCAGCGCGAGAAGCACAAAACACTGAGGGGTATCCTCCAAACTCGGAGATCTTAGACTATTCCGATACGCCAGGTCTATCAAAAGCCACTGTAAAAGTCGCTGGAAACATCCATCAGGAAGGTGACTATATGAATGACCAGAGAAATGGAAGCTGGACGGAGTATCATGGAAATGGAGTAGTAAAAACCATCACAACCTATGTAAATGGAAAAAAACAGGGCATCCAGATAGAAATGGATAACCGGGGAAATTTGCTAAGCAAAAACTACTACCACAACGATGCGTTCGATGGGGAATGCCTGACCTTCAAAAGAGGTAAGGTGATAGAAAGAAAGAACTATCAAGGTGGCCAGCTGGTGGGTATGGTGACCAAATACTATGACACTGGCAAGATCATGGAAGAGAGCCCCTATGAAGGCGGTCAAATCCATGGCACAGCCAAGTGGTACGACAAAGAAGGAAATGTAACCCTTGAATATATCTACGAAAACGGACAGTTTATCAGGAAGGTAGAGTAATCGCTTTCGCTCGATTTCTGTATTAATCCAGCTTGATCGTTCTTTCCTCTCTGATCGACTGATCTGCCGCTAATACAACTTTCAGACTATTGGATGCATCGGCCATGTGGCTGGAGAGATCTAAATCCTCCACAATCGCTTGTAGGAAATATCGTTGTTCGCGCTCACAGAGTTCGTTGTGATCAGGTTCATCTGACAAATTTATCAGTTCATCCTGATGGAGAAATTCGTTGCTTTGGCCGATATCACTTTTGTGCACTTTCAGTTTTTGAGTTTGCGTGTGCATGTCAATATCATCCGAACTCAGCCCTTCGCTATTTTCAGCAACAATACTCACCGAACCTTTGGGCCCTACTACATCTTTAACAAAAAAGGCAGTCTCACTCATCATTGGTCCCCATCCGGCTTCATACCAGCCGACACTGCCATCTTTAAATCGAACTTGCAGCTGACCATAGTTGTACATCTCCTTATCAATTTCCTCACTCAGCTTCGCACCAATGGCGCTCACCTGCACAGGCTGGGAGCCAGTCATCTGACACATCACGTCCACATAGTGCACACCACAATCTACAATCGGCGACATAGACTTCATCAGGCTCTTATGCGTATCCCACATATCACCACTACTTTGCTGGTTGAGGTTCATCCGCATCACAAGCGGCTTGCCCAGACTTTGCGACAATTCTATAAATTTTATCCAGGATGGATGGTGCCTGAGAATATATCCAACCACCAACTTTTTGTTCGCTGCAATGGCTGCCTCCACGACCCTACTCGCTCCTGCATTATCAAGAGCAATCGGTTTTTCAAGAAAAACATGACAGCCTTTTTCAAAAGCCATGACGGCATACTGCTCATGTGTATCAGGATATGTAGAGATACAAACCGCATCGGGTTTAGATTCTTCCAGTGCAGATTCATAAGAAGAGAATAGAGGGTATTCTCCGCCCAAGCCATTATTCAACGCTGCATTGCTGTTTCCCCTGCTCACCAACCCGCAGATTTCAAACCCATCTAAGTTGTGATAGGCAAGTGCGTGACTTTTGCCCATATTTCCACAACCAACTACCAGTACCCTCAGCATAATTTCAGAAAGTGTTTTATTGATCCAACAACAGAGCCAAAGCACTATGGTCTAGCTCTCCATCCCCCTGCTTGATCATGGCAGCCATCTGCTCAGCAACCAAAGCAGAACCGGGAAGTGGTGCGCTATTCTCACGGCCTGTTTGCAGAGCGATATTCATATCCTTATTGTGAAGCTTAAGCTTAAAACCAGGTTGAAAATTTTCATCAAGGAAACGCTGACCATGCAAATCCAAAATCTTACTTTGTGCAAAACCTCCCAGTAAAGCCTCTCGCACTTTTGCTACATCTACTCCCGACTTTTTGGCCAAATTCAGTGCTTCCATTACAGCCTGGATGGTCATCCCTACTACCACCTGGTTGCAAGCTTTGGTCACCTGACCAGAACCAGCCTCTCCTATCCTTACTATATTTTTTCCCATCAAACTAAAGATGGGCATGGCCCGATCAAAAGCCTCCTGGGTGCCGCCAACCATGATTGACAAGCTCGCTGATTTGGCGCCCCCTTCCCCACCGGAAACCGGTGCATCAAGGGCTTCCACACCCTTATCCTTCATTTTGCTATAAATGTCTAGTGAAGTTGCTGGTGCAATCGTAGACATGTCAATATACAGATTGCCATCCGACAGCCCTTCGATTACTCCATTATCACCTAAAACGATGGCCTCAACCTCCGGAGAATCCGGAAGGCAGGTAATCACAACATCACTGTTTTGCGCCACTTCTTTTGGAGTACCTACCAGTTTTGCACCTTCACTTTCAAGAGCATCAGCTGCTCCGCTTGATTTCAAAACCGTTACCTCATGACCACCTTTCAAAAGGTGTATTGACATGGGCTTTCCCATTATGCCCAGTCCAATGAAACCTACTTTTTCCATTTCTAATTTTGCCTTATTTTTTGTTTGATTTTATTTACCACCTAACAGGCTTGAATTCCCAATTTGGCTCGTATTTCTTCATTTCAGTAGTATCATCCCTGTGGGTAATTCCACATTTTTTAAAATTCTCGTGCAATTTATCCAACATCGCATAATCTAATTCAACACCCAAACCCGGTTCTTTTGGAACCGCCACACAACCATCTTCAAATTTCACTCTACCTCCCTGAATAACTTCTTCGGATTGCCATGGATAATGCGTATCCAAGTCGTAGCTCAAGTTTGGAATGGCTCCAGCCATGTGGACCATGGCAATCAACGAAATACCCAAATGACTATTTGAATGCATAGAAAGCCCTTTACCAAAGGTCTCACACATCTTACCCAGGCTCACAGATTCTCTCAGTCCTCCCCAAAAATGGTGATCGCTCAGTATAATATCTTCAGACCATAATTTGACACTTTCTGGTATTTGCTCAAAGGAGGTAGTACACATATTTGTCGCCAATGGTATGTCCAGCGCCTTTCCTACTTCGGCCATACCCGCCTGTGTTCTAGTTGGGTCTTCCAAATACTCAAGCGCATGTTGCATGAGTTTACCGTACTTGATGGACGTCTCGACTGACCACACGCCGTTGGGATCAAATCTCAAAGGAACATTCTTTCCAAATTCTGTATGTAAGGCAAGTATTGCTGCCAACTCTTCTTCGGGAGGGAAAACGCCACCTTTCAGCTTAATGGATTTGAAGCCAAATTCATTCATCATAGAATGTGCCTGAGCAACAACTTGCTCTGGCGTGATGGCCTCCGCCTGGCGTCCGGCATCCCATCCGGTGGCATTAGGATCTATTTCTTTGCCGAGTACTCCTCCAGCTCCCTTGAATTTGTAAAACAAATAGGCATCAAAAGAAACCTTATCCCTGCATCTACCTCCAAGCAAATCCACAATAGGCCTGTTGCATATTTTTCCCTGAATATCAAGGCAGGCTACTTCTATCGCACTAAAAACATGAACCAACTTTCTGCTATCCCAGGGGTTGTGTCCTCGGGTGTCATGCTCCTCGCCCCCAAACCGGTCAAATAGTTCGGTCTTCAATTCGTTCAGCTGGAAAGGATCCCTGCCAATGATAAGCTTGCGAGCCTCTTCCAACTGGGCATTGATTTCTATATTTCCAGGAATCTCACTGATGCCTGATATACCATCATCAGTGACTAACTCGATAATGGTACGCAGGGCGTAATGTTCATGCACTCCTACCGCATTCAACAATGGTGGATCGGTAATGGCAATGGGTACTATTTTAAATTCCTTAATCTTAGGACCTTTGTTCATTGTAATGAAATATTGATAATTTAATTATGAATTTGATTGTCAAAGTCCGAGGCTAAACCAGGGGTAATACTGCCGCTGCTATCATGATGACTATCAGCCCTGCAAATCCCATAACAACCAGCATGGGTGAAAATGTTTTGAGTGCTTCTTTTTCTGTCAGGTTACTCATTTTACACACAATCCAAAAACCACTGTCATTCATCCATGGGATAAGTTTTGAACCGCAAGCAATCGCTAAACCCAGGTACAATTGATGATAGCCTAAGTCCATAGAAGTAGCCATACCGGCAAGGATGCCTGAAGCAGTAATCATAGCAACTGTCGCTGAACCTTGCGCAGTACGCACCACAGCAGCGATCAGGAAGGCCAATGGAACGAGTGCCATTTGGTAGCCCTGTGTCAGTTCTCCAATTCTATGGCTTATGCCTGTCTGCTGCAACATGCCTCCAAATGCGCCACCTGCAGCAGTAATCAATATAATTACCCCTGCACTCATGATGGCTTCCTGCACTGAAGTCAGCATGGCTTCCTTGTCACCCTTTTTCTGAATAACTAAAAGTAACAAGCCGGCAGCTGCTCCGGATACCAACGCAAGGTTTTTCTCTCCAAAGAAATTGATAAACTGAATGAAGAGGTTGTCAGAAGCACTACCTGCATCTGAAAAAGTACCAATAGCTGCACGCAGGCTGATCATTACAATTGGAATCAAAATTGGCAAAAGTGACAGTACAATATTTGGAAGCTGCTGATCATCCTTTTTCGAGAGTGATTCAATCTGATCCAAGGGTGCATCGATAGAATCACGCAGTGGGATAGGCCACTTTTTGTTCGCCCAGGCAGCATAGGAATAACCGGCAATGATCGTCACTAATCCAACCAATATACCGCCGACCATCATCATCCCTATGGGTATATTCATTTCGCTAATGAGGAACAACGGTCCAGGTGTAGGTGGCACCAGGGAATTGGCCATGGCCGCCCCGGCCGTAATACTCAGCACAAGCAGTAAATAATTCTTTTTAAGTTTCATTGCCATAGCCTTGGCCAAAGGCACCATCAAATAAAAGACAGTATCGAAGAAAACCGGAATACCAATGAAAAAGCTACTCCCAAGGAAGGTAGCTGGTGCTCTTTTCTCCCCAAAAACTATAAGCAACGAGCGCACAATTTTCTCTGCGCCTCCACTCTGCAAAAGAGTTTTGCCAATAATTGAGGCCATAGCAATGAGCACGCCTATTTTGCCACAGGTCTTTCCAAACTCAGCGGCTATTCTCAGCCCAATTTGAGTATTGGTCAGTTTTTCAGCAGCCTCGGGGCTCATACCTTTGGAAGATGCATAAATAAGAATGGCTGCATCGGATGTGAAAAATGCAACGACGAATGCACCTAATAGCAGGGCTAAAAATGCATGTAGCCTGAGAAGAATGATGCCGCCAACGACAACCACTATTCCAAGCAATAGAATGAGTAGAGGATCTTGTATAGTCAAGGGAGTAAATTTAGTGTTAGTGAATAGTTCTGAGAAAATTAAGCAAAAACCTAGACCCGACCAAATAACATTACGTGATCAGGATGAACGATCAACTAATGTGAAGATTATTCCTGCTCCTGAATAGATTTCTCCTCTTTGAATAAGAAAACAAACATTGTAGCTACTGCCAGGGCGAAGATGGCGGGCACCCACCAGAAAGAGGCCCAATCGTGCTGCCCACCCTGCGTAAACAAATCCAAAACATTACCGGAAATCACACTGCCTATGCCCATGCCCACACCATAAGTCACCAGTGTAATAAACCCCTGGGCACTTGCTCTCACTTCTTTGGGAGCTTTTCTATCCACATAAATTTGGCCAGTGACAAAAAAGAAATCATAGCAAATGCCATGCAGCGCTATACCGAGCAAAAGCATCCAAAACAATTCATCGTTGTTGCCCATAGAGAAAAAGGCAAACCTCACCAACCATGCGAGCATTCCAGCCAGCATCATTTTCTTCACACCCAGCCGAACAAAAAACCAAGGCATCAATACCATAAAACACACCTCAGAAGCCTGACCAATCGCCTGCATGGAAACGGCATTCTGCATACCAAGATCATTGAAGAAGAGGTTGGTAAAGCTGTAGTAGAAGGCCAATGGGATTGAAATCAACAATGAAGAAATGACAAAAATAGCAAATGACCTTTCTTTCATCAGCTTCAATGCTTTCAAACCCAAAATATCCCCAAGTGATGTATTGGCCTCTGTATTCTTAGGAGGAGTCTTAGGTAGTGTGAATGAATACAAACCGAGGAGTACGGAAATACCAGCTCCCAATTTTAGAGGAACGGACGTCATTTCTACATTTTGAAAGAGAGGCCCAAGAATAAAATTGATGGATAAGCCTGCAGCTATCCAACCAACAGTACCCCAAACACGGATTTTCGGAAATTGTTTGTCGGGCGTCTCCAACTGCTGAAAGGAAATATTGTTGACCAAAGCCAGGGTAGGCATAAAGCAAGCATTGTAAACCAAGAAGCAAACGATCAGGGGGATGGTATCTGTGATCGTCGTGGCATAATACATCACACCTGCTCCAAGCAGGTGCAATACCCCCATCACTTTTTCAGAAGAAAAAAACCTATCAGCCACCATGCCAATAAACAATGGGGATAGAATAGCCGCAATGTTGTTCATCAGATACGCGCTCCCAATCTCCGCGCCACTGAATCCGATATTACCGAGATAAGAGCCGAGGGTGACGAACCAGGCACCCCAAATAAAAAACTCCAGAAACATCATGGAGCTCAGCCTTATGTATATTTTGCTATTCATTCTGAATCTTTATTTTAGGAAAATTCCGCACTCCTTAGGAGGCATTATTTGCTTCCACTGACTATTCCTGCCAACTCCTGATATACTTGATTTTTGGAATCGACAAATCCGAAATTATTACTTTTGTAATTCCAATTGGCATAACCAATGCCATTTTCTCCGAATAAGCTGATCATATCTTTGTACCATTTCAGGCGATCTTCTTCAGGCGGACCTGAGATAATCCCAAACTCCCCACAGTATAAAGGTAGTCCAAGTTTCCTGGCTTTTCTGATTGGCTCCTGCCACATTTCCAACAGCACATCCCTGCTAAACTCCTTGCCCACCCAGTTGCTCGTGACTTTCTTTTGGTCTTCACCAAGGGAGTTGTATTCATCGGTGGTAAGTATTTCACCAGGATAATGCACAGGACCTTCATAGTCCTTTAGGCCAGTCCAACTGGCGTCATAGTGGGTCAGCAGAAATGGCTCATAAAAATGGAAGCTCAGGAGAATATTTGGGTCATTCTCAGGTACCTTCAAGTCATCGAAGGTATTCACAGATTGCCAGCGGTTAGATCCGATAACAATCGTCCTCTCAGGCTCCAACTCGCGTATAGCAGCCAATGCGCTTGCAACAAGGTTGTTCCACAGTTCAGGGTCGTCTGCTACTGCCTCATTCATCAACTCATACGCTACTTGCCCATTAGGGTAGTCCTTCAGGTCAGAAGACAAGTCACGCCAAAGGTCATAGAACTTCTCTTGCTCAGCAGGATCGGTCCATAATGGTTTTTCCTCTTTATTGAAATGGTGTGATCGTAGGATATGTAAGTCGACTATGACACGAAGGTTGTGCGCAGTGCACCAGTCGAGGCAGTTGGTTAAGAGCTCAAAAGCTTCTGGGTGTCTCTGCCCATCCTCATCCCACATTTGTTCCTCATCTATCGGCAGACGAATATGGTCAAAGCCCATGGCGGCAATGGCTTTTACATCCATTTCGGTAAAAAATTGCAATCTTTTTTCTCCCCTTCGACTACTCTGAGATAACCAATGAGCAACATTGGTACCCTTCTTAACTTCAAATTTCTCAAATGTCTTGTTAGAATTGGTTTTACAGGAAAATAGCAAAATCAGGAGCGCTGGTAAAAAGATGTTTTTCATCCTACTAGATAAAAAATACTCATGACTTTAAGAAATCCTTAGAAGATAAAAATCACTCTGATGATACTAGATGAGTGGGGAAGGTAAGTATGGCACTCAAATCAAAGTAACAATCTCCCACCACTAGCACCCATGATTCCCGCTCATGTGTAGTTTTTTGTTTCATCAAATAATACCTTTTTTGAGACAAGATAATTTTGTTTCACGACCAGAAAAACGTCTCATTAAACGGTGGTTTAAATAAACTTTATGGACTAATGAATTATCCGTCTGTTACTATTGGATTAATTCATGGTTTGGTGGATTGGCATAAAGTAAGAGTGTTGTTTCTTAAAAACAGTCCATCATAAAATCCTTTCCAATCATGTTATCAGATTAGCCAAATACCTTAAGGTAAAGATTTTCCCAGTTCTGCCTATCAAAGGCACAGTAAAAGGTATTTGAGACTCATTCACGACTTTCAAACACATTTTATCTATTCCTGCAAGACATTCTTCATACATTCCTACTCTACCTAGAATAACCTCTGAAAGTATAGTAGATTCTCTATTCGATTTCTATTGAGCAAGTGAAGCAAATGTGCTGTAAATTCGAATACTATAAAAAATTAGGACATAAGCCTAAGCAAATCTTCAAGATAGGATTTACAGTATTCCAAAGTAGTAATTTGAATATTTCGATCAATCGCCTCTTTAACCTCTCCTTTGATATTCGGATTTGTTTCAGGAGCTGTGGCGTAAGCCACAATATCAAACAATACCTGTTTAGCTCCGTTTTTTGGCATGGTATTACTTTCTGCCAGTAGAGGTATAAGGTGATCGATCACATCAACACCTAATTTCCTCGCGCTTTCATGTGCCAATACTCGTAACCTTTCATCTTCTTCGTAAAAGCCTTTAACCACATACTTTGGATCTGAATCCAAATTTTTGATGCTCACATTTTTGAATTGCACATACTTCCCTTCCTTTTCTGCATGATTAGGTTGAAAACCAACAAATCCATTTAACTGCATATTTTTCATTTTCGGAATGGTATCTGTATCAACAGTCATTGTAAGGTTTCCATCTACGATAGTGGACACCAACTTTCGGTCACAATGTATTTCCATAGTATGCCACTGATTTGGAGTTTCCACCGGTCGACTTTGTACAGCTGCGTAACCGTACAGCGCTCCTGTACAATGAAAATCATCCAATCTGGGGGTCCATGGAGAAACCAGTTGAATCTCAAATCCTGTTTCCCAATCATAAGGACGCTCCGAACCCGCTCTGATTATTACTCCACTATTACCATCATCAGGGAGTCTATATTCAAACTTAAGATGGAAGTTGGCGTACTCTTTTTTTGTAAAAATGAAGTCTCCTTTTTGAAATTTGTCTGAGTACATAGTACCAGCCTTTATTCTAAATTTAGCGTCACCCACATCCCGGACTACCCAATGATCTAAGTTCTCTCCATTAAACAGAACTGTTTTATCATTTTTGGGCATAGAATTACTTTTTGTAGTCGATTCGGTTTTACACGAAGTAAAAAGCATTGAAATAACCACTGCCATTACAGGCAAAGTCTTTATTATATTTTTAGTTGATTTCATTTATTTAAATTTTCTATGTTTCTAGTATTTGATTTCGAATTATTCAGATTGTGATAAAGACCATGGTTTTCTATAAGTCCTCGATAGCAGGGCATTGGCCGCAGGATCATTGATGAATAGTTCTTTTTGGGAATCCCAACTTAATTTTCGTTTCAATCGAAAAGAAATCAAGGCCAAATGCATCGGCAAGGTCAATTCCCTAGAGTACTGGAGATTGCTTTTAGGTTGTTCCCGTGATTTCATGCCATTAAAAAAGTCTCTTTGATGCGGAACTAAAATTAGGTTCCAATCGTCCTCAGGTCTTCCTTTTAAACTTTTTTCAATTCCAGGAGAGCGCTTTAAAGTCTGTGGTATTTCAGATAAATCGCTGAAGATTTCATTTCCAATCTGAATAGTTTTAGAAAAGTAATCGCAGAGCAAAGTTCCATGCTCACCTTCAAAGTAAGCGCCAATTCCGTACTTGGTTTTGTCCGCTCCCGGAACGTTAGGCGGTTCAGTGGTCCATAACAGATCTAGTTCATCATACTTAAGTTCAGCATCAACCCAATATGGTGTTTCGGCAATGCCATTAGTTCTACGTTCACCATGAACCACAATTTCGTTCAAACCCTTGGGGTTTAAAGACATGTAAGCAACATCAGCTATATGGCACCAAAAATCTCCAAAAACGCCTGAACCATAATCATAAAACAGACGCCATGTCCAAGAAGAGCGTGGTTCAGAATAAGGCTCATAAGGTGCAGGTCCTAACCACATGTCCCAATCAAAAGTTTGGGGAGGAGCTTTAAGAGTTGGATATCCAAGACCAATAGATTGCTCTGATTTCCATAGTCGTACAGTATTTATTTTTCCTAAAACACCTGACTGAATAATTTCCGCTACTCGAAGAAAAGTCTCACTGGAATGAATGAAATTATTCATTTGAAAAACGTTCTTATTTCTTTGCAGGCTTCTCAGCATTTCCTGTCCTTCTTTTACATTATGGGACAGGGGCTTCTCTCCATACACATCTTTTCCTGACTCAAAAGCCATGATGGCTATTAGCGCATGCCAATGATCCGGTGTTGCAATGGATACTGCATCAATATCTTTTCTATCAAGGATATGTCTAAAATCAGTATAGGTATCTACCTTTGTCCCAGGTCTGAGCTTTTGAAGAAGCGTTAACTTGTCCTTTATCATCAATTGATTTACATCACAAATGGCTACAATATCCACATCATCGTGCTCGACAAAACCTTTGATATGCATACCTGAAATACCTCCCAGCCCAATAATTGCCAGCCTTATTTTGTCACTTGGTTTTGTAAGGTTATAACCATGTGTCAATAAGGGTAATCCTGCTACTCCTATGGATACATTCCTTATAAATTTCCTCCGAGTTCCCATGTTTTATTTGTTTTATATTTTAATCAAAATTCTCTATTTAGTTAAGGGATTAATCATGAATTCGTATGAATAATTCCCTGCCTTTATTTGATACTTCCCAAGTGCTTTTGAGTTTTGTGACCAAGTATCATTACCGCCCACACCAGTTTGACCCAAATCAATATTTACCGTCAATTCTTCATTTGTAGACAAGTCATAAGTATGTTTGGCTTTCTCTAATTGTTCTTGACTCCAAGGCCATACCGATACACTAAGAGGCTGAACCCCTTGAATGTGTAAGCCATTCGATGGGCATTTGTTAATTTTAACCAGCGCACATCTGTCCTGTTTGCCTCTTCCTGAGGCATAACATAGTTGGTTAAAAAATCCTCTACCTTTCCTTGATATACACCCACCTCAGCTGCTCTATTTCTATCACTATAATTCTCCCAAGGGCCTTTTCCATAATAGGTTATATTGGAAAACGTGCCTGGCACATTACAAAAGGCCCCTATTCTGAGCATAGCAGGTAATGAAGGATTGGCATCCACTTCGTATTTAATTTGTACCTTCCCAGAATTATAAATGGTATGTATCATTTTCACAGAAAGGGAATCCCTAATTTTTTTGACCACCAAAACCTGGTAGCCACCATCGACCTTTTGATGGCTCAATGTTTTTGGTTTTAATCTTGATGCTGCAGTTTTCCAGAAGCCTGCATTTAAATGCGACTTCCATCCTCGTTGGTCATTGTCTGTTTGGGCCCTCCAAAAATTCGGTTGAAGCGGGCCATTTATCAGTGCTTCTTTATTGTAGTAGTAGGAGGTTAAATATCCTGTAGTCTTATTAAAGACAACATTCACCAAATTATTATTGACCTGTATTTGAGTATCTGACTCAACAGGGCTTAATGCCTCACCTTTGATTTTGCTCTTCTTAGGGCTTGCTTGAGATGCGTTTTGAATTCTAAATTGTTTTTTGGATACTTCATGCCCAGCTGAAGTCCACCGATTTCCTTTTTTGAGATGTACACTGACGCGTGACCAATACTCCTTCTCCCTTCTTTTCTTGAATCCTCTGAGTGGTAAACTTATTTCTTTAGATTGTCCAGGTTCAATATTTAGGGTGGTTATACTATCCTCTTGTAACCGTTTACCTTCTTCTGACATGCTCCATTTTAGGTAGAGATGATCTGTATTAGTAAAATCGTACCGATTTGTAATCTTTATAAGACCCTTTTCCAGGTCAACGGCTTCAAAATGAACAGGCTGGTGTACATATTTCACTTTCCGGAGCTGGGGTTTAACAGATCCGTCTGATGCGATGATCCCATTCAGACAGAAATTCAACAGATTTGGAGTATCACCAAAATCGCCTCCATAAGCCCAATAAGCGCCCTTATCTGTATCGTTGACTTTGATCCCTTGATCTTTCCAATCCCAAATAAAACCTCCTATCAGGTTTTCATGTTCATAAATAAAATCCCAATACTCTTTAAAATTCCCTAAAGAATTACCCATAGCGTGAGCATATTCACACATGATAATTGGGCGCTTTAAATCAGGATTGGTCACCATGGATTCTAGGCGTTCAAAACTTGGATACATCCTGCTGATTACATCTACAAAAGGTGTATCTGTAGGGTTCACATATTTAGCATCGTATCGTTTTTTATACTCCAGGGTTCCTAAAGGCAAGTAGTCTTCGTGAGAAGGGTCTCCCTGAGCACCTTCATAGTGAATAGGGCGTGTAGGATCAAAAGCCTTAATCCATCCGGCCATAGCCGCAAAGTTGAATCCTCTTCCAGCTTCATTTCCTAGGGACCAGAAAATAATACTCGGATGGTTTTTATCTCGCTCTACCATACGAATAGCCCTTTCCATATAGGCATGGTTCCAGGAGGAGTTGTTGGCTAGCTTTGGTCCTCCATCATGAGTCTCTACATTGGCTTCATCCATTACATAGAGTCCATATCTATCACATAGGTCATAGAAATATGGATCATTGGGATAGTGAGCAGTTCGCACTGCATTGATATTGAATCGCTTCATCAATTTCACATCGTGTTCAATCTCTGCCCTGGTGATCATTTTCCCTCCTATATCACTATGATCATGTCGGTTGACCCCTTTTATTTTTATCGATTTTCCATTCACAAATAATTGAGAATGCTCAATTTTCACATCACGAAAGCCAACTTTTGTGCTTCTCGACTCAACCAACTTGGCGGCATTGTCCTGTAAAGAAAATACCAGTGTATAGAGATATGGATTTTCTGCCGACCACTTAATTGGATCAGATATGATTGTTTCCAGATGGCTGAAATAAACATTGTCAGTAGTAGGGCCTACTTCATTAATTATTTTATTGGGGTCTATTTGAAATGGAGATGCCAGCACTTCGTTTTGTTCCCTATCAAATAATTGTGCTTTTAATACCCAACCCTTGGTATCAATAGCGGGATCATCGGTGATATTAAAACGAACTTGTAGCTGAGCGTCTTTATACTCTTTGTCCAATTTTGTTTTGACAAAAAAATCGTTGATGGCTACTTTAGGCTCAGATTGAATAAATACTTCACGGTGTATGCCACTCATGCGCCAGTGATCCTGATTATCCAGGTAACTCCCATCACTCCAACGGAAGACCTGAACCGCCAAAGTATTAGTACCTCCTACCAGGTTTTTACTGATTTCAAATTCAGCAGGCAACATGCTGTCTTGGTTATAACCTACCTGTTTTCCATTGATCCAAACATAGAATGCCGAGTAAACGCCCCCAAAATGGAGTACTACCTTGGTATCCAGCCAGGCTTCTGGAACTTCGAAAGTTTTTAGGTAGCTCCCTACCGGATTGTCCCGATCTATAAAGGGGGGATTGTCAGTAAACGGATATACTGTGTTGGTATAGATCGGAGTACCGTATCCCTGCATTTCCCAACAGAAGGGTACGGTTATATTATTCCAACTTGAAGCATCGAAATCGGATTCGAAAAAACCTCTCGGACGATCTTCCGATTTGGGAACAAACTGAAATTTCCAATCATCTCCATTCAACATCAAAACATTGGCATCTTTCCGTTCGCCCCTTAGCGCGTCCTGATTTGAATTATATGAATAGGATGTTGCTCTTGCTGCTAATCTGTTTTTTGAGATGACATGTTCGTTCTCCCAATTTCTTTGTGCATGAAGATTCAAAACAAATCCATGAACAAACAATATTGTTAAGTAGTATAATCTAATTCTTTGCATTACTCTCTGATCAAATAGTTTGTATTCATATTTCATTTTATTCCGAAATAACCCTTTTTTGTTTGTTGATCAGTCATCAATTGCCTGGTAAACCAATTGACGAAACTTCAATGTAGGATCAGAAATATCCCAATCTCCCTGAGTTTGCTTCATAATGATACCAATTAGCTGTTCTTTAGGATCAGTGAAATATCCAGAGTTGAAATAGCCTCCCCATTCAAAAGTACCGGCGCTTCCTTTTCCTCCTAAATCATGCGTCCTCTGGTCAACAAGCGCAAACGCCAAACCAAGCGGACCGTACTCGCCCCTCAGATCGCCAACTTGATTCGTCATGATGAAATCAACGGTTGTTCTGCTTAGTAAACGTACCCCATTAAGCTCCCCTTTATTCAGATACATTTGCAAAAATTTGGCGTAATCTTCAGCTGTTCCTACCAGCCCAGCACCTCCAGAAAAATAGGCCTTAGCACCCCTTACAGGAAAGTCAGGATCATAGAATGTAACTGGATATTTTATCCAATTTCCTTCCTCCTTTTTTTGAAGCGAAACCAAGCGACCTATCTTTTCCCTTGGTAGATAGAACCAAGTATCATTCATTTCCAATGGCTCAAAAATTCTGGTCCTAAGAAATTCGTTTAAGGGCATTCCGGCTATAACTTCTATGAGATAACCTAATACGTCTATCCCTTCGCCATAAGTGCATTTTTCATTCATTCTAATAGTTACTGTTTCAGTTTATCAACTCATCTTGACTTTAACCTTTCTATCGCTTAGTCTACTTTCTTCAGCCTTGAAGCACATTATGTGACTTTCCACAGAGGCATCAATTGTGGATGTCAACAATGATTTATCCTGTTTCGAGACCGCATTTAGCCAATCTCTAACTAACAGCAGATCACCTCCACCATGACTGTCATATATACCACCGTGTTCCCGCTCCACTTTCCTTTTGGTAACTTTCCCTGTCCTAAAGTCAGTGTGGGTGTATGTCTCCATATCCCCAACAATATCGCCCATGGCGCCCATCACCCTAGTTCGTCTGCCATGATATGAAGTGAAAGCCTCCATAGAAAAGTTCGCCGTAATCCCTCCTTTGAATTGCATAGAGGTTACGTAATGATCTGGTTGATCATTGTCCATTTGGTAAACACAACGGCCATAATCAGTAGATTTTAATTGCTCCAGGATAAAGTCACCATGTTTGGATTCTTCCTTGGGCAGATCAAATACGTAGATGTGTTCCCTTTCCCTGTGGTATAGTTTCAGGGCAGAGTAAGGGCATGAAGATTCAACCTTACAGCCATCGCTACACCTTGCCGTGCTTCCCTCAGGTGCATTCTCTTTCCGGAACCATTTAAGGTTCCCGTAAGCGGCAATGCTTTCACACGGGGCACCTATTAGCCATCTCATGATATCCATATCATGACATGATTTGGCCATAATAATCGGAGTACTGGTCTTCGAATTGTGCCAATTGCCTCTTACATAAGAATGGGACATATGCAAATGCTCGATGGGTTCAAAATGATCGACACTTACCAATTGCCCAACGGCATCTTCGTCGATCATTTTCTTCAATTCAATAAAATAGGGAGCGTATCTTAGGACATGGCACACAGCAACTATCCTTCCCGTTTTGTTGGCCATTTCTAAAATATCACGGCACTCTTGCTCCGATGGTGATATTGGCTTTTCCAACAAAACATCATAACCCATCTCAAGAGCCTTCATGCAAGGACCATAATGCAACTGGTCTGGTGTTGAAATTATAACCGCATCAGCAAACTTGGGGCGTTCAAAGACGTGTTCCCAGGTAACAAACCTGTTCTCTTCCGGGACATTGTGTTTTTCAGCAAACCTGTTATTTCTCTCTTTGATGGGTTCTGCTACCCCTACCATTTCCATCTGGTCTGGGAAATGCAAACGATAATTACTATAGGTATTTCCCCTGTTTCCCGCTCCAATTAGGATCACTTTTACAGGCTTATCGAATTGCTGAGTGTTCAACTTTTGGTAAATGGAAGAACCATCAGTTTTTGATAAAAATGCCTCCGTTGAGTTGGGTAAAACCGTTGCTCCGGCAAGCAACCCCAAGTTTTTAAGGACTCCTCTTCTTTTCATGCCTTGTTTATTTTATAATGAGTGATTTCTGTTGGTTTGAATTGTATCTCCTATTTGGCTTTTGCGCTTAGTTCGGTTATTTGATATCTGAATCAGATCCCCGGCCTGTTTAATCCTGTAGTGTACATTGAAGGGCAAATCCTTCCAATTTTCTTTTTGTCGTAGACTGTCAGGCCAGGTGATTTCCAAATTCTTCATTTTGTTTGCCTTGCCCAAACCGATTTCCTGTTGTATTGAGCCTGAACCAAATGTGCCTCCAGTATTAACAGTTCTGTAAATATGTCGTTCGTCTCCGTCCTTTAGCTCAAGTACTAAATGAATTCGTGCCCCTATTGCTGAGCGATTGGCTGTTGCTCCTTCCAGGTCTATGGTTATCCAATTGTTGCCAAATCCCGGGTTTTCAAACAACACATTATGAAATGTATCACCAGAGACTGCTCCTCCCATTACCGCATACACATCCTGGTCACCATCATTGTCAAAATCTGCAAAAGCCACTCCGTGACCCTTTTGAATGTGGCCAAAGCCTCCGTTCATCGTTACATCCTCAAAGGTTTTACCTAGTTTGTTCCAGTACATCCTGTTGGGCACAATCGAGTTCAAATCAGGTGTTCCCGTACCTAGGTAGAAATCCAGCCAGCCATCATTGTCTAGGTCCCCAAAGTTGGAGCCCATGGTATAGACCACCCTATCCAATCCCATTGTCTGGCTTACTTCTGTAAAGGTCAGGTCCCCATTGTTTTTATAAAGCCTGGGTTTGGCTGCTTTGGTTTCCTGTCCCAATAGTTCCCTGGCTTCATCGTAGGCAGCAAATTCCAAGCGATTCTGGTCAAAACCAGAAACAAACAGGTCTTCATGACCATCGTTGTTGTAATCAAAAAACCAGCAGGGAAAACTGAACAAGGGTTCTTGCACACCTGCCTGCTCTCCTATTTCTTCAAACAATCTTTTACCTTCAGGTTTTTCCTTGTTCAGGTAGAGCTTGTTTTTACCGGCATAATCTGACAGGTAAAGATCAGGGTAGCCATCGTTGTTGACATCACCCCACACCGATCCTTTGAACATACCGTAGGCCCTGATTCCTACCTTCCTGCTCACCTCTGCAAAGGTTCCGTCACCATTGTTGTGGTAGAGTTCACAGGGGTGAATGAAATTGCCTGAGGATTCATTGGCAATGAAAAGGTCCAAATGCCCATCCAAATCGTAATCGGCCCAACTGGCCGTTTGTGTGGGGTAATAGGAAAGCAACCCTGCCTGCTCTGTGACATCTTCAAAAGTACCATCCCCATGGTTCTTTAACAGGGAATTTGGATGTCTTCCATGGTCTTTGAACCAGGCTCCTCGTAATACCAAGATGTCCTCAAAACCATCATTGTTATAATCGGCGTGAACCATGTTTAAGCCACTGACAATCCCTTCTAAACCTGCTGACAATGTTTTTTCAGTGAACTTTCCACTTTGTTGTTCGATATATCTTAGCTGATCTTGTAGTCCGTAGGAGGTTACCATCAGGTCGATATCACCATCATTGTCAAAGTCTTCACTGCAAACTCCTCCTGCCAATCCCATCACGTCTATGCCCAGCTGACCTGCTATGTCGGTGAACGCTGGAAAATCTATACCCTGCTGCTTATCAAGCCCAGGAATCACGTATTTATCAGGTACATGCTCTGGATACAGACCCAAAGTCATGTAGGCCAGGTTAAGCAACCATCGGGCATTCAAATCTTCAGGTATGCTTTTCAGTATTTTGGTATAGGTCTCTATAGCCTTTTCCGAGGCACTTGTCTGTTTGTGGATACCTTCTCCTTGTATGGGTACGATGCACGACCTGGCCGTATGGCCCATCACACAGTTTTGTTCTTCGGCCATTTGGGTGTAAGCCATTCCCAAGATGATAAAATATGGGTAATATCGTTTGTCAATTGTGGCCATTGATTCCAAACCCAGCTCATCAATGCTTTTCTCCAGGATATCAATGGCCTTCTTATTCTGCCCAGCATTGACCAGCTCTTTGGCGTACTTCAACAAATATTCGTCATCTTCTGATGTGCCGAATAATTTGTGCAAACGCAAATAACTCTCGGCACGGGCATCATTGAGGGTGTAGTTGTGTTCAGGATATGCTTTATCGGCAAGTTCTTGGAGTATATGGGCCATTTTAATATTACCGGCCGAACGCGGGTATTCTACATTATCAGCTTGCTTTACATGGCATGAAAGCAGGAATTGACCCAGGAACAGTAACTTAATACACGATTTCATGATCACTGGCCCTCCATTGTCTGTGAAGAGGCAACCAACACACCTGCTGGCTTATCCCCGACATTAAACATCACTGCCGAATTGTCGTTCCTGGCAAAAACGATCCTTTTCCCATTGATATCACTCAGTAAGCTGGCCTGCCTGACGTCTCCTCTTACATACAGACCGCTCTTGTGAGCGGGTACAGACTCAAAAATGCCAGTGCCATTACCCTTTAAGAACAATCCATAACTGGCATCTGCTCTTGGGGTTTCTACTTCTGATCCGTACAAATTTCCGACTATGACAATGTCAAGGTTGCCGTCTGAATCAAAATCATCCGAAACAATCGAATTGATTGATGAAAACTGTGATTCTACCGGAAGTCTGACCGCTTTAAAATTCCCTTGGCCATCGTTTTCGAAATAGTGACTGCTGAAAGTCCTGGCCTGAAGGTGAGTAGCCTTGGATAGGTTTTCCGCTCCATAAACCTGCTCAAGATCAGCCTGACCAAAGGCATGATAGGTCTTGAATTTTTCCTTTACAAATGGCATCTGGTTAGAAGTGCATTCCCTGCCCCGCAACGGATACTGTTTCCCTTCTTCGTTATAACTCAATACAATGTCCAGACTGCCGTTTGCATCAAAATCGCTTGTATGCAACTCGAATGGCTCTTCTTTGGATGCTTTGTACTTGTAATTTTCTCCAAGGTTCCCGGCTATAACGTCCAAATCTCCGTCACCATCAAAATCAGCTGCACTCAGAGAAAACCACCAGCCCGTCAAGGAATCAAGTACAGGTTGTTCCTCCTTGAGGAAGACAGTACCATCGTTGATAAAAACCATCGGAGCGGTCCATTCTCCTGCAAGCATAATATCTGTCCTTCCATCATTGTTCAGGTCTTTGCAAACCGAAGAAGTGACCATGCCTATATTTTCAAAGGACTTTGCCTTTTCAGAGCTAACATCCTCAAAATGTAGTCGGCCTGTTTCCAGTTTGTTTTCATACAGTCGGGTGCTTGCAGGAAATCCATACTTGCCAGGAACCTGTCTTCCTGTGACCAACAAATCCTCATCTCCATCATTGTCAAAGTCCAATGTCTTTACATCTCCGGCAGAAAAGCCATCTTTTGGTAATATGTTTAGCCCAAGAACAAAATTCCCAGCCCCATTATTGATATATAGCTGATCTTCCAATCTTGTGTCTGATAACTGGTATTCGTTCCCGCCTGTGACAACCACAAGATCCAGGTCTTTGTCATTGTCAGCATCGAAAAACAATCCGTCTACCTCTTCAGAATCTTTGAGTTTTATGAGCTTTTGACCTGGGGTAAATTTTCCTCTACGATCTTGAAGAAAGATCCCTCCAGCTTGGCCAATAGCACCTCCCAAGTAAAGATCTTCAAGACCATCCGAATTGAGGTCTGCAACAGCCATCGCCGGTCCAAATCTTGACATACGATGGGGCATCAATGACTCCCTTTTAAAATCATCAAAGTCATTTTCTTGGTGGGTAAAAGGGATATCCCTTTCATCTATAGCAAACAACGGTTTAACATAGGTCTCTTCTTTCCTTGAGATAGCATTTTCATATTTAAGGATATAAGATTTGTTAGCCCTAATATTTGTCAATTCCTGTTGCTTGCCATCAGGCCACCATATAATCAAGGTATCCACACTGGAACTTTTTCCAAGACCAAAATGTATTTTTCGACTTATTGATGATTGAAATCCTCTTGTTAAATATTGTTCTACAACTTGTTGATTAACACCATGCTTTACTAAAATTCGTGCCCCTATTCCATCAGGATTTTCATTTGAGCCTATTAATTGGAATTGCACAAAATTGTTTCCTACACCCATTTCAGTAGTATTATTGCGATAGATAAAGCCGTAATCATCCACATTATTGGTGACTATGTCTAAGTCACCATCGTTATCCAAATCAGCATATGCAGCACCTGTTGTGCTGGTCAATGCATTAATTTGCCAATCCGGATTTTTCTTTGAAAACACCAAGTTCCCATCATTCCTAAAGAACAAATTGTTCTTTAGTCGTTTGGGTATCCTACGCATCAAATCTTTAATATATTCTTCCTGTAAATTAACCTTATCATCAATTTCCTTTTGATCCTTAAGATATTTTGCAGTCCTCTTTGCCTTGTAGTTTACAAAATCATTGTTTCTGAAATCTCTTTTTATACCATTTGAAACGAATAAATCCTTGAACCCATCATTGTCCATGTCAAGAAACAAAGGAGCCCAACTCCAATCGGTATTTGACAAGCCTGCCAATTGTGCAATATCTGAAAACACCGGCACCTTTTGATCATGGAAATTTCCATTATTTAATTGCAGCGTATTGAACATGTATTGGTGGTGCAGTCCAAACTCAGTCAATTGATAAAAACTATTGGGATTCATCCCACTCATACTGGTTTTAATGTCATAATTGCTTTCGGAAACCATATCAACACTAATGAAATCTAATAAGCCATCATTATTAAAATCAGCAATATCATTTCCCATCGAGAAGTTGGATATGTGATTGGTTGACTGTTGAATTACTTCTATGAAAGTCCCGTCCTTTTGGTTCAAATAGAGTTGGTCTTTTTCCGCATAATCATGCCCCACCAATATATCTGGCCAGCCATCATTGTTTAAATCGCCAACACCAACCCCCAAACCAAAACTTATAGCATTATCAATGATGCCACTTTCCATGCTTACATTATGGAACTTGCCCTTATCGTTTCTAAACAATTGACTACTTTGGTATTTGGCAGCAGTATTTAATAATTCCGGAATAGTTTCAAAATTGGAATAATATGACTGGTCAGTCCCATGGTTTAATAAGAATAAATCTAAATCACCATCTCTATCGTAATCAAAAAAAGTAGCTTGGGTAGATTGATGTGGCAGGTCCAGTTTGAACTTAGAGGCTTCTTCCTTAAAAACCGGAATACCCTGTGCATTAACACCATAGTTGATGTAGAGTTCATTTTTGCGTTTATCAGGATCGTTAAATTGACCAGACTTGCATATATAGATATCAAGTTTCCCATCAGAATTTATATCTACCATAGTTACTCCAGTAGAAAAACCATATCGCCCCTGAAGTCCAGATACTGCGGTTGAGTTCTTAAATTTCAATCCCCCTTCGTTCAAATACAATTCATTATTTTTCAGACTGGAAACAAAAAAAATGTCCACTAATCCATCATTATTGACATCTCCCACTGCGACTCCACTACCATTATATAAATACTCATAAGTAAGCCCATTCATGTACATGCTTTCTTTGATCGGATTTACAAATGAAATACCCGTCTGCTTTGGAGACAGAATGGAATAGAGACTATGAATATCTTTTTTGGTCTTAGAATCCATTGTTCGTAAATTGTTGACCTGGGATTCAAGGCAACCAATCAAAAAACTCATTAAGGTTAGTATCACTAGATTGCTAGGTCTACAGCCACATAATCCCTTCAACGATCTCAACAGGAGAATAATCATTGTTTATGCTTTTGACAATTGAAAATTAAATTCCACCTTCTGCCTCCAAAATGTATTGGATTTATATGATGAAGACTGTGGCGATTTCACAGAAAAAAATGGTTAAGGTTGAAGTTGATAATTTCTAATAGCTAGAATAATCTTTCCTAATCCATTCAGACATGGAGTCATCAAAGAATGCCTTGGTAATGATTTGAATTCCCTTTTTGAATGAAACAAAGGTCAGTCTAGCCAATTGGCCTCCTCCTTGCACTTCGAAAGTAATTAATTAGGCTAGAGCTTGAAATGGAGCTGAAATTAACCAGCTCCATTTCTTCTATTAAAGGTCAACTATACAACTACCAATTTGGATTTTGATCAGACTGCTGCATTTCAGAATAATCAATTTGACTTTGCGGAATAGGCCATAAATAATGTTTACCAGCATCAAACACAGTAGCCCCTGGCTGAATTACTTCAACATGTTCCCCTGTAACGGGATTTGCAGAGCCATAAACACCTGCAGGCATAACATTTTCAGCTATTTTCCATCGACGGATTGAATAAAAACGATCACCCTCAAAAGCAAGCTCTACCCGACGTTCCCGACGGATTCTTTCTCTCATTTCAGCTTGGCTTAATCCTATTGGCAAAACCGGCATTCCAGCTCTTGACCTGATCTGGTTTATGGCATCATAAACATCAGCTGTTGGACCTGTCTCTTCGTTTATTGCTTCTGCTAAATTCAACAACACTTCTGCATATCTTATAAGAATATAATTGGTTCCTGATACATTATCTGGCAAATTACTGTTATAGAATTTCTGAGCCCAATAACCTGTATGTCCTGTACCTGGAGATGCAACATTCCCATCTGTGTCATGCCAAGAATCAACGATTATCCCATTCACCACTTCACCTGGAAAAATAATAGATGAGTTCAACCTAGGATCTCTATTAGCAAATGGGTCGTTGACATCATAGCCACTTCCAGCATCCGTGATTACCATTCCGTTTGACATTTCAAACTCGTCCACCAAAGACTGACTTGGAGAAACATTACCCCAACCGCCAAGTTCACTTGGCAAGAAATATAATTGCTGTGCATTCAATAAATCCCAACCTGAAGTCAGATACTGTATATCAAAAATCACTTCTTTGTTATTCTCATTTTCAAATTTAAAAATGTCTTCAAAACTAGTTTCCAAAGAATGAGTTCCTTCTGATATTATCTTTTGCGCTGCGGTTATTGACTCTGTATAATTTTCTTCAAACAGATGTACACGGCATAACAAGGCATCTGCGGCTCCTTTAGTAATTCTTCCTACATCCTCCCCGACATATGAAGCTGGTAAATCGCTGGAAATAGCGTTTAGCTCACTAACTACAAAAGCAATCACTTCAGCTTTAGGGTTCCTGAGTGTCGCACGTGATTCTGCGGGACTCACAACATTCTTTATCAACGGAACATCACCAAACAAAAATGCCAGCTCCTGGTAAGCAAAGGCTCTTAAAAAGCGTACTTCTCCTTTATAACGAGCCTTTAAGCCAGCGTCCATTTCCACTGCATCCACGTTTTCTAAAAACGAATTAGCTCGTCGAATCATCTTATAAAAGAAGCCCCAATACTGCTCTATTTTGCCAAAACTAGCTGAAAATGTCCCACTTTCGAGTTGGCCATATTCACCAAAACTATTAGAAGTTGCGTCATCAGACCACACTGTCCTTCCTGGACCATGGTATCGTTCAAACGGATCATTGTCATTTAATAGTTCATATACACCGTTTGCCGCTAACTTGACATCTGATTCGTTAGAATAAAATGTACTAGGGCTTACTGTATCATCTTCTACTACATCTAAAAAGTCATCACTACAAGAACTGATCAACGAAATAAAAACAAAAGTAAGACAGCTCAGTATATTTTTTAATAGTATATTTTTCATGATATTTAAATCTTAAGTTTATTAAAAAAACCTTTCAAAAAGCTACATTCAGTCCCATTGTAATGGTCTTTACCATCGGATACGCGTTTCCGGAATTAAATGGAGAAACCGGCGTTTGATTTACACCAGGATCTTGCCTGTCCTGTTCAAATCCTATCGAAATAGCTTCCGGGTCTATGCCGTCAGGAAAATCGGCATTCTTGAAGGTCAAAATATTTTCTGCACTTAGATACACACGCAACTTGGTCAGCCCAATTTTGTCAATAACACTTTCTGGTAGGGAGTAACCAATTTGAAGGTTTTTCAGTCTGACATAAGATGCATTATAGGTAAAGTACGAGTTTACGCCTGTGTAAGAAATTTCATTGCCAGAGGTATTGACTGCATGTAATGTAGGATAACTGGCATCTGTATTAGTAGGTGTCCAACTATCCAAATGAATTTTCAAGGCGTTCTCAGCAGAAGGGTGAATTGCACCGGCTATTAACGTGTTTTTTACCTTGCCTGTACCCTGAAACAGCATTGACATATCAAATCCTTTGAAACCTGCATTTAACGAAAGTCCGTAAAATACTTCAGGGGTATATGACCCTAATGAATATCTATCATCGGTATCTATTACGCCATCAGGCATTCCAGTCAACTCACCATTAGCATCACGTCCGTTAATGTCAGCATATCTTATATCTCCTGGAACTGATGTTGTCCCTAAACTAGTCTGGTCAGCTGCATCATCTATTTCTGATTGACTTTGGAATAATCCCATTGCTGTATAACCATAAATGTTGGAAATAGGATCACCATTACTCCTACCTGGTGCTTCTGCCGTAGGTGTTAAATCTGTGACTGTTGGGGCTTTTGTAAAATAGGTTAAATTGATATTTGCCTCTAATTTTAAATCATTTCCAATAGTTGAATTATGATTTAAATTGAACTCAAAGCCAGCGGCTTCAGACCCGGCGAAATTAACGAAAGGAGCTTCATCCCCATAAACTCCCGGCAGCAGATCAAGTGCCAAAATATCCGATCTCTCTTCCATGAAATAATCTGCGGTTAGCTTAAATTTATAATCCATTATGGCGGCATCAATACCTATATTGGTTTTGGTGATAGTCTCCCAAGTCAAATCTTGGTTATAGGGTGCAGCAATCGATGAGCTCCCAACAACTCCTCCATTTTCTACTCTTCCACCAGAAATGAAAGTTGGAGCATAAGCCGAATTCGCAATTTCCTGATTTCCTAGTTGCCCCCAAGATCCTCTTATTTTTAAATTATCAATAAAACTGGCATTTAAAAAGTCTTCATTAGCGATGTTCCAACCCAGGGAAAATGATGGAAAGAATTCTTTTCTATTTCCAGGTGCGAAACGAGAAGTCGCATCATGCCTAAAACTTACTTCAACGAGATATTTTTCATCAAAATTGTAGTTTAATCGACCGAAATATGATTCCAATCTGTTGGACATTACATCACTATTGTTTGTTTGAGACGCTGCATCTCCTAAGGCCAATTCGTCGGTAGTATTTGCAACCGGAAGGCCTGTTCTAGACGCAGCTACCAATTTAGCATCAGATTTGATTGAGCCATGCCCGATCATCGCTTTAATGCTGTGCGCTTTTAGAGATTTTTCGTATTTCAATAATGACTGGATATTGATATCTGTGCGATTATAATTTTGAACAAGAATTTTATTTGGGAACTGACCATTCTCCAGCCCATCCTCACTGTACAACTGAACGAATTTATCCCATTCGTTGAATACTCTATAACGCTGGGTTGCTGATAGAATATTAGTGAATGTCAAGCCACCGATTATTTCATATGAGGCGTTAATAGTTGCAATGAGATCATCTGTTATTGTAGATTCATTTCCGCCATCTCTTGCTTGCGCTACAGCATTTCGCTCTCCTCTATACCCCACATAATTGCCATCAGAATTTCTAACTGGAGATGTTGATGGTGTCCTAAAAGCGTTGAATAGGTTAACTTCAGCACCTCCAGAGGGTTCAACCACATCTCCTCTACTTAATGCTAAATTGTAAGCTACATTCAATCTTTTTCCAATGCTCTGGTCAAAGTTCGTTCGAAGATTATATCGTTTAAAATTTGTATTTGGCAGCATTCCTTCTGTATCTAAATATCCTAAAGAAGTACTGTATGAAAAATTGTCCGAACCTCCTGAAGCGGATAAATGATATCGATGTGTTACACCTGATCCCGTAATTAATGCGTCTAACCAGTTCGTACTGGAATTGGTGCCACTTTGAAAAGCCTGCAATTGAGAGGCGTTAAACTCTGGTGAAAGACCGTCATTTTCAAGCGCCTGATTCCATATCGTAGCATACTCGTAAGCATTGGCAAATTCTGGAGTTTCAATGAAATTCTGAAAGCCAATAGAAGAATTAAATCTCACAGCGACATTCCCTTCTCTTCCTCTTTTTGTCTTTACTACAATAACCCCATTGCCACCTCTCACACCATAAATGGCGGAAGCTGAAGCATCTTTTAATACAGAAATACTTTCAATGTCGTTAGGATCTATAATGTCCAATGTTCCTTCAATTCCATCTATGATCACTAATGGTTCATTACTACCGCCAAAGGTCGTATTACCGCGTATGGAAATAGTCGATCCATCTTTACCAGGTTGACCTCCAGTCGAAACAACCGTTATTCCTGATCCTAAGCCCGCCAATAAATTGGATGCATTATTAACTGCTCTGTTTTCCAGTGCTTCGTCTGTTATAACAGTAACAGCACCTGTTAGATTGGTTACCTTTTGCGTACCATAACCAACAATTACTATTTCATCCAACTGTGCTGCATCTACCGCCATTTTGATATCGATGACACTTTGACTTCCAACTTGAACTTCCTGAGATAAATATCCCACGAAGGAAATTTTCAAAGTAGCTCCTTCTGAAACACTTAATTTGTAGTTGCCATCCAAATCTGAAGTAGTGCCTATAGCAGTTCCCACCTGTACGATTGAGGCTCCAGGAAGTCCCTGACCATTTTCGTCGGTTACTTTGCCCGAGATATCAACATCTTCGAGTATTCTAACAAAGCCAATGTTCCCATTGTCACGAGTTCTTTTCGAAACAATGATATTGTTATTAAGCTGTTTGAAGCTGAGTTGAGCTTTTTTGGATAAATCCATCAATATTTCATAAACAGATGCATTATCATACTTCTGTGTCAGCTTTATCGATTTGTCAAGCTCCCGTCTGTCATATGTGAAGGTGTAGTTGGTATTTTTTTCGATTTGCTCGAATATAGATTCAAGACTCCTGGAGTCAAAATTGAAGCTGGCATACGAATCCTTTACACTCACATTTTCCTGAGCCATAGATACGTCCGTTGCGAGCACGAGGGTGCACAAAAACAGCTGTATCGAAAGGCCATAAAATGAATACATAAGAACGTCCTTGAATAGGAGTAATAGTTTAATTTTCATACTTTTACTAAAGTTTTAGTGTTTAATTGAACATTAGAACAGCCCGCCAAACGAAATATGATGTGTGGAAATGTCTCTTTTCGTTTGGAAGATTTTATTCAGCAATGCCCCTTGGGTGTTGCTGTTTTGTTTTATATCATCTTCGCTTCATAGTTTTTCTGAATATTTAATGGTTACAATCTTGTTTTCAATTTTGAAATCAAACTTCATTTTGAAGCCGATTACTTTCAACACTTCTTCAAGTGATTCATTTTCAAATTTTGTAGTCAGGTTCCACGCTACCGTGCTCTGGTTTTCAAACTTAAACTCCACTCCAAACCAACGTTCCAGTTTCGAGAAAACCTCATTTTTGTTAGCATCTCTAAACAGCAAAGTCCCTTCTTTCCAGGCCAAGTCTATTTCAGGATCAAAAGGCCCTGAATTCAATTCATTTTGAGTTTTGTTTAAAATTGCAGAATACCCAGGGTTTAGATAAAGCACTTCTTCTTTCGACTTCATCTCAACTTTTACTTTTCCCTCAGCAAGCGATATTATCGAAACGGCCTGATCAGAAAATGCATTAACATTAAATGCTGTGCCTAATGCAGTGGTGACCAGGTCACCGGATATTACACTGAAAGGTCTAGACTTATCCTTAGCAACTTCAAAATATGCCTCTCCTACTAATTTAACTATTCTTGAACTGTCGGTGAAGCTGGCCTGGTAGGATAATGTACTTTCAGAGTTTAGCCATACCTCAGTTCCATCGGGTAGCATGACATTACGCTTCACTCCCTTGGGGTTCTCCTTGATAATGGTATTTACTTGCGCTGTTATTTGCTCTTCTTCTGTCAATATTTCATTCAAGAACAGGAATGAAATACCCGACACCAACACCAGTACCGCCGCTACTTTAACCCAAATGTTCCAGCTTCTTTCGTTGTGTCCAATCTGGTGAACGATTGTTTCATTCTGAGTCCCCAGCTTTTCTTTAAGTCCCGAAAAAACTTTGTCTTTTGAGGTTTCTATTTTCGAATTGCCCTGAGACCAGGTTAGACGCAAAAAGTTGTACTCCCGCTTATTTTGTTTGTCTTTAAGCCAATCCCCTAAGGTTGCGCGTTCCTGATCGGTCGCCTGCCCGGCCAGGTCTTTTGCTATGATATCGTCGATGTGGTTTTCCATGATTTGGGTGAAGGACGACAGTTTAAAAAAAATCCCCTAGTCAAAACATGAAAATTCTTAATGTTTTTTTCTAAATACTGAATATCAGGAGTTTACAAAGAAAATTTATTTTAGAAAAAACTTCAAGACGCGGATATCTAGAATAGAAAAAACAACAAATAGAGCTTTCCACTCTGTTGTTCATCGGAGTTTTCGAGGTAAGGTGCGAGAGCCTCCCTTATTTTTTGAATGGCCGTTCGAAGGTGGTTTTCAATTGTTCTTGGTGAAACGCCCAATATTTCTCCTGCCCTGGTGTAAGAATAGCCCTCCTCTCTAACCAGCTTATATGCCTGCAGGCATTTGGGACTCAAATTATCAACAGCCTCCTTGTATTTGGATTGAAGCTCCTCGAAGAGCATGGCTTCTTCTGGTGAAATTATATACCCAGTACCCTGGTTCTCATTTTCTAATTCAACAAAATGGGCTTTGGAGTTCTTCTTGTAATAGTCGTAGGACTTGTTTTTTGTGGCTGTGTACAAATAGGTGTCAAGGTTATCAATCCTTGCAAAACCTTCTCTCATTTCCCACAATTTCAAAAACACATCCTCAACAATCTCTTCTGCTTCCTCTTTTTTCCTAACTATTGATATGGCCACAGCATGTAACCACGAGTAATAGATATTGAACAATTCTTCGAATGCTCCTTGATCCGATGAATTACTGATTTTCCCTAGTAATAGCTGAATATCCTTTTTTGAGGCAATCAAATCACTCTTCTCTTAAATGCAATGATATGACATTTTTAAGAATTCAGTTCTAAAATTAAAGCGGAAGGGTATATGCTACGGGCTTCACAAGGGTTTGCCTTGAGAGCCAAGTCAGAGACTTGGCCGTTATCCCATAGTTCAAGGCGTTCTTGCAGAACACTTTGAAAAGTGGGTTTGTGTGATGGTACCCAAAAAATATACGTCTGATATTTTCTCAACGCTATGTCCTCAGTTCATGAAGTAATCGGGAAACTTTCGAGCAATGTTCACAACCCGAAATAGAACACCTTCGACAACCGCAATAATTTTATAGATCAAGTGAAATCAATCTTACATGGCTAGTGGCAAAAAAATAGAGCTGTGCCATATTCCTAAGGAATAAACACAACTCTATTTGACTGTTGAAAATACTACTATTGGACCTGCCTACCTTTTACTTAAAACCCGCGCGGGTTCGGTTTCAAATTGCCCGGTCTCTTTTCTAATCGCATACGTATGTATGAATCAAAACTTCAGTATGCTTCAACCAAAACTACCGTATGTTCAGACCAAAACCACCGTATGTTCAGACCAAAACTACCGTATGTTCAGACCAAAACTACCGTATGGTTTGATCGAACTCTCCGTTCCTTTTTTGAAGGGGTCGTTTTCAAAAGGGACTTGTGGTATTAAAATTATCACATAAGGTTTTGCAACATTTTAAAAAAAAGCCAAAAAGATTCTGTGTATTAAATAGTGATTTGGCTTCCGCTCCCGATCTCATATACCAACGGGACGCATCCTTCTACCGCATCTTTAGAGCAGCCTGTTTGGTGGTAAAGGGGCCCTGTTCAAAGTATTCAGGTCGTACCAGTGAGGGAACTACTTATTGTGGTATCATGATGAAATGTGCACTTTCTGAAAGTTGAATCTGGAGCAGTTCCAGAAACTATTGTGGTATCGAAACCGGGAAAATTGATTTGGTGTTTATTGAAGGTAGTGTAAGTCTAAGACCGTTCAGCTCTATGACTTCTGGTAATAAATTACATCCATTGTGTCCGCTTTATTAAACCCTTTATCCGACGTAATAACTGGAATTCCAAGATAAGCTGAAGTACCTAAAATAATACTTTCTGGCAATTTGATCTTTACTATACCTCTAATACCTATTACTTCTTCCTTAATGCTATTATTAATGTCAACGATAATGCAATCCTTTAAAAACTCTTGAATTGCAAATTCCTCTTCTTGGACTTGCAACAAAAAACTGG